>NZ_JBQFML010000001.1:0-1953250 GCF_056531805.1 Ruegeria sp. K5 | reverse complement strand
CTGAATTTGTGAGGCCGGGGGGCCAGCCCCCCGGACCCCCCGGAGTATTTAGGAAAAGATGAAGTTAAAATTCGACCGGGCCGTCAAGCTCGTGGACCTGCCAGGGCAGACCGTGTTCGTTCAGCATGTCCATGAAGTTGTCCGGGTCCAGCTGTTCCATGTTCCACACGCCGGGTTCGCGCCAGTTGCCTTTCAGCACCTGAGCGGCACCGATCATTGCGGGGACGCCGGTGGTGTAGCTGACGGCCTGACTGCCGACCTCGGCATAGCATTCTTCGTGGTCGCAGATGTTGTAGATGTAGTAGGTCTTCTCGCCCGAGCCGTCCTTGGCCTGACCTGTGGCGATGTCGCCGATGCAGGCCTTGCCCTTGGTTTCCGCGCCCAGATCGCCGGGATCGGGCAGCAGGGTTTTCAGGAACTGGATCGGGATGATTTCCTTGCCGTCATGCATCACCGGGTCGATGCGGGTCATGCCAACGTTTTCCAGCACCTTGGCGTGAGTGATGTAGGCGTCGCCGAACGTCATCCAGAAGCGGGCGCGCTCGATCTCGGGGAAGTGGGTCGAGAGCGACTCCAGTTCCTCGTGATACATCAGGTACATGTTCTTGGGGCCGATGGCGGGGAAGTCGAACTCGACCTTGTGGGTCATGGCTGGGGAGTGTTTCCACGCGCCACCTTCCCAGTGGCGCACTTCGGCCAGCACTTCGCGCAGGTTGATCTCGGGGTTGAAATTGGTGGCAAACTCCTGATCGTTGCTGCCGCCATTGGCGTCTAGAACGTCAATCTGGCGGATGGTGTCCAGCTTGTGTTTCTTCAGCCATGTGGCAAAGACGGAGGTCACGCCCGGATCGAAACCCGAGCCGAGGATGGCTGTCAGGCCGGCCGCTTTGAACCGTTCCTGATAGGCCCATTGCCAGTGGTATTCGAACTTGGCCTCATCCTCGGGCTCATAATTCGCGGTGTCGAGATAGTGGATACCGGCCTCGAGGCACGCATCCATCAGCACCAGATCCTGATAGGGCAGGGCAAGGTTCACGAGGATTTCCGCCCCGGTTTCCTTGATCAGCCTGACCGTGTCCTCGACCTTATAGGCGTCCAGTTCGGCGGTTTTGATGTCCACGCCGACGCGGTCCTTGACGGCTGCGGCGATGGCGTCGCATTTCGATTTCGTGCGGCTGGCCAGAGTGATTTCGGTGAAGATGTCCGAATTCATCGCCATCTTGTGCACAGCAGCGTGGGATACGCCGCCTGCGCCGACAACCAGTGTTTTGCCCATGGTGTCCTCTCCTCTCGGGTTATTCGTAATAGGTGTAGCCGTTGATGCTGTCGCGGTAGGCGGCCATCAGGGTTTTGCGGTCTTTGGCCAGCAGAGTACCGGTCGAGATCGCCTCGTCCACCATTTTGCGGAAGGCGGCGACGCAGTCCTGCGGGTCGAACTCGACATAGGACAGGACTTGACTGATGGTGTCGCCCTCTTGTTCGTGCAGCAGGTCGAAACCGCCATCGGCGCGCAGGTCGATGGTGACGACATTGGTGTCGCCGAACAGGTTGTGCAGATCGCCCAGTGTTTCCTGATAGGCGCCGACAAAGAAGACGCCCATACAATATTCGCCATCCTCGGGCAGGGAATGCACCGGCAGGCTGGGCGAGACACCGTCGGCCAGAATGAAACGGTCGATCTTGCCGTCGCTGTCGCAGGTGATGTCGGACAGGACCGCGCGGCGGTCGGGGGTGTCGTTCAGCCCTTGCAGTGGCACGATCGGGTGCAGCTGATCGATGGCCCAGACGTCAGGCAGGGATTGAAACAGCGAGAAGTTGCAGTGGTAGATATCGGCCACTTTCTCAAGCTGGTCGTCCACATCCGTGTCCAGCTCGTCGCTTGCGGCCAGCGCCTTGAGGCGGGCCATCAGCGACAGATAGATGCGTTCGGCGCGGGCCATCTGGCGCAGGTCGACATAGCCGCGTCTGAACAGCGCGCGCAGTTCATTGCGATAGAAATTGGCGTCATTCCAGCATTCCTGCAGCCGGTCGCTGGACAGGTAGCCATGCACGGCGGCAAGGTCCGAGACCATGTGATGGTCGTCGGGTTCAACCTCGGGGCCGTTGGGGGCGTCATAAAGCGTGCTTTCCAGCACGTTGAACACCAGCATGGACGATGTCGCAACCACCGCGCGGCCGCTTTCGGTGACCAGCGTGGGGTGGGGCACCTCGGCCTCGTCCAGCGCATAGGCAACGGTTTCGACGACGTTGGCGCAGTATTCCTCGACCGTGTAGTTGATCGAGTTTTCGGCAGCCTTCTTCTCGCCTGTATAGTCCACGCCCATGCCGCCGCCGAGGTCCAGATGGGTCAGCGGAACGCCCTCTCGGGTCAGTTCGGTGTAATAACGGCACGCCTCACCCACGGCGCGGCGCACGTCGTTGACGTCCTGCACCTGGCTGCCCAAATGCGAGTGCTGCAGTTTCAGGCAATGCAGCAGCCCGGCCTCCTTCAGCTTGTCCACGGTGGCCACCAACTGGTCGGTGTTCATGCCAAAGGCGGATCGGTCGCCCGAGCTTTCCTCCCATTTGCCGCTGATCTGGTTGGTCAGTTTCACCCGCGCGCCCAGCAGCGGTTCGATGCCCAACTCGTTATAGACCTCGATCACCGTGTCGGCCTCTTTCGGGCTTTCCAGCACGATCACCGTATTGAAGCCGATCTTGCGGCTGAGGATGGCAAGCTGGATGAACTCGGCATCCTTGACGCCGTTGCAGACGATCAGCGCGTCGCGCGACAGCCGATGCGCCAGGGCAATCACCAGTTCGGGTTTCGACCCGGCCTCGAGCCCGTAGTCGTATGTCTTGCCGAATTCGACGATCCGGTCGACCACCTGCGCCTGCTGGTTCACCTTGATCGGGAACACGCCGCGATACGCCCCTTGGTAGCCGGTGCGGGCAATCGCATCGCGGTAGCTTTCGTTCAGATGCGCGATCTCGTGTTCCAGATAGGATGTCACGCGCAGCAGCATCGGGGCCTTGATGCCGCGGTCGTCCAGATCGGTCAGGATGCCGGGCAGGCTGATCGCCTCGGCCTCGGGGGCCATCGGATTGCGCAGACCGATCTCGCCCGCCTCCGTCACCTCGATGAGGCCCTTGCCCCATTTCTCAACCCCGTAGATGGAATGCGGTGCGTCGGGCGTGTGTTTCAATCAAGTCAGTCCTTAACGTAGGGTGCCGGTTTCGCGCCCGCCAATACGGCAGCAGTTTGATTCTTCCAAGTGTAAACTATGTGACGGGGATTGCCGAATTTTATGCGAAACTGCGGATCGGGATCAGATGGTTGTCCCATTGGCAATCAGACCGGGTCAGGATCTGTGTCCGCGGCCCGTCCAGCGTGCCGACAAGGCCGGTTCCTGTAGTGAAGACCAAACCGTTCGGACCAGACCCAAGACCGCAGACATCGTTCAAGGCGAAGGCGTCTAGGAAGGTTGCGGTCTGCACATCGAACCGGTGCAAAGCGTTGCCGCGCGGGCAGGTGATGGCGATGGCCGTCCCATCGGCTGAAAACGCTATACTGCCTGCATATCCCTGTAACCGGCTTTGATCCGCTTCGGGGGCCGATAGCAGCGTCGCAGCTTCACCCCGGCGGTGCAGACCCACCAGCGGAGGATGCTCGGACGCACTGCCCTGCCATTGCATCGCAAAACCGACAAGCCCGTCATCGCGTACGGTCAGATGCCGGATCGAGTTCTTGTGCATGGCGCGCGGCAGTTCCACCTGTTCCAGCAGTGTTCCGGACAGATCGAGGTAACTCAGATTCGGGCGCATCACCGGCAGGTTCAGTTTGGTGCGTCCGGTGTCCGGATGGGTTTCAATCCCGCCATTGGCGATCACCAGCGACTGCCCGTCTGGCATCAGTCGCATGTCATGGGGGCCAACGCCGCCAGACGAGAACTCACCCAGACGTTCAAAACTGTCCGCGTCCCAGATGCTAACTTTTCCGGTACCGGCTTCATAGTCGTTTTCGGTGGCAAAGAAGTGCATGCCATCGGCCGAAAACGTGCCATGCCCGTAGAAATGTCGCCCCTCCGGGGCTTCAAGCCGGGCCAGTTCCGTGCCGTTGGCGCAATCGATCACAACGGCGAAGGTTCCGGGGCGGCGCGCGAAGGCGACAGCCTGCGCTTTGTTCGGATGTGCGGCGGCGGCGTGGCCGCGCGCGGGCAGGGGCAGGGCGAACAGGATATCTCCATCGGCGGTCAACCCCGCCAGACGGAATGAACCGTCGGGGAACAGCCCTGCAGCCAGATAGTCTGGCGCGCCAACGGAAGCCCATCCCCGGATCGGGGTGATGCTCGCCGCCGCCAACCCGGCAAGAAAACGCCTGCGACTGGTCAAGGCTCAGTCCCCGTCCAATGAGTTGAAGCCTGCGCTGATCCCAAGGGTCGGGCCAAGTTCGGTTGAGGCGATGGTGCGGATGTCGGTGATGGATTGTTGCAGGGCTTCGATCCGAAACCGCGCCGCAGGGTCCGCCACGCCGGCCAATGCCGGATCATCAATCGACCGTGCAGTGCCTATCGCGCGAGCGAAGGCGGCGTCCAGATCGGAGGCGACCTCGGGGTGATCAGAGGATAACCGCGCCGCCAGATCGCGCAGCGCGATCAGCGACAGTTCCACATGCCGCAAGGATCGTTCAGAGCGTCGCGCCTCGGCCCGCTTGGGACGCGGGCGGTCGAATGTTCCGAGCGGTCGCCCCAGCCTTGTTGATGCGGTGAACTCAAGACCGGTCGAGAGCGCCTTGAACAACTCCTGCAGTGCCTCATCCTGCGTCCTATAGCGACTGTTGACGCCGGGTTGGGTCAGGCTGGGGGCGTAGGTCTGCCAGTCATCGGCCATCGCGCGGGCATTGGCGTCAATATCCGCTGTGATCACCTGAATCAGGGCGCAGCGGTAAGCAGCACTGCCCTGATCGGCAAACGCAGGGTCAAACAGCATCCGCTCCAAAGCAAAGAACCCACGCCCAGCCACCGAGGTTTCGGCGTAGACCTCAACGCTTTCAACGGCCGCGTCTTCGGCGGTGATATGCTGCGACAGGGCCTTGGAGGTAAACCCTTTGGTGTCGGGCCAGAAGGCCATGGCAAAAGCACGGTCATCCACCTCGGTCGGTCCAAAGCGTAAATGGCTGAGGGAAATCCAGCTGTCGAAAGACGCGCCATAGGCCGCGCGCAGGGCGGGTGAGGTTGGTTCGCAGTCCTGCTGTGCAGTCTCGGCCAGCGCGTCGGCGGTATCCGCCAGTTCGGCGAACCGGGGCAGGATATGCGACTGGGTCGCATCCAGCAGGATTGCGGAACGATCCTGTGCCAAAGCGCTAACCGGTAGCATCAGTGATGCGGCGATGAGGGGCAGTATGCGCATGTCAAAGGCTCTCAAGGAAACGGATCAGGGCGTCCCGGTCGGCCTTGGGCATTGAGACGACGGCATGGCGCGCCGCCTGCGCCTCGCCCCCGTGCCACAGGATCGCCTCCAGCAGATTGCGGGCGCGCCCGTCATGCAGGAATTGCGTGTGGCCCGAGACTCGTTCGGTCAGGCCAACGCCCCACAGCGGAGGTGTGCGCCATTCGCGACCGGTTGCGCGGGCTTCGGGGCGGTTGTCGGCCAGACCTTCGCCCATGTCGTGCAGCAGCAGGTCGGTATAGGGCCAGATCAACTGAAAACTCTGTTCGGGCCGGTCGTCCATGCGGTGTGTCACATGGGACGGCGTGTGGCATGCGGTGCAGCCCGTGGTGTAGAACACCTCTTTGCCGCGCAGAACCTCAGGGTTATCTACGTCGCGGCGGCCGGGCACGCCCAGATTGCGGCTGTAGAAGGCCACAAGATCCATGCCGATCTGATCGATCTCAAACCCGCGCGTGTCATCATCGCCATGCGGCGCGTCCGTGCAGGTGATCTGCGCGTCGGTACAATCCCCGTGCGGGGCCGGGAACAGTGGGCTTGAGATGCCGATATCCCCGGCAAAGGCCGCCGCTGACTGCTCCATGATCGTTGGCATGCCCGCCTTGTGCCCAAACCGGCCCATCATGGGGACATCGTATTCTGCCGACCAGACGATGTTCGCCCGGCCCGAGATCCCATCGCCATCCGAATCTTCGGGGTCGGCTTTGGCCAGAAGATCAGCGACCGGGATCGCCTCCAGCAAACCAAGGCCGATCATCTGCGGCGCGACGCGGGGGCTGAGCATCGCATCCGGGTGCAACGGACCATAGCCCAGATCGGCGGCCCGATAGGTCGGGCGGCGCAACGACACGATTTCGCCGTCCGACAGCGCGACCGGGACCTCTTCGTAAGTGATGTCCAACTGGTATTCCGCCGGGTGTCCGGCCAGCGCGAAGTCTTGCATCTGGCCACCATATGTCGGCTCTGGCAGGGTCGCGATATAATCCTCGATCTCGGGAAAGCCGTCGTTTGGGCCGCCCGGTATGGAGACTCGCAGGAACATAGACACCGCATTGTCATCCGGCCCGTTCGGCGTGTGCCCGCGCCCGTCCTTGATGTGACACCGCTGGCAGGACCGCGCGTTGTAAAGCGGACCCAACCCGTCAGATGCCAGCGTCGATGACGGCGACGACACCCAGATTTTCTTGAACAGCCCGTTGCCGACCTTGAAATCAAGCTCTTGCTCAAAGCTTAGGTTGCCCGAGGGTTGGGAAAACGCATCCGCATCGTTGCGCACGCGAACCGTTGCGGCCCCGGCGGGCAGGTCTTCGAACCGCTGCGGCACGCTGAAGTCCTGCGGCGGTGCAGTGACCGCCTCAACGCGGGCGCGTTCGTCATCGGTGCGGGGGGTGATGTTCAGGTGAAGGTCCTGCAGGGGAAGGTTTTGGGTTTCAGCAGGCAGGGCCGGGGTGGCCGCCAGGGCGGCCACTGACAGGGCAAAAAGACTATTCGCCTTCGTCCATTTTCGATGCGTTGAGTTGCGCATAATTGGCTTCGCCGATCCTTTCGTACAGGTCGAGCTGCGTTTCCAGGAAGTCGATATGGCCTTCCTCATCTGCGATCAATCCTTCGAACAGCGTCATAGAGACGTAGTCCCCGGCTTCCCTACAATAGTCGCGCGCTTCGGCATAAAGGGCACGAGCGTCCAGTTCGGCGGCCAGATCACACTCCAACGTTTCCTTTGGGTTCTGACCGATACGCAGCGGGTCCAGCTTTTGCAGGTTCGGGTGACCTTCCAGAAAGATGATGCGCTCAATCAGCTTGTCCGCGTGCCCCATCTCCTCGATGCTTTCTTCGCGGCTTTTCTTGGCCATATGGCCAAGGCCCCAATCTTCCTGAAGCCTGTAGTGTAGCCAATACTGGCTGACCGCGGTCAGTTCATGCCGCAGGGATTTGTTGAGATATTCTATGACCTTGGGATCGCCCTTCATCAGCTTTCTCCTGTGATACTCCGCTGCGCAACGCGCGGAGTTGCATGGGGACTTCCAGATTATCGCTAGAACGCATCGTGTCTAGGAAAAGCGGCATGCACCCGCCGCAATCCGCCGACTTTCCGAGGGCGTGGTAGATTTTGCCCGGCGTGATGATGGCCTGCGAATCCGCCGCGCGCATCCAGTCAATCGCGGCGCGGATGTCGTGGTCAGAGATGTTGGTGCAGTGGCATACGATCATGGCGAATCGAGGCTCGTTAGATTTCTTACTTAAATAGTAGGTTATTTGTTTCAGGTCCAGCGCGCTTTCATACGTCTTCGTGACCAGACCGGTCGGAACCGAGGTGTCGCCCCGTTTCCGACCGACGGGGCCGTTTAGTGGAAAACCGCGTCGGGGTTGTCCAGGCTGTCCGAGCCTTCGAACTCGATGTTGTCAAGCTCAAGTGCTGTGACGATGCGTTCGATGGTCTTGGTCTGGTCGATCAGGCCGTTGACGCCGCCCATGATCAGCGCCTCGCCACCGGCATTGCCGCGTTCCAGCATCTGGTCATAGGCAAATCCGGCCTCGGCGGTCGATTTCATCACGCCAAGCGCCAGCATCGTGTTTGCCAGCTTGGTCTTCATTTCCGCGTCCAGCGCAGGATCGCTTGCGATCACCAGCTCCGACAGCGATGCGCCGCTGACCGGCGTACCGTCGATACGGGTATAGCTGCCCAGATAGACGTTCTGGATGCCAACCCCGTTATAGTAGTGGTCGTTATGGGTGTTGTCGGCAAAGCACGAATGCTCTTCTTCTGGATCGTTCAGCATCACGCCCAACCGCATGCGTTCACCTGCGGTTTCCCCATATGACAGCGAACCCATGCCGGTCAGGATTGCACTGATGCCAGCGTCTTCGTTTTGGGTCAGAGCGGCGCGGGCTTCTCCACCTTCGGCCCACTGTGCCGCCATCCATTCCAGATCGCTGACCAGCAGATCGGTGGCAGCGCTCAGATATTGCGCGCGGCGGTCGCAATTGCCGTTGGTGCAGTCATCGCCCTGCGCATAGTCGGTGGCCGGACGGTTGCCCGCGCCAGCACCGTGGCCGTTCAGATCCTGACCCCACAAAAGGAACTCGATCGCGTGGTAGCCGGTGGCGACGTTTGCCTCGACCCCATCTGCCTCGTGCAGCGTGTCGGCCAGCAGCTCCGGCGTGATCTGGGACGCGTCAACAGTGTTGCCCGACAGATCAAAGCTTGGGTTGGCAATGACGTTCAGAACGGCGAACTCGTTTTCGTCGCTGGGCCCACCGTAAGAGGCGTCAACATAGTCGATCATCCCTTCGTCCAGCGGCCATGCGTTCACCTTGCCTTCCCAGTCATCAACGATGGCATTGCCAAAGCGATAGACCTCGGTCTGCTGGTAGGGAACACGCGCCGCCAGCCAGGCCGCGCGGGCGGCGTTCAGCGTGGCATCCGACGGATCGGCGATCAGGGCGTTAACGGCCGCTTGCAGCGATTTTGCCGCGATCAGGCTGTCGTCATATTTGGCTTCGGCGATGTCGGCATAGGTGTTCAGAACATCGGCTTTTGCGGGTGCATCACCGGCCAAGGCGCTGGTTGCGGCACAAAGTGTTAAAGCGCTGGCAGCGGTCAATAATCTGGTCATGAGGGTTCAGTCTTTCCTGTCAGAAACGGCTAAGTGGGCGAGTGGCCACATAGAGTTATGTATCAATAACTGAGTGATTAAGTCAGATTTGTCAACCTGAGTTTTATTGTCGGAAATTAAGCCGGGCAAGGTAGCAATCACCCGCTTATTCCCCATATCTGGCGAGGCCTGAACGCGGGGCTTGCGTTGCGCAACAGGGGATTCGGGCTAAACTGATCGGTGTGATTCTATTTTGGTGGTACTTGGTTAATGAAATGCGCGGTTTTGGCATTGTCCCTTTTGCCGGCGGCTGTCACGGCCCAGGCAACGCAGCTGGAAAGCCAGCCTGAACGTGGGACCGGACGGTTAGCCATTCAATTTTCGGGTGCCGAGTTTGCACTGTCTCTGGCAGTTCCCAGCGCGGATATTGTCGGGTTCGAGCGGCCTGCCGCCTCGGATGAGGACCGCGCCATGGTTGCGGTGGCAATTTCGGACCTGTCTAAGCCATTGGAGTTGTTCGTACTTCCGGAAGAAGCCGGATGCTTTACTGCCTCGGCGAATGTGGCCCTGACATCTGATGCGCAGGGTGCGCCAACCCAGGCGATCGGAGCCGAAACAAGCCCATCCGAGACCCCCGAACTGTCCGAGTTTCAGGCCGATTACGTGATCCAATGTCAGAGCATCGAGGCGCTGAACACAATCGAATTCGCCTATTTTGATCGGTTCGAAGCAACTCAGAAGTTTCAGGTCAGTGTCGAGCGGTCTGATGGGCTGCACACATTCGACGTCACCCGCGCCACGCCACTGGTGGATCTGTCGGGGCTTTAGCAACAATCCCAGCGCTCAACGCCCAATGAGCCCGCCAAGGGGACATTCAAACCATCTGTTGTCGGGAGTTTTGGTAGCGGAGGAGGGACTTGAACCCCCGACACGCGGATTATGATTCCGCTGCTCTAACCAACTGAGCTACTCCGCCATGAGTGAGAGGCGATTTAAGGGAGCCGCTGGGGAGGGTCAAGGGGGAAAAGACCGGATCACAGCGGATTCTTTCAGATCGTTTGCGTGTTTTCGTCCTCGCCGGAATTCGATGTGTCCGCAGCGGATTGAATGACCCTGCGGATGAAATCTGCGCACTGGTCCGGAACCGTGATTGGCGTCATGTGGCCCAAACCGTCAACCTCTTCGTAGAACAACCCAAACTCCGTCATCGGAGGTCCGTGCAGCGCCGGAGACAGGATCGTGTCCTGCGCGCCGTAGAATACGCCGCCCGGGGTTCGCAGTTCGGGGTAGCGGGCGCTTTGGGCTGCGATGCTGTCATCCACGCCGACAAGATCCTGCGAGGCGGTGACGAAGGCTGACGGTCTTAACCCCAATGCCCCGCCCGCGCGGCTTAGAAAATCGTCCGGCACCGGTTCCGGGTCAAAGGCGAAATGCAGGGAATGGGGGGCCGTTTTGGCGGCAATCGGAACCGCCAGCGTGTTGCCCACCAGATTGCGTATCCATTCCGAACGGATTTCCAGCGATTTGAAGATCACTGGCGGGGCGGGCATCTTGTGGGTCAGCGGTGCCAGCAGGGCAAGGGCTGCCACCCGGTTCGGGTAATCCAGCGCGATGGCCAGTGACAGCGCGCCGCCCAGGGAATGCCCCACCAGCACCGCGTCGGATATGCCTTTGACTTCAAGAAATTCGTTGATCATCCGGGCCTGTTCCGGCAGCCGCCCGACCTCGGGCGCTTCGCGGGTCGAGTAGCCACATCCGGGGCGATCCAGGGCGATGACGTGATATTCATCGGCCAGCGCGTCGACCAAAGCATAGGTGAAATGCTGCAACTGCCCCGCCAGTCCATGGATCATGACAATGGTCTGCGCCTCGGGGTTGCCTTTTTCAACATAGTGAATGCTGCCCCCGGTGACAGGAACGATCTGCCCCAACTGCGGAACAGTTTTGAACCCCTCGTTGGTCAGATGCCGGGTCCAGAGGTGCATGACCAGCAGGACGGCCGCTAAAAGGGCGATTAGGATCAGCACAATTGTCATCTCATCAATCTCCTGCCGCGTCAGGCGCGGGCCCGTAGTGTTCCATTCCTGACCGGGCCATACGCTTTTGGAATTCTGCGACGGTTCCGGGCCACAGCGTCGTGTTGCGCCCCTTGGCATCCAGATACCAGGACGTGCAACCGCCGGATTTCCAGACACCGTCTGCGTGGCGGTCCTGCATTTCTTTGGTGAACGCCTCTTGTTTCTCGGCATGCGGCGTGATGGCGTCCAGCCCTTGATCCGCCATCGCGCTCAGCACTTCGCCAATATGGCTGACCTGCGCTTCGATCATCAGCACGACCGAGTTGTGGCCAAGCCCGGTATGTGGCCCGAGCAGAATGAAGAAATTCGGGAAACCCGCGACGGCGGTGCCCAGATTGGCCTGCATCCCGTCCGACCACGCCTGCCTCAGCGTCAACCCGTCCAGGCCGGTAATGTCCAGACGTTCGGCAATGTCGGTGACGTGAAAGCCGGTGCCCCAGACCAGAATGTCGGCCTGCGTCTCGGACCCATCGGTCGCAAGTATCTTGTCGCCGTCGATGGATGCCACGCCCGACGGGATAACGTGAACATTGTCACGTGTCAGGGTGGGGTACCAGTCGTTGGAACTGAGGATGCGCTTGCAACCGATCTGATAGTCCGGGGTCAGTTTCTCGCGCTCGGCCGGATCGGATATGGCACCGTGCAGCGATTTGCGCCACATGTTCATCGCATACGCCACCATGAGCTTTTCGCCCCGGAACACGCGGTGGCGAAACTCGAAAAAGGCGAAAATCAACCCGCGTCTGATCCGGGCCAGCAAGGGGACGCGCCGGTACAGCCGCCGGACCCAGGGCGCAATTGGACCGTCCGGGCGCGGCAGGACATAAGGCGCGCTGCGTTGGAAGACCGTCACCTGTTTCGCGGTCTTTGCGATTTCGGGCACAAACTGAATGGCCGATGCCCCGGTTCCGACAACAGCTACGCTCGCGCCGGTCATGTCAATGTCGTGGTCCCATTCCGCCGAATGGAAGCTGGGACCGGGGAAGCTGTCGGCGCCGGGAATGGCCGGAATGCTTGGAATATGCAGCGCGCCGATTGCGGACACCAGAAACCGTGCCGTCCAGGTCTGGCCGCTTTCGCTTTCGACATGCCAGTGATCCCCGTCCCATCTGGCGAATTTCAGGCGTTGGTTGAACTGGCACAGATCGTACAGTCCTTCATCCCGCGCGACGTTCTGCAGGTAAGCCTGTATTTCCGCACCGCCCGCATAAGACTGGCTCCAGTCCAGATTCGGATGCGTTGCCATGGAATACAGGTGCGAGGGCACATCGCAGGCAACACCGGGATAGGTGTTCTCGCGCCAGGTGCCGCCGATGTCATCGGCCTTTTCAAGAATGATGATGTCGCGAATGCCGCGTTTTCGGGCCTCCAGCGCCATGGTCAACCCGGCGAACCCCGCGCCGACGATCAGCATCTGTGTCTTTTGCGTCAAAACCTTGCCTCCCGGCACAACCATATGGAGATAACCCAAAGATAGGAAGGGGTGTGGTTTTGAGAAGCAAGTTATCGGGAATAAAAGTAAATCAGTGGGTGCTTGCGCTGTGAACAATTGGCACGTGTGCGTGTCACAGGTTCAGCCGATCGGCCCGCCCGTGTTGCACCAGTCGCAGGTTCAGCTCATCCGCCTCGGGTGCGCCGTGTTCCAGCGCAAAGACAAAGGCGTGGGTCAGGTAGAAACAGGCGGCGTCAATGTCGCCTGCCTCCTCGCGTTCATCTGCGGCCATGGTGTAGTATCGGACAAGGCCCGCGTGATCGTTGCCGGCGTGCGCGGCAAGAAGCAAATCGTCAAGCGCGGCCCTGTCCATGCCCAACGGCCTATTCTGACCGTCCATTTTCAATCTGTGTCGCGACCCAATGGTGGAAATTATGCGTGGGGCCGTCCATCGCGGGTGAAAAGCGGCCACCGTCGAACAGCATACCGTGACGCCCCTTTTGCATCCCTTCGACGACAAAGACATCCTCTTCGAACACGGTTTTCCAAAGCTGCGCGTTTGATGCCCGCAGACCGTCATGCTGGGGTGTCTCAGCCTCGCTTTTGGCATAGTAGAGCTCGATATGCTCGACGGTGTTTTCCTGATCCACCGGTTCCAGCACGATGGCAAAGCTGTGATCGCGCTGAACGCCCAACAGCACGTTGGGATACAGCGCCACATATTCCGCGCCCTCATCCCATTTGTCGCTAAGGCCTTCGAAATCCGGCAGGGTCGCACCGTCTTGATCTGTCAGTTGCCGGTAGACCAGCGTGCCCTGACCCGAGTAATGCCCGCGCTTTTCGATATTGTAGTGGTCCTCCAGCCGGGAATAGCTGTTCAGGCCGGGATGCACCCAGGGCAGGTGATAGCTTTCGCAGTAATTCTCGACCGCCAGCTTCCAGTTGGTTTTCACCTCCAGCTTGAAGGAGGATTCGTCGCCGCCGTGAAACAGCGGGGTTTCGAACTCTTTCCAACGTTCCAGCAGCTCGCCGTGGGCGTCTTCGAAAGAGGGCGCATTGCCGTCGACATTCACAAAGATCACATCGCGCCAGACATGCGAGCGGATACGGACCAGCCCGAGGTCTTCGTTCTTGACGTCTTCGTGCTTGTTCTGGCCGGGGCCGCCGACATGAGGGGTGGCACGCAGCTCACCCTTCAGGCTGTAGCACCAGCTGTGATAGGGGCAGCGGATGGCCCCGCCGATTTTCTTTGGCGCGTCCACAAGGATCATGCCCCGGTGGCGGCAGGTGTTTTGAAACACGCCAACCTCGCCATCGCGATCCCGGACGATAAGCAGCGGCATTCCCAGAAAATCGACCGGCTTGGCATCACCGATTTCAGGCACGTCCTTGCCGAACCCGATGCCTGACCAATTCGCGTACAGGACAGATTTCCGTTCTTCCGCGAACATGGCCGGATCGACGTAATGTTCATTCGGCAGACCATTGGCTGTGTTCACATCGGTCAGAACCGACGAGAGCGGGCTGTGCTTGTTCATCGAACTCTCCTGCGGTTGGGAATTGCCTTTCAGTTTCCTATTGGCGGACAGGTTGGGGGGACATCAATATCAGAAAAGCTCATCAATGGATGAGTTGAACTAAACCGAACCATCGCGCACCTCATCGATGATCCAATTTTTCAGGGCTCGGGCGTTGTCGGACAATTCCTCATCCGGGCGTCCGACAAGGTAAAACTGGTTCGGCGCTTCCAGAAAATGTGATCCGATCGGCACCAGTTTGCCGGATTGCTGCATCGGTTGAATCAAGCGTTTCCACCCCAGGGCCAGACCCGCCCCCTTGCGGGCCATCTGCAATGCGACCGAATAGCTGTTGACCCGCGTTTCCATTGTGATCCGGTCTGTATGGCCGAGTTGACGAAACCAGTCGGGCCAGGTTGTCCAACTGTTGTCTTCGGAATCAAGATGTATCAGCCGCTGTTGCGCAAGGGTTCTTAGCCCTGTACCGGCCAACTGTTCGGCAAGTTCGGGGCTGCCGACCGGCATCAGGTGATCCCGAAACAGCGGCGTATGATCCAAGTTGGGATCACCATCGCGCCCGTAGCGGATAAAAAAGTCCAGATCGGATCGATCCTTGAACGGGCGATCCTGCGAGATCTGGTCGATGCTTACTTCGGGCATTTCACGCCAGAACCGGATCACGGATGGCGACAGCCACAAGGCCGCGACGGAGGTGGTCGATCCGACCGTGACCTTACCGCCATATGACCGATCCCGGATGGTCGAAAGCGATTTCGAGATGCGCCCGAAGGATGATGACAGCGCCTCGTGCAGCGCCTTGCCGTCATCCGTCAGAGCGACGCTGCGGTGTTTGCGCTGAAACAGCGGTGCTTCCAGATAGGCCTCCAACGCCTTGATCTGATGGCTGACCGCGCCGGGTGTCACCGAAAGCTCTTCGGCGGCGTTTTTGAAGCTGAGATGGCGGGCGGCCGCCTCAAAAGCCGACAGGGTTGTCAGGGGCGGCAGTTTGTAGTGGCGACGGGACATAGGGACCTGGCTGGCTTCGGGTTAGTTTTGCTCGTGCGACTATGAAAATTTTTATCGTTGAACGCTAGCATTTGATGCATTGAGAATGCGTCAAATTTCAACGTTTGCGATTTTGGAGTCGCGAAAAACATCAAACAGGTCGGTTCTTGCGCGCCGGTTCGGCGGATGCCCCGTTACGCAGGCATACCAAGCATAGTCAATTCCGATACACAGTCGGGCATAAGTGTTCAGGGTCGCATTCGGGCCGCCTTCCCGGAGATGCCGTTCAAGCGTGCTGGTTTAAACCTGCAAAGGACCAAGGATGGAAATGTGCGATGCAAATTCAAAAGGCAAACACTCTAGGGACCTTGTTCTAACTTCGCATGTGGTATGGAAAGTCACCCATTCGAAAAGAAACTGAGAGGGCTTCGCCTTTGCAGCGACCCCCGAAAACCACGGATCGACAACACGGAGGAGAAATATGTCGGTACCTGAACCATTCACGGATCTTGAGATAGAAACGGCCGACGCCGGTTTCTATGAGAATTATAGTGTGCCGATTGCGCTGATCAGCAAGGGCATCATGGTGGCCTTGGTGCTGTGGGCGCTGGTGTTTCCGGCAAACGCAAACAGCACATTGGGCAGCTGGAACGGTCGGCTGCTCGAAAGCTTCAACGGCTTTTACGTGATTATTGTTGGCCTGTTCTTTTTCTTTCTGGCGATTGTCGCGATCATCCCCTCGACCGGAAAGCGGATCATGGGCACGCCTGGCGAAAAGCCCGAATTCTCGAATTTCTCGTGGTTTTCGATGATGTTTGGCGCTGGTCTGGGCGTTGGCCTGATGGTGTTTGCCACCGCCGAACCGCTGGGCCTGTGGGGGTCGAACCCTGTTGTCGTGTCCGGCTCGGTCGAAGGCAACAGCCCCGAGGCGCTGCAATCGGCCTACCGGTTCACCTATCTGCACTACGGCTTCCACGCTTGGGCGATCTACGTGGTGACCGGCCTGTCGCTGGCCTACTACGCCTATACACGCAACATGCCCCTTACCATTCGCTCGGCGCTGACGCCTTTGTTCGGTCGGCTGATGAACGGGTTCCTGGGTCATGTGGTTGACGTGCTGGGTGTTGTGGCAACGATCCTCGGCGTCTCGGTGACCATCGGCTACGGTGTCAACCAGTTCATCGATGGGGTCTACGCCATCACTGGCATGCAGTGGGTCATGGATCTGGGTGGTGACGTGCCAACCCCAAGCAAAGTGGGTCTGATTGCAGGTCTGCTGGTCATCATGTGCCTGTCGATCATCTCGGCTGTTTCGGGTGTCGGGCGCGGGGTAAAGTACCTGTCGAACCTCAATCTGGTGCTTTCGATCATCCTGCTGGGAACGTTCGTCGTGTTCGGATCGTTCGTCTTTGCCATGACGACCTATGGTTCGGCGATGGTCGATTACATCCTGAACTTCCTGTCGCTCAGCTTCAGCGCGTATGGGCCGTTGTCTGCGGAATCCTTCGCGGCGGCCTTGCCTGCCGAGGCGCAGGCGCACGCCAACGACCTATTCGGCGGCGCTACCAACGCCTGGGGCAGCTTTGACGGCTTCAAAAGCGGCCTTGAAGGCGCCGCAGCCGAGTTAGACGAGGCCACTCTGACCGCAGCATATGCTGCTGGTGAGCAGGGCCGTCAGTTCGGATGGCAAGCCGGTTGGACCACGTTCTACTGGGCCTGGTGGATCGCGTTCTCGCCCTTCGTGGGCCTGTTCCTTGCGCGTATCTCCAAGGGCCGTTCGGTGCGCGAGTTCATTCTGGGCTGTGTCTTTGCACCTGCACTGGTCTGCTTTGCGTGGATGACGGTTCTGGGTGGCACCGCGATTGATCTGGAGCTGGCCGGTGCCGCAGAAGGTGCGATCATCGGGGCATCGAACACCAACAAACTGTTCGTGACCCTGTCTTACATGATCGATGGCGGGCTGCTGTCCATGCTGAACGTCATGTGCGTGATCCTGATCATGACCTTCCTCGTGACCTCAGCGGACTCTGGCATTCTGGTGATGAACACCATCATGTCGGGCGGCAGTCAGGAAACCGGCGTCAAGCACCGTATCATCTGGGGTGTGATCCTGACCGCTGTGATCGGTGCGCTGATCCTTGCAGCCGGGGACAACAACCCGATGGACGCGCTGCGCAACGCGATGATCATCGGGGCGTTGCCGTTCACGATGGTCATGGGTCTGATGTGCATCGCACTGGGCAAGGCCTTGTTCCGCGACGGGCAGCGCGACAAACACGCGGCCTCGTCTACGCAGGCGGCTGAATAGCGCCGTTTGCGATCCCTTGAAAACAACAAACGCCGCCCGAACGGGGCGGCGTTTTTCGTGTCGCTTCCTGCAAGCACATATCGCAATCAGAGAGGTGACAGCGCGGCGAATCCCCCAAAGTGAAACGCAAGATGGAGGATTGCCAAGTGAACATCCGTACGACAACGCGCGCCGGTGGGCGCTCGGCCCGCCGCGCGCTGCGCACCGCACCGAACTTTGACATGTTACCCGGCCTGACGCGGGGCATTCCGCTATGCGAGGTTATGGACGGCGGCCAGGTTGAACGCATCGACAACGCCTCGATGGACATCCTTGAAAACGTCGGCGTTCAGTTCCGCGACCCGATTGCCCTGGAGGACTGGAAGAGGGCAGGGGCCAAGGTTGAAGGTGAGTTGGTCTATCTGGATCGGGGCCTTGTGCGAGAGTTGATCGCGACGATCCCGTCGGACTTCACCTACCACGCCCGCGATCCTAGCAAGAATGTGCGTTTGGGCGGGAAGCACTCGATCTTTGTGCCGATGACCGGCGCGCCGTTCCTGCGCGATCTGGACGATGTGCGCAGGAACCCCACGCTGGACGATCTGGCGATGTTTCACAAACTCAGCCACATGATGCCCGCGCTGCATTCCTCGGCGCATCATATCGTGGAACCGTATGACCATCCGATCAGCCAGCGGCATCTGCGCATAACCTATTCGTCAATGAAACACTCGGACAAGACGTTCATGGGCATGACCACCTCGCCCAAGAACGCCGAAGACGTGATGGAGATGTGCGCGATCCTGTTTGGCGAGGATTTCCTTGAGGATCACCCCGTTACCACTGGCAATTGCAATGGAAACTCACCGCTGGTCTGGGATGAGACGATGCTGGGCGCGATGCGGGCCTTTTGCCGCCGCAATCAGCCTGTCTTGTGTTCTCCGTTCGTTTTGGGCGGGGCCAATACGCCTGCCTCTGTTCCCGCCACGGTCGCACAGCTGAACGCCGAGGCGCTGAGCGCGCTGGCGTATACGCAGGTCATCCGCAAAGGGGCTCCGGCGATCTATGGCCATTACCTGTCGACAGTGTCGATGAAATCCGGCGCACCGATGGCTGGTACGCCCGAGATCAGCCTGATGAATTTCATGATCGGTCAAATGGCGCGGTATTACGATGTACCTTGGCGCACCTCGAACACGTTGGGCGGGGCCAAAACCTTTGACGCACAGGCAGGGTATGAATCGGCGACGACGCTGAGTGCGGTGATGCATGCCGGGGCGAACTACATCTGGCACAGCGCCGGGTGGAACGAGGCCGGGATGCACTGTTCGGTTGCCAAGTTCATTGTCGATGCCGAGCAATGCGCGATGGCCTACCGCATGGCCGAGGGGCCCAAATGGGGCGATTTCGACGAAGCACTCTCTGCCGTTCCTGAGGTCGGGCCTGGCGGGCATTATCTGGGTCACCCCCACACGCAGGACAATTTCCAAACCGCGTTCTTCATGCCCGAAATGTTCGACAACAACTCGATCGAACAATGGGTGGCCGAAGGTGAGGTCGAAATAACCGAACGCGCGTTGACCCACGCCCGCAAACTGCTGGCCGAGTATCAGGAGCCCACGCTCGACATCGCCAAGAACGAAGAACTTCTGGACTACATCGCCCGCCGGGAGCGAGAGATCCCGGCAGCCGATGAGTTGAATCAGACCTACTGAAGAACACTCCCCGTACTGGCCCGCCCCTGCACAGGCGGGCCCTTTTTTGTTCATGATCCGAAGGCCAAAATGAAGATCGCCGAAATTCACATCTACAGCCACGAACTGCCGGTCAAAAACGGCCCCTACACGATGGCAAATGCCGAAGTTTGGGCGCTGGACACGACCCTTGTGAAACTCGTGGCAGAGAATGGTCTGGTGGGGTGGGGGGAAACCTGCCCGGTTGGCCCGATCTATGCCGAAGCCCATGCCGCCGGTGCCCGCGCCGCATTGGCCACAATGGCACCGGGCCTGATCGGGGCCGAGGTGCTGCCGGTGCCGCTGCATCGCCGGATGGATGCGGTGTTGAACGGGCATAACTACGCCAAGGCGGCGGTGGATATTGCGGCGCATGATCTGTTGGGCAAAGCGCTGGGCGTTTCGGTTGCTGATTTGTTGGGTGGCGCAGTGCGCCGCAGATTGCCGTCCTACTACGCGACCGGGGTCGGGGCACCGGACGATATCGCGCGGCTGGCGGGTGAGAAACTGGCAGAAGGCTATCCTCGCCTGCAGATCAAGGTTGGTGGGCGCCCGGTCGAGCTGGATATCGAGACGATCCGCAAGGTGTGGGAGGTGATCCGGGGCTCGGGCATGAAGCTGGCGGTCGATGGCAACCGGGGCTGGACCACCCGCGACGCGCTGCGTGTCAGTCGCGAATGCCCCGAGATCCCGTTCATCATGGAACAGCCCTGCAACACCATTGAGGATCTGCAGAAAATTCGCCCGCAGGTTCAGCATCCGATCTACATGGACGAAAACAGCACCAGCCTGAACACCGTTATCACTGCCGCGGGAACCGGTCTGGTGGACGGGTTCGGAATGAAACTCACTCGGGTCGGCGGTTTGCACACCATGCGCGCCTTCCGTGACATTTGCGCGGCGCGCAACCTGCCGCATACCTGCGATGACAGTTGGGGCGGGGATATCATCGCTGCCGCCTGCACACATATCGCCGCGACTGTGCGCCCGGACTTGTTGGAGGGCGTCTGGCTCGCAGCGCCTTATATTGATGGGCATTACGATCCAAAAAACGGCATTCAGATCAACGGCGGGCATATCGACCTGCCAACCGGGCCGGGCTTGGGTGTTATGCCTGACGAAAGCCTGTTCGGCGCGCCTGCCGCGTCATTTTAGATTGGGTGACAGAATGGATTTGAACGGAAAAGCAGCCCTTGTGACAGGCGCGGCAGGTGGGATCGGTACCGCACTGGTGCAGCGTTTGCGCGATGCCGGTGCGCGTGTCGCCGTGGCAGATCGCAATGTGGACGGGATCGAGGCCGAGGCGCATTTGCCAGGTGATCTTCTGAACCCCGATTACGCGGACGCTTTGCCCAAGGCGGCAGCTTCGGCTTTGGGTGGTCTGGATATCGTTCTCAACAATGCGGGCGTTATTACGCGCGGGTCTGTCACCGAGACCTCGGATGACGATTGGTCCTTGTCATTGGGCGTGAATGTCGAAGCCCCGTTTCGCATTTGTCGGGCCGCGATTCCGATCATGGCCGGTTGCGGCGGTGGAGCCATCGTCAACACAGCCTCTTGCTGGGGGCTGCGTCCGGGGCCGAACCACGCGGTCTATTGCATGACCAAGGCGGCCATCGCGTCGCTAACGCAGTGCATGGGGATGGATCATGCGCATCAGGGCATCCGCATCAATGCCGTTTGCCCGAATGAGGTGAACACGCCGATGTTGCGCTCGGGCTTTGAAAAGCGGGGATTTGACCCCGACACCGCCGTGGCCGAGCTGGGCCAGACCGTACCGCTGGGCCGCATAGCCGAGCCTGAGGATGTCGCAGATGTCATTATGTTCCTTGTCTCGGACGCGTCGCGTTATGTTTGCGGCACATTGGTTGAAGTGAACGGAGGCAAGCCGGTCTCATGACGCGATTTGAAGGCAAAACCGCGCTTGTCACCGGCGGGCGCAGCGGGATTGGTCGGGCCATTGCCGAACGGCTGCGGCACGAAGGCGCGCGCGTGTTTACGGCGCAGCGTGGGGCAGACCCGGAGCTTGAATGGATCACGGCGGACTTTACCGATCCGGATAGTCCCCGGCGGGTGGTGGATGCCGTTATCGCCAAGGCCGGGCGTCTGGATGTTCTGGTCAACAACGCAGGTATGATGCAGGAATCCTCGGTCGAGGATATGAGCCTTGAGGACTGGCAGCGCACTCTGACCGTCAATCTGACAGCGCCCTTCCTGATGATAAAAGCCGCGCTGCCGCATCTGCGCAAAACGCGGGGTTGCATCGTAAATACCGGATCGATCGAAGGTTTGGGCAGCAATCCCGGTCACGCGGCCTATTGCGCGTCCAAGGCCGGTTTGCATAGCCTGACCCGCGCTGTTGCTGTGGATCACGGGGCCGAAGGCGTCCGCTGCAACGCGGTCGCGCCGGGGTGGATCGACACCGACCTGAACGAGGATTTCGTCAACGCGATGCCCGATCCCGATGCGTTTCGCCGAGATATTGCAAATATCCACCCTGTCGCCCGGACCGGACGGCCCGAGGAAGTTGCGGCGCTAGTCGCGTTTCTGGCCTCGGAGGATGCGGCATTCATCACCGGGCAGATATACACCGTTGATGGTGGGCGAATGGCAAAGCTCAGCCTGCCCTGAGACCTTCGGCGCTATTCCTTGCCCGAGCGCCATTCCTTCCAGATCAGATAGCTGTTTGCCCCGAGCGAGGCGAAGGGCTCGGGCGGCAGGCGCGGCAGGTCCGGCTGCGCCAGAAAGTGATCCGCGATTTCTGAACCGCCCTGCAGCACAAGCTCGGCAATGCCCATTCCTTGCAATGTCCCGCGGGCGATGCCGAGGCCGTTCTGGCAGCAGGCAGAAAAGATGCCGTCCTCCAGTTGTCCAAAGGCGGCTGATCCATTGCGGCTGAGGCAGAGCATTCCGGCCCAGCGATGCTCCATCCTCACATCAGGCAAATGCGGGAAGCGTTCCGTGAACTTCCGGTCATGCACCCAGCCCGCGTTGCGCAACCGCATCGGGCTGGTTTCGATGCTCGGGTGAAAGCTGGAACAGGTGCGGATCAGGATGCGATCCCCATAGCTGCCCGACACGCGCCGGACCGAGGTGCCCATCGGATCGGCCGGCGTTGCCGACCAGCGCGACTGCCCGCCTAGCGTATTGATCTGCGCCTCGGTCAGCGGGGCCGTGATCGAGGCGTAGAGGCAGATATGCATCAACTGCCGCTGGTAGAACCCAAAGCTTTCAAGATGGCCGTTATTGGCCAGAATGATCCGCCCGGTGCTGACCCTGGCCTTGGGGGTGTTGACCACCCAACCTGCACCTTGCTTTTCAAAACCGGTGACCGGAGAGTTCTCGAACACGTCGATCTGTTCCGCCAGTCGGGCCGACAGCGCCCGGATATAGGCTGCTGGCTGGATCATCACCGTTCCCGGTGCATAAAGACCCGAGGTATAATGCGGGCTGCCCGTAATCTCTTGCATCTGCTGTTGATCATAAAGCGTATGCGGCTCGCCCAGTTTGGTCAGATGCTCGGCAAATTCGTGATTATGCGCGTCACCCGCCTTGGTGGCGGCGGCGTTGTACTTGCCGCACGGGTCGAACATCTCCTGCGGCAGGTCGCACTCATCGGCCACTTCGGTCGCAAAACCGATGGCCTTGCGGTTCAGCGCGATGGCGGCGCGATCCGCCTCTAACCCTTCGCCCGCGTAATTGTCCGAGGCCAGATCATGCGGCAGGTCGATCATGAACCCCGAGTTCCGCCCTGCCGAGCTGTCAGCGAATTGGGCCGCCTCCAGCAGAACGATTTTCAGGGACGGATCCAGTTGGTGCAGCCGTCGCGCCGTGCTGAGCCCGGCAAACCCGCCACCGACAATGGTGATGTCGGCGTTTTGGTCCTGTTCCAGCACCGGCAGGGGCGTCTGGGATGGCAGGATGGCATTCCATCCCGCCGGGCCGGTCTGCCGGGGCAGTCTTTTGGCCTTGAACCGTGTCAATCCACGGCCTCGTCCGCGTCATCGGCCAGATCGATCCAGATGGTTTTCAACTGAGTGTACTGGTCATGGGCATGGACCGAGTTGTCGCGACCACCAAAACCCGATTGCTTGTAGCCGCCAAACGGGGTGGTGATGTCGCCCTCACCAAAACTGTTGACTGTGACGGTACCCGCCCGGATCGCCCGCGCGCCGCGAATGGCGCGCTTTGCGTTGGCGGTGAAGATCGAGGCGCAGAGGCCATAGTCGGTGTCGTTGGCAAGCTTGATGGCCTCATCAAAGCCCGACACTTCGATCACCGACAGAACGGGGCCGAAGATTTCCTCGCGCGCCAGAGTGGCGTCATTGCCGGGCACTTCGACCACAGTGGCTTCGACAAAGCCCCTCTCAGCTTTTCCTCCAATGACCACGTTTTCGGCCTGATCCAGATAGCCGCACACTTTGTTGTAGTGCCCTTCGCTGACCAGCGCGCCCATACGGGTTTCCGGGTCAAGCGGGTCGCCGATATTCCACTGTTTGGCGTGATGCGCGATGCGCTCCAGCAGTTCCTCTTTCACGCCCTTATGCACGATCAGGCGGGACGAGGCCGAGCAGTTCTCGCCCATATTCCAGAACGCGCCGTTCACCACATGCGCGGCCACACGATCCAGGTTTTCGGCGTCCTCCATCACGATGGCGGGGTTCTTTCCGCCCATCTCAAGCACCACCTCTTTGGCGTTGCTTTCAGCAGAGTAGGTCAGGAACCGCTTTCCGGTGACGGTCGATCCGGTGAAGGACACCATGTCGATATCCGGATGCCGCCCAATCGGTTCTCCGACGTCGGCCCCGCCACCGGGCACGATATTCAGCACGCCGCGCGGCAGACCGGCCTCCATCGCCAGTTCGGCCAGACGCAAAGCAGTCAGCGTGGTTTCCGCTGCCGGTTTGACAACGACCGAACAGCCTGCTGCCAGAGCAGGCCCGATCTTCCACGCCAGCATCAGCAGGGGGAAGTTCCACGGTAGCACCAGCCCGACAACGCCGATGGGTTCGCGCACCACCATGGCGATGTGATCGTCGCTGGCGGGTGAGACCTGATCGTAAATCTTGTCAATCGCCTCGGCGTGCCATTTCAGGCAGTGAATCGTCTCGGGCACGTCCACGGTTTCGCAGTCATAGATGGTCTTGCCGCTGTCGATGCTCTCCATCACCGCCAGTTCGCGCGCGTTGCGTGTCATCAGCTTGCACAGCCGGATCAGCACGTCCTTGCGCTCGGATGGATGCAGTTTCGACCAGCGGCCATCGTCAAATGCCTCACGCGCCTTTTCGACAGCAAAATCCACATCCGCCGCACCGCAGGCGGCGATTTCGGCCAGTTTTTCGCCGGTGGCGGGGTTCACCGTCCCGAATGTCTCACCCGAGATCGCCGGGCGGAATGCGCCATCAATGAAGGCTCCGGTCGGCAGTTCCAGATTGGCAGCGATGGATTTGTATTCGTCCTTAGTAAGCAATCCCATGCCTTAGCCCTCCGCCACGATATCTGCGATTGTCTTTTTCAATACGCGCGTCACCTGTTCTAGCGCGCGCTTGTCGTCCTTGTTCAGACCTTTCAACGGAGGCCGCATCGCGCCCGCGTCGATCCCGTTCATGGTCACACCGTGTTTGATGGTCTGGATGAATTTGCCGCCCTGTTCCAGCACCCGCATCAGCGGCATCATGGCGGACATGATCCGGCGACCCTTGGCGAAATTGCCCTCGATCACGCAGGCCTGATACAGGGCCACATGCTCTGCAGGCAGGAAGTTCGACCCGCCGCAGACCCAGAACGGTGCGCCCCAGGCAAAGAACTCCAGCGCCTGATCGTCCATGCCGCAGCCCAGCTGGATATGCGGATAGTCGCGCGCCAGCAGATGCACCCGGTTGATATCCCCCGAGCTTTCCTTGATGCCGCAGAAGTTGCGACTGCGACCCACGCGGTCGAGGAATTCCTCACCCATCATCGTGCCGGTGCGGTGTGGGTAGTTATACAGCATGACAGGCAAGTCAGCGGCTTTGTCGATGGCCAGCGCGTTCAGTGCGTTTTCGCGATCGGTTGGCACTGAATAGGGCGGGCTGGCCAGCAGGATGGCATCGGCACCGATCTCACGCGCGCCCGAGGCCAGGGCAATCGAATCCGGTGTCAGCATTGCCCCGGTTCCTACGACCAACGGCAGACGGCCCTTCAACTGCTCATGCGTGAACCGCGCCAGTTCCAGCCGTTCCTCGACAGTCTGCGCATAGTTCTCACCGGTCGACCCGCCCGAGATCAGGCCGTGCACGCCATTCTCAATCAGGTATTCGATCACCTGCGCCAGAGCGTCCCAATTCACGCGTCCATCGTCGTGATAGGGCGTGACCACCGGGGTATAGATTCCCTCAAATCTGAAAATCGGGTTCATTCCGTCCTCATGCAGGTTTCGAAAGTGGGACGCCCATCGGGACATCCAGCGCGTCGGGCATAACGAACAGCTCGATCTGATCGCGTGACAGGTTCCAGTGATCCTCAGCCAGCTGCGCAGCAGCCGCCTCATCGCCCGCCTCGATGGCGGCGATGATGGCGTCGTGCTGACGGCTGGCTTCTGACAGGTTTTCGGACATTTTGGCCGTCTGAGGCCGGTAAAAGGTCATCCCGATCCGGGCGTGATCGATCAGCAACCGGTTAAACGACGGCAGCAAGTAGACATTGCCTGACATCTCTCCGGTCACGTCATGAAAGCGGTTGTTGGCCAGCGCGCGATCCTCGGCAGACCCCGACCGCAATGCTGCCTTAAAGGCGTGTTGGGCGTCTTTCAAAGCGTCCATCTGCGCGTGCGTGGCGTTTTGCGCCGCTAGCCGCAGGATTGCGCCGTAGATCATTGGGGCTGCCAGAAAGAAGTCGCGCAATGTGGTGTAAGACATCTCGGACACCCGCGCACTGCGATTGGCGCGCAGATCCAGATAGCCCTCGCCTGCCAACTGCCTGAACACTTCGCGCAGCGGCGTCCGGGACAGGCCAAATGCATCGGACAGATGCGCCTCATCCAGATCGGTGCCGGGTTGCAGGCGCAGCGTCAGAATCGCGACCTTCAGATGCTCGGTCAGTTCGGTTTTGCGGGACTTGGCATCGTCTTTCATCAGGGCCCTCTGGCTTGGCGCGGACGAATCACAAATCCGGCCGCTGTGCACCACCTGTATTCGAAAAAAATACAACTTGTATACAGAAAAAAATCGTGCAGCATGACACTTCCTGAAAGACTCGGGCGCGAACTGCCCAATTGAACTGGAAACACCATGCGCCAAACGCGGCACATCACCTTCATCCTGGTCGAGGAGTTTTCGCACCTCGCCTTTTCCTGCGCGGTCGAGCCGTTGCGGATTGCCAATCTGGTCAGCGATGAAAAGCTATATGAGTGGACCCTGCTGTCCGAAGATGGCGAACGTGCGGTGTGCTCGAACGAGCTGGTGACTTTGGTGCATGGCGGTTTGGATGACCTGACCAAAACGGACCAATTATTCGTGTTGTCGGGCATTCACATGCGCAATCACGTCACGCGACCGTTGCTGTCCACTCTTAGGCGCGAACGGGCGCGGGGGACGCCAATTGGGGCGTTGTGTTCCGGGGCGTGGCTGCTGGCCGAGGCCGGTTTTCTGGACGGGATGCAGGCCGCAATTCACTGGGAATATCACGACGCGTTCATGGAGGCGTTTCCCGAAGTGAACCTGGTGCGCAGCGTATTTGTGGCTGACGAAAAGCACATCACCGCCTCGGGCGGCACGGCGACGGCGGACCTGATGCTGCACCTGATCGAACGCGACCACGGAGAGGAACTGGCCATCGAGGTGGCCGATCAGATGGTCTATAACGCCGTCCGAAACGCCACCGCAAAACAGCGCGTCTCGCTTCAGTCGCGCAACGGGATGCGCAATGCACATCTGGCCAAGGCAATCCAGATCATGCAGGGCAGTATCGAAACGCCGGTCTCGCCATCCGACATTGCCGAGACCTTGGGTATTTCGACGCGCCAGTTAGAGCGTTTGTTCGGCAAATACCTCAACACCTCGCCCAAGAAATACCTGATGGAGATGCGTTTGGAGCGGGCACAGAAGCTGTTGTTGCAAACCGAAGCCTCAATCACCGAGGTCGCCATTGCCTGTGGCTTTGAAAATCCCGGCCATTTCTCACGCGTGTACCGGTCAAGCTTTGGTGTGACGCCGCATTCGCAAAGAAACAAGATAGACTAAGAACGGCAAGGCGGGGGGAGCACAGCAATCATCCGAAAATCGGACAATCGCGTGCTCACCCCCTGAACCCGCCGAGATACCCCCTCGTTAAAAAATCTGACTAGTCAACCGTTCGGTGGGCTTAGGTGTCGATATATATCGATATTGGCATAACTATTGCGAGATCATGTCACTTGTGCGTTAGTTTCTGCCACAATGATTAACATTTGAACCTTGATGAGGTCAGATGCTGGATATGAAACGCGAAATCGGGCGCTGATGATCGCGGCTAAGTTCGCCAAAAACGGCCCTTCATCAATCACCCGCCCACATCCCGAAAGAGCTTTCGTCAAACTCGGCGACCATGGGTGCGTGGTCGGATTCTGGGAATTTGCTGTCGGTTGCGAAGGCGATGCTTTCGTCGTGGATAAGTTCGTTATGAATCTCGGCATTCACAAAACTTGCCATCATTCGGCGCGACACAAGCATATGGTCCAGCAGGTTGGGCTTTCCGTGGTGATACAGGGTAAAGCGGCGGCTTTGCGCAACGGATAGTGCGACAGGGTGCATGACCCGGTCATTCAACGCGGGGTTTCCAGTGTCCTCGGTCGTACCGCGAATGGCCATGATCGGCACGTCGTTGGGCTCGGCATTGAAATCGCCGCAGATCAGGATTTTGGCGTTCGGCTCGTTCTCGAAGATACCGTCGACAAACAAACGCGCCTCCAGTGCTGCACCGACCCGTTTCATGGATGAAATGAAGTACCCTTCGGCCCAACCCGCCGCGCTGGCCCATTTGTAATTTGTTGGCCCCTGTCCCGGAATCGGAGTGGGGATCTTCGACTTGAAGTGGACGTTCAGAATGTGGATCGGATCCTCCTGACCTTTCCTCAACCGCACATAAAGGGACGGACGTTCCCATTTGACGTCCAAAGGACCCGGATTGCCGGTTGCCGTGACCCGCGAATAGGACGGCGGATTTACCAGCGTGTTCTGAACCTCCCGAACCTCTTCAACGGTCATGTCGGGCGAAGACGCAACAACCAGATTGCGGTATCTTTCGACATCGGGTTTGTTTTTCAGCGTGGTAGAAGAGAGTGTAAATTGCTCGTACCTGGTGCCCGTCAGCAACGTGTCAAGCGCCCGAAGCTGCCGCGGGCCGCTGTCCATATCCTGCCCGTGAACTTCCTGAAAACAGATGACATCTGCCCGCAGTCTTTCCAGCATCGGCTGCAGGATTTTGACGCGATCATTAAAGGCGGCGGTGCTGTTTTCTGATGTGCCGTCGTCGAGGTTCTCAATGTTGAAAGTCGCAAAACGCATGGCGTGGTCCTCAATGAAATGAATACAAAAACGCTAACATATTGGGGTAGAAATGATACCGTTTTGAGACAAACGACTGAATAGATGGCGGATCTTCTGATAGGGCCACATGATCGCTATTCGTGCAAAAACTGGACCCTGAGGACAAGTTTACCGCCCGGTTCTAGGGTCATATTCTGTAGGTTTGCCTAAGGATTGCCCGAAGCGACCATTGCCGCCAGCGAAATCATGGCTTCGCTAGGAATGCACAACACTAAAAGCGGGATGGTGCTGCTGGAGAGAATTGAACTCTCGACCTCTCCCTTACCAAGGGAGTGCTCTACCTCTGAGCTACAGCAGCGCTGTGGGCGGGTGATTAGACTCAAACGAAACGGGGCGCAAGGGTGTCTGGACGGTTTTTTTCGCCTCCTGTAGAGAAAGACCATGGCAGACAAAGATACACCTAAAAAACACGGCAAATCCGGGGATGCGCGGGAAGAGCGTTTGAAGGCTGCGCTTAAGGCGAACATGGCGCGGCGCAAGGCGCAGGCCAGGGCGCGGGCGGCATCCGACAACAAGGCCGGTAAGGACGAGGGATAAGAGCAGATGGATTCGATTCTGGTGACGGGCAACGGGCCGCTAAACGGTCAGATACCGATTGCGGGGGCCAAGAACGCGTGTCTGACGCTGATGCCTGCAACGCTGTTGAGCGAAGAACCGCTGACGCTGACCAATGCGCCGCGGCTGAGTGACATCAAGACCATGACAGCCTTGTTGCAGTCGTTGGGGGCCGAGGTGTCGTCATTGCAGGATGGACAGGTGATCGCGATGTCCAGCCACAGCCTGACCAGCCAGACAGCTGATTATGACATCGTGCGCAAGATGCGCGCCTCGAATCTGGTGCTGGGACCGTTGCTGGCGCGGTTCGGACAGGCGGTTGTGTCGCTGCCGGGCGGGTGTGCGATTGGCGCGCGGCCGATGGACCTGCATGTCGAAGGGCTTGAGGCGCTGGGCGCCGAGATTGAGCTGAAAGACGGCTATTTGCACGCCAAGGCACCGGGCGGATTGAAAGGTGCGATGCACGAGATGCGCTTTGCCTCGGTGGGTGCGACCGAGAACATCGTCATGGCCGCGACGCTGGCCAAGGGCACTACGGTTCTGAAAAACGCTGCGCGCGAGCCCGAGATTGTCGATCTGGTCGACTGCTTGCGCAAGATGGGGGCGCAGATTTCCGGCGAGGGCACTTCGACCATCGAAATTCAGGGGGTCGAGCGGCTGCACGGTGCAACGCATCAGGTTGTGACCGACCGGATCGAGCTGGGCACCTATATGCTGGCCCCGGCGATTTGCGGCGGTGAGGTGGAGTTGCTTGGAGGGCGTTTGTCTCTCGTCGAGTCGTTTGCGGCCAAGCTGGATGCAGCGGGCGTCAGCGTGACAGAGACCGAGAAAGGCCTGAAAGTCACCCGCAAAAACGGACCGGTGCGCGCCGTGGACGTGGTGACCGAGCCCTTCCCCGGTTTCCCGACCGATCTGCAGGCGCAGATGATGGCGCTGATGTGCACGGCCGAGGGGACTTCGGTACTGGAAGAGCGTATCTTCGAGAACCGCTTTATGCATGCGCCCGAACTCGTGCGCATGGGTGCGAATATCGAGGTACATGGCGGCACCGCCACGGTGACGGGTGTCGAACGTCTGAAAGGTGCGCCGGTAATGGCGACCGACCTGCGCGCCTCGGTCTCGCTGATCCTTGCGGGGCTGGCGGCGGAAGGTGAGACTACGGTCAGCCGGGTCTATCATCTGGATCGGGGATATGAACATGTGGTGCGCAAGCTGGAAGGTGTGGGTGCCAAAATCGAACGGATCAAGGGCCAATGACAGACGCAAGCTTTGAAGACGGGCGCGAGGCCCCGCTGAATCTGGGGGCCGAGGATGCGGATGACCTGCAGGTAATCTCAACCCTCGCGCAGGACGCCGTGTTTCCGGTGACAGAGATGACATGGCATCCCTCGCAGCGCCGGTTTGGCCTGCTGCTCAACCGGTTCCGCTGGGAGGACAAGGACGCAGCCACGCGCCGTGACCGCCCGTTCGAGCGGGTGCAATCGGTGTTGGTTTTTGATTCCGTGCTGTCGGTGGCCAGTCAGGGTGTCGATCGCAGCGACACGGATATGGTCATGTCGCTTCTGTCGGTCGATTTTGAGCCCGGTGAAGATGGCGCGGGCCAGATCATGCTGACGCTCGCCGGAGATGGAGCGATCCGACTGACGGTTGAGGCCATTGAAGCAACGCTCAAAGACGTGACGCGGCCCTATCAGGCCCCGTCCGGTCAGGCACCGAACCATCCGGAATAAACGCGGCATATCGCAGGCGTTCACCAACCCTGTCGAGGGGGTGGTGCTGCGCCGCGCCACCGTGTTCGACGTGTTCCAGATGAGCCAGGTGTTGATCCGGTCGATCACCCATCTTTGTGCTGCGGATCATGGGAAAGACCCGCATCTTCTGTCCCTGTGGACGGCCAACAAGGATCCGCAGAACATTCGGGGATGGATTCAATCCGGGTCCGAAGTCTGGGTCGCAGAACTGGCCGGGCAGATTGCAGCCGTCGGCGGCGTGCGGCTGGGGTCCAAGATTTCTCTGCTATACGTCGATCCGTCTTATGTCCGTCGTGGGATCGGTCGGGCGCTTTTGGCGCGGCTGGAGCAAGAACTTGCAGATCAGGAATGTGAACAAGCGTCCTTGGATGCCACGCATACCGCGCGCGCCTTCTACCTGAGATACGGGTGGGTGCAGGCGGGCGAGCCGGAAGACTGGCGCGGGATGACCCAGTTTCCCATGCGCAAATCGCTGCACCCCGCCAAGAAGGGTTGAGACCTGCGGGTCCCGGCGATATGTCCCCGTGAAACGCTCCGGAGTGCCCGATCATGCCCGTATTCCTTGATACCACATCGCCCGAGTTTGAAGCCGCTTTTCAAACCCTGCTGTCCGCCAAGCGCGAGGACAGCCCGGATGTTGATGCAGTTGTAGCCGGGATCATCGAGGATGTCCGGGCACGCGGCGATGCAGCAGTGATCGAGCTGACCGCCAAATTCGACCGGCTGGAACTGACGCCTGACACGCTGGCGTTTTCGGCCGAAGAGGTGACGGAAGCGGTTGCACAGGTATCAGAGGCCGACCGTGCGGCATTGGAACTGGCGGCTGCGCGTATCCGTGACTATCACGAAAAACAGATGCCTCAGGATCAGCAATGGACGGATGCTGCTGGGGCTACGCTGGGCTGGCGCTGGTCGGCGGTTTCGGCGGCGGGGCTTTATGTGCCGGGCGGGTTGGCCTCTTACCCCTCATCCGTGCTGATGAACGCCATACCGGCAAAGGTGGCGGGCGTGGAACGGCTGGCCATCGTGGTGCCGACGCCGGGCGGTCAGGTAAATCCATTGGTTCTGCTGGCGGCGCAACTGGCAGGCGTGGACGAGATCTATCGCATCGGCGGCGCGCAGGCTGTTGCCGCGCTGGCCCATGGCACGCAGACCATTGCGCCGGTCGACAAGATCACAGGTCCGGGCAATGCCTTTGTCGCGGCTGCCAAGCGGCGGGTTTTCGGCAAAGTGGGCATCGACATGATCGCGGGCCCGTCCGAGATTCTGGTCATTGCCGACAAGGACAATGACCCGGACTGGATCGCGCTGGACCTGCTCAGCCAGGCCGAACATGACGAAAGCGCGCAGTCGATCCTGATCACGGATGATGCCGCATTCGGACAGGCCGTGGCGCGGGCCGTTGAAAAGCGGCTGGAAACCCTGCAGCGGCGCGAGATTGCCGGGGCAAGCTGGCGCGATTTTGGCGCGATCATCACCGTGTGTGATCTTGAGGAAGCCGCCGCGCTGTCCAACCGTATCGCCCCTGAACATCTTGAGCTGTGTGTCGCAGACCCGGTGGCGCTGAGTGAAAAGACTGTCCACGCGGGCGCGATCTTTCTGGGTCAATACACGCCCGAAGCCATTGGCGATTATGTGGGCGGCCCCAACCACGTGCTGCCCACGGCACGGTCTGCGCGGTTTTCGTCCGGCCTCAGCGTTATGGATTTCCTCAAACGCACGACGCTGAGCCAGATGACACCCGAAGCGTTGCGTGCCATCGGTCCGGCAGCCGAGCAACTTGCGCAATCCGAAAGCCTTGAGGCACATGGATTGTCGGTGACGGCGCGTCTGAATCGGCTGAACGGCTGATGTGACGCAAAGACCTGTGGAATATGGCGCTTCTGTGCGTTGCCCAATGAAATGCGTTGTTATAGGTCTGAGCAGACGTGAAGGATTGTGACCGTTAAGATGACCCGCATTTCGCATATCGAACTGGACGACCGTAACCTGCCCCCGCCGACCCCCGAGATCGAGCAGGAGCGTAAGGTCGCCATCTATGATCTGTTGGAAGACAACAGCTTTGCCCTGCCAGCGCGGGACGGGCGTCAGGTGCCGGACGGGCCGTATCATCTGCAACTGTCGATCCGCGACAAGCGGCTGGTTTTCGACATTGCCACCGAAGCTGCGGAAAAAGCGGCTGAGTTCCACCTGTCGCTTGGCCCGTTCCGTCAGGTGGTCAAAGACTATTTCCAGATTTGCGAAAGCTATTTCAACGCGGTCAAAACCCTGCCGCCCAGCCAGATCGAGACCATCGACATGGCCCGGCGCGGCATCCACAACGAAGGCAGTCGGGTGTTGCAGGAGCGGCTTGAGGGCAAGGCCGATGTGGACACTGACACCGCCCGACGCCTGTTCACGCTGATCTGCGTGCTGCATTTCGGAGGCTAACGGGTGACGCCTCTGCCGCAGTCGATCCTGTTCTGTTGCGACCACAACTCGGTTCGGTCTCCGATGGCCGAGGGCATCATGAAAAAGTTCTACGGCACCGGCACCTATGTGCAGTCTGCCGGCGTGCATAATGATCTTGAGATTGACGGGTTCTGCATCTCGGTCTGCCACGAGATCGATGTTGAGCTGTCCCGCCATCGTTCACGCTCATTCGACGAGATGGAGGAATGGGGCGATGACCTCAGTTCCTTCGACCTGATCGTCGCCCTGTCCCCCGCCAGTCAGCGCAAAGCGCTGGAGCTGACCCGGATTTTTCATCTGGATGTCGATTATTGGCCAATAATGGACCCTACCGGGATGGGTGAGACGCGCGAAACAAAGCTACACCACTACCGACAGACCCGCGATCAGATCATCAAGCATCTGAAAGACCGCTGGGGCGAACCAACGGAGTGACCCATGAAACAGACCGTTCAAACCTATTTCGATGCCTTCAACGCCGGGGATCTAGACGGCATGCTGGCCTGTTTGTCCGATGACGTGGCCCATCACGTGAACGAAGGCCAGATTCGCGTCGGCAAAGAGAAATTCGCGGCTTTCTGCGCCCATATGAACCGCTGCTATAGCGAGAACCTGACCGACATCGTAGTGTTCGAGGCCGAAGGCGGCACCCGTGCGGCAGCCGAGTTCATCGTCAACGGCACCTATCTGGAAACCGACGAAGGGTTGCCGGATGCCCATGGTCAGACCTATCGCTTGCCGGCCGGGTCGTTCTTCGATCTGAAAGACGGCAAAATCACTCGCGTCACCACTTTCTACAACCTTGCGGATTGGACCAAGCAGGTCTCGAATGGCTGAGGTCACCGCGGTCCGCGCCCTGACCGGAGCGGCGCTTGAGGCTGCTCTGGACGACGTGGCGCGCCTGCGGATCGAGGTGTTTCGGGCCTGGCCGTATTTGTACGACGGCGATCTGGAGTACGAGCGGACGTATCTGCAATCCTACCGCGATAGCGACAAGGCCATCGTCGTGGGAGCGTTTGAAGGGGATCGTTTGGTTGGTGCGTCAACAGGCGCGCCGTTGATGGATCACGCTGACGATTTCGCAGTGGCGTTCGATGGCACGGGTCTGGACCTGTCGCAGATCTTCTATTGTGCGGAATCCGTCCTGTTGCCTGACTATCGCGGGCAGGGTGTCGGGCATAAGTTCTTTGACTTGCGTGAAGCTCATGCGCGCGCCTTGGGCTTTACCAAATGCGCCTTTTGCGGTGTGCAGCGCCCGACGGATCACCCGTTGAGACCCGAGAACTACCGCCCGCTGGACGTATTCTGGCGCGCCCGTGGCTATGAGCCCCTGTCGGGTGTGATTGCGCAGTTTTCGTGGAAGGATATTGGGGAAGACGGTGAGACGCTGAAGCCGTTGCAGTTCTGGATCAGAAATCTTTAGGCATTTCTTGATAGGTGGGACACCTTAGGACAATCGGAGCCGACCGGATCGTCCAAGTGGCTGTTGCTTGGACCTTTTTTCCCGCCAACATCTTGTGACTTCTTGCCAGCAGACTTGTCGGCGCGGGTTTTCCCCTCAAGTTGGCCTTGAATTAACGAGGTCACAGAATGATTGAGAACGAACCCAAGCCAGCCCGCTATTATGACGAGCACGATATTTGGACATTGGACCCAACAGCGGCAGATGCTGTGGTCTATGAACGTTTCGCCTCAACCATCGTGGACCTTGTGAATGTGCTGGATGACAGTAAGCCGATGATGTCACGGGACGTGTACGCCAGACTGTTTGATTCCTTGCTGAATATGTCGCGGATTTTGGGGCAGTACGAAGAGAGTTGGGGCCTGGCTTCGGGCGGCCAACGGACCGATTGACCTGACACCGGCCAAAAGTTGAATGGCAAATCGACGGTTTTTGCGTTTCCGCGCCCATGCTCACTATACAAACTCGGACATAGACGATTAGTCTCGCCCGCGGACCGATACGCTGGGATCGCTGAAATGAAAGTCGCCGCCGCCGCCTACAATCTCGACTGGCTCGACAGTTGGGCGCAGTATGAGGACAAGCTGGACCGCTGGGTCTCGGACGCCGTAGGGCAGGGGGCCGAGCTGCTGGTCTTCCCCGAATATGGTGCGATGGAGTTGTCGACACTGGACGGGCCCGAGGTGGCAGGCGATCTGGAACGCTCGATCCGGGCGGTGTCCGATCGGATGGGGGATGCGCAGGCCCTGCAACAGCGCCTTGCAGCTGAGCACAGTGCGTACATTCTGGGGGCCTCGGCACCGGTGATTACCGGGCCGGGCCGTCCTGTGAATCGCGCCGAGCTATATGCGCCGGACGGTCGGCAGGATCATCAGGACAAGCAAATCATGACCCGGTTCGAGCGTGAAGATTGGGACATCGCCCCTGGCGGTCCGCTCAAACTGTTCGATACGGCGCTGGGCAAGATCGGCATTCTGATCTGCTATGACAGTGAATTTCCCCTGCTTGGCCGCGCGCTGAGCGATGCGGATATCATCCTCGTTCCGTCCTGTACCGAGGCGCTTTCGGGCTATTGGCGGGTTCGGATTGGTGCAATGTCGCGGGCGTTGGAAAACCAGTGTGTGACGGTGATGTCCTCGCTGGTCGGCAGCAATGACTGGTCCGAGGCGGTTGATATGAACACCGGCACCGGGGGCATCTTTGGCCCGCCCGACAAGGGTTTTCCGCAAACCGGCGTGCTGGCCGAGGGTGCCCTGAACCAGCCCGGTTGGACCTATGCCGACATTGATCTGACCGCGATTGCCACTGTCCGCGCCGATGGTCATGTTCTGAACCGAACCCATTGGGACGAACAAATCCCCCGAGTCGAATCGGCCACAATCTCTCAGCTTTGATGATTCTGGCCTTGAAATAAGGCCGAAATAGGCTCATTTAAGCGCACATCCTCGCAGATTCTGCGGGTGCAACGTAACGATGGAGACAACATGGCCAAGGAAGATACGCTCGAATTTCCCGGTGTCGTGAAGGAACTCCTGCCTAATGCGACGTTTCGGGTCGAGCTGGAAAACGGCCATGAGATCATCGCACATACGGCAGGCAAGATGCGCAAGAACCGCATCCGTGTTCTGGCCGGCGACAAGGTTCAGGTCGAGATGACCCCCTATGATCTGACCAAGGGTCGGATCAACTACCGCTTCAAGTAACGCCTGCCGCAATGGCGTTTATCTTAGGATCGGGCAGCCCAAGGCGGCTGGACCTGCTGGCGCAGCTTGGCGTGCAGCCCGATGCTGTCAGACCCCCGGATATCGACGAAACGCCGCTGAAGGGGGAACTGCCGGTTCCCTATTGCAGCCGCATCGCACGCGAAAAAGTGCGGGCCGTGCAGGCCGATGCCGAAGATATCGTTCTGTGCGCGGATACCACGGTTGCTTTGGGCCGCCGCATTCTGGGAAAGCCTGAAGATGCAGGTGAGGCGGCGGCATTTCTTTTTGCCCTGTCCGGTCGGCGTCACCGCGTCATCACCTCGGTTGCCGTACGCCGTGGTGACCGTGTTCTGCAAAAGGACGTGGTTTCGCAAGTTCGGGTAAAGCGTCTGTCCGATACTGAGGTCAACACCTACCTTGAAACAGGGGACTGGCAAGGCAAGGCCGGAGCCTATGCCATCCAAGGTCCGGCGGGCGCTTTCATCCCCTGGATTTCCGGTTCATTCACCGGCATCGTTGGTCTGCCTTTGGCCGAAACATCGGGGCTGCTGCAAGCGATCGGTTACCCATTACATCGAGGAACGCCATGAAGGGCCGCACCATTGTTCTGGATCACATAGAAGGCCGCGAAGCTGCGGCTTTGATGGTGGACGGCAAACTGGACGACTTTCTGATCGCTGGCGACGCGCCAACCCCCGGTACGATCTACCGCGCCCGCGCGGATCGCCCGGTCAAGGGGCAGGGGGGCATGTTCCTGACAACCCCAGACGGCCCTGCGTTTCTGCGGCAGGTGAAGGGTCTAGCCCCGGGTGCCTTGGTGCTGGTTCAGGTCACAGGCTACGCAGAAGACGGCAAGGCACTGCCGGTCACGGATCGCGTTCTGTTCAAAAGCCGCTACGCCATTGTCACGCCCGATGCGCCCGGCCTGAACATCTCGCGCAGTATCAGGGACGAGGATGAGCGGGACCGGCTGCTTGAAATTGCGCATGAGATGATGGGCGACAGTCCCTACGGGCTGATCCTGCGCTCCTGCTGTGTCGGGGCCGATGCCGATGAGGTTGCCGAAGACATCAGCGCCATGCTCGCACAGTCCGAACAGGTGGTGAACGATCCCGGAACAGAGCCGGAAACCCTGTGCGAAGGGGATGGTCCACATCTGCTTGCATGGCGCGACTGGACCGATCCGGCAGAAGTTGTCACCCAGACCGGCGGGTTTGAAACCCACGGCGTGCTGGACGCGCTGGAAACCGCGCGCAGTATCAAAGAGCCTTTGACCGGAGGAGGGCTCCTGTACATCGAACCCACGCGGGCACTGGTGGCAGTGGACGTAAACACCGGCTCGGACACGTCCTTGGCGGCCGGAACCAAGGCCAACTTCGCCTGTGCGAAACAATTGGCCCGCGCCTTGCGTGTGCGGGGCCTAGGCGGACAGATCACGCTGGATCTGGCCCCGATGCCCAAGAAGGACCGCCGCGGCTTCGAACAAGCCCTGCGCACCGCCTTCCGGCACGACCCCGTCGAAACAACGCTGGCAGGCTGGACCCCTCTGGGCCACTTCGAACTGCAGCGCAAAAGGGGTCGTATCCCTTTGAAAGAGGTGTGGAAATGAGCTGCCCGATCTGTGGTGAAGAGACAGTGAACCGCTTCCGCCCTTTCTGCTCGAAGCGTTGCGCGGATATTGATCTGGCCAAATGGCTCAACGGCTCATACGCGGTTCCATCGCAACGCGAAGAGGACATCGAGGCCGACATTTCCGACGCGCCCGAAGCCCTTCAGCGGCCACATTGAAAAAATGTAAAAAAGCCTCTGGACACTGCTGAACGCAAGTCATAGAACGCCTCCACCCAACGGCAAACACCGTTCCCGTGCCCGGGTAGCTCAGGGGTAGAGCAGTGGATTGAAAATCCTCGTGTCGGTGGTTCGATTCCGCCCCCGGGCACCATTTCAAAGCGGTAGGATGCTATCTTTATTCAGTCTTGCTTAAAGTTTTTTAACCACCGTGCTTCCTCCAGGGCCGGTCTAAATCCTTCTCCTGCTCACCTGTGGGTTTCTCCCTTCGGGCGGCGGTTTTGAAATGGTCCCAACCATCTATGAACGATCAAATTTAGTTGTTCGCAAGCAGACCAGATCAGAAGATGGTGCGCGGCGCCAAGCACAAAAAGAAAACCAACGGAAGAATAAACGCAGGTGTCGCGCCCGGCTTCAGGCTTCTATGCGATAGCAAACAGCTCTCCTCGACAAAACCAGCTTGATTCCGCAACGGCGTAAAGCAACTGTGTGACCAACCGACAGAACACTCGGAGAATAAGGGAATATGACTTCTGCCAACTTAACGAAGCATGGGAGCAGGTTTCGGAGACTCTTCCGATGGCTCAACCACCAGCCTGAAGTCATTCTCCACATAGGGCAGCACAAAACGGCCTCTTCTACTATTCAAAACTCCCTGCAGGGGGCTGAGCGAGCGAAGCTGTTAAGTGGCGTTCGATATTGCGAATTTTCTCGGCCAAACCACTCTTTTTTGGTCGCTTCTGCCTTTGCCGACCCGGCATGTGTTCCATACCATAAAAGTTTGAAATTTGGTTCTGGTATCCCCTATCGGTTCATGAAGGCGCAGAGTGCGAAAGAACACATCAAAAACGAATTGAACACGGCGCGTGAGCAAATGGTCCCGCTTATTCTTTCTGCTGAGGATTTTTGCGCTCTTTCTTATGAGGAGTTGGCAGCCGCCAAACTATTTTTTAGCGAACTCGGAGTATCAAGGGTGCGCGTAATCGGGTACGCTCGCAGTGTAGAAAGTTGGGCAAATAGTTTTTCCCAGCAAATTATTAAACAAGGGGTGCAGACAATCGATGAGGTTTCTGAAATCGAAATCTACCCAAAGTACCGGGAGAATTTTGAAAAATTCATTGATCTATTTGGCGAAAAAAACGTTCACATAAGTGCTTTTGACAAGTCAGCGTTGAAAAGCGGATGCATTGTTGCTGACTTTCTAAGCAAATGTGATATTATTGGAGCCGAAATCCCTGTAATTAATAGAAACACGTCTATTAGTCTGTTTGAAGCTAAAGTTGCGTCTAGGGTAATCCCGCTTTGTCGGCAAAGGGCTGGTCGCAATTACAGCAAGTATCGACCGCTCGTGCAAAGCTACTGTAGTGAGTTTGGAGGGAGAAAGTTTTCCCTTCAACGTAAGACACTAGACAGATGCAGAGAAGCGGCATCAGACGACATCGAATGGGCCCGAGATACCTTGAAAATCGATGAGGATTTTCTTCTGTCGAAAGCAGCGGAAACACCTCGAGAAGAATATTGCGCACCAGTGCAGGATTGGGAGCTAATGCAGTTCTTTCGGCACTGTCGAAATATGATGAGAGCGGGGTAACACCTCACTCGACATTTGACCGGGAAACATGCCGAAACTCTGAAAGCACTGGGTCCAGAGCCTAGTTCAGAAAAATCTTAACCCCGAAATAGGGCCCGTGCTGTGTGACGTCATAGGCAAAGTCGCCAGTGTCGAGTGTATCGCTGTAATCGACACTGAAAAAACGATAGCCAAACGTAATCGCCGTATTCTCCCAAGGCTGATAGTCAAATCCGATATTGGCCCCGACCTGAAGGTCGTTGCCTCCGGCCCCGAAGCCGCCAAGATCTAGTGAGGCGATGGTCGTCCAGCGCTCGTTGAGGCGCCACATGCCGCGGGCCCCTATGACTGGTTCGATCCAGTCCTGGTCTCCGCCAAGGGTGGGTGGGTTTGCTGGCCCGGTTGTGGTGAAATCGATCTCTTGCCGGATCGAGTTATAGCGGAGGCCGCCTTGCAGATCGACGGTGTAGCGTTGGTTGTTCGCTCCATAGGTTCCGTCCGCTATGCGATATGCGCCGAGGATCGCGAACCACTTCTGCCGGACATCCACGTTCACGGCTGTCGCGCGTGGGCCGGGAAGTGTTGCATCCTCTTCGATGCCCACATAATTGGCGTCGACTACAATCCCCAGATCGCCGTTCCACGCCTCGTACCGCCCGGCGGCCGCGAAATCCAGAACGCTCAGCACATCGCCGAGATCAAGGTCAATATCGGCGGAAACACCAGCAACCGTTGACGTTCCAGAGGTCCTGAGTGGCGTAAACAGATAGAAGCCCAGGGTATGTCGCCACCCTTTGTCATTCTGGCCGGGCGCGGGCAGAGATTGTGCAGATGCGCCAAAAGCAAGCAGACAGGGCAGAGCAATTGTGCTTGCGGTGCAGGCGGCTGATCTGATGGTCATGTCTCAATCTCCTTAGTCTACTCCGCGGCCAGGCGGACAGTCCGTTCGTCACGAATGCAGCGCCTCTGGTCATTTGCTGACCGAGGATTGTTTGAGCAGAAAGGCCTCAACAGCGGCCTGGGTTTCGGGACGCAGGTTGTCGATGCCTTCATATGGAACGCCGCGTGCGGGTTCGGTGTCCGGGTACATTTCCTTGCGCTTCAGATGCCGTCCGAGAATGCGTACAAACTCCTGCCCGCCCCAGGCGCCAACCTCGGTAGAGACCGGGTATTTTTCATGCGTGTCCCGGTAAACATCGAAGAAGTCAGCAAGGATTGCGCTTTCACCGGATCCTGGAATACGCAGCTTTAACTGATCCTTGATGATCGCCTTGGGCGTTTTGACCGAATAGACGATCAGGTGATCCCGCCGGCCCTTTGTTTCCCCCAAAAGCAACAGCGCAGATTGATCGACGCCATCTACCAACCGGTCCCTGGGGATACCTGCATCCGCCCCCGCAAACCGAGCCAGTGTTGTGTACAGATCAGAGACATGGACGATATCCCCGACAATCCCGTCTGCCTCGATCATGCCGGGCCAGCGGATGAAGCTGTCGACCCGGATACCGCCTTCGGACACATCGCCTTTGCCGCCCGAGAAAACCATCGGCGTGAACCCGGACTGAGGGGCGTATTTGGTGAAGTGACCGTTGTCGCCCATGACGAGGACGATGGTGTTTTGGGCGATGCCAAGTGCCTCTAATTCGGCAAAGATGTCGCCCAGCCACTCATCAAGCAGTTGCATCTTGTCGACATAAAGCCCGCCATTTGGCGATTGCGGCCCGCTGCGGCCTGCGCGTGTATTATCGAGCGGGATCAGAGGCCAGTATTGCAGGAAAAAGGGCTGATCACCGCCCGCAAGCTTGCGCAGTTGTTCCAGGGTCTGATCCTGATAGCGCTGGTTCATGTCGTCGTATTTTTCTGCTGTCCAGCGTTCGCCCGCGGTCATATGAACTTCGCGCGCGGTTCCTCCTTTTTCGGCCTCTAGCCCGGTCACCATGGCCGCCGGGTCGGGGCGAAAGAAGTTGTCCAGAACAAAGCGATCATCGAAATCCGATATCCCGACAGAGACCTGTTCCCGGATTGCGTCGTCATTGAAGATCGTGAGCTGCCCCTGCTGGTGCACCGGGAAACCGGCCCAGTCAAACCCCTGGTTATGCGGCCAGGCTTCGGGGATATCGCCCATATGCCATTTGCCGACATGCGCTGTCGCATACCCTGCACCTGACAGGATCTCGGCCAGTGTGACCTCGTCAGCGGGCAGGCCGAACCCTGCGATGTCGACGGTGGTGTCGCCCATCCCCATCCGCACCGGCAGCCGTCCGGTCATCATCGCAACACGGGTGGGTGTGCACGAAGGCTCGGTATACATGCGCACCATACGCATCGCCTGATCCGAAAAATCGTTGATGTTCGGGGTGGAATACCCGCGCACAGCATTGAGTTCGGGAATGCCCAGATCGCCGAAACCAATATCGTCAATCAATATGTTGAGGATATTCGGCGGCTTGCCTTCGTTTGTGGCCCGGAAGTCCTCTAGCAGTTGATCGACCTCGGCATTATCCGCCGCCCATTGTTCCGCGTTTTGCGCTTCGAGGATATAGTATTCGGCGTCGTGGACAATGGGTGCGTTCTGCGCTGTTGCGACGTTTGCAGCGAGACAGATGAGTGCCGAAAGGCCAATCCGTTTTTTCATTTCGGTGCTCCTCATTGGTTCTGCTCAGGTGTTTGTTCGGTTGCGGAGTCGACAGCGGACTGCGGGCGAGTGGGCTCGGTGTGCCCTGCGGTTGTGCGGTTGATGTCGGTGCCGGGGAAGAACTCGACCCAGACGTGCCAGAACATCCCGGATCGCAGGGTTTCGACCCGGTTCAGCCTGCCGCAATTTGCATTTCCGAAGAAATCGATCTCTGTCACTGGCGTGCCGCTGTCATTGTACCAGACGCCAACGCTTTCATAGGTCGGGTCATAGGACACGACGACCTCGCGACCGCCCACCGTGGCGTTGATCAGCCCGTGATGTTCGGCAATGAAATCATCGGTCCAGCACACGGCATCGTCACCAACCGTCACGCCCCAGACGTATGTCTTGTTTGGAAGGCGGTCGTCGCTGTGGCTCATGTTGTCCATGACCGGCGCGGATTCCTGATGCTGTTTTGCGATGCCCGACGAGAACACGGTTTCGGTGAACATATCGAACAGCCTTAGAAATGGGTTCGATGACGGTTTGTTCAGAAAAACCTCTCCGTCCGGGTAGGCTTTCTGAAATCCACGAAAGCTCATCCGGAAGGTTGGCCAGGGCTGCATCGCGGACTGCCCTGAGGCATCGCTGTCGAAATGGCCATAGATCTGTTGGATCGGTTCGCCACTGGTGTTGTCGCGCAGGATCAGGTTGTTGCCGTGCTGGGCCAGCACTTCCAGGTCCAGTCTTTTGCCATCGACTAAGGGCTTGTAGGCCAGACCCAGATTGGCCATCGCGCAATAGGTCATCACGATGTCGTCTCCACCCAGCCCTTTCGCATTCCCGGCCAGATGCGGGCGCATCAACTGCGCGTCGGAATGCGCGCGTGCGTGGCCATTGTTCTCGATCACCAGAACGCTTGCCGATGGATTGATGTAATCGCGCGCTTCTGAGATCGGGAAATACTGCGCGCTGTTTTGCTGATTGCGCAGGCCGATGTGGACCCAAACCCAGGGGAAGACGAACAGGAAGATGATCAGCACGGTCACGGCCGGCATGCCCAGGAAAAACAACCATCCGGGGCCACCGCCCATTAAATGGCCAATAAGCATAAGGATCAATGCTCCGATACCGGCGGCCAGATAGGCGTTTTCGTTGCGGATAAATCGGATCATGTTGTTCCGCTTCACCTTCAACACCATCTGGCTGATGTCGCCGAGGTCGCGGAAATACATGAACCCTATCGTCAACGATACGATGAGACCCGCGTAGAATAAGAGATTTGCCAGCATTTGGATCGCCTTTGCCGTGTTCTGGTTAGCCTTCGGGAGGTTTTGATCTGGACGCGAGGTAAAGGTGAATTTCGTCCTCAAGCCCCCGAAGGCTATCGATTAAATCAGAGTAGGTCGGATCACTGGCATCGCAGGGTAACAGGGCAGCCAGGCTTTCATAATCAACGCAGATTTGGGCGAACACAGTGTCCGCGCTTCGAAGGCGTCCGATTTCATTCGCCCGGTCCGGAAACAACATCGACAGTGTGTCCATAGTGATCCTCAAATCGCATGTTCCCAAGTTCTGCCCCAGCGACGAGGCGCGCTCCCCCTCCTTTCCCATCCAATATCGCTGAAATTCATTTACATATTCAGGTATCTTAACGTATGTTACGACGTAACATGTTATTTTTCAGGGGCTTATAGGTTACCTGAAGGCTTCCAAGGCGATGTCGTTGACGAAATTGCAGACAGATCCGGGTCCTGATCCGGTTGGGTCGACTCTTTCGGATGTAGAAATCCGGCAGGCTTTGGCATCGATTCTGGAAAGCCCCGAATTTGACGGGGCAGAGCGTTTGCAGTCTTTTCTAAGCTACGTCGTCGAAAAGCTATTGACGGGGCAAGCCGAGGACATTCGCGCCAAATCAATTGCCGAGGACGTCTATGGCAGATCGCTGGACGCAGGTGGCGACCCGATGGCGGTCGTACGTGTCGACGCGGGCCGAATGCGCCGACGGCTGGCCAGTTACTACTCGAACTCCGGGAAAGAACAGCGCCTACGTATTCATGTCGATCCCGGTGGGTATGTGCCCCGGTTCGAGTTGCTGGAGCCTGGGCGAGGAAAGAAACGGAAGCGGCCGTTGCCGAGATACCTGCTGCCCGGAATGGTCGTTCTGGCGGCGCTGGGGGTTGGGGCAGTCGTCTTTTTCTCCAAGGCTGCAGACATGCCGCAATTCACCTCTGTTCAGTCCGATGACACCTTGAAACAGCAAGCGGTCAGAGAAGCGTTGTTTTCCACCAACCCCACAAAGTTGCAGGCGGTTAACCTGGCCGCCGAGGCGCGCCCGTTGATGTTTCCGGTTCTTGATCGTGAACGGCTGCACGCAGTACGTGGTATGTTTGACCGGGCTATCGCTTTGGATGAGACATATTTCGGCGGTTTCGCAGGCTCGGCCCAAGCCATGGGAATTCTGGCAATCACCGCTCCGCCCGGTGAGGAAAAACGCGACCTGCTGAACCTCGCAAGGGTGCGCGCGATCAAGGCTGTGGAACTGGCCCCTGATGAGGGGTGGAGCCACTCTGCGCTTGCTTTGGTCTCATTCGCCAATCGCGATTTTGATGCGGCACTCAACCAATCCGCGCGGGCGATCAGCCTCGCGCCGGACGACATCCATGTCACAAATTTTGACGCTTTGTTTGCGTTGTTTGGCGGCGCGTTCGAACGCGCAATTGCCTCTGCCAAGCGCGCGCAAGAAAGCGACCCGAACAATCGAAGGTTCCCATATCGAAGCGTCCTGGCCTCTGCGAGTTTCCATTTGGGGGATTTTCAGTATTCAGTGAACCAGTTCAACGAAGCGATAAGACTGGGCGACCCGGTAAGCGCAATTTCGATTGGGTATCTGGCCGCCGGACATCAAAGGTTGGGAGAACACGAACAAGCCGGTGCAACAATCCTGCTTTTGCAGGAAGCCTGGCCTGACTACCCCCTTGCGGCTTTGTTTCGGACTTTGTTTGCTGATCCGGCCCATGCCGAGGATATTCTGTCCGCATTGGACGAAATCGCGCCGTCACCTGTTGATCAATGATCCGGTAAACATGCGAGTCTGGAATTCAAACTCCGGAAGCAAGGCGCTCGTATTTTGCCAAAATCTGCTTTGCCAGAATGGAATAAGCAAAAAATCCAATCGGAAGCGGCTCGCTCGGCCGTCACATGGTTCAGGTTATGTTGTGCCTATCCAATCCAGGAACCGCGCGGTGCCGGGCTTTCTTGAACCTTCCGGCGTGATCGAGCAAAAATAACCACGCGATGTTGGGTGTTCGTAGCTGCAGGCAAGAGCCAGTGTTTCATTCGCAAGAAACTCATTGAGTATCGGACGCCAGCCGATCCCGATGCCCAAGCCTTTTTGGATCGCGCGAAGATACACCATACCGTCCGCCCGAAAAATGCGCACCTCCTCGAATACAGATCGTTGTTCCGCAAGCCAGTTCGCCTAAGCGTTCCGATGATCTCAGTTCCAGTTTCCTGCCGTAGGCGTTCAACAGATCAACGCAAATAGACAAGGCGCTTCATGAACTAGAAGGAGCGACCGCGAGGCTAGAGAAAAGACCCGACGCGCCTGCACCGTGGGCTACGATATTCGATTTTGGGACAGGAAGTGTGCAACCGATCTTTCGTCCCATTGTCGGGAGACTTGGATACACATCAGGTGGAACGGGAGGATTTCCCGTTTTTTTGCTGTACTTTCGGAAAATCATGGCTGTGCGGACAGTTTCCAGCTAGCCAGTCTCACTCCGATTTCCCTGAAAACAGGGAAATTTACAGGGAATACGCACCGTTTTGGCGCTATTTTATGTCTGAGGATTCAAAATATATAAGCAGGTCAGTGCCTTGTGGGTGAATTCCCTAGATGGGACAACAGGGAAACCAGACGAAGCATCAGTGAACCCCAGAGATACATCAGGGAACACAGATCAGATTTCACCTCAATTTCAACTGGTGGAGGACGGGAGTAGGAAGAAGAATGATCCGGGGATCGTCCCGATTCCCAGAGGGCATATTCAGCCGCTGTCTTCAGTGAAATCCTCAGGCTTTAGCTCCATGATTTCAAGGTACCTAGCGTTCGAAATTGGATCAATCCGATCGGCCTCTTCGCTTACGAATTCTGCCCAAGCAGTTGTGTGATCATTAGTTTCGTGGCCCCTTAACTTCAGTACGTCCTGGACCAACTGGCGCAATATCCTCGCATCTTCGAGGTCGCGGGCATGGCCAAGTAGCATGCTGCGTTTCGCTTTCTCGAATTTTTCGTCCCTGACACGGAGCGCTTCAAGCCTTGCCGCTTCGGCTTCTTTCTTTCTTCGCTCATGGTCTTGTTTACGTTCAATCAACCACTCATGCTGGCGCTCGGCATGCTCCCGGTGAAAGGTCTCGGCCAATACTACCAGCTCGATTGCAATCTCGGTAAGACGCGTTTCAAGTTTGGCGTCCGGCTTATCCGCCCAAGATAACCGGACATCTTGCCCACGAAAGTGGTTTGGAACGATCAGAGTTAGTGGTTCTTTACCTAGCCTGTGGTCGTCGGGGTTCCGATGGTAGTTGCTCCGCCTCAAATCCGCCGTCGCGAGAAGCTTAAACGGTACATGCTGTTGATGAATGGAAATCGAGATTTCGATGGCCTCTTTTCCCTGAATGCTCGGTTTGCCGCCGCATTTTGCGACGCCCAGGAAAAGTGCATTCAAGATTCTTAGCCTGCGTTGCTCGAAGGGGTTGTCGAAAAGCGGTTTGTCCCAGGAGTAAGCCCACTTGCTTTCGGCAATTTTTGCCCGTCTTTTATCGTCTGCGGAAAACAGACGTTGCAAAACATGGTGCCATGCGTGTTTGCCGTGCGGTACTGCGACTCGCCCAATTTTCTTAGCTATCCTAGCCCGGACGTCTTCAATTGGGGTGTTGAAGGACGGTGGTATAGGAAGCGGAGCCTCCAGGTCGACTTTAGAACCGTAGTACCGATCATAGCCTGATCCGCCAATTATCACTTCGTCAGACATTCCTGGGGCGCGTTCGGGCAGTGAAACACGTTTGACGGATTTTCCGGCTTTGACTTTGTTCCAGTGCCCTCTGTCGGGAATGGGGATATCGAACTTCCTGCAAGCATTCCTGACTGAAGTTGAAGACACTCCAACGACTTCGGGCATATCTTTCAAAGGTCGACTCCACACAATTTCTAGGAGTTCTGCCCTTGTCAGCCTTCTCGCTCCCGCCATTTTCGCCCCCTGATTTGTCGAAGTACTTGCCGATATCCTCAGCTTGCGGTGAAAAAATTGATACTCAGCTCAAACCAAGATTATTAGTGAAACTACAACTACCTGTCGCAGGTTTCGAGCCTCGTTCGAGCAGATAGAGAGTGGAATTTGAAACCAGTTAAGCAAAGCTGATCTACGCGTAAGCGCCATTATGTTAAATCGGTGAACCTTAGAGTTATTTGGGGCTTGAACCAATTTTGGGGAGAAGGCTAATTTGGTGCAGTTTCAAGCAATCCAAATGCACTACAGAATAAAATGTTTCAACAAAACGAAGTGTTGAAATGGTTTCGTCAAATGTTGACCGGAAAGCCATCAGAAGCCCAGGATCGATACTTCAGGCCCAGATCATGTTGAATTGTTTCCGGCGAGCTTGTGGCCAACACAAGATCAAACCGGTACTATCGGTCACATGCTCTGCTTTAAATCTCTAAATTTTTTGTCAATTTTACCGAGAAAGCCCCAACTTGTTAACAGCGAAAACAGAGTAAACATGGTGGACTTGTCGCCATCGGCAAGCAGTTGTTGCAGTTGCGGTTGAGAGGAACTTAAGCCGAGTTGCGGAAGCACGGCAGTGGCGACCAGGCCGACGATGCCGATAATAGACTTTTTACCGTCCAGCAACTTGCCAATCATCGGTCCAAGAGCATTGTTGACGGGGGTCAGTTCTTCGAGAGCTGCAATAGGCTGAGCAGTTGCTTTTTCATCCGACGAGGCGTTGATTTTTTCGTCTAAAATCGCATTAAGTAAATTGAATTTGTCATCACCATCGTCGACTTTTTTCTCGAGTCTCTTTTTCAGAATGCCTATGGCCAATGCCTTAACGGCCACGGATTTCCCACCTGTCAAAGCCATCAGTGCAATTCTCAGGATGTCGTCAGCGTCAATGTCCAAGTCTCTTTCTTTAACTTTCATAATTTTGATAGGACGTTTGCCCTCTCCCTCCGGCAAAGTATTCAAAAAGACACGCAGCTTGTTGACACGATTTATCCAACCGGCCCCAAAGATGACAAAATCCTCGAGACCGCGCAGGCGTTGTTCGTATAGCTCAAGGTATTTCTCGGAAAGCACGGACGGATCGGTCTGATTGATCGCGCTCAACGTGATCCGACCGATTATACCGTCTTCTTCCAGCGTAGTGCCGTCGACCTTCATGCCAAGCTCATTGAAGGCCCGTTGCACAGTTCTTTGAGCCACCTTTGACCCTGAGTGAACCGCCATGTTGTAGACGACCATTGCAACGCGATCGTGCAATTTATCGCACTTACATTTGATGTAGTAATTTGTATAGAGGATCTCCTCGGCCTCTTTCTGACCCATAGCGGCAACGTCTTCTTCCGTTACGTTTGTTTCGCGCCACTCCGCCAGAGTGCTCTTAGTAATGCCAAAGTTTGTGGCACCACCTTTGTCGTGCTGATTATTTACGAATCCGCCTTCTGCGTCTTTGATGAATTCGTGGAGCTTTTGGAAACGGAGATCTCTTTCGGCCAAATTTGTCGAAAAATGAATCGGTGCCGGTGACTCAGCCTCCATGGATGCCATCAAATCCGTGTCGATTGCGGGTGCGCCCAGAATGATCGAAGGCCGGGGCGGGGAGGGCAGGTGTCCACGCCAATTGTCGATCAGTTCGTTGAGGCGATCCGCCCAGGCTTCGTCTCCGCTAACCGGGTAAACACCTTTGTACAGATCGCGAGATCTTACTCCTTGAATCTGAATGTGTGGTTTCTCGATGAGCTTGCCTTTTGAGTTGTAGATCGGCGTCATTCCATTTTCTTTTGCGAGCACATGCATCCGGTCCCACCAAGCCTCCTTGTGACCAGTGGTATCCCAACTCCATTTACCGTTCTCTTTTAGGACGAAATCGACGGCGAGCCCGTATTGATGTATCGAATGCCACGGTCCAACCCAGGTCACCTTGGTGCCTGGCTTCGTTCTGCCTTGCGCATAAAGGTCTGCTTGGCGCTCTGGGGTGCGAAATGCTTCGAAAACCTCGAATGGAATATTCTCTTTCTTTAGTTGAGCCTGTATGGCTAGGACGTTTTCCCTAATTGCAGGATGCAGATTTGAGATGTCGTTTTCTCGCTTTCTTGAATTTCCCATAACTTAATTCCTTCCTCAAAAAATATTGGCGGAAACCATCCGCCACAGACTTCCAGCCCGAAATACTGCTGTATAATCCTTGAAATTTTGCACATCTGTAAGTGTACACTCTAGCATACTTGATGTAATTTTGCAGGGTTAGATACTTTTTTGTAGAACTGATTCTACGCCCGATCAAACAAAGGGCATCACCCAAATGGGCTATGCTGAAATTCGTTTTTGAGGTTAAGATGGTCTGTGATATTTGAAAAAATGGAAACTTATTGTGACCCAAGAAATTCGAAATCTTACGCTTGAAATTTATGATACAATTGCTGACCCATTGACTTGGACGAGCGTCCTTGACCAGCTGGTGGATCGCGTAGGAGCGCAGGGAAGCATAATATTTGAATGGTCTCAAGACGATGGAGATTTGTCTCTGACCGCACCGTTTCACTCTGGCTTTTATACAGGTGCTGCACTGAACACCTATCTTGTAAAGTGCCAACATCTTGAAGCCAAAGATCAGGAAATTTTACGGGAACAAACCCGAAATCACGACGAGATTGAACTTCTTGACGACACTCTTCTTGCGCCGTCGGTTAAGGAACTAAAAAGCCAAGAACACGTTCAAAAACTAATGCGTCTTGGAATATTCCATCGCGCGGCTGGAATATTGAATAAAGACAATCCATGGATATCCCTGTTTTCGGTTCAATTAAACGCCAACAGGGAGCCTCTAGACGAAGTAGAGAGGAGATACTTGGCCCAACTCCTGCCCCACATCGCAAAAGCTCTCGACCTCAGTTTTCCTATGCGGCAACTGCAGGCACGTTACCAAGGTGTACTTTCAGCCATCGACTGCTTGAACATAGGCATTTGTGTTCTTGATGGTAGAGGTATGATTGTGGCGCGAAATCAGGAGTTTCAGCGACAACAGGAAACTTATCGCACATTCCGAATTAGCCCGGACGGAAAGTTGAACATCACGGATCGTCTTGGGCAAAAGTTTTTGGAAAGCCTGATGTCCGATCTAGATCAGCACGGCAAGTTCGGCGCTCGACCACGTAAGGAGAGTATCGTTAGCCACTTGTTGGAACCCCTTTGCATCGAGCTTTCACCACTCCACAAATCTGGCGAAATCGGAACCAAGGTATTTGACGGTTTTATACTCTGTAGTACCGATACGGGGCTCCCTGTTTCGTGCAATACGCGCCTGGTGCAGCAGGCATTTGGTTTGACATCAGCGGAAACATCACTGGTCGACGCAATAGGGCAAGGTTTGACCAATCCCGAAATAGCGGACCGCCGTGGTCGTTCTGTAGCGACAGTAAACGCACAAACCAAATCCATTCTTCTTAAGTCAAATTGCTCAAATAGAACTCAGTTCGTTCGTGCGATGATGCGATTTGGGGCAAGTTTTCTTTCGACAGATGATGCCTCGAAGAAGCTTAATAAACCTAAGAGGATGATATGATTTACGTTTATTGGATCGCAATAGCAATTGTCATTGGAGGGCATTTTTTCTTTGCGTATGTACAATGGTTCCGTTGGCCAGATATTTGCAAGAAGCTCACAAATTTTTGTGAAGAGGAGATTAAGGCTACGGCATTTTTGGGACGTAGTATTTCGTCTTATAATGCATCGATAGCTGTGGGGCTTTGTTTGAGTTTCTGGCTACCGGCTCCGTATCAAACTTATACTCAAAGTATAATCCTGTTTCTAATTTCGATTACAGCTGCTGTTGGTGTTTCGGGAGCTCGTGGGAATACTATCCTGATAATGCGACTGCTGCCAGCGTTGGTCGCATTTGTGGCCTCGCTTTTGGTTTGAGTAATGGCGGCTAACTGCGGTCACACCAATCACTTGCAATGGGGGGGGCATCAGTTTCGATCGTAAATAGATGTTTCTGTGAGGCAAGGAATACCTTGAAAATCCACGGCAGCTATATTTTAACATCTTCGGTTTTGAATGTCGTTTGAAAGAGAAAGTTATACAGATTCACCGGGTGACTTATTTTCGCCAAGACTTTGATGAAAAAAGGAAAAATGTGATCGTACTAATTGAAGGCCAACAATGAAGATCTATTTTATATGAGTTAATATGCAACTTCTTATGGAACCTGAAGTCCGTAGACTTCTAATCGAAATCAAGTCAGAATTTGAATTGCAAGCTCTGGCCGGAGCAGGGGCGAACGGCCACAGTAAATTGCTTGGTATCGATCGCTTCTTTTGGCTTCGAGCAACTAAGAACGAGACCGAAATTGGTGGCCACAATATTCGTTCAATCTTTTCTGAGCCCTCACCGGACGTCCAAGAATCTTATCGACTTTGCAATCTGATCTTACAGGGCGGAGGAACACTTGGTCTGGCACATGCCGGGTTTGTCGCCGGGTTAGAGGCTGCGGGGGTGCGCTTTGCCGGATTGGCCGGGACCTCGGCAGGATCGATCATCGCCATGGGTATTGCTGCGATACGCGGCGACGATCTGACCCGCCCAACGGCCGAAAGGCTTGCAAATCTTACCGAAACAGTCCCATTGGATCAATTCATCGACGGCCCGCTACCGATCCGCAAGCTTATCAAGCAAGCGCTCAATCAACCTAAGATTTACCAATTCCGCAGTTGGTACGGTTTGCTCGCCGCCATACGCAGGCTTCGCGACCGTCGAGGTCTGAACCCAGGGCAAGCGTTTGAGAATTGGATGGAGTCCGTTTTGGACGATCTCGGCTTCAAATCTATCGAGGATTTGTACCAATCCCTCGACGAGATTTGGAACGACCTTGAGGAACTACGCACTGGAAAGGACCCTGAGGGTCAGCGCGAGGCAGAAGCCAGATTTCCTGGTCGGTTCGATGACGGTCCAATTCTCAACGCCGTGGGTTCCGAAATAGAACACCCCGGGATTGAATTGCTTCAATTGGTTGCGACGGCGATGCCAGTCGGTCTGAAGATGCAATTTCCACAAGACCTAAACTTGCTAAGCGACGAGTACAGCAAAACTTCGCCCGCGCGGTTGGTGCGAACGTCAATGTCAATTCCAGCGTTTTTCGAACCGGTGGTTATGCGTCCCGATAGAAAGACCTGGCCTGCATTCGCAAAAGCTAAACTTCATGGTTTGTTTTCGGAAGCTCAGATTCGCAGGTTCGCAGAACTGGAGAAGTTCGTTTTTCTGGATGGTGGATTGACCTCTAATCTTCCGAGCGACTCGTTTCGCAAACTGATGCCGGACGTTCCGACCGTCGTAGTGCCATTGATCAGCAGCGGCGAGAAACAAACGGTTTCGCAGCGCAGAAAGCTATCTGATCTGGCCGGTGATGTTATCGCTTGCGCAACGGCTGTCCGACTACAGCGGGACCGTGAAATCTGGCTTCAAAACACGGCTCTGCAGGATCAGTTTGATGAGCGAAAAGAGAACAAAGGCGACCTTAACCTGAAGCAACGTAAATACCCGGTGGAAATCGCGCCCATTGATCCGGGCGAGGCCAATTGGTTGAACTTTGTTATGTCGGGCCCAGAGAAGACATATCTTTATTTGGCCGGTCTTAAGCGCGCCCGACAGTTTCTGAAAGACCTGAACAAGACGGAGTAAAAGAACGGAAGAGGGGAGTTCGATATGTTACGTGAAGCATTTGATAGAATTATTAAAACTCTGGAAAAGATTATCAATTTGCAGGTTGCTAATTCCGATGCAGGCAGCCCTGAGCAACAGACAAAACACCAAGCAAAGGCTGTTCAGAAAATTCTCGAAGATCTGCTGCCGGAGGTCGACGATTTTGATCATGACTATGAAACATACAAGAACACCAACGATGAGGTTAATGAGCATCGCACGAAGATCGAAGGCTTGCGACAGAACATCCAGGCCAGTTCTGACGAACGCGCACGGATACAACGTGACGCACAACAGTTCGAAGAAATCGTCAATGAACAAAGGGAGAAGTTGGAATCCGCGGCTGAAACCGAACGCGATGCGCTTGCCGAACGACTGGATAAGGCTCAGGCCGAATTAAAAGATTGCCGACGGATCATCACCGACCTTAGCGCAACGATCAGCGAGGCAGAGCTCGAAAGAGCGACAGCGCAAAAAAAACTGGACGAAGCCGAGGCGCGCCTGAATGCGCAGGAACAACGCCGCGAGGCTGCCTATCAGAAAGCCACAGGTAAAATCCAGAACCTGCTAAACGCGCTGAACGACCTGTCCGAAAAAATCATCCTCGGCATCTTTCCGGGCGATGGCGCGCCGTTTCTCGTTGAAAACAAATCCAAACTCCCACTGCAAGAGGCGGATGATTTGCTCGACCAGGTTCGAAGTCTGGCAAGAGCGCCTCAAGAGGCAGAGAGCAAAGATGCCGATCTGTTCTTTCGTCTGAATTGCAAATCATTAGAAGAAGAAATGCAATCGCTGCTTGACCATCTGACGGCAAAGCGGGTTGCCGAAGAAATGGACGGTCAAACCTACGTGAATCGTCTGCGTGGAAACTATGACAGGATCAGTCGGAAAGCCGAAACGGACATAAAGACACTTTCGGAAGAGCAAAAAAAGGTACAATGCGCTAAGAAACAATTGCAGGACTGTCAGAGCCTCGTCGTTGCGGTGAGACAAGAATTTTCTTGGTATGCTGAGCAGATACAGACCGAAGCGGACATTGGTGAGGGCGACGACAATAACGAGAGCGACAACGTCGACCTACAAGAGATCGAAGATCTGTGCAAAAACGGTGCATCCTTTTGCGAGCGGCTTGGTGATTTTCTCAAGCAAAGCAAGGGCAATCTCAAAAACCTGCAAAGCGACTTTTGCAGCGCTCGAAACAGAGATGCGGCTGAACAGCAATCGCGATTTGTTTCGCGGGATATCGAGCGGAATCCGCTTATCAGACCGTACCCCCTCATCTGGGCAGTGTGCGTTACGCTTCTGGTCAAGATCATTCTGGGCCACAATACAACCGAACTGTTGCACGACCAATCGGTCGGAATCCTAGTCATCAGTTTTGTGGTGACCTGGGTCGCCTCGATTTGGATAGGATTTACAGCGCGCAGAAACAAGATGGAAGCACTGCGCGACCATACCTGGCATCAGATCCAACGCCTGATCAACCCAACCACCTCAAGCGACCCGAACAACCCGAAGGACGCCAGCGCCGGGTCGAAGACTGTAGTGAGTTCACAAACACAGCCCACGGAGACTATAGCCGAATTGGGACCTATTCAGCAGCGGATACAGGATTTGCGCTTAGCTGACGAAGCTACAAAATTCCTTTCCGTCCCGTATGGCGCGGCGGCAACCGGACACTCAAACTCCACTGATTTTAACTTTAAAATCAACGAACTGAGAAACAACGAGAGAGTCGTCAGGCACAATGCTTGGGCGCTGGTTATTCCCATTGCTCTGCTAGTCTTGGTGATCGCGGACAATTTGGGAGGTTCATCGCAACGGGTTTTTGTGGCTCGCTTCCCTGAGTCCCCGCCGTGCGTGCTGGCGACCGGTAGGTTGGTTTTCACCACGACAGACGACTTCTTCATCCGTGAAAAAAATATAGAAACTGACAAAACTGTAGCTCAGGGAATACAGAACTTCGTCCAAGTGGTGGCACAGCAGATATTCCCTGAAATAGGTGCTCAAGTTGTGCCTCGGGATCTGGTGATCCGTGTTATCCCCACTAACCACGCGGATGACGATCATGGCTTGCTGAATTGCACGGCAACAGATCCCAATCACAATACCTTGCGTATCCATCACGCGGGCAAGGTTCTTGATGCGCTGGGTGAAGAGGAAGTGCGCCAAGAGATTTTCTCGGGCCTTCAGAAAATTGCTGAAAATCTGAGCGGAGCACCAACTGCCGTATGGTCCCCCGATACGGATCCTGAGATTGCAGAAGCGCGCGACGAGATGGAAGAGTTGTTGGCCGTGACCGACCCAATTGAGTTCGATGGCCCTCGTTTCATTGCTGCCTTTGGCCGCATTCAACAGTCCCTGGCGGAAAAGCTTGTGATTGCCGAAAAACTGTCGATAGCGGATACCATGCGCCTGACATGGCCAAGGACAGGCTCGCTCACTCCGTCGACTAAATTCCCGAACCCGTTACAGGTGGACTTGCTCGATCAGGACGAGCTCGAGGCGCTAACTGACCTGGTGGCCAGGATTGCAGCGTCAAACGAGAAACTGGCGCAGCTTATCGAACAAGAAATACCGCTGGGAAACAGCCCGGCAGCGGTTGTCCTGCCCATCCTGCATGAGCTGCAAAAAAATACACCATCCTCAGAGGTTCAATCCAGCACTTGGATAACCAACCTTCTCCTGCCCAATGGCGCACCCGCCGGGAAGGGCTGGCCGGACACACTGATTTTGCCCTTCTTCACCGATGAAGTGAAATTCACGGAACCGAAAGACATCACAGCTTATGATGATAATCCCCTGAAAATGGCCTTTGTCTTTGGTGCGCGAAAATCGAATTTCAAAGATCCGGCGCTGGGGTCAGAAAAGGAAGACACCTATTTCAGCCGCATCGCCAAGCATCTGGGCCAATGCCTGAAAAACAATGGCGATCATAACTTGGGCGGTGACGATGCCGAACTGACTTTGGACATCATTGGGCTGGCCAGCCGCACCTGGAAAGACAAGAACCCGACGCATTCCAAAGAACAGTTGAACCTGGCTTTGGCCGAAGGCCGCCGGGCAGTCACCCTGCTCAAGCTGATCGATGCGATTTCCGACAAGGAAGTCCAGAACCGAATTCATATCATGAGCAGCAACAGCCCAACAGACACCCTGAGCCTTGCCCAAATCTCAGACATGTTAGCAGGAGAACCCGAGGACTGGTTTGATCGGCGCTTGGAATTCGATCGTTTCTCGACACATGAAGAACATGCGAAAACCCGGTCCAACTTCATTACGCCATCCGCCTCACAAGGCGACGACCGGCTACCGCTCGAAGAGCTCTTTGCGCGCTCCGTTGTCGTAAAGGTCGAACGTGTGAGAGGCGGACCATGTGCGGATATTTGACAGACTGGCAGACGGTTTTAGAACACGAACTGCAAAATATTCTGTTTGGTTGGAGCAATTCCGCCAGCCCAACGTATTAAGTGGCCAATGCCAAGAGTTGTCGAAACGAAAAGGCTTCGAGAGCTGGTTGCTTTTTTCTAACGTGTTTCTGACTTTGCTACTTGTGAGGGTTACTGCGGCCAAGGTGAAGGATTTAGGTCTCTTGATGTCACGTTTTTCTCCATTGAAAAAACTAACCATGCTTGGAATGTTTGCCTTCATTATGGGTGCAATCGGATAACCGAGGAAGGCTGCAGTCGGCTGGAATGATGATAATTGCTTTGGCGTTGGCGTAATTTTTTTTGGAATGAGATAATATTAATTTCACATTTGTGTAGAGTTATTTGCCTGCTTTGTTTAGAATTTGAATAATTATTTAGTTAATTGACAGTAGGTGAAGCATGTCGACTAAAAAGACCTCACCAGACCATTTGGTTTTTTGCGTGCATGGGATTGGAAACCAACTGCCGGGCGATACAGTCGGCGATGTGCTGAGCGGTGCTCTGGAAGAGCATAATCGGAATGGTAAGCCGCCGGCGATTGCTGACGAAACTATCGTGAACGTGTTTGAAACGCACTTTGCAGAATATGATGGTTTGTCGGTCATGGAAGAACGCACCTATCCGGGCGGCAAAAAGCAAAAGGTGCAAACCCCAATTCATGATCGCCCAAAAGGCAAAGACCCTCGGCGTGAAGGGATGCAAAAGAAATTTCCGATGCACGTCAAACGCATACGCGAGCAGGGCACCCAAACAAGCGAAGTAAAAACGGTCATGGCCGAGGTCTACTGGGCCGATATTTCACCCGAGCCAAAGGGTGCTTTTGCAACAATCTTTGATCTGATCAAGGTCTTGATGTCGATCGGTTACTTAGCGCTCGACAACGCAGCCAATACCGGAGCTCGCGGCGGTTATCGTTTCGTTGCATGGTTTCTGTGGGCGCTGATCGGCGGGGTCGTTGCACTCAACGCGGCGTTGTTGATGGGCGTTCTGGTGCTTCTGCTTGAAGGCTCGCTGGTCGATTTCAACAAGATCCAGGCAGAAGGCTTCATGGGATCTTGGGTTCAGGTAGGTCTCGCGCTGGCAATTGCCGGGTTTGCGGTCGTGGCCCTGGCGCTCGGATTTATTTGCAATCGGCGAATGGCGGAAGACCCCTTATGGAAATGGTTCGGGCGCTGTACAGTCGTGCTGATGGTGCTTGGGTTGATTGGGTTGTTCATCCTGCCAGCAGCAGAAGCCGTCGTTGCCGCCACAGGCATGCTGACGATACTTTTTGGTCGTGTAATTGGTCATACGCGATGGGAACTAAGCCTATGGCGTCAATTTAGCGTTGGGACGGGCACATGGGGTTTGTTGATCTTGTTCTTCGTTCCATTTCTGCCCGAGGCTACTTTGGCTAGTTCTATTTGCTCGACGGAGAACAGCACATTTTGCAGTCTTATTACTTCTGACAAATTTAGCGGCGAAGCAGACCAGTTGCTTTTTTTCATTGGCTGTCTGATGTTGTTACTTTCAGTCCTTTGGGCTCTATCGGTGTTGCTGTGCCTATTTGTTTACGTAGCTTGGGCGTGTGACTGCGGCGATTTACAGGGCGATTTACAGGACTCTGCGCCCTCTCAGCAACGCAGAATATATGCCCCAATCTGTTCCGCGTTATTGTTGCTTTGGATGATTGCGGCCTCGTCCTTTTGGGTGGCCATTCAGCATGCAACCGACAACCTCCGCGCCAAGACGCTCGACACAGGGCACCTTATAGGCATTGAAGAAGGCCTACCTGAGACAATCACAGTCGCAAGCCACAGTTACGGTCCAGATAGGGTATTACCCGAAGCCTTCGTGGCAATCGTCGATACGATAACTCCTACTATGGCAATTGGGGTGGCTTTCCTATTGATTTTGCTTGTTTTTGGAATTTACGTTGTGGTTAAGCGTGCGCTGAACAGGGATGTTTTGTTCGAGGCCACAACCGCCGAACCGTCGGTCGGACGGGTGCTGTTGAACGGGCTCTTTCAAGGCGTATTTGCGGCTTCAACTCTGGCGTTTGCAACCATGCTGGTGCTTCGGATTTTTGATGGGAATCTCAGTTGGATCAGCGATGGTGTCATCGGCGAAGTTTTATTGCCATTTGTGCCGGTATTTTTGTTGGGTTTGGCGTTGGTGGTTTACCAAATGCGCGATCTGGTCGCGGGCGGATTGGGTGTGTTTCGGGACATTGTAGTTTACGCGAACAACAAGGCATTGGATTCGTCGTTTGATGCCGAGAATGATCTGCTGAATTTTCCTGCCCGCAAGCAGATAGAAGGTCGGTTTGAGCGTGTCTGTGAGTTCATGATGGGTCGAGTCAAGCCCAAACGCGTTACTATAATCTGCCATTCGCAGGGAACAGTGGTGGCAACACGCGCGCTCAAACGGTTACTTGCCAAGAAAGAGAATCCGTTCAAAGACTGCGAGGTTACTTTGGTCACAATGGGTTCACCGGTCACGCATCTTTATCGCAAGTATTTTCCAAGAGGTTTTCATATTGAACCGGGTGACTTCGACAATGCAGCTAAGCCGATAAACTGGTACAATATCGGGCGAACTGATGACTTTGTTGGTACCTATATTGAGAAGCTCGACGAACTTAACGGGCTTGAACCGGCGCCGGTTAGCAAGTCAAAGAGGAACCTCTTGGTCCCGGCAGGCGGACATCCTGGCTATTTCACCGATCCATACGTGTGGCAACATTTTTCTACCAAGATAGGGTTTAACTTGCTGTAACCAAATTGCCCCGACCGAAACACAGATATGTCAGTTTGGGGTTGGCGCGGAGTGAGCCCAGCTTGCGGAGAACGCCGGGTGCAAGATGTCGTCGATCTGGCAATGCTGGCGCCTGATATTCTGGATGCCATCGCTGCGGGCGAACAACCTGATGGCCTGACCACGGATTACCTGATCAAGTCGGGCTTTCCGGCGATCTGGTCGGATCAGCATAAGCAGTTCGCTGTGCTCTGATCTACAGACACTCCCAAAGTCACCAAACTCGTACCGCCGGAATCGCGAACTGAGACTGCGGCCCGAAATCGACCATTGTTGCGCGTAAACTCGGGTCTCAGCTGGAATAGCCGGATGATAACCTGCTGAAAACACGCGGTAATAGGCGACCAAATATTCAGTGCGTGATTTAAGGGAAAATCATGGCTGTGCAGGCAGTTTGTAGCTAGCTAGTCTCGGCCCAAAATTCCCTGTAAACAGGGAATTTACAGGGAAAACTAATAGATTTAGGCCGTTTTCGGAGGTTTGGAGCTCGAAGTTACTCTTAAAAACAGTGGCTTGCGTGGATTTTCCCTAGATCGATTAACAGGGAATTTTTCTCTGATGATCAGGGAATTTCTTACGACTAACAGTGAAGAGGATAGGGGGAGCGGGCTAAACAAACCTGATCTGAATGTCGGAAGCCGACATTCACGTGAAGTGTAACCAACGGCTGTTGTGAGCCCACTCTGACCGATGCTGCGCGATGCCCGAATGACAACAATGCGCAGAAAGCTGACTTTGCAAAGTTTCGCGTGCCTAACCTGACCGGCCCAGATGGTCGGAGGCTCTTCGTGGAAGTGCGGCAGTATAGATTGTTGGCCTATTTGAAGTAAATTTAGGTGCGGAGCATTGTCGGGCTACGTCGGCCAACGTAATCGCCAGGGAATAAAGCAATACGAAATCCAATTATCCAGATGACAATTGAGGAACTTTTGGTCGATTAATCTCATTGTCCGAGCAAAACCCACCAAGTGAGCTTCAGCGCTGCTTTCGTTTAACCGAAATAATGCATCCAGAGTGTTTTGGATGCCGTGCAGGGACATCTCGTGCCATAGCGTCCACGTTTCCGAGGTGCCGCAACGCTCCGTTGTTGAGCAATACGCCTCGCCCAGCATCATACCGGCGCTGTCCGAATCCGCTGGCAACACATTCCCAGTTTTCCTTGGCCGCCGCGTTGCGGAATCTCGGTAGGTCGTGCGGGTCATGCCGTCCAGGTATTGCTGCGACGTGATCGTGTTTCTTTGAGTTGCTTTGGTGACTTAAGTGGTGGGTCACTTGTGTTGAGCCAGGTTGCTGAACAGTACCGGTTGTTGGCCTCGGCCTAGGGCGCATGATTGTCACGACACCTTGTGGATTCTTATGTCCTGGGACGGCCACGTGAGTTGCCGTAGGTCTTGGTGTCAACTGTGGAACCTGGCCAGGAACCGCTATGGGAACCTGATTAGGAGTCGCGGACGGGACGAGCGGTGGCACAGCAGTTTGGCCGGTAGGCTGAGGAGGAATCTGACCAGGAACGGCGACTGGTATTTGGTTGGGTGTCGCGGTTGGCACAAGGGGCGGCACATTAGGCTGAGGCGGCACCTGGCCAGGGACAGCTATCGGAACTTGATAAGGAGTCGCAGTCGGAACTTGCGGCGGCACAGTAGCCAATGGCGGAACCTGATTGGGAACGGCTGTCGGAACCTGGTTTGGTGTTGGATTTGGCACCAAGGGCGGAGCTAGGGTCGGCGCTACGATTGGCGTTGGAACTTGACCGGGAATCGCTATTGGCGTCGCGATAGGAACCCGACCGGGAATTGCATTCGGGACCGCGCCCGGCGCAAGGACCGGCACAGCAACGGAGGTGGGCGTTTGCGGCGTTCCCTGAGGTGGCAACTGATTTGCCACCGGCTGCGTTGGACCGGTAATTTGGTTGCCTGCCCCTTGCCCGCCGGCCTGCCCACATCCTTGGCTCGATTGGTGTGGGTTCCCTACGCCACGGCACCACCCGTAATGATTGCCGCGGGCGACGACCTGCGTGGCGGCCAGCTCTGCGACCAAACAAGCTGCGGAAAGTAAAACAATGCGGTTCCGTTTCATAACATCCTCACCAACTTGTTGTCAGAGCAAGATACGCGCCAGGATCGCCAGAGTCAGTCAACGGACCGTCTCTCAAAGGGACACCGACATATCCGGACAGGAATAGGTTTTGCTTAAACTCAATGTCCAAACCCAGACCTGTCGAGGCCAGTGTAGCACTATCAACTTCAAAACTCGCAGGGTCATTGTTCGAGATGTAGCCCACGTCGAAAAAGACAAAGGGCGTTAAGCGATGAATGCTTTGGGAACTTGGAAAGTAGGAGTGAGACACTTCGAAAATCGCGGAAATCCCGGAATCACCATCCACTTCGTCAAACCGATATCCACGCAAAGCATAACGATCACCAAGGAAGTACTCCTCGACCGAGGGCAGCCGGTCGGTGGTGTACTGCCCCCAAATCTCAGTGCGCCAAGCTGTGTTGGGCGACAAGCTCGTTAGCGGGCTTTCGTATCCAATGCCGCCCCGCAGATGCCAGAACGAAGAGTCTCCGTCGTCAAAATTCGCGTCCGTCGTGTCATTGTCGTTATCGCCAAAAGATAAGGTTAGTCCCGCTTCCAGAGCTTGACCTTTTGGATAGTTTTGCCCGTAAAGATATGTAAGGCCAACGACACTCGCGTCACTAGACAATGGAACGCCGCCACTGACTGAGTCTGCTTCGGAAAGGCGATAGTCCAGCAGAAGGTACCCATAGCGGGCCACATCGCGGATCACGGGGTAACCCAACGCGACGGTGAGGTTCTCGCCATCAACATCTGTTCTCGCAAATTCCCCCGAGAGGTCACGTTTTGCGTTTATGTTTCCGTAGAAAATCTCACCGTACAGGCCATTGCTGTTCAACGGTGCGCGATAGGTAACAGCGCCCCACAATGAATGTTCGTCGTCTTTGTCCCAATTGTGGTTGCCTGACCCCTCAAAGCGCAGCAAATCGCCGACGGTCAGCGTCGAATAAAACTCTTGTACGATATAGAAGCTGAGCGCCTCTCCAAGCTCACGCGGAGGGTTGTCGAGTGTCGCACTGCCGGCTTGTTTGCGTAGAGGTTCTCCTAACACTCTCAGCCGAGCACCAGCCTGATCCGGGTAATCAAGTTCGGTCGACACGTCCAAGTCGGGTATGTCCTCGGCTAACATAACGGCCCGCTCAAATCGTTTTAGAGTTATAGGATATGCGGTAGTGAGGGGGCGAAAGATATTTTCCAAGGTTTGGAACGTGCGCGTATCTACCCCCTCTATTTCGATGGTTTGAATACGCCCTTCATCAACAACTATGCTCTGCCCATCGGGACCAGGCCAGGCCTCAGCCAAGAAGTAACCGTCTTCTCGGTAGATCTGCGTAATCGTTGATGCGACATCCGCCGCTGTGATGCGCCCCGACCGGTCAAAGGCCAACTGACCGGCAAACGTTAACAGCTCATCGGTATCATACACCGTTACGCCACTGACAGAGTGCTGGGATGCGATGTCCCAAGTTTGGGCCATGCCGTATTTTGGGACTGATACAATAGCCAAAAAAGTGCAAATGATCGCATTTACAACCGAGTTGGTTACAGGCATTTTCTACAACCTTAGCATGATTGAGCATGTTAAAACCCAATCCTATTACGAGGTTTGAATGTCTGAGCTTACCGGTACTCAAATTTGATCACGACTGGTGCTTTCGAGATACACAGCGACCAGATTACAGTGCGCCTTCGTCGCCCAGGAACTCGATACCAGCTGTCGCACCATCCGTGTAAGCAATACAATTCCAAGGAGCACGATCCTCACCAACGCCGACAGTGACTTGTGTTCCAGCTTCGCTAAACGCGGACGAGAGCACAACCACTTGCGAATTGTTCGTGGTTTTGGCCACATCTCGCAAACATGCCTGCTGAGCGGGTGTGGGTTCGGCGGACGCGCTAGACGTACTCGTTTCGTCACATGCCGCAAGCAATGCAAACAAAGTTGTGCCTGCAATCATCACTGTCTTTTTGGTCATTTTCTTCTCCATCAGGGTCCATCGAATCTAGTGAAATTGGATGCTCCTTTTTGAAGCGTCCGCTTCTACTCAGCCAATTGAGCACAGCTCGATCCGGTGCTTACCTATCTCAAAGATTTGTCGCCAACGGATTGGTCGGGGGAACGATATCGAGTTGATTGCCGGGGCCGATAACAACGTGGGTCAAATAAAGCTTAGTCGAATTCGCATGTTTGAATCTTATTTTTCATAAATCAACATTTTTTCCGCGCGTAAATTTCGCTACCTTTTTGAAAGATAGGTTTTTGGCGTTCAAACAAAAATAGAAGGCGGGAAAACCCAGAAGGGCGAAGGCGTGCTTTTGGGTCCGCGAGGCGTTCTGAGGCCGCACAGAAACTAAGAAAGGATTGAAAAATGGGATTTGGTGAAGCCGTTAAAACGTGTTTCTCGAAATACTTCCAGTTTTCCGGTCGGGCTATACGCTCAGAATACTGGTGGTTCTTCTTGTTTGTGGTTCTCGTGAGTGCGGCTTTAGCTGTGCTGGATACGATCCTATTCGGGACCAACCCTGAAACGGGGCAGGGATCACGGGTTTTGTCCTCTGTTTTCCAACTGGCCGTTCTCATACCTATGCTGGCCGCCGGTTGGCGGAGGCTGCACGATACAGGACGACCTGGCTGGTACTTGCTACTGCCGATGGCGCTCAGCATTGTAACTCTTTTTGTTATGCTGGGTGGGGTGGCGTTCTTCTCGGTATTGGAGCAAGGGACCGAAAACCCCGATGCATTGCGAGGACCTGCGGCCGTCCTGGGCGTGACCGGCATTGTTGTTGTCTCAATTCTTCAATTGGTTCTGTCCATCCTGATGATCTGGTGGCTGACGCGACCTTCCCAAGAAGGCGCAAACGAATACGGCGCACCTGTTTCCTAACCTGGTTGCCCGAGTAACGGGCCGGAAACTCTGGCTGAATGACAGTACGAACCACAACACCATGGAGAGAGAAAATGAGTTTCAAATCGATTTCCATTGGAATGCTACTGATGGTTATGTCGACTACGGCATCAGCGGAGTGGTCGTTCAACTCCGGGCCTAACCCCAATGCTTTTTTTCAGACCGGAAACATGACGCTGGAACTTCAGTGTAATCGTATCCGCTTTGCTCCGGCTGGGTATGAGGATAGCCAGGACATCGTGGAAAAGCAGGGGCTCTCCATTCGATTTTTGAAGAACGGCACCACCGAAGTCGGGGCATTTCAGGTTGGCGCAGGAAACGCTGACGTGCAGATCGTCGACAATTATCCTGTCGAGGTCAGTTTCAATAGTCAGCAGGATTATGGTTTTGTACTGGAACAGCTCGCGGCCAATGCATCCGTTAACCTGTCCATGATTGATCAAGATGTCAGCTACGGAATCTTTGACTTGAAAGGTTCCAGCGCGGCAATTCGATCCCTTCGCTCCGCCTGCGATTCAGGTGCTAGCCAGGGGGCCTCCTACGAACCCCCAGAAGGCATCGTCTATTGTGGTGGCGGAGCGGTAGAGCGTGTCATCGAACCGGTAATTTTGGACAACCCGGAGGGAGAATGGGACGCGCGAGTAACGGTCAACGGCAAGTCGATCAGAGCCATGACGGCCTACAGTTACTTTGGAAACTATGAGCCTCCCGCCGGATTTGTCGTCGCCCTGCTTGGGGAAGACAGGTCCGAGTTTCTGATTTTTAGCGAAGGCTCGGTAAACTGGCTGGAATACGGGGACTACAGATATGATCAGTGCAATTGATGCCACCTTCCAAACAGCTTCCCAAATAGTGCGTCAATTGAAAGGTTTAGTTTCCAGGTTTGTGCTGGTCTCTGGTCTAGTATGGAACTCACCAGCTGTCGCGGCTGATGTATCGCAACTTCCGCCCGGTTTGCAGGCGAAGGTTGATCTGGCGGCACAGGCCTGCGCGGAGTTCAACGACGGTCAGTTTGACTTAGACTGGGGTGCGGTTGAGAGGGCCGATCTCGACGGAGATCTACGACGCGACTGGGTTCTGAATGAGTCTGGTTTCGCGTGTTCAAGCGCCGCATCTCTTTATTGCGGAACTGGCGGATGCATGTCGCATTTTTGGGTTGGTGAAGAGGTGCACTCCTTGCTCAATCAAGGCTGGACAGTCGTTGAATTTGGGCGCCAACGCGTTGTTGTGGCAGGTATTCATGGATCCAATTGCGACGGAATAAACCCAACGCCTTGCGTTACGGCCAGTGTTTGGGACGCGGAAGCTAAAGCGTGGCGCTCGTCTGCTGGTGATTGGGAGTAAACTGCAATTGGGCACCGTATAGAAGCCTGAGAGCCTGTTTGTTCGATGGGTTCTCTGTAGCATGCAAACTTTTGGGCGAAGTTTCAGCATATTAATTTATAAAATCAATCTTATACATGTAGCAGTTTAAACGCACCTACACCCAGTCTCGGAAATTGCAAATTCTTGTTACGAATGTCCGCTTCGGGCTGCCTGTGGTCATCCACCCTCAACAGGCGAGTGACAGTATTGTCCCGCAAACTGTGTGTTCGCGATAGCCCTGAGTTTGCAGTCGCGGCGAATGACGGCTTTGGCGGGCCGCATTGCAGCGATGAAGGTTCTGGGCCAATGGCGGCTTTGGGCCGCCAATGCCAGTCAGAGGCTCATCAACCGGCAGCTTCCAGAGCACGGTCTTGCCTGGGCGCTCTGCCGAACTTGCGCGAATACTCTCTCGAGAACTGTGCGGAGCTTTCGTAGCCCACAGCGAATGCGACTTCGGAAATCTTGGCGCGACTTGTTCTTAGGTCGTCTCTGGCCTTCAACAAGCGCAGCTCCTTCTGATATTGGAGCGGTGAAGTTCCTGTGACAGCTTTGAAGTGCTCGAAGAAGGCCGAGTTGCTCATCCCGATCCTCTCAGCCAGATTTCTGACAGCGATGGTTTCCGACAGGTTTGCCTGTATTTCGCGGGTTGCCATTAAAATTCGGCTGGCGGTGCTCTCTTGCCAGAGAAGCCTTTGCAGGGTCTGCGCATGTTGTCCGATCAAAAGTCTTGCATGGATTTCGCGGGACGTAATCGGTGCCAACAGATGCCGCGTTTCCCCTTCCTCGCACTGAAGGAAATAGCGGTGAAGTGCGTCTGTCAGACCTGGATCGGTGTCACACAAACAGATCGAGAATGGATCAGCGGACTTCACACTCAAGGTGGAGGACACCGAAGGCGCTAGTGACCTGAGAAGATCGAGTTCGAGAGGAAGGACCAAGGCCGTGTAGGGCGCCCCGGGGGAGGCCTCTGTAATGCGCGAAACAACCGGCAAGGTATGGCTGACGATAAGCGACCGCCCGGCGCCGACCGTGAGTGTTCGAGTGCTGGACCCGACCTGCTTTGCGCCTTGCAGGATAAGACAAAGTAGCGGTCGATAGACGGTTGCACTCAAGTCGGTTGTCGCGTGATGCCGCAGGAGGTGGGTGCCGCTCTGCGCATGATGAAATGAACCTTCAGCGATGCCTGCTTGATCGAGCAGCGCGGTGATGTGAGATAACAGATTTTCGCTCGTCATGTCGAAGGCCTCCCTAAGGACGTCTTTCGATAGCATCACCACACACCCCACCAAAACAGAAATCTCTATTTCTGGAGGATCAGGCAAGTATTCTGGTCAATCGGAAAAGAATGAAGCGCATGATGCGACTAACGTGATCAAGACACAGCAAAGGAGACCGACATCCAAAAGGTTATGATCACCGGTATCGCAGGCGGGTTTGGAAAGCCGACTGCGCTCGCGCTTCTTGAACAAGGCTATCAGGTTGCTGGAAGTGTTCGAAGCCGCGAGGGAAAGAGCGCCGAGACAGTTGCCGAGCTTGAAGTGGCGGGGGCGTCCATCGTCGAAATGGACGTGACCGACACGGCCAGCACCGAGCGTGGGATGGCCGAAGCCATTGCCCATCACGATGGCATTGACGTCCTTTTCAACAATGCCGGGATCGGCTCATACGGGATACAAGAGTTGATGTCGCCCGAGGATATGGCACGTGTCTTTGATGTGAATGTCATGGGTGTGCAGCGTGTCATGCGCGCGGCGTTGCCCCATATGCGGGCGCAGGGGCGGGGGACGGTTCTATACACCTCCAGCCTGATCGGCCGGATCGCGACACCGTTCTATGGAACCTATTCCGCGTCGAAATGGGCACTGGAAGCGATCGTTGAATGCTATCGGACCGAATTGTCTGGGTTTGGGATTGAATCCTGCATCTTCGAACCAGGCGCCATGCCGACTGCCTTCTTCGACGGAATGGTCGCGCCAGCCGACCCGGAACGCGAGGCGCAGTTTGGGGAGTTCGCAGCGGTACCCGCAATGTCCGCAGTCGGCTTGGCCGAGATGATAACGGCGACACCCGATCAACGCCCGGAGCGGATTGCGGAAGCGGTTGTCGACCTTCTGGAAAAACCCTTCGGACAAAAGCCGTTCCGTACCGTTGTGGATCACGTGGGCGTTGGCCCAGAGATCGAGCGCTACAATCACGTGCTTCACGAAGTCACCCGCACTGTCATGACCAACTTCGGCATCGAAGATATGCTCAAGCTCAACGCCTGAAGGAGATACCTCATGAAAACCATTCTGATCACCGGCGCCTCCTCGGGCATTGGAGAGGCCACTGCCAAACATTTCCAAACCAAAGGCTGGAATGTCGTCGCCACCATGCGCAACCCCGACAGCGCAGGCGACCTTGCCGAACTAGACAACGTCCAGGTCGTGCGTCTCGATGTCACCGATCCCGCTTCGATCACGGACGCCGTCGCCGCCGGCATCGACCGTTTTGGCAAGATCGATGTCCTTCTCAACAATGCGGGTTACGGAGCATACGGCGCGCTGGAGGCTTTCTCGATGGATCGCATCCGCCGCCAGTTCGATACCAACGTGATTGGACTGATGGAGGTCACGAAAGCCGTACTGCCGCATATGCGTGCAAACCGCGCAGGCACGATCATCAACATCTCATCCATCGGCGGCCAGATCACATTCCCGCTCGGCACGCTCTACCATGGGACGAAGTTCGCGGTCGAAGGTCTGTCGGAAGCACTACATTACGAGCTTGAACCGCTCGGAATCCATGTCCGCATCGTCGAACCCGGCATGATCAAAACCAACTTTGGCGGGAGTTCATTCGACTTCGCCATGGAAGAGGACCTTGCGGACTACGCGCCGATGGCCGAAGCCATGGGGCGAGTCTTCGGAAAGCTGGCGTCTAATCCGTCCGCCCCAGAGACGGTTGCAGACGTCATCTGGGACGCTGCCAATGACAGCGGTGACCGCCTCAGGTACCGGGCAGGAGTGGATGCGGTGGAGTTGCTCGACAGGCGCAAGACACAGGACGACGCGACCTTTATCGGCGGGATCAAAGAGTTGATGAAAGAGTAAGGCTTGGCGGTACCGCAGCGACAGCGAGGTCCGCTTTCGGGAAGCTGCGCTGCGGCATCGTTTGACACGACGAGAGTCTGGTATGGGCCGAGTAACTCACGGAAGAAAGGGTAGGGACCCATACTGCGGGGCTTCCGAGGTCTGCTATTTTCCCTTGAGCACTTCACCAACCAAGTGGTTCATAGCTTTCTTGTAAGTCACTGGGTCGCCCCCATAGGCGATCTCAAGAGCGGCGCGATCAAACGCTGCCGACAACAAATTAGTCAAAGCATCGATCTGCTCTGGTGAATGCTCAGGACGAGCCCGCGAAAGCCCTTCACGAAGTTCTGCTGTTCCATTGGCTCGAGTCAACGCGACAGCAACGCTATGCCCTAATACCGCTGGTGCCTCTTCCATCAGGAGGCGCACCCGACCTGGAACCAACATCGCTTCAAAAAAGGCATTCGATCCTGTCACCATGGCCTGTTCGGGATCGGCCACATTGCGGGTTGCTTGGTCAATATGGTGTGAGATCGCTTTGGCCTCCTCTTCTGCGACGGCGCGGAAAAGGTCAGCCTTGTCCTTGAAATGATGATACAGTGCGCCCCGAGTTACGCTGGCCTTACGTACAATGTCAGGGGTTGCAGTATCGGCAAATCCCGAATCCACAAACAGTTCACGGGCGGCCACCAGGAGTTTGGCACGCGTTTCTGCGCGCCGGTCTGCTTGGCTGCGTCGGGCGGGTTTTTCTGGGGGCAAGATTGACGGCTCCGAATATCACTACAAGCACCTTACATACATCTTGCATGTATTTGCAAATCTATGATACATACACATTGCATGTAAGTTAGGGAGATAAAGAAATGCGTGTCACTCAATATTACCCGGTCATTCAGTCTGAAACGGTTTCTGAAACGGCAGAGTTCTACAAACGTCACTTTGGCTTCCGCGCAGCATTCGAGGCGGATTGGTATGTGCATCTACAAAGTGAAGCGGATCCGTCGGTCAATCTCGCGGTCGTCCAGTCAAACCACGAGACGATCCCAGAGGTTTCCCGCGGTGCGTCTAAGGGTATGATCCTCAACTTTGAAGTCGAGGATGTCGACAAAGTGGATGAACGACTTCGGTCGGAAGGAGTTCCGGTGGCAAAGTCACTTGTGAGCGAGCCGTTTGGTCAACGCCATGCGATTTATCGCGATCCAAACGGGGTACTGATTGACGTCATCACTCAGATCCCACCCTCAGAGGAATTCCTGTCGCAATACGCGGCCGACGCGGTGCCGTCGTAATTCAGGGTGCCGGGTGGCCAGGTTAGTTCGAAGCAGTTGGAACGATTTGCCCGCGTGTAAAGGGACCAATTCTGGACAGATCAGTGGCCCTCGCCGAGTTGGCCACCTATGGTACTGGGGCGGCCTTGTTACCTGTGCCCATGTTCGAACGCTACATCGAACACGGCCGCCTGATACAACCCTTCAGTGAAGCCGTTAACGCTGGTAAATATTGCTTCGCCTAGCCTTCGGATCGCCCCGCAACGGATGATATGGGTAAATTTGCAGAATGGCTGACCGCCAACGGAGCCACTGAATTAAGTGACTTCACGGACCAGAACCGCGCAAATTGATCTGCATCAATATTTGGACCTCAAACGAGAGTTATGGCGAACCGAAGCAGTTTGGATGAAGTCGCGGTGACAAAAGAAAAAGTTGGCCGAATTGTCTGGCACGATCTTTTCACGCCTGATGTGGAAGCTTCCAGGTCATTTTACGAAAGCGTGGCAGGTTGGAGCTATATTGTCGAACACGCCACAGATTTCGCATGGGGCGGCGGCCATAGAGATTTTGTCCTCGCCACTCTCGATGGAGAGGCAGGGGCCGGGATTGTTTCTCAAAATCTGGTGCTCTTTGAAGGGTGGATTCCTTATGTTGAAGTCGAAGACGTAGATCAGGCCGCCAAACTCGCCGTCAAGCTTGAAGGATCAGTAGTGAAACCTCCCTTTGAAGTTCCTGGGGTTGGTCGGAACTGCCTCTTACGTGATCCGCTTGGCGCATTCTTCGGTGTATCAGTTTCGCGACACGAATACCCTGTCCCCGCTCGTCAGTTTACGCATGAACACTACCTATCCCGTAGCGGCGTATTCCCCGACAACTTCTACCACCAAATGTTCGGATGGAATCTCTCACCTGCTAGAAACGTACCTTCGTCACAGAGACCAATTAGTCTAAAAGACGAAGTGTTGGCGATATGTGCAGCGGAACCTGCAGTTCCCAACAACAACGTGGCGTGGGCGCCGGGTGTTCGCGTCGACTTTCTCGAAAACGCGCTGAGCAAGATCAACTCAGGCCCAGGTTCCGTGCTTGCTCGTCATCAGAATAATAAAAACACTTTTGAGAATGGTCTGGTATGCGATGCAACTGGGGCATTGTGCTGTGTCGTCCAGAATTGATGCTCGGTCGCAAGGTTCGCAGTCTATTGTTTATAACGGCATCCTCAAGTGGGTCAAAAATCTCAAATCTGACTATAGTACAAGCGTAACGCAATTCCACTTTGCCCCGTTAGAGATAATACATTTAGCGCCAGTTTTCACAATCGCAGCGAAGGCAGGAAAGCGCGCTGCTAGCGAAGTGTGCGAGAACCATACTTGAGGTTCGGGTCGGGGCGATTGCACTTGATAGTTGTTAGAATTGTGAGCACGCAACATCCTGATGCGAAACGGCATTGTTTGGCCTTGAAAACAAGGACCGGCTATTCCAGAAATCCGTCGATGGTCGAGGCGACGTCAACGGCGGTTTTCACATCAGACATGCTGGTGTTCTCAAAGGCGCTGCCGCTTTCGACACTTGGCCTGAGCCTCTCATAAATGGACAGGATGTCTTCTTCCAGTTTGGCCGGCTTTTCTTCCGACCAACCGGCTTTGGTCTTGGCGATGTCCGTTGCGAGTTTCATCAGATCAAGGCGCTGTGGCAAAGTTAGCATTGGTCGTTTCCGGGTCTGGTTGTGATGTCAGGACCAACCTACGCGCAGAGGTGGAAAGGGCAGAGTGAGTCACCGTTAAATCCCTGACGGCCGAACCTCAGTCCAACGCCCCGGTTGTGCGCAGCGCTTCGGTCATTTTCTGTGAGATGTCAGATGGCACATGCCAGATCGCGTAGAGCGTCTGGATAAAACGGTCAACATCGGGAATGTTGGTCTTCAGGGCCAACAGGGTTGAATCCAGGTCGGCGTCCGGTTCCGTGTATGGGATGCACATAAGCTCAAGCACTTCAGAACCATTCCACATGCCACCACCGACTTTGCGCGCCGCTGAACGCGCGCCGCTGTAATCATCTTTCATGAAACAGATCAGGAACGTGCTTGCGTGGTACCAGCCGGGCGGGTTGGGGCTCAGCTCGATCGCGCGGGCGCTCAGTCTCGCGGCCTGTTCAAGATCGCCGCGCAACGCAAAGCAGGCCGCCAGATCGGCCAACATGTCTGGATAATTCGGATTGGCCCGCAATGCTTTATCAGCCGCGTCTTCAAAGCTTTCGAACTCTCCACGATGAAAATGGGTCAAAAACAATGCGTGCTGGCCGGTTGCGTTCAGCGGATCCAGAGCGACCGACCGCTGTGCGGCCTCCAGCGCGCGATCAAAGGGCGGGGGGGACTTGCGAAAATTGAACCCGCCGCGCAGTTCGTCGCCGTAGACAATCGCGAGCATCCCCCAGGCGCCGGCATATTCGGGATCAATCTCAACGGCGCGCTCCAGCAGGTCGCGGACCTTCTTGTGTTTTTTAACCGTGGGTTCACGCCAGTATTCGGTGGCCAGCAACCTGCACTGATAGGCATCCAGCGTGTGCGTCTGTGCCCTGCGCTGCACTGCACCTGTTCGATGGATCACTCCGTGGGGTTCCGCGATTTCCGTGGCGATCCGGGCGGCGATATCGTCCTGAATTTCAAATAGGCTGTCCGCGCTCAGGTCGCGGTCATAAGTGTCCGCGGAAACCTGTTGGCCGGTTTCCGCGTCAATAAGCTGGGCGGTGACGCGCAGCTTGTTGTCCCAATGTCGCACGCTGCCTTCGACCAGATATTGGACGTCGAGTTCGCTTCCGACCGCGCGCGGATCGCGGCCGCGGCCGCGAAAGCGAAAGGTGACGTGCCGGGACAGCACGCTCACCTCGCGAAACCGGGCGATGGCCGAGATGATTTCCTCGGTAAACCCATCGGCCAGATATTCCTGCGACGGGTCTCCGCTCAAGTTGTCAAAGGGCATCACGGCCACCGCGACCCGTCCGGTTGGCGCCGGGGGCGTTTCGGCATCGGTCCGGCGTTCGGGGTCAAACGCGATCTCAAAAACCGGGGCGTAGGACCCCTTGGGAATATGTATTCGAACCGGGTCCTCGCGCCCTTCCTGAGCGTAATAGAGATCCAGCCGGCTGCGCATTTTATTGGCCTGAACCCGAACGATCGTGTCGATGGTGGGGTCGAAATCCTCGGGCTTGTCGAAAACGTCAATGCCGATTGCATAGCCTTTCAGCGTCTCGGACCGTCCGGCAAGCGCTTCGCCGACAATATGCGACAGAAAGCGGTTCAGGCGCGTGGTATCCGCGAAATGCGGACTGACGAGGACGCGCTTCAACTGTTCCTGAATAGCGCTTGGATCGATGGCAGAGCTTACTTCGGCAAGCATGTTTCCCTCCGTCGCTCAACTTTGTCCGATGACGAGCAGCGCCACAAGACAGCGCGACGGTTTAACCGTGACTCACTCGGATGCGGGCCGTGGATCTGCGAGGGTCTGGGCCATGGCGCTCAAAAGAGCCCAGCAAACATATGACCCATGAAAGGACTGAACCATGACAACATTTTCCGAATTCGTACAGAAAGCCAAGGACGACTATACCCGTGTCGAGGACGAGCTGAAATCGTTCGAACAGAAGGTCAAGGACGCGGGCGACGCGACCGACAAGTGGACCCAGGAGCAGGTGACAAAGCTGCAATCCGATCTGCAGGAAGCAAATGACAAGGTCACTGACCTTGCCGATCGCATCCAGAAAGAAGGCGAAGACGCTGTGACGGAAGCGCATGATCAGGCGAAGAACCATTGGGAAGCCTTGCACGCCGCCGTTGCCGCCTATCGCGATCATCTCGACAAGTCGGTCGCCTGACCCTGATCCCGGAGGTCGACATGACTGATTCAGTTAATGAAACCGTGCCGAAACCCGCGCTCATGGAAGAGGCCGCCGGTTGGCAGCCTCGACCGGCCTGGCTGATTGTGCTCGGCGTCGCCATGCTCTGTGTAGGGCTGTGCGCCGTAGCCTTCCCGCTGATGTCCACGCTGGCCGTCGAAGCCTTTGTCGGCGTGGCCCTGCTGGGCGGAGGCATCGTCACAGCGATTCAGGCATTTGCGGAAAAGGCGTGGAAAGGGTTCTTCTGGCTGTTGGCCATCGGTGTTCTGAACGCGCTTGCGGGGCTTGTTCTGTTGCTTGATCCGTTCGGCGGCGTTCTGGCACTGACCCTTGCGCTTGGCGCGGTTTTTCTGGCCGAAGGTGTGTTGCGGATCGTAATTGCCATTCGGTCGCGTCAGGAGCGGCCCATGGCGCTGATGATTGCGTCCGGCGCGATGGCCATCCTGCTTGGCGGCCTGATCCTGTCCGGTATCGTCAATGGCACGTCCCTTGTTCTGCTGGGGGTTCTTGCCGGCCTGAACCTGATATTCGCCGGTGTATCCCTGATGTCTTTGGGGCTGGTGCAGCGGTCCTTGGCGCATGGGGGCCCGCAAGCTTAAGCGCGCCCTGGCGAACCCGGAATGGCAGGGGCATCTGATGCTCCTGCTTTCCGTTTTCACTGCGCCGCTATATTCCTTGCCCGGCGCTCGCCGCCCGAGTGTCTTCAAACAGCCGGACCATGCGGTCCAGAAACCACAGCTTGCCACCCATAACCAGCAGCAACCCCAGAAGCGTCGGCCAGATTTGAAGCTGCCAAAGCCCCCAGACCAAGGGGCCGATACCGACCGCGCTGACTGCGGCCAGAACAAGAGGCATCTGGCGGTGCCTTGCAGGGACCGGCGATTTCGCGCGCGCAAGCCAGATCCGTTCCCCAAGTACACCTTTGGACATCCAGTTATCCGGATTGGCCGTTTTGCGGAAGGCGCGCGGGTTCCACCATGTCCAGAAGACAACAATTCCGATTGGAACAAGGCACCACCAGCCCTGCCAAACCCGGCTCCAGACGGCCAGAACGAACAGGGGCGGGATGCTCAGACGGCTCCAGCCGCTCCACGGGTTGGTGTGCCGGTCCCAGACGACATCGGACATCGTCATGAGCTTTTCCAGAATGCTGCGATCGGTCATCGAACCCTCTTCCGAAGCTGGATCGCAATTATGGCCGCTTCTGCCCGCGTCGGCCAGAGCGGCAGGCAACGCGCGCCGCTCTGACCATGCGGGTCAAAGACCCGAGATATCCACATACACCCGGTAATCCGCGATCCTGTCCTCGCGAAAGTTGAACCGTGCAGCAAAGCGCACGTCGTGTGTGCTTTGGTCCTTGCGCGTGTAGTGAACGGTGCCGTCGCAGAACGCGGTATCGCCGCTGGACCAGATGCCGGTGATGGTATGTTGCATACCCTGGATCGTGGCAAAGAATTCCGCGTTCGCGGCTTGCACGGCTATGCGCCCGTCAATCTGTTCGAAATTGCCAAGCTGGAATTGCACGTCTTCGGTGACATGCTCGACAACGCCGGCTTCGTCGAGCGCGTCAACCGCTGAATAAAGGGACGCGATCCGGGGTGCGTGAGCCGCTGTGGTGGGGGCCGTGATTTGCATGTTTTGGTTTCCTTTTCTGTTTGAAAGTTTTCGGTGGGTCTAAGTCTGGTTGGCCTGTGAACGTCGGTGCAGGATCGGCGGGAGTTTCAGGTGGCTGTTGGTGACGGCTAGCCCAAGGAACAGGATTGCGAGGGACCCAAGCAGTCCGAGGCCAAGAGGTTCCCGAAAGACAATTGCCCCGATTGCGATGCCGGAAAGCGTGGCAAAATAGCCGACCTGCGCGAACCCAACGCCATCCGTGCGCCGCTGTACTTCGAAGGTCAGCGCATAGCAGAGCGCGGTGATGGATCCGATGCCTAAGATTGCGCCAAGCAGGGCAGGGGGCACCGAGACGTCGCTGATTGTGCTGCCGCGTCCCAGTAACAGGGCGGAAATCAGCACCAGCTGTGACAGAAGCGTTCCGGTCGCCAGCCCCAACGGATCGCCGCCGGGCGGGTAGGCATAGCTGCGAAAGACGTTGCCGCAGGCCAGAAACAAGGGCCCCAAAAGCGACAAGGCAATCCACGCCGGCTCGACACCCGACAGGTCAAATCCACCCATGGTGGCAAGGCTGACCTCTGCAAGGCCGATCAGAATACCAATCAGGCGGTGCAACGGCAGCGTCCTGCGCGCGATCAGTGCCGTTATCGCAAAGGTAAACAGCGGTGACAGCGTGACAAGGGCGGAATAGAACCCAAGGCTCACGTGCTCCAGCACCAGAAACCCGATCACAGCGGGGCCGCTGACACCGAAAACTCCGGCACCGACATAATAGGGGATGTGCCGCGTGTCGAGCGCCACCCGCTTCTTCGGCAGCAAACACAACGCCAACAGCGCGATGCTTGCCAGCAAAACCTGCCAGAACAAAGCGGTCAGAGCAGATATTCCCGCCATCGAGACGAATTTGGACAAAGTGAAACTGACCCCCACCAGGACGCCGATGGCCATGATCAGCGCTGATACACGGGATCTTCTGACTATATCAGGCATCACGCGGCCCCCATTTCCGGCACATCGGCTGTGCGCAGAGAAGCCGGGCCGATCGGGATAATTCCGCTGGGGTTGATGTGCCGATGGCTGCGGAAGTAATGCTGACGGATATGGGCCATGTCCACAGTGTTGGCCACGCTCGGCAATCCCATGATCTCGGCCGATTCGGTGCTGACGATCCGGCCCGTAACCTTGTCCAGTAGCACAGGCACGCTGATCAGACCCGTGTAATCCGGCTTGGCACTCTGACAGACTTCGTAAAGGAAGCGGGTGCGTTTTACACCGCTTTGGTCGTCGAATAGCGTCTGGTCGATGACCCAGCCGTTTTCCGACATGACCGGGTCCATCCATGTGATGCTGAACGCATTGCGTAAGCCTTTCAAAGTTAGAATCAGATCGACGCCATGACACCAGGGGCAGGCTTTGGACAGGTAAAGGTGGTACCGGCCGGGCGTGTTAGGAAACGGGGCGCCCGGTTGCACGCTGATGTGGCTCGTGAATGGGCTTTGCAGGCGGTGAAAACGACCGTCCGAGGCGAGCGGTCTGTCACGCAGAACTCCGTTGATAAGCATCTTGGGCATGGCAGCCTTCGGCGTTAACAGGACATGCAGATAACTATTAGGCTTTCTATTTGATGATAATCGTGTGAATTTGAAACTTATAGGTGAGAATAATTCACCCAAAGGATCGCAAAACATGACTGAAATTGGCGCAATCCCCGTCTTTGTTGCCGTGGCGGACCGTGGCGGGTTCGCAGCCGCCGCGCGGCATCTGGGTCTTACAAAATCAGCAGTCAGCAAGCGGATCGGTGTACTGGAGGCACATCTGGGAACGCAGCTTTTTCATCGGTCGACGCGGTCCATTTCCCTTACCGAGGCGGGAGAAATCTATCTGGCCCACGCGGAGCAGGCGCTTGGCGCAGCGCAGGACGCCGAAGACGCAGTTGCGGCGTTGCAGGGGCAACCGGTTGGATTACTAAGGCTCAGTACACCCATGTCCTTTGGTCAACTGCATGTTGCGCCTCTGATTGCTGCATTCCTCAGGCAATATCCGGGGATTAGAATTGATCTGACAATGGATGACAAATTTGTCGATCTCGTCGAAGGGGGCATCGACGTGGCCTTACGCGCCGGAACGTTGCCGAACTCGGCCCTGATCGCACGCAAACTCGCCCCGATCCACAGCGTGATCGTCGCCTCGCCGGTCTATCTTGCGAAGTTCGGAACGCCAGAAACACCCGAGGATCTTCTGGCGCATTCCTGCCTTCACTATGCCTATTCGCGCGACCCTTCGGAATGGCGCTTAGCCGGGCCCGCGGGTGACGTGCGCGTTCAGACATCCGGTGTTCTGCGCGTGAACAACAGTGAAGCCCTGTGCACCGTGCTGCTTGACGGTCTTGGTATCGGTCGCCTGCCGACCTTTATTGCAGGAGCCCACTTGACCAGTGGCCGTCTGGTCAGGGTGCTGCCCGAATATCGCCTGCCTGAACAGGCGCTGTACGCAGTCTTCCCCGAACGAAAGCACATGCCAGCGAAAGTTCGCGCGTTTTTGGATTTCGTCGTTGAACGCATCGGGCACGACGCACCTTATTGGGATATGGATGCAGGTCCGCTTTAGGGACAAGGGCCGATGATACTCAAACAATAAACTTGGAACGACCAAGAACACCCAAAGTGCGGGGCAGTCCGGCAATGTCTTCTTCGGGGAATGCTGTAGTGCAGCGTCGGACACGTTCGTGAACGGCTGGATCGGGCCGTGGTTGGGTCGTGGCAAGCGGGGCAGGGTCAATTGCTGCGTCTGCTCCAAAGTCAGCGCTTGAGCCCAAAGTGACAAATGCTGCAGCTTGTACCGATGTCCGCTTCCACTTTAGCGCTAGGGGTCGGTCCTCAAAGTCTCTTGCTTTGCAACATACAAAGCACTTCTCGATAAGACCTATGCAAAAAGTGGATCTCTGATCGGGGATTTTGGCTATGCCAGCGGCAAATCGAGTCGGTTCCTCGTTGCTACACAGGTCAACTATCGCGCTAGCATGAATTTGAGAAGTTTCTACAGCCCTAATGACGGGCTAAGCATGGCTAAAATATTTCTGGTTCTGCCGAAAACACCTAGCGAATGTACTAATTTCGAGTGGCGTCCGTGCGCCTACAGTCCTGGTCTGATGTAATTCAGGATCGAATTCATCCTGACAATTACTTTGCGAATGACGTGAGTTGCTCCTGCTGCCTCAGTGTAAATTGCCGCCACTCCGGCCGCGCCTGGCGGAATCGTGTCCAGTAGTGCAGGGTCATCAGGCACAATCGTCACGATAAATGGCTCACTTACGATCTGCCCCGCTTGAAACACCGTGCCGGTCACTTGCGCTTGTCCTTGTGACGAAACGTCGAAGATTGTACCTACCGTACCTGTTACTAGCTCTCCCGGTCTAATTTTGAAAGCAATTTCAGTAGGTTGACCTGGCCGAAGATGGCGCATATAGATCTGATGCACCTGAACGACCAAAGCTTTTTCAGCGGTGTCAACGAATACCCCCGCGGGCGAAAACGGGAACGAAACCACTCTTTGACCTTCTGTGATGGCAAGGTTGTTTACAAAGCCTTCCGAAGGGGCACGGACAATTGTCTCTTGCAGATTCCACTGCGCCTGATCAAGCGCCGCTTGCGCCTCTGCAAGCTTGGCAACGACTCCATCGAGTGTCAGCGCGTCGAGTTCGACCTGTGCCCGAGACACGGCGGCCTGCGCTTGATCAACTGAGCCTTGTGCCGTGTCGAGACTAGACTGTCGGGTTTCGAGCCGATTTTCCGAAATAGCCCCGCTTTCGACAAGCCTACTATCATCCTCAAAGCGTGATTGAGCCAAGTCTCTTTGCGCAATTGCCTGATGCAGTTGCGCCTCGGCGGACGCAAGATTCTCACGGTCCTGCCGAATTTGTGCCTCGACACGTGAAACAGTTGCTTGCGCTCGTTCAACCGCAATTTCGAAGGGTTCCGGATCAATACGGAACAACACGTCACCCTCTTGCATCGGAACATTCGGTTCTGCCACGACCTCGACAACCTCGCCAGCGACGTTAGGCACGATTGAAACTGCTCTGGTGAGAACCTTGACCGGCCCGGAGGGTGCACCCCACTGCATGGGAATGAAAAGGAAGATGAGCAGGATAACCATCCACCCAATGGTGGAAAGCCACGTCGCCTTGGAGTTTGGAAGAACCTTGAGTTTTACAAGAGTGAAAAGGACAGCAACATATATGAGGGTCAGGAAGACAATCATGACGCGCCTTTCGACCGAGCACTGGTTTCAGCTTCGGTTGCTGAATTCGTTATTGTTTGCAGCGGCGACTTTGTGAATGCCCAAATCAATGCAAGCGGCCAAAATATGCCAAAAGTAATCGCTCCCACCCAGCCAGCGACATTGATCGCATCTGCTTGGGGATGCTCGCGTTGCTTCGCGATTTTCCCCGGTAACATTGCCAGGATCACAAATCTTACGATGGCTGTTATGATCAGTATGACAAGCACGACCCACGCAAAAATGTCCAAGCCGCTCTCTCTAAATGCCTCCCTGTATTAGCTGTGCCCACCGAGCTATATTGGTCTAATTCGCCGGAACAATTTCCGGAACACGGTAGGCTCGAAATTCTTCGACATCCGGTCGATATGCCCGAAGCAGCAGGTTCCAACCGTCTTCGGGTGTGAAGGCGAAGTTGGGAGCAAGTGCGCGACAGTCCTCGCCACCGAATGCAACGTCAAACGAGCCGTCGTCGTTGCTGACAACGCCCTGGTTTGAGCTGACGATGTTATCGGTGTCCGACATGAGGTATTTCTGCGGGCCATATACCGTGATGGAGAAGAATGCATCGACCGGTACTTTCGGGAAAGTTGCTGTGTAGCAAGCGCCTCCCACCGCGTTTTCAGGACCACCGATAGCGTACATTGCGTTTTCGTCCGCCGACAAACCCCAGGCGCCTGCCGTGACATAGGTGAAATACTCCCAGTCCTCGACATCGGCGACCCGCTTCTGCATTGCGCCAAACGAGGAAGGCAGCTTGGAATACTCCGTCAGCAGGGCGGCGCGCACCCTTTCAAGTGCCTCCGCGTCAAAACTCGGCAGATCATCCTCTGGCGCCGCGCCTGAAATCGCATATTGCGGCTGCAGTTCTTCGGTCACCACGCGTACATCGTCGGCCGTAGCATCCGTTCCGGTCCGAATGCCAACGGCGACGAAATCGGTCTCGATATCCTCGGACGAGAACGTGTATTGACCGTCCCCATACAGGTAGAACGGCGTCATGTGGTCTTCCGTGATGATCTGGATCGATAGAAACCGGTCGCCCACATCTGGCACGTCCAGCGTGAACCCCTGTCTCGCATTAACAATCGCAATCGAATAGATCGTATCGTTATTGGGCGAAACGACCCAGCGGTCGTCGGCGGTAGACAGATTCGTGAAGTGAAAGAATTGGTTGATACCAGAGCGGCCCATGAAGTTCGCGAAAAACGCCCGGCTATCTGCGTTGATGTATTCGGCGGCGCTCATCCCGTAATCGTTCGGATCTGTGGACCAGCCGGAACTGTCTATGTCCGGGATATCCGCTAGCACCGTCGGTACGATCAGAGTGCTGCACAACAAGGCGGCTGCAATCTTGTGGAACTTGCTGGATGCGCTTTTCATTTTGTTTCAACCTCGACTGTCAAGTCAGCGCCGGGAACCGGAACATAGGCGCGAAGGACGCCATAAAATGGCGTTCCGGTCGGAATGCCGTTCTGCCCCTCGCCGGACGGGCTGAGCGTTACGGTATAGGTGCCGTCTTCATTCGGCTCGGCTGTATAGCTGGTTTGATCATAGATGCCCTTGTCGTTCGGGATCAGCAGTTTGTTGGCGGACGCATAGACCGTAACGGAGAAATAGCCGCCTTCTTCGACGATGTTTGCAGGGACTGTCAGAATGTAGGTGTCTTCACCGTTGAACGGCTGGCTGTTTTCGTCAAACGCAAGCAGGCCGTACCTCACCACGTTGGACGGCGTGCCAAGCTGTCCTTGGAACACGCCGACCGCAGCGTGAATCTCGCCCACATCGCCTGAAACCGACCCGAATATCTTGTCGGTATCTACAAGCGGTACCGCTGTTTCGATGAGCGTCAGTGCCGCAGCCTCGGTTTCAGGCGAAAATCGCTGCACGTCGCGGTCCATGTCACCCTGGCCGCCTTCCATCACAATCTCACCGCTCAGTGCCATGACCTCGTCAAGATTGTCGACGACGACCATTCGGCTAAAGGCAAGCCCTTGGTCGGTTTCGAGAGCCAATTTGTGGAAGTTGCCCTCGGGCAGGGATTGCCCGGGTCGGTACAGCAGGATCGGCAAATCCGGATTCACGATGACGCCCGGTATGTTGTGCTTCATGTCGAAAATCGACACCGAGAAATAGCGGTCGTATTGCGGCGTGTGGATGATCGCCGGGCCTTCGGACAGGCTGAACCAGTTATAGCCGTAATTCACCGTCGCCTGGGGCGTGATCACCGTGTCATCGGTGGGATCGACGAGTCCCGTGAACTGAAAGCTGCCCGGCTCGTTGGTTTCGAGCCAGCGCTGCATCATGCGCACCTGTTCCTGGTTGGGATACTCGCGGATATAGTTTTCGATGGTGTCCTGAGCAAATGCAGGAACAGCAAAGAACGGCAGAAACAATATCAGATTGCACAGCTTGCGTATCAACATGTCGTTTCGTGCCTTCTTGATCCAATGATTTCGAGTTTATCACCTTGAACGTAACACTGAGCCAATCTAGGTCAAACTTCTGGGGATTGGGCGCTGTTGTGACGCACAATTTATACGGGAGTTGTATGTCCGTAGAAAACGAATGAGTTTGACGTGGCCCAAAACCCTTCAAGAATGAGCCTTTGTCTCACCAAGTTTCGGCACCATTGTTGATCATATACCGCCGCCTTCGACTGGCTTCCCCAAAGCGGTCATTGGCAAACTTGCGGCGAATGGCCGTTTCGTCAGCACAGCGGTAATTGTGAACCTCTGTGAGGATCGTCGGCTTTGGACCCTTCTAGAGCTTTTGATTGGCTCTGATATTTGTAGTCCGGATTTAGCAATAACAATGCTTCTTGAACGAGAGTGTATCGGGTTAAAGTTGAGTTTCCCGGCGTTCTGAATCTCTTCGGTTTGCCTGGAGTTCGACGTGGATGCACCGGTTGATATTGAATCTTTCACTGCAATAGTTACATTGATCTTAACAATAAAATGGCCGGAATGATCTTGACGCTGTCTGAGATTGAACCGGGACAGCGCCTGGCTGAAACAAGTGCCCAGACATATAACACGTTAGAATGCGCTTGCGTGGACCCGAAGTGAAACCCGGGGACGCATTGTATCTGACGTTCTGAATTCGGCTCCGCCTATGTGAGGAGCCACGTCATTGACTGCGCTGAAGTTAGTTTATCAATCTCCCAACGCTCTTAAGCCAAGGAACAGAAATCCCAGAACGCATTCGAAAAGCCAGATCCGGCAGGTGATGCGCTCAATCGAGCACTTTGGGTTTACCAACCCCGTTCTTGTTGATGATGACAATCAGCTCATTGCGGGACATGGCCGTGTCGAGGCAGCCAAACTCTTGGGGTTGGAGCAAGTCCCAACGATCTGTTTGTCAGGCATGAGCCAAGAGGACATTCGGGCTTATGTCATCGCGGACAACAAGCTTGCTGAAAATGCGGGTTGGGATGCAGGCCTTCTGGCGCTCGAATTCCAGTACCTCGAAGAGTTGGAAATCCCATTTGATCTCACACTAACGGGTTTCGAGTTGCCTGAGATCGATCTGAGCATCCAGGCGCTGAGACTGGATGGTGAGGAGGGGCAGGATCCGTTGGATCAGGTTCCGACACCAACTGGGAATTCGCCGGTAACCCGGGAGGGTGACATCTGGCACATTGGCCCTCATCGCCTGATCTGCGGGGATAGCACCAGGGCGGAGACCTATGCCGCTTTGCTCGGATCGGAACGTGCTCAGATGGTCTTCACAGATCCCCCTTACAACGTGCCCATACGGGGACACGTCTCGGGCTTGGGATCGGTTCAGCATCGAGAGTTTGCCATGGCGTCCGGTGAAATGTCGCCAGAAGACTTTCAGTGCTTCTTGACGACTGTATTCAAACACCTTGCCGCCTATAGTGAAGACGGTTCCATTCATTTTCAGTGTATGGACTGGCGCCATATAAGAGAAATCCTTGGGGCAGGGGACGTGGCTTACTCCGAGCTCAAAAACCTTTGTGTTTGGTCTAAGACCAATGGCGGAATGGGATCGCTGTACCGCTCACAGCACGAGTTGGTGTTTTTGTTCAAATCGGGGGCCGGCAAACACATCAACAATGTCGAACTTGGAAAGAATGGCAGGAACCGGACGAATGTCTGGACTTATGCCGGAGCCAATAGTTTTGGTGAAGGGCAGGGCGGCCTTGAGATGCACCCTACAGTTAAGCCTGTGGCATTGGTGAGGGACGCCATTCTGGACTGCTCACATCGTGGCGGGTTGGTGTTGGACCCATTCTGTGGGTCGGGATCCACACTTGTAGCGGCTGAGCAATCGGGTCGCCGTGGATATGGGGTCGAGCTTGATGCAGCCTACTGTGACGTGATCCTGCGCCGTTTGACGGAAACATTCGGCCTGATCCCACGTCTTGGTGAAGACGGTCCGGTGTTTCATGAGGTCGCGGCTGATCGTGCAAGCGAAGGTGTCAGTGCGATAGCTGAATCGGAGGCAGCAGATGCGTGACAAAGACTACCAAGTTGGCTTCGGTCGTCCTCCTCGGGATACTCAGTTCCAAAAGGGACAATCCGGAAATCCAAAAGGCAGGCCCCGTAAAAAAGGGTCCATTGAACTGGATCTGGATCAGGTCCTGGATCAGCAGGTCAGAGTTCGTTTGCCCGGCGGCAGCAAAAACATGGACGCGCGCGAAGCCACACTGCGTGTGCAGGTTGATAAAGCGCTCAAGGGAAACATCCAATCGGCAAGGTACGTGCTAAAGCAGTTTGAAAAATATGAAGCCATAACACCCCCGCGATCGAAGATACAAACAGGCGTGGTGATCGCACCAAGAGCCCCCGTGCAAGAACATGAAAACGACACCTAATGGCTATCTTCAACGCTCAAAGACTGGGGCAAGCCGCGAGGTGCAAAGTATGGCCAAGCCCCTAATTTATGTATCAAGGAATTAGCCTATGACCGATGGTGCTGACCCGCTTGAGGATTTCGATCCTCTTTATCCCACCAGGTTCCAAAGAGGAAAATCTGGCAATCCCAAGGGAAGACTGCGCGGTGCGAAAGGGATGAAGCCTATTGTCCAGAGAGTTGCGCATGAAACACATGTTGTCAGCGAAGACGGCGAACGCAAGCGCTACTCGACTGTGGAATTGGTGTTGAAGATGATTCAGCGTGAAGCGCTGAAGGGTAATCTGAAAGCCAAAGTTCTACTTGATGAACTACAGGAAAAATACAGCCCGCAGGAGGTCAATAACATGGGCTACGGCTGTCTTGTTGCGCCTGAAGGTTGCACGCTTGAGACCACGCTGCTCAGGGTCGAATACGTTAAGGAGGATGAACAACCCTGGCACCGTCCGACATAGGCAGCACTGGAATGGCGTAGCTAAGTGAGTCAGACCATCCTGTCGGACAGCCACTTAAAAAGCCCGGACTCCAAAGTTCTTGAGGCCAGCTCGTTGCCTGTCCAAATGTCCAGGTTCAAATCCCTTTGCGTTGGAAGGGCCAATGCGCCGCGTGGATCGGCACATGCAAATATGAAACGGTCCCAGGACCCATCGGCTAAGAATCGTTCAATATAGCTGTCGAGCTCAGCCTGACGTGCCTGGCTCTTGACCTGAACCCAGGCCGTTTCCCCGGTCAGGGGTTGCTCGAGCACCAGGTCCACATCAGGCATGTTGCCACCCAGCAGGCTGGTACGCCGCCAGCCGTTTCGCAGGAAGATGAGATCAATCAATGTTTCAAATTCTGCCCAATGCAGGGTCCTGATCATTTGCTCTGCCAGACTATGCATCTCGTCGGTGAGCGCGCAGGCGTGGTGTTGTAGCGGATGGCGCTCTCCCCGGATGGATCGCAACAGGTAGTCCTGAGCCTCGACCTTACAAATTGTCCGCCTGTATGATGCTGTCTTGGTGAGCGCTGAACTCAGGGTGTTTAGTTGGAGAGGGGTGCCAGCAAGCGATATTTTGGACCAGCCACTTTGTGTTGATCGCCAACGCACCGGGCCCGACGATTTTACCTTGGATAGTTCGATCTTGTCGCCCGCAAGCGCCCACCATAGGTGCCCACGCGCCATTGTAATCCAAAGCGAGCCGTCTGGCAGGTCGTAGAAGTCTTTCAATTCCCGTATATCTTCTTTTGCGGCCTGAATTCCGCGCCCGGCCTGGGTCATCGTTGTTAGCAACATCTCCCAATCGCCTTCCAGACACAGCGAGTGGTCGGCCAGGTCAAAGTCGACAGGAATGACCGCATTCTCCAGGGCATAATCAACATGTTTGCCGCCAGAGCCTAGCTTTACATATCGCACATCTGATGGGTTCAACTGGTCTTTCATCTGCCGCGCCTTGTCGTCGATCGGTGACATACCAGCGCTTCGTTTAGGACGGAAGTCAACAGAATATGTCACTGATCGTCTGTAGACTGATCATCTGTGTCGATGTCCAACACGCTGTATGGATGTGCGCGACCGCCTTGCCAAATACCTGCGACGCTTGCGGCAGATAAAAGGCTGGTCGCAAGAGGAGTTCGCGCATCAAGCGGATGTTCACAGGACGTACATTAGCGATCTCGAGCGCAGTGCCCGCAACCCAACGATTACCGTTGTGGATAAACTGGCTACCGCGCTTGGTGTCTCGCTGGGTGAGTTGTTGGACTAGTTCTACGGATTGACTGACTACCGATCCTGTGCAGGCTCATACGCCCGCTTTGCGCAATCCAAAGTTGGTGCTTCGCTTCATTTTCGCCCGTTCTGACGGGCTAAGAGCTCAATCGCCCGCATACGCGCGGCGGCGTGTTGCAGCGGGACCTGGAGGGACTGAACAAGCTCTATTGCTTCTTTTGGGCTAATCTTCGATCGCTGGCCTTTGAGAGCTTGCGATGCCGCGTCCTCCAAACTACCCGTTAGCTTTGCAAAAACGAAACTGAGCTGTTCACGGGTTGTGTTGTCCATGCCAGCAGTGCCGCTTGCCAAGCCATGGAAGTCGAGCAATTTCTTTACTATCATCGGATGTACGACAAAAAACGCTTTGAGGAATCCACATCAATTTATGGGACATGGCACAACTAATTGAGGTCCCAAACTTGTGGGCCCAATGTCCCATGACATGAAGCATCAGTCGTGGGTCAAGAAAATGCGACGCCGGAACCGGCCCAATCCCGACCTTCGCCGAGCATTCAAGATGCCGCAGCGGCAGCACGCATTCGGCCATTCGCTGCAGGCGCGAAACCTAAAAAGCCCGCCGTCGGGGGGGGCGTGAGAAAGGCGACAGTTGGCTCCTGATCGTGAATGTCGATTTCATTTCCACATTCTGAGTTGGTTATCGAATTTGACCATCCCGCGAAATATTGAAGCGTTCACAGAAGAGGTCTTGTGATTTAGTCAGAACGACGAAGGAGTGCATGCGCTAATGACTTTACAGGGTGTGTCTCCAGCGTTTCGAAACCTGTGTGGCAATATGCTTGAGAAATAGTACGCGTCCCCGGGACCCAGAACCCTGGACTGCCCATCTACCGTCACTTCAAGACGGCCCTCTATCACAACCGCGCATTCCTCTCCTTCATGCGATAGTTCAGACCGACCCGAGTCAGCTCCGACGTCGTACTTTTCTATGAGCATCTGAAGCTTTCTGTCTCGGCGCTCACCTGCGACAAGCAAATAGGAAACTCCGGGTGATCCAAGATCACGCATGCTGCTGTGAGGAAAATAAAAGCTGTCGTCGTTTTTGAGTTCAAAGCTGAAAAAGAAACCAAGATTTATGTCTACACCTGCAAGAATCTTCTTGAGCAATGCCACAGATGGCTGGGACGATCCGCTTTCAATTTGAGAAATCGTACCGCTTCCCACACCGGCCCGCTTTGCCATTTCGCGCTGACTGAGGCCCTTTGAGGTTCGAATCAATCGCAGCCGTCTTGCGGTTTCCAGATCAGATTTTAGTGAGGCATCCATAATGATTTCCCGCTTTTGATTTTAAGCACATTAGGGGGCGGCGGTCTGTTTTTCAATAACTTACAGAATCGCATAAAGCCGGGTGTGCGGAAGGTCTGAACTCTGCAAAGATTTGTCATCAAATGAAAATCTGTTTCACGAGGAAAGAACGTGCTCGATCAACCCAACTCAATGTCATCGTTTTGGATGCCGTTTTCGGCCAATCGTGATTTCCTTCGCGAGCCCCGAATGATCCAAGCGGCTGATGGGATGTACTACACTACCTCCGATGGTCGCAGGGTCATGGACGGCACCGCCGGACTGTGGTGCGTCAATGCCGGTCACCGTGATCCGCTTATCGTTGAAGCGGTACAGAAACAGGTGCACGAGCTGGATTACGCACCAAACTTCCAGTTCTCACACCCGCAGGCATTTGAGTTGTCGGCAAAGCTGACCGCGATGATGCCTGAGGGGATGAACCATGCTTTCTTCACCAACTCTGGCTCCGAGTCTGTTGATACGGCGCTAAAGATTGCGCTGCACTACCATCGAATGCGCGGCGATGGGGCGCGTACGCGTTTGATCGGGCGCGAGCGTGGCTACCACGGCACAGGGTTTGGTGGCATCTCGGTTGGCGGTATCGTCAAGAACCGCATGCATTTCGGCACGCTTCTGACCGGCGTTGATCACCTGCGTCACACGCATGATCTGGACAAAAACGCTTTCTCCCGCGGTTGCCCACAACACGGGGCAGAGCTGGCAGACGATCTGGAGCGTTTGGTTGCTTTGCATGACGCCTCGACCATTGCGGCTGTGATCGTCGAACCAATGGCCGGTTCGACCGGTGTTCTCCTGCCGCCGAAAGGATACCTAAAGCGGCTGCGTGAGATCTGCGACCGCCATGGCATTCTGCTGATTTTCGACGAGGTCATCACCGCTTTTGGCCGCTTGGGGGCAGCGACAGCATCAGAGTATTATGATGTAAAGCCGGACATCATCACGACCGCCAAAGGCCTCACCAATGGTGTCATTCCGATGGGAGCGGTCATCGTATCCGACAAGATATATGACTCGGCTATGGAAAACGCCGATGCGCCGATTGAGCTGTTCCACGGTTATACCTATTCCGCCAACCCTGTGTCCTGCGCCGCGGCGCTGGCAACGCTGGAGAGTTACAAGCAGAATGATCTATTCCGGCGCGCTGCATTGCTGTCGCAGCACTGGGAGGATCAGCTTCACAGCCTCAAGGGTCTGCCCAACGTCATCGATATCCGCAATCTGGGATTGGTGGGCGCGGTCGAGCTTGCACCACGAGAGGGCGCGCCTGGGGCACGGGGTTATGATGCAATGAAACGGGGCTGGGACGCCGGAATAATGATCCGTGTCACCGGTGACATTATCGCCTTGTCGCCGCCGCTTATCATTTCGGAACCTGAAATAACGACACTCTGTCAAACACTTGGAGAGGTATTGGCTGACTTGCCATGACCACTGACTTCTAACCCCAAAAAGGACTGACATCATGAAAGATGCATCCCCGATCGCTTTGATCGGCCACTACATTAATGGCCAAATCACTGCTCCTTCTGGTGAGAAGACCCAGCCGGTATTCAACCCTGCAACCGGGGCGCAAACCGGCGCGGTGTCGCTGGCGACGGTACAGACGGTTGACGATGCGGTTGCAGCTGCCAAAGCAGCGTTTCCCAAGTGGTCGAATACCCCGCCGATCCGCCGCGCCCGCCTGATGAACAACTTCCTGGCCCTGGTGCGCGAGCATAAGGACGATCTGGCCCGCGCCATCACCGTCGAACACGGCAAGGTGTTTACGGACGCGCAGGGTGAAGTTGAGCGCGGCATCGACATCATCGAGTTTGCCTGCGGCATCCCTCAACTCCTCAAAGGCGATTACACGGAGCAGGTGTCTACTGGAATGGACAACTGGACCACGCGTCAGGCATTGGGCGTTGTGGCCGGGATCACGCCGTTTAACTTCCCGGTCATGGTTCCGATGTGGATGTTCCCGATCGCCATCGCCGCAGGCAATACCTTTATCCTGAAGCCGTCGCCGACCGATCCGTCCGCAGCGCTGCTGTACGCGGATCTGATGCAGAAAGCCGGTTTCCCCGATGGCGTGTTCAACGTCGTGCAAGGTGACAAGGTCGCCGTGGACGCGCTGTTGGAGAATGACGACGTCAAGGCTGTGTCCTTTGTCGGTTCGACCCCGATTGCGAACTACATCTACGAGGTTGGTGCGCGGCACGGCAAACGGGTTCAGGCCCTGGGTGGCGCAAAGAACCACATGCTGGTGATGCCCGATGCGGACATGAACAAGGCCGCCGACGCCCTGATCGGCGCGGCCTTTGGGTCGGCGGGCGAACGCTGCATGGCGATCTCGGTTGCTCTGCTGGTTGGCGATGCTGCCGACAAGCTTATCCCGGTTCTGAAAGAGCGCGCCGAAACCCTGAAGGTCAAGAATGGCCTTGAGCTGGATGCCGAGATGGGCCCGATCGTTACGGCCGCTGCGCGTGACCGGATCAAGGGTTATATCGACTCTGGCGTTGCAGAAGGTGCTGACCTGCTGGTCGATGGCCGTGACTACAGCGTCGAAGGGCATGAGGAAGGCTTCTTCCTGGGCGGCACTCTGTTCGACAATGTCACGACAGATATGAAGATCTACAAGGAAGAGATCTTTGGCCCGGTTCTGTCCTGTGTCCGCGTCTCGAACTTTGCCGAAGGCCTGCAACTGATCAACGACCACGAGTTCGGCAATGGTGTGTCGCTGTTCACCCGTGACGGCAACGTCGCGCGTGAATTCGGCAAGCAGGTTCAGGTCGGCATGGTCGGCGTCAATGTTCCGATCCCGGTTCCGATGGCCTGGCACGGTTTTGGCGGCTGGAAGAAGAGCCTGTTCGGCGACATGCACGCCTATGGCGAGGAGGGTGTGCGTTTCTACACCAAGCAGAAATCCATCATGCAGCGCTGGCCTGAAAGTATCTCGGAAGGTGCCGAGTTCGTCATGCCAACCGCAAAATGATCATCCGTTCCAAGGAGTGAAGAACATGTTCATTGGTGTTCCCAAGGAAATCAAGAACCATGAATATCGGGTCGGCCTGACCCCTGAAAGTGTCGCGGAACTGGTTTCGCATGGTCACAACGTCGTCGTGGAAACCAATGCCGGTGTTGGCATTGGGGCTGATGATAATGCCTATCGTGCCGCTGGCGCGGAGATTGCCGAAACCGCAGCAGACATCTTTGCCAATGCCGAGATGATCGTGAAGGTGAAAGAGCCCCAGGCCGTGGAACGCGCCATGCTGCGTGAGGGTCAGATCCTTTATACCTATCTGCATCTGGCCCCCGACCCGGAACAAACCAAAGATCTGGTCGACTCGGGCGCTGTCTGCATCGCTTATGAAACCGTCACCGACGACAATGGCGGTCTGCCCCTGCTGAAACCGATGAGCCAGGTGGCCGGTCGCATGTCGATCCAGGCCGGTGCCGGTGCGTTGGAGAAAGCAAAGGGAGGCCTAGGCGTGCTGCTGGGCGGTGTGCCTGGTGTGAAACCAGGCAAGGTCGTGATCATCGGTGGCGGTGTTGTTGGGTTCAATGCGGCTCAGATGGCTGTTGGCTTGCACGCGGACGTGACCATTCTGGACCGCAATCCGGCAGTTCTGGAGAAGCTGGAAAACCACTTCGAGGCCTCGGCCAAGGTTGTCTATTCAACCAAAGCTGCACTGGAGGAAGAAGTCACCAATGCGGATCTGGTTGTTGGCGCGGTTCTGATCCCGGGCGCTGCTGCGCCCAAGCTGGTTTCACGCGAGCTGATCTCGAAAATGAAACCCGGTGCGGTCGTCGTGGACGTGGCGATCGATCAGGGCGGCTGCTTTGAAACGTCCAAAGCCACCACTCACGCAGAGCCTACCTATGTTGTCGACGATGTTGTTCATTACTGCGTCGCCAACATGCCTGGCGCAGTCGCCCGAACCTCGACCTATGCACTGAACAACGTCACGCTGCCGCACGCTCTGGCTATTGCCAACAATGGCTGGAAGCAGGCGCTTGCAGACAATCGTCACCTGAAGAATGGCCTGAACGTGGCCCACGGGAAGGTGACTTACAAGGCTGTGGCCGATGATCTTGGATACGAGTTCATCGCCCCGGAACTTTGCTGACTTGAAGCAAAGAAATGTCCCGTTGCGCGTATTGCGGCGGGACACACACCACTGAGGAGGAAACCTTAATGATTACGAAGATTAACCGCCGCGCCCTCGGCGCGATGGGTGGCGCAGCTTTGCTCGCTGCAACCACAATCTCAACGACCGCTGCAGCGGAAGACATGACACTGCGCTTCGCTGGCGTGTTCCCGATCGATCATCAGGGCACGAAGATGATGGAACAGGTCGCAGCGGATGTGGCAGCAGCGGATGTCGGCTTGAAGGTCGAGGTCTTCCCTGCAAACCAGCTGGGTTCTGGTGAGGCGCTGTTCGAAGATGTTGCACGCGGCAACATCGATCTGGCATCGGCGTTCATCTATGCCGATACAGATCCACGCCTCGAATTCCTGTCAATGCCGTTCCTGCTGGGCGGCTGGGATGACATGGAGAGCACGCTTCTGAACATGGACTCCGAGTTCAACACCATCCTGCAAGAGATCACCGACGAATATGGCGTGCGCGTCATGGCGCAGAATCCGGAAGGGTTCATCGGCATCGTTTCGTCGCAAGAGCCCCAGAACTGGAATACTTTTGACGACAAGGGCATGAACATTCGCGTCTGGTCGTCCAGCGTTGTGAAGTCGATGGTCGAAGAACTGGGTTACCAGGCGACCACCATGGCATGGGGCGACATCTTCCCCGCACTTCAGGCCGGTATTGTTGATGGGGCGATCTGCTGCACCAAGACAGCCACCTACTCGATCTTCGCTCAGTCAGATGTTGGCACCCATTTTGTCGAGTACAACTCGATTTCGGAACTGACAACTTTCTATGCGTCGCAGCGGACACTCGACAAGCTGAACGATGAACAGCGCACCGCTCTACAAGCCGCTATGACCAAGGCGTCCGAAGACTTCTTTGCCTACAACCGTGAGAACGACGAAGTGTTCGGCCAGAAACTGATCGACAAAGGCTACACCATCTTGCGCCTGAGCGACGAAGAACAAGCTGCGATGGCCGCTCATGTCCAGGAAACGGTCTGGCCCGCAATGGCACAAAACGTCGGTCAGGACATCATCGACCGCCTGCTGGCAGCAAAAGAACAGCAATAATCACTGAGAAGAAGGGCCAGCAGATCAGCTGGCCCTTTTTTGGTCTTTGGCTCAACAAAGGGAGGGAGAAAGATGTCTAGTTCTGAAGCTGAACGTCCATTGGTCGTCGAAAGCGCAGAAAAGAAGAGTTCGCAAAAAATCACTGACGAGTTGCCAGTCATTATTGGGTATCCGCTGAAAGCAGTGGCTTTTGTCATGAGGCAGATCGTTATGTTTGCCGGTTTCCTGATGGCTTTCACATTTGGGGCAGTTGTTGTCATCCGGTATGGATTTGGCGGTGATCTGTTTGCCTACGAAGAATGGCTTTTGGGCATTAGCATCATCGGCTTTTTTGCAGGTGCTGTTCTGGCCTCTGCCCGCAACCTGCACATCAACGCGGACATTCTTGGCATTGTGATCCAAAATCCTCGGTTGATTTGGTGGCGCGGCTTTGTCGTCCTGACAGTCGAGGTGCTGGTGATCCTATTCCTCATGTACGCCTGTTATGTCTCGCTGCTTGATGACTTCTCATTCCCCCGGCTGCGCGCAACCCCGGTGCTGCGCATTCCGTTTGTGACCTGGCGGATTGCAATCATGATTGCCTTTGGCCTCATGGCGACGTTCACGGCGGCATATTTGTACGTGCACATCCGCAAAGGGCTCGGTCTACCCCTGAGATCCGAAATGCAAAAAGGAGAAACCCAATGATCATCGGAGGAAGTCTCCTTATCGTCTGCTTTATGCTGCTGTTAGGCGTCAGCGTTTATGTGGCATTCGGATCGGTTTTGATTTTCATCGCCCTTATTGGAGATCAATCCATCACCGGCTACTTGCCCACCGGCTCTACAGGTATCCGCTCACTGGTGCTTCTGGCGATCCCCCTCTTCATGATTGCCGGTGGCATCATGGAAAAAGGTAAGATCGCCGCCCCTCTTGTTGCACTGGCTGAAATGTTCATTGGTCACATCAAAGGAGGTTTGAGCGCAGCGGGGGTGCTGGCCTGCGGTGTGTTTGGCTCCATTTCCGGCAGTGCAAACGCAACGCTGACCTGTATCGGCGGCATCATGATGCCCCACCTGAAAAAGGCCAACTATCCGGGTGGGCAATCGGCGGCTTTGATCGTAGCGGCCAGCCCTTTAGGTCTGTTGATCCCGCCGAGTTCGTCGCACATCCTTTATGGCTGGGTCGCACAGCAGCATGTACTAAAGTGCTTCTTGTCCACGGTCATTCCGGCGATCATCCTGATCACGCTATTGATAATCGTTAATCAGTTCATGCTGCGGAAGTATGACGACATCAACCTGACGGAACGTCCTAAACCGTTCCTGCCGACATTCGGAGTTCAGGCGCGCCTGGCCGGACCTGCGCTTATGATGCCGTTGATCATCCTTGGCGGTATCTATGGCGGTATCATGACACCGACCGAAGCCGCCGGTATCGCAGTGGTCTACTCGATCCCAATCGCGCTCTACTTCTATCGTGGCCTGACCTGGAAAACTCTGGCCCAGACGATCCAGAATTCCGGTGTTACGATTGGTGTGGTCATGGTCATGATCTTCATGGTTCTGATCGTGTCGGACAACCTGATCTCGCAGGGTGCACCTCAGTTGGCCAAAGATCTGGTCTATTCCGTTTCGGACAATCCGGTCGTCATCCTTCTGATGATCAACGTCGTGATGATCCTGATCGGGATGCTGATGGACGATATCTCCGGTCTGCTTTTGGCAACACCAATCCTACTGCCCATCGCGCAGAGCACCGGCATGGATCCCATCCATTTTGCGGCCGTGATTGGCGTGAACTTAGGTATGGCGAACATCACCCCTCCGACTGCACCTCTGCTCTATCTTGGTGCGCAGGTCTGTGATGAGCCGGTTTCGCGCATGTTATGGCCGACTTTGATCTTCATAGTCTTTGCCTGGCTCCCAACGCTGATGTTGACAACTTTTGTACCAGAGTTGGCCCTGTTCCTGCCGGACCTCCTGCTCAGCAGGTAGCGACGGGAAAGCACAAATAAGCCCAAGACGAAACTGCACGCACCCCATTCTTACGGCTGGGGTGCCTGTGCGCCCTCCCGAAGGTGAAATAGGAGCGGCGAGTTAGCAGCAGAAAACTGAAGACCTGAATACGGAGGTTTGAAATGTACAAAAATATTCTAGTCGCTCTGTCTCTGGAGCATGGCATCAGTGAACACGCACTTGCGGCGGCACATGCCCTTGTATCCGAAGGTGGAAAAATCACTGCCGCGCATATCCATGAGCCCCCAAACAGACAGATAATGTACTATATGGATGAAGGAATCGCAGAAAAGTCTCTCCAAAAAGCAAAGGCGCGCTTGGCCGAGCGCCTAACAAGTGAGACAGAAGTGTCGTCTATCCTGATCGAGAGCCAATCGGCGGGTCGCGCAATCACCGAATACGCCAACAAACACGGCATCGACTGTATCGTCCTCGCTTCACACAAACCTGGGATGAAAGAGTTCTTTTTGGGTTCCACGGCTGCTCTCGTTGTTCGCCATGCTCAGTGTTCGGTGCATGTACTCCGACTGTGACGCTGGCACCCGCAACATGCTCGTAACTTCGCCCAGTGAAATCTGCGGTGATAAGCACGTCTCACGGTGACCAAGGTCTAATTTTGGTGCACCTAAAAGAGTTTCACTTTGCGGCCTTTGGGAGGTATGATTCGCAGCCAATCTCGGCGGCAACGCGGCATCCTGTGATATCCTCTTTTGTCAACGTCGGGTTGTCGTTGTGGGCGGGAATGGCGGAAAGGAGGATCAGTTATGGATACACCAAACTTACCTGCCATTCGCGCGCTTCGCCCAGCTTGGAACAAGGGACGCATCGTCGGTCAAAAACGCCCGTTAAAACCCAAACACGTCTGGGCAATTCGAGTAAGATTGGAGCTCGCAGAGAACCATCGCGACCTCGCTCTCTTCAATATGGCCATCGACAGCAAGTTGCGCGGTTGTGACTTGGTGAAGATGAAAGTCGTTGACATCATGGCCTCTGGTCAGATCAAGGAGCGGGCTTCGGTGCTGCAAAGTAAAACTCAGAAACCGGTCCGCTTCGAAATTTCTGAAGGTACTCGGACCTCCGTCGAGAAGTGGATGGAAGATGAACTTATGGTTGGGTCTGAATACCTTTGGCCAGGGCGTTTCCATGAGCGTTTGCACATTTCAACGCGCCAGTATGCCCGGATCGTGCGTGATTGGGTCACGTCTATAGGTTTGGAAGCCAGCGCATATGGCACACATTCGATGCGGCGCACAAAGGTTACTCAGATTTACAAAAAGACGGGCAATCTGCGCGCGGTACAACTCTTACTTGGGCATACAAAGATGGACAGTACCGTTCGGTATCTCGGAGTTGAGCTCGAGGATGCACTTGCTATAGCAGAGGCAATTGAAATCTGAATACTGCGGGCCGCTTTCGTTGGCGGCCCCAGCCAGTCATTCATCGACTAGGAAAGATACTGTGATCGCAGCCCGCATTCTGGACGCTCGATGCAGCCGCTAAGTTAGATCGTAAACAAATTTAATCTTCTTGGACATAAGGAAAATTCGCTACGCTTTCGCCAACAATTTTTTGTTGGACTGCAGTCTTTCAGTTCGTCAAACAAGCGCCGACGCAAAGAAGAGAAATGGCCAGCACAAAGCCGCGCATGCCTCAGTGGCTGCCGAAATAGGCCTCCAGCAGCCGTTCATCGTTGCGCAGTTCTTCGGCGGTTCCCGAGGTTTGCATCCGGCCCGATTCCAGCACGTAGATCCGGCTGGCCAGAGACAACGCGAAGTTGGCGTTTTGCTCGGTGATCACAACGGTCAGGCCGAATTCCTTGTTCAACTGTCGAACAACTTCGGCGATCTCGTTGCAGATCTTGGGGGCCAGGCCGATCGTCGGTTCGTCGATCAGCAGCAGTTCGGGGCTGGTCATCAGCGCACGCCCAAAGGACACCATCTGCCGTTCACCCCCCGATTGGGTCGAGGTTTCCTGCCCTTCCCGCTCTTTCAGGCGCGGGAACAGCTTGTGGACCATGTCCATGTTGTCCTCGATATCCTCGCGGGCGGTATAGGCACCGACCATGAGGTTGTCGCGCACCGACATGTAGGGGAACAGGTTGAACCGTTCCGGCGCATAACCGACGCCGTGGCGCACGATCTCGGCGGGGGTCCGGCCCGTCAGGCTGTGGCCATGCAGCCGGATGTCACCTTCGGTTTCCACCAAACCCATGATGCTGTCCAAAAGGGTGGACTTGCCTGCCCCGTTGGGGCCGACCACGGCGACGATCTCGCCCGGTTCGACGGTGATCGAGATGTCGGTCAGCGCCTGCGCCTTGTCGTAGAACGCCGACAGGTTTTCGATTTCCAGATAAGACATCAGGCGCTCCCCAGATACGAGGCCTGCACGGCCTTGTCATTCATCACCTCGGTAAAGGTGCCCTCGGCGATCATCGTGCCCCGCTCGATGGCGACGGCGCGGTCGATCAGTGGCTCCAGCGCGGGCAGATCATGGCTGACGATCAGGAAGGTCATGCCATCCTTGCGCATCTGCTGGATCAGTTCCGAGATCTGCGCGATCTCCCCCACGGTCAGACCGGCGAACACCTCGTCCAGCAGCATCACCTTGGGTGCGGTGGCCATGGTGCGGGCCATTTCCAGCTTGCGCAGATCACCCATGGCCAGCTCGGACGGGGTCCGTTCCAGATCGGCCTCGGTAAATCCGACGCTTAGGGCAAGTTCGCGTTCCCGGTCGGGATCGGGAGATCTGGTGATCATCTGCCAGATATTGTCGGGCATCAGGCCTACGCGGATGTTTTCGGCCACGTTCATGTCGCCGAAAGGGCGCGGGATCTGATAGGTCCGGCTGACCCCGGCCTGAATCCGCTGTGATGTCGGCAGGGACGAGATCTCATTCCCGAACAGCTCGATCGTGCCGCTGTTCTGGCGATGCTCGCCCATGATCTGGCTGAACACGGTGGTCTTGCCCGCCCCGTTCGGACCGATCAGGCCCAGGGATTCACCCTCTTTGAGGGAGAAGGACAGACCATTGGTGGCGACCAGCCCGCCGAAGCGTTTGAACAGGTTTGTGACTTCCAGCGCTGCGGTCATGCCACACCTCCTTTCCGCAGCCGGGCAAAGCCGCGCTGTATCAGTTCGATCAGGCCTTTGGGCTGATACATGTAAAGGACCAGCGCGATCGCCCCGTAGACGAAGTACCGTTCCGCCCCCGGCAACACCGGACGCAGGTATTCCAGCAGGAAGGTCATGAAGAACGCTCCGATCATCGGACCGATGATGGTCGAGGTTCCGCCCAGCAGCGCCGCCACGATGATGGTGAACAAAAAGCTGATATCGAACAGAGCACGTGGTGCCAGCGAGCCCAGATAGTGGACATAGAACGCCCCGCCCAGCCCTGCGACCATCGCGCTGGTCAGAAAGGCAAACGCCTTGAGCCGCGTGGTGTTGAGGCCCGAGCCCCGCACGCTTTCCTCGTTCATGCCGATGGCGGCCAGTGCGGTGCCCAGACGGGTTTTCATCAGCAGCCACATGCTGATCGCAACGCTCAGCATCAGCGCGGTCGACAGGTAATAGCCGTTTGCCGCACCACGGGTCAGGGTCTGGATGCCCGACATGCCGCGGGTGCCGCCGGTCAGATCCGGACGGATCACCTGCACCAGTTGGTACAGCAGCTCCATGAAGGCCAGCGTGACCAGCGCAAAGTAACTGCCACGGATGCGCAGCGCAGGCAGCAGCACCAGCAGACCCGCAGCCATGGTGACCAGAACTGCAGCCGGGATGGAGATTTCGACCGGCACGTCAAACCGCTTGGTCAGGATCGCCGTGGTATAGGCCCCGATCCCGATCAGGAACGGGTGGCCAAAGCTGATATACCCGGTACGACCGGACAATACGTCCCAGCTGATGGCGAAGATCGCCAAGTAGTTGGCAAAGATCATCGTCCGCAGTGTGCCGTTCGAGACGACCTGCGGCAGCAACAGCATTCCAGCGATCAGACCGCCCCAGAGGGCAAAGTGAAACCAGCGCAGCTCCATCGTCAAAGTTCCTCGCGGCCAAAGAGGCCCTGTGGACGCGTCACCAGCACGCCAATGATCAGCAGCATGGTGAACACGCCGCGCAGTTCCGGGGCGAGTGTCGCCACCACGATAACCTCGAGAAAGCCGACGATATGGGCCACCACCAGCGTGCCGATGATCGATCCGATCCCGCCGACGATGACAACCGCGACCGAGATGATCAGCGGGGCCACCCACATCGAGGGCGACAGCTGCGTGTAGCTGGCGAAGAACACCCCGCCAAGCGCACCCAGCGCGCCGGAAATGCCCCAGGTGATCAGGTTGATCCGGTCCGGGTCGATGCCCGAGATTGCCGCGCCCTTGGCGTCCATCGACACCGCCTGCATCGCCCGCCCGGTATGGGTCAGCCGCACAAAGGCATAGAGGCCCAGCAAAATGGCCCAGCTGATCAGCGTAGCGATCAGAATGTTATACGTCACCGAGGCCCCAGCCACATTAATCACGCCGGGTACGATCGGCAGCAGGATCTTGCTGCTGTCGCCAAAGGCCAGCACCACGCCCGCCTGAATGACGACGGCCAGTATCAGCGTTGAAATCTCAACGGCGACATGATCGCCTTTCAGTGTCTTGACGATCAGGCGGTATTTCAGCACCCCCATCACCACACCCAGCGCGGCGGCAACGACAACACCCATCAGTTTGGGCATTCCCAGGGTCTGCGACACCCAGAAATAGATATACCCACCGACCATCAGATATGCGCCATAGGCAAGGTTCAGGACGCGGCCGATGCTGAAGATCAGCGTGAAACCCATGGCGATAAGCGCATAGAGACCGCTGAGCAAAAGCCCCTGTATCAGTATCTGCAACATTTAGTTTGGATCCTTAGCTTCGGGCGCGCATCAAGGCGCGCCCGCTTTATGCTATTCTACGCGGTGGGATTACTTCTCGACCCAGCTGGGCAGAGTGAACTCGCCCGTCGCGTATTTCTCGGGGTAGACCACAGCCGCCGTGCCGTCTTCGTACCATTGGACCACAACCATCGAAGGCTGGGCATCGTCGAAAGGTTCAGACAAGTCAAAACGCGCGTTGTGCGGATAGGTCCGGTTGGTGACGGGCTCAACCTCGTCATCGCCCCAGAAGGCGTAACGCAGCCACAACTGACCATCCAGATCCAGCACCAGATCCTGCTTCTTCATCGCCTCGGCCCAGGCCTCGACCTTGTCAAACCCACCGGCCTCTTCGGCTGCCGCCATCGCCTGTTTCAACCCGTGATAAGCGTTGAACCCATTAAAATGGGGCAGCAGCGGGCGGCTGTCATACTTGGCCTGATAGGTGTCGACAAATTCCTGGCTGGCCGGGTCCAGCTTGAAACCCACCGAAGGCACCGGCGACAGGGTTGAGATGCCACCGCCAGCCCCTCCTGTATCCTCCCAATACTCCATCCCCAGGGCAGAGACGTTTACGCCCGTCATCGCCATCGGCACCTGAAGCTTTACATATTGCGAGGATACCACCTGCGAGTTTACCGACGAGACCTGATAGATGAAATCTGCGCCCGTATCCTGCGCCCGGCTGAAGATCGGCGCGAAATCGACGGTGGCGACGTCATAGGTGATGATGTCCTTGACTTCGATCCCGGCCACGGGGGCCAGCGCCTCGGTCACAAGACCGGTGATGGCCTCGCCAAAGGCTGTGTCCTCGGCTAAAATGACCACGGTGTCCCAGCCCATTTGGCCCTTCAACACATCCGCGCCAAAGTTAATGTACAGCGTTGCCAGCGCCTCGTCCGAGGCGATGTTCATGAAATAGGGAGCCATACCCTCGGGGTCTTCGGCCACCATGTCGATGATGCCGATATAAGATGTCCAGGTGTCCAGCGTCGGGATGCGGTATTCCTGCATCCGTGGCAGCCAGCCCAGCGACACATCGTCGATCGAGCCCGAGATGATAAAATCAACCTCTTCGGTTTCCGCCAGATACTCGTAAGCGCGCACGCCTTCGGTAGGGTCCTGCCCGGTATCAGCTGAAACAAGCGTGATCTGCTGGCCCAGAACACCGCCATTGGCGTTCAGTTCCTCAATGGCAACTTCGGCACCGCGCAGCGTGGACAAACCGGTGTCCGAAGACAGTGACCCGATAAATCCAACTTTGATCTCTGCAGCGGCCGTCGAGGCCATTAGCGCGATGCATGTTCCGCTTAGTAGTGCTGTTTTGATCATCACATTAGCTCCCTGTGTCTGTTATTTTACCATTCTTGTATTCTGTATACAGTACACAAGCCGAAGGTGCGATCAAATCCTTTCTTGGGGACTCATGTTCAGAATCCGCTGATTTCTCCGTTTTTGTTGCGAATCACTGCGTCAACGTCGATCTTCACCAACAGACCGGGTTGCGTCAGGTCGACCTGAACAGCGGTCAGTACCCGGTCGATATCTTTGAACACCTCACCATGCACACGGGCGAATTCGCTTGCCTGTAACAGGTCAGTCAGATATAACTGCAACCTGCCACATTGCGCAGATCGGCCCCCATCTCCTTTGGCGCTTTTTCGGTGCGGGAAAGGAATTAGCTCGTTTGCGCGCCTACATCGCCGGGCGCATGAATGCGTCCCGTGAGTTCGATTGCCGTCGTACCCACGACCCAGACAAACGGCGCGATACGACTTTGAGCGCGACTATTATTGCTACAGTTGCACCCCGCAATGCTGTCATTCGCTGCGTCAGCGAAATCTCCAAGCGTATTGCCTCACAGTTGGCGCAATGAAGTGAAAAATTTCCGCATTCCGTAAAAAGAGTTTCGCAATCAGTAGAACCGCGTGATGCCTTGAAAAGCATGAAATTTAGCTTACGGGTCTTTGATTAAGGAGCTTAATTGCATCAATCACATCGATCGTAGACTCACCTCCTGCAATACCATCCAGAGCAGTACGAAGATCAGATATCGCCTTGTGCGTATGTCCAAATAGTCTGCATTGTTCTGCGTAATCTACCGACGTTCGGAGTTCAAACATCTTAGCTTTCTGTTCTCTTGCAGTGGCCAAAGCCTCAAGAAATGCTTTTTCTGCGAGCTCATTCTCGCAACGTGCGAGCGCGTAGACTCGATCGGTCTCGGATCGGGCCCAGCCTTCATTTGTGTGGTGCTGTTGATCACGGGCCTGAGCCAACAATTTCAGGGCACCGTCCCGATTACCTATGTTCAAGGTGAGTTCCGCCACTAGGGTCAGAAAGAACGGTTTATAGTTTCCCGCACCACTCTCCCACCAAGTTATAGACGCTGCGTGTAACGCATCGATCGTTTCTTGTTTCGGCGAAACATAGGCATTCACCCAGCTTCGCCACAAGGTCGCGGTCAAAGACATGAATGTAAACGAGTGCTTGGCTGAAAGTTCCTCAAGCTGTTCCGCGATCTCCAGCACTTTTGCGGGTTCACGGCGCAGAAGGTGAAGCATACACAGATAGGTCATTGACTGCGCGATGCTATGAGCATGCTCCAGCTCTTTTGCACCCGCCACCGCGAGCTGTTGAACCTCAAGGGCTTTGTCCGGGTCCCCACGCATCCAAATGGCCAAGCTTAAAAAGCACGAAGTAATCGCCGCATGGTCGGACCCATAGATGTACGCCAGATGCGCATCACGTTTCCTGCTGTAGAGGTCCAGTGCTTTGCTTAAATGCTCATACGCCGACACCAGGTCACCAATGTGGAACAGTACAGCACCCATTGCGCGATGCGCCACCATCTGATGCTGCGTCTCACGAGTCGACACCGCTAGGTCCAGCAATTGCGCTGCGACGTCCCTAGCCAAATCATACTCGGCACGCACCAAATGGAAGGAATACAAACCATTCAGAACTGGGAACAGATGCTCGGTTTCGTCGATGCGTTCACACAATTCGCGTATTCTTGCATAAACAGAACCGGTTTCGTCGGCAGCTATTCCTGCGGTTGATCGTAAGACACCAGCCTTGAGTACCTGAATCTCAATTTCCTTGCGGTCCCGTTCAAAACTTTGATCCATTTCGCCAAGCTGCTCAATCGCCAACGACAGTTGCGTGCTTGCCTCAATGTTAGCGGATCGCTGGACTGCTCGTTGGCCTGCAAGGTAACGATAATCTACGGCCTCCTTACACATTCCTGCCATGGTATAGTGATGAGCCAGAATTTCCGGGCTTGCGTCACCAGTGTGAGCCAACGTGTCATCCAAATATTGCGCGACGCGAGAGTGCAGAACCCGGCGTTCTCGCTTTAGAAGGCTGTTGTATGCGGTGTCACGAATAAGGGCGTGACGGTAGCTGAAGGTTTCAAAATCCTCTGCGCGAGAAACTGAAACTATGCCAGCTTCGACCAGAAGCTCCAATCCTGCGCGTAACGCTTTATCGCTGATTCTGGCCACTTTTGAAATCAACTGGTAAGTAAACTGAGGGCCAATTACAGCTCCAATCTGGGCAACCTCTTTGGCAGAGCTCAGGCGGTCAAGGCGTGCCATCAGTGCATCATGTAACGTACTTGGCACCGAGTTCGCAGGCGATGCCCCACCCATCGTGTAAGTGTCCCTTCCCCTGGTCAGGACGCCCGATTCAAGGAGATCTTTTGTCACCTCCTCGACGTATAGCGGCACACCGTCGGATCTTGCCGCGACCACATCATACATCCCGTCAGCGACCAACTCGTCTTTAGCGACTTCGTCAACAATGCTCTTGACCTGTCGAAAGCTTAACTGCTTCAAATCAAGCTTCGTAAGGTTCGATTGCAGTGTCCAACCTGGATCGAATTCAGGCCGGAACGTCATAACCACCAGAACTGGAAGGTCGCGAATTCGCTCCACCATCCGATCCAGCAACAATTTGGTTGTTGGATCAATCCAGTGAGCATCTTCAAACAGGAAGAGAACCGGATGATCGTCAGCCTCTGATGAAAGATTGTTCAGCAACAATTCCAGAGACAGATCCATGATCTGCCGCGGTGTCAGATCCAACGCCCCCAAATGATCTTCGAACGGTATGGACAAAAGGGATGCTGCCAACTTCAAAGCTTGGTCGGTTTGATCGCTCAACACGCCGCGGATTTTTTCAAGCTTAACGTGATTTGACTCGTCAGCGCGAAGATCAGCGGCACTCTCAAGTTGGCGAATGACAGGGTACAGTGCAGTCGCAAAGTGATATGGAGAACATTGATATCGCATTTGCGTGTGGGGCAAATCGGAGATGTTCTGCCGAAATTCCTCCACCAGACGCGACTTGCCAATTCCCGGCTCGCCTGACACCAACACAACCTGCCCATTTCGATTACTGGCCAAGGCCCAATTATCGTTCAACGCCTTCAATTCTGCGGCGCGACCGACCAAAGGCTTGAGCAAAACACTGTCGATCGCCATAAACCGGCTGACTGTTTCTCGCTCTCTGGTTACTTGCCAGGCTTCGACTTCCTTAGCAAAACCCTTGAGCTTGAACGCGCCACGCAAAACGTATTCAAAAGCATCACCAGCCAACTGATGAGTGGTTGGGGCGATGATCATCGTCCCCGGATCTGCCATCGCTTGAAGACGCGCGGCCAAGTTGGGCGTCTCACCCATCGCCGTTCCGTCCTCAAACATCTTTTCGCCTCGCAGATCGCCGACCACGACCAATCCGGTTGCGATCCCAATCCGGACGTTGAGTTTCGCGTGGGTGCGAACATCCGGCATCTCATCAATGATACGCAGACCCGCACGAATGGCGCGTTCGGGATCATCTTCATGGGCGTGGGGAAATCCAAAAAAAACCATGATTCCGTCGCCATAGTAGCTGGCAATATGGCCATCAAACGCTGCAACAGCCGCCGCACAGGTTTCCTTAAAAAGTCGAAGTACATCGGCCAGATCCTCCGGATCGACGCTTTGTGCTATTTCCGTTGATCCGACAAGATCGATAAACATTACCGTAAGCTGTCGCCGCTCTGCCACGATCTCGGGGCTGTTGGTTTTGCTGGGCGGTCGCCGCTCCTCTTCTATGCTGGCGCGAATGGCTTTCAGAAACCGCCTCCTCGGCCCGAGGGGAAGTCCGATTGTTACTAGGTCTTCGTCAGTTAATTCGGACAGGTCGCCAAGTTCGATTTCATGTTCAGTAAAAGCGACAGCATACTTGGACAAACCATGTTTCTTTAGCCAAGACGCTATATCGGACATCAATAAGTTTTGCTTACGTTAGTAACAGGATCTCTACATGTACTCTGCCAGCAAGCATCTCCTTGTTAACTTAAACCGCCAATTAACCGATGGCTTATTTGTTAAACAATAAGAACAAGTACTTATTCAATGAAGACGTCCGTTTAATACCAAGTCAAGGACTTCATTAGCTCTATTGACGTTTTACTGGAAGCCATGTCGGATCCAAGCAAGCGGTTTCGCCGAGGCTGCAAACTGTGTTGCCTGGAGAACTAGCGGACTGCGGACAGGAGCAACCATCTGTTGCAGCTCTGCGAAACAAGGGTGCATGAACGAGAAAATATATGTCAAAGTATATCTTTTTCAGCATTTTGCTTGCTTCCTTCAGGTTCGAAGGTTCAAAAACTCGCCGCGTTTGATTGATAAGCAACTATTGGCTTAGGTTCACCATCTGCGATCCCTTAGCAAACCCCCAAAGTTAACGTATGGTGTTAAGTACAGCCGCCTGTGAATAACGCGACACATGCTCTCGTAACCGATTTCATACGAATGCCGCGGATAGTCCGCGAAAGTCGCGTTGACCAACCCACTTGAGAGGTGCCCAATGTCGTTCTCTAACCGCCCACCAATTTCGCGTCGTCAGTTTCTGTACACAACTGCTGCAAGTGCCGCAGCCGTTACGCTTCACCCCTTCTCGGCTGCTGCGGCGAACAACCAGGCACATTTGCGGATCATGGAAACAACCGACATCCATGTTCATGTATTCCCCTATGATTATTATGCCGACAAGCCCCGTGACACGGTGGGCCTGTCCCGTACGGCTTCGATCATAAATGAAATCCGCTCTGAGGCGACGAACTCGCTTCTGGTGGACAACGGAGACTTTCTGCAAGGAAACCCAATGGGCGATTACATCGCCTATGAACGCGGTATGAAAGAAGGGGGCAGCCATCCAATCATCACCGCATTCAATACGATTGGCTATGATGCGGCCACACTGGGCAACCACGAGTTTAACTACGGATTAAACTTTCTTGAGACCTCATTGGCAGGTGCGGATTTCCCAGCGGTTCTGGCTAATGTAGCAAAGGAGAAAGGCGCAAGCCCGCGCGAGGACAAGACGCTTATCCAACCATACGCCATTCTCGACCGCGAGATCGAAATGGGTGACGGCACAAAACATCCGATCAAGATCGGTGTGATAGGCTTTACGCCTCCGCAGATCATGAACTGGGATCGCAAGCATCTCGAAGGCAATGTCCAAGCGCGGGATATCGTTGAGACGGCAAAGGCTTTTGTCCCTGAGATGCAGGAGCGGGGCTGCGACCTGATCATCGCCTTGTCGCATTCCGGGATTGGGGACGCCAACCATGAAGATGGTATGGAAAACGCGTCGGTCGTGCTGGCTGGCGTCGAAGGGATCGACGCGCTGGTCACAGGTCACAACCATTTAGTTTTTCCGTCGCCTACCTTTGCAGACCGCCCCGGAATTGACGTCGATAAAGGTACTCTGATGGGCAAGCCCGCCGTCATGGGCGGGTTCTGGGGGTCGCATCTTGGTCTGCTTGATCTGCTGCTGCAACGGGATGGAAATGAATGGCGGGTGGTGACAACCACATCCGAGGCGCGGCCTATCTCGCGGCGGAACGAAGACCGGTCAATCACCGCCTTGGTCGAAGATGATGAGCGCGTCCTGGACTCGGTTGCGACGGATCACGACGAAACGCTGGCCTATGTTCGTCGCGCAGTTGGCAAGACCTCGGCACCGCTGCACAGTTATTTCGCGCTGGTCGCAGATGATCCCTCAGTCCAGATCGTCTCGATTGCGCAGAAGTGGTATGTCGAAGAGATGCTGAAAGGCACCGAACATGAAGGCCTGCCGATCCTGTCTGCGGCAGCGCCTTTCAAGGCTGGTGGCCGCGGTGGTCCGGAATACTACACCGATGTACCCGTTGGTGATGTTGCCATCAAAAACGTCGCGGATCTCTATCTCTATCCGAACACGGTGCGCGCAGTCCGCGTGAATGGAGCGCAAGTTAGGGGTTGGTTGGAACGGTCGGCCGGAATGTTCAATCAGGTTGAGACGGGTTCAAAGGATGCGATCCTGCTGAACCCGGAATTCCCGTCCTACAATTTCGACGTCATAGATGGCGTGACCTATGAAATTGACCTGTCCCAGCCATCGCGCTTCGGACCCAAGGGAGAAGAGATTAACCCCGATGCAGCGCGCATTGTGAACCTTTCTTACGACGGCGAACCAGTTACCGATGATATGGAGTTCATTATCGCCACCAACAACTATCGCGCATCAGGGGGTGGTTCATTCCCCGGAGCTTTAGGTGACACAATCGTATTTGAGGCCCCGGATACCAACCGCGACGTCATCGTTCGCTACATTGTCGAACAGGGTACGATTGATCCAAAGGCAGATGCCAACTGGTCTTTTGCTCCGCTTGCGGACACGACTGTTTTGTTCGAGACAGGCCCGAAAGCACGGGATTACATAGGCGACGTCAAGGGTGTCACAATTGAGGACGCCGGAGAAGGAGCCGACGGCTTCGCAGCCTTCCGGATCAAGCTCTGACTCAATTTGGGCTCAAAAATAACCCGCCATCAAAAAAGGTGGCGGGGTTGTTTCAGTTGCCTCGCGGCCCTCTGTAGCGACGCGAATTTCATCGCTTTTGCTAAGTGCGGCTCGTCAGACGAGACACTTACTACAAACGCGAAACTCGGGCATGGGTGGAGGTCGGAAACAATAGGCAAAGACATCTTCTGACCCCAGTAAGGCTAAATTGGATATGTTGAACAGTATGAACAGAACCCATGCTTTATTTGAATGCCGATAAAAGCAAACCGCAGTCTTGGTCGAAAACCCCGTGTCTACCCTTATTGTTCTTGCAGGCAATTCTTCGGGTTATTGCGTTTCAACTTCGAATGCTCCGTGACCAAGTCAACCAACTCTGGACGGCATGAACCACAGTTCGTTCCAGCCTGAAGGGTATCTCCGATATCGTCCACATCGATCAAACGTTTGTCGTGAATGGCGCTAATGATGGTCTTTAATCCCACCCCGAAACACGAACAGATGATTGGTCCACAGTCTTCAGAAGCGGAAGATGACCGGCCAGACAGAATCTGATGGAGTGAGACCTCAGGCAAAGTTGCCAAAAACTCTCGCATTAGTGTGATGGGTTGTCGGGAAACAAAGAGCGCTGCCAAAAGGCGCTGTCCGTCAGACAATGCGATCCTGTACGAGCCGCGTTTGGAATCTTCGATTGAAGTCACTACGGCATCGGATAGCCCAAACCACTCGCGGGCTTTGTCTTCCCAATCGTCAATATCTTGCTTCCCCGCTAACTCGATCCTGTAACCTTTGGCCGTTTTGCTCATTGCCCAATATTCTGCCGTAGGTGAGGCCGCATCGACGGACACGGCGAAACCGTACCACGAGGCATTCATACGTCGCACAGAAACGGCCGCCGCCTTGCTCTCAGGCTGTCCAGAGATTGGATCGACTACACTTGGAACAAGCGCATCCACACGGGCTGTTGGCGCCGTTTCACCTGTCCAGTGAATGGGAGCAAATACTTGACCTGGCGCGACGGTGTCTGTGATGCGAAGTCGAAAGATGCCGCTTCCGACCACGCTGTTGAGCTCAACCAAATCTGCGGTACCAAGACCCAACCGATCAACGTCCTTCGGATTAACCTCGACGTATGGTTCGGCCAAATGGGCCGAAAGACGGGGAGACAACCCAGACCGAGTCATAGTGTGCCACTGATCCCGGTTTCGTCCTGTGTTCAACAGAAACGGGTATTGGTCAGACGTCGCCGCTTTGGGTGAACGATGAGTGACAGGAACAAAACGTGCTTTGCCATCCGGATGAAAAAACTGCGCATCACCGAAAAATCGGCCATCCGATTTGCGAGATGTCGTCGGCCACCGTGACGGGTTCAGATCTTCGTAGTCCGAGTCATCAATGTCCGAAAATTCGGTAATGTCCAAGTCTTTGCCAAATGCCACGGCAAGCGAAGTCATGTTCGCGTATTCTCGAAAAATCTGCGCCGGTGACTCATAACTGAATGCCTCGGTCCACCCCATGCGGCGGCCCACCTCGGCCATAACATCCCAATCCGCACGTGCTTGTCCCGGAGGTGACAGAACGACGCGTTGTCTGCTGATCGTGCGGTCTGAATTGGTTACTGTTCCGCTTTTTTCGCCCCATCCCGCAGCGGGCAACAAAACGTCTGCAACGCGTGCAGTGTCTGTTCGGGCAGTCAGGTCACTGACAACTACGAATGGACTTTTTTTGATAGCCGCCATCACTCGGTCTGCATCCGGCATGGTGGCCGCCGGATTGGTGTGGATGATCCAAAGTGCCTTTATCTGACCGCCTTCGACAGCGCGAAACAGGTCAACCGCTTTCAGCCCCTGCTTTTCTGGCATCTTTGGAGCTTTCCAGAAGTCCTGGACGGCTGTTCTGTGAGCTTCGTTTTCGATATCCAAGTGACATGCGAGCATGTTGGCCAAGCCACCGACCTCTCGGCCTCCCATAGCGTTAGGCTGACCGGTGACCGAGAACGGACCCATCCCTGCGCGCCCGATCCGCCCGGTGGCCAGATGGCAGTTCAGGATCGCGTTGACCTTGTCTGATCCGCTGGAGGATTGATTTACTCCCTGGCTGAAGATCGTAACAACGCGCTCTGTACCGATCCATAAATCGCAAAAAGCCTCAATTTCATCAGGGCTTAGCCCGGTCTCATTCGCATCATCAAGCTGCGCGAGTTCGAGGGCTTCATTGAACCCCAGGCTGCGATCCAGAAAATCCGGAGCAATATGCCCCGTTTGGTGAATTCTGTTCAGCAACCGATTGAACAGCGCCACGTCACTGCCGGGTCGCAGCGCCAGATGGAGATCTGCTTGATCGCAGCTTGCTGTTCGACGCGGATCGACAACTACAATCTTCGTACCGCGCGCCTGACGGGCAGCTATGACACGCTGATACAGAACGGGGTGGCACCAAGCGAGATTCGAGCCAACCAAGACAACCAGATCAGCCTCGTCTAGATCCTCAAAGGTTCCGGGTACTGTATCTGTCCCGAAGGCGCGTTTGTGCCCGGCCACGGTCGAAGCCATGCATAGCCGCGAGTTGGTGTCGATATTCGCCGAGCCTATGAAGCCTTTCATCAGCTTGTTGGCAACATAGTAGTCCTCGGTTAGCAACTGTCCTGATACATAAAAAGCCACGCTGTCCGGCCCATGCTTCTTAATTGCGGCAGAGAACCGATCTGCGACCAATTGCAAGGCATTGTCCCAACTGGTGTCCTGGCCAAAGGCGCGAGGAGCCAGCAACCGGTGTTGCAGCCCGACAGTTTCACCTAACGCCAGTCCTTTTGAACATAAACGACCACGGTTCGCCGGATGATCCGGATCGCCGCGAACGGTCAAACCTCCGACCCCATCAGGCCTCAGGAGCACACCGCAGCCAACCCCGCAATAAGCGCAGGTCGAACGAACTTCGGGTAGGCTGGTGCCGTCCATCAGGCTGCGCTCCGTTGAGCAACCGCGCTGACGTCGAGCAGAATACGATCATCTTCGAGGCGCACCGGATATGTGGTGATCCGACCGTCATCGGCACCCTGCGCTTCGCCTGTGTTCAGGTCGAATACCCAATTGTGTAAGGGGCAGGTCACCGACTGGCCGTGGACAATGCCTTCGGACAATGGGCCACCCTTGTGCGGGCAGCTGTTTGTCGCGGCGTATACTTCTGCCTTGGCGGTCCGGAAGACGGCGATACAGCCGATATGGGTTTTGACCAGACGCGCTCCGCGCAGTGGTATGTCGTCGATATGTCCGATGTCGATCCAGCTCATTCCGCCGCCTCCAGTGTGAAATCTGCAATCGGCGCATAAGTTTGCGCCTTGTCGCGCACGTGTTCGGCCCATGGATCCTTGCGGTAGATGCTTTGCGACAGTTCAAACCGCGCGACCAAGTCGGCCCGGTTTTCAAGATCATCCACAACCTGCGCCTTGACCCAGTCCATGCCGACCTTCTCCAGCCATTTATACAATCGATCCAGATACTTACCGCCTTCACGATAGGCCTGGGTGACGGCCATCACGACCTCGATGGCCTCGTCTTCGGTGGGCACCTGACAGAGCAACTCGGTCTCTTTCACGTCCATACCTGCGGCCCCGCCGATGCTGATCTGATAGCCAGATTCCACGCAAACGACACCGATATCCTTGCAGGTCGCCTCAGCACAGTTGCGAGGACAACCGGATACTGCCAGTTTCAGCTTGTGCGGCGTCCACGAGCCCCACAGGATTTTCTCCAGCTTGATACCAAGGCCGGTGCTGTCCTGCGTGCCAAACCGGCAATGATCGGTTCCGACACAGGTTTTGACCGTCCGCAGACCCTTGGAATAGGCGTGGCCCGAGACCAGACCAGCCTCGTTCAGATCCGACCAGATCGAAGGCAGATCCTCACCCTTCACGCCCAGAAGATCGATGCGCTGACCGCCGGTGACCTTGACGGTTGGCACATCATACTTGTCAGCGGCGTCAGCGATGGCGCGCAGTTCTCCGGGGGTAGTGATCCCGCCCCACATGCGCGGCACAACGCTGAATGTACCATCCTTCTGGATATTGGCGTGTTTGCGTTCGTTCACAAACCGGCTTTGCGGGTCGTCCTGATATTCCAAAGGCCAATCCGCCAGCAGGTAGTAGTTGATCGCCGGACGGCAGACATGGCAGCCATTTGTCGTTGTCCAGCCAAGCTCCTGCCAGACAGCGGCCTGGCTTTTTAGTTCCTGGCCCTTGATTAAACGCCGTACGTCCTCATGCGTCAGATCGGTGCAACCGCAGATCGGTTGCGCCGTTGGCATTTGGAATTCATCGCCCAGGGTGACTTGCAACACCTGTTCAACCAGCCCCGTGCATGTCCCGCACGAGGCGCTGGCCTTGGTGCTTTCACGCACGGCGCCCAGACCGTTGGCGCCTGCGTTGATCGCCTCAACTATGTTTCCTTTACATACGCCGTTGCAGCCGCAAATCTCCGCTTCAGGCGGCAATGCTGCAACGGCTGAAAGAGGGTCCGCGGTATCGCCCCCCTGATAAGCCGGACCGAAGATCAGCGTCTCGCGCATGTCTTCGATGCTAGTACTGTTCTTGATCAGGCCGAAGAACCAATTGCTATCGGCAGTGTCGCCATACATGACCGCGCCGACCAGACGATCCTCTTCGATGACGAGCCGCTTGTAGACGCCGCGCGAAGGGTCGCGGAACACGATATCCTCACGTCCCGGCCCATCCGCGAAATCGCCCACGCTGAACAGATCACAGCCGGTGACCTTCAACTTCGTTGAGAGGGTTTTCTGAACAAACGCTGCCTCTTCGCCCAACAGCACCTGCGCGGCCACTTTCGCCTGATCATAGAGCGGCGCGACAAGGCCAAAGACCGCCCCGTCATGTTCGACGCATTCTCCCACGGCGTAGACATCCGGGTCCGAGGTCAGCATCTGGTCATCCACACGAATGCCGCGCCCGGTTGCCAGCCCTGCCTCCTGCGCCAGCGCGGTATTGGGGCGGATGCCCACCGCCATGACCAGCAGATCACAGGGCAGTTCGGTCCCTTCATCCAGTAACAGAGCGCGGACCTTGCCGTCTTCCCCGAGGATTTCCTTGGAATTCGCCTGCAGGCAAATCTTGATGCCTTTGTCTTCCAGCGACTTCTTCAGCAGATAGCCTGCAGCTTCGTCCAACTGACGCTCCATCAGGTGGCCCATGATATGAACGACCGTGACGTCAACCCCATGCGCGGCCATGCCCGCGGCGGCTTCAAGCCCCAGCAGGCCGCCGCCGATGACGACAACCTTGTTGTCCGGGCCCATGCCCATCATCTGCTGGGTGTCTTCCAGATCACGATAGGCAATCACGCCGTCCAGATCATGACCGGGCAAGGGGATGATGAACGGGTTAGACCCGGTGGCGATCACCAGCCTGTCGTATGGAACGTGGCCGTTTGCGCCCACGACCACCTTCATCTCGCGGTCGATTTTTTCAACTTTTTCGCCAAAGCGGCAGGAGATGCCGCGCTCGGCATACCAGGTGTCGTCATGGGTGACGATCTCTTCATAGGTCTTCTCACCCGATAGAACGGGGCTCAGCATGATGCGGTTGTAGTTCCCGCGAGGCTCGGCGTTGAACAGGGTGATGTCGAACGCATCCGGCGCGGCATCGGTCAGGTGTTCCAGCACCCGACCTGAGGCCATACCTGCGCCAATGACAACAAGTCTTTGCTTCATGATTTCACTCCGCTGCAATCGCCTTGGGGGCGGGTGTGTTGGGCTTGGCGCCGTGTTCGTATTCTTCGAGGAAATCGAGGACTTCCTGCCGGTAGGCGTAGTAGTCCGGATGTTCCAAAAGGGCCTTGCGAGTGCGCGGCCGCGGCAGGTCAACCTTGGTGATCCTGCCGATCGTTGCCTGCGGGCCGTTGGTCATCATCACCACACGGTCGGCCAGAAGGATCGCCTCATCCACGTCGTGGGTCACACAGATCGCGGTGACCTTGGTGCGGGACCAGACCTCCATCAGAACTTCTTGCAATTCCCATCGTGTGAGGCTGTCGAGCATTCCAAACGGTTCATCCAGCAGCAGCAGTTTGGGAGACAGGGCAAAAGCGCGGGCGATGCCGACGCGTTGCTTCATGCCGTTCGACAGGTTTGAGGCGGATTTGTCCATCGCATCGGCCAGACCGACCCGCTCCAGATAGTATTCGACCACATCCTGCCGCTCGGCCAAGCTGGCCTTGGGATAGACTTTATCCACCCCAATCGCGACGTTTTCCTTGGCGCTGAGCCACGGGAACAGGTTGGGTGACTGGAACACGACGGCGCGCTCAGGATCTGCCCCTTCGACATGGCGTCCATCCAGCTTGATCGCGCCTTTCGAGATGTCGTTCAGCCCAGCGGCCATTGTCAGAACCGTGGATTTGCCACAGCCAGAGTGGCCGATCAGCGAGATGAATTCTCCCTTGTCGATCTTCAGGTCGAAATCCTCGACCACGGTCAACGGGCCTTTGGGAGTCGGATAAACCTTGTGCAGTTGCGAGAAGTCTAGGAAGCGGTCCTGGATCATTCCTTTCTGCGCCTCTGCCACCGCCGTTGGCACGCCATGAATTGGGGTGACATCGGGCAGGATGCGCGAGCCTTCGACCTTGGCCTCGATTCCCACATCCATCAGGTATTTGGTGACGTTAGCGCGCAAGCGCTTGAATGTTTCTTCGTTGTTCATCGCGCCCCGATCCCGTGGGCGCGGGATCGACACCCGAAACTCCTGTCCGAGCGTACCATCCGGGTTCAGGGCAATGATCCGGTCGGCCAGAATGATTGCCTCATCCACGTCATTGGTGATGAGGACACAGGTTTTCTTGTTAGCCTCCCAGATGTGTTCAATCTCATCCGCCAGATTGGCGCGAGTCAGCGCGTCAAGCGCTGACAGAGGCTCATCCAGCAGCAGAACCTCGGGGTTCATCGACAAGGCGCGCGCCACGTTGACCCGCTGTCGCATCCCACCGGACAGTTCTGCTGGGCGGCGCGTTGCGGCATGGCTTAGGCCTACCATCTTCACGTAGTGCGCAACCTTCTCGGATTTCTCGGCCTTACTGAGGCCGGGAAAGACTGTGTCTACCGCCAGACCCACATTGCCGCTGACCGTCAGCCACGGCATCAGAGAATAGTTTTGGAAGATCACGCCACGCTCGGGGCCCGGCCCCTTGATCGGAGTACCTTTGAACGTGACCTCTCCGCCGGTTGGGGTGTCCAGTCCGGCCATCAGGTTGATCAAGGTCGTCTTGCCGGTGCCCGAGAAGCCGAGGATCACCAGAAACTCACCCTCTTGCACGTCAAGGTCGATACCTTTCAGCACGTCGGTGCGTGCGGCGCCTGCACCGAAGGATTTCGAGGCCTTCTTGAAGCTCAGAATGCTCATCTCGATCACCGGTTATTCGTGAAGGTAAACAGCGATTGCAGCGCGTACATCACCCGGTCCAGCAGAAAGCCGATGATGCCGATGGTGAAGACCGCAACCATGATTTTGGCGAGCGAGCTGGACGAGCCGTTCTGAAACTCATCCCAGACAAATTTGCCCAAGCCGGGGTTCTGCGCCAGCATTTCAGCCGCGATCAGAACCATCCAGCCGACGCCCAGCGACAAGCGCAGGCCAGTGAAGATCAGCGGCAAGGCCGAGGGCAGCACCAGCTTTGTGATCTTGGTATAAGTGTTCATTTTCAGAACCTTGGAAACGTTTACCAAGTCTCTATCGATGGATGCCACGCCCAGAGAAGTGTTGATCAGCGTGGGCCAAAGCGAACACAGGGTCACAGTGATGGCCGAGATCAGGAAGGATTTGGCGAACAAGCCGTCATTGGTGACGTAAACCGCCGAGACGATCATGGTCACGATCGGTAGCCATGCCAGCGGTGAGACCGGCTTGAAGATTTGGATCAGCGGGTTCAGCGCCGCATTTGCAGTCGGTGAAAGGCCAGCAGCGATCCCAAGCGGAACAGCCACAACCGTAGCGATCAGGAAGCCGAAAAACACGGTTTTGATCGAGGTCCAGATTTGCTGGTAGTAGGACGGAGCACCGGTGTAAGCGACTTGCTTGACCTCATCCGCCCGGCCCGCATCGATCAGCTTCTGGTTCCGTTTCTCAACCATCGCCTCGAACTTGTCGCGTTTGGCGGCCTTGGCCTGCGCGTCCTCGTTCAGGTTGATCATTTCTTCCCAGACCTGAGCCGGTCCGGGGACCGCGCCCAGAGAGGTTTGAACTTTGGGTGCCAATGTCCCCCACAACAGCAGGAACGCGCAGATCGACAAAAGGGGAACGACCAGAAGACGCCAGATCTCGGTCATCTGGGCGCGCGGGTTGTCTCCGGCAGCGGCCTTCAGAACCGGGGTGGCCCAGCTGAGGCCCAGAACCTGGAACCATTTGTCGGCTGCGTTGATACGGGTGAACAGGCGGGCGCGACGCGCCTCTCGGGCGGCGTCTGCGTTGAATTCGGGATCGACCGTTGTCATCTGATGTGTCCTTGCGATGGCGGGGCACTTTGGGGTCCGCGCTCGACCAATGCCGGGCGCGCTGTTTCGGGATTAGCCTTGCACGTCCGAGCCGACGATCTTCTGATCGCCTTTCAGACCGATGGAGAGGCTTTCGAGATAGGCGTTGGGGGCGCGGCCGTCATAGGCGATGCCGTCGATGATATCCTCGGCAGGGGTCGGCGCTTTGTAACCATCGCTTTCCCAAGGGAAGTCGGCCTCATTCGCCAGCCCTTCGTCGACCAGCAAGCGCGCGGCTTCCAGATAGATCTCAGGCTTGTAGATGGATTTGGCGACTTCGTCATACCAGCTGTCGGGCTTGGATTCGGGGATCTGACCCCAACGGCGCATCTGGGTCAGGTACCAGATGGCGTCTGAGTAGAACGGGTAGGTCGCGTTGTAGCGGAAGAACACGTTGAAATCAGGAACTTCGCGCTTGTCGCCTTTCTCGTATTCGAACGTGCCGGTCATCGAGTTGGCGATCACGTCATAGTCCGCGCCGACGTATTCCGCACGGCTCAGAATTTCGACGGCTTCAGGGCGGTTGGCGTTGTCGTTTTCATCCAGCCACTGCGCAGCACGGATCAGAGCCTTGGTCACGGCCAGAGTGGTGTTTGGGTATTCTTCGGCGAACTCTGCCGTGATGCCAAACACCTTTTCCGGGTTGTTCTTCCACAGCTCATAGTCGGTAATCACCGGAACGCCGATACCCTTGAACACGGCCTGCTGGTTCCACGGCTCACCCACGCAGTAGCCATAGATCGTGCCGGCCTCTAACGTGGCAGGCATCTGCGGCGGAGGCGTCACCGACAGGAATACATCTGCACCGATCTGACCGGTCACGTTTTCGGGGCTGTAGAAGCCCGGATGCAGACCACCGGCTGCCAACCAATAGCGCAGTTCGTAATTGTGGGTCGAAACCGGGAAGACCATGCCCATGTTAAAAGGCTTGCCTTCGGACTTGTATTTCTCAACCACCGGAGCCAGAGCTTCGGCGCTGATCGGGTGCTGAGGACGGCCATCCTCCATGACAGGGATGTTCGGCTTCATCTCTTCCCAAACCTCGTTGGAGACGGTGATGCCGTTGCCGTTCAGGTCCATCGAAAACGGAGTGATAATATGGGCTTCGGTCCCGTACCCAATGGTCGCTGCCAAAGGCTGTCCAGCCAGCATATGCGCGCCGTCCAACTGACCGTCGATTACGCCGTCCAGCAGCACTTTCCAGTTGGCTTGTGCTTCCAGCGTCACGAACAGGCCTTCGTCCAGAAAGTACCCATTCTCATAAGCAACAGCCAGCGGCGCCATATCGGTCAGCTTGATGAAGCCAAACGTCAGCTCGTCTTTTTCCAGTTCCAACTCGGCTAGCGCCGGAGACACAAGTGCCGTCGTTGCAGCGAGGCCTAAAAGAAGCATTTTCATCTCGATCCCTTTCGGTTCAGCCCAACCCCTTGGGCAAACAAAAAAGCCGCCGACACAGTCCGCCGGGAGGAGGTGGCGGATGGTCGAGCGGCTTTGCTCTTGTGAGGTGCCCTGGACTATGGGCGAATTCCGTCGGTGGGCGTCGTTGCCTGCCGATGTCTTAATTAAGTCAGTCGCAAAGCGCGGCGTCATCACTTTTTGAGGTTTTCACCCTGAAAATTCTGCAATGCAGCAAGAAGATATGCTGCACTGCAAAAATTTTGTGCAGACTTACCCGGTAGGCTCGAAAATGCGCCGGTCGAAAAAGACATTCCGAGACAGAATCAGGCTGCCATTGGCCGAGGCAACCGCCGTCGACTCGGGCAACGCCCCCTCCAGTTTCTCCGACGCGCCGGGGGTTTCGACGCCCAACCCTTGTAACTCGCGGCGATAGAGATCACTGCGAAAGACCTTGGCGGCTTGTCGTTCCGCAGTTCCGGCGTCCAGCCCGTTTCTTTGCGCCAATTGATGCGCGACCCATTTCGCCTGGCTGCGCCACGGGAAAGTAGCGGCGCCGTCAAAGAACTCGACGAATCCATCCACATGGCGTTGCTCGCCGCGGGCCGAGATTGTGAATTCGCCCATCAATGCTCGGTCGATCAGTTCGGGTGAGACGTTGAGGTAGGTTTTACGCGATAGCATCTCGGACGCGGTCGTCCGGCTGTCTGCGTTCGAGAGCCAGCGCCCCGCGCGCCAAACGGCCCGCATGAGGCTGCCCAGCAAATGCGGCTCGGTTTCGGCCCAATCGTTTCTGACCGCCAACACCTTTTCAGGTGCACAGGTCCAGATCGCCTTGCCGGGCAGCAGCAGTGCGCCGACATTGTCGTCTACGGCGAATGAGCCCCAAGGCTCGCCCACGCAGAAGGCATCGATCTCGCCACCCGCGAGTGCCTGCGCCATCAGCGGCGGTGGCACAGTTCGGATTTCGACCCGTTTAGAGGCCAGCTCGGTTCTAGAAACCCAATAGCGCAGTAATTCAACATGCATTGAAAAGGGAAAAGGCACGCCAAATACCAAAACGTCACCGGCGGCCTTTGCCAGCGCAGTCCCAGCCGCAGCGGCATCAAAGAAGTCGAAGCCGTAACCTTGTTCGGTCAACCGGTCAGCCAATTGCGTTCCAACGCCGATGACATTGCCATTCAGGGAAAGGACAGACACGGCGGATAGCGGCGTTGCAATGCCACCAAGACCTAAAGCCATCGCAACGGGGATAGGCGACAGCAAATGCGCCGCATCCACATGCCCGAAGGCGAGCAAGTCGCGCAAAGAGGACCATGACGGGGCTGGGCGCAGGTCCAGCGAAACACCCTCGGCATGGTCAAACCCCATCTCGCGCGCGACGATAAGCGGGGCCGCGTCGACCAGAGGCATATAGGCGACGGGCAGAATTGGGGTTCTCATGACAACAACCCCGACGCAGTTACAAGGGCTTCGGCAACATCCGCGACCCGGCGGTTCTGATTCATCGCAGTTTTGCGCAGCAGGGCATAGGCTTCGTCTTCCGACACACCCTTGGCCTTCATCAACAACCCTTTGGCGCGGTCGATCACCTTGCGATCTTCCAAGGCGCGGCGGGTCTCCGCCAGTTCGGTCCGCATCTGACGTAGTACCTGAAAGCGAGCGATGGCGGTATCGATCACAGGTTTTATGCGCTCGACTTGAAGGCCATCGACTACATATGCTGAGACCCCAGCTTCAACGGCGGCTTTTGACAACCCGCCCGCTGCGCCCGAGACGAACATAGCCACGGGACGTTCCAGTGGACCCGACGCAACGGTCAGCTCTTCAAGCATATCGCGCGAGGGATTGTCGATATCTATCAGGACAATGTCTGGGCTATGCGTTGCGATTTTGCGTGCCAGCCCGGAGACATTACCGATCACAAAAACCTCAACGTCTCCGGACTCTTTTAAGGAATCTACAATTGCAAAAGCACGTTCTTGATTCTGTTCGACTACAACGACTGTCAGGTTTGTTTTCATAGAGAATCAAGTGAGCCCAAGCGTCATTGATCGCAATTACAACTCCATCAAAAGTAGTCATCGGACTACCGGTTCGCCCAATTTCTCAGCTTATTTTTCGCGCGCAGCGGAATGTCTGCACAGTTTTTTTGCATGTATCAAAAAATTTTACAGTGAACACCGCGGTGACGCATTGGATCGAATCTTTTTGGGGGGCACTCTTTAGCTCTGGGACGTTCAAATGCACTTCCTTAGACGATCAATTCGAAAGTCCGCTTTGTCAGCAAACCATGTGGTTTCGCGAACGCAGCGAACGACCGCTTCCCGCCCGATTCTTACAGTAAACAACTGGACTTTGGCTTGTACGGAAGTGGTACTGACGACGGTTGAGATTCGCTCGGGGCACCCGGGCTCCACTCAGTACAGGGCGCAGGATCAGCCTGTGCCCGCAAAGTGGAGACATCAATGACAACTTCATGTGATACGGAAATCAAAACACCACCCGCCAAACCCGCCCGGAACAACCCGACGCGACAGCAACAGTTGCAGAAACTGTTGTCCCGCAAGGCTGGTGCAACGATTGCGCAGATTCAGAACGCCTTTGGGTGGCAACCGCATTCCGCGCGCGCGGCGATTTCGATGTTGCGCAAGGCGGGACATACTGTTGAGCGATCTGGATCTGGCAAAGGTACGCTCTACCGGATAGTGAAGTCGGTGTGATCGCCATGGATCCTACGCGCGCGGATCGTGACCTTGCGAAGACATTTGACGACATTGAACACCTAGATCGCCTCGGCTGTCTTGACCGATGGCGGGAAGTGTTCGGTCGGTCGCCGCCAAAATACCTGTCCCCGCAGTTCATGAAACGGGTACTAATCTGGGAACTACAGAACCGGGAATTGGGAGGGTTGTCTGCGAAGACAGAACGCCGATTGCAGAATATCGCGTTGGGAAAAACGCCGCCTCCTAGTCTGAAGCCGGGTTCACATCTAGTGCGGGAATGGAACGGACGCACCTATCAGATTGAAGTGGTTGATCGCGGGTTAGTCATGGACGGCAAAACATGGCGTTCCCTGTCCGCCATAGCAAAGCACATCACCGGAGCGCACTGGTCCGGGCCGCGCTTCTTCGGGGTTCAGTGATGCGACGCATCCGCTGCGCCATTTACACTCGGAAAAGCTCGGAGGAGGGGCTGGAGCAGGATTTCAACTCACTCGATGCCCAGCGGGAAGCCTGTGAAGCATACATCGCGAGCCAGAAGCATGAGGGCTGGGAATTATTGCCGGATCACTATGACGATGGCGGTATCTCGGGCGGTCATCTTGACCGCCCGGCGTTGCAGCGGCTGATGCAGGCTGTTGACCAGAAACGCGTGGATCAGATTGTTGTCTACAAGATTGACCGGCTGACGCGCTCGCTGGCTGATTTTGCAAAGCTGGTCGAACGCCTCGACGCGGCCGACGCATCGTTTGTGTCCGTTACCCAGTCCTTTAATACGTCGACCAGTATGGGTCGCCTGACACTCAACGTGCTGCTCAGCTTCGCTCAGTTCGAACGGGAAGTCACCGCTGAGCGTATCCGGGATAAAATTGCTGCCTCAAAACGCAAGGGTCTTTGGATGGGCGGGAACGTTCCACTTGGGTATCAGGCTGACGGCCGGACGCTCAAAATCGACGAAGAAGAAGCTGAGATCATCAGGACTCTCTACGATCTCTATCTGGAGCATCAGACCATTCTTGACGTGAAAGAGCAGGCGGAAGCACTGGGTCTCCGGTCGCGCCGCCGGGAACGTTCTGGCGGACGCGTGACAGGTGGTACGTTCTTCGATCGCGGACACATCCATCATCTGATCAGCAACCCAATCTATGCTGGCCACATCCGACACAAGGGTCGGGTTTATGAGGGGCAGCATCCTGCCATCATCAACCCGGCGGTGTGGGAGCGGGTGCAGCAGCTGCTGAAAGATGGCGCAGTAAGGGAGCGCGGCGTTAAGCAGAAAGCAAAGCGATCAGCACTGGCCGGAAAGCTCTATGATGAGACCGGAGATCGGCTGACGCCCAGCCATAGTCGCAAAAATGGAAAGCGGTTGCGGTACTATATCTCTGGTCGTCTTGTGACGGATCGCAGTCAGAAGTTTCCCGATACGTGGCGACTGCCTGCAGAACAGCTTGAGAACCTCCTGGCTGAAGTGGTTAGACAACACCTAAGCCGACCGAACGCTGTGACATCAATGTTACAGGATATGTCTGCGGCCGAAATTGCTTCAGCAGCGGAGCATCTCAGAAATTGCCAGTCCGTCAGGAAATGCCTCGACCTGATTGCGCGGGCAGACATACGACAGGGGTCGCTGAGTCTGCAGCTGGATCTACAGGCACTGGCCCGGATGATCGAGTGCAGAGCGGATCAGGTCAATGCCGAAGAACTAACAATTGAAGCTCCATTCCAGATGCGCCGCAGAGGCGTGGAACTGAAATTGCACTTGGGCGATCCGCCTCCTGAGATCGATCAGACACTTGTCCGCAACATAATCAAGGCGCGCCAATTGTTGGCGATGATTATTGACGGCAGAACGTTTTCTGAGATTGCTGAAGAAGAGGGCATTTCCAAACGCCGCGTTCAGGATGTGGTCGATCTGGCCATGCTAGCGCCTGATGTTCTGGATGCCATCGCTGCAGGCGAGCAACCTGACGGCCTGACCACGGATTACCTAATCAAGTCCGGCTTCCCAGCGATCTGGTCAGAACAGCGCCAGCAGTTCGCTGCGCTCTGATCTACAGACTCTCCCAAAGTCACCAAACTCGTACCGCCGGAACCGCGTACTGAGACTGCGGCCCGAAATCGGCTATTGTTGTGCTCACGTTCGCGTCTCAGCTCGAATCGTCAAAAACTAAGTCCCTGAAAATTAGCCACAATCGGCAACCAATTATTCAGTGTGTGATTTAATGGAAAATCATGGCTGGGGTGGTAGGATTCGAACCTACGATACACGGTACCAAAAACCGCTGCCTTACCACTTGGCTACACCCCAACGGTGAGCGGCTATCTACGATTGTTGTTGGCGGGGTTCAAGGGCTTTTGGGTAAAAAATGCGACTGCCTTGGAAAAATATTTTTGGCCGGTCGTCAGGTGGTTTTCAACAGCACTGCGCCGTTGCGATTGCCGGTTTGGACAAGGTCATGGGCGGATGCGCAATCCTGTAGCGGCAGGATCGTTTCAACCGGGCAAATCAAGCTGCCATCTTCCAATGCTGCATGCAGCCGATTGATCGCCGCAGATCGCGGTGCAGGCGGCAGAAGGTAGATCAGGATAAGCTCAAGCGTCACAGCTTTGAACATCAGGGGGTAAAAGGGCAGGGTGGGGGACATCTCCTGCGCAGAGCCGAACGCGTTGATACGTCCATTCTCGGCGATCACGGCAGTATTTGTTTCAACATTCCGGCCAAATTCAACATCGACGATTCGGTTGATCGGAACGCCATCATTGGCGGCAAGGATTTGCTGGGCCAGATCGGGATCGCTGTAGTCCAGTACCGTTTCCGATCCGGCCTGTCGCACGCGCTCATAGTTGCGAGGGTGTGCAGTGCTAATGACACGGGCGCCTGCCCATTTCGCCATTTGGACGGCCAGATAGCCGACCGTGCCTGCTCCGCCGTGGATCAAAATGGTTTGGCGTTCAATTTCACCGCCTGAAAAGACAGCGTGGCTGGCCGTCAGGCCCGGAATGCCAAGAACTGCCCCGGTTTCCAGGGAGACGGCGTCCGGGAGGGCAACCGCCTGATCCGAGGGCAGTGTGATTTGGGTGGCCGCTGTTCCCAAGGCGCGATTCCACTGGCCATTCCATATCCAGACGCGCTGACCCAGCCGCGATTTTGGAACGCCTTCTCCAACGGCAGAGATTACACCGGACCCGTCGCTGTGGGGGACGATAACCGGGAACGCAGGTTTCGTGACCCCGGGTCTGGATCCGGCACGCGCTTTGACGTCCGAGGGGTTCACACCGGAAAAGGCCAGATCAACGGTCACGTCACCTGGGGCCGGAGGCACGTCGGGAAGGTCTTGCAGTTTCAGAACGTCTGACGCATCGCCGAATGCTGAATATGTGATGGCTTTCATGGTGTCCCCTCGGCCCTGTCAGGTCAATTTAGCTGCGTCGCGGGGCATTGCCAGAGATTCGAACCTCGGTCGCGCCCGAACGATTGCGCGGTGCAGCCAGCACAAGGCGGTGGCTCTTACTCGCGGATTTCGGAGGGTTCGACGCCCCAGAGGTTGGATTTCAAGGTCCAGCCGCGATAGCCGCCTGCGGATATACGGCACCAATCCAATGAGCAGGTGCCAAGGCGGGCGACGACTCCGGTTTCGAAATGCGCATTGATCTGAGAATTTGGGTCAGGGCGGGCGTAGACGGGCAACATATCGGATTCGATCAGAACGGTCCGAACACCTGACAGCAACGCGTAATGGACCCAGCCGCCTGCTCCGTCACGGTCCTGTACCTTGCGCCAGTTGCCATACTCTGCCGTGATCTGCAGCGGCATGCCCCGACGTTTGAACACCCAGTCGATTCGATGGGTCAGGGACGGGCCGCGCCGCACATTCCCCTCGGCCGCTTTCATCGAGACATAGCGGGGCAGGGGCAGATTCGTGACAGGGCCGCGCGCCTCTTGCGTCGCGGCGGCGATTGGGCCGAACGCCATAAGAACCACGGTAAGGATCGCCAAACAGCGGCGTTTCACCGGTAGAAGACCACTCACTGACTGTCTGCTCTTGTGCCTGTTGATCTGCTTTCGAAAAAAGGTCGACTCAATGCCTTAGGGGTTCTTGTGCCCCGCCTTATCCTGCGCCACGATGCCATGGAGCGCGCGCGTTTGCAAAGCGATGGGAGGGCTGAGGTGCCAAGAGAACGTCTGAGTGTTGTTGTAACGCGACGGTTGCCCGAGGCAGTGGAAACGCGGTTGAGCGAGTTGTTCGATGTTCGCCTGCGCGAGGATGACGCGCCCATGACACGCGAAGAACTGGTCGCGGCGGTGCAAGAGGCCGATGTGCTGGTACCCACAGTGACCGACACAATTGACGGTGGATTGTTGGGGCAGGCGGGTGAGAACCTGCGTCTGATCGCAAACTATGGCGCGGGTGTCGATAATATCGACGTGGCCACAGCCCGGCAGCGCGGCATTCTGGTGTCGAACACGCCGGGTGTGCTGACCGACGATACGGCCGACATGACCATGGGCCTTATTCTGGCGGTTACGCGCCGCATTCCCGAAGGGTTGGCCGTGATGCAGCAGGGCGATTGGACCGGGTGGGCACCCACAGCATTGCTGGGTGGCCGGATCGGTGGTCGACGTCTGGGCATTCTGGGCATGGGCCGGATTGGGCAGGCCGTTGCCCGCCGTGCCAGCGCCTTTGGCATGCAGGTGCATTATCACAATCGCCGCCGCCTGCGCCCCGAGACCGAGGAAGAGCTTGAGGCGACCTATTGGGAAAGCCTGGATCAGATGGTGGCGCGCATGGATGTGATCTCGGTCAATTGTCCGTCAACGCCATCGACCTTTCACCTGATGAATGCGCGACGGTTGAAGCTGATGAAGCCCTCGGCAGTGCTTGTGAACACGTCGCGGGGTGAGGTGGTGGACGAGAACGCCCTGACCCGCCTGATCCGCGCGGGTGAGATCGCCGGGGCCGGGCTGGATGTTTATGAACACGGCACCAATGTGAACCCGCGCCTGCGGCAATTGCCGAACGTTGTGCTTCTGCCGCATATGGGGTCGGCCACGTTGGAAGGGCGGATCGAGATGGGCGAGAAGGTGATCATCAACATCAAGACGTTTGAGGATGGCCACCGCCCGCCGGATCAGGTTGTGCCCGCTATGCTATAGCGCATTGGGAAAGGACTGTGATGGAGGTTTATCGGGCCGGATGCCGCTGTGGCAGCGTGCGCGTAACGGCAAATGGGCCTCCGTCGCGGGTTGGGATGTGCCACTGCCTTGACTGTCGTAAGCATCACGGAGCGTTGTTTTATGCCGCTGCCATCTTTCCCAGGGACGCGGTTGAGATCAGCGGAGAGGTCCGCAGCTATGCGGGGCGGTCATTTTGTCCGATCTGCGGTTCGCCGGTATTTGCCCAAACCGGAGAAGAGGTCGAGGTTCATTTGGGCAGTTTTGACCAACCCGACCAATTGAAACCGACATATGAATGCTGGACAATCCGGCGGGAAGGCTGGCTGCCCGAATTTGAGGGCATGCAACGATACGATCGGGACCGCGCAGATTAGGTGATGAACGGTGTGGCGGAACTCTGCCGTCGTTCGGTTCTGTATCAACCGATGGTTGCGGTGTTGCGGTGGCCCGTACAGTGTTGAAAGCAATAGTTGAATTGGAGGATACGATGCGTTCCGGTTATATTTCAGGTCTCATACTGTCTGCGATCACGTTTGCTGCCCCGGCTATTGCGCAGGAAACCGCAGATGCGGTTGCGCCCGAAGGGGCAACGGAAGGTCAGGTTCAGGCCCTCACCGAAGAAGTGGTTGCCGCGCTTGAGGCGAAGGCCGCAGGCGTGCCGGTGCAATCCGACAACTGGATGGTCGCCGCCGCCAATCCGCTGGCCGTCGAAGCCGGGGCGCGGGTGCTGCGCGCAGGCGGCTCGGCTGCGGATGCGATGGTTGCTGTTCAGGTTGTTCTGGGGCTGGTCGAGCCGCAATCCTCGGGTCTTGGGGGCGGGGCATTTCTGGTTTGGTACGATGCCGCCACAGGAGAATTGAACACGCTGGACGGGCGCGAAACGGCCCCACTGGAGGCGACGCCGCGGCTGTTTCACGACGAAAACGGTGAACCGCTGAAATTCTTCGACGCTGTAGTTGGCGGGCTGTCGGTGGGTACTCCGGGAACGCCCGCGCTGTTGGAAGAGGCGCACCGCCGCTGGGGCCGGTCGCCATGGCCCGGCCTGTTCACAGATGGTATCCGGCTGGCCGAGGACGGCTTCCTTGTGTCGCCGCGCCTCGCCACGCTGGTCGAGAATGATGCCGAACGGCTTTCCCGCTTTCCGGCAACGGCCGAGTATTTCCTGCCCGGCGGAGAACCCTTGCAACAAGGGCAGCGATTGGTGAACCCCGACTATGCAGAGACGTTGCGGACACTGGCGGCCGATGGGGCTGCGGGGTTTTATGGCGGTGATATCGCTGCGGGCATCGTCAACACCGTTCGGACCGCTCCGGGCAATCCGGGCGTTCTGTCGGGCATTGACCTTGCGCTGTATCAGGTGATCGAGCGTGAGCCGGTCTGCGCGGCATACCGGTCGTTTGACGTATGCGGTATGGGGCCCCCTTCATCGGGCGCGCTGACGGTTGGTCAGATTCTGGGCAAGCTGGACAATTTCGACCTGTCCGCCATGGGGCCGGACAGCATGGAAGCCTGGCGTTTGATCGGAGACGCCTCGCGCCTCGCCTTTGCGGACCGGGGGCGGTACATGGCGGATAGTGATTATGTCCCCATGCCGACCAATGGGCTGGTGGATCCGGACTACCTGTCGGAACGCGCTGCCTTGCTGAACACCGAAAGCGCGCTGACCGAGGTCGCGCCCGGCAATCCCGAATTCGACCACGCGTTGAACTGGGCCGATGATGCCTCGCTGGAACTGCCTTCGACCTCGCATATTTCGATTGTGGACGGCTATGGCAATGTCCTGTCGATGACCACGACCATCGAAAACGGCTTTGGCTCGCGCCTCATGACCAACGGGTTTCTGTTGAACAACGAATTGACGGATTTCTCGTTCAAGACCCATTCGGACGGAGTACCCATTGCCAACCGGCTGGAGCCTGGCAAACGTCCCCGCTCGTCGATGAGCCCGACGATTGTGATGCTGGACGGCGCGCCGGTTCTGGCCATTGGATCGCCCGGTGGCAGCCGTATCATTGGCTACGTGGCCAAGTCGATCATCGCCTGGGCGGATTGGGGCATGGATGTGCAGCAGGCCGTCTCGCTGCCGCATCTGGTAAACCGGTTCGGCACCTATGACGTTGAACTGGGGACCACCGCCGAAGGTTATGTCGATGCCCTGACCGAGCTTGGGTTCGAGGTGAACCCCCGCGACCTGACCTCGGGCCTGCACGCCATCGAAATTCGCGACGGGCTGAGCGGTGGCGCGGACCCTCGGCGCGAAGGCATCGCGCTGGGCGAATAGGTCTTGGGACTTGTCCCGCGTTGCCGGGCCTTTTAGTCATGAACTGAAAGGCCCGGCACCCTGTCGGGCAGGGGAGAACCAAGATGGTGCAGGCAACCGCGCTGCCCCGCAATGACGCGGGTATTGAAACGGCGATTGGAATTCTGAAACAGCGCTTTGGCGACCGGCTTCAAACCAGCGCCGCGATCCGGGAACAGCATGGTCACACCACGACGTGGATCGCGAACCAAAGCCCCGATGCCGTCGTCTTTCCGCAGACGACCAGCGAGGTCGCCGACATCGTAAAAACCTGCGCGGCCCACAAGGTTCCGGTGATTGCCTTCGGCACCGGCACCTCGCTTGAGGGGCACGTCAATGCGCCAGCCGGTGGGGTTTGCGTTGATCTGATGCAGATGAACAGGGTGCTGGCGGTAAATGCCAGCGATCTGGATTGTGTCGTGCAACCCGGCGTCACCCGAGAGGACCTGAACACCCATCTGCGCGATCAGGGCTTGTTCTTTCCCATCGATCCGGGGGCCAACGCTTCGCTGGGTGGAATGGCCGCAACGCGGGCCTCGGGCACCAATGCCGTGCGATACGGGACCATGCGCGACAACGTGCTGAGCCTTGAGGCCGTGATGCCAGACGGGCAGGTGATCCGAACCGGGAACCGCGCCAAGAAGTCTTCGGCCGGCTACGATCTGGCCCGGCTGCTGATCGGGGCCGAGGGGACGCTGGGCATTATTACGGAACTGACGCTGCGGTTGCACGGGATACCCGAGGCGATCAGCTCGGCCCGCTGTTCTTTCCCAACCGTCGATGCCGCGTGTCAGGCGGTGATGATGACAATCCAATACGGCATCCCGGTCGCGCGGATTGAACTGCTGGATGAGATGTCGGTTCGGGCCGCGAACGCCTATTCTGGCCTGACGTTGCCCGAAACTCCGCTGTTGCTGCTGGAATTCCACGGGTCCGAGAATGGCGCGGCGGAACAGGCCGCAACCTTTGGTGAGATCGCCGCTGAATTCGGGGGTGCCGATTTCGCTGCGACCTCGACCACCGAAGAACGCAACAAGCTTTGGCAGGCGCGTCATGATATGTATTGGGCCTGCCTGCAATTGCGCCCCGGCGCACAGGGCATATCGACGGATGTCTGCGTTCCGATCTCGCGCTTGGCCGAAGCGGTTGGTGCCGCGCAGGGCAAAGCCGCCGAACTGGACCTGATCGCGCCGATTGTAGGGCATGTGGGCGATGGGAATTTCCACACGTTACCCCTGATCGATATGGACAACAAAGATGAGGTTGCCAGGGCCGATCAGTTCGTTGGCTGGCTGAACGATCTGGCAATCTCGATGGATGGAACCTGCACGGGTGAGCACGGAATTGGTCAGGGAAAGCGCCCTTATCTGGTCAAGGAACTTGGCGCTGCGACCCGGTACATGGCCACGATCAAGGCTGCGTTGGATCCAGACAATATCATGAACCCGGGAAAGATCGTTCCGGACCAATAGCCCGCTGTATCGCGGGGCCATATTCGCTGTCTCACTGCGACTTTTTAGGACACTGATTCAGCCTGCGGGTCGTTTTTTTCTTATCACCGGTCGGATGAATGTCGCGCCGCGCCCTGGATTTGCGCCATATGGGTGCAACTGAATTCAAGGGGAGACGCCCGGTTATGAAAACCCAAGTCAAAGCACTGGTTGTTGGCGGCGGTGCCGTCGGCACCTCGATTGCCTATCATCTGGCCAAAGCGGGCTGGGACGATGTGATGCTGATCGAACGGGATGAGCTGACCTCGGGCTCGACCTGGCACGCGGCGGGCCTGCTGCCGCTGTTCAATATGTCCTACGCGACGACCCATATCCACAAATACTCGGTCGATTTCTATAAACAGCTTGAGGAAGAGACCGGCCTGAACGCAGGCTTTGCCGTGGTCGGCAACCTGCGCATGGCGCAGACGCAGGAGCGTATGGATGAATACATGCTCTATGCCTCGACTGCCGAGACCTGCGATGTCGCTTATGAATGGCTGACGCCCGAACAGATCAAGGACCGCTGGCCGCTGATCGAGACCTCGGATCTGAAAGGCGCGATTTATCACACCGAAGACGGCTATATTAACCCGGCCGACGTGACGCAGGCCATGGCCAAGGGCGCGCGCCAGCGCGGCGTGGACATCGTACGCAAGATGCAGGCCGATGCCTTCCACTGGAACGGCACCCATTGGGAAGTCACCTGCACCAAGATGATCGAAAAAGGTGGTAACCTTATCCCGTCCGATGAGCAGGTGGTGATCACCGCCGAGCATGTGGTGACCGCATCAGGCAACCACGCGCAGCGCACCGCCAAGATGCTGGGCATCAAGATGCCCGCGATCCCGGTCGAGCACACGTTCATCGTCATGGACAAGGACCCCGAACTGGTCAAATGGCGCGAAGCGGGCAACCCCGAGCATCCCGTTGTCCGCGACGCCGACAACGAATCCTACGCGCGTGAGGAACGCGGCGGCTGGATTCTGGGCATCTACGAACATGGCGCGCCCGCACAGTTCGAACATGGCGTGCCCGACAGCTTCCGCGCCGACCTGTTCCCGCTGGATCTGGACCGGATCGCCGATCAGTACATGGCCATGGCCGAGCGCGTCCCCTCCTGCGCCGAATCCGGTCTGAAAGACGATTTCAACGGCCCGATCTGCTACACCCCTGACGGCAACCCGCTGGTCGGTCCGGCTCCGGGCCTGCGCAATATGTGGCTGGCCGAAGGTTTCTCGTTTGGTATCACCGCTGCGGGTGGCACCGGCTATTACCTGGCGCAGATGATGGTCGATGGCGAAGCCGAGATCGACATGGCCTCGCTGGACCCCAAGCGGTACTCGTCCAACTGGATGACCACCGAATTCGCAGCCCGCAAGAACGAGGAATGCTACGAACACGTCTACATCCTGCACCACCCGGATGAAGAGCGTGAGGCTTGCCGTCCGCTGCGCACCGTCCCTGCGTATGACCGCCAAAAGGCACGCGGCGCGCAATTCGGCTGGGTCAATGGCTGGGAACGTCCCAACTACTTTGGCCCGCTGGACGCGGCGGACAATTTCGACAAGGAAAGCCGCTCGTTCCGCCGTGGCGGCTGGTGGCAATATGCCGTCGAAGAAGCCAAGGCGATCCGCGAAGGCGTCGGCCTGATCGATGCCTCGGCCTTCACCAAGCATGTCGTCAAAGGCCCCGGTGCGACCGCGTTCCTTGACTGGTTCACCTGCAACAAGCTGCCCAAGGTTGGTCGTATCAACCTGACCTACGCGCTGACCTCGCATGGCACCACCCGCACCGAATACACCATCGTCCGCAATGGCGAGAACAACTACTACATCGTCTCTGCCGGTGCCTGGACCGAGTACGACGCCGACTACCTGCGCAAGGCGGCCGAGGACAAGATGGAGGAGTTCGGCTATATCGAAATCCAGGACGTGACCACCCAGTGGGGCGTCTTTGCCATCGCCGGACCTAAGTCGCGTGACGTTCTGAAAGAGGTCATCAAGGACGCCGACCCGGACACCGCGCTGTCCAACAAGCGCTTCCCATGGCTGTCGGCGCGTCAGATCGAACTGGGTATGTGCCCGGTCAATGCGATCCGCGTGGCCTATACCGGCGAGTTGGGCTGGGAACTGCACCACCCGATCGAGATGCAGAACTACCTGTTCGATCTGCTGGAGAAAGCCGGTGAGAAACACGGCATGAAACTGGTCGGTGCGCGCGCCCAGAACTGGCTGCGACAAGAGAAATCCTATCGCGCCTTCGGCACTGAATTAGGTCGCGATGCGACCCCGCTTGAGGCCGACCTGCCGCGTTTTGTCGATCTGTCCAAGGATTTCCACGGCAAGGCCAAGCTGGAAGAAACCGGCGTGCGCGTGAAATGCTGCACGCTGCTGATCGACGGGCCGGACGATGCCGATCCGTGGGGCCGCGAGGCGCTCTATACGCCGGAAGGTGAGCGCGTGGGACGTCTGACCTCGGGTGGCTACTCGGTGGCGTTCGAAAAATCCATCGGTATGGGATACGTGAAGCCAGAACTGGCGGTCGAAGGCACCAAGCTGCAGGTCAAAATGCAGGACAAGCTGTGGGATGCGGTTGTGACCTGCGACAGCCCGTATGACCCGAAAAACGAGGTCATCCGCAAGGACGGCTAGTAGCTCGTAATAAATGGGTCGCCTTCGGCGCCCCATGCCTCCGGCGGAGGTATTTTTGAACAAGAGAAGCGGGGGCTGGTCACAAGATCCAGCCCCCCTGCTTTTGGCGAGGGGGCCTTCTCCTGTTACGGTCATCGGCGCCTCCGCCTGTACCGCAAAGACACTGTCGCCCATCAGAGTTAACGATCCGTTACTTCTTCTGTTCAAAAATACCTCCGCCGGAGGCAAGCCTGCGACAGCAGGCTTTTTGAAGAAAAGAGCCGGCTGGCTTATGCCGTGGCAATGAAGGCCAGATTGTTTGCGGGCATTTCAACAGTTTCGACGCGCTTCATCCCCTTGGCAAACAGCATTGATCGAATGTCGGCATCGTTTTTGTAACCAATTTCGGGGTCCTGCAGGACAAGCGCCTCATGAAATCGTTTATCCCCGTCACTGGTCAACAGCCCGTCCCGTTTGAACGGGCCGTACAGAATAAAGCGCCCACCGGGTGAGAGCTTTTTTGCGGTTTCCGACACCAGTGTTTCCGCCTCTTCCCAACTGATCAGGTGCAGCAGATTAATCAGCACGATCAGGTCCTTGGGCGCGAATTGCTTGCTCCAACCCGCTTGCGTTGCGTTCAATTCCAAAGCCGGCGCGATGTTGGGGTGATTGACTGCATATGCATCAATGCTGGCGCGGCGTTCGGGATCAATCTCTGTCGGCTGCCAGAACAGGTTGGGCAAACGCTCGGCAAAGGCGCAAACATGCTGGCCCGTGCCGCTGGCGATTTCGAGGGCGGAGCCGTCGGAGGGGGCCCATGCTTCCATAAGGTCACTCAGAACGCCTGCGTTCCGGGTGGCGGCGGGCGCGACCAGTTTGCCGTTATCCGCGGGGGTGGCGACGCTGGCATTTTGCGGAGGGATGCGCTTGCTCATCTGTTCAATCGGTCCGGAGTTAGCATGTTGATGATGGTTTGATCAAATATCGGAGAGTTTCCGACAACAAGGTCTGCCAGAAACTGAGACGCGGCTGGTGCGCTTTGAAACCCGTACCCGCCCTGACCAGCGCACCAGATAAACGACCGTTCCAGCGGATCGGGGCCCAGCACCAACGTCCCATCTGGCGCAAAGCTGCGCAACCCGGCCCAGTTTGTCTCAACCCGCGTGACGGGTTCGGTCACCAAAGCCTCGTACTGCGCCAAGCCTTCGGCGAGCACCATGTCATCCGCATAGGCGTCATGCGGTGTAACCGGTGTTGCGTCGGCCGGAGACACCAGCAACTTGCCCGCATCCGGTTTAGCATACCAGCTTTCGTCTGTGCCCAGCATCATCGGCCAGCCCGAGACGTCGTGCCCTCCTGGGGCCGGGATTCGCGCCACGGAACGGCGGCGCGGGGTGATGCCGATGGGCTGAACGTCGGCCAGTTGTGCAATCTCATCCGCCCATGCGCCTGCCGCGTTGATCAGGTAGCGGGCGTCGAATACGTCTCCGGCCTCGACCCGCCAATGCGCCGATTTGTGAATGGCTGTCACCTTGTGCTTTGTCAGCACGGCCCCGCCATTTCTGCGAATGGTGCGCGAGAAATCCTGCATCAGGCGGTCCGTGTCGATGTCAAACGCGGCTTCGCTGAGTGCGGCATAGCCAACACCTGCGGGATCAAGAATTGGTATTCGGGAAACTGCATCTTCGACCGACACCCTGCTCATGTCGAGACTGGTCAGATCAGCATTGAAGGCTTCACGCTGATCTTTGGCTGCGACCAGCATCAGTCCGCGGGGTGTCAGGTAGCCTTCGTTCTCTGTATGCAGAAACCGGGCGCTGGCTTTGTTCAGCTCTACCACCGATGGCGGGCCGTAGTTCTGCTCGAAAAGGGCGGCCGATCGACCGGATGCATGATAGCCAACTGCATCTTCTGCCTCCAACACGGTTACGGACCCGTGCTGTGACAGCCGGGCGCCTGCGCTCAGCCCTGCAATGCCGCCGCCGATGATGAGGAAATCAATCATATCATGTGCTTTCATTTAGGCAGGTACCCCAAAGGGTTTCAGGTTTCATATCGGTGTCTGAGGTCCCTGTTCGTCTCGACAGTCGGTCCGTGGACTATAAGCAAGCTTGAATTTGTGCTTCAACCCGGTCAAAGAAGTAGCAAAACAAACAGGAGGGTAAGGTGACCGCAGCAGAGCTTCATCCAATGGCCACCGGGCATATTCCCAGATACGTCGTCGCAGCTGACGGGAGCGATTACCTTTTCTCCGCCATGGTCGTTTTCTTTGTGGTGCTTGTGGTGCTGATCGGTGTTGGCTACCTGACACTTCATTCGGTTCCCGAGAAAATGGCGCATGAAAACAACCATCCGCAGTTCCAGTTGGTGGGAATTCTGGCGCTGTTGGCCCTGTTCACGCATAACGGAATTTTCTGGATTGCGGCCATTCTGGTTGCCGGGTTCCAGTTCCCGGATTTTGCGACGCCGATGAAGAACATTGCCGACGCTATTCGATCTTTGGGTCGGTCACCTGTGCCAGAGACGCTGCCCGAAGCGCCGCCCCCAGCCGCGCCGAGTGCGGACAAAACCGAAGCGCAGGAGCACTAAGTCATGATCGAGACGATGATCTGCGCCCTGATTACGGTGCTGCCCGACTATCTGTTCCGCCGCTTTGTCCAAGGTAAGCGGATCGGGCATGAGATTACGTTGTTCACCATGTGGTATGAATTGCGCTGGGGGCTGACCACCTGCGCCATTCTGGCCCTGACGGTCATCACCACGCTGTTCTATTTCCACCCGGCCAGCACAACCGCTGCGTCCTATTTCAGGACAGTCACCATCCTGCCGCAACTGGGTGGGCGCGTGTCCGAGGTCTATGTCCGCAACAACGAATTGGTGCAGGCCGGCCAGCCGATTTTCCGGATCGAGGATTTCACTCAGCAGGCGCAGGTTCAGGCCGCGCATGCGCAGGTTGCTCAGGTGCAGGCCTCGCTGAAAGTGGCCGAAACCGATCTGGCCGAAGCCGACGCCGGGATCGCGGGTGCCCGCGCCGCGCTGGATCAATCGCTTGAGGATCTGGAACGCAATACCACGCTGCGGGACGAAGGGTCGAGCGCTGTTCGTCTGACCGAGATCGAGCGGTTGGAGAACCTGGTAGAGGAGCGCGAGGCGCAGGTCACGGCTGCGGAATCCCGGCGCGCGGCGGTTGTTCAGCAGATCGAAGAGCTGATCCCGGCCCAGCTAGCCAGCGCCAACGCCCAACTGGACGCCGCGCTGACCGAGTTGGACAAGACCGTGATCAACGCCGGAGTAACCGGTCGGGTCGAACAATTCGGGCTGCAAGTGGGGGATTACGTCAGCCCGCTTTTGCGTCCTGCTGGCATTCTGGTGCCGTCGCATTCCGGGCATGACAGGTTTCAGGCTGCGTTCAACCAGCTTTCGGCACAAGTCATCAAACCCGGCATGATCGGAGAGCTGGGCTGCATGACCAAGCCCTTTACCGTGATCCCGATGGTCGTGGTCGAGGTGCAGGACGTGATCCCCTCGGGCCAGATCCGCCCGTCGGATGAGTTGCGGGACGTGCAGACCAACAACAACCCCGGTTCTATTCTGGTGTATATGGAGCCGTTGTATAAAGGCATGACCGACGACATTCCGCCGGGCAGTAACTGTCTGGCAAATGTCTATACCGACAACCACGAACGGCTGGAGCATGAAGACCTTGGGTTTTGGGAGGGGGCCTTCCTGCATGTCGTCGACACCATCGGCGTGGTTCATGCTGCGGGATTGCGTCTGCGCCTGATCCTGATGCCGGTGAACACTCTGGTCCTGACCGGCCATTGATCTGCCTTTGACCCCGGTCGTCAGACCGGGGTCGGCTAGGGACCGTTAATATGCCGGTACCCGAAGTGGTTTGAATTGATCTGTCGGCAGGCCGATGTGCTTCAGATGGCAGATGCAATTTTGGGGTTGGATGCCCCCGTCAAATTCCCAGTTGTGACGCTGCCAGATTGCGCAGCACCTCATCCGTGCCACCGCCGATGGTCATCACCTTCACTTCGCGGTAAATCCGTTCCGAGGCCGTCCCACGCATATATCCCGCACCACCCAGAATCTGCACCGCCTCATCGGCGCAAAATTTCAGCGCGTCCGTCGCTGTTACCTTGGCCATCGAGGTGCGGGCGACGTGGACGTTCAAGGGGTCAGCCCCCTGCATGTACCGCCAGATGATGTCATAGGTCAGGGTTCGGGTCGCATCGATCCGGGCCGCCATGTCGATCAGCTTGTGCTGAATGGCCTGACGCGCTGTCAACGGTTTGCCGAAGGCGGTGCGTTGTCTGGCCCAGGCCAGGGCCTCGTCGTAGCAGACCTGCGCCATCGTGTAGGCGTGCACCGCCAGGGCCAGTCTTTCATTGTTGAAGTTTAGCATGGCCGCCAGAAAGCCTTCGCCTTCCATACCCACCAGATTTTCAGCCGGAACGCGGCAATTGTCGAAATGCAGATGCGCGGTGTCCGACGCCCACCAGCCCATCTTTTTCAGTTCTGTCCGGGTCAGCCCCGGCGTGTCGCCTTCGACAACCAGAAACGAGATGCCGGTCATGCTTTGATCGTCAGGATCTGTGCGCACAGCCACGGTCAGTTGATCGGCCTGCATGCCCGAGGTGATAAAGGTCTTTTCCCCGTTCACGATGTAATGGTCACCGTCCCGGATCGCCGTGGTGCGCAGGGCGGCCACGTCCGATCCTCCGCCGGGCTCGGTTATGGCCAGCGCCGCGATGCGGTCGCCTGCGATCACCGGTTTCACGAACTTTTCGAGTAGTGCCGCGTTGCCGCTTTGCGCGATCGGAGGCAGCGCAATCGAAAAAGACCCCAGCGAGGCTGCAACGCCCCCCGCACCACAGCGCGCTATCTCTTCGGTGCCAACCACTTGCATGAACAGATCACCGTTCGCACCGCCTAGATCTTCGGGGAAGGCGACGCCCTGAAATCCAACCTCGGCAGCTTTCTTGTACAGCTCGCGGGGAAGGCGACCGGCGTCTTCCCATGTGTCGATATTGGGCATGATCTCGGCCTCGACAAAGGCGCGCAGGCTGCTGCGGAAGGCCTGATGTTCTGCGCTGAAATGACGGTCGGGCCGCGTATTGTCGTACATGATGCTCTTTCCCCCGAACTGTGATCAGGTGCTTTTTCTGGACTGAACGAATTGCCAGACGATTTTTGAGAACTGGTCGATTTTGGATTGCAGGGCCATCGGGTCAGGCGCAAAACGCGCCTGAATCAACAGCCCGCGCAAATAGGTGCGGCAAAGATCCCAGACCATCACCATCAATTCCGGATCATCGGGATAGGTGGCGCGCAGTTGCTGGTTCAAATCCGCGTCCCACTGCGCCAGCATATCGTTAAGCGCGAATTCCAGATTGGGGTCGGTGCGCGCAGCCACCATCAACTCGACAAAGGCGCGCCCGGCCGAGGTGTTCACAACCCTTGACCACAGCAATTGCGCGATCTGCCCATAGTCCCCGGCGCTGTCCTGACCATGCGCGCGTCCGAAATAGCTGATCGCACCGGCGCGGGCATTGTCCAACATCAGTTCCGCAGCGGCCACGATCATGTCGTGACGGGTTGGAAAGTGATAGTTCACCGATCCGCGCGACAGGCCTGACCGGCTTTGGATCGCGCTGAAACTGGTCTCGGCATAGCCAAGTTGGTCAAGGCATTCGATCACGGAATCCAGAACCGCGCGCCGTGTCGCAACGGCGCGATCCTGCTGGCGACGGGGCGATGTGCCAGTTGCGTCAGACGAAGTCGTGTTGGTTTTCATGTTGACAGGCTGCTCTGGACTTGTGAAAAAAACAGGACGTCCTGTTTTATATGAGAGCCACAGTGCCATATCAATCATCAATTCAGACCAGCAGCGAAACTTTTCACGAAAATCAGGCGGCGATGCTGTCTCTGGTCGAAAAGCTGCGCGAGCTTGAGGCGCGGCCCGTGAAGCTGTCGGAACAGAAACGCGAGCGGTTCGAAAAGCGCGGGCAGATTTTACCGCGCGAGCGTCTGGCCCGGCTGCTTGACCCCGGCATGCCGTTTCTGGCGCTGCACACCATTGCTGGGTATCTGATCGACAGTTCGAAAGAAGAGAAATCGGTGCCGGGGTCTTCGCTGATCGCGGGGATCGGATTTGTGAACGGCGTGCGCTGCATCATCTGGGTGGATGACAGCGGCATCAAAGCTGGTGCGATGGGCGTCAAGGGGCTTGAGGCCGGGCTAAGCGTGCAGCGGTTGGCATTGCGGCACAAGCTGCCCTTTGTTCATCTGGTCGAAAGCGCGGGGGCCGACCTGACCAATTACAAGGTCGAGATGTGGGCGCAGGGCGGCACAGCCTTTGCCAATCTGGCCCGGATGAGCGCTGCAGGCATTCCCACAATCGCAGTTCTGCACGGGGCCTCGACCGCGGGCGGGGCCTATATGCCCGGCCTGTCGGATTATGTGATCGGGGTGAAAAAGAATGGCATGGCGGCTCTGGCCGGGGCCGCCTTGGTCTATGCGGCCACCGGGGAAGAGGCGGACGAGAAAGAGCTTGGCTCGGCCGAGATGCACGCCTCGGTCAGCGGACTGGTCGAGTATCTGGCCGAGGATGATGTGCAGGCGATTGCCATGGCACGCGATGTGGTCGGCAAGCTTGACTGGAACAAGGGCCAGTCCATGCCGCCGCGCCACGCGTTTGAACCTCCGGTCTATGACCCGGCGGAACTGGCCGGGATTGTGCCTGCCGACCCCAAGGTACCCTATGACGTGCGCGAGGTGGTGGCGCGTCTGGTCGACGGGTCTGAGTTTGAGGATTTCAAACCGGATTTCGGCCCGGCCACCGTCTGTATGCGCGCCTCGATCCACGGGTTTGCCTGCGGCATCATTGGCAATAATGGTCCGATTGATACGCAAGGGGCAAACAAGGCCACGCAGTTCTTCCAGCTTTGCGATCAGGCGGACATCCCGGTCATCTTCCTGAACAACACCACAGGTTACATGGTCGGCACCGCCTATGAACAAGCGGGCATGATCAAGCACGGCTCCAAGATGATTCAGGCAGTCACCAACATGCGGGTGCCCAAGATCACGATGTATATCGGGTCCAGCTTCGGGGCCGGTAATTACGGCATGGCCGGATATGGCTTTGCGCCCGATTTTCTGTTCGCCTGGCCGAATTCGAAATCCGGTGTGATGGGGGGCGAGCAGGCTGCCAAGACCATGAGTGTCGTGCAGGCCATGACCGCCAAGCGCAAGGGTATGGACGTGCCGAAAGAGGCGTTGGAGCAGCAAGGCAAGATCATCCGCCATATTTTTGACGAACAATCCGATAGCTTCGTCACCTCGGGGCGTGTTCTGGACCATGGCATCATTGATCCGCGCGACAGCCGCAAGGTTTTGGCCATGTGTCTGGAAACGGTCGAGGAAGGCCGCAATCGCCGTCTCAAACCCAACGCATTTGGCGTGGGGCGGATGTGATGGACGGCGCTGCCTATAAGACTCTGGACCTTGAACAGCAGGGCGGGTGGCTGACAATCTGGTTCAACGAACCGGCCCGTCGCAACCCGCTGACGTTCGAGCGGATCGATGAGTTGCTGGCCCTCTGCGCCGAACTGCAGGGACGCCGTGACATTCGCGGCGTGGTTCTGCGCGGTCGGGGCGGGGTGTTCTGCGCCGGAGGGGACCTGCGGGCGTTTCAATCTGCTTTTCAAGGAGCGGATGCGCGCGATGAGGTCATCGCGGCGTCGGTCCGTGGGGCTCAGGTGTTCGATGCCATCGATCAGTTGCCGCAATTCGTGGTCATCGTGGTCGAAGGGGCCGCCATGGCCGGAGGTTTTGGCATGGTCTGCTGCGGTGATCTGGTGATCGCCGAGGAAAACGCCAAATTCGCCCTGACCGAGACCCGGATCGGCATCGTTGCCGCCCAGATCGCACCCATGGTGCAGCGGCGGCTGGGGCGGCGTCAGACACGTCGTTTGATGCTGTCTGCTGCCACTCTGACCAGCCAGCAAGCCGTCGAAGTTGGGTTGGTCGATCGGTTGGTCAGCGGTACAGACGGGATCGATGCGTCCTTGACCGACATTCGGGCGCAGATCACGCGTGTATCCCCCAATGCCCTGGAAGTGACCAAAGCGCTGTTGCGCGACATGGAAAGCCTGCCACGACAGGACCAGATTGCTCGCGCCGCCGACGACTTCGCCGGGTGCCTGTTGTCGCCCGAAGGGATCGAAGGCGTCACCAGCTTTATGCAGAAACGAAATCCGAAATGGGCCGAGGCCGAAGATGTTTGACACAATTCTGATTGCCAACCGGGGTGAGATCGCCTGCCGCGTCATCGACACCGCTCGGCGGCTGGGCCTGCGGACGGTCGCGGTTTACTCGGACGCGGATCGCGACGCGCGCCATGTGAAACTGGCGGACGATGCGGTTCATATCGGTGGCTCGGCCCCGGCGGACAGCTATCTGCGCGGCGATGCCATCATTGCCGCCGCACAACAGGCGGGCGCACAGGCGATCCATCCGGGCTATGGCTTTCTGTCCGAGAATGAGGCGTTTGCCGCCGCCGTTGGCGCGGCGGGGTTGGCCTTTATTGGCGCACCGGCCAGCGCAATCGCCGCGATGGGCAACAAGGCAGCCGCAAAACGGCTGATGATCGCCGCCGGGGTTCCCTGCGTGCCCGGTTATGAAGGCGAGGATCAATCCGACGCCGCGTTGACCGAAGCCGCCGCCAAAATCGGCTTTCCGCTGATGATCAAGGCCGCCGCCGGTGGCGGCGGGCGCGGGATGCGCATCGTGCATGGTGCCGACGATTTGGCGGCGGGTCTGCAGCTGGCCCGGTCCGAGGCGGAAAACGCCTTTGGGTCCGGCGAATTGATTCTGGAAAAAGCCGTAATCGCACCGCGCCATGTCGAGGTTCAGGTCTTTGCTGACGATCACGGCACAACCCTGCATCTGGGCGAACGCGATTGCTCGGTCCAGCGTCGTCACCAGAAGGTTCTGGAAGAGGCGCCATGCCCGGTGATGACGCCCGAACTGCGCAAGGAAATGACCGACGCGGCAATCGCCGCCGCCCGAGCGGTGGACTATCGCGGCGCGGGTACGGTGGAATTCCTTCTGGACGCCTCGGGCGCATTCTATTTCCTGGAAATGAACACGCGGTTGCAGGTCGAACACCCTGTGACCGAGGCCATCACCGGCCTCGATCTGGTCGAGTTGCAGATCATCGTGGCGCAGGGCCTGCCCCTGCCGTTGGCGCAAGCGGATGTGCGGCTTGACGGACACGCCATTGAGGCGCGGCTATATGCCGAAGACCCCGGCGCGGATTTCGCGCCCGCAACCGGCCCGATTGCCTTGTGGCAAGCACCCGACGGCGAAGGGATGCGCACCGATACCGGCATCGAAACGGGGGGTGAGGTCTCGCCTTTTTACGATTCGATGCTGGCCAAAGTGATCGGCATCGGTCCCAGCCGCGACGTGGCGCGTCGTCGTCTGGTCGCCGGGCTGAAGGAAACCGCGCTGTTGGGTCTGACCACCAATCGCGGCTTTCTGATCGACGCGTTGAACCAGCCCGGTTTCGCCGACGGGTCGGCCACCACGGCCTTTATCGCCGAGACCTATCCCGATGGCGTCGACCCGGTTCAGGCCCGGCCCGCCGATTTCGCGTTGACCGCCGTTCTGATCCATTGTCAGGACCGCGACCGCCTGTTTGCGCAATCCACCGTCGTCAGCGTCGAATTGCTTGACTGGCACAGCGTTGCGCCACTGCCGAACATGGTGACACTGATCCACGGCGAGACCGAGGCCAAGGTCTCGGTCTCGCCGGTTGGCAATCGTTTCGACGTCCGTTGCGGCGATGACAGCTTTGTCGCGACGGTTCAGAGCATGGACGACACCGGCGCAACCCTGACGCTGGACGGGCGGCGCGTTACCGTCAGCTTCACCCGCTGGGGCAACCGCCAATTCGGCCTGCGCCTCGACACAGTTGACCTCGCGTTCACGATTTTCGATCCACTGACCGCGTCAGGCGACGATGCGGGCGGCAGCCGGATCGTGGCTCCGATGCCGGGGGTTGTGGTCTCGATCAACGTCGCGCCGGGTGATGAGATCGAAAAGGGCCAGACGCTGGCCGTTCTCGAAGCGATGAAAATGCAGCACCAGATCACGGCCACGCGCGACGGACAGGTCCGCGAGGTTGTCACCCGGGCCGGTGCGCAACTGACCGCTGGCGCGCTGATGATCGCGTTGGAGGAAGACGCGCCGTGAATTCTGAGCTGTGCAAGAATATGGGGCTGGAGTTCCCGCTGTTTGCTTTCAGCCATTGCCGGGATGTGGTCGCTGCGGTGTCGCGGGCCGGTGGGATGGGTGTGTTTGGCGCGGTGATGTACACGCCCGAGCAGTTGCGGCAGGAACTGGAATGGATTGACGCCAACGTCGATGGCAAACCTTACGGCGTGGACCTGATCGTACCGAACAACCTTGCGGCCTCTGGTGCAGGGCTTGACCCCGACCAATTGTTGGCCGCGTTGCCCGCCGAGCAGAAACTACTGGCCGAACAAGTCCTGCAAAGCCATGGCATCGACACGTCCGGGATTGATGATGATCGGATCAGGTTCCTGGATTTCGCCCGCAACATGGATGCAGAAGGCGCGCAGGCGATGCTTGAGGTTGCGTTCTCGTTCCCGATCAAGCTGATCGCAAACGCTTTGGGTGAGCCGCCGAAGATCATGATCGACATGGCGCATGAGCGGGGCGTTCCGGTGGCCGCTCTGGTCGGGGCAAAGAAACACGCCGAACGGCAGATCGCCGCCGGGGTGGATGTTCTTGTGGCTGCGGGCGGCGAAGCGGGTGGTCATTGCGGTGAGGTTTCAACCATGGTGTTGACGCCCGAGATCGTCTCGGTCGCGCAGGGCAGGCCGGTTCTGGCGGCGGGCGGTATTGCCACGGGTCGCCAGATGGCGGGCGCGATGGCGATGGGGGCTGCGGGCGCGTGGTGCGGTTCGGTTTGGCTGACAACTGCCGAAGGGGAACCGGCGCAGCCGATCAAGGACAAGATGCTGGCGGCCACGTCCTCGGACACTGTGCGCAGCAAGTCGCGTACCGGCAAGATGTCCCGACAGTTGAAATCGGCCTGGACAGATGCGTGGGAGGACAGCGATGTGTCCCCCTTGCCGATGCCGTTCCAGACCATCGTCAGCGAGCCGGCATTGCATCTGACCGAAAAACTGGCCTCAGCCGGGCATGAAGGTGCGACCGAACTGGCGACCTATTGGGTCGGACAGGCGGTTGGATTGATGAATGAAACAACCTCGGCCGGACAGGTCGTTCAGGATTTCAAAGCCGATTTTCTGGACGCCGTCGACCGGCTCAATACTCTGTTGGAGACATAATGGAACAGGTCACTGCCTTTCTGGAGGAAAGCGAAGCATTGGCTGCCGTAATCGAGGCGCAGTGCAACGGACGTTGGGATGCGCCCACCCAGTTCAAGGGGTGGACGGTGAATGATGTGTTGGTGCATCTGCATTTCTGGAACCGGGCCGCCGATCTGTCGCTGACCTCGGCGGATGCGTTCAATGCGATGCTGGGTGAAAGCCTGCCCAAAATCCAGACGCTGGGGTTTCGGGCCATGGAAAACGCCGCCATCTCGGAACGGGGCGAGGCGCTGCTGACCCTCTGGCGGGATTACTTCCGCGATATGGCCACCCGTTGGCAGGGTGTGGATCCCAAAACGCGCCTGCCCTGGGTGGGACCGTCGATGTCGGCGCGGTCGTCCATCAGCGCGCGCCAGATGGAGACCTGGGCCCATGGGCACGAGGTCTTTGACCTTTTCGGCGCGGAACGCACCGAGAGCGACCGGATCAAGAACATCGTCATTCTGGGCGTCAACACATTCGGGTTTTCGTTCCAACTGCGCGGGAAAGAGGTTCCGCCTGCGATGCCTGCCGTCGAACTGACTGCGCCCTCGGGCGAGGTCTGGCAATTTGGCGACGCGTCGGTGGGGCAGATCAGCGGTTCGGCCCTTGGGTTTGCGCAGACGGTGACGCAGACGCGCAGCTATGTGGACACTGATCTGACCGTTTCGGGCGATCTGGCGAGGGAATGGATGGAAAACGCCCAGTGCTTTGCTGGACCGCCTGAGACCACGCCGCCGCCCGGATCGCGGTTCCGGCAATAAACGGTCCTGACCCCGGAAAGGACGAGATGCAGCCGATCGACGCCAATACCCTGAAGCCCGTACCGCTTCACCTGATCGACACCGTCAGGCGGCTTGGGGATGCGCCTGCTTATTGGCACGAGGTTGATGGGGATTGGCAATCGCAAAGCTGGTCGGGGTTCGGGGCCGAGGTTGAGCGGGCGGGTCGTGCATTGATCGCCTTGGGGCTTGACCCCGGACAGGTCGTTTGCATTCTCGGCCGCAATCGCCCGGAATGGGTGGTCATGGCCCATGCGGCAATGGCGGCCGGGTGCAATCCGACAGGGATCTATTTCACCTCATCAGCCGAAGAGATTGACTATATCATCCGCCATTCGGATTGCCCGCTGGTCTTGTGCGACACGGACGAAAACCTGTCGCGGGTGCAATCGGTGCGGGCAGATGTCCCGGGTCTGCGCCACGTCGTGTCCATGAACCGACAGGTGGCAGAGGCCGATGTGCTGTCCTGGCCTGATTTCCTTGGGCTTGGCGGGGCAGAGTTTCAGCCCGAATTGGACGCCCGCCGCAATGCGCTGACGCTGAAAGACACGGCACTTCTAGTCTATACATCGGGGACCACCGGGAAACCGAAGGCGGTTGTGCTGTCGCATCGCGCCGCGATCTGGATAACGCAGACGCTTGGTGAGTTCATGCAGGTCAAGGACGGCGCGCGTATGCTGTCATACCTGCCGCTGGCCCATATTGCAGAGTTCAACAACTCGATATTGGGCCAAGCCGTGTTTGGAAGTCAGGTCTGGTATTGTCTGGACCCTTTGACCATGCGCGATGTGCTGCCCCTGTGCCGCCCAACGGTGTTTCTGGGCGTGCCGCGCGTCTGGCAGAAGATCGAAGAACGGATCACCACGGGTGTTGCTGCGGCAAAAGGGGCCAAAGGCGCGATGGCGCGCTGGGCACTGGGTGTTGGGCAGGAGGTGGCTCAAAAGCGGCTTGGGGGTCAAAAGCCCGGCTTTGGCCTTGCGCTGCAATACCGTCTGGCTGATCGGCTGTTGCTGAGAAGGGTGCGCCGCGCATTGGGGCTGGCGGATTGCGGTACGATCCTGTCCTCTGCGGCACCGATCTCGGTTCAGACACTGCAGTTCTTTTTCGGCCTCGGCATCGATGTCTATGAAGGTTACGGCCAGTCCGAGGCCTGCGGCCCCAGCACGATGAACTGCGCCAGCGCCAACCGATTGGGCAGTGTCGGCAAACCTCTGCCGGGCATCGAGGCGCGCGTTGCCGAGGACGGTGAGGTTTTGGTGCGTGGTCCGAACGTCTTTGATGGGTATCTGAAAGACCCTGAATCCAGCAGCGAAACCCTGACCGAAGATGGCTGGCTTCTTACAGGTGACTTGGGGCAGATCGACGAGGATGGGTTTGTCACCATCACCGGGCGCAAGAAAGAAATTCTGATCACCACCGGCGGCAAGAACATCTCGCCCGCCGCGATTGAAAATGACCTGACGGATATTCCGCTGGTCGAACACGCCATGTTGTTGGGAGATAGGCGCAAATTCGTGGCCGCGCTGCTGAGTATCTCGGAAGATGCGCTGGCCGCCTTTGCCAAGGCTGAAGGGTTGGACAATCCGACACCGTTGCATCCCCGCGTGCAAGAGGTTGTCGCTGCCGCCATTGCCCAGATCAACCCTCGTTATTCTCGCGTCAATCAGGTGCATGAATTCCGTATTCTGGACCGACCTCTGTCTCAGGACGCCGATGAACTGACCCCGACCCTTAAGATGAAGCGCCGGGTGATCGAGGAAAACCATGCCGCTTTAATCGACGCAATCTATGCAAATCCCCCCGAACAGGAGCCTTTATGAGCCCCCATTTGAACGACCCAACCACCCCCATCAAACCCGCTGCGTTTGGTGCCTGCCACGGCCTTAACCATGGATAAGGCGATCCTGACCTGTGCGCTGAACGGGGTGCTGACCAACCCGGCGCAGCATCCCGTTCCGGTTACCCCCGAAGACTGCGCAGCCTCGGCGCATGAGGCTTATGATGCAGGGGCGTCGATCATTCATGTCCATTACAGGGATCAGGGCCCCGGTCGCGGTCACTTGCCCAGCTGGGATCCAAAAGTTGCCCGCGACATTACTGATGCAATCCGCGATGCCTGTCCGGACGTGCTGATCAATTCGACCACCGGCTTGCCCGGTGCGGATATCAGCGCACCGGTCGGTGTGTTGCGTGAACTCAGGCCCGAGATTGCGGCCTGCAATGCCGGGACGCTGAACTACCTCAAGCTGCGGGCCTCGGGCGATTGGGCCTGGCCACCGATGGTCTTCGATAACCCGCCCGAAAAGGTGCAGGGCTTTTTGGACGTAATGGCAGAGACCGCAAGCATTCCCGAGTTTGAGTGCTTTGACGTGGGCATTGTCCGCTCGGTCGAGATGTATGTGCGTGCGGGAATGGCCAGGCAAGCACAGTATAACCTTGTGATGGGTGTCGCCTCGGGCATGCCGGTGGATGGTGATCTGCTGCGTCTGCTTCAGAAATACATGATCCCCGGATCAAAATGGCAGACAACGCTGATCGGGCGGGCGGACATTTGGCCAGTGCACCAGCTGAGCGCCGAGTTGGGTGGTATGTTGCGCACCGGGGTTGAGGACACGTTCTATCTGCCGTCAGGCGACAAAACCTCGGGCAACGGGCAGTTGATCGAAGCGCTGGCCACATGTGCTGGCAACGCCGGGCGCGCGGTCGCATCTCCGGCCGAGGCGCGCGCGATCTTGGGGATTGGCTGACCAGTCAGGCCGATTTCGTCTGCGCGCGACCAGCCTGCCACGCTTGCTGGGCCGAAAAAGCATGAGCCATTATTGACTCATGCTGCACTAGCACAATAGGAGGGGTCGGTCCGGTCGCATCGGGTGACCGGCACAGCCTTCCCGATGGAGCATATCGAAATGTCTGAACTGCGTGACACCGCAATGTCGTCCAAGGCCTGGCCTTTTGAAGAGGCGCGCCGGTTGCTCAAACGCTATCAGAAGAATGCGCCGGAAAAGGGCTATGTTCTGTTTGAAACGGGCTATGGCCCTTCTGGCTTGCCGCATATCGGCACGTTTGGCGAAGTTGCGCGGACCACGATGGTCAAGCGTGCGTTCGAGGCGCTGTCGGATATCCCCACCAAGCTGATCTGTTTCTCGGACGATCTGGACGGGATGCGCAAGGTTCCGACCAATGTACCGAACCCTGAGATACTTGAACAGCATTTGCAGCGCCCGCTGACCTCGGTCCCGGATCCGTTCGGTGAATACGACAGCTTTGGCGCGCACAACAACGCGATGCTGCGGCGGTTTCTTGATACCTTTGGGTTCGATTACGAGTTCTATTCGGCCAAGGAATTCTACGAGTCCGGGCAGTTTGACGAGATCCTCAAGCGCGCGGTCGAACGCTATGACGAGATCATGGCAATCATGCTGAAAAGCCTGCGGGAAGAACGCCAGCAGACCTATTCGATCTTCCTGCCGCTGCACCCGGAAAGCGGGCGGGTCATGTATGTGCCGATGAAAAAGGTCTGCGCCGAGACCTTCACGGTGACCTTTGACGATGAAACCGGCAAGGAATGGACCGTGCCCGTCACCGGCGGACACGTGAAGCTGCAGTGGAAGCCGGATTTCGGCGCGCGCTGGGCGGCGCTGGGCGTCGATTTCGAGATGTACGGCAAAGAACACGCGACCAACGAAAAGATCTATGACGCGATCTGCCGTGCGTTGGGTGGCCGTGCGCCTGAGCATTTCAGCTATGAGCTGTTTCTGGATGAAAACGGTCAGAAGATCTCCAAGTCCTCCGGCAATGGCGTGTCGATTGACGAATGGCTGACCTATGCGCCGACCGAGTCGCTGGCCTATTTCATGTATCAAAAGCCCAAGACCGCCAAGCGGATGCATTTTGATGTGATCCCAAAAGCTTATGACGAGTATCATCAACAGTTGCGTGCCTATCCGGGTCAGGACCTGAAGGCGCAGTTGAACAACCCGGTTTGGCATATCCATGGCGGAGAGGTGCCCGAGTCGACCCTGATGGTGCCCTTTGCGATGTTGCTGAACCTGGCATCAGTGTCCGGGGCCGAGGACAAAGAGGCGTTGTGGGGCTTTATCCGCCGTTACGCGCCCGACGCGACTGCGGAAAGCCATCCCGATCTGGATCAGGCGGCGGGCTTTGCCGTGCGCTACTTCAACGACTTCGTCAAACCGACCCGCAAGCACCGCGCGCCAACCGATCAGGAACGCGAAGCGCTGGAGGCGCTGAAAGCTGCGCTTGAGGCCTATGACGGCCCGGTCGAGGACGAGGCGCTGCAATCAGTGGTCTATTCCATCGGACGCGAGCGGTTCGACCCGATGCGCGGTTGGTTCACGGCGCTTTATGAGGTGCTGCTGGGGGCCTCGCAGGGGCCGCGCTTTGGTGGTTTCATCGCGCTTTACGGCGTGGCCGAGACGATCGCACTGATCGACAAGGCCCTGGCCGGAGAGCTGGTCTGATTTGACCTGATCCCGCTTGGGGCTACCCTTCCGTCAGGAGGTGGCCCCATGCGTCGATTTTTGCTTGCTGTATCCCTGAGTGTCGCTCTGGCTTCGGGTGCCTATGGTCAGAGCGAAGAGATCGAGGCCAATATCGCGGCGCAGATCGAAGCGTTCGAAGCCGATGATTTCGCCACCGCCTTCACCTTTGCCAGCCCGAATATCCAGCGCCTGTTCCAGAATCCCGACAACTTTGGTGCCATGGTGCGCAACGGCTATCCGATGGTGTGGCGGCCGTCCGAGGTGCGGTTTCTGGAACTGCGCGAGATTGCGGGCGCGCTGTGGCAAAAGGTCATGATCGTGGATGGTGACGGCCGGGTTCACATTCTCGACTACCAGATGATCGAGCAGGAAAACGGTTGGAAAATCAACGGCGTGCAATTGCTGGGCAATTCCGACCCATCAGCCTGAGGCAACGCCACCGTCACGGTGGGATGAGCCGCAGTTAATCCCTTTTGGATACTCAGACTTTCGCGTTCGGGGTGGACCCGGGCTGAGGGTTTGAACGTGTCGCTGTTCTGTGCGGCGCGATTGGGAAAGGGATTTCTATGAACAAGGCAATCACCGACGGCATCGTTTTCATGCCGCCTCAATTCGCGGATGGTCTGGGGGTTTGGTCTGCGGGGGACGGGACACCGGGCTCGCCCACCTATGCCGGGTCGGGCACGGGGGCATTTGTGCCAGCGGATGCGGATTTTGGCGGCTGTCTTGAGATTCTGAAGGTCAATCCAACGCAGCAATTGCGCTATATGGGCCAGACGCCACTGCTGCCCGGCTGCTATCTGCAGATCAAGGCGCGTGTCAAAGCCGTCAGCGGTCCGTTGCCCGAGGTTCGGATTGCGGCCTGGGCTGGCGGGGCCGGGGATACAAACCTGACCGGCGTGATCGAAGAGGGGCCGGCGACGCAGCTTTCCGGCTATGGGGCAGTGCATGAAATCACCGCAATCGTCGGCACCGGGCGTCGCCCCGGGGTGGACATGCCCTGGGGTGTCGATGCGCTGTACGGCCATTTTGGTCTGGATATCCTTGGTGCCAACGGCGCACTGGTGCGGGTCGATGACATCGAGATCACGGATGTGAGCGGCGTGTTCCTGCGCGAGATGATCAGCGTTGTGGATGTGCGCGATTACGGGGCCATTGGCGACGGTGTCACCGATGACTCGGCTGCGTTCGAGGCGGCGGATCAGGCTGCGGGCGGTCGTCGGGTCTATGTTCCGCAGGGCACGTATCATTTGGCCGAAAATACCAGCATGGCGTCCGAGATGGATTTCGAAGGCACGGTGACCATGCCCGACGACAAGATGCTGCTGTTGACCAAGAATTTCGATCTGCCTGCCTACATCACCGCTTTCGGGGATGAGGAACTGGCCTTCAAAAAGGCATTTCAGGCTTTGCTGAACAACTCGGACCACGACTCGCTGGATCTTGGCGGGCGCAAGGTCGCGGTGACGGGGCCGATTGATATGGCGGCGGCTGTGCCCAACAAGCAAGGCTTCTCCACCCGACGTGTGATCCGTAACGGACAGTTCGACGTCAAAAGCAGCACGGATTGGGACACCGAGACCTTCACCTCGGTCGCCACCTATGACCCTTCCGACAATACCCGCCTTACGGATGTGGCCAATGTGGCGAATATCCCTGTTGGATCACTGGTGCAGGGCGCAGGCGTGGGGCGCGAGATTTACGTGCGATCCAAGGATGTCGGTGCGGGCGAGATCACGCTGAATGCGCCGATCTATGACGCCTCGGGCACGCAGACCTATACGTTCCAGTCCTTCAAATATCTGCTGGATTTCAGCGGCTTCAGTACGCTGCGCAAATTCGGCATGGAGCAGATCGAATTCCAGTGCAACAGCCGGTGCAGCGCCATCCGTCTGGCGCAGTCGGGCAGCACGTTTTCGCTGAACGATTGTTTCATCAGCCGCCCCAAAGATCGCGGCATCTCGTCAACCGGGACCGGGTGCAAGGGGATGCTGATCGACAATTGCCAGTTCCTGTCCGCCGAGGAATCCTTCACCGTGCCCGAGCGTAACTCGATTGCGCTGAACACAAACGCGAATGACATCAAGCTGCGCCATAACCGCGTCGTAAGGTTCAAGCATTTCGCCGTGGTGGGCGGCGACAACAACATGATTTTGGGCAATCATTTCTTTCAGGGGGACAGCATTCCGCAGGGCGTTCGCACCGCTGGCCTGATCATGATTGGCACCTACAACAGCTCGACCATTGCCCAGAACTACATCGACAACTGCTTTATCGAATGGAGCAATGAGCGCGACGCAGAACCCAGCTATGTTTCGGGCAATTCGTTCAGCGCCATGAGCATCACGGACAACATCTTCTATTCCAGCGAAGCACCGCCCTGGTTCAGCTATATTGTGGTCCGCCCCCATGGGCCGGGGCATTTTCTGAACGGGCTTTCGGTGACGGGGAACGTGTTCCGGTCAAGCAGCAGCGACATTGAACGCGCCGAGCGGGTGGATACAACGTTTGCTGACCTCAATAAGGATCGCCACGTCAATGTGACGTTCCAGAACAACACCTTTCACGGTATCGACAAGAAAGTAGCGAACCCTCTTCGGCTTCGCCATACACAGAACACGGCTGCCGGGACATGGAGCGTTTGGACCTCTGCCCGCTTGCCATTCAAGGGCAAGGCGCGAAGCTGCGATTCCGTCACCGCGCTGGGGGCGCTCAGAAGTACGCTTGGCACAGTTCGCTATGCCACCCCCTATGTCGATGTCGAGCAGGGGAACAACGAAGACGGTGTTCGCCTGCGGTGGCAGGAAAACCTGAGGGGTACGGCATCTGTTCTGGTGCGAATGGAGCGGTAAGTGCTCAGGCGGTCGCCCCAGGCGGGCGGCCGTCATTCTCTTGCCAAAATTACAAGAATCCAAGGAATTGCGCGACTTATAGGTTTCCTGTGCTAGGCTGAGATCAGCCAAAGGAGGATCAGATGCCGACCATCGCCAAAACCGCAACCGTGCAGACCGTCATTACAACATTTGAAATGACACCGGGAACCTGTCAGGACCTGTTAGAAGCGCTGACGGATGCCTATTCCAGCTTTATCTCCAAGCAGCCGGGATTCGTATCAGCGGGCCTTCATGTGAACGACGCGCAGACCCGCATTGCCAACTATTCACAGTGGGAGCGCCGTGAGGATTTCCTGGCGATGTTGCGCACGCCCGAGATGCGGGACCGCAACCGCAAGCTCAACGAATTATGCAAGAGTTTTGAACCGGTCATGTACGAGGTGGCCGAAACCTTTGACCGATCCTGACCTGGATCAAGGCCTCTGATTTCCGCGTGGTTTATTATGACTGCGGTAAAACGGAGGCCCTAAAATGTATCACAACATTCTTGTCCCCATTTCCTTCGACACCGAACGGGATACGTCCGGCCCGATCAAACTGGCCGAGGTATTGGCAACACCGGACGCAAAGGTCACCTTGCTGCATGTTGTCGAGCATATTCCCAACTATGCGATTTCCTACATGCCCGCCGAATATCTGACCGAAGCGCGCAAGGCCATTCAGACCGAGCTGGATGACCTTGCCGCAAAACTGCCCAATGCCGAAGGGCTGGTGATCGAGGGGCATTCGGGCCGCAGTATCCTGGACTGGGCCGAGGCACACAGCCCGGATCTGATCATTATGGCATCGCATCGGCCGGGGATGCAGGACCTGCTGCTGGGGTCTACCGCGACGCATGTGGTGCGCCACGCAAAATGCGCGGTTCACGTGGTCCGATGACGTCTAGAAATCCGCAGGGCTCAGACGGTAGGCTTTTCCGAACCCTGCGTTGAGCAGCCCGTCGGTGATGTCAAAGCGAACAAACCCGAAGTCTGCAAAATCGACATAAAGCTTGGCTTTCGGGCGCAACTCCAGATAGCGCAGGCGCAGGTCCTCATGATCGGGTGTGCCTCGGGCGACCAACTGTGCTGTGGCGTGCAACGTCAGGCGCGGATGGGTCAGCGGATCGCCCTTGTCCGCCGGTTCTCCGATCAATAGCGCACAGGCTGGGTTCGCGTGCAGAGCACGGGTGTGATCGGACAGCGTTGAAATCAACGAGATCGGTTGCCCTTGCTCATCCGTCGCCAGTGCAATGCGTGACGATGATGGCAAGCCGTTGTCCGGGCGCAGAAAGGACAGCGCGGCAAAAGTAGCGCTGCCCACCAGATCGCGCGCCAACTTGCGCGCTGCGTCGTCCGTGGGTTGGTATGGGTCGGCCTTGGGCATCGCACTCGGTTTGCTGTCGCGTCAGAGGTGACCATTTGATACGGGTTTGAGGGACACAGTTCCAGCCCGTCGGGTCGCCGCCGCCTCGGCTTTGCCACAAATCGCGTGTACAGACGGGGTATGGATTTGGATCGCCTCACGCAGGAACAGGATAACCTGAACCCGCAGCCCTCAAAGCGACACCTGCGCGCTGACGCGACGCGGCGGCGGGCTTTGTCGCCTTTTCGCATTGGGCTGATGGTCGTGGCCTTACCTCTGACAACCGCACTGATTGCGGCGAACATCTACATCCGAATGTCCGAGTTCGACCGGAACGGAGCGATCCTGCACCTCATCGCCCTGTCAGGCTGTGAAGCACCCGCAAAGCTTGGCTTTGGTCCATTCCGCAAAGGTTATGCCGGGTATCACGAACGCTATGACCCGGACCGCAACGGTGTCTCGTGCGAAAAGTCAGGTCAGGTGCGCGCCAACAAATCACCCACATCCGGCACGGCAACACAACGCGCTGTGGGGAACGCGAAATTCGTGCGGCCCTGATCCGTTCGGCCTGATTTCTTCACCTCAGGACAATTGAGCCCCGGCGCAGTCGCGAAAAATGCGGACCTGCGGCGCGGCACCGTCCAAAGGAAACTCGGCCACCCCGTCCTGAGTGAAGGCGTAGGCGGTCTGATTATATTCCAACCCGTCCAGCACATTTCCGAACCCGGTATCCGTGACAGTCAGCGAGGCCGCACCGTCCGACAACACATGGCGCGAGGTGGCAATTTCGATCGGGTTCGGCCCCTCAAACCGCATGGCAAACCATGGGGCCTGTGTCCAGGCCTCGGTCTTTTGCGTGACCGTCAGCGTATAGAGAGGTTGGGACGGGTCGTAGGTCAGGAAGATTTCGGCCTGTTCGGTGTCATGCGACAGGGTGCAGATTTGACCCACCGAGGCCTCCCATGCGGTGGCCGGGGTGGCGAGGAGTATCGTGAGCAGAAGAAGGCGCATGACGGAAACTTAGCTGTCGATGGGCCTTGGGCAAGGGTGGTGATCTGTCTTTACGACAGACGTTAGTAGTGCACGAGGCGGCCTGATTGAAGGCGCTGACGGATTTTTCATAAAACTGCGCCAGATCCTCGGCCAGCACCACGCGGGTGCCCCGTACCCGGTCAATGGCGCTTTGGAATTCGAGCAGGCTGTGTGGGGTGTTCGTCATGACAACCGTTTTGAAAACACAACCTGTTTTTTCAAACGTGGAGGAGAGGGCGTTGGGCTGTAAGGGTAGTGTCGGGCTGTAGGATGGGTGATTTCACCCATCAATGTTCATCACAAAAAAGATGGGTGCGAGCACCCATCCTACGCTTGCTGACAGATTTTCCTGAGAAGCGCGCCTGGTCCTTTGCCTGTACCACACGAGCGCCGTGCACTCGGTGAATGGCGCATTAGATCTCACGCCTAGAGAGAACGTGTTGGGGTGCGTCACGGCAACCGTTTGGAACCACAATTTGTGATCTCAAACGCGAAATAGAAGGGTTTTGGCTGCAAGTTCTTAGTATACGTTTGTGAGTAGGTAAGGGTCATATCCCCTTTTTTGAGTTTAGAGAGCATTGGAGGAATGAGTTGAAAATCCATCCAGCGCCTTTGGTAAGATTATGAGATGCCAAAAAAAGATGATAAGGTATGTTGGTTTTTGAGGGTTTGGTATGAAACGTAGTTTGTATTTGCAATCAATAGTTGTGGTATTTGCACTATTCAGCACAACCACATTCGCACAGTTTTCAGATTCAACAGCCGAAGATGAAACGGAGCAAGATGATGCATCGGCTGGCCAAAGCAGCGAGCTTGAGCAGGAAGGCGGTGGCTGTAAGCTACTTACACTAAAACGGAAATCCGGCGAGACGTTGAGTTTAGATGAATCAACACAGCTGCTAAATTGTTTCGAAAGCCCACTTGAGTTTGGTGATGACTGGGAGGGCTTCATGGCAAACCAACCATCACCAGATGCATTCGGAGATCCAAACAACTTTGCCCCGTGGCTAACACTGGATGAACTCAATGTATAAAATTGATTTGTTACTATCTTTGGAGAAAACAGCAGTATTGTTTGGGTGCAGTTTAGCACTGGCCCTAACTTCAGTCTTAGCGTTGTTTTTGTTCAATTTGGTGAGGGACAGATGCGTTAGCGCCGAAGCCAAAATGGACGTTTCTTACGGAACGATTTTAGGACTTGTTCTGGTTTTTGGATGTTTGGCAGGCGTTATCGGGTTACTTATGGGTAGTAGCCGTACTGCCGCTGCAGGTAATGTTTTGCCGGTAGCATTGACGTTTATTGGCGGGTTGGCGATATTTTTGATCACAAAGGAAGCAAACAAAGCCGTTAACGTTTCAGCTTCTGTTTTGGCATTTTCATTGATGCTTCTCTTTGGCACGGTAATCGGTTCGTATGAACGAGCGAGAGCGACTGAACAGGTAGCTCTAAAAACCTGGGATATTGAGAGACAAAAGTGGTTGGCGCAGCGAGAATTTGCGATAAATGCCTATCGAGATACCCTGGGTTTGAAGCCACTTGGCGAAAAAAAGTAGAGGCTATCACCTCTTCCGCCGCTTCACATTCCCACCCCGTTGGCCCGGCCTCCCAGCCGTTGACCGCCCACGCGACCTAACCGCGTCTTCCGAGGCTTTCTCGACCGCCCATTGACGCGCCATGGGGTCGTCGGCGACGGCGAGATCGACCGCTTCCAGACGTTTGATCTCATCCCGGATGTTGGCGGCCTCTTCGAATTCCAGGTTCTCGGCGGCTTTGCGCATCTGGTCGCGCAGACCGTCCAGATGGGCCTCAAGATTGGCACCGTGCATCGGTTTGTCGATGGTGGCGGTGACGCGATTCATGTCCACGTCGCCTTCGTAGAGCCCGGCCAGAACGTCCTCGACATTCTTTTTCACCGTCTCGGGGGTGATGCCGTGTTCCTCGTTATAGGCAAGCTGTTTGGCGCGGCGGCGGTTGGTTTCGCCCAAGGCGCGCTCCATCGAACCGGTGATCTTGTCGGCATACATGATAACACGGCCATCGGCGTTACGCGCGGCGCGGCCGATGGTCTGGATCAGTGAAGTCTCGGACCGCAGGAACCCCTCTTTATCCGCGTCCAGAATGGCGACCAGCCCGCATTCGGGGATGTCGAGCCCCTCGCGCAGAAGGTTGATGCCGACCAGCACGTCAAACGCGCCCAACCGAAGGTCGCGCAGGATTTCGATGCGTTCCAGCGTGTCGATATCCGAGTGCATGTAGCGCACCTTGATGCCCTGCTCGTGCAGGTATTCGGTCAGGTCCTCGGCCATGCGTTTGGTCAGCGTCGTGACCAGCGTGCGGAAGCCGATGGCGGCGACCTTGCGCACCTCGTCCAGCAGGTCGTCCACCTGCATCGACACGGGGCGGATTTCGACCTCGGGGTCCAGCAGGCCGGTGGGGCGGATCACCTGTTCGGTGAAGACGCCGCCGGTCTGTTCGATCTCCCACTTGGCGGGGGTGGCCGAGACAAAGACGGATTGCGGGCGCATGGCATCCCATTCTTCGAACTTCAGGGGCCGGTTATCCATGCAGGACGGCAGGCGGAACCCGTGTTCGGCCAGCGTGAACTTGCGCCGATAGTCGCCCCGGTACATGCCGCCGATCTGCGGCACGCTGACATGGCTTTCATCGGCGAAAACGATGGCATTGTCGGGGATGAATTCGAACAGGGTCGGGGGTGGTTCGCCCGGTGCGCGGCCTGTCAGATAGCGCGAATAGTTCTCGATCCCGTTGCAGACACCGGTGGCCTCGAGCATTTCCAGATCGAAATTGGTGCGCTGTTCCAGCCGTTGCGCTTCCAGCAACTTTCCCTCACCCACCAGTTGGTCCAGCCGGATGCGCAGCTCCTTTTTGATCCCGATGATCGCCTGCTGCATCGTGGGTTTCGGCGTCACATAGTGCGAGTTCGCATAGACCCGCACCTGTTCCATCGTTGCTGCGCGCTCACCGGTCAGCGGGTCGAATTCGGTGATCTGTTCCAGTTCTTCACCGAAGAAGGACAGTTTCCAGGCGCGATCCTCAAGGTGGGCGGGCCAGATTTCCAGTGAATCGCCCCGCACCCGGAACGAGCCACGCTGAAAGGCCTGATCGTTGCGGCGGTATTGCTGGGCCACCAGATCGGCCATCACCTGCCGCTGGTCGTACTCATTGCCAACCTTCAGGTCCTGCGTCATCGCCCCGTAGGTCTCGACCGAACCAATGCCGTAGATGCAGGACACCGAGGCGACGATAATCACGTCATCCCGTTCCAACAGCGCCCGCGTGGCCGAGTGGCGCATTCGGTCGATCTGTTCGTTGATCTGGGATTCTTTTTCTATGTACGTGTCCGAGCGCGGCACATAGGCCTCGGGCTGGTAGTAATCGTAGTAGGACACGAAGTATTCTACTGAGTTCTCGGGGAAGAAGCCCTTGAACTCACCATATAGCTGCGCCGCCAGCGTCTTGTTGGGGGCAAGGATGATGGCGGGGCGCTGGGTTTCTTCAATCACCTTGGCCATGGTGAAGGTCTTGCCCGTCCCGGTCGCGCCCAGCAGGACCTGATCGCGCTCGCCGTCGAGAACGCCGCCGGCTAGTTCCCTGATCGCTGTCGGCTGGTCTCCTGCGGGGGCAAACTCGGTATGCATCACGAACTGTTTGCCGCCTTCCAGTTTCAGGCGGGCGCGGACGTCTTCGGCGGTCAGTTGGGTCTTGTCGGAATGGGCATAGGGCATGGGCAGGCTCCAGGTCAGGCCCTTACATTTGTTCTTATTTTGTCCAACTGCAAGTCCTGATCTGGTTTTTGAAAACGCCTTTCAGTAATACGCAAGCCGACCGTCCGGGATTTGATCCGATTGCACCTGTGGCGGAAATTCGTCAGTGTTCATAAACCGGCTTAGAACGGCCCGGTTGGCCTCGGGCCGGGCATCGATTTCAAGGGTTCTTTCGTGGTGGATCAAGTTGCAATCCTCATCATGAGCTGAACCCTTTTTAGGCCACGTTGATGACAGTTTCTGGCATCAGTCGGATCGCTGAAACCCGCGACAATTGCGGACTTGTCCGCGCCGCTCGCGTGGCGCATAAACATGATCAGCCAAGTGAGGACGGAGAGGCGACATGCGCGCACGGATTTACCAGCCTTCAAGAAATGCGATGACCTCGGGCATGGCAAAGACCCGCAAATGGGTTCTGGAATATGCCCCCGCCTCGGCGCGCGAGGTTGATCCGCTGATGGGCTGGACCTCGTCCAATGACACGCAGACTCAGGTTCGGCTGAAATTCGATACCAAGGAAGAGGCGCTGGAATACGCCAAGGATAACGGCATCGAGGCGCAGGTCAGCGAGCCGCATAAGCGCAAACCCAACCTGCGCGCCCGGGGCTATGGCGAGAACTTCGCCACCGACCGGCGCGGCCCCTGGACGCACTGAGTGATCGACATTCGTCAGGCCGACCCCACATCGGACGCTTTGCGCCCGGTGGTCGAGGCGCATTTTGCCCATAGCCAAACGGCTGGCCCTGCGGAAAGCAATCATACAATGGATGCCGATGCGCTGTCCGGGTCGGGGATCCGGTTTTGGGGCGTTTATGACGGCGATCAACCGGTGGGATGCGGGGCGCTGAAGCTGTTGCCGGACCAAACGGCCGAGGTGAAATCGGTGCACATCCTGTCACAAGCGCGCGGACGCGGGCTTGCGCGCGCGATGATGGATCATCTTGCGGAACACGCCCGGTCGGAAGGGTTATCCGCGCTGGTTCTGGAAACCGGCGCGGCGCATTTGCCGGAATATGACGGCGCCCGCAAACTGTACGAAGCATTGGGATATTCCTATTGCGGCCCGATCTACGGCTATGAGGATGATCCCAACAGCGCCTTCATGCGCTTGGGCCTTGAACCCCGCCCGTAAAAACCGCAAGAAGGGCGCAGCGGTCCCTTAGCTCAACTGGATAGAGCAGCTGACTTCTAATCAGCAGGTTGAGGGTTCGAGTCCTTCAGGGATCGCCATTTCCAACCGATGCAACCGACCCATCGCGCGCGAAATCTCGTTTGTGTGATCCGGGTCACTGACCGGCCCCACAGAATCAGTCAAAGTGACCCTATTGATGAGTTGGCGTCAGTTGGTTTTATGACGTGAGTTTTTTTAAAGTTCTCCCCAAGACACTTGGCGCGTTTGTTTCAAACGCGCCATTTTCTTTTGGCCTTGGGGGAGGGTGAGGGGCTGGGTGAGGGGGTCAGGCCAGCCCCTCGTAAGGGGTTACTGAGTGGTAGTGTAATCCGCTGACCTCAAACTAGCCCAAGTCTAAGGCCTCGGATATTGGGGGATTCCCGTACGGATCGCCTTTTCTGGTCGGATTTTCTGCGATTTCCCACAAAATTCGAGCGATTTTCGGGGCCTTTGATCAAAACAGGGCCAACCTTAGGCGTGAGTCCGACGGGTGATTCCCATCCGTCAAAAGGCGCTTGGCCTGTGTTTGCCTGTTTCCTCGTGGCATCCCGAAAAAAAATCTTGCAACCGGTTGCAAAGAGCAACATTGTGACGCCAAGTAAGATTCGGGAGAATTACATGCTGAAGGTCGGGCTGCTTGGTGCTGGTCGTATCGGACGTGTCCACGCGCAAGCCATTACGTCGCATTCGGAAAGCAAGCTATGTGCGGTGTCGGACGCAATGGCCGAAGCCGCGACGCAACTTGCCGAGGCGCATGGCGCGCAGGTGCAAAGCTCGGACGAAATTATCGATAACCCGGATATTGATGCGGTACTGATCGCAACGCCGACCGACACGCATTCGGACCTGATCGAGGCTGCAACGCAGGCAGGCAAGGCGGTTTTGTGCGAAAAGCCGGTCGATCTGGACCTGCAGCGGGCGCTTGACTGCCAGACTGTTGTGGCCGGGCGCAAGCCACCTGTCATGATTGGGTTCAACCGCCGGTTTGATCCCAACTTTTCCGCGATGAAGGCCGCTGCCGACGCAGGTGAGATTGGCAAGGCTGAGCTGTTGTCGATCACCTCATTCGATCCTGCACCCCCGCCGGTCAGCTACATCAAGGTTTCGGGCGGGCTGTTCCGTGACATGATGATCCACGATTTTGACATGGCGAACTATCTGATGGGGGAAATCCCTTCCTCTATTTCCGCGGTCGGGTCCTCGGTCGTGGACCCCGAGATCGGGCAGGCCGGGGATGTTGATACCGCTGTTGTCACAATGACTTACGCCGATGGTCGGATCGCGGTCATCAAGAACTCGCGCCGTGCGGCATATGGTTATGACCAACGGGTCGAAATGCTGGGATCAAAGGGACTGCTGCAGGCCCAGAACATGCTGGAAAACACGGTGATCAAATCGACGGCGGACGGTGTTGTCGGGGCCAAGCCTACCTACTTTTTCCTTGAACGCTATATGCCCGCGTATCGGGCCGAATGGGATGCATTTGTCCAGGCCGCAACGTCGGGCGCGGCGGTTCCGGTGACTTTGGATGACGGTGTCGCTGCGCTGGCCATGGCCGAAGCGGCAACGCAATCCGCGCGGTCGGGCGCACCCGTCCAAATGGCGGAAATTTTGAAACCGGTTGCAAAATGAGCGAATTTCTTCAAACTGAAAACGGCTCGGTACCACTTCCGGCTACGACAGATTCGGTCCGACCGAGTGAATGGGGCGGATAGCCCAGGACAAAAACAGACGGTTTTTATGGGAGGAAACCAAATGAACAAGTTTGTGAAACGAGTGCTGATGGCCAGTGCTGTGGCGGTTGCAGCGGCCACGGGCGCTGCGGCGGAAGGCGAAAAGTACATCCTGGTCAGCCATGCCCCGGACAGCGACAGCTGGTGGAACACGATCAAGAACGGCATCGCGCTGGCGGGTGATCAGATGGGTGTCGAGGTCGAGTATCGCAACCCGCCCACCGGCGACATCGCCGACATGGCGCGGATCATCGATCAGGCGGCGGCCTCGGGGCCGAACGGGATCATCACCACTTTGGCCGATTATGACGTGTTGAAAGGTCCGATCACATCTGCCGTGGACTCGGGCATTGACGTTATCATCATGAACACCGGCACGCCGGATCAGGCGCGCGAGGTTGGAGCGCTGATGTATGTCGGCCAGCCCGAATATGACGCCGGTCTTGCCGCCGGTCAGCGCGCAAAAGGTGACGGCGTTACCAAATTCCTGTGCGTGAACCACGCGATCCAGCAGCCCACGGTGGGCGAGCGTTGCCGTGGCTTTGCCGATGGTCTGGGTGTTGAACTGGGCGATGCGATGCTGGACAGCGGCACCGACCCGGCGGAAATCAAGAACAAGGTTCTGGCCTATCTGTCCGCAAACCCGGATACCGATGGCATATTGACTCTGGGTCCGGTGTCGGCTGATCCCACCGTGGCGGCGCTGAAGGAAAACGGCATGGCCGGTGACATCTATTTCGGCACCTTCGATCTGGGTGAGGAAATCGTCAAAGGCATCAAGGACGGCACCATTCAGTGGGGCATCGACCAGCAGCCCTTCCTGCAGGCGTATCTGCCGGTTGTGATCCTGACCAACTACCATCGCTACGGCGTTCTGCCGGGCAACAACATCAACTCGGGCCCCGGTTTTGTGACCGCAGACGCCCTTGAAAAAGTCGAGGAACACGCGGGCGAATACCGCTGATCCCAACCGGGTGGCGCCAGGGCGCGCCACCCGCCTGACTTCAATCCGCACCTTTCAAATCGTGGAGGCACCCCATGTCCACCACCCAAGTCGCTGACGAACGCGTCAAGGAAATGTCCGCGCTGCGCCGCTGGCTGATCCGCCCCGAGCTGGGCGGGATCGTTGGAACCGTCGCAGTCTTTACCTTCTTTCTTCTATTCGCCGCTGATTCCGGCATGTTCAACGCGCAGGGCGTGATGAACTGGGGCACCGTGTCCGCTCAGTTCATGATTATCGCCGTCGGCGCGTGCCTGTTGATGATCGCGGGTGAATTCGACCTGTCCGTCGGCTCGATGATCGGCTTTTCGGGCATGATGATTGCCATCTTTCTGGTGATCCTGGGCTGGCCCGCCTGGATCTCGATCATTGTGACTTTCATTCTGTGCATGCTGATCGGTGCCTTTAACGGCTGGATCGTGATCCGCACCGGGCTGCCCAGCTTTATCGTGACGCTGGCGGCGCTGTTCGTGCTGCGGGGCTTTACCATCTATCTGCCGCAAACCTTCGAGAACAAGACCATCATCGGCGGTATCCGCGACGCGGCAGAAGGCGACTGGCTGGCCCCGATCTTTGGTGGGAAAGTTCTGCAGGGGCTGTTCGTCTGGCTGGGCGACAACGGCATTATCGCCACGTTCGAACGCGGTACGCGCGCCGGTCAACCTGTTGTTGACGGTATCCCCATGCTGATCGTCTGGGCGATTGTCATCATTATCTTTGGCCATGTGCTGCTGACCAAAACCAAGTTTGGCAACTGGATCTTTGCGGCCGGTGGCGATGCCGAGGCCGCGCGAAACTCGGGTGTGCCAGTGAACAAGGTGAAAATCCTGATGTTCATGTTCACCGCCTTCTGCGCCACCGTATTTGCGACCTGTCAGGTCATGGAATTCGGTTCGGCCGGCGCGGATCGTGGTCTGCTGAAAGAGTTCGAGGCAATCATCGCCGTGGTCATCGGTGGCGCGTTGCTGACCGGCGGCTATGGCTCGGTTCTGGGGGCGGCGCTGGGTGCGCTTATCTTTGGTGTGGTGCAGCAGGGGCTGTTCTTTGCAGGCGTCGAAAGTTCGCTGTTCCGGGTGTTTCTGGGTGTGATCCTGCTGGGTGCGGTGATCCTGAACACTTATATTCGTCGCATCATCACAGGAGAACGCTGAGATGACCGAAGACACCAAATTCCACCACGGCGACTCGCAAGAGCAAAAGCCGATCATCCGTATGGTCGACATTCAGAAACACTTTGGTTCGGTGATCGCGCTGGCTGGCGTCAGTTTCGACCTGAAACCGGGGGAATGCCATTGCCTGCTGGGAGATAACGGCGCGGGCAAGTCGACCTTCATCAAAACCATGTCCGGTGTGCACAAGCCAACCGCCGGTGAGATCTTCTTCGAAGACAGGCCGATGCATTTCGAAGACCCGCGTGACGCCATTTCAGCGGGTATCGCCACGGTGCACCAGCATCTGGCCATGATCCCGTTGATGAGCGTCAGCCGCAACTTCTTCATGGGCAATGAACCGACACGCAAAGTGGCCGGGATCAACTTCTTCGACAAGAAACTGGCGGATGAGATCACCATGGAAGAGATGCGCAAGATGGGCATCAACCTGCGTGGCCCGGATCAGGCCGTCGGCACGCTGTCGGGTGGGGAACGTCAGACAGTTGCGATTGCCCGCGCCGTGCATTTCGGTGCGAAGATCCTGATTCTGGACGAGCCGACCTCGGCCCTTGGGGTGCGTCAGACTTCGAACGTTCTGGCGACCATCGACAAGGTGCGCAGTCAGGGTGTGGGCGTCGTGTTCATCAGCCACAACGTCCGCCACGCGTTGGCGGTGGGCGACCGCTTTACCGTGTTGAACCGGGGACAGACGCTGGGCACGGCCAAACGGGGTGAGATCACGCCTGAGGAACTTCAGGACCTTATGGCTGGCGGTCAGGAACTGGCCGAACTGGAAGGTTCGCTGGGCGGGACCGTTTAAAACACGGGTGCCCCGCAGACATGCGGGGTGCCCGATCATTCAGTGGTGCAAGGCCACACATAAATCACAGGTCAGATTGGGTGGCCTGGAACCTTCAGAAATGTGAAAACCGACCTAAAGCCCATGGCGGCTTCGTGTTGAAAGGGATCATGATGAGCAAGACAGTCCGACTGACCGCGGCGCAAGCTCTGGTGCGCTATCTCGGGGCGCAGATGAATGAGGCCGGAGAGCCCTATATCGCTGGTGTCTGGGCCATTTTCGGCCATGGCAACGTGGCGGGTCTGGGTGAGGCTTTGCACGCCGTCAAGGACAGCCTGCCCACCTATCGTGGTCACAACGAACAGACCATGGCCCATTGCGCGATTGCCTATGCCAAGCAGATGCGCCGCACGCGGGCGATGGCCGTGACTTCGTCCATCGGGCCGGGGGCCACGAATATGGTGACAGCGGCGGCATTGGCCCATGCGAACCGACTGCCGGTACTGATCATCCCCGGCGATGTGTTTGCTTCGCGCGGCCCGGACCCGGTGCTTCAACAGATCGAGAATTTCGGCGACGGCACGGTCAGCGCAAATGACTGTTTCCGCCCGGTCAGCCGGTACTATGACCGCATCTCGCGCCCCGAACACCTGTTGACCGCGCTACCGCGCGCCTTCCGTACCATGACCGACCCGGCAGATTGCGGCCCGGTGACATTGGCCTTCTGTCAGGACGTGCAGGCAGAGGCTTATGACTACCCCGAAAGCTTCTTTGAGCCACGCGTCTGGTATCAGCGCCGCATCCGCCCGGACGAGGGTGAATTGGCCCGCGCGGTTGCTGCGATAAAAACGGCCAAACGTCCGGTCATCGTGGCCGGGGGCGGGGTGCATTACTCGGGCGCGACCGATGCATTGCAAAGCTTTGTTGAAACCCACAACATCCCCGTCGCTGAAACGCAGGCGGGCAAATCAGCCTTGGCCTGGGACCATCCATTGAATCTGGGGCCCATTGGAGTGACCGGTGGAGAGCCGGCCAACGATGTCTGCGCCGAGGCTGATCTGGTCCTTGCGGTCGGTACGCGGTTGCAGGATTTCACCACCGGGTCATGGGGCCTGTTTTCGAACCCCGAACGCGAGATGATCTGCCTGAACACCGCCGCCTATGACGCCGAAAAGCACGGGGCGATGCCATTGCAATCCGACGCGCGCGTGGGTTTGCAAGAGCTGGGCGCAGGCTTGCAGGGCTACAGCGCCGATCCAGTGGCCGATACCCTGAAAGCCGATTGGTTCGGCAAGGTCGACAAACTGACCGACGCGCCCGGCGACGGGAATGCTCTGCCCACCGACATGCAGGTGATTGGCGCGGTTCAGCGGGCCTCGCATAACGACACGGTCGTGATGTGCGCCGCCGGAACAATGCCCGGTGAGTTGCACAAGCTGTGGAAGGCCCCGCGCCCCGGCGCCTATCACATGGAATACGGGTTCAGTTGCATGGGGTATGAGATCGCAGGCGCAATGGGCATCAAAATGGCCGAGCCCGAGCGCGACGTGATCTGCTTTACCGGCGACGGCACCTATATGATGGCGAACTCGGAAATGGCCTCTGCCGCGATGATGGGTATCTCGTTCACCGTGGTGATCACCGACAACCGTGGATTTGGCTGTATCAACCGCTTGCAGATGGGCACTGGCGGGGCCGAGTTTAACAACCTTCTGGATCACGCGGTGCATGAGACGCCCTCGGCCATCGACTTTGCCGCACATGCGGCGGCGATGGGGGCGACCTCGGTCAAGGTGAGTTCAATTGCTGAATTGGAAGAGGCACTGGCCAAACGGGGCGACATCAAAGGACCTTACGTGGTGGTCATTGATACCGATCCGTACCCGTCGACCGAATATGGCGGCACGTGGTGGGAAGTAGCCGTGCCCGAGGTCTCAATCCGCCCCGAAGTGAACGAAAAACGCGCGGCATATGAAGTTGCGATCAAGGAAAGAAACACGAAATGAGCGTGAAGATCGGTATCTCTCCGATTGCGTGGCAGAATGACGATCTGCCCGACCTGACGGCGGCCTATACCATGGAACAGGCGCTGAAAGAGGCCAGAGAGATTGGTTATACAGGCGTTGAGCGCGGCCAGCGGATGCCCGGCGACACCGAAGGGTTGCGCGCCTATCTCGACGGCAACGACATCGCCCTGTGCGGCGGTTGGTGTTCCGGTGCGTCGCTGGTCAACGACTTCGCGACCGAACGTGAGGCGGTGCGCGAACAGGTCGAGCAATTCGTGGCGCTGAACAGCCCGTGCATTGTCTATGCCGAATGCTCGAACACCGTGCAGGGGCAGATGGGCACGCCGGTCAATCACCGTCCGAAACTGTCGAAGGATGAGGTTAAAGCCTACGCAGCCAAGATCACCGAATTGGCGAAATGGATGGCCGATCAGGGGATGCCGATGGCCTATCACCACCACATGGGCACGATCATCGAAAGCGAGGATGACGTGAACTGGCTGATGGAGGGATCGGGCCCCGAGGTGAACCTGTGCTTTGACACCGGCCATCTGCTGTTTGGCGGCGGTGATGTGATGGCAACCCTGAACCGCTGGGGCGACCGGGTGCATCACGTGCATTTCAAGGACATTCGCCCTCAGGTCGTGCAGACAACCCGCGAGAATGACCATTCTTTCCTGGATGCGGTGGTCGGCGGCGCTTTCACCGTTCCAAGCGATGGTTGCATCGACTTTCAGGCGGTCGCAAACGCGCTGAAAGCGTTGGATTACGACGGCTGGATTGTGGTCGAGGCCGAACAGGACCCGGCCAAGGCGCCGCCCTATGAGTATTCCAAGATGGGCTACGACCACATTGTCGAGGTCTGCAAACGGGCGGGATTGGAGATCACGGCGTAACACCCAGCCCCAAAGGGCAACACCAAAAGCCATGAGAAAGGAGACTGTCATGGTGACTCAACAGCTTGGATATGTCGGCTATTTCGACCGGGAATCCTGTGATCTGGATGAATTCAAGGTGTTGACCTCTCAGAACCTTTTGGCTGAAACGGTGCCTTTTGCGGCCTCCGTCGAAAAGAACGTGCCCGTCTATGACATGCAGGCGCTGCGTCCGATGTTGGAACAACCTGACACACGCCGGGCTTTGCTGGCGGAATGGGGCTGGGTTCTGGACAAATCCGCCGGTGTGATCGCTTTGAAAGGGGCGTATCCGGATACCTCGATCATTGATCGGGCGACGGATGTGTTTCGTCAGATTATCGAACTAGAACGCCAAAGCGGGGCGGGTGAGGGTGATCATTTCGCCGCCTCAGGCGCGAATGACCGGATTTGGAACGCCTTGCAAAAACAGTGCCTGCGCGATCCGGAGGGGTTTGCGCTCTATTTCGGGAACACGGCGATCTCGGCGGCTTGTGAAGCATGGCTTGGGCCGAACTATCAGGTGACGGCGCAGATCAATCAGGTGCGTCCCGGTGGCAAGGCGCAACAGGCGCATCGGGACTATCACCTTGGGTTTCAAAGTGCGGACAGCACGGCCCGGTACCCGGCCCATGCCCATCTGGTGACAGCCTCGCTGACGCTGCAGGGGGCGGTTGCGCATTGCGACATGCCGGTGGAAAGCGGTCCGACCAAGCTGCTACCGTTCTCGCAGCTCTACCCGCCGGGCTACCTGGCTTTCCATGATGAGGCCCACCGGGCGCATTTCGAGGACAGCTATATCCAGCTCCCACTGGAAAAGGGCGACGCGGTGTTCTTCAACCCGGCCCTGTTCCACGCGGCGGGCGAAAACAGCAGCGCCGATATTCACCGTATGGCGAACCTGTTGCAAATCTCCTCGGCCTTTGGGCGCGCGATGGAAGCAGTGGATCGCCAAGCGATGTCGCTGGCGGTGTTTCCGTCCCTCGTCGCCTTGAAACAGCGTGGAGTGTTGGGCGCAGCGCAGTTGGAGGCCGCGATTGCGGCCACCGCTGAGGGTTATCCCTTCCCCACCAATCTGGACACGGACCCTCCGGTCGGGGGCAACGCGCCTGAAAGTCAGGCGGACATACTGCGCCGAGCTGTTGCGGAAGGCTGGACCGAGGCGCAACTGTCCAAGGCTCTTTCGGCCCTGAACCAAAGGCAAGCTGCCTGAAACAACAATCGGGCGGCCCGAATGGCTGCCCGCAAGGAGAACAAAATGGCAGATCTGCTCAAGAAACCCTTCGGCACGCGCGGCAAGGTCCACGATATCACCCCGGCCAGCGCCGGGTGGCGGTATGTCGGGTTTGGTCTCTATCACTTGCGGGCCGGAGACACGGCGTCTGAGGTCACCGGGGATCGTGAGGTCATTCTGGTCATGGTCGAGGGGAAGGCACAGATCACCGGGGCCGGGCAGGATTGGGGTGTTCTGGGCGACCGGATGAACGTGTTCGAGAAAACACCGCCGCATTGCCTGTACCTGCCGAACGGAACCGAATGGGAGGCCGTGGCAGAAACCGACTGCGTCATCGCCGTCTGTTCCGCGCCGGGCAAAGGCGGGCATGCTGCGCGTCGCATCGGCCCCGACGGGATAACCCTGACCGAACGCGGCAAGGGCGTAAACACGCGCTATATCAACAACATAGCGATGGAGGCCGAGGACTACGCCGACAGCCTGCTGGTGACCGAGGTCTTCACGCCAAACGGCCACTGGTCGTCCTATCCCAGTCACCGCCACGACGAGGACGATTACCCCCGGATCACCTATCTGGAAGAGACCTATTACCACCGCCTGAACCCGCCCAACGGCTTCGGCATTCAGCGGGTCTATACCGATGACGGCCAGTTGGATGAAACTATGGCGGTGTCTGATGGCGACGTCGTGACCGTCCCGCGCGGCCACCACCCCTGCGGCGCGCCCTATGGGTTCGAGATGTACTACCTGAACGTCATGGCCGGGCCGCTGCGAAAATGGCGGTTCGTCCCGGCCCCCGAGGTCGAATGGATCATGGAGCGTGACGCTTAGCGCCTGCTGGATACCGGGCCCCGCCATTCCGGGGCCTTTTTGCTTCTATCGCTGCGACGGCGCACCAAAAGCGCGGATCACCATGCGAGCAGCAGCCTCGACGGGGTCATGCGTTTCCTTCAGGATGGTCACGCGGTCGAACCTGTCGGGGTCTGCATTCACGGCCTCGCGCAGGGCCTGACCAAAGGCCATGCGCAGTTCGGTTCCGATGTTGAACTTGCAAATTGCGGTCTCGCGGGCGAGGCGCGCGCGTTGTTCGACCGGCACGCCTGAACCACCATGGATGACCAGTGGAACCTCGGTCATGGCGTCGATCTGGCGGATGCGGTCTTCGTCGAGCCCGCCTTCCTTGTTTTGCTGTAAATGGACATTGCCGACCGAGATCGCCATCGCGTCCACGCCGCTGTCGCGGGCGAACTGCGCAGCCTCGGTCGGGTCGGTCCCGTTCGAGCCTTCGCCGCCGGAATAACCCACGAACCCGATCTCGCCCTCGCAGGAAATGCCTGCCGCGTGGGCCATCTCGGCAATTGCGGCAGTCTCGTCGATGTTCTGCTGCAGGGGCTTGCGCGATCCGTCGAACATCAGCGAGGTAAAGCCGCTGTCCAGTGCGATCTTGCACTCCTCAAACGTATAGCCGTGATCCAGGTGGGCCACTACCGGCACCGAAGCGTTCTCGGCCAGATGCCGGAACATCTTACCCAGAATAGGCAGGGGGGTGTGCTCGCGGCAGCTGGGTCCGGCTTGCAGGATCACTGGGGCATTTTCGGCCTCGGCCGCGGCCACATAGGCGCGCATGTCTTCCCAGCCGAGGGTCACAAGCCCGCCCACGGCATAGCCTTGTTCGTAGGCCGGTTGCAGGACGTCTTTCAGAGTGACGAGGGTCATTTGAACTTCGCGATCATGTCTTTGATGCCCGGAATCGTTTCGATCTGATAGGCATGTGTTGGTTGGAAATACTGCACCAGAGACCGCTGGCTGAGACCGCCGAGGATGGTGAAGTAATACATCTCATACCCCGGCAGCACGCAGCAGGGGTGATAACCCTTGTCGATGCAGATCGTCGAGCCATCGACGATGTGGTAGGCATCGCCCGGCTCGTTGTCCTCGCGCTGCAGCATTTGCAGGCCCGAGCCCCAGTTGGGTTTGAAGCGGAAATTATAGGTCTCGTCGTGGCGCGATTCATCCGGCAGGCGGTTGGTGTCGTGCTTGTGGCTGGGGAAACCTGACCAGCCGCCCTGACCAACCGTGAACAACTCGCTCACCAGCAGGCGACCAACCTTGTCATGTTGTTTCTGGCCAAGGATGTGTTTGATTTTACGATGGGTTTTGGTGTCATCGCTGCCATATTGCACAAGGTCATGTTCGCGCACGTCGAACGGATCCAGCACCTTGTCGAACTTCGCGCCCGCGACGAAAACCTCGGCCTCGTCCGATACACAGACCAGTTGTGCCTTGGCCCCGACCGGAACGTAAACGCCCTCGGGCTCGCCATCCCAGACATCCTCGCCCCGGTTGCCCAGCTTGGGGAAATGCGCCCCTTCGACATCTACATCCACACTGCCGGTGGCGGGCACGATGCAGGTCTCATACCCCGGTACCTGATATTCGAACGCCTCGCCACGGCGCAGTTTGACGATGTTGAAATAGTTCAGCGGCACCGTCGGATCGTCGGCATCCACAATGGGTTTGTTCTGGTTGTCATAGGGCGCGATATGCATGGGAAACTCCTATGTGGTCGGGCCGGGATGATCGGCAAGGAACGCATTCAGTTCCGGGGTTGTGGGCATGGCGGGGGCGCAGCCGGGATTGGAAACCACGATGGACGCACAGGCTGAACCGCGCAGGACCGCCTGTTCCAGCGACGCGCCAGCAGCGATCGAGGCCAAAAGACCGGCCATGAAACTGTCACCCGCGCCAACGGGTTTGATCGCATCGACCGGGAAGATGCCTGTTTGAATCTCTTGCCCGTCGGTCAGGGTCACGGCACCCTTTTCGCCCATCTTGTAGATGACAACCCGGCCCGGTTTCGAGGCCAGTTCCCGGGCCTTGTCGAACCCTTTTTCGATGCCACCGGCCATGAAACCGAATTCTTCATCATTGCCGACGATCAGGTCGCTGGCCTCTCCGGCGCGGGACAGGACATCGGCGGCCACCTCGGGTGAGGGCCAGCTATAGGGCCGGTAATCGACATCGAAGATCACCGGCAACCCGGCTTTGTGTGCATTGTCAAAAGCGCGGAACGTGGCGCTTCGGGAAGGTTCCGAGGCGAATACCGTTCCGGCGGAAAGGACAGCCGAGAATTCCCCATAGTTGACCCGGTCCACGTCATCTTCGGTCACCTGAAAATCGACGGCCCCGTTGCGATAGATGACGTTCTGGAAGTTCTCGGTCCGGCTTTCATACAACGCCAGAGAAGTGCGATATTCGCCGCCCAAAACGCGAATATAGGACGTATCCACCCCGTAATGCCGCAGCCGGTTCAGGCAAAAACGCCCGATTGCGTCATCCGAGACCGAGGTGACCAGCGATGCCTGACTGCCCAGCTTGACCAGACCCGCGCAGATATTGGCCGAGGATCCGCCAAGATCGGCGTGGAACGTCTCGGCATCTTCGCTTTTGACGTTGATGGGATCGGCAAACAGGTCCATGCCAGCACGCCCGAAAACTGCAAAACGGTTCCCTTTGATACCGTCCATCAAAGCGCTCACGTCATATTCCTCCGGCTTAGGGGCGTCGGCAAAGTTTGGACCTTGCGTTGAATCGATTCACACGATACTGATTTTGCAACCGGTTGCAAATGATATGTTCGGAGCCGTGACAGATGCCTGAAATCGGAATTGGAATCGTTGGTGGCGGCTATATGGGCAAGGCGCATTCCGTTGCCATGTCCGCCGTTGGTGCGGTGTTCAACACGGCGCTCAGACCTCGGCTTGAGGTGATTTGCGCGTCCACGCCAGCAAGCGCCGAGCGGTATCGGGAAGCCTATGGGTTTCAGCGCGCGACCCATGACTGGCGCGCTTTGGTCGAGGACCCAAAGATCGAGGCTGTGGTGATCGCGTCCCCGCAGGAAACCCATCGCCAGATCGCCGAGGCAGCTTTTGCTTTGGGCAAGCCGGTTTTGTGCGAAAAACCGCTGGGTGCGTCGCTTGAGGACAGTCAGGCGATGGTCAACGCTGCCGAGGCTGCGGGTACCGTAAATATGGTCGGTTTCAACTATATCCGCACGCCTGCCAGCCAGTACGCCCGCCAGTTGATCGCCGAGGGCGAGATTGGCAATGTTACCTGGTTTCGGGGCGAGCATACCGAGGATTTCTATGCTGACCCGCAAGCCCCCGCCACATGGCGCACGACGGGGATGGCCAATGGAACAATCGGTGATCTGGCCCCGCATATGGTGAACGGCGCGATGGCTTTGATCGGACCAATTGCGCAGGTCATGGCCGATGTGGAAACCGTGCACCGCACCCGCCCCGGCGGAGAGGTCACAAATGACGATCACGCGCAGATGATGTGCAGGTTTGAAAATGGCGTGATGGGGAACCTCTATTTCAGCCGCGTCGCGACGGGGCGGAAGATGGGCTATGCCTATGAGATTTCGGGAACAAAAGGCGCGATCCGCTTTGATCAGGAAGATCAGAATGCCCTATGGCTTTATCGGCGCGAAGGGCCCGAGGCGCAGCGGGGATTCACCAAAATCCTGACCGGCCCGGCACATCCGGATTACGAACCCTTCTGTCAGGGACCCGGCCACGGCACCGGCTATCAGGATCAGATCATCATCGAGGCCAAGGATTTCCTGCGGGCTATCCACACAGGCGAAGCGATCTGGCCCACATTCCGCGACGGGCATCAGGTCAACCGGGTGCTGGCGGCGGCACTGGCCTCATCGGACCAGCGGCAGTGGGAAAACATCAGCGATTTCTGATCGCTTAACGATACAATCGATAGAGAGACCAAGACCATGGCAAAGCTGAAATGGGGCATGATCGGTGGTGGCGAAGGCAGCCAGATCGGGCCCGCCCACCGGTTGGGCGCGCAGGCGGACGGGATGTTCGAATTCGCCGCAGGCGCGCTGGATCATCGGCCCGAGGTAGGCCGTGAATACGCGCAACGGCTGGGTATTGCTGCCGACCGCGCCTATGGCAATTGGCAAGAGATGCTGGCAGGGGAGAAAGACCGCGACGATCGCGTCGATCTGGTGACGATTGCCACGCCAAACTCGACCCATTTCGAGATCGCCAAGGCGTTTCTGGAAGCCGGGTTCAACGTGCTGTGCGAAAAGCCGATGACCATGACAGTGGAAGAGGGCGAAGAGATCGTTCGCGTCGCAGAAGCCTCGGGCAAGATCTGCGCGGTCAACTATTGCTATTCGGCCTATCCGATGGTTCGTCAGGCCCGCGCCATGGTACGGGCGGGTGATATTGGCAAGGTCCGTCTGGTTGTCACCAATTTCAGCCATGGGCACCACGGCGATGCCACGGATGCCGACAACCCGCGCGTGCGCTGGCGCTACGATCCGGCGATGGCGGGTGTCTCGGGCCAATTCGCGGATTGTGGCATCCACGCGCTGCATATGGCCAGTTTCATCTGCGATGACGAGGTGAAGTCCTTGTCCGCCGATATGGCCTCGACCATCTCCAGCCGGGAACTGGAAGACGACGCGATGGTGAATTTCCGGATGGAAGGCGGCACGGTCGGGCGGCTGTGGACTTCATCCGTTGCCATCGGGCGGCAGCACGGGTTCGACATTCAGGTGTTCGGCGAAACCGGTGGGTTGCGCTGGGCGTCCGAGCAGCCGAACCAGTTGATTTACACGCCTGTCGGTGGGCGCACCCAGATCATCGAAAAGGGCGAGGGCGGGCTGCACGATGAAGTGCAACGCCTGTCTCGAGTGGCGATTGCGCACCCCGAAGGCTTTCCGCTGGCCGTGGCCAATATCTACTGCGATCTGGCTGACGCGATCCGGGGCGAGACGCGCGACGGCTTGCCCGGCGCTGCGGATGGGGTGCGGTCTATCGCGGCAGTCCACGCCGCTGTCGCGTCCGGCAAAGAGCAGGGTGCGTGGAAAGACGCCCGCCCGCCAATGTTTCGCTGATCAAGGGCGGGGCCGCCGCAACGTGCCCCGCTCGATCACCCGACAGGGGAAAATCCGGGCCTCAGGGTATCTCTGAGGCTCTTTCAGCATCTCCTCGACCAGATCAACGGATGAGGTGATGATCTGTTTGATCGGTTGGTGAATGGTGGTCAGATCGACGCTTTCCCACCGGGCCATTTCCATGTCGTTCAGGCCGATGATTCCGATGTCCTGCCCCGGCTTCAGCCCGTGATCCTTCAACGCCGATAACGCGCCGATAGACAGGATGTCGTCGCCGCAGAAATACCCTTCGGCGGGTTTGCCTTGCAGCAGGCGCAGCATTTCCGCGCGCCCCGCCTCGAACGAGTAATTATCCGCGAAAGAATGCGACACGTCGAGGTCGGGATGCTGGTCGGTTTCCTCGATGAACCCCCGATACCGATCCATGGCCGACGTCGCATCTTTTGGCCCACCGAGGTAGCCGACGCGCTTGTACCCGCGCGAAACAAGTTCGCGCGCCGCCATGCGCCCGCATTCGACGTTGTCGATGCCGACCACATGCACCTCGGGCGAGGTCGCCGACCGTCCGAAGGTATGCACCACCGGCACGCCCGCATCGTGGAACGCCTTGGCAAAACTGGGGGGCAGGGTTGATGACGCGACAATGACCGCATCAACTGAATACTGACGCAGCATTCGCACGGAATTGGCAGGCTCGGTCTCATCCGTCAGGTTCACGATCAAAGGCCGAAGCCCACGTTCCTGCAGGGCGCGGGTGAACTGGTCGAACACCTCAAGAAATATCGGGTTATGGAAGTTATTCGAGATCAGGCCAATCAGCTTGGTCCGCCCGGTCGTCAGCGACGAGGCCAGCGCATTCGGGCTGTACCCCAATTCTCGCGCCGCTTTCTCAACCTTGCTGCGCGTTTTGGCCGAGACCGAGGCCCCTTCGGTAAAGGTGCGCGAAACGGCGGATCGGGACACCCCGGCAAGCGCCGCAACATCTTTCAAAGTCACGCTCACAGGGCGTACCGTTCATGCGGGTGGGGTGTGGATCGGGTCGCGATAATCATTGGGCTTGATTATGCACTATTGCGACGCGGCTGCAACCGGTTGCAACCTGCCCGAGGTGGTGCGAGGCGGCTTGAAAACCGCCTCGACCGGGTATGATCAGCTCGCGCCCTGGGTTTCCAGCGCCGTCAGCAGCGTGCCCAGATTATGCTGGAACATCGCCAGATAGCTTGTGGCCGGGCCACCACGCTCGGACAGGGCGTCCGAGAACAGGCGACCACCGATCTCAATACCGGTTTCGTCCGAGATCTGTTGGACCAGAGCAGGGCTGGTGATGTTTTCAACAAACAAAGCTGCCGCACCTTCGGCTTTCAGCTGCTCGATCAGTACGGCCAGTTCCTTGGCGGAAGGCTCGGCTTCGGTGTCGATACCGACCGGGGCCAGGAAGGTCATGCCATAGGCGTCCGCCAGATAGCCGAACGCGTCATGGGCAGTGACGACAGTGCGGCGGTCTGCGGGCAGGTTCGCAAGTTTGGTTTTGGTTTCGGCATCCAGTGCCTCCAGCTTGGCGATATAGGCGTCGGCATTGGCGGCGATTTCATCCGCATGCTCGGGCATGGCGTCTTTCATCGCGTCCGCCACGTTGGTCACGTAGATCACGCCGTTCAACAGCGAGTTCCAGGCGTGGGGGTCAATTGCACCGTCGACCTCGACCGGCGTGATGCCGTCGGTTGCGACATGTACGGTGGCTTCGGTGCCCGATTCCGCGATCAGCGTGTCGGACCATGTCTCAAAGCCCAGACCGTTGACAAAGATGATGTCCGCCTGCGCCACGGCCTTGGCGTCCGCAACCGACGGCTGATACACATGCGCGTCCGCATCGGGGCCAACGATTGTGGTCACATCGGCCAGATCACCCACGACCTCTTCGACCATGTCGCCGAGGATCGAGAAGCTGGCGACGACCTTGACGTGGTCTTCGCCTGCATAGGCTGGCAGGGCAACCAAAGCGAGGGATGCCGTGGCAATACCGGCATAGAGCGATTTAATAAGAGTCATTGAGCTCTCTCTTCTTGTGGAACTTGCGCAACGGGGATGTCTTTTGAAACGGACGGTTTGCGTAGCCGTCCGCCAAAACCAAGCGGCCCGAAGATGGCCGAGAACAGGAAGAACCCGCCCGCGACCAGCACGATGGCCGGGCCGGATGGCGTGTCGGGGAACAGGTAGGACAGGGTCAGACCGATCCAGCAGCTGGACAGGGCAAAGATGAAGCCCAGAACCAGTTGTGCCGTGATGGTGCTTGCCCAATACCGCGCGGCGGTTGCGGGCAGGATCATCAGGCCGACAGCCATAAGTGTGCCCAGCGTCTTGAACGCGGCCAGCAGGTTCAGAACCAGCAGCAGCATAAAGCCCTGATCGACCAGCCAGGGGCGGCGCGTCTGGGTTTCGAAAAACACCGGGTCGCAGGTGCTGACAATCAAGGGGCGCAGCAGGACAGCAAAGGCCACCAACGTCACGGTCGCGACCCCACCCACCAGCATCATCGACGCATCGTCAATCCCGAGGATCGAACCGAACAGGAAGCTTTTCAGCGGTACGGCGGACCCGGCTGCGGATAGAATGAATATCCCTATGGCCAAGGCGATCAGGTACAGCGAGGCAAGGCTGGCATCGCTGCGCAGGATCGTCCGGCGAGCAAGCAAAGCCGTAAGGATGGCCACCCCGACCCCAGCAATCAGCCCGCCGACCAACAGCGACATGACCGATAGACCCGCCGTCACGAACCCGATGACGATGCCGGGCGTAATCGCGTGGGCCATGGCTTCACCCGCCAGTGACAGGCGGCGCAGGACAAGGAATGCCCCCACCGGCGCGACCGAGGCCGACAGAACGGTGGTCGCCACAAAGGCGCGGCGCATGAAGGCAAAGCTCCACATTTCGGTAAGCAGATCAAACACGGGCATGCTCCGATGCTGAAGGGTTTCCACGGAACATCCACGAGGCCTGACTTTCGGACAGATACCCCTGCGCGACCAGCCGGTCGGGCGTCAGGACGTCATTCACCGGACCATGGGTCGCTTCTTGCCCGCCCAACAGCAGGGCATGGCTGCAATGGTCCAGAACCGATGACAGGTCATGCACGACCAGCACAACGGCGCGGCCCTCATCCCGCCAGCGGCGGATGATCGTCAGCAGATGCGCCTCGGTGCTTTGGTCAACGGCGGCAAAGGGTTCGTCCAGCAGGATCAAAGGGGCGTCCTGCATGATGACACGCGCGAACAGGGCGCGCTGAAGCTGGCCACCCGACAGCATGTGAAGCGGACGGTCGGCGATGTCCAGAACCCCGGCCTCGTCCAGTGCTGCGGTCATCCGGTCGCGCGCGGCGCGGTCCAGACCGGATCGGAAGCCAAACCCACGCCAGGCCCCCATCGCGGCCAGATCGCGCACGCGGATGGGAAAGCGGCGGTCAAACTCGGTCATTTGCGCCAAATAGCCGATGGCGCCGGGGCGGCCATTGGGCCAGTTCATGCTGCCCGAAAGCGGATCCAGCAGACCCAGCAGCATCTTCACAAACGTGCTTTTGCCCGACCCATTGGCCCCCAGAACGGCCAGAGTTGTGCCGGCTTCAATATCCATGGACAGGCGACGGAACAGCGTCAGATCAGGGTATCCAAGCGTCAGATCGCGGAGTTGCAAGACAGCCGTCATCACAGCACCACGTAAATCGCAAGACACAACACAGCCGACACGGCCAAAGCGCCAGCAATCAGCGCCACAACGCTGAATTCGGTTAGGCAGCGCCCTCGTGCACCCGAGTCGTCATGGGTAATGTGCCGCGTCATCGGGATACCCCAATGGCTTGCGCGCAAACAGGGGTGTTGCAGGTCACCGGGGCAACGGTCACCCGATGCGGGTTGCAGGGTGGAAATTCATTTGTTTGCAATGACAAAAGCATCGCCTCCTTCGCGAGGTCGAGGGCAAAGCGAGTGCAAGGTTTTGGACGGCACAGGCCGTTTGAAACATTGTCATCTCCCTCTGGGACACCCCGCCCAGGTTCATTCAAATTCGGATGGCAGGTCTCCTGACTTGCGGGTCAACGCTGTCCCGATCCTTCCCAGGCAAATGCCCAGTGGACGATCTCGGGTCGCTCGCCGCCTACAGTTGCGGGGGCAGTCACGGAATTGGCTATGGGGCCGCACCGTATTCCCTTTTATCCCTACGCGCAGAACGCGGTCGGGAACCATCGCGGGCGACAGAACACGAAACACCTTGATTCGACAAGAGCACGTTCTAGAACGTTGTTGTTATCGGACGCGCCGGTTTCGACGGGCAATAGAGCTTCGTGGCAACTTGTGGCATAAAAAGCGTGGTTTTGGGGCGGCGGGTCCGAACGGAGATCCGCAAGCGAAAAGGCCTGCCAGGCGCACGTGATAACCGCGCATTGCCTTGATATCATGTATATGGAGAAGTGGTGGGCGACCCTGGAATCGAACCAGGCGTGCGTCTCCGCGAGGGAGTTACAGTCCCCTGCCACACCTTGCGGCCTGTCGCCCACTGTCAGGCGTTGCACCTGACGTGGAGGCGTGATTACTAGCGCACCAAAGGAGCGTCAACAGGAAAATTCCGCTTTGACGCAGGAAACCGAATTCCCGGCCTGGAGGCCCCCAAAATGAAAAAACCCAAGTGGGTCGTCGAAAAGGAACAGGCGCGAAAAGCCGCCGCTGCGGAGACCGTTTGGTTGTTCGGCCTTCACGCCGTGCGGGACGCTTTGATGAACCCCAAGCGCCAGAAACTGCGCCTGATCGTGACCCGCAACGCCCGCGACAAACTGGCTGAAGCCATTGAATCTGCAGGGATCGAAGCCGAGATGGTCGATCCGCGCAAATTCACGGCACCCATCGATGCAGGCTCGGTCCATCAGGGCGCGGCGCTTGAGGTCAAGCCGCTGGAGTGGGGCGGTCTGGCTGAAAACTGCATCGGGCGCGAACACCCGCGCGTAATCCTTCTGGACCGGGTGACTGATCCGCATAACGTGGGGGCGATTCTGCGCTCGGCCGAGGTTCTGGGCGCAAGTGCCGTGATCGGAACGCGGCACCATTCGGCCCCTGAAACCGGGGCGCTTGCAAAAACGGCCAGCGGCGCGTTGGAACGTCAGCCCTATCTGCGGGTGCGTAATCTGGCCGACACGATCACCGAATTGCAGGAAATGGGCTTTCTGGTGCTTGGGCTGGACGGTGAGGCGCAAGAGACGATCGAAAGCGCGCTGGGCGATCAGCGCGAGCGGCCCGTGGCCCTGGTGCTGGGCGCCGAAGGGCCGGGATTGCGGCAAAAGACCAAGGAAACGGTTGATCAACTGGTGAAAATTGACGCATCCGGCGGGTTCGGGTCCCTGAACGTCTCAAATGCGGCGGCAATCGCCTTATATGCCTCACGTCACCATTGAACAGGAGAGCGTCATTTCCGGACCATCCAAAATCGCCACCTGCTGTTACTGCGGGACCCGGGCTGCGCTGGTTCTGACCGGTAAGAACCGGCACGAGCTGAGCTGTTCCAATTGCGGCGCGCCGTTGCATGACCTGAAGAAGCTGCCAAAGCGCAAAGTGGCAAAGCCCAGGCAGGAACGCACCGCTATCAGCCATGTTGCCCCGCCCAAGACGCGCAAGAAGAAAAAGAAGAAAAGCGTGCTGTATCGGGTGCTGGACGAAGCCTGGGACGTGATCGAGGATATTTTCGACTAAACTGCAACCCAGGCAGCACAGGCGTTCACAACCGCGTCAACAGGGGTTCCCGAAGCGTCAAAAAATTGCACTTTGATACTCTCGATTCTCAGTTGTGGGTTCCGTGATGCTTCGTCGTCGCTCCATCTTTGGTGCAATATTTGCCTTGGCCTTGGCGCCTGCCGTTCAGGCGCAGGATAAACCTGTCTATTTCGCGACCGAAGGGGCTGCGATGGCGGGGTACGATCCCGTGTCTTATTTTGACAGCGACGTTCCGATTCAGGGTCAGCCGACGATTGCCGTGATGTGGAAAGGGGCCGAATGGCATTTCGCGTCGCAGGAAAACCGCGAGCGTTTTGAAAGCAATCCGCGCGCCTATGCGCCGCAATTCGGTGGGTATTGTTCCTACGCGATGGCCAAGGGTGTGCTGAAAAGCACCGACCCGATGGCGTGGCAGGTGGTAGATGGCCGACTGTACCTGACGCATTCGCCGGAAATCGAGCAGATTTGGCAGCAGGACAGGTCGGAATACATCCAGATGGCCGAACAGAACTGGCCGGTGGTTTTGTACGAGGAATAGGCCGGTTTCCGCTTTTTGTGAAAAGTCATCACAAAAAAGAAGGCCCCCTCTTTTTTTCATCCGGATCATGCTTAAATGTCACAGTGACCGCGGAACGGAACTGCCGCGGGTCATTTCACTGTCCCTCGTTCCAACAACTGGCGCCCAAGGCTTCTTGGGCGCTTTTTTCTTTTTGCGGTCTGTGCTTAGGATGCCGCTATGCCTGACTATTCCGATGATCATCTGAAAGGTATCCTGCAGTGCACCAAACGTGTTGCTGTTGTCGGCGTTTCGATGAATCCTGTGCGGCCCAGCTATTACGTGGCGCGCTACCTGTCGCTGAAGGGGTATACCGTGATCCCTGTCAATCCGGGCCACGCGGGCAAGGACCTGTTTGGTCAGACAGTGCGCGGCAGTTTGGCCGAGATTTCCGAGCCCGTCGATATGGTGGATATCTTCCGACGGTCCGAAGCCGTTCCGCCGATTGTGGATGAGGCTTTGGAGGTCTTCCCCGATCTTCGCACGGTCTGGATGCAGATTGGCGTCGAACACGCCGAGGCCGCGGCCAAAGCGCAGGCGCGCGGCGTGGATGTAGTGATGAACCGTTGCCCGAAGATCGAATATCAGCGCCTGTTTGGCGAGTTGCGCATGGGTGGATTCAGCACCGGCATCATCTCATCCAAGCTTTAGCTTATTCAGCCGGGTAGGGCCTTAGCCGGGCCACCTGCGCCTGGCGACGCTTTTCCAGAACCACATTGCGTGGCACCCAATCGTATCTTGTGTCCTTTGACAGAGGCGACCAGTACAGCACGCCGCCATAGCGCCACGGGTCCAGTACGATGCCTTGGTCCATCGGGTCTCCGGCGCGGCTGATGATGGCGGTGCTGTGGTCGATTCGGAACGGATTGTCCGCATTGGCGATGGCGCGGTGCAGGGTCAGTGTCTGGAACTGTTCCTGCTTCAGACGTCGTTCGACATCTTCGGCCCAATGCCAGCACAACCCGCGCGGGCGCAGCCCATTGTTGACCTTGGCATTGTGGATCAGGGGCGGGTCGGTGATCTGGTATTCCTGCACCAGTTGCGCGGTATAGGCATAGGCGACCCGGGCGGCGCGGTCGGCCTCTTCGGGATCGATGCCGGGGCCCAATTCGCGAATTTCGGTGGCCAGACGCTGGGCTTCATCGCCGGTCGACGGGGGCGGGGACGCACAGGCCCCCAACGTCACAAGGGCCAGAACAAAGGCCAAAGCTCTGATCATTCTCATGCCCTTAGGGTTACAGACCGCACAGCCCGATCATAGGGCCGGGGCGGTCGCAGCGAAACCCCGCAGCTTACCCCTTGGGGCGCGCGGCCTTTTCGGCGATACCGCTGAGGCCCTGACGCCGCGCCAGTTCGGCCAGCACATCGTCTAGTGCCACGTCCCGCGCCGCCAGCATGACCAGCAGGTGATACAACACATCCGCCGCCTCGGAGGTCAGCCCCGCCTTGTCATTCTTGACGGCTTCGATGATGGCTTCAACGGCCTCTTCCCCGAATTTCTCGGCGCATTTCTCGGGGCCTTTGGCCAGCAGCTTGGCGGTCCAGCTCGATTCAGGGTCGGCGGTTTTGCGGGCCTCAATGGTGGCGGCCAGATCGTTCAGAATGCTCATGTCAGCCTCATCGGGATGCCAGCGGCGGCCATATGTTCCTTGGCCTCGCGAATGGTGTATTCGCCGAAATGGAAGATGGATGCCGCCAGAACGGCACTTGCGCCGCCTTCGGTCACACCCTCGACCAGATGGTCCAGATTGCCGACGCCCCCGCTTGCGATCACCGGAACATCCACCGCGTCCGAGATCGCGCGAGTCAAAGGCAGGTTGAACCCCGCCTTGGTGCCATCACGATCCATCGAGGTCAGTAGGATTTCCCCAGCACCCTTGGCCACAACGGTCTTAGCAAATTCCACCGCGTCTATGCCGGTGGGTTTGCGGCCGCCATGGGTGAAAATCTCCCACTTGCCGAGGCTGACGGTCTTGGCGTCGATGGCGCAGACGATGCACTGGCTGCCAAACTGATCCGCAGCCTCGGCGATCACGTCCGGGTTTGCCACCGCAGCCGAGTTGAAGCTGACCTTATCCGCCCCCGCCAGCAACAGGGCCCGCACGTCGTCCTTGGTGCGCACGCCGCCGCCCACGGTCAGGGGCACGAAACACTGCTCTGCCGTGCGCTGCACCACGTCGAACATGGTGCCCCGGTTTTCATGCGTGGCGTGGATGTCCAGAAAACAGATCTCATCCGCCCCGGCGGCGTCATAGGCCTTGGCCGATTCCACCGGGTCGCCCGCATCGCGCAGGCCCACAAAATTCACACCTTTGACCACGCGGCCATCGGCAACATCCAGACAGGGAATGATACGGGTTTTCAGCATGGGTCGTCCTTTGTTGAGCGCACCTCTACCGGCAAAGCCCCGCCGATGCCAGACTTGTGATTGCCACCCCTCTCAAAGCTGTGAAAACTGTTCCCAAATTCAGCAGGAGATCAATGAGATGCGAAACCTCTTTTTGACGACCACATTCATTTTTGCAGGAGCAGTCGCCGCAATGGCAGACGATATCATCAAGGTGGAAACCGACAAATCCGTGGCCGAGGCGCTGGACGCGCTTGAGGCTGCAGTGGGCAATGCAGGCGCAACCGTCTTTGCCCGGATCGATCACGCGGCAGGGGCCGAGAAGGTTGGCACACCCATCCCGCCCAATCAGCTTCTGATCTTTGGCAACCCCGCACTGGGCACGCCAGCGATGCAGATTGATCCGCGCGCTGGTCTGTTCCTGCCGCTGAAAGTGCAGGCTTATGAGGACGAAAACGGGCAGGTCTGGCTGGCCTATGAAGACCCGAAAGAGACCATGGACGAGCTTGATGATGTCGAAAACTCGCCCGTGATCGAAAAGATGCGTGGTGCGCTGAACAATCTGACTTCGGCTGCCGCGCAGTAGGGGTTAAGACAGGGCGCGAATGGCCTCGGCCAGGTCAATCGCGCCATCATAAAGCGCGCGACCCGAAATAGCGCCGTTCAACTCAACGCCGCAGTCGCGCAGGGCGATCAGGTCGTCCAGTGAACTGACACCGCCCGAAGCAATCACCGGGATCGACACAGCCTGCGCCAGAGCGGCCGTCGCCTCGATATTCGGGCCCTGCATCGCGCCATCGCGGTTGATGTCGGTGTAGATGATCGCGGCAACGCCTGCGTCCTCGAAACTGCGGGCAAGGTCAGTGACCTGCACGTCGGTTTCCTCGGCCCAGCCTTTGGTCGCAACCATACCGTTGCGTGCATCGATGCCCACGGCGACTTTGCCCGGGAATGCTTTGGACGCTTCGCGCACCAGATCGGGGTTTTCGACGGCGACAGTGCCCAGAATGACGCGCGCCAGTCCCTTGTCGATCCAGGTCTCGATGGTTGCCATGTCGCGGATGCCGCCGCCCAGCTGCGCGGGTACATCGCAGGCTTTCAGAATCGCCTCGACCGGGGCGGCATTGACCGGCTCGCCCGCAAACGCGCCGTTCAGGTCGACCAGATGCAGCCATTCACACCCGGCCTCGACAAAAGCGCGCGCCTGCGCTGCCGGGTCCTCGTTGAACACGGTGGCTTTGTCCATTTCTCCGCGCAGCAGGCGAACGGCGTTGCCGTCTTTCAGGTCGATGGCGGGGTAGAGGATCATGTCGGGCGGCCCTATCTAAGTGTTACACGCGCGGCATATCGCACAGGCGGGGCAGGGGATGCAACGCGACGCTGGGTCATTCTTGCCCACACGCACGCCTCGGGTCAGACTGCCCGCAAATCAGGGAGGTTGATTATGAAGAAACTCACTCTTGCCGCCGGTTTTGTAGCACTGGCCACCGGTGCTTTTGCCGATCCGGTCGATGGCATCTGGAAAACCCAAGCAGGTGATGAAGGCGGTTACCTGCACGTATCCATTTCGGAATGCGGCAGCGCCGTCTGCGGAACCATTGACAGTGCATTTGATGGCAGCGGCAATCAAAACTTGGAATACGAGAATCTGGGCAAGCAAATCATTTGGGACATGGTCCCTGAAGGTGACGGGAGCTATGACAATGGCAAGATCTGGGCCCCAGACCGCGACAAGACCTATAACTCGAAGATGACTCTGGACAGCCAGAATCAACTGACCGTCAAAGGCTGCGTTGCTGGTGGTCTGGTCTGTCGCGGGCAGACCTGGACGCGCGTTCAGTAATTGCTCAGGGGGTCCAGGTCAGGAAATTCCCGATCATGCGCAGGCCCACATCCTGACTTTTCTCAGGATGGAACTGCATCCCAACCATTGTGTCGCGGCCGATCACGGCCGTGACCTCTTGCCCATAGTCCACATGGGCCAGCCGCTGCGCCGGATCGCTGACCCGGAAGTGGTAGGAGTGAACGAAATAGGCATGATCGCCTGAACGCACCCCATCGAACACCGGATGGGCGCTTTCCAGAACCAGATCGTTCCAGCCCATATGCGGCACTTTCAACGCGCGATCTGACGGCTCGATTCGAACAACATCGCCGCCAACCCAGCCCAGCCCGTCGGTTTCTGTGTATTCGTGCCCCTTCGAGGCCATCAATTGCATTCCCACGCAGATGCCCAGAAACGGGCGGCCCTTTTGTTCGACCGCCTCGACCATCGCGTCATAGATGCCCTTGTGCCCGCGCAACTCGGCAGCGCAGGCCGGGAACGCTCCATCGCCTGGCAACACCAGGCGATCCGCACGCGCCACGACATCCGCGTCCGATGTCACGACAACCTCACCCGCGTCCACCTCACGCGCCATGCGCTGAAACGCCTTCTCGGCCGAGTGCAGATTGCCCGACTCATAATCAATGATCGCAGTCAGCATGATACGGACCTGTTCTTCTTCTTGTTCCAAATACGGCGGGGTGAATTGGCCGCAGGCCAAGAGGGGCAGCGCCCCTTACGACCGCCTACAAAGCACCCTTGGTCGAGGGAATCGCATCCGCCTTGCGCGGGTCGGTCTCAACCGCCAGCCGCAACGCGCGCGCGACAGCCTTGAACGCCGCCTCGGCGATGTGGTGGCTGTTGAACCCGTGTAACTGATCTATATGCAGTGTGACACCGCCATGGGTGGCCAGCGCCTGAAAGAACTCGCGCACCAGTTCGGTGTCGAAATTGCCGATCTTGGGCGTTGGCAGGTCAACGTTCCAGATCAGGAACGGACGGCCCGACAGGTCCAGCGCACAGCGGACCTGCGCGTCATCCATCGGCAAATGACACTCGCCATAGCGACGGATGCCCTTCTTGTCGCCAAGGGCCTGCGTCAACGCCTGTCCCAGCGCGATGCCGGTATCCTCGACCGTGTGGTGATCGTCGATGTGGTAATCACCCTGCGCCCGGATCGTCATGTCGATCAGCGAATGGCGCGCCAGCTGGTCCAGCATGTGATCGAAAAAGCCAACGCCGGTCTGATTGTCATACTGGCCGGTGCCGTCCAGATTGACCTGAACCGAAATCTCGGTCTCAGCGGTCTTGCGGCTGATCGATGCGCTGCGCATGGGCGAATTCCTTTTGCTTCGAGGGAGCTTATAGACGGGGTGGGGCGGGTTGATCCAGACCATGTGTGGCATTCGCCGCAAACTGTTGCAGGGGATTGCACCCGGCCCGGCCCCGTGCCAGCCTGCCCGCAAGTCAATTGAAGGACCGACGCCATGTCCACTTGCGTTTTCATCCAGATTCGCTGCAAACCCGGCACCACCTACAGTGTGGCCGAGGAAATCGCGCTGCGCGAAATCCATTCCGAACTCTATTCGACAAGCGGCGAATATGACCTGCTGCTGAAGCTCTATATCCCGGAAACCGAGGACGTGGGCCATTTCATCAATGAAAACCTGCTGGTCATCCCAAACATCGAACGGTCACTGACCACGATGACATTCAAGGCTTTCTGAAGGTTTTTGGTATCTGGAGCGGGCGAGGCGATTCGAACGCCCGACCCTAACCTTGGCAAGGTTATGCTCTACCCCTGAGCTACGCCCGCATCAGATACATATGTGTCGGTCCAAAGACCTCTCAATGGAGCGGGCGAGGCGATTCGAACGCCCGACCCTAACCTTGGCAAGGTTATGCTCTACCCCTGAGCTACGCCCGCGCCGTTGAGTGAGGAGGGATGTATAAATTCCCACGCGGGGCTGCAAGTGGAAAATGCGGCGCAATCGAATTTTCTTTTGCGCCGCCGGGGCCCGTCAGATGGCAAGAACGAAGCTGGTGATGGCCGTACCCAAAAGGGCGATATAGGTCAGGATCATCCCGTACATCCGCAGCGGCTGAATCTGAGGCGTGCGGCCGAAACCATAGGCGTGCATCAGGCGTCCGACCAGAAGGGCCGCGCCAAATGCGTGGATCAGCCAGCCTTCGGCCCCCTGAATTTCGATCATCGCCAGCAACAGCAGGGTGAAGGGGGCGTATTCCAGGCAGTTCTCCTGCGTGCGCATCGCCTTGAGCACTTCTTCCTTCCCGCCATCCCCGAACGAGACCAGGCCCGAGCGGCGATACCGGACGACGAGAAGGCTGAGCACAACATACAGAATGGCGATGGGGGCCGCATAAAGCGGGGTGATCGATAGCATTGGTCCTGTTTCTCCTCGGGCCGTTATGCAACCGCCGGGTCGTCCGGGCGGCTTTACAGGCAAGGGGACTAAACCGGTCGGTTCAGTTCAGCCAGTCACAGTTTTGTGTAGATGTGGCATGTCGGTCGAATGCGTGCGGAAATTGCCACGATAGTCCTGTTGGACCCGAGGTGACCTGACGATTAGCGGCAGTTGTGGGGGCAGTTGAGCCCTGAGGTAATGGGGTAAGGCCGGAAAGCCGACCCGTGACGGTTGTACCTTGCAAAAACAAAGGCGCGCCGGTGGCGCGCCTTTTTTCGTCGATTGCTTGAATGTCAGTTACTCAAGCTCAACCAACAGGTCCTTGGCGTCAATCTGACCGCCGGGCTGAACATGGACAGCTTTGACAACTGCGTCGCGTTCGGCGTGGATGCCGGTTTCCATCTTCATCGCTTCGATGGTCAGCAGCATGTCGCCTTCCTTGACCTCTTGCCCGGCTGTCACAGCGACGGTTGCCACGACACCCGGCATCGGCGCGCCGACATGGTTGGGATTGCCGGCTTCGGCCTTCGGACGGGCCTGTGTGGTCGAGGTCACCATGCGGTTCGGTACCCGGATCACGCGGGGCTGGCCGTTGAGTTCAAAGAACACTTTGACCTCGCCCTTTTCGTCGGTGTCGCCAATGGCCTGACAACGGATTTCCAGCGTCTTGCCGGGATCGATTTCCGCCGTGATCTCTTCGCCCGGCTCCATGCCGTAGAAGAAGGTGCGCGTGGGCAGGGTGCGGACCGGGCCGTAAACCCGGTGGCGGCCCATGTAGTCCAGAAAGACCTTGGGATACATCAGGTATCCGTTCAGGTCCTCGTCATCGACCTCCATGCCTTCCAACTGTTTGGACAGATCGGCACGGGTGGCTTCCAAATCGACCGCTTCGACCCCCTTGCCGGGGCGCTCGGTATTGGGCGTTTCGTCCTTCAGCACCTTCTTGATGATCGACTCGGGGAACCCGCCCGGAGGCTGGCCCAGATTGCCGCGCATCATGTCCACCACCGAGTCGGGGAAGGCCACATCCGTCGACGGGTCTTCGACCTGTTCCCGGGTCATGTTCTGGCTGACCATCATCAGCGCCATGTCGCCCACCACCTTGGACGAAGGCGTCACCTTCACGATATCGCCGAACATCTGGTTCACATCGGCGTAGGTCTGAGCGACCTCGTGCCAGCGCTCTTCAAGGCCGAGGCTGCGGGCCTGCGCCTTGAGGTTGGTGAACTGACCGCCCGGCATCTCGTGCAGGTAAACCTCAGAGGCCGGGGCCTGCAGACTGGATTCGAACGCCGCGTACTGGCCGCGGACTGCTTCGAAATAGTCGCTGATCTCACGGATGGCCTTGATGTCCAGCCCGGTGTCCCGCTCGGTATGACGCAGGGCTTCAACCACGGTGCCTAGCGTTGCCTGCGAGGTGTTGCCGCTGAAGCTGTCCATCGCGCAATCCACCGCATCCACGCCCGCCTCGGAGGCCGCCAGAATGGTTGCGCTGGCGATACCGGCGGTGTCGTGCGTGTGGAAGTGGATCGGCAAGCCGACCTCTTCCTTCAGCGCGCGGATCAGGATCTTGGCCGAGGCCGGTTTCAGCAGGCCCGCCATATCCTTGAGGCCCAGCACATGCGCCCCAGCATCGCGCAGCTCTTTCGCCATGCCGACATAGTATTTCAGGTCATACTTGGCGCGGTCCGGGTCCAGTATGTCGCCGGTATAGCAAACTGTGCCTTCACAGATCTTGCCGCTCTCAACAACCGCATCCATCGCAACGCGCATATTCTCGACCCAGTTCAGCGAGTCGAACACGCGGAACACGTCGATGTTCTGCGCTGCCTGACGCACAAATTCCTGCACGACGTTGTCGGGGTAGTTGGTATAGCCAACCCCGTTTGCGCCGCGCAGCAGCATCTGGGTCATCAGGTTCGGCATCGCCTCGCGCAGATCGCGCAAGCGCTGCCACGGGCATTCCTGCAGGAAGCGATAGGCCACATCGAAGGTCGCGCCGCCCCAGCATTCGACGCTGAACAGCTGTGGCAGGTTGGCCGCATAGGTCGGGGCAACCTTGATCATGTCGATCGAGCGCATCCGGGTCGCCAGCAGCGACTGGTGCCCGTCCCGCATGGTGGTGTCGGTGATCAGCAACTGCCGCTGCGCCTTCATCCAGTCGGCAACCGCCTGCGGGCCTTTCTGTTCCAGCAGGTTGCGGGTGCCCATCTGCGGTTCGGCCTTAGCGGCGGGGGCCTTGGCCTCTTTCAGATCAGTGCGCGGTTCCGGGCGGTCCTTGGTTTCGGGATGCCCGTTCACGGTGATATCCGCAATATAGGTCAGAACCTTGGTGCCCCGGTCGCGGCGGCGCTTGAACTGGAACAGGTCCGGCGTCGTGTCGATGAACTTGGTGGTGTATTCATTCGACAGGAAGGTCGGGTGCTTCAGCAGGTTGATGACAAAGTCGATATTGGTGCTGACGCCGCGAATACGGAACTCGCGCAGGGCGCGGTCCATCCGGGCAATCGCCGCCTCGGGCGTCGGCGCCTTGGCGGTGACCTTGGTCAGAAGCGAGTCGTAATAGCGTGTAATCACCCCGCCTGCATAAGCCGTGCCGCCATCCAGACGGATGCCCATGCCGGTGGCCGAGCGGTACGCAGTAATGCGGCCATAATCGGGGATGAAGTTGTTCTGCGGGTCCTCAGTTGTGATCCGGGTCTGCAACGCATGACCGTTCAGGCGCACATCGGCTTGGCTGGCGGCACCGGTGGCCTCGGCCAGGGTTTTACCCTCGGCGATCAGAATCTGAGCCTGCACGATGTCGATACCGGTGACCTCTTCGGTGACAGTGTGTTCCACCTGCACGCGGGGGTTCACCTCGATGAAATAGAACTTGCCGGTTTCCATATCCATCAGAAACTCGACCGTGCCTGCGCATTCATAGTTCACATGGGCACAGATCTTGCGGCCCAGTTCGCAGATTTCCGCGCGCTGTTCTTCGGACAGGTAAGGGGCAGGGGCGCGTTCGACGACTTTCTGATTCCGACGCTGGACCGAGCAGTCGCGTTCATAGAGGTGATAGATTTCACCATGCTTGTCGCCCAGAATCTGCACCTCGACATGACGCGCGCGGGTGATCATCTTTTCCAGATAGCCCTCGCCATTGCCGAATGCGGCCTCGGCCTCACGCCGACCTTCCAGCACCTTTTCTTCCAGCTCATCCTCGGAGTTGATGGGACGCATGCCGCGCCCGCCGCCGCCCCAGGACGCCTTGAGCATAAGCGGATAGCCGATCTCTTTGGCCTCAGCCCGGATCGCATCCATGTCATCGCCCAGAACCTCGGTCGCGGGGATCACCGGAACACCTGCCTCAATCGCCACGCGCCGCGCGCTGGCCTTGTCGCCCAGGGCGCGCATGGTCTCGGCCTTTGGTCCGATGAAGGTGATGCCGTTCTGAACACAGGCATCCACAAAGTTGGGATTTTCGGATAGCAGGCCATAGCCCGGATGGATCGCATCCGCGCCGCATTCCTTGGCCACCCGGATGATCTCGCCAATCGACAGATAGGCCGCGACCGGTCCCATGCCTTCGCCAATGCGATATGCCTCATCCGCCTTGAAACGGTGCAGGCCCAGCTTGTCTTCTTCGGCAAAGACGGCGACGGTGCGTTTGCCCATCTCATTGGCTGCGCGCATGACGCGGATAGCGATTTCGCCGCGGTTGGCGATCAGGATCTTGTTGAAGTCGGTCATTTTAGGTCCCGGTCATTTAGGTGTGGCCGTTTAATAGGCGGACAATACGCGCACGTATATCAGTCGTTCTGGGTAGAACCGGCATGTTATCGCTCGCAAACGCCGCCTTATGGCGGTTTCTCTTTAGCGTTGCTGCGGCGCAGCATCAATCGCAGAGTTGACCTTGCGGCACCTGATCCAGCGAAGCGATGCCCATTTGTCCCATATTGGCCAGCAAATCCTGCCGCAGAATGTCGATCACATGGGCCGGACCCTGCGCGCCAAGGGCCGCAAGCCCATACAGAAACGCCCGCCCCAGCATGACAAAATCCGCACCTTTGGCCATGGCGCGCAGTATGTCCAAACCACCCTCGACGCCGCTGTCGAAAATCAGCGGCAGGCTGCAGGCGGCGCGAATCTCGGGCAGCACGTCGATGCTGGCCGGTGCAGCGTCAAACTGGCGTCCGCCGTGGTTCGAGACCCAAATCGCATCCACACCTGTTTTCTCAAGCCGTTCCGCATCTTCGGGGCGCAACACGCCCTTCACGATAAACGGCCCGTCCCATTGATCGCGCAGCCATTTGACGTAATCCATGTCGGGCGAGGTGCGCAGCAGATACCCGATATGGGCGGTTGGGGGCAGGGTCTGCTGGCCATCGATATACTTGTCCAGGGTCCGCATCCTGGGCGTTCCGTGTCGCCACATGCCCATGGCCCAGGCCGGGCGCATCGCAACCTGAGCCAGCAATCGCGGCGTCAGACGCGGCGGCTGCGTCAGGCCCGAGCGCGTCTGACGTTCGCGCCGCGACGCAACCGGCACATCGGCGGTCAGAACCAGAGTCTTGAACCCGGCGTTACGTGCGCGGGCCAGCACATCGCTGCGAATCTCGGGGTCTTTGGGCGGGTAGAGTTGAAACCACGCGTTTTCACCCAGATGCGGTGCCATATCCTCGGGCGATTGGCTGGCGACGGTCGACAGGGTGAAGGGCAGACCGGCCTGCGCGGCTGCGCGCGCCAGCAACGCTTCGGCATTTGGCCAGATCAGGCCGCACATCCCGATCGGGGCGATTCCAAAAGGCAAGGCGCAGGTCTGCCCCAAAAGCTCGACCTGTGTGTCGAACGTTAACTCTCCATGCAGGATCGAGGGGTACAGTCGCACATCGTCCAGCGCCTGCCGGTTACGGTGCAGAGTGGTTTCCGTTCCGGTGCCGCTGTCCACATATTCCCAGACAAAATGCGGCAACCTGCGCCGGGCGCGGCGTTTCAGATCCGGGATGCCGGGGTACATGCTGTGCAAATCCATGCGGATTGATCCGACCTGCACGGCGATTCGGCAAGGGTTTGGGCGTTGCAGGTCCTTCGACGCGCCTTGGCCGATCAAAATGAGCCGTTCGAAGCGCGCGTTAAGAAAGTTGAAAGCGCGTGTGAACAAGCCGTGAACAAACTCTTTCCCTTGGCACGCATCCGGCGTAGTTTGGAGCCATGAGCAGTTTTGACGAAATGGACGCCTTCGAGGGCGCATCGCTGTCGCAAAGAGCCATGGCTGCGCGGCCAGCGCCGTATCTGGATGACCTGAACCCGGCCCAGCGCGAAGCGGTCGAGCGGTTGGACGGGCCCGTGCTGATGCTGGCGGGCGCGGGGACGGGGAAAACCAAGGCCCTGACGACCCGGATTGCGCATTTGCTGACCACCGGGAAAGCGCGTCCAAATGAGATTCTGGCGGTGACCTTCACCAACAAAGCCGCGCGAGAGATGAAAGAGCGTGTGGGGCGGCTGCTTGGGCAACCAGCCGAGGGCATGCCCTGGTTGGGCACTTTCCACGCCATCTGTGTCAAGCTGCTGCGGCGGCATGCCGAACTGGTCGATCTGAAATCGAACTTCACGATTCTGGACAGCGACGACCAACTGCGCCTGCTCAAGCAGTTGGTGCAGGCCGCCAATATCGACGACAAACGCTGGCCTGCGCGGATGCTGGCCGGAATCATCGATGATTGGAAAAACCGCGCCCTGACGCCTGACAAAGTGCCCGCAGCGGATGCCGGGGCGTATAACAGCAAGGGCATCGAGCTGTACGCGCAGTACCAGACCCGCCTGCGCGAGTTGAACGCGGTGGATTTCGGCGACCTGCTGTTGCATATGGTCACGATCTTCCAGACCCACCCGGACGTTCTGGAACAATACCAACGCTGGTTCCGCTATATCCTTGTGGACGAGTATCAGGACACAAACGTCGCCCAGTACCTCTGGCTGCGTTTGCTGGCCGGGGGGCACAAAAATATCTGCTGCGTGGGCGATGACGACCAGTCGATCTATGGCTGGCGCGGGGCCGAGGTGGGCAACATCCTGCGGTTCGAGAAGGATTTTCCGGGCGCTTATGTGGTGCGGTTGGAGCAGAACTACCGCTCGACCCCGCATATTCTGGCGGCTGCGTCGAATGTCATTCGGGGCAACGAAGGCCGTCTGGGAAAAGAGCTGTGGACAGCCGAAAAAGAAGGCGAAAAGGTTCGTTTGATCGGCCATTGGGATGGCGAGGAAGAGGCGCGCTGGATCGGCGAGGAAATTGACGCGATGCAGGGCGGCACGCGCGGCGTGCGGCCGATGAACCTCGATGAGATTGCCATTCTGGTCCGCGCCTCGCATCAGATGCGGGCGTTTGAGGATCGGTTTTTGACGATTGGTCTGCCCTACAAGGTGATCGGAGGCCCTCGGTTCTATGAACGGATGGAGATTCGCGACGCCATGGCCTATTTCCGTCTGGTGGTCAGCCCCGAGGATGATCTGGCGTTTGAGCGGATCGTGAACACGCCGAAACGCGGTCTGGGGGACAAGGCGCAGCAGACGATTCAGGTTGTCGCTCGCGAGAACGGGGTGTCTCTGGTCGATGGTGCGCGGATCGCGGTCGATAACGGGCTGATCAAGGGCAAAGGCGGCAAGGCGCTGCGTGAACTGATTGATGGTCTGGCGCGCTGGAATGCGATGACACGGGGCCCTCGGATCGAGGTCGATGACGACTCGGTCATCGACGATGGCGTGTCGCCGATCCGCTATGGCGCGCCGGAGCATACGCATATCGAACTGGCGCAGATTGTTTTGGACGAGTCCGGCTATACCGGTCACTGGCAGAACGACAAAACACCCGAAGCGCCGGGACGGCTGGAGAACCTCAAAGAACTCGTCAACCAGTTGGACAATTTCGAAAACCTGCAAGGGTTTTTGGAACATGTCAGCCTGGTCATGGATAACGAGCAGGATTCGGATGGGGCCAAGGTTTCCATCATGACACTGCACGCGGCCAAGGGGCTGGAGTTTCCCGCGGTGTTCCTGCCGGGGTGGGAGGATGGTCTGTTCCCCTCGCAACGTTCAATGGACGAATCGGGCCTCAAGGGCCTCGAAGAGGAACGGCGATTGGCTTACGTGGGCATCACCCGTGCGGAAGAGGTCTGTACGATTTCTTTTGCGGCCAATCGGCGGGTGTTTGGGCAGTGGCAGAACTCGATGCCGTCGCGGTTCATCGACGAATTGCCCGAGGATCATGTGGAGGTGCTGACGCCTCCGGGGCTGTATGGTGGTGGTCAGACAACGGCAGGGATCGAAACCCGCGCGGCGGAGGCGAATGTTTATAACTCTCCCGGTTGGAAGCGGATGCAGGCGCGGCAGGGCCAGTACGGTATGTCGCAACCGCGTGAGAGCCGGAATACGGTGATCGATGCCACGGCTGTGGCCAGTTTCACCCTGGGTGAAAGGGTCTTTCACCAGAAATTCGGCTATGGCGGTGTGGTTGGCATCGAAGGCGACAAGGTCGAGGTCGAGTTTGACAAGGCCGGGACGAAGAAAGTTGTTTCCCGGTTCCTGTCTGCCAAGGACGACGTGCCGTTTTAGTCTTTTGCGAGGCTCTGCCTCGCGCTCCGAGGTATTTTGAACAGAAGAAGCAGGGGCGTTCGCGCCCCTTTTTGCTGTGCGCAAAAGAAAAGCGGCGGTTCCCAGGGAGGAGGAGGGGGAACCGCCGCTCTTTGCAACATCAGAGCAGGGAGGAGGAGAGCCCTGATGTATCAGCACCCGGGTTTGAGCCCGGTATGGGTAAGACGCGGCGACGTCAGGGAGGAGAAGGACGTCGCCGCGCGCTTTCAACATCAGGGCAGGGAGGAGGAGAGCCCCGATGTACCAGTTTCCGGCGTTCAGGGCCGGTATTAGGTGCGGCAGCGTCAGGGAGGAGGAGAGACGCCGCCGCTGATTACAGACCCTAAAGGGAGGAGGAAGGGTCTGATCTCGGGTATTTCGGTGCGCCTAGCGCGCGGTGTAATCGTCAGCCGCCTGCATCGCTACGCGGCGGATCATCGAGCGGTGCAGGCCCAGATCGGCCAGCTCGCGGTTGGACAGGCCGGACAGTTCGTTGACCGTCTGGCGGTACATGCGGTGACGGGCAAAGCGGATTTTGGCGGCTTCGATCAGCGCGCTCAGCCCGCTTGAGTGTGCGCCCTTCAGCGCGGTGGAATTTGCTGCAACAGCCATGTGCTTTACTCGGTCTCGTGTGTCTGTGCCGGTGTCATCCGGCGCTTGCTTGAGACTGAAAATAGGCAAATGCTGCGATTGCACAATACCGGGTGACGTCAATGCTGCTATGCAGCAAATGCATAGATATCAGAATGTTGAGCGGGCACCCGTAGATTCCCCTTATAAATATGGGTTTTGGACACGCCTTTGGTTGTGGTTTGCGAAGCGGAAAAAAGTTACCGCAAGCATTCGCCATATGTTTGAGCGCTAACTTGGAAAATTTGTGCGTTGTAAAAGCCCAAGATTTCAGCAGCGCCAGCCTGTTTGGGACTGTGACGGCCCCCACTTGGGAATTCATAGGATGTTCTGTGGATTGATGGTCCAAGCAAGACTGCCGTGGATTTTGAGGTCATTGATTCGGGATGGGTGTCACGGTTTTTGGGCGGTATTTCCAGAAAGTCGGGGTAAAGCTAAAAAAAATGGGAAATCGTGGGAAGTCTTTTCCGCTTATAGAAATTGGAACATATGGGTACATAGATGCCTTGCTTGTCTATATGCGGTGTATATACGCCTGTTAATCATAGTGATATGATGGTCGCATCGCAGCTTGACGAACGCGGTGACCAAATTTTCCAGTTGATTTCCATGATTTCCCATGTCATCCCTTATTCATCCGATGAGGACGAGGCAGCAGGGGCACAAAACGACCCCAACCAATAATAATCAGGTTTCATACAGGCATCTCGCTTTCATCTATCAAGAGATCCGGCGCGCGGGCGAGCAGACATCCCCCCAGGTGGCGCGTGCAGCTGGACATCCCGCAAAGCGGGTCAATGCGGCGGGTTGATCAGTGGCAGCAGATCAACCCGCCGTTTTTCATCCGGGGGGGCGTGAATTTGAGGTGGGGCGCAAGCGAAAGGGACAGTCGTCTTGGCGCGCAGGTTTAGAGGTGAAAGCCACCATAAGGTGGACACGAAGGGCAGGGTCTCGATCCCGGCCTCGTTTCGCCGTGTGCTTGAAGCGTCCGATCCCAACTGGCAGCCCGGTGACAATCCTGAGCTTGTGATTGTCTATGGCGATCACCGCCGCAAATATCTTGAATGCTATACGATGCAGGCGATCGACGAGGTTGATGCCAAGATCGATGCGCTGCCGCGCGGCTCGATGGAGCGCAAGATGTTGCAGCGCATGTTCCACGGTCAATCCTTCCCGACCAATGTGGACGAAACCGGGCGGCTGGTGCTGCCGGCAAAGCTGCGCAGCAAGATCGACCTTGCAAATGAGGCGTTCTTTATCGCTGCCGGTGACACCTTCCAGATCTGGAAGCCTGAGACCTACGAGGTCGAGGAACTGGCCAAGGCCGAAGAGTGGATGGACGATCTGCCAGACGATTTCGACCCGATGGTCTATCTCGATGGCATCGGGGACGCGTGACGGCATGTCCGGCGCTGACACCCCTTCCGATAAACCTCATATCCCTGTTCTGTTGCGCCCGTTGCTGGGTGCGGTGGCGCCGGTTTCAGGCGTGTGGTTGGACGGAACCTTCGGCGCGGGCGGGTATACGCGTGGCTTGTTGGGGGCTGGGGCTGACAAGGTCATCGGCGTGGACCGCGATCCGCTGGCCTTTGAGATGGCGGCGGGTTGGGCAGCCGAATATGGTGACCGGCTGGTGATGCAACCCGGCGTGTTTTCCCGGATGGACGAATATGCCGAAGGTCTGGATGGCGTTGTGCTGGACCTCGGGGTGTCGTCCATGCAGTTGGATCAGGCCGAGCGTGGGTTTTCCTTCATGAAGGACGGGCCGCTGGACATGCGCATGAGCCAGGAGGGTGAAAGCGCCGCTGATCTGGTGAACGAAGCGACCGAGGCGCAACTGGCCGATATTCTGTTTCACTACGGTGAAGAACGCGCCAGCCGTCGGATTGCCAAGGCAATTGTCAAAGCGCGGGCCGAGGAGCCGATAACCACAACCCTGCGTTTGACAGAGATCATCGAATCCTGCTTGCCGCGCCCGAAGCCGGGGCAATCGCATCCAGCGACGCGCAGCTTTCAGGGGCTGCGGATCGCGGTGAACGCGGAATACGAAGAACTGTTTCAGGGCCTCATGGCCGCCGAACGGGCGTTGAAGCCGGGCGGGCAACTGGCTGTTGTCACCTTCCATTCCATCGAAGACCGCATGGTCAAACGGTTCTTTCAGTCCCGCGCGGGCAAAACAGGCCGGGCGAACCGCTATGCGCCCGAAATGGAACAGGAATTGCCGCAATTCACTTTGAAAACCCGCAAGGCCGTGGGCCCGGATGATCAGGAATTGCAGGAAAATCCGCGCGCGCGGTCGGCCAAACTGCGTGTTGCGGTGCGAACCGAGGCTCCGGCGGGGGAAATTGACGCCCGCGCAATCGGGATGCCGCAATTGGGGGGAAGGGCAAGATGAAGAGTGTTTTGTATGTGTTGACCGCTCTGTCCGTGTTCGGGTTGGCGCTTTGGGCGTATCAGGAAAATTACCGCACCCAGCAAGTGTTAAAAGAAACACAGAAATTGCAGCGCGAGATCGGCATGGCGCAGGTGCGTCTGGCGGTTCTTAACGCCGAATGGGCCTATCTGAACCGTCCCGACCGGTTGCGCGAACTGGCGGATTTGAATTTCGAACGTCTGGGTCTGCTGCCCCTGCGGGCCGAGCAGTTTGGGCGTGCCGATCAGATCGCATATGCCGAAGACCCTGATCTGCCCATCGTGGATCCGATTGAATTGCAGGCGATTACTGACTTGCAGGCATTGGGCGAGGTGCAGATTCCATGACCCGCACACCGCTCCGCCCTTTGGCCCGTGTTCTGGATGCCCGTGCGCGTGGGGAAAATCCGAAGGTCATCGAACGCGAAAACATCCGTCAGCGTCATGAACAGATGAAAGACCGCGCCCGCGCCAGGGCCGAGGGTCGCCTGCTGGTGCTGGGCCTTTTCTTTTTCTGTGCCTTCTCGGTCGTTGGCTTTCGGATGGGAATGTTGGCGACCTCCGAGGCGCAAGAGCCGCTGGCCAGCGCGCCGGGGGCGGCGATTGCGATGCAGCGCGCCAATATTGTGGATCGTGAGGGTCGGATTCTTGCGACCAATCTGGATACATACTCCGTCTACGCCCAACCGCCCCTGATGATCGATCCGATTGCTGCGGCGGATCAGTTGGTGGCGATATTCCCTGACCTCGACAAAGAGCGTCTGGTCAAGGATTTCACCGGCGAACGCAAATTCCTTTGGATCAAAAAGCGCATCTCGCCCGAGCAGAAACAGGCCGTTCATGACATCGGTGATCCCGGCATCCTGTTTGGTCCGCGCGAAATGCGCCTGTATCCGAATGGCAAGCTGGCCGCGCATATTCTGGGTGGCTCCGGTTTTGGTCGTGAGGGCGTGAGTGCTGCCGAAGTGATCGGCGTTGCTGGTGTCGAGAAGAAATTCGACGATTATCTGCGCGATCCGGCCAACGGCAACAAACCGTTGCAACTGTCGCTGGACCTGACCATTCAGGCCGCAGTCGAGCAGGTGCTGTATGGCGGCATGAAAATCATGAACGCCAAGGGGGCTTCGGCCGTTCTGATGAATGCGCATACGGGTGAGGTGGTCTCGGCCGCGTCGCTGCCGTCTTTTGATCCCAACGATCGCCCGCGCCCTCCGACCTCGGGCTTTGATCCGTCGGACAGCCCGTTGTTCAACCGCTATGTGCAGGGCGTGTATGAGCTGGGCTCGGTCTTCAAGATCTTTACTGCCGCGCAGGCCGTGCAGCTTGGGTTGGTGAACTCCGAGACCATTATCGACACCTCGGGGCCGATGAAAATCGGTCGCTTCCCGATTGGTGAGTTCAACGGCAAGAACTACGGCAAGATCAGCGTTGCGGATGTGATCGTCCATAGCTCGAACCGGGGAACCGGGCGGTTGGCCTTGCAGATCGGTTCCAAACGTCAGCAGGAGTTTCTGCAAACACTGGGCATGTTTGAACCCACACCGTTTGAGATTGTCGAGGCCGCCGGGGGCGCGCCGCTGAAGCCCAAGAAATGGGGTGAGTTGAGCACGGTGACCATTTCCTATGGCCATGGCCTGTCGACCAGCCCGATGCACCTGGCGGCGGGGTATGCGGCGATTGCCAATGGCGGGCATTATGTCAGCCCGACAATCCTTAAGAAAAACGGCCCGCAATACGGCCCGCGTGTGCTTTCCGACAGCGCGGCATCGCAGGCGCAGAAGATGCTGCGCAAAGTGGTGACCGACGGCACCGCCAGCTTTGGCGATGTCAAAGGTTATGACGTTGCGGGCAAAACTGGAACGGCGGATAAGCCGAAACCGCGTGGCGGGTATTACGATGACAAGGTCATCGCGACCTTTGCCACCATCTTTCCGGCCTATGATCCGAAATACGTGCTGATCGTCACGCTGGATGAACCGTCAATCGTGGCCTATGGCGAAAAGCGCCGCACCGCAGGCTGGACGGCTGTCCCGGTCGCGGCTGAGCTGATCGGGCGGGTTGCTCCTTTGCTGGGCCTGCGTCCCCGGCTTGAGCCTGAGGCGGGCGCTGCTATAACCCTGACCTCGAATTAGGGTGCCAAAGAACAGGTGGGTCATGGGCGCAAGAACAAAGAAACTCAGCCAACTGGCCCTGACCGCACGCGGTGGCGCAAATCCGGATATCACCGGGCTGGCCGTTGACAGCCGCGAGGTCAAAGACGGCTACTTGTTTGCGGCCCTTCCCGGCACCCGAGTCCACGGGGGTGAGTTCATCCAATTTGCCCTGCGCATGGGGGCCGCCGCCGTTTTGACCGATGCCGAAGGCGCACGGATCGCGGCAACCGAACTGGCCGCTTCCGACGCCGCCCTGATCGTGGTCGAAGACCCGCGTCAGGCGCTGGCCGGGTCGGCGGCGCTGTGGTTTGGCCAGCAGCCGCAGACCATTGTGGCGGTTACCGGCACCAACGGTAAAACTTCGGTTGCCAGCTTCGTGCGCCAGATCTGGACCGAGCTTGGCCATGCTGCCGTCAATCTGGGCACCACCGGTGTCGAGGGTGCCTGGACCGCTCCGCTGGCCCACACCACGCCCGAACCGATCACCCTGCATCGCTGTTTGTCCGAGGCCGCCGAGAACGGCGTGACCCATGCGGCGATGGAGGCGTCTTCGCATGGGCTAGAGCAGCGCAGGCTGGATGGCGTTCAGCTAACCGCCGCCGGATTTTCGAACTTCACGCAGGATCATCTGGACTATCACGAAACCTTCGAGGCCTATTTTGCAGCCAAGATGGGGCTGTTTGACCGGGTTCTGCCTCATGATGGGACCGCAGTGATCAACCTCAGCGACCCAAAGGGAGCCCGCGTGCGCAAGATTGCCGAGGCGCGGGGACAGTCGGTGCTGACAGTCGGATTGGGCGAGGCCGATCTTTGCCTTATGAACCAACGCTTTGACTCGACCGGGCAGGATTTGCGGTTTTCCTGGCAAGGCAAGACCTTCCAGACCCGCCTGAACCTGATCGGAGGGTTTCAGGCCGAAAACATCCTGCTCGCCTGTGGATTGGTGATCGCCGCCGGGGATGAGCCCGAGCGGGTGTTCGAAACCCTGCCGCACCTGACAACGGTCCGGGGGCGTATGCAACTGGCGGCCACACGTGACAACGGCGCAGCAGTATTTGTGGACTATGCCCATACGCCCGACGCCGTTGCCACGGCATTAAAGGCGCTACGCCCGCATGTGATGGGCCGTCTGATCGCCATTGTTGGCGCAGGTGGAGATCGCGATGCCACCAAACGTCCGCTGATGGGCAAGGCAGCAACGAACCATGCGGATATTGTATTCGTCACCGATGACAACCCGCGTAGCGAAGACCCAGCCACCATCCGCGCTGCTGTCATGGACGGCGCACCGGGTGCGACCGAGGTAGGCGACCGGGCCGAGGCCATCCTTCGCGGCATCGACGCCTTGCAGCCGGGCGACGCGTTGCTGATCGCAGGCAAGGGGCATGAAACCGGCCAGATCGTCGGCGATCAGGTTCTGCCCTTCGACGATGTCGAGCAGGCGAGCATTTCCGTGGCCGCTCTCGACGGGAGGGTCGCATGACGCTCTGGACAGCGGCAGAGGCTGCCGAGGCCACCGGCGGGCGGGCAACCACGGATTGGCAGGTAAATGGCGTGTCGATTGACACAAGAACGTTGCAGCCGGGTGACCTGTTTGTTGCGCTGAAGGCTGCACGTGACGGGCATGATTTCGTGGCTCAGGCGCTTGAGAAGGGCGCAGGGGCGGCGCTGGTTTCCCATATCCCCGAAGGTGTGTCCGAGGATGCGCCGCTGTTGATCGTCGAGGATGTGCAAGCCGGGCTCGAGGCGCTCGGGCAGGCCGCGCGCGCGCGGACAGATGCGCGCGTGGTCGGGGTAACAGGTAGCGTCGGCAAAACTTCGACCAAGGAAATGCTGGCAACCATTCTTGAAACTCAGGGCAAAACCCATGCCAGCGTCGCCAGCTACAACAATCATTGGGGCGTGCCGCTGACACTGGCACGGATGCCGCAGGACACCGAGTTTGCGGTGATCGAGATCGGCATGAACCACCCCAGCGAGATTGCTCCGCTGGCCCGCCAGGCACGCCCGCATGTGGCGCTGGTGACAACCGTGGCTGCGGTTCATCTTGAGGCGTTTGAGTCGGTTGCAGGGATCGCCCACGAAAAGGCGGCTATTTTCGAGGGGCTGGAACCCGGCGGCGCAGCCATCGTGAACGCCGATATAGAACACGCCGAAATTCTGCGTCACACGGCGCAAGATCACGGTGCAGGGATCGTTGAATTTGGCCGCAAGGCTGCAGATTACAAACTGACGGATGTGACTGCCGGGCCGGATTCGGTTCAGGCCCAAGCCGCGGTTGGTGACACGCAGTTCACCTTCGACGTCCAATCCGCCGGTACGCATTTTGCGATGAACGCATTGGGCGCTTTGGCCGCTTGTGTCGAACTGGGCGTTGATCTGGATCAGGCCATCGCCGGTCTGCGGCAATGGTCGCCGGTCAAGGGGCGCGGCGTGCGCGAGACCTTGCCGCTGGCCGCTGGCGGACAGATCGAACTGCTGGACGACAGCTACAACGCCAACCCCACCTCGATGGAGGCCGCCTTGGATGTGCTTGCTGCATCGCAAGGCGCGCGCCGCATCGCCTTTCTGGGTGACATGAAAGAACTGGGGCCGCAGGAACAGGCCATGCACGCAGCCATGGCCCAGGTCGATGCGATGGCGCGTGTGGACCAAGTGCATTGCATCGGTCCGCTTATGCAGGCTCTGCATCAGGCCCTGCCAGCCAACAAGCGCGGACTGTGGTTTGAAACCAGCACCGAGATGGCCGTGCACCTGCCTGATCTGATCAAAATCGGCGATACTGTGCTGGCCAAGGGCTCGCTGAGCATGGCTCTGGCGCGGATTGTTGACGGTCTGCGCAAAATGGGGCAAGGGGGCGCGCTTAACGGGTGAACGCACCCATGAGCCTCGTGTGAGAAGGGTTTTGTAATGCTGTATTGGTTGACCGCCTTGTCGGACGGAGGGGATTTCTGGAACCTCTTCCGCTACATTACCTTCCGCGCAGGCGGCGCCTTCATGACCGCGCTGATCTTTGGCTTCATCTTCGGCAAGCCGCTGATCAACGTGCTGCGCAGGAAGCAGGGCAAAGGCCAGCCTATCCGCGATGACGGGCCAGAGGCGCATTTTTCCAAGGCCGGAACACCGACCATGGGCGGGTTGCTGATCGTCGGCGCGCTGGTGACATCGACGCTTGTCTGGGCGCGGTGGGACAATCCCTATGTCTGGATGGTGCTGTTCGTGACTCTGGCCTATGCGGCCATCGGCTTCGCGGACGATTACGCGAAGGTTTCAAAGCAGAATACTAAGGGTGTTTCGGGCCGGATGCGGCTTGCGCTGGGCGTTATCATCGCCGTTCTGGCCTCGCTCTGGGCCACTCTGCATCATCCTGAAATACTGCAAAACCAACTGGCCGTGCCGGTGTTCAAGGACACTCTGGTCAATCTGGGCATCTTCTATATCCCGTTCGCTATTGTCGTTATCGTGGGGGCCGCAAATGCGGTGAACCTGACCGATGGTCTGGACGGTCTGGCCATCATGCCCGCGATGATCGCGGCCTCGACCCTGGGGATCATCGCCTACGCCGTGGGCCGGGTAGACTTTACCGAGTATCTGGACGTGCACTACGTGCCCGGCACCGGTGAGATCTTCATCTTCACCTCGGCCCTGTTCGGCGCGGGGCTTGGCTTCCTGTGGTACAACGCGCCGCCTGCGGCCGTGTTCATGGGCGACACCGGATCACTGGCGCTGGGCGGTGCGCTGGGCGCCATAGCTGTCGCTACGAAACACGAGCTGGTTCTGGCCGTCGTCGGCGGTTTGTTCGTGGTCGAAGCGCTGAGCGTGATCATTCAGGTCCTCTATTTCAAACGCACCGGCAAACGCGTCTTCCTGATGGCCCCGATCCATCACCATTATGAAAAAAAGGGCTGGGCCGAGCCAACCATTGTGATCCGCTTCTGGATCATCTCGCTGATCCTGGCGATGATCGGGTTGGCGACGTTGAAGGTTCGGTGAGCGATCGCCGGATTGTACTGTCCGGGTGTTCGGGCGGTGGTAAGTCCACACTTCTTAACGAAATGGCCCGGCGCGGCTATGCGACGGTTGAGGAACCGGGTCGCCGCGTTGTGATGAACGAGCAAAGGGAAAGCGGGGGTGCCGTGCCATGGGCCAACCCGGAAGCCTTTTGTCGAAAGGTGATCCAAACCGCTTTCGATGATATGGCCGGGGCTCCGGATGGGTTGGTCTTGTTCGACCGTTCAGCACTGGACGCTTTAATCTGGTTCGACCGAACCGGTGCCGCTCTGGAAAGCGCTTTACGGAACAGGATATTGCACCTCGGCTATGATCGCCGCGTATTTCTGTTCCCACCGTGGCCTGAAATCTATGAAAAAGATGAACAACGAAGGCACGATTTGTCCGACGCACTTGCGGAGTATGAGGCTTTGTGCGACCGCTTACCGAAACTCGGGTTTCAAACTCTGCTTGTTCCGAAAGCACCGATTGCTGAACGCGTGGATTGGTTTGAGGCAAAGCTAGACGAAGGGCAAAGGACATGATCCCGGTCAAAGGGTTTTCAGGACAGAAAGTTGCGGTTCTGGGGCTGGGGCGGTCTGGGCTGGCCACCGCACGGGCACTACGGGCGGGTGGGGCTCAGCCGGTGTGCTGGGATGACAATCCGGATGCGCGGGATACGGCTGAGGCTGAGGGGTTCGTTTGCACCGATCTGCTTCGGAACGGGGCGTTTGATCAGATTGCGGCGTTGATCGTGTCTCCGGGCATTCCGCATTTGTATCCGACGCCCAATCCGGTTGTCGCGGCAGCTTTGGAGGCGGGCGTTCCGGTCGATAATGATATCGGTCTGTTCTTCCGTTCCTTTGCGGGGCCGGAATGGAACAATTTTGACACCCCGCCGCGTGTGATCGCGGTGACCGGGTCGAATGGAAAATCGACCACGGCGGCGCTGATCCATCACATTCTGACCGAGGCTGGGCGCGATGCGCAATTGGCCGGAAATATCGGGCGCGGGGTGCTGGATATTGATCCGGGCGGCGATGGCTCGGTCGTGGTGCTGGAGCTTAGCAGCTATCAGACGGAACTCGCCCGCTCTCTGACGCCGGATGTGGCGGTATTCACCAATCTTTCACCGGATCACCTGGACCGTCACGGCGGTATGGGGGGCTATTTTGCTGCCAAAAGACGGTTGTTTGCCGAGGGCGGCCCGGATCGCGCCGTCATTGGCGTGGATGAGGCCGAGGGCGCGTTTCTGGCTGGGCAGATGGCCGAGGGGCCAGCGGATGATCGGGTGATCCGCATATCGGTCGAGCGCAAGCTGACCGGTCCGGGCTGGCAGGTTTTTGCCCGCAAGGGGTTCTTGTCGGAATACCGCAAAGGGCGGCAGGCGGGTTCGATCGATCTGCGGGCGATCAAGGGCCTGCCGGGGACGCATAACCACCAGAACGCCTGCGCGGCCTATGCGGCCTGCCGTTCGCTGGGGTTGGCGCCTCGGGTGATCGAGGACGCTCTGCACAGCTATCCGGGCCTGCCCCATCGCAGCCAGATCATCGCCGAAGCCGGGGGCGTGACTTATGTGAACGATTCCAAGGCCACCAATGTCGACAGCGCGGTGAAGGCGCTGGGCGCGTTCAAGCGGATTCGCTGGATCTGCGGCGGGTTGGAGAAAGAGGGTGGGCTGGACGCGCTGAACGATGCTGCAAGCGATGTGCTGAAGGCCTATGTGATCGGGCGCGAGGCGGCAGGTTTCGCCATGCAACTGAACGTGGATGCGCAAGTGTGCACGACCATGGTCGCAGCGGTCGAGCAGGCGATGGCGGATGCCGAGGCAGGTGAAACTGTGTTACTTGCGCCCGCTGCTGCAAGTTTCGACCAATATGATAACTTTGAACAACGCGGTGAGGATTTTGCCGACAATGTGCGGCAAAGGCTGGCTGAATAACGCGGTTGCAATCGACCGCCGGTTCATCTGCTCTGGGTCGCTATCGGCTTGACGCCCCACCGGATTTGGTCTTGCCTTGGCGGGACGTTAGAAAACGAGGTTACGGATATGTCCAACCGAAAGAAATTGATGGCCTTGCCAGCGGTGCTGCTGATTGGGGCCTGTGCAAGCTCGGGTGCCAACTATACGCCGATCATCGACGGCAATATTGGTCCGAATTACAACGCGGATCTGGCGCAGTGTCAGGCTCTGGCCCGGACACAGCCAACTGTTGATGGCCGAACGGCCGGCGCGGCGGCCATTGGTGCTGCGGGTGCGGCGGGTGCGAAGGCGATCATTGATGACAGCGCCAGCGACCTTGGCCGGACGGCTGTCGCAGGGGCGTTGCTGGGCGCGGGGGCAAGCGCGTTGCAGAACAACCAGAATCAGGAAGTTATTGTGCGCAACTGCATGCGCGGGCGCGGGTATAACGTCGTCGGCTAAGGGTGCTGACGGCTTGCGATGGCGGTTCCGGCGGAATGCCCCGAGGACCACGCCCATTGAAAGTTGTAACCGCCCAGCCAGCCGGTGACATCCACAGCTTCACCAATCGCATAGAGGCCGGGGATCTCCCTGGCCTCCATCGTTTTTGACGACAGGTCATCTGCGTCGATCCCGCCCAGAGTGACCTCGGCGGTGCGATAACCTTCTGTGCCCGAAGGGGTCAGGTGCCAATCGGACAGGGCGGCGATCAGGTCTTTGAGGGCCGCGTCGGACTGGTCGGCCAGATTGCGCGGCATCGGGATATGCTGGCTGAGGTAGTCCACCAGCCGCGCGGGCAGGTGGCGGGCCAGTTCCGTGGTTAGCGCCTTGCGCCCGCCGCTTTGACGTTGATCGCGCAGCAGGTCGAACAGGGGCAGATCGGGGATCAGGTTGACGCGGATCGCCTCGCCCTCGCGCCAATAGGACGACAGTTGCAGCACCGACGGACCGCTGAGCCCGCGATGGGTGAACAGCAGCGCCTCGTCAAAGCTAGTACGGTCGTTTGACAGCCGCGCTGGCAGCGAGACGCCCGAGAGGTCTTTGAATTTCCCGTCCGAGAAGGTGAACGGGACCAAAGCGGCACGTGTTTCGGTGATTCGCAGCCCGAATTGCTGCGCGATGTCATATGCCAGACCAGTCGCCCCCATCTTTGGGATCGACTTGCCGCCGGTGGCCAGCACGAGGTTGCTGCAAGTCAGGCTGAGGCGCTGACCTTCGCGGTCGACCTCAAGTTCAAACCCGGCCTCGGTCTTGCGCAGGTCCCTGAGTTCAGTTCGCACCCACAGCTCGGCCCCGGCGCGCTCCATCTCGGTCAGCAGCATCTGGATGATCTGTTTCGAGGAACCGTCGCAGAATAGCTGCCCCAGCGTTTTCTCGTGCCACGCGATATTGTGGCGCCCGACCAGATCGACGAAATCCCATTGCGTGTAGCGCGCCAGGGCGGATTTGCAGAAATGCGGATTCTGGGACAGGAAATTTGCCGGTCCCGCATACATGTTGGTGAAATTGCAGCGCCCGCCGCCCGAGATGCGGATTTTCTCGCCGGGGGCTTTTGCATGGTCGATCACCAAAACGCGCCCGCCGCAGTGGGCGGCGCACATCATACCGGCTGCACCGGCCCCGAGGATGATCGTGTCGTAGGTCATGGGCGGGGGATGGCGTGGATTGAAGGGGATGGCAAGTGCACTCGGATCGATTGGAGCGAATTCGAGCGCAAAAATAACTCGATGGGGCTGGATCTAGTCTAGAGGAACTCGAAGCTTCTTGGGTCTGCGTCTTCCAAGCGGATCGACTATTTCAGAGCGCTTGCCACTATTGCCGAGGTACTCTCTTGAAGATCGACGTCCATTGCGATCTTCGATGGTGATCACATATTTATTTCCGCTTGACTGAGATATAAAGCGCACCAGAAAATCGGTGTAGTCAGAATAGTTTACTTGGTTTTGCTCGCAAAAATCAGGGAACGCGTTTCTGAACAGCGGAAGAAAGGTTGCCAACTCATCGTCGAACAAGCCGCCGCAAGCCCGGCCCGTTAGGAAGTTGGCGATGAAATAGCCGTCTTTATTTCGAGCCGCCTCGGCAAACACCGAAATTTCGATCATGTGGCCCGGCACGACGAAGCTAAGGCCACCAGCCAGTGAATCGGTGAAGTTATGGGCTACGCTATGAAGAATGCTGTGTTTCATGCCGCAACTCTAGCCTCGACGCTGAGCAGAGAAAAAGTAGGGTTCTGTTCTTTTGTGCGTTGCCCTTCATTTCCCTAGCCCAATCTCCAAAATCCCTGTAGACTCTCACCCAGATCCCGAAAACGGGACACGAGTGAGGCAGTAAGTGGCGGTATCTCATGACTGAGATGGTGTATGGCGCGGTCCAGGACCAGCGCGGGGAACCGATTCTACCAAAGTGGTGGCGTACGATTGATCGCTGGACGATGTCCTGCGTTCTGATCCTGTTTGTCATCGGGCTGTTGCTGGGGTTGGCCTCATCGCCGCCGCTGGCCGGGCGCAACGGGTTTGATCCGTTTCACTATGTCGAACGGCAGGTGTTGTTCGGCGGGCTGGCGCTGATTGCGATGCTGCTGACGTCGATGATGTCTCCGACCCTTGTGCGCCGTTTGGCGGTTCTGGGCTTTCTGGGGGCGTTCGTCGCGCTGGCCTTTCTGCCGATCTTTGGCACCGATTTTGGCAAAGGGGCGGTGCGGTGGTATTCGCTGGGCTTCGCCTCGTTGCAGCCGTCTGAATTTCTGAAGCCCGGATTTGTGGTTGTGGCCGCGTGGTTGCTGGCGGCCTCGCAGCAGATCAACGGCCCTCCGGGGCGGTTGTGGTCTTTTGCGCTGTGCATGGCGATTGTCGGGATGCTGGTGATGCAGCCCGATTTCGGTCAGGCGTGTCTGATCCTGTTCGGCTGGGGCGTGATGTATTTCGTGGCCGGGGCGCCCATGCTGCTGCTGGTTGGCATGGCGGGCGTCGTCGTGCTGGGCGGTATGTTCGCCTATTCCAACTCGGACCACTTTGCGCGCCGGATTGACGGGTTTCTGAATCAAGAGGTCGATCCGACCACCCAGCTTGGCTATGCCACCAACGCCATCCGCGAAGGTGGCCTGTTTGGCGTTGGCGTGGGTGAGGGGCAGGTGAAGTGGTCTCTGCCCGATGCGCATACGGATTTCATCATCGCTGTGGCGGCCGAGGAATACGGCCTGATCCTGGTGCTGATCATCATCGCGCTTTATTCACTGATCGTTGTACGCTCGCTTTTGCGGCTGATGCGCGAACGGGACATGTTCATCCGACTGGCGGGCACCGGTCTGGCCTGCATGTTCGGTGTTCAAGCGATGATCAATATGGGTGTTGCGGTGCGCCTGCTGCCTGCCAAGGGCATGACGCTGCCCTTTGTCAGCTATGGTGGTTCGTCCCTGATCGCAGGCGGCATCGCCATCGGCATGTTGCTGGCCTTCACCCGCACCCGCCCACAGGGCGAGCTTGGCGATATTCTGCGCGGACGAGGTTGATGAGCAAACCCTACCTTCTGATTGCGGCGGGCGGCACCGGGGGCCACATGTTCCCGGCGCAAGCGCTGGCCGAGGCGATGCTGCACAAGGGCTGGCGCGTGCGCCTGTCCACCGATCCGCGCGGCGCGCGCTATACCGGTGCTTTCCCCGAAGGCGTTGAGATTGTCGAGGCATCCTCGGCCACTTTCGCGCGCGGGGGTCTCGCCGCCAAGGCGCTGGTCGGACCAAAGATTGCGGGCGGCGTCGCCAGCATGGCCTTTCAGATGATGCGCGACAAACCGGATGTGGTCGTGGGCTTCGGGGGGTACCCCTCGATCCCGGCGCTGGGTGCGGCGACACTGCTGAAAATCCCGCGCATGATCCACGAACAGAACGGTGTTCTTGGACGTGTGAACCAACTGTTTGCCACCCGCGTCGCTCAGGTGGCTTGTGGCGTCTGGCCGACCGACCTGCCGGAGGGCGCACGAGGCATCCACACCGGCAACCCGGTGCGCGCTGCCGTTCTGGATCGGGCAGCCGCCCCCTATATCCCGCCGGGCGAATACCCGATGTCGGTTCTGGTTATGGGCGGATCGCAGGGCGCGCGTATCCTCAGCGATGTCGTGCCCGGCGCGATCGCTGCATTGCCCGAATTCCTTCGATCCTACATCCGCGTCTCGCATCAGGCGCGGGACGAGGATGGCGACCGCGTCACCACCTTCTACGCCGACCATGGCATCCGCGCCGATGTTCAGCCGTTCTTTGATGATGTGCCACGCCGTATGTCGGACGCGCAACTGGTGATCAGCCGCTCGGGTGCGTCCAGCGTGGCCGATATCTCGGTCATCGGGCGGCCTTCGATCCTGATCCCGTTTGCTGCCGCCGCTGGCGATCACCAGACCGCCAATGCCCGTGGTCTGGTACAGGCGGGCGGGGCGATCATGATCCCTGAAAATGCTCTTGACGCGGCCGCGTTGACCGAGCAAATGACCACGGTTCTGACAAACCCCGAAGCCGCACAGAAAATGGCCCACGCCGCCTTGTCGGTCGGGGCACCGGACGCCACCGAGCGTCTGGTTGCCCAGGTCGAGCAACTGGCGCAGAAGGAGACCACATGACCCCAGCAACCAAACTGCCGCAGGACGTAGGGCCGATCCATTTCGTCGGGATCGGCGGGATCGGGATGTCTGGCATTGCCGAGGTGTTGCTGAACCTTGGGTACAGGGTTCAGGGGTCGGATCTGAAGGCGTCGAAAATCACTGACCGTCTGGCCTCGCTGGGGGCCGAGATTTTCGTGGGGCAAAAGGCCGAGAACCTCAAGAACGCTGCAGTGGTTGTCACGTCGACCGCGATCAAACCGGGCAACCCGGAACTGGATGAGGCGCGCGCCCAAGGCCTGCCTGTTGTACGCCGGGCGGATATGCTGGCCGAACTGATGCGCTTGCGCTCGAACATCGCGATTGCCGGAACCCACGGCAAAACCACCACAACCACGATGATGGCCGAGCTGATGGTCGCCGGTGATTTCGACCCCACCGTGATCAATGGCGGCATTATTCACGCCTATGGCTCGAACGCGCGAATGGGGCAGGGCGAGTGGATGGTGGTCGAGGCGGACGAAAGCGACGGCTCTTTCAACCGCCTGCCTGCAACCATAGCCATCGTCACCAATATCGACCCCGAGCATATGGAGCATTGGGGCGATTTCGACACGTTGCGCGATGGGTTCTATGAGTTTGTCTCGAACCTGCCCTTCTACGGTCTGGCTGTCTGCTGCACCGATCATGCCGAGGTGCAGGCTCTGGTTGGTCGCATCACCGACCGCCGCGTGCGCACTTATGGCTTCAACGCGCAGGCGGATGTGCGGGCCGAGAACCTGACCTACAAGGGCGGCGTCGCGCATTTCGACATCCACCTGCAATACGAAGACAAAGTGATCGAGGGCTGCACCCTGCCGATGCCGGGCGATCACAACGTGTCAAATGCGCTGTCCGCCGTGGCCGTCGCCCGCCATCTGGGCATGAAGGCCGCGGAAATCCGAGAGGCACTGGCCAATTTCGGCGGTGTGAACCGTCGCTTCACCAAGGTCGGCGAGGTCGATGGAGTCACCATCATCGACGATTACGGCCACCATCCGGTCGAAATTGCCGCCGTCCTCAAAGCCGCGCGTCAGGCGACCGAAGGCCGTGTGATCGCTGTTCACCAGCCACACCGCTACTCGCGCCTGTCTAACCTGTTCGACGATTTCTGCACCTGCTTCAACGATGCCGACGTTGTCGCCATTGCCGAAGTATTCGCCGCCGGGGAAGACCCGATCGAAGGCGCGTCCCGTGACGATCTGGTCGAAGGTCTGATCCGTCACGGCCACCGCCACGCGCGCGCGATACTGAGCGAAGACGATCTGGAACGCCTTGTGCGGGAGCAGGCCCGTCCGGGCGATATGGTCGTCTGCCTCGGGGCCGGTACGATCAGTGCTTGGGCCAATGGACTGCCTGAGAGATTGCAAAGAAAACAAGCAGTTTGACGTTCATCCTCATTTGGCACACAACCTGAAAGTGTGATAGAGTATTCACTGATACCGCGTACCCGTGGAGGGGGCGAATGGACTATTCGATGATCTTTGCCGCGCTTTGGGTGATCTGCGCGACCATCGTGGCGCTGTTGCCGATGCGGCTGCAATTCCCTCCGGGTATCTTGCTGCTGATCTGCGCGCCGGTGCTGATCCTTTGGCTGGGTTATGATCACGGCTGCTTCTGGTCGGTTGCGGCCTTTGCCGGGTTCGTGTCGATGTTCCGCAATCCCATCCGCTTTTACTGGCGCAAATGGACGGGCCGGGAGGTCACGGAATGAGCTGGTCGATTGCTCTCGCCGCTGCTTGGGGTGTGGCCGCCAACGTGCTGGCGATGATCCCCAGCAAGGACAACCACTGGACCCGCGCCTACATCCTGATCGCGGTTGGCATCCCAATCGTTGGGTATGTCACGTTCGAGCATGGCCCCTGGATTGGCTTGCTGGTGCTGGGAATGGGGATGTCCGTGCTTCGGTGGCCAGTGATTTATCTGGGGCGGTGGCTGCGTCGGCGGGTCTGAGAAACGTATCCCTTATACGTCTTGCCTTGGACGCCTAAATCCGCGATCTAGCGGCCATGAGCACTCTTCCATCAACACGCGGCAGGCTGTCCCAAAATCGCAGCCTCAACGACCTGACATGGCTCCGTGTCGGAGGGCCGGCGGACTATCTGTTTCAACCTGCCGATCTGGAAGACTTGCGGGGCTTTCTGCGCGATCTGCCCGCAGATACTCCTGTTTTTCCGATGGGCGTCGGGTCTAACCTGATCGTGCGCGATGGTGGTTTGCGTGCCGTGGTGATCCGGCTGGGGCGCGGTTTCAATGGTATCTCCATCGACGGTAACACCGTCACCGCAGGCGCTGCGGCCTTGGATGCGCATGTGGCGCGGAAGGCGGCGGATGCGGGGGTTGACCTGACGTTTCTGCGCACCATTCCCGGATCTGTCGGAGGCGCGGTGCGGATGAACGCGGGCTGCTATGGCAGTTACACAGCGGATGTTCTGCGCAAAGCCACCATCGTCACGCGGCAGGGTGAGGTCGTGGACCTGACCCCAGCGGATCTGAACTTCCGATACCGCCAGACCGATCTGCCCGAAGGCGCGGTGTTGGTTTCGGCGACGTTCGAAGGCCCCTCGGGCAATCCGGAAGAACTGCACGCCCGCATGGACGCACAATTGAAAAAGCGGGATGAGACGCAGCCGACCAAGGACCGTAGCGCCGGATCGACCTTCCGTAACCCGGCGGGGTTCTCGTCAACGGGGCGGGAAGACGACGTGCATGACCTCAAGGCGTGGAAGGTGATCGATGACGCGGGGATGCGCGGGGCCACCAAGGGCGGCGCGCAGATGAGCCCGAAGCACTCGAATTTCCTGATCAATACCGGTGACGCCACCGCTGCCGACCTCGAAGGGCTGGGCGAAGAAGTGCGAAAAAAGGTTTACGAAACAAGCGGCATCACGCTAGAGTGGGAAATCATGCGGGTCGGCGATCCGCTGACAGAATAAAGCCCCAACCGTCAGACCATAACAGGCAAATTCAGGCGACGGATCAAAGGCATAACGCAGTACGGACCACGACATAAGGTCCGGGGACATTGAGGCGCACAAAGTGGGACTGTCGAGCAGGACAAACCCCAAAGTGGCGGTATTGATGGGCGGCCCCTCGGCGGAACGCGAGGTGTCACTCAGCAGCGGGCGCGAATGCGCAGCCGCCCTTGTGGGAGAAGGCATTGAAGTGGTCGAGCTGGACGCGGGTCCCGACCTCTATGCGCGCCTATTGGACATCAAACCGGATGTTGTATTCAACGCCCTGCATGGCCGCTGGGGTGAGGATGGCTGTGTGCAGGGTCTGCTGGAATGGATGCGCATTCCCTATACGCATTCGGGCGTGCTGGCCTCGGCCCTGGCGATGGACAAGCAGCGCAGCAAAGAGGCGTTTCGGGTGGCCGGGCTGCCCATCGCGGAAAGTGTGATTGCCGCCAAGTCGGATGTGATGGCCGATCACGTCATGCCACCGCCCTACGTGGCCAAGCCCAACAACGAAGGGTCCAGCGTCGGCATTTATATCGTGCATGAAAACGCGAACGGCCCGCCGCAGCTGTCCGAGGACATGCCCGATCAGGTGATGGTCGAACAATACGTGGCGGGGCGCGAGTTGACGGTGACGGTGATGGGCGATCGCGCCCTGACCGTGACCGAGATCATGACCGATGGCGGCTGGTATGACTATGACGCCAAATACAAGCCCGGCGGCTCGTGGCATGTGTTGCCTGCCGAGATTCCGTCCGAGATTTTCGATCTGTGCATGGACTACGCGTTGCGCGCCCACAATGTGCTGGGCTGCAAGGGCGTCAGCCGGACCGATTTCCGCTGGGACGACAGCAAGGGGCGCGACGGCTTGTTCCTGCTGGAGACCAATACTCAGCCGGGCATGACGCCGACCTCGTTGGTGCCCGAGCAGGGGCAGCATCTGGGCATGACATTCGGCCAGCTTTGTGTGTGGATGGTGGAGGACGCCTCATGCGACCGCTGACAGCCACCCGCGCGCCAGTGATTCACCGAACCAAGGCCTTGGCCGGTCCGGATGCCGATTTTGAATCTGCGGATACGGAACCCCATGACACTCAGCCCGTTCTGCGCTTGAGCGGAGTAAAGCTGTTCAACCGCACAGCGCGCCGGGCTGATCCTGCGCCGTCGCGGCTCAGCTATCGGTTCCAGCGGTGGATGCTGACGCCGGGCATTCGACTGGGTGTCAAGCTGGGCCTGCCGATTTGCGCGGTGGCTGCTGCCATCGGCCTGTACTTTGCGTCGGAAGATCGGCGCGAGGCGGTCAGCACCTATATCGCCGACATCCGCACCTCGATTCAGGAGCGTCCGGAATTCATGGTCAACCTGATGGCCATTGATGGCGCAGGGGCCGGTCTGGCCGACGATATTCGCGAAGTGGTGCCGTTGGATTTCCCGATCAGTTCCTGGGATCTGGATGTCGAACAGATGCGCGACACGATCACCGGGCTGGACCCGGTGAAATCCGCGACCGTGCGAATCCGGCCCGGAGGCATCCTTCAGGTCGATGTGGTCGAACGGCAGCCCGTGATCGTCTGGCGCACCCGTGACGGCGTTGAGCTGTTGGATGAGACCGGTGTGCACGTGGATCAGGCGGCCTCGCGCAAGGATCATGCGGGCCTGCCCTTGATTGCGGGCGAAGGTGCGGATGCGCATGTGGCCGAGGCGCTTGAGATTTTTCAGACCTCGCGCAGCCTTGGCACTCGTGTCCGGGGATTGGTGCGCGTGGGTGAGCGCCGCTGGGATCTGGTGCTGGATCGTGGTCAGCGGATCATGCTGCCGACCGAGCGCCCGGTGCGCGCGCTGGAGCGTGTGCTGGCGGTGAACGAGGTGCAGGACCTGCTGGAGCGTGATGTGGCCGTGGTCGACATGCGCCTTGGGAACCGGCCAACTATAAGAATGACCAAAGCCGCCAGCGAAGACTGGTGGAATACAAAAGTGAACGCGAGTAACGGGCAGTAGCAACCATGATGACCGATCTTTATCAGTCCCAGCGCGCCATGCGGCAGATGCGCAGACAAGCGATGCAACGGGGCGTTATCGCCATTCTGGATGTGGGCAGTTCCAAGATCGCATGCCTTGTGCTGCGGTTTGACGGGACCGGTCGGCTGAGCGAAGACAACACCATCGGGTCGATGGCCGGGCAGACCGGGTTCCGCGTGATTGGCGCGGCGACCACACGCTCGCGCGGGGTGCAATTCGGTGAAGTCACCGCGATGCAGGAAACCGAGCGCGCCATTCGCACCGCATTGCAGGCAGCGCAGAAGATGGCCGATATTCGTGTCGATCACGTGATCGCCTGTTTCTCGGGCGCAAACCCGCGCTCTTACGGTCTGGACGCGCAAGTCGATCTGGAAGGCCAGCTTGTGACCGAGGCCGAGGTGGGCCGAGTGCTCAACGCTTGCGACGTGCCGGATTACGGGGCAGGGCGCGAGGTGCTGCATGCCCAGCCGGTGAATTTTGCGCTGGACAACCGCTCGGGCCTGATCGATCCGCGTGGGCAGTTGGGGCAGAGCCTTGCCGTGGACATGCACATGCTGACTGTCGACGCTGTGGCGATTCAGAACATCGTGCGTTGCATCAAACGCTGCGATCTGGAATTGGCGGGGATTGCGAACTCGGCCTATGTGTCGGGCATCTCGGCGCTGGTCGAGGATGAGCAGGAATTGGGTGCCGCCTGTATCGACATGGGCGGTGGCACGACCAGCGTCTCGATCTTTATGAAGAAACACATGATCTATGCCGACTGCGTGCGCATGGGCGGCGATCACGTGACGCAGGACATCTCGATGGGTCTCGGCGTGCCGACTGCCGTGGCCGAGCGGATCAAGACCTTTAACGGCGGCGTCCATGCCACCGGGGCCGATGATCGCGACCTGATCGATATCGGCGGCGATACCGGCGATTGGGAGCATGATCGCCGTACCGTCAGCCGGGCTGAATTGATCGGTATCATGCGGCCTCGGGTCGAGGAAATTCTGGAAGAGGTCCGCGTGCGGCTGGATGCCGCCGGGTTCGAACATATGCCCAGCCAGCAGATCGTTCTGACCGGGGGCGGCAGCCAGATCATGGGGCTGGACGGTTTGGCCACGCGCATTCTGGGTCAAAGGGTCCGCCTGGGCCGTCCGCTGCGCGTTCACGGCCTGCCGCAATCGGCGACGGGGCCGGGCTTTTCCTCAGCCGTAGGTCTCAGCCTGTTTGCGGCACATCCGCAGGACGAATGGTGGGATTTCGAAATTCCGGTCGATACCTATGCCGCGCGCCCGTTCAAGCGCGCGGTGCGGTGGTTCCGTGACAATTGGTAAAACCCTTGGCGGCGCCGCTCTGGCGTTGTGGCCGGGTCTCGCCCCGGCCCAAACCCTGATCACGCCCGAGGTTTTTCTGGACGCCGTTATCGGCAAAACCGTCATGTTCTACGAGATCCGCAGCGGTGATCTGGTCGGAACGGAGGAATTCCTGAACCACAGAACTTCGGTCTGGCGGGAAGCAGGGAGGGGCTGCGTCTACGGGCAGATCACCACGCCCAACGGCCAGATCTGCTTTCTATATGACAATGACCCGGATGGCATTCCGGTCTGCTGGTGGCCGTTTCTGCATGAAGACCGCCTGATGGTCCGGCTGGCGTCATTGACAAACGGCGAAATTCAAGAGGTGCGCAGCATCACCGAAAACGGCTTGGACTGTCCAAGTGCCCCGATCAGCTAAAGAAACCGGTTGCGGCTGCGGGATTTATCCCTAAAGATATCCACAAGGCCCGTCAGAGGCCCGGCGGCAGGACATTGAGCAGTTTTCCGCCCTACCAAAACCGGGATTTCCGTCCGTGTGCAAATCAATCGCCACGGCGCGGTTTTCGGCTGTCTTGTGGCATCTTTAGGCCACTCCGCAAGATTTGGCGGCTGGTGCGAAATACCGCCGTTTGATGCCTTATTTCCTCCATATTTTGTGGATTTGCGCGATTTTTGACGTGACCTTTGCGCATCACAAGGATAGAATCGAACAAGGATAGGTAAGAAAAACACCGCTTTGGCGGAACAAAAATACAGGCGGACAGAGCATGACATTGAATCTTTCGATGCCCGGGCACGACGAACTGAAGCCTCGGATTACAGTATTTGGCGTTGGCGGCGCAGGCGGCAACGCGGTCAACAACATGATTGAAAAACAGTTGGACGGCGTCGATTTTGTCGTCGCCAACACCGACGCGCAGGCGTTGCAGCAAAGCCAGTCTTCGGCGCGGGTGCAACTGGGTGTGAAGGTCACCGAAGGTCTGGGGGCAGGGGCCCGTCCGACGGTTGGGGCCGCCGCCGCCGAAGAAAGCATCGAACAGATCGTCGATCATCTGGCAGGTGCGCATATGTGTTTCATCACCGCCGGTATGGGCGGGGGTACCGGTACCGGGGCCGCGCCGATCATCGCGCAGGCCGCGCGGGAACTGGGTGTGCTGACCGTTGGCGTTGTCACCAAACCCTTCCAGTTCGAAGGTGCCAAGCGCATGCGTCAGGCCGAAGACGGCGTTGAGGCGCTGCAACAGGTCGTCGATACGCTGATCATCATCCCGAACCAGAACCTGTTCCGTCTGGCCAATGAAAAGACCACGTTCACCGAGGCGTTCTCGATGGCCGATGACGTTCTGTATCAGGGCGTCAAGGGCGTGACCGATCTGATGGTGCGTCCGGGTCTGATCAACCTCGACTTCGCGGACGTGCGCGCCGTGATGGACGAGATGGGCAAGGCGATGATGGGCACGGGCGAGGCGACCGGCGAAGATCGCGCAATTCAGGCCGCCGAAAAGGCGATTGCCAACCCGCTGCTGGACGAAATCAGCCTCAAAGGCGCGAAGGGCGTGTTGATCAACATCACAGGCTCGCACGACCTGACACTGTTCGAACTGGACGAGGCCGCCAACCGCATTCGCGAGGAAGTGGACCCCGAGGCCAATATCATCGTCGGCTCGACGCTGGACACCGCGATGGAAGGCGGAATGCGTGTTTCGGTCGTGGCAACCGGGATCGATGCCACGGAAAAAACCAGCGATGTGCCGGTTGCGCGCCGTTCGATGTCCGAGCCGTTGACCCGCACCGTTTCGGCCGAAGAACCTGCGCGTGAAGAAGCACCTGCCGCAGCAGAAGTGGCCGAGGCCGCGCCTCAGATGCCGGAAAACCGCGAACCCTCGCTGTTCGAGGCAACCGAAGAGCCCGCGCAATTCCAGCCACGTGACGAACAGGACGATGATGGCCTTCCGCCGCCCGCCTACCAACCGCGTGTCGCTGAATTCGAACCGCAGCCGGAACCTGTTGAGCAGGCGCCGAACGCCTACGCCGCGCAACCACACGCGGCGGGAACGCCTTCGCCCGAGGCGCTGCAGCGCTTGCAGGCGGCGGTGCAGAATGTCCCCTCGGCAGCACAGCGTCTGACCGCAACACGGTCGCCGGAAACCGCGCCGCAGCCGCAAGCTGAAGCCGAAGAGCGCCCCCGCTTTGGCTTTAACCGTCTGATCGATCGGATGACCGGTCACGCCGCGGATACCCCCGCGCAGCCGGTCCGTCAGCAGCCCGCGATGCGACAGGTTGACGCCACGGCACCTGCGCATGAAGAAGCGGATCCCGACCAGGAGCGGATCGAAATTCCGGCTTTCCTGCGCCGTCAAGCCAACTGATCGCGGTAACAAAATGAGCATCAGGGGTCGCCATCAGGCGGCCCTTTTTCTATATTTGTTAAGGATTTATGAGCAGATAAGCAGGGTTTTGCCGATCTGTTACATTGATGTTTCATTCAGTTACAAAGAGTGAGTTGAGCCTGACCGCCCGCTTCCTTAACTGAGTGTCCAACACAGCCGTCCGAGGCTGGACACCACTCGCTGAGGCCCATTTTGCAACATACGCTCAAATCTCCGGTCACGTTCAAAGGCGTCGGACTGCATGGCGGTCAGCCTGTTGTCATGGTTCTGAAACCGGCAGCAGCAGGTCATGGCATCTGGTTCAAACGGACGGATATCGAGCTGGGCAACGCTTTGATCCCTGCCATCTATGACATTGTCGAACGTACGCCGCTGTGCACCCGACTGATCAATGATGCAGGCGTGTCGGTGTCGACCGTCGAACATATCATGGCGGCGCTGGCGGGTTGCGGCGTGCACAACGCGCTGATCGAGATTGACGGGCCCGAAGTGCCGATCATGGACGGGTCGTCCATCGACTTTGTGCGGGGCATCATGGCCAAGGGTGTGCGCCGTCAGGCCAGCCCGGTTCTGGCTTATGAAGTGCTGAAACCCGTCACCGCATCGCGCGAGGGGGCCAGCGCATCTATCGCTCCGGCGGATGGGCTGATCATCGATTTCCATATCGACTTTGAAGATGCCGCTATCGGCAATCAGACCAAAACGCTGGATATGCGCAACGGATCCTTCGTGCGCGAGCTGAGCGATTGCCGCACCTTCTGCCGTCGCATCGACGTGGAAGCCATGCGCGAAAACGGTCTGGCCCTGGGCGGTACGCTGGAAAACGCTGTTGTGGTGCAGGGTGACGAGGTTCTGACCCCGGGTGGCCTGCGCTATGCGGACGAAGCCGTTCGTCACAAGATGCTGGATGCGTTGGGTGATCTTTATCTGGCGGGTGGTCCGATCCTGGGTCATTTCACCGGTGACAAGTCCGGCCATTCGATGACCAACACCCTGCTGCGCAAGCTGTTCGAGACACCCGGCGCCGTGCGTCCGATCCTGTGCACACCTGAACAGGCAGCCCGCTTGCCGGGTCAGGGCCTTGTTCTGGATGAAATTCCGGCGGTCGCCTGATTCAATCAACTCTGACGACATTTGCGACAGAGCGCGCATAAGGCGTTTTGCACCGGAAATATCTATGCTAGACCATGGCTCAATTCGGGGCAAACCTCGTTGAGTATGATGACAAGGATGGGCGGTATGGTTGGCAGCAAAGCGGCAGTCAGGTTCGCGGGCGCGATTCTTCTGGCAGCAGTTTTGACAGCATGTGGTAACAGGGGCGCTGACCGCGAACAGAACCTTGAAGGCTTCACGCCCGAGCAGATCTATACGCGTGGCGAATATGAGCTGTCGCAGAATCGCTCGGACGATGCGGCTTGGTATTTCTCGGAAGTCGAACGGCTGTACCCCTATTCGGATTGGGCCAAACGCGCGCTGATCATGCAGGCGTTTTCATTCCATGCCGACAAGAATTACGAAGAAAGCCGCGCCGCCGCGCAGCGCTATATCGACTTTTACCCCACCGACGAAGATGCGGCCTATGCGCAGTATCTGCTGGCGCTCAGCTATTATGACCAGATCGACGAAGTTGGCCGCGACCAGGGCCTGACCTTTCAGGCCCTGCAAGCGCTGCGCACGGTGATCGAGGTTTACCCCGACAGCGAGTATGCCACCTCGGCAGTGTTGAAGTTCGATCTGGCCTTTGACCATCTGGCGGGCAAGGAAATGGAGATCGGGCGCTATTACCTGCGTCAGGATCACTATATCGCGGCCATCAACCGCTTCCGTGTCGTGGTCGAGGATTTCCAGACCACGTCGCACACAGCCGAAGCGCTGTATCGTTTGGTCGAGGCCTATCTGTCCTTGGGTCTGTTTGATGAGGCGCAGACCGCAGGCGCGATCCTTGGGTACAACTACCAGTCCTCGGAATGGTATGACGATGCCTACAAGCTGTTGACTTCGCGCGGGCTGGATCTGAAGAGCCGTGGCAACAACTGGCTCAGCCAGATCTATCGCCAGACGATCAAGGGTCAGTGGTTGTAAGCTGGTGACGGTCTGGGGATGCTAACACCCGATGCTGCGCGCCTTAGATATCCGTGACATGCTGATCATCGACCGGTTGGAACTGACGTTCCAGCCGGGTCTGAACGCGCTGACGGGTGAGACCGGGGCGGGTAAGTCGATCCTTTTGGATTCGCTGGGGTTCGTTCTGGGTTGGCGCGGTCGGGCCGAACTAGTTCGGCAGGGTGCAGCGCAGGGTGAAGTTGTAGCCGAGTTTGAGCTGCCCGACGGCCATCCGGCCCATGCGGTTCTGGCAGAGGCTGGATTGCCGGGCGGAGAGGAATTGATCCTGCGCCGCGTCAACACCGCCGAGGGCCGCAAGACCGCCTGGGTCAATGACCGTCGTTGCTCGGGCGAGGTGTTGCGGGCGCTGTCCGAAACGCTGATCGAATTGCACGGCCAGCATGATGATCGTGGATTGCTGAACCCGCGCGGCCACCGGGTTTTGCTGGATGACTACGCTCAGGTCTCGGGTCAGTTGGCATCGGTCCGCCGCGCGTGGTCCGAGATGTCGCGCAGCCGCAAGGCATTGGCCGAGACCGAGGCCGCGCTGGCCGCGATGCGCGCCGAAGAGGAATTCCTGCGTCATTCCGTGGCCGAGTTGGACAAGCTGGACCCGCAACCGGGTGAGGATGCCGATCTGGATGCGCGCCGCCGCATGATGCAGGGGGCCGAGCGGATCCGCGATGATGTCGCCCGGGCATTTGACCTGTTGGGCGGTGAGGGGGCCGAAGGCGCGATGTCGGACGCAATGCGCTGGCTCGAAGGTGTGTCCGACAATGCAGGCGGGCAGTTGGAAGACCCCATCGCTGCGCTGGGGCGTGCCCTGATCGAATTGGGTGAGGCGCAGGACGGTGTGAACGCCTGCCTTCAGGCGCTGGACTTCAATCCGGCGGAACTGGAAGCCGCCGAAGAACGCCTGTTCGCGATCCGCGCGCTGGCCCGCAAGCATAACGTGGCACCGGATGATCTGGGCCCGTTTGCAGATACTCTGCGGGATCGTTTGGGGCAGTTGGACGCCGGTGACGCCGATCTGGCCGAGTGTCGGGCCGCCGTCGAGGCTGCGCAGGCCACATATGATACGGCTGCGGCCAGGCTCAGCGCGACCCGCCAAAAGGCCGCCGGGCAGTTGGATGCGGCGGTCATGGCCGAGCTTGCGCCGCTGAAAATGGAACGGGCGGTGTTTCAGACAGAAATATCGCCAGCCGATCCCGGCCCCGAAGGCACCGATGCGGTGGCCTTCACGGTTGCCACCAACCCCGGCGCACCGTCGGGGCCGCTGAACAAGATCGCCTCGGGTGGTGAGCTCAGCCGGTTTCTGCTGGCGCTCAAGGTTTGCCTGTCCGGTGATGACAGTGCCCGAACGATGATCTTTGACGAGATTGACCGGGGCGTCGGCGGTGCCACTGCCGATGCGGTTGGGCGCCGACTGGCAGCCCTTGCGCAAGGCGGGCAGGTGCTGGTCGTCACACACTCACCCCAAGTGGCCGCGCGGGCTGCGCATCACTGGCGGGTGCAGAAGCAAGTAAGCGCGGGTCAGACCCTTTCGACCGTTGTGCCCTTGGCCGAAGGTGATCGCGTGGATGAGATCGCCCGAATGGTGTCGGGCGACACGATCACCGACGAAGCGCGCGCTGCCGCCCGCGCCTTGCTGGACGCCTGACGCCGTTTGTGGCGTTTCCTGGTGCCCCCACCGTCGCTATCGCACTTTTATATGGCCGCCCCGTGGCTTACTAAGGGGTATGTATTGATCCCCGAGGGCCAATGACCCAGTCAACCCGCACCGTTCTGCGCAACCAGCTCAATCAGGCCATGGCCGCGATCAAGGATGCGTGGCGGGTGATGCGGCGTCGTGGGCCCAGCCAGATTCAGTTCTGGTTCATCGCGCTGGCCATCGGAATCGCCGCCGGGTTCATGGCGCTGGGGTTCCGCAAGGCGATCCGCGCGCTGCAGGCGTATCTCTACGACACCGAGGATATTCTGCTGTTGCACAGCCATGCAGAGATGCTGCCGTGGTTCATGGTGTTGATCATCCCCATCATTGGCGGTCTGATCGTTGGTATCATCCTGAACAAGTTTACCGATGATGGCCGCGTGCGGTCTGTCGCGGACGTGATCGAAGGGGCCGCCGTCAGCGATGGCCGGGTAGAAACCAAGGCTGGTATCGCCTCGTTCTTCGCCTCGCTGATCACGCTGAGTTCGGGCGGCTCAACCGGTCGGGAGGGGCCGGTGGTGCATATGGCCGGTGTCATCTCAACCTGGGTCAGCAACCGCATCCACGCCGACGGGATCACCGGGCGGGATCTGCTGGGGTGCGCGGTCGCCGCCGCCGTTTCAGCCAGCTTCAACGCGCCCATCGCCGGGGCGCTGTTTGCGCTTGAGGTGGTGTTGCGTCACTTCGCCGTGCACGCCTTTGCGCCGATTGTCATCGCCTCGGTCGCGGGGACGGTGATCAACCGTCTGGAATATGGCGATGTCACCGAATTTACGCTGGATACGCCCGGATCGCTGCAATTCTACGTGGAACTGCCCGCCTTTCTGATCCTCGGGCTGATCTGCGGGTTCGTCGCCTTGCTGCTGATGCGCTCGATCTTCTTTGCCGAGGATATTGGCAACCACATCCAGAACCGCCTGTCTCTGCCCGGTTGGCTGCGCCCGGCTGTGTCCGGTGCGATGCTGGGCCTGCTGGCGATCTGGTTCCCGCATATCATCGGTGTGGGGTATGAGACGACGACCCGCGCCCTGACCGGCGATCTGGTTTTGACGACGGCCATCCTGTTTGCCGTGGTCAAGACCGTTGCGGTTGCCATCACCATGGGCGGGCGCATGGGGGGCGGGGTATTCTCACCCGCGTTGATGATCGGGGCGCTGACGGGGCTGGCCTTTGGTCTGATTGCCACCGGTTTGTTGCCCGACGTGTCGGGAACCCACACGCTCTATGCCTTTGCCGGAATGGGGGCGGTTGCAGCCGCCGTTCTTGGTGCGCCGATCTCGACCACACTGATCGTGTTTGAATTGACCGGAGACTGGCAGATCGGTCTGGCCGTGATGGTGTCGGTGTCGATGTCCACAGCGCTGGCCTCGCGCCTTGTAGATCGGTCGTTCTTCCTGACCCAGCTAGAGCGTCGCAATGTGCATCTGGCCGCCGGTCCGCAGGCCTATCTGCTGGCCATGCTGCGGGCCGGGGCAGTGATGCGGCCCATTGGCGACGCGCGCTCGATCACCGCTGACGAGGCGCGCGCGCTGATCGAGCAGGGCCTGTGTGTCAAGGCCAGCGCCACGCTGGAGGCTGCGATGCCCTATTTCGATCGGGACGACATTCCATGCATCCCGGTGATTATCCTGGAAGACGACGGGACCGAAACTCCGGTTGGTGCCTTGTATCATGTAGATGCGCTGAAGGCGTATAACCGCGCCTTGGCCGCCACAGCGGCCGAAGAGCATTCCTAGCCGCGATACACGCTCGCCGCATCGCCCAGATAGTTGTCCCACGCGAACCAGTACGAGATATGCCCGGCCACCCGTGGCAATTGTGTGCCATCCGGGCCGACCAGCATTTCTTCGGTCAAGGTCCACTTTCGGCCTGCTTCATCCACCAGACCGCCATCCGCAGCCTTGAACCTGTGCCCGGCACGTTCATAGGCGCGTACGGTGCGCCGATCCGGGTTGCCGATCAGGACCAAAGGCCGGTTCGCAATCGCATCGTTGATCACGCGGGTTCGGCTGAACGCATCCAATGGCCAGGCCCGTGCCGCGCCAAACTGACGGATCGCAAACACATAGTCCTTTTGCCGGTGCTGTGACTGATCCACCTGCGCCGGGAACATCAGTTCGGGTGAGGCAAAATACTCGCGATACACCACGCCCGAGCCATAGTTCCGTCGATGCCCGGTGTTCAACGACAAGGCCCGCGTGTCAGGGTGCGAGGTTTTCCAGCTATCCCAGGTGGTGATGACAACCGGCCGCTGTTTCAGTTCTATCCCGCTGTCAACCAGTGGGCCGACGACGGGCTTGCCGGTATATTGGTTCCACAGCGAATGCGTCTCGCGGTCAAACATCAGCTTGTTCGAACGGTAAAGGAACCCTGACGAGCCAAACACAAAGGGCTTGCGCCGACCCGCGACCTGCGTTTCGAACAAAATACCGGACCCGCATAGGGTGCAATAGGCCAGGGCGACAGGGACCCCGCCGATCACCTCGTTAAACATCTCGTGCCAGCCCATGATCCGCAGCGGATAGGCGCGCGTGTCGCCGTTGATCGAGACGCCAAAGACCAGATCATCGTCCCTGAGGTAACTGGCATCCGAGGCCGAGATCAGCGTCGGATTGTCCAATGAGGGAATGCCATCCTTGTAAACGCCGCCCCATGCGATCTCTTCCAGCCGGATTTTCATCCTGTCGCGCGTCAGGTATTCGGGCCGCAGGAACAGATCGAAATTCTGATCGATCCCCAACAGAACTTCGCGTTTGAACGGGATGAGCGACGGATGGGGGACCAGTTGCGGGTTCCGTTCCTGCCAAAGCATCCAGTCAAACCAGTCAGTGCCGTATTTCTGGCCCGAGAGGGTTTCAATCACTTCGGAAATCTCGTCCCGCCGCCGGTCAGAAAACCGCATCGCGGTGATCAGGGCCGGAACCACATCCGGGTTTCCTCGCCGTATCAGGTAAGCCATCTGTGCTTCAAAATCGGTACGACCGGAATACAGCGTGCTGCGTATGGCCTCCAGCACCGGATCGCTTTGCGCCCATACCGACCCCGGCACTAACGCTCCGACCCCGATCAACCCGGCAAATCTGCGACGTGAAACAGACATGGCACCCTCCTGTTCGCATCCACATTCAGTGTGCACGCCACACGCTTCACATGCACACCACAGTCGCGTGAGCAGGATACGCGAATTTGAAATTGGCTTTGCGTCGAAATTCGAATCTCGTCATGGTCGCGTCAGAATCCCGGAAACGGGACCAACACATGCGGTTGTTTCATCTGCCAGGAGCCAGCGATGTCGAACACAAATGGTGCGGTTGCTCTGAAAGATCAGGGGCTTGTTCTCCACACCGGTGGGCAGGACGTCTATTTCAACTATTACTGGCTGCGGGACAATTGCACCTCGTCTTTTGATCCCGAACTGCGTGAGCGCACGTTTGACATTACTTCGCTGACTCAAGCCCCGCAGGCCAGATCGGCCGAGGTTGAGGGCAATGATCTGATCATCGATTGGCTGGGTGAAGACCACCAAAGCCGGTATTCAATCGACTGGCTGATGGGGTTTCAGACACGCGGCGGGCGGGATGATCCGGCGGTGCTTCCCAGAAAGCTCTGGCGGGCCGGGCATAGCGACAGCTTTCCACGGTTCAGCCAACATGACGTGATCCACGACATGACAACCCGCGCGGCCTGGGCCCGTGCCTTGATCGAAGAAGGCGTCGCCGTCATCACGGATATGGAGGACAGCGACGAGTCCTTGACCAAACTCACCAATTGCCTCGGGCTGGTCCGGCCCTCGGTCGCTGGTGAATATTTTGATGTGAAGGTCCATATAGACCCCGTCAATCTTGCGTTCACCGCCAATGCACTGGAGATGCATACCGACACACCGTCAGAAGAAATGGCGCCCGGTGTTCAGTTTCTGCATTGCCGCAGAAACAGCGTGGATGGGGGCTACAGCCTGTTTGTCGACGGGGCCGCCGTGGCCGAAGACTTCCGCGCCGAACATCCCGAAGACTTTGATCTGCTGGTCCAGCACAAAGTGCCGTTTTTCTATGACCACGAAGATTTCGATTGGCGCGCGCATCAGCACGTGATCGAACTGGATACAAATGGCACCGTGTCAGGCGTGACCGTCTCGCAGCATATGGCGGATGTGTTTGATTTGCCCCAGGACATTCTGGATGCCTATTACCCGGCTTTCAGCAAGTTCCTGCGGGCAATCAACAGCCCCAAATACCTCAACCGCTTTCGCATGCAGGCAGGCGAGTGCTTTGTCTTCGACAACCACCGGATCGTTCATGGCCGCGAGGCGTATTCTGCCACAAGCGGAGAGCGCTACCTGCGGGGATGTTACATCGACCGGGGCGAGATGCGATCAAGCTACCGCACGCTGGTGCGCAAGGGCTATGTCTGATCCGCGCCGCAGCCCAGGGCAAATACAGGTGAGCCAAACAGGTTTAAATCTGTTCAACCTTCACTGACTCCGCTGGATAAAACGCCAGATAACCCTTGATCTCGGCCATGGCAGGGATCGGGTTTTCATAGCTCCAGGCGGCGTTTTCTGTCACCGATGACTTGTTCACGATCGAATAATGCGTCGCGTCGCCCTTATGCGGGCAATGCGTAACCTTGTCCGTCTGATCCAGAAACGCCATCGCGATATCCGCGCGAGGAAAATAGACCACTGGATCCAGATCGCCTTCCAGCAGTACCAGAGCATTGCTGCTTTCGCCCAGAACCGCACCGCCCGAGCGAACGCTCCACTTTCCGTCCGCCTTCTCGATTGTGATCTCAGTCATATTTCGTCTTTTCCTCGCCTTTTTCGGGCCTCTCCTCTGCCCGTTCCATGTAACAGTCCGATGTCAAATCGGCGCTGTTGCGGCATCCAACCACAGTTGAGCCTCAGGGCCCAGCCTTGGCCGGATCTTTTCTGCAACGGCCTGATGATAGCTGTTCAGCCAGGCGCGTTCGGTGGAGGTAAGCATATCTACCAAGATCAGGCGCCGGTCAATCGGCACGTAAGTCAGCGTACGCCATTGCAGCATGGCGCGTTCATCATCGCCGTCAGGCAGGTTGGGGGCTTCTTCGACCACGACAAGGTTTTCGATGCGAATACCAAACGCGCCTTCGCGGTAATATCCGGGCTCGTTCGACAGGATCATGCCGGGCTCCAACGGCACGTGGCTGATCCGCGACAGGCGCTGCGGGCCTTCGTGCACGCTTAGGTAAGCGCCGACACCGTGACCGACCCCGTGATTGAAATCCTGTCCCGCCTGCCACAGCGGCACCCGGGCGATGCATTCAATGTCGCGCCCGGCCAGCCCGACCGGCCAGCGCAGCATCGACAGATTGATCATGCCCTTCAGAACGCGGGTGAAGCAGGCTTTTTCGACCTCTCCGACCTCGCCGATTCCAATGGTTCGAGTAATATCGGTGGTCCCGTCCAGATATTGCCCGCCACTGTCCAGCACCAGCAGATGGCCGTTTTCCAACCTGCTATCGGTCGCCTCGGTCACCCGGTAGTGCATGATCGCACCATGGGGGCCGGTTCCCGCGATTGTGTCGAACGAAATGTCCTGCAACGCATTGTCTTTGCGCCGGCTCTCTTCCAGCCGTGTCACGACCTGGGTTTCAGAGACGGTACCGGGGCCTTGTCCATCCAACCAGCACAAGGTTTCGATCACCGCAACCGCATCACGCAAATGCGCCTCGGCGCTGCCTGCGATTTCAGCCGGGTTTTTACAGGCTTTCGGCACGGCGCAGGGATCGCCGCCATCAACCATCTTGTCCCCCAAAGCGTCTGCAACGATCTGAGGTACCGTGTTCGGATCCACCTGAACGCGCCCCTCCAACCGACCGACAGCATCCAGAAACTCCGCAGGGTCCCGGACCGAGACCTGATCCCCCAAATGCTCGCGTACACCGTCCAGCTTTCCGGCGGCCATGAACAGATCAACCTGCCCGACGGCGTGCAAAATCGCGAACCCGTGCGCCACAGGGTTATAGGCGATGTCCGAGCCGCGAATATTCAGCAGCCACATGATCGAATCCGGCAAGGTGATCAGCGCCGCCGCGCGCCCGGACGTATTCAAACCCTCCGCCAGTCGCGCGATCTTGCTTTCGGCGGTTTCCCCGGCAAATTCAATCGGATGGGCTGCCACAGGGTTCATTGGCGGGGCAGGCTGATCCGCCCAGATCCGGTCTACCAGATTGTCACTGCGCACCAGTTCAATACCGCTGCCCGCAAGCTCTTTCGCCACGGCCGAGACCTGACCGGCCGCGTGCAACCAGGGGTCAAACCCGACCTTGCCGCCCTGCGGCAACTGCTCTTTCAACCAGGTGCTCAGGCTGACATCCGGCCATGGGACCGGAGTGTAGACCTCGGCAACCTGCGCCTTGACTTGCGTCCGATACCGCCCATCGACAAACACACCGGCCACATCGCGCAGCGCAGCGCAGAACCCGGCCGAGCCGGTAAACCCGGTCAACCAGCCCAGCCGCTCATCCCGCGGGGCCACATATTCCCCCTGATGCGCATCCGCGCGCGGGATCAGAAACCCGTCCAGTCCCTCACGCTCCATCTCGGCCCGCAATGCAGCCAAGCGCGGCGGCCCCTGTTCCGGACGCGCCGTAACTTCAAAAGACTGAAACATCGTTCCCTCCCTCAAACCGAAGGACGGCTTGAAACGCCGCCTCTTCTTCTTGTCTAAAATACGGCCGCCGGAGGCAAGGCCAGCCTTAGCTGGCCTTTTTCATTCCCATCACACGCGCGCGGGCGCGTGGATCGCTGTCAAACAGCGCCGCCAGTTGTTCGGTCATCGCGCCAGCCAACTGCTCGACATCGGTGATCGTGACGGCCCGATCATAATACCGGGTCACGTCGTGGCCGATCCCGATTGCCAGCAATTCGACCATCTTGCGTTTTTCGACCATGGCGATCACATCGCGCAGGTGTTTTTCCAGATAATTTGCCGGGTTCACGCTGAGCGTTGAATCATCGACCGGAGCGCCATCCGAAATCACCATCAGGATCTTGCGCTGCTCCCGTCGTGCCAGCATGCGGCGATGGGCCCATTCCAGCGCCTCACCGTCGATATTTTCCTTCAGCAACCCCTCTTTCATCATCAGACCCAGATTGGCCCGCGCGCGCCGCCAGGGCGCATCGGCCCCTTTGTAGATGATATGGCGCAGATCGTTCAGACGCCCGGGCTGTTGCGGGCGGCCATCGTTCAGCCATGCCTCACGCGCCTGACCGCCTTTCCACGCGCGCGTGGTAAAGCCCAGAATCTCGACCTTCACATTGCAGCGCTCCAGCGTCCGCGCCAGAACATCGGCGCAAACCGCCGCGATCGAGATCGGACGCCCGCGCATCGATCCTGAGTTATCCAGCAGCAGAGTCACCACGGTATCGCGGAACTCGGTGTCTTTTTCGACCTTGAAGCTCAGCGGCGTGGTCGGGTTCGCCACGACACGCGCCAGACGTCCGGCATCCAGAATGCCTTCCTCGCGGTCAAACTCCCACGACCGGTTCTGTTGCGCTTGCAAACGGCGTTGCAGCTTGTTGGCCAAACGGCTGACAGCCCCTTTCAACTGATCCAGCTGCTGATCGAGATAGGCGCGCAGCCGTTCAAGCTCGGCCGGTTCGGCCAGATCTTCGGCGGCGATCTCTTCGTCATGCGTGTTCAGGTAGACCTTGTAATCCGGGTCAGCCTCGGACGCGGGCGGTGGGGCAGGCGGTTCCAGTGGAGCCTCGCCATCCGGCATTTCGGCCTCATCGCCCATCTCATCTTCGGCCATCTCATCCATCGAGACCTGGGCCTGAGACTGATCTTGCTGTTCTTCCTGCGTTTGCTCGGGCGTGGCGTCGGCGTCTTGCTCGTCCTGATCATCCTGCCCGGTGCTGTCGGGATCGGGCTGTTCGTCCGCGTCGTCCTCGGCCTGATCTTCCTGCTCGTCATCCAGCTCATCCGGGTCATCGCCCAGCTGGTCGCCATAGCCCAGATCCTTGATCACCTGACGGGTGAATTTGGCAAACTCGGCCTGATCCGAGAGAATATCGTCGAGGTTTTCCAGCGTGCCGCCCGCCTGTTCCTCGATAAACCCGCGCCACAGGTTCATGACGTTTTCCGCTGCAGGCGGCAGATCGCGCCCGGTGGCCAGATGCCGGATCAGATAGCCTGCCGCCACCGACAGGGGCGCTTCGGCCGGTTGCTTGCATTGATCATACCCGCGCCGCAGCGCTTCGTGGCCAATCTTTACGTCGATGTTCGACGCCGTGCCGGGCATATCCCGCGCACCCATCGCCTCGCACCGCGCGACCTCCATCGCTTCATAAAGATCCCGCGCCATGTCGCCCGGAGGCGCATAGCGCGCATGGGTCGCGTCATCATGGTATTTGCGTTGCAACGCCAAGGCATCCGCCGTGCCGCGCGCCAGCAACACCTCTTCTCGAGTCATCCGGCGCGACACCTGAGGCAGCCGCATCGACTCACCCGACATGCCCGAGGGATCGACTGTATAGGTCACCGACAGTTCGGGATCATCGGCCATGACCTTGGTGGCCTCGGCCAGGGCCTTCTTGAACGGATCAGCAGGGTTGTCGTTCTTCTGTGCCATGTCCTAAGCCCTCATCAAAGTGACCTGCCCAACGCGGAGAAGACTAACGGATCCGCCTTCATCTGGCCAAAAATATCCCCGCCGGAGGCATTGCGCCCGAAACGGGCGCAATTCGGGTGCTTACCCCAAGCTCGCGCTCGCCGCGCTTTCCGGCAGTTCCTCATCAAAGCAACGCTGATAGAACTCGGCCACGGTCTGACGCTCCAACTCGTCGCATTTGTTCAGGAAAGACAGACGGAAGGCATAGCCGACATTACGGAAAATCTCGGCGTTCTGGGCCCAGTTGATCACGGTCCGTGGGCTCATGACGGTGGACAGATCGCCATTCATGAACGCGGTCCGGGTCAGGTCGGCGACTGTGACCATCTGGCTGACGGTCTTGCGGCCCTTCTCGGTGTTGTAATGCGGGGCCTTCGACAGAACGATCATCGTTTCGGCGTCGTGGCTCAGGTAGTTCAGGGTCGAGACCAGTGACCAGCGGTCCATCTGCGCTTGGTTGATCTGCTGCGTGCCGTGATAAAGGCCCGTGGTGTCGCCAAGACCAACAGTGTTGGCGGTGGCGAACAGGCGGAAGTTCGGGTTCGGCGTAATGATCTCGTTCTGGTCCAGCAGGGTCAGCTTGCCGTCATGCTCCAGAACACGCTGGATCACGAACATCACGTCGGCGCGGCCTGCGTCGTATTCGTCGAAAACGATGGCAACGGGGTTGCGCAGCGCCCAGGGCAGGATGCCTTCGTGAAATTCAGTCACCTGCTTGCCGTCGCGCAGCTTGATCGCGTCTTTCCCGATCAGGTCGATCCGGCTGATGTGGCTGTCCAGGTTCACACGTACGGCGGGCCAATTCAGGCGGGCGGCGACCTGTTCGATATGGGTCGATTTCCCGGTGCCGTGATAGCCCTGGATCATCACCCGGCGGTTATGGGCAAAGCCTGCCAGAATCGCCAGCGTCGTCTCCGGGTCGAACTTGTAGGTGTGATCAATGGCAGGCACACGGTCGCTGGCCTCGGCGAAGCCCTTGACCGCCATGTCGCTGTCAATGCCAAACACTTCACGGACCGAGATCTCTTCGGTTGGTTTTGCGTTGATGTCGATCGATCCGTCAGCCATGCGCCTTGTCCTTATCCTTTGACCCGTATTGCCGGGTTTGAACCCGTGTGTGGTGCAACATATTGCAGGCAAGGGCAAGGGAAAGCCGCCACTTGAAGAAGCTGACCGGATGTTTCTTTTCAACTGGCCTTATCGGTTGGTCTGAAACGATTACTGCAGGATCTCCTTACGCAATCTGATCAGGCTGCGCTCATCAACAAATCGTGGCGTTTGGCGCATGTAGTCCTGAAAGGAGCGGCCATAGCCCTGAAGCAGCCATCTTTCTTCGTTCAGAACGAACAGAAAGTAGATCAGGAACAGAATGGCGGCCAAGGCCAGGGTCAGCCACGATCCGCTGGAGATCCCCAGACCCACCGTTGCCAGCACCGAGGTAACATATTGCGGGTTGCGCGAATAGGCATACATGCCGCTTGTCACCAACCCGTCGCTTTCGCAGTAGGTATTGTCGAGCCCCAGAAAGCGGTACCCGCGCAGCGTGATGCCGAAGGAAAGCACCATGATCGGCACGCCGATAGCGTAGCGCACCCAATGGCCCCAGCCGTTCACCCAAACCTCGGACAAGGCGAACACGACGGTGGCGCCGCAAAACAGCCGAAACAGCCCGAATGCCGCGTGATGCCGCCATCCGCTGGCGCTGGGCCACAGACCCAAACGCGGCAAGCGCAGGTTCAGGGCAAGATACAGGCTCAACATCAGGGCCGAACCGAGGGCCAGCACCACTGAGACCTCGTGAACGGTGTAGATCAGGTTGTCCATATCACAGTCCAAACTCGCTGTTCGCGTCAAATCGGATATGGGCAGAGTACGCGGCCCACGGGACAGGCCGTAACAAGGGTTTGTAACAGGTTGAGGACGACGAGATGCTCTGAACGATCAGGTTCGTATTGGACGTCACGCTTGAGGGCTGTGGGGCCACCGCATGCAGGTGTCAGAGTTGCAATTTACTAGCGCCGGTGATCGGCCAGAACCGCTCAGTCCTGATGCGCTTTTTCATATTCCAGCCGCGCAGCCTTGACCTGCTCCTGTCGCGTGCTGGACCAGAAGACCAACGGTTTCAGATGCTCCAGAAGGCTACGACCCAGCGGGGTCAGTTCGTAAGACACAGCGACCGGAGGACCAGGATCAACGGTCCGTGTCAAATACCCATCGCGCTGAAGCCCCCGCAGGTTTTCGGTGAGAACCCGCTGTGTCACATCGCCGATGCAGCGCTTGATCTCTCCAAACCTTTTCGGTTCATCCTCAAGCGACAAGATGATGATCATGCGCCACTTGCCCGTAACATTCGACAGAACGGAGCGAATGGGGCAGTTCGATGCTTCGGCTTTGCTTTCAACGCCTATGGGTAGCATTTTCGCCTCGGTGCAAATTGAATACCAGCGTCGATTACCATACCGATGTTCGGCGATTCAAGCGCCCTTGGACCAGACCAGGTATCCTAAAACATACCTTGTTTCATTTTAGTGCGTAATTGAAACGTAGTGCATTTTTGATACCAGCTATTGCCATAACGCGAATCGAAAGGACGCACGATGACACCTAAGGAACTGGTTATGGCTCTGTTTACAGCAGCCTTTGTTGAACATGACCCGCAAGCGGCCAAAGATCTGCTGGCCCCGGACTACATTCAACACAATCCTTCAATTCCAACCGGGGCCGACGCATTGCTGAGCGTTATTCCGGCAATCGAAGCCTCAGGCATGACCGTCACAACCCACCGCGTCATTGCCGAGGGGGATTATGTCGTCTTGCACAACACTTTTGAAAACGCCGATGCTTTTGGCGCCCCGACCCTTGTTGCCTTCGATGTGTTCAGGGTCGAAGACGGGCTGGTTGCTGAACACTGGGACAACTTGCAAGCCCCGCCTGAGACCACGGCGTCGGGACGCTCAATGACAGATGGGCCGGTCGAGTTGGCCGATCATGGGAAAACGGCTGAAAACAAACAGCTTGTCGTCGGCTTCGTGCGGGATGTCCTTGCCGGAAATGCCCCCGAGAAAGTCACCGATTACATGGACCCTGCCGTTTATCGTCAGCACAATCCGAACATCGCGGATGGCTTGGATGGCCTAATGGCAGCGGTCGAGGCATTTGCGGCGCAAGGGATGGTCATCACCAAGTTCGAACCGCAGATTGTTGTTGCCGAGGGGAACTTTGTCTTCGTGGCGTCGGATGCCGTCATGGGTGGCGAGCCGTGGGCGTTTTTTGATCTTTGGCACGTCGAGAATGGCAAAATCGTCGAACACTGGGACGTCGTTTCGCCCATCCCAAACGAAATGGCCCACGACAACGGTAAATTCTGATTGTGCTTGGCAAGACCTATTGCATGGGGTGGGGGATTCCAGCCCGTGCAATTCGATCTTCAAATCAGGCGTATCTGATGATCCCACAACCCTATTAACAAGCGAGGCTTGGGCCAGACGTCACTTGAAGTTCCGGCTATCCTTGATCTGATCCCAGGCCCAGACGACCTCTTGCAGCTGTTCCTCTTGCGAGCGGTCGCCGCCGTTCATGTCCGGGTGCAGTACCTTGATCAGCTTCTTGTAGGCCTTGCGGACCTCGGCTTTGGACCAGCTGTCATTGGCTTCCAGAATCTCGATTGCACGACGCTCGGTGGGCGGCAGGCGACGGCCTCCTCCGCCTGAGGTGCGGCCCTTGTTCTGGGTGCTGTTCGAACCCAACACCTGATGCGGGTCTTCGATGCCCAGGCGGGCCCAGGCACGGGCTTCGGGATCGCCCATGGGTTTGGTTTCACGTTCCCAAACCTTGTCTTTCGAACGCTGCGCGTTCAGCTCGGCCTCGGTCGTGCCGTCGAAGAAGTTCCATTTCTGGTTATATTCGCGCACATGCTGCTGGCAGAACCAGTAGAAATCATCCAATACATCCGGTGCTTTGGGCGCGCGGTACTTGCCGGGTTCTTCACATCCCGGGTGGTCGCAGATCCGCACCGAGGTCTCAGACGCGCCCGACATACCCCGACGCCCGCGCGGGTTCTTTTTCTTGGCGCTGGAAACGGACATATCAAATCCGAAGGGGTCTGACTTCGCCATGCTGTGATCCTCACGAACGCATCTTTTCGACTCGGAGGCAGCAGTTTAGTCTAAGCAGCCGAAAGTAGAAGAGGGGCGCGGCAAAATTTTTGCCGCTGAGCATAAAAATGAGCGTGACCGACGAAATCCGAACCCGCCTGCAAGCCGCATTCGATCCGCGCGAGCTTGAGGTTGTCGATGACAGCGAAAGCCATCGCGGCCATGCGGGGTATCAGGACGGTGGCGAGAGCCATTTCAACGTCCGCATCCGAGCCTCTGCATTCGAGGGGCAGTCCCGCGTCGCCCGCCATCGTGCGGTGCACAAGGCGTTGGGGGATATTGTGCCCCGGATCCATGCGTTGGCGCTGGATATCGACGTCTGACCCTGTTCCAAGCGGATCACAGAATCGCTTGGGCCGTTTTCCAGCGGTCGCTGTCAAAATTTCGTTTCTAATTCGCATGGGATTCCGGTCTTGCAGAGCGATTGTTCAGGCTATGACTTAGGCGAGGGTTATAGAAACCGGCCAGGGACCAATTAGAGCGCCGTTTTTCGTCTTAATTTTAATTTAACAAACGATTTGTTGTATGAACTTCTGGCGTGGTTTAGCGTCACGAAGCCTGCTGATTTGTTTTAGGGTGTTTTGGTGCGAGTACTATTTGTACAGGCCGGATTTGGGCCGGGTGGGGCGGAAAAAGTCATCTCAATGTTGTCGGGGCATTTCGCCCGGCGAGGGCTGAAGGTGCATGTGACGGCCTTCAGCATGCCCGAGCAGGGGCCGTACTTCGAAAATCACCCTGATGTTGAAATCAGTGCGCTGACCGGGAAGTCGGGGCAGCTCAGGCGCTTGATGCACATCCGAAAAACAGTGCGCCAATTCAAGCCAGATCTGGTGATCTCATTTCTGACCAAGGTCAACGTGCTGACCTTGCTGGCCACATTGGACAAGCGCATTCCAGTCATCATTTGCGAGCGCAACAATCCAAAACGGCAAAATGCCCATCCTTTGTGGTTGAAGCTCAAGGCCGTGTTGGGGATGCGGGCTGCCAAAGTGGTCGCTTTGACACAGAAAGGTCTGGCGGATTTGCCACCGGCGCTGCGCAAGCGTGGGATTGTTATTCCGAACCCGATTACGCCCTTTGATGTCGTTGCCCCGACAAAGACCGGACCAGCGCGTCAATTGGTTTCGATCGGACGGCTGGTGCCCCAAAAGGGCTTCGATATGCTTTTGCAAGCCATGCAACGTATTCACGCGCACAGCCCCGAAACGACTCTGACAATATACGGAGAAGGGCCCGAACGCGGCGCATTGGAAACGCTGCGCAAAGATCTGGGGCTTGAGGGCGTTGTGAATTTGCCGGGCAATACGCCCGAGGTCGGTCTTTGGGCAAAAAACAGTGAGATCGTTTTGGCGACGTCCCGCTTTGAAGGGTTTCACAATGTTGTCGCCGAGGCGGCGGTCAGTGGTATCCCCATTGTATCCTTCGATTGCGACTATGGCCCATCCGATCTGATTGATCACGGTCGAAATGGTTTTTTGGTGCCGACCGGAGATGTCGATGCGCTGGCCGCGTCTGCCTTGCAGCTGATACAGGATCCGCACATGCGCACAGAAATGGCGGCCAATCACACGGACATACGCCACCGGCTGGCGCCGGACCTTGTGTTTTCGGTCTGGGATGACCTGATTGTCGAAGTCACGTCTTAGCGGTCGGGTACAGTCGGCAGGGTTTAGGCTTTGTCCGGCTCTTTTGCCGCATCATCGCTGTGTTTCAGCGTCAGGGGCGGTTCGTCTGCTTCTTCGGCGATGGGCTCGGGCGCTTGCACGGCCTCCGGCCCCGGAACAGGTTGGGCCAGCGGCACGCCTTCGGGTGTTTCGGTCGGGGACGGGGTGGGCACAACGGCCGCCGCGATCATCCGCCGGAACACCAGAACATTGCGCCAGTTCGTGGTCGATTTGGTCAGGCCCGAGCGTTCCTCGCTAGGCAGCAGTTCCGCCCGCTGGTATTCCCACCCCTCCTGCGCCATTTGGTTCAAAACCTGCTCGACCGAGGCCGCAAAGCGCCCCTCGACCGTTTTGACGCCCTTGGCCTTGGTGCCTTTTTGCGGGGCGGGGATCACCTTGTATTCGTAGCGCTGCATCAATTGTTTCCTAATGCCTGTTACGGCCAACTTAGCACGCCAGTCCATGGGCGAAAGGGAGGTTGCAAAAATGGCGTCATTCAGCCGGTTTTCTGCGCCGCCTTGGCCACAACCGACAGGCACAGTTCGGTTGCCTGTGCCATGTCCTGTACCGAAATCCATTCCAGCGGTCCGTGAATGCATTGCATCCCGGTGAACAGGTTGGGGCAGGGGGTTCCGAACTCGGTTAGACGGGACCCATCCGTGCCGCCCCGAATGGGAACGGACAGTGGTTCGATGCCAAGCTCCTGACAGGCTTCGCGGGCCAGATCGACGGGCGTCATGTCGTTTTCCAGCCAATAGCGCATGTTGCGGTATTGATGGCTGATGTCGCAGGTGATGGTCGCACGCGGTTCGGTGGCCTGCACGGCGTCGCAGACCTGACGCACGATCTGCCGTTGCGCCTCAAGCCCCTCCATCTCGAAATCGCGCAGGATCAGTTTGAGCTCCATCTCGGATGAGCCGCCATTCATATCGGTGATATGGATGAAACCATCACGCCCATCAGTGGTTTCCGGGGTCATGGTCGCCTGCGGCAAGGTCTGCACGATCTTGGCGGCGAGGTGGGCGGCATTAACCATCTTGTCCTTCGCCAGTCCGGGATGGATCGAGACGCCGGTAATTTTGATCACCGCGCGGTCGGCCGAGAAGCTTTCGTATTCGATCTCGCCCACTTCCTGACCGTCCAGCGTATAGGCGAAATCGGCCCCCAGGTCTTTAGGCAGTTGCGGGGTCACACCACGGCCGATTTCCTCGTCCGGGGTGAAGGCGATGCGGATCGGACCGTGCGGGATGTCAGGATTTTCGATCAGATGCCGCGCCATTGTCATCAGGATCGACACGCCCGCCTTGTCGTCGCCGCCCAATAAGGTGGTGCCGGATGCGGTGATCAGGTCATGACCGATCTTGTCCGCCAGATAAGGATGTTCCGCAGGTGACAGCACCAGATCAGGATCATCGGGAAAGCTGATATCGCCGCCGTTGTACCCCTTGATCACACGCGGTTTGACGCCGGTGGCGTTGAACTGGGGCGCGGTGTCCACATGGGCCAGAAAGCCGATGGTCGGCCCTTGCGCGGTGCCGGGGATTGTCGCCACAACAACTTTGTCGCCGGTCAGTTCAACATCCTGCGCGCCGATTGCCCTTAGCTCGTCACGCAGTAGGTTCAGCATGTCGAACTGAATGTCCGTGCTGGGGGTGGTGGCCGAGGTCTCATCGCTTTGGCTGTCGATGGCCGCGTAGCGGACCAGACGGTCCTCGAGTTCCTGATCAAATCTGTTCTGCATGGCACCCTCCGTCATCTCTGCCGAAGAAAGGGCGCAAATGAAAACGGAGTCAAGCCGGTGGCCTGACTCCGTTCAATCCGGGTGAGCGGGGGCTTACGATCCCAGCTTTTTGCTGACCAGTTCGTTCACAGCCTTGGGGTTGGCCTTGCCGCCGGTGGCTTTCATCACCTGACCGACGAACCAACCCGCCAGTTTCGGGTTCACCTTGGCCTTTTCGACCTGCGCCGGGTTGGCGGCGATGATCTCGTCCAAGGCGGCCTCAATGGCGCCCGTGTCCGTCACCTGTTTCATGCCGCGTTCTTCGACGATCTGCGCCGGGTCGCCGCCTTCTGTATAGACGATCTCGAACAGATCCTTGGCGATCTTGCCGGAAATGGCGTCCGAGGCGATCAGGTCGATGATGCCACCCAACTGCGCAGGCGAAACCGGCGAGTCGGTGATCTCGTGATCTTCTTTCTTCAATCGGCCGAACAGCTCGTTGATGACCCAGTTCGCGGCCAGCTTGCCGTTGCGGCCCTGTGCGACCTCTTCGAAATAGGCGGCGCTTTCGACCTCGGCCGTCAGGACTGAGGCGTCATAGTCGGTCAGGCCAAATTCGCTGATGAAGCGTGCCTTTTTCTGGTCGGGCAGTTCGGGCAGCTTGGCGGCGATGTCATCGACCCACGCTTGTTCGATTTCCAAAGGCAGCAAGTCGGGATCGGGGAAATAGCGGTAATCATGCGCCTCTTCCTTGGACCGCATGGACCGCGTCTCACCCTTGTCCGGATCGTAAAGGCGGGTTTCCTGATCGACCTTGCCACCCCCTTCGACAATGGCGATCTGGCGGCGGGCCTCGACCTCGATCGCCTGCTGGATGAAGCGCATCGAGTTCATGTTCTTGATCTCGCAGCGCGTGCCCAGATGCGAGAAATCCTGCGTTTCCTGATATTTCTCATACGCGCCCGGCAAGCAGATCGAGACGTTCACGTCCGCCCGCAGGTTGCCGTTCTGCATGTTACCGTCGCAGGTGCCCAGGTACCTCATGATCTGGCGCAGCTTGGCGATATAGGCGGCGGCCTCCTCGGGGCCGCGAATATCGGGGCGGCTGACGATCTCCATCAGGCAAACGCCGGTCCGGTTCAGGTCGACAAAGGACATATGCGGGTCCATGTCGTGGATCGATTTACCCGCGTCCTGCTCCATATGGATACGTTCGATGCGGACCATGCGCGCGGTGCCGTCGCCCATCTCGACCAGCACTTCACCTTCGCCCACGATAGGGTGGTACAGCTGAGAAATCTGATAGCCCTGCGGCAGGTCAGGATAGAAATAGTTCTTGCGGTCGAAAGCAGATTTCAGGTTGATATCTGCCTTCAGGCCCAGCCCGGTGCGCACAGCCTGTTCAACGCAATACTCGTTGATCACCGGCAGCATGCCCGGCATTGCCGCGTCCACGAAGGCCACGTTCGAGTTCGGCTCGGCCCCGAATTGGGTTGACGCGCCGGAAAACAGCTTGGCATTGGACGAGACCTGAGCGTGCACCTCCATCCCGATCACCAGTTCCCAATCGTGCTTGGCCCCGGCAATGGTTTTGACTTTGGGCATGTCGTAGGTCAGGTCGAGCATGGCGCGCCTCATATCCGCAGAAATCTAAGCCTGCGTATTAGGCCCGGCAGGGGCTAGGGGCAAGAGGGAAGGCGCGATTCAGTGCTGCGAAAACTGCAGGCCGGTCGGAGTGAAGGTCACATCCTTGCCGCTGCCCAACTCATCCCGGAAGAAATCGCCAATCGCTCGCAAAGCATCGCGCTGTCCGCGCGCGGCGAACCGCTCGGGTGAGTTGATGCGGACCGAGTTGTTAAATCCGGCCGCCGCATGGGCCCAGATCAGCGGGTGAAGCTCGGTCAGGTGATCGCGGATCAGCCAGTTTGCAGCCTCGCGCATCTGGCTGCGCACCAGATCGGCCTGTTCGTTCAGGCCCAGCCCGTTTTGCAGCGTGATCGCGCAATAGGCGGACAGCATGTTGACCATCTGCTGATCGGGTCGCCGTTGCAGGATATCCCGCAGACCTTCCAGGAAATACTCGACATCCAACCGCGCGCAGGCCTCTTCATCCAGCGCGATGGCGTCGAACTGAACCCAGGTATAACCACCTGCGCCCCATGTCTTATGGGTGCGGGCAGCGTTGCGCAGGGCCTGAATTTCCAGCTCCTCGTAACTTCCGAACCAACGGGGCAGCAGGTGGCTGCCCATCGCGCGCATGTGGCGCTGATTATTCGGGTCCAGGGTGATCAGGCGTTCATATTCATCTGCAACCCGCGCCGTCGCCTTGCGTTGACCGGCCAGCAAGGCACATGCCGCAGCCGCGATCAGCGGGCTGTTGGGGGCGGCGGCTTTGCAATCCGGCAAGATTTGCGCCGCCCGGTCGAAATGCGCCGCACAGCGCGATCGATGCAGCGGCGGTAGGGTCGCATCCGCCGCGTTTCCGCGCCACGCCCATGCGATGTCGATATGGGCCAGCGCCACGACCAGAGCGATCATCGGGTCGTCGGGATTGTCGCGCAATTCGGATTCCAGATCTGAAATGCCACCCAGAAGGTCGTAATCCGAAATCGGTTTGCCGTCGGACAGGGCATGTTCTGCCGCCAGCACCACATCGGAACGCGCGCCAAAGGCCAAAAGATCGGCGATTGGCATCCCGTCCGGGGCCGCCTTGCACGCGTCGTCAGCGGCACGCATTTCCTTGGACAGTTCAGCCCAGCGATCCTGACGCGCCAGATGGCGGCCACGCTCAATCGTTTCGCGCCCGACCATGTCCTCGGGGCCCAATTTGGCCACGGGAATATTCAGCTGACCCTGCTCGGGCAAGGCTGCGGCCAAGGCGGACGTTGCGCTGAAATCAGACGCGGTTTGGGGTTTGGAAGCTGTCAATCGGGCAGAAAGCGCCCGTGCAAACCGGAACATGGTGGAACTCGAAAACTTAAAAACTGGTAACGTACGACTCAAAATTGGCCGGAAACTGCGGCTATTTCAAGTTAAATGCTCGTTACCTTTTATGAATTCTGCGCAATCTTGCATTGTTGCACGGATCGTTTCAGAAAACGGTAAAATGGTGGCGTTTGACGCGAAAACCGGCCTGTTCCAGCACGGTTTCGAATGCGCGATGCGGTGGAATCGACTCATCCGGCAGGCGGACCTTTTTGTCCGAGTGCAGAACCAGTGAGACGCGGACCGAGAAATCCCAGCGCGTGTCAAAGCGGATGTATTGGATTTCATCCAAGGCCATTTCGCCCTGTCTTTTGCCTGAAAACCAGCGCAGGCGATGCTGATCCAGTTGAACGCCGGCGCTGCTGTCCTGAACGACGTCCCAGATGGCGGGCAAGGTCGCAAGGGACAGCAACCCGACGATCCACCACACCGCGTCGAACAGGATGATCAGCGACAGCAATGCGGCATAGACACCGATCAGAATCAGAATCGTGCGCGGATTCCGGTTGTGCCGCGTGAACGTGTAGGTCGTCATGCGCCCAGAATGCGCGACACCATCTCGGTCGTGTCGCGTGACAGGTCTGGTGTCTCGGAAATGCGGGTCAGATGCGCGCGGATCAGGTCCTGACGGTCTGCGTCGTATCGCCTCCAGGTCTGGAAGGCCGAACACATGCGCGCGGTGGTCTGTGGATTCACCGGGTCCAGGCGAATGAGCCAATCGGCCAGCAAGCGATACCCTGCGCCATCGGCCTGATGAAACCCGGCATGGTTCATCGCCAGCCCGCCCATCACAGCGCGGAAGCGGTTGGGGTTTTTCCAATTGAAATCAGCGTGCTGTGTTAGCGTTTGGGCGGTTTTTGGCGTTGCCTCGGGCGCGGCCATCGCAATCTGCAGCCCGAACCATTTGTCGATCACCAGACGGTCATGCTGCCACTGATCATAGAACGCGGCCAGTTCGGCCTCGCCCTTGCGGGCGCGCAACAGGCAGGACAGGGCCGAGAGTTGCAGGGTCATGTTGTCCGATTTGGAATAGGCCTCCGCCGCCATCGCGCCGCCGTCCAACCGCGTGGTTAGGGCCAAAGCCGCACCTCCCAGCGCGCGCTTGCCGGATTGTTCCGCATCCGGCTTGTAGGGCGCGTCCACCAAAGCCTCGCTGTGCAGGCGGGGCAGCAGGTCTTGCAGATGCTGTGCCGTGGCCTGCCGCAGGGTCTCGGTCGCTGTCCAGATTGCCATCGGGTCGGGCGTTTCGCCCCGTTCATACAAAGCCGCCGCCAGTTCGGATTGCGTGGGCAGGCCCAGCATCAACGCGCGGTAGGCCGGGTCCAGATCGCCATCGCGTAATACCGCCAGCAAACCATCCAGGTAATCGGCATCCGGCACCGCCTCATCCGAGATCATCCGCAGCAACGTATCCTCGGCCAGCGCGCGCCCCGCCTGCCAGCGGTTGAACGGGTCGGTATCATGGGCCAGCAGAAACGCCCGTTCGGCATTCGAGTGATCTTGTTCCAAGATCACCGGGGCCGAGAAATCGCGCAGGATCGAGGGCACGGGTTTGGCCGCCAGACCGGTGAAGGTAAAACTCTGCTCGGCCTCGGTCAGTTCTAGCACCTCGGTTGCGCGGACCTCATCGCCATTGGGGCCAAGCAGGCCCACGGCGACGGGGATCACCTTCGGTTCTTTGGTGTCCTGACCCGGCGTGGGTTCGGTGCGCTGGCGCAACGTCAGGGTATAGGCGCCATCTTCCCAATGTTCGGCAACCGATACCCGAGGCGTTCCGGATTGGCTGTACCAGCGCTTGAATTGGGTCAGATCGCGGCCTGTTGTGTCCTCGAACACCTTGATCCAATCCTCGATGGTGCAGGCCTGCCCGTCATGGCGGTCGAAATACAGGCCCAGCGCCTTTGCGTAGGCTTCATCCCCGACAAGTCGTTTCAGCATGCCGATCACCTCGGCCCCCTTTTCATAGACGGTCGCGGTGTAGAAGTTGTTGATTTCCTGAAAGCTTTCTGGTCTCACCGGATGCGACAGTGGCCCGTTATCCTCGGGGAATTGCCGTGCACGCAGATCGATGGCGTCATGGATGCGCTTTACCGGGGCCGAACGCATGTCGGACGTGAACTGTGCATCGCGGAAGACGGTCAGCCCCTCTTTCAGACACAGCTGGAACCAGTCGCGGCAGGTGATGCGGTTGCCGGTCCAGTTGTGGAAATACTCATGCGCGATGATCGCCTCGATCCGTTCGAAATTCACATCGGTCGAGGTTTCCGGGCTGGCCAGAACGGCCGAGGAGTTGAAGATGTTCAGTCCCTTGTTCTCCATCGCACCCATGTTGAAATCGTCCACGGCGACGATGTTGAACACATCCAGATCGTATTCGCGGCCATAGACGTCTTCGTCCCATTTCATCGACTTTTTCAGGGCTTCCATGCCAAAGGCGCATTTGCCCTCGTCTCCGGGGCGGACCCAGAGGTTCAGGTCCACGTCGCGGCCCGACATGGTGGTGAAGCGGTCGGAATGCGCGATCAGGTCACCTGCGACCAGCGCGAACAGGTATGCGGGCTTGGGCCATGGGTCGGTCCATTCGGCCCAACCTTCGCCCTTGCCGGACGGGTTGCCGTTGGACAGCAGTACGGGCAGGTCGCCATTGATGCGCACAGTGAATGTGGACATCACATCGGGCCGGTCGGGGTAATAGGTGATCTTGCGAAACCCTTCGGCCTCACATTGGGTGCAGTACATGCCGTTCGACATATACAGCCCTTCCAGCGCGGTGTTGTTGCCCGGGTCGATTTCGACCTCGGCCTCCCAGATGAACGGCGCATCCGGGGCGGCGGCGGTCAGGCCCTTGTCGGTGAGTTCGGGCGTGACATCGACACCGTCAATGGCGGCGCGGATCAGGGTCAGGTCTTCGCCATGCAGGAAAAACGTGCGGTCTGTGGCCTCGCGGTTTGGCCGGAATGCAATGCGCGAGGTGACGCGGGTTGCGTGATCAGCCAGATCAAAGGTCAGATGCACATTATCCACCAGATAGCCGAAGGGCGCGTAGTCTTTCAGGTAGATTGTGGGGGCGGCGTCGCGCATCGGGGGCCTCGCATCGGTTCGTGTCTGGCGCGACGTTAGGGGCTGCGCCGCCGGGCTGCAAGCAGGGTGGCGTCGGCCATCCAGGCCTCGGGTTTTGGTTTGATCTGGTGTGTGTGGCGGGTTTGGGGGATGAATTTCCCAACAAGAGTTGCCTATCGGAAACATCCGTCCTAATTGAGGACGGCATACAGTGGCGTACAAAAGCGGGAGAAATGGTAGATGAGCAGCAGAGAAACCCGGAGCGGCCTGCAGATCTCCGCAGAGTTGACAGGTTTTATCGAGGGTCAGGCGCTGCCGGGTACGGGTGTGTCGCCGGAAACATTCTGGTCCGGCCTGTCCCGAATGGTCGAAGAGTTGGGGCCGAAGAACAAGGCGCTGCTGGCCAAACGCAACGAGATTCAGGGCCGCATCGACGGCTGGCATCTGGCGAATATCGGTCAGGATCATGACGCCGCCGCCTATCAGGCCTTCCTGCGCGAGATCGGCTATCTGGTTGAAGACGGCGCGGCGTTTCAGATCGAAACCACCAATGTCGACCCCGAGATCGCGCTGACCCCCGGCCCGCAGCTGGTGGTGCCGATCACCAACGCCCGCTTTGCGCTGAACGCCGCCAATGCGCGCTGGGGCAGCCTGTATGATGCGCTGTACGGCACCGACGCGATGGGTGATCTGCCCGAAGGTGGCGGGTACGATACCGAACGCGGCGCCCGCGTGATCGCCTGGGCCAAGTCGTTTCTGGATGATGCCGTGCCACTGGCCGAGGGGTCGTGGGCAGATGTTACCGGCCTGCACGTCGCGGGCGGTGCGCTGGTGCCCTCTCTGGCCAACCCGGCGGGCTTTGTGGGCTTTGGTGGCGCCGCGGACGCGCCCGAATTTGTGCTGCTGAAAAACAACGGCCTGCACATTCAGATCATGATCGACCCAACAAGCAATATCGGCGCGACGGACCCTGCCGGGATCGCGGATATGCGTCTGGAATCTGCGCTGTCCACGATCATGGACTGCGAGGACTCGGTCGCCTGTGTCGATGCCGCGGACAAGGTGGTGGCCTATAGCAACTGGCTGGGTCTGATGAAGGGCGACCTGACCGAAGAGGTCACAAAGGGCGGCAAGACCTTTACCCGCAAACTGGCGGACGACTTGGGTTACACCACCGCTGGGGGAGAGCAGGCAACGCTGAAGGGCCGCTCGCTGATGCTGGTGCGCAATGTGGGCCACCTGATGACCAACCCCGCCGTACTGGACGGTGAAGGGAACGAGATCGGTGAAGGGCTGATGGATGCGCTTTGTACCACTCTGATCGCGATGCATGACCTCAAGCGCGAGGGCGGCAACTCGGTCGCCGGGTCGGTCTATGTGGTCAAACCCAAGATGCATGGCCCGGAAGAGGTGGCCTTCTCGGTCGAGATTTTCGACATGGTCGAAGACATTCTGGGCCTGCCGCGCAATACCGTGAAGCTGGGCATCATGGATGAGGAACGCCGCACGTCGGTGAACCTTGGCGAGTGTATTCGGGCTGCGAAATCGCGGGTGGCCTTCATCAATACCGGGTTCCTTGATCGGACGGGGGATGAGATCCACACCTCGATGGAGGCCGGCCCGATGCTGCCGAAAGGCGACATCAAGAACACGCCGTGGATTGCGTCCTATGAGGATCGCAATGTCGATATCGGCCTGGCCTGCGGCCTGAAAGGCAAGGCACAGATCGGTGAGGGCATGTGGGCGATGCCGGACCGGATGGGCGACATGCTGGAGGCCAAGATCGGACATCCGCAATCCGGGGCCACCTGCGCCTGGGTGCCGTCACCAACTGCCGCAACCCTGCACGCGACGCATTATCATAAAGTCAGTGTTCTGGACCGTCAGGACGAATTGGCCGCTGGTGGACCCCGTGGCACGCTGGAGAATCTGCTGACCATCCCGCTGCTGGGTGGGCGCAACCTGAGCGCGGATGAGATCACCCGCGAGATCGAGAACAACGCGCAGGGCATTCTGGGCTATGTGGTACGCTGGGTCGATCAGGGTGTGGGCTGTTCGAAAGTGCCGGATATCAACGATATCGGCCTGATGGAGGACCGCGCGACCTGTCGGATTTCGTCTCAGGCCCTGGCCAACTGGTTGCACCACGACGTGGTAAGCGAAGAACAGGTCATGGCGGCGATGCGGAAGATGGCAGCCGTGGTGGATCGCCAAAACGCGGATGATGCGGCCTATGTTCCCATGGCACCCGGCTTCGACGGTATTGCTTTCCAGGCCGCCTGCGATCTGGTTTTCAAAGGCCGCATTCAGCCTTCGGGCTATACCGAGCCGGTTCTGCATGCGCGGCGGTTGGAATTCAAAGCCAGCCGGGGCTAGGCGGCAATGGCGGGAACGAGGGGGCTGTCTGCCCCCTCGCACTCCCCCGAAGATATTTTTGGCCAGATGAAAGGGATCAGGTATGGGCATTTCCTTGCGCAAGGCGCGCACCATCATTCGTAAGGCTCTGGAAAAGGGGCATGAGATGGAGCTGAAGCCTCTGTCCGTTGTGGTTCTGGACGCGGGCGGTCATGTCATTGCGTTTGAGCGCGAGGATGGCGCGGCCCCCGGTCGGTTCGCGATTGCGCAGGGCAAGGCCTATGGTTCTGTCATGCTGGGCATGGCGGGGACGGCGCAGATGCAACGGGCCGAGGCGCAGGCCTATTTCATGGCCTCGGTGAACGGCGCCTATGGTGGTCAGGTCATTCCTGTGCCGGGCGGCATTCTGTTGCGGGACAAGAAGGGCGCTGTGATTGGCGCGGTTGGCGTGACCGGCGATACCTCGGACAACGACGCCGTGGCGGGCATGGCCGGGATCGAGGCCGCCGGGTTGACCGGAGAGATCTGACCAGCCGGTCGAATAGTTACGCTTGTGCGCAGTTGAACATTGCGTTGCGCTGTCATGCAGGGCGTGTTCTGTTGCACGTTCCCAAGTCTGCCGTTAGCGTCCATTCCAATCAGTGCAACAGCAAGGACATTGGAATGGCGCGGCCCGTCGTAGGCATCATTGGCAACTCTTACCTGATGAATGATCAATACCCGACCCATGCGGGCGGGACGATGAATTCGGATGCGGTGGCCAATGTCTCGGACTGTTTGCCACTGCTGATCCCGGCGGATCCGCGGTTTGTCTCGGTCGATGAGCTGCTTGAGACCTGCGACGGGTTTCTGCTGACCGGTGGTCGCCCCAATGTGCACCCCGAGGAATATGGCGAGCCTGCAACCGATGCCCATGGCGATTTCGACCGGGCGCGGGATGCGATCACCTTGCCGCTGGTGCGCGCCTGTGTGGAGCGTGGTCAGCCTTTCTTGGGCATTTGCCGCGGGTTTCAGGAGGTCAACGTGGCCATGGGCGGTACGCTGTACCCCGAGATCCGGGACTTGCCGGGCCGGATGAACCACCGGATGCCGCCGGACGGTACGCTGGAGGAGAAATTCGCCTTGCGCCATGTGGTGACGCTGACCGAAGGTGGCGTTTTCCACGACCTGTTTGGTGCTTCCGAGGTGATGACCAATACGTTGCACGGGCAGGGGATCAAGACCGTCGGCCAGCGGGTTGTGATCGATGGTCACGCGCCGGATGGCACGCCAGAGGCGATGTATATCAAGGATGCGCCGGGCTTTACGCTGTCGGTACAGTGGCATCCGGAATGGGATGCGGTCAACGACCCGGTATCCCGCCCATTGTTCGAAGCCTTTGGGGCGGCTGTGCATTTGTGGAGTTGCGGCCGCAAAACAGGTGCCTTTCAGAAATCGGCCTGATACGTATCGGGCGTTTGCACATCCGCCACATTCTCAAATTTAGATTTTATTGTAGTCAATTTGGCTTGTCTGGCCGTGTTTGCGTTTGAGAGGCTTGAGCCATCGTGCTTTGCCTTGGGCCTTTTGCCCGAAACGCAACTTTGGGGCCTGATATGCGACGACCTTTAAAGCGGATGCGGCGGTACTCTGGTCTTTTTATGGCCGCGTGTTTTGCGACTTTTGGTATTGCCGCTGATGTAGCGGCGCAGCAATGCGGTTCTTTGGGTGAGTTACTTTATATCGGTCGCACCCCGAACTCGGCGTCATCCGTTTGGCTATCAGCGACCGGGCAAGGGAATTTCCGTCTTGAAGCCGCACAGCGCAACACAACGGTCGATACATGGAGCAGGTCACGCAATGGCGTTCATCTGAGTTTTTCACCTTTTGTGTCGAACGGAAACGGCGGCGTGCATCGGCTGTTCGAGGTAGGCGGAGCCCCAAACGGTCGCGATTGTTTGATCGACACCCAAAACCAACAAAGAAATTGGAGCTTGCCCGGTGGTGGCGGTAGCTCTGGTGGCAGCAACGGCGGGTCCGGTGGAGGGAACGGTAGCGGCGGTTCCGGTGGCAGCAGTGGTGGAACCGGTGGCGGCAGTGGAGGCTTCGGTGGCGGAAGCAGCGGTGGCGGCTTTGGCGGCGGAAGCGGCGGCTTTGGCGGCGGCAGTAGCAGCGGCGGCACCGGCAGCAGCAGCGGCGGCGGCACCGGCAGCAGCGGCGGAACGGGTGGTTTCGCGGGGAGTTCTGGCGGGTCTGGCGGGTTTCCCGGAGGTGGGTCGACAGCGGTCGTTGTGCCGCGTACACAGCCCGGCTCGTCTGGTGGTGGAACCGGCGTTGCCCGAGCGGAATGTGTAAACGCGGCGACAGGCAAGCTGGATCCCGCGCTATGTGACCCTCAAGTTGTTCCTATTGTTGCCGGGCCGCCATTGACGGAAGGCCGGGATCTTGCGCCGCCATCGCCATGGAACGTCTGGACGGATTTCTCCTATACGGAAATTGAGGATACGCGCGGCGCCAATGAGGTTGATGTCAATGACAGGTATTTCGCTGCTGGTATCGATCGGCTGGTACGAGAAGATCTGGTGATTGGCTTTCAGGTCGAGATGGAAAGTATTGATGTCGAAGGTTTTGAGGGTCAGTTCACTCAGGACACCCAAGGATTCGCGGCCGGTCCCTATTTCGCCTGGCGCATGTCAGACCGATGGGTTCTCAATGGCGTGGCAACGTTCGGCGAGTTTTCAACAGATGTCGGTGTGCTTGAGCTGAGCGGCGACTTTGACCGCACGCGCTGGCGCGCCAATTTGGAAGCTATTGGCCAATACGAGGCCGGGCGGTACCTGATCAGACCGTCTATCGCCTTTGACTACTACAATTACAGCGCCGAAGAGTACGACCTGACCGGCACGGTTCTGGGCCAGCCTACCAACATAATCGGCGAGGTTGCCAAAGTCAGATACAGTGCCCTAACGCCGGAGTTGGAGGTGAGCAGGCCGTTTGTCACGTCGCGGTCCGTTGTATCTCCGTTTGCGTCGCTCAGCGCAACCTACTGGTTCGAGCGGGACGAAATTGGGGTCAGCTCAACATCGCAGTCAGATGTGACATGGGCTACGCGTATCGGTGTACGGGGAAGAGCCAGCGAGGCTGTTTTCCTGGAAGCGACACTGGGGTATCTGGGTCTGTTCGAGGATGATTTGGATGCGACCGAGGCATCCATCTTCCTGTCGGTCAATTTCTGACTGTGTCGAGGGCAGATTGATCCCCGGCCCTGTACGGACAGGACCGGGGTGTTCGCTCAGATCAGCAGATTGAACTGCTTCATCAACGGCAGGGTGCGGGCGCGTTCGCCGGTCAGGTCGAACAGTGCGTTGCCTAGTGCTGGCATTGAAGGCGGCGTGCCGGGCTCGCCCGCGCCGCCCATATGACGGTTGGTTTCCAGCACGCGCACCTCGACCTGCGGGGCTGTGTGCATGCGGATCGCGTCGTAGTCGGGGAAGTTGTACTGCTCGACCTCGCCTTCGGCAAAGGTGATCTCGCCGTAACAGGCCGCCGACAGGCCATACATCATGCCGCCAAACAACTGGGCCTTGACGTTTTCCGGGTCCAGCGCCAGCCCCATGTCGCAGGCGATCCACGCTTTGTTGATGCGGATGGTGCCGTCTTCGTCGACCACTTCGATGACCTGAGCCACAGGTGTTCCGAAGCTGTACGTAAAGGCCACACCGCGCCCGACGCCGTTGGGTGTTTGACCCGTCCAGCCGGACATTTCTTTCACTGCTTCCAGGCAACCGGCCGAGGGTGCATGTTCGCCCTTCATCAACTCCAGCCGGAATTCCAGCGGATCGCGGCCAGCGGCGTGGGCCAGTTCGTCCATGAAGGTTTCATGAAAAAACCCGTTGTGGCTGTTCCCGACCGAGCGCCAGAAGCCAACGGGGACATTCAGATCGGCGATATGGCCGCTCATGCGATAGTTCGGAACGGCGTAGGGCTGGTTAAAGAACCCTTCGACCAGCACCTTGTCCGGACCCGCGCCGGGAAGGCCGGTGTAGCGCCCGACCGCCTGCTGCGTGCAGGATTGTGCCGCCACTTGACCGTCGATCAGAACTGCCTTGCCGTCCTGAACCGCGCCCCGCATCCGGGCGATGGCGCCGGGGCGGAAATAGTCGTGGCGCATGTCTTCTTCGCGGCTCCAGGTGGTTTGCACCGGGGTTCCGGGCATGGCCATGGCAACCTTGGTGGCGATCTCGCCAAAGTCCAGCTCTCCGCGCCGACCGAATCCGCCGCCCAGATAGGTGGTGTGAATCTGCACCTGCTCGGTCTCTAGTCCGGCGGTGTTGGCGACGCGGAACTGGATCAGGGTCGGGGCCTGATTGCCGCACCACAGCTCCAGCGCGTCTCCGGTGTAAAGCGCAGTGGCGTTCATCGGCTCCATCGTCGCGTGGGCGAGGTAGGGCAGCTGGTATTCCGCCGTGATCTCGGTTGCGCCTTCGGGCGTGACGCTGACATCGCCGTCGTCGCGCATGGTCGAGTTCGGCGAGTCGTCAAAGGCTTCGGCGATCTTGGCGAAGATACCATCGGTGTCGGGCGGATAGGGCGCGTCGCCCCAGTCGACCTCGATGGCCTCGACCGCCTGATTGGCGAGCCAGGTGTTGTTGGCAATGACCGCAACGCCGGTGCCCAGATCGACGATCTGTTCGACGCCGGGCATGGATTTTGCGGTGCTGTCATCAAAGCCGTTCATCGCTCCGCCCAGTTTGGGGTTCATACGAACGGCGGCGAATTTCATGCCGGGCAGGCGCACATCGACGCCGAATTCAGCGGTGCCGGTGGCCTTTTCCACCATATCCAGACGCGGCTGGGTCTGACCAAGATAGCGCCATTCGGACGGATCGCGCAGGGGCACCTCGACCGGCTCCAATCCGGCGGCGTCCATCGCAAGCTCGGTATATGCGATCTTGTCGCCATTGGGGGCGATCACATGGCCCGAGGCGGTTTGCAGTTGCGAGGGGTCAACGCCCAACCGGTCCGCCGCAGCCCGTTTCAGCGTCTCCCGCGCCGATGCCCCGGCCTGACGCATTCGTTCGAACCCGTCCTTCATCGAGGTCGAACCGCCGGTGACCTGCAGGCTGAGTGTTCTGCCCAGAACGCCCAGAGCCTCGCCCAGATTGTGCTGGAAATTCGAGATATCGTAGCCCTTGTTGGGCAGACCTTCACCAATCAGGGCCGAGTTGTAATAGGCCGCCGCTGCAGGGCCATGCAGAACGGTGATCTGGTCCAGATCGACGTCCAACTCCTCGGCAATCAACGCGGCCCAGGTGGTTTGCACGCCCTGTCCCATCTCGGCGCGGGGGGCAAACAGCGTCACGCCGTTCTGGTCGATCAGGATGAACGGGTTCAGCGCGGCCTCGCCGTCGCCGGGTTTCAGCGGGTTGGCGGCGGGCCGGGTGACGTAATAGGCCCCAAAGGCCACGCCGCCAACAATAGCGGCAGACCCGATCAGGAAGGTGCGGCGCAGGATTTTTCCAACTTTGCCCATAACTTACGCCTCCTTCAACTTGCCAGCAGCGTCGTGGATCGCTGCGCGGATGCGGGGGTAGGTGCCACAGCGGCACAGGTTGCCCTGCATCGCCTCGTCAATGTCAGTGTCCGTGGGCGAGGGGTTTTCGGCCAGCAATGCCGCCGCCTGCATGATCTGCCCGGACTGGCAGTAGCCGCATTGCGCCACCTGATGGTCAACCCAAGCCTGCTGGATCGCCGACATCGCCGCGGGGCTGCCGACGCCTTCGATCGTGGTCACATCGCCCCAGACATCCGACAGGGCGACCTGACAGGATCGAACAGCCTCGCCATCGATATGAACCGTGCAGGCCCCGCAGGCAGCGACGCCGCAGCCGAATTTGGTGCCGGTCAATCCGACCTCGTCGCGCAAAACCCAAAGCAGGGGGACGTCATCAGGCAGGTCAACCTGATGCGCTGTTCCGTTGATTTTCAGGGTGGTCGCCATGGCACACCTCTCGCTCGCTGTGGCAGTTTATGACATAATTGGTGAAAAGTGTCAGTATGTCAATTGACAAAATAGACGAAAACTGTCAGAGCTTCGGGAATGAAGGATTCAAGTGAAGACAAGCGGCAAAAGGCCATCCTGGACTCGGCGTTTCAGGCGTTTTCCAGCTATGGCTTCCGCAAGACCTCGATGGACGACATAGCGCGCGGCGCTGGAATGTCCCGCCCTGCTGTCTATCTGCACTACAAGAACAAAGAGGCGATCGTTCGCGAGCTGACGCAACTGCATTACGCAGAGAAGATTGCCGCCGTGGCCAAGGCTCTGGCGGGCGAAGGATCGGTTTCGGATATTCTTGCGTCAGCTGTCAGGGCACAAATGGATGGTATGGCGGCTATTCTGGCCTCGCCCCACGGGGTCGAAATGCTGGATACGACCAAATCCATGTCGACCGACATTGTCGAACAGGGTGAGGCCGATCTGACCGATCTTTTCGCCGCGTGGCTGACCAGGATGCAAGCCGAAGGCCGCGCGCAAATCTTCGACGCGCCGCATGAGACGGCCACGACCATTACAGCAAGCCTGAAGGGCATCAAGCTGACCTCATCCAGCGCTCAGGATTTTGAACAGCGCATTGCCCAGTTGGCGGCGTTGATCGGGGCCGGGTTGGAGGTCAGGTAACCCGCTGGCGGATCTTGTATTCGGGCCGGTCCCAAAGCCGGTTGCTCATGATATCCGCCAGTATTTCGACGGCCCAATCCACATCCCCTTCATCGATGTAAAGCGGTGTGAACCCAAAGCGCATGATGTCCGGGGCCCGGAAATCTCCGATCACGCCACGGGCAATAAGCGCCTGCATCGCGGCATAACCGTCAGAGAACCGGAATGAGATCTGGCTGCCGCGCTGGGCCGGATCACGGGGACTGGCAAGTTCCAGATCAGGGCAGGTGGCCTCGACGCGGGTAATAAAGCGCTGGGTCAGTTCAATGGACTTGGTGCGAACATCCGCCATCTCGGCCATGTCCCAGATGTCCATCGCTGCCGACAGGGCGGTCATCTGAATAACCGGCGGGGTCCCGACCCGCATCCGTTCGATCCCGGCGCCGGGGCGATAATCCAGATCAAAGGCAAACGGAGCCTCGTGGCCCAACCAGCCGGACAAGGCCGGGCGCACCTGGTCAGAAAGGCGCGGCGCGACGTAGATAAAGGCGGGAGCACCCGGTCCGCCGTTGAGATATTTATACGTACAGCCGACGGCGAAATCGGCATTGCACCCGGCCAGATCCACCGGGATCGCACCTGCCGAATGCGCCAGATCCCAAACCGTCACCACGCCTTTGGCATGGGCCTGGTCGGTCAGCGCTTTCATGTCATGCATCCGCCCGGTGCGGTAATCGACCTCGGTCAGCATCAGAACGGCGATCTCATCCGTGATCGCTTCGGCCACCTGTTCGGGCTCAACCACGCGCAGTTCGTAGTCCGCGCCGAGCGATCGCAACAGCCCGTCGGCCATATACAGATCGGACGGGAAGTTGCCATTGTCCGACAGCACAACCCGGCGGTCCGGGTTCAGTTCCAAAGCCGAGGCAACCGCCTGATAAACCTTGATCGATAACGTGTCGCCGACAACAACGCTGCCGGGTTCGGCCCCGATCAGCCGCCCGATCCGGTCGCCCAGACCTACCGGCATCCCCATCCAACCGGCCTTGTTCCAGCCCGTGATCAGCATCTGGCCCCATTCGTCGGACATCATGGCCTGAACCCGGTCGGCCGCCCCTTTGGGTACAGGCCCCAAAGAGTTCCCGTCCAGATACACCATGCCATCTGGCAGCGTGAACATGGCCTTGGTTGCGGCGAAATCAGTCATGGCAGCTCACTTTATCGTTTCAAAGTCGCGGGTTACCTTGGGCGTAAACGATCCCCGCCGCCCTGTCCATTGATGCGACATACTGAGGTTTTGCTATTTTGGCCTGAAAACGATAGGACAGCGCCCAGAAACGACACGTGCCCTTACGTGGCGTCAATCTTCGAGGATTGCGATGCGCTGGATCGATGTTCCCCCTGTTTGGCTTGCGGGTTTTGTCCTGTTGGCCTGGCTGCAGGCGCGGTTCCTCAGCTTTGGTCTGTCGCTTGACGGGGGGCTGACCGATCTGATCAGCGGAGTGCTGATCGGCGGCGGCATCCTTCTGGCGGTCCTGGCCGTTGTCGAGTTTCGGCGGCATCAGACCACCGTCATCCCCCATGGAACGCCCAGCGCGATGGTGCAGTCCGGCATCTACAAGCGCAGCCGCAACCCGATCTATCTGGGCGACGTTCTTATTTTGGCAGGGCTGATCCTGCGGTTCGACGCGGTCGTGTCGCTTGCCCTTGTCCCGATCTTTGTCTGGGTGTTGGAGCGGCGCTTCATTCTGCCCGAAGAAGACCGGCTGCGCCGCACCTTTCGCGCTGATTTCGCCCGCTACGAACGCAAGACACGGCGCTGGGTTTAGGAGGGGGCGGCAATGACACAACGTAACAAATGCTGCGCTTGCGAAATAAAATTGCGCGAGATACACGTTTTCTTAACAATCAATACCGAGGACCTGCTCGGCCTTGGAACCACGGGAGATTGCCAGTGAAAATAGGCACACCAAGAGAGATATATGAGGGTGAGAATCGGGTTGCGATGACGCCTGAGTCTGCGGTTCAGTTGCAGAAGCTGGGGTATGCGTGCCTGATTGAGACGGGTGCTGGGGCTGCGGCCGGGTTTTCGGATGCGGTTTATGAGGCGGCGGGTGTTGAGGTTGTGAAGACCGCGGCGGCGCTGTGGAAAGAGGCTGACATTGTTGCCAAGGTGCGCCAGCCGAATGCGACGGAACTCAAGCGTCTGACCAAGGGCAAGACCCTGATTTCCTTCTTCAATCCTGCCGGGAACGAAGAAGGCATGGAGCTGGCCAAATCCAAGGGCGCGAATGTGATCGCGATGGAGATGGTGCCTCGGATCAGCCGCGCGCAGAAGATGGACGCGCTGTCCTCGATGGCCAATATCGCCGGTTATCGTGCGGTCATTGAGGCGGGCAACAACTTTGGCCGGTTCTTCACCGGTCAGGTGACGGCGGCGGGTAAGGTGCCGCCTGCCAAGGTGCTGATCGTGGGGGCCGGTGTGGCCGGTCTGGCGGCGATCGGGACCTCGACCTCGCTGGGTGCGATCACCTATGCGTTCGACGTGCGCCCCGAAGTGGCCGAGCAGGTCGAATCGATGGGCGCCGAGTTCGTCTATCTGGATTTTGAGGAACAGCAGCAGGATGGCGCGGCCACCGGCGGCTATGCCAGCGTTCAGTCGGAAGAATTCCGCAACGCGCAGCTGGCCAAGTTCCGTGAGTTGGCGCCAGAAATGGATATCGTCATCACCACGGCGCTGATCCCGAACCGCGAAGCGCCTGAGCTTTGGACCAAGGACATGGTCGAAAGCATGAAGCCGGGCTCGGTCATCGTTGACCTTGCGGCGGAAAAGGGCGGCAACTGCAAGCTGACCGTGGCGGATGAGAAGATCGTGACCGACAATGGCGTGACCATCATCGGCTATACCGACTTCCCCAGTCGGATGGCGGCGCAGTCCTCGTCGCTTTATGCGACGAACATCCGTCACATGATGACTGACCTGACGCCTGAAAAGGACGGCCAGATCAATCACAACATGGAAGATGACGTGATCCGCGGCGCGACCGTGACCCATGAGGGCGAGATCACCTTCCCGCCGCCACCGCCGAAAGTGCAGGCGATTGCGGCGCAGAAGAAACCCGAGGTCAAGGAACTGACCCCGGAAGAGAAAAAGGCGCAGGAAATTGCGGCCTTCAAAGCGCAGACCAAACAGCAGTTCACCCTGCTGGGGGTCGGCGGCGCGCTGATGCTGCTGGTGGGGCTGATCGCTCCGGCCAGCTTCATGCAGCACTTCATTGTCTTTGTGCTGGCCATCTTCGTGGGCTTCCAGGTGATCTGGGGCGTCGCGCACAGCCTGCACACACCGCTGATGGCGATCACCAACGCGATCTCGTCGATCATCATCGTTGGGGCGTTGATGCAGATCGGATCGGGGTCGTTCCTGGTCATTCTGCTGGCGGCGCTGTCCGTCTTCATGGCCGGGATCAACATCTTCGGCGGCTTCCTCGTAACCCGGCGCATGCTCGCCATGTTCCAGAAATCTTAAGGAGGCCGGGCACATGGAATTTGGCTTCACCACTGCCGCCTATGTTGTTGCAGCTGTTCTGTTCATCCTTTCGCTCGGCGGTCTGTCGAACCAGGAAAGCGCCAAGCGCGCGGTCTGGTATGGCATCGTCGGTATGGCGCTGGCGGTCTTTGCCACGCTGGTTGGCCCCGGTTCGGGTCTGTGGCTGCTGTCGCTGCTGCTGATCGCGGGCGGTGGTCTGATCGGTCAATATGTGGCGCAGCGCGTCCAGATGACCGAGATGCCGCAGCTGGTGGCCGCGATGCACTCGCTGGTGGGTCTGGCGGCTGTGTTTGTGGGCTTCAACGCGCATTTTGAGATCGGCAACGTGGCGCAGGTCATGGCGATTGCCGACAGCGCGTCTCAGGCGGATCTGAGCGATCTGGGCGCGTTTGCCAAGCTGATCGCCAAGAAAACCTCGGCCGAGCTGGCGATCCTGCATGTCGAGCTGTTCCTGGGCATCTTCATCGGTGCGATCACCTTTACCGGGTCGGTCGTGGCCTATGGCAAGCTGGCGGGCAAGGTGACCTCGGCGGCGACCAAGCTGCCCGGCGGTCATGCGCTGAATGCGGCGGCTGCTGGTCTGTCGCTGATCTGTCTGGTCTGGTACACTATGTCGGGCGGTCTGCTGCCGCTGATCCTGATGACACTGGCGGCGCTGTTCATCGGTTATCACCTGATCATGGGCATCGGCGGGGCCGACATGCCGGTGGTTGTGTCGATGCTGAACAGCTACTCGGGCTGGGCGGCTGCGGCGATCGGCTTCTCGCTGGGCAACGACCTGCTGATCGTTGTTGGTGCGCTGGTGGGCTCGTCCGGTGCGATCCTGTCCTACATCATGTGCAAGGCGATGAACCGTCACTTTGTCAGCGTGATCCTGGGCGGCTTTGGTGGCCCGCAGGGCGAGCAGATGGCCGTTGAAGGCGAACAAGTGGCGATTGACGCCGATGGCGTGGCCGCCGCGCTGAACGAGGCCGACAGCGTGATCATCATCCCCGGTTACGGCATGGCCGTGGCGCAGGCGCAGCAATCGGTTTCCGAGCTGGTCCGCAAGCTGCGCGCCAAGGGCAAAGAGGTGCGCTTTGCGATCCACCCGGTCGCGGGCCGTCTGCCCGGGCACATGAACGTGCTGCTGGCCGAGGCCAAGGTGCCCTATGACATCGTGCTGGAGATGGACGAGATCAACGATGACTTCCCGGATACGGATGTGGCCATTGTCATCGGCTCGAACGACATCGTGAACCCTGCGGCACAGGAAGACCCCAACAGCCCCATCGCCGGAATGCCGGTTCTGGAATGCTGGAAGGCCAAGCAGGTGTTTGTCTCGAAACGCGGTCAGGGCACCGGGTACTCGGGCATCGAAAACCCGCTGTTCTTCAAGGAAAACACCCGCATGTTCTACGGCGACGCCAAACAGTCGCTGGACAAGCTGCTGCCCATGATCGACTGATCAAACGGGTCGTAATCAAAACGCAAAGGGCGCCAATGGGCGCCCTTTTTTGCGTTTGAATGGGGGCCTATTCAGAAATCGATCTCGCCGGTTTCGTCGTGGATCACCGCATCCACGTCGATCTCCACCATCAGACCGGGTTGCGTCAGGCCCGCCTGCACGGCGGTCAGGACCGGGTCGATACCCTTGAACACCTCACCATGTACGCGGGCGAACTCACCTGCCTTTGACAGGTCGGTCAGATAGGCCCGCACCCGTCCCACATGGCGCAGCTCGGCCCCCATCTGCTTTAGCGCGTCTTCGGTGCGGGACAGGATATAGCGCGTTTGCGCGCCCACATCGCCGGGCGCATGGATGCGGCCCGTGGGTTCGATGGCCGTCGTGCCCGCGACCCAGACAAACGGGCCTATGCGTTTGGCCCGGGAATACGAGGCGACCTCTTCAAACCGTCCGCCGGAATTCCAGATGCGAACCGTCACAGGCCCAGCCTCAGCCGGATGGCATCCGCTGCCGTTTGCAGCGCCGCCTGTTCCGAGGGCGTCAGGCGCAGTTCCTCGACCTCGACCAACCCGCCCGCGCCCAGATGGGCGGGCACGCCCAGCACCACGCCATCGATGCCATATTCGCCCTGCAGCATGACCGAGACCGGAACCGGCCCGGTCCGTGCACTCCGGATGTGGTCGATCAACTCGATCGAGGCATGGGCCGGGGCAATCGTCGCAGAGCCCGATTTCTTGAGCGCCACAACCTGCCCGCCCCCGGTGATCGCATCCTGCACGCAGGCGTCGATTTGTTCGGGGGACAGGAACACGTCCAGCGGGCGGCCCTTGATGCGGGCGCGGCTGGGGATCGGGGCCATCTCGTCGCCATGGCTGCCAAGCGTAAACGCCTCGACATCGGCGGGTGTGACACCGGCGGACATCGCCAGTGCGTTGCGGAACCGGCTGCTGTCCAGCGTGCCTGCCATGCCCAGCACCCGTTCGCGCGGGAAACCCGTGGCGCGCAGCATCTCGACCGTCATTTCGTCCAGCGGGTTGGTCACTACGATCACGATGGCGTTCGGGGCGGCGGACCGGATCGCCTCAGCCGCCTGACGGATCACGCGGGCGTTCACGTCGATCAGATCGGCGCGGCTCATGCCCGGGCGTCGGGCGCGACCTGCGGTGACGACGACAACCTCGGCCCCGGTCACCAGATCCAGCGATTCTCCGCCGGTACACCGGGCGCAGGCACCGGTGATGCCGGATGTGTGGTTGAGGTCCAGCGCGGTCGAGGCCGCCAGTCCCGGCGCGATGTCGATCAGCGCAATCTCATCCGCGATATCCGCCATCGCCGCCAGATGCGCGATATTGCCGCCAACGCCCCCGGCCCCCACCAGCGCCAGTTTGCCCAGCCTGCGCGCCTTGCGCGGGGCGCGCGAGGGGGCGACCCATTTGGGCGAGCGGCGATAGAGCACCCGGCGCATCGATACCGCGCCGTCAGTGCGCGGCGGTTGCGGGCGTTCCAGCGGCCCATCTACCAGCGCGATCCCTACGCGTTCTGCGGTTTCGCGGGCCAATGCGGTTACGATGTCACCGGGCAGTACCTCGAACACGATCCTGCCGCGACGGCGGGCGTCTTCGACCGCGTCCGAACCTATGACGCGCGGAGTGGCCATCACCCGGCCTGCCCGTCCACGGCCTCGATGGCGCGGGTGGCGGCCTCGACGGCGGTTTTGACCGAGTTCTCCGAGCCCGAGATAAACAGACGCCCGAACCGCCCCACCGCACGCACCTCGACAATGTCGATCTCGGCGGCTTTTTCGGCCTCGTTCGCGGCAATCGAGATATAGGCGGCAGGCGCACATTCGACGATGCCCAGCGTTTGCCCGGGCACAATCAGCGCCCCCTTGCGCCATTTGTTCAGCAGTTGCGCCTGATAGGGTTCAACGCTGGTGATGATCTGCGTCGAACTGATTGCGGGCTTCAGCCGGTCAGACATCGACGCGCCAAGTTCCGCCAGCATCGCATCGCGCGCGGCGGACACTTCGGCATTCGAGGGTGAGCGCAGGATGAAAAACCCGAACTCGCGTTCCACCATTTGCGTCGTCGCCTCGACCGAAGACGCCTTGAGCGCCCGGTCGATCAGCGAGAACACCCCGTTGCCGGGCGCAAACTCACCAATCAGCACGGTGTCGCCGGACAAGGGCACCGAGCCCTGCACCGTCGCGCCGTTATAGGCGGCAAATTTAGGTTGCAGGTTGTCGATCTGCATCAGCGCCCGGATGGTGATCTCGCTCATGCGCCATACTCCTCGTAAATGTCGCGCCAGGGTCTGCTTTCATAGGCGACCCGCTTGATATTGATCAGATGCAGGGCCGTCACGTTGTCCGAGGTGATCGAGCCCGACCACGTGCCGGTGCCCAGCATGAAGGATGGTTCCAGATCGGTGGAATAGCCCATGCCGCCCATGATCCCCGGCGTGTTCACCAGCACCCGGCCTGTTGGGACCGTTGCGAACCGGGCCACCACCTCAGGGTCATCGGAGTGGATGACCGAGGAATGGCCCCAGCCTTCGAATTTGGCGATGGATTGTGCCAGCTCAATACCGTGATCGGTGGATTTCGCCTCATAAAACGCCAGCACCGGGTTCAGCTTTTCCGCCGAAAGCGGGCGGTGCCAGCCCACTTCGACCTCTTCCGACACCAGACAGCGGGTGCGCGGCGGGATCGAGAATCCGGCGGCATCGGCCAGCGCCTGCGGGCTTTGCCCGACCCGTTCCGGGTCCATCATCCGCGCGCCTTTGAAGATCACTTTGGCCAGCCGGTCGGCCTCGGCCGGGGTGCAGAAATAGGCCCCTTTGAGTTTCAGCTCGTGCCGCAGGTCGCGGGCGATTTCGGGGTCGGTAACCACGGCCTGCTCGCTGACGCAGGCGGTGCCGTAATCGAAACTTTTCGAGGCAACGATCATCTCGGCCACTTCGGCCAGATCGCGGGCTTTGGATTTATGCACGTAACAGGGCACATTGCCCGCCCCAACTGCCAGCGTCGGCTTGCCGCTGGAATAGGCGGCCTTGACCATCGCCGGGCCGCCCGTGGCCATCACGACCGAGGTGCGGCGGTGTCGCATCAACTCGGCTGTGCCCTGAATGGTCACCGCATCAAGGCATTGGATCAGCCCCTTGGGCGCACCCATCTGTTCGGCCACACGGGCCATGATGCGCACGGTTTCGATCCCGCAATTCACGCCGCGCGGATGTGGGGCGCAAACGATGGCATTGCCCGCCTTCACCGCCGACAGCACCTTGTAGATGATGGTCGAGGTTGGGTTCGTAACCGGAATCAGCGCGGCCACCACGCCCATCGGTTCACCAAAGGCGGCGACCTTGGTGGCATCGTCGCGCCAGAGCAGACCAAGGGTGGTCACATCGCGCAGATAATCCGCCACCGACAGGGCGTTGAACAGGTTCTTGACCCGCTTGTCGGGCACATTGCCATACCCGGTTTCCTCGACCGCCAGTTGCCCCAGCCGTTCAGCCTCGGGCTCGATGGCGCGGGCCATGGCGTCAACGATGGCATCCACCTGCGCGGGGTCGGTGCCCAGTAAGGCGCGGTAGGCCTCGAACGCGATTTCAGCAGCGCGGCGGGCAGCGGCGATGGAGTTCAGGTCAGCGTCCATCACGCGCCTCCGGTGGCTATGGTGTCAAAGATACGGCGGGCCTGATCGACGTCGCCTGCTGTAATTCCGATCGTTTCCAGCCGGCGACCAGCGGCAGCCACGTCTGCGCCCAAAATCCGGTCTGACATGGCGATCAGGCTGCTGGTCAGCGGCGTCGGAATGCCTGCCAGTTCCCCGGCTGACACAAGTGGCACCAGAGAGCCCAATACCCCGTCGCGCATCAAACCGCGCGCGGCCTGCTGATCCGGGATCGGACGTGCACCGGCCCCCCGCTCGGCCCCGGCAAAGGTCGAAACCCAGTCTTCGGTCTGCGGCAGGTTGCGCACGCCAAAGGCGGCGGCTATGCGCCGCCTCTCGTCGGCGAGCCCGTGGATCACCGCCATCTGGTCGGCCCCGATCAACGCGGCAAAGGTCTGGTTGGCCGCAAGCGGAACACCACCCATTGGCACAGCGGGACCGCCGGTGCCCATCGCCGCACCGCCAAGGATCAGCGCCGGGATCTCAACGGCGGCGGACAGGTCGCTGAACCCAGATGCCAGAACCGAGTCGACCGGGTGCAGGTTCGGCAGGTAGCGCGACAGCGCGCCCAGTACCTGATCCCGCCCGCGCGGTAAGGTCGCCGCAGCCATCGGTGCCGCCTGGGAGAGTGTCAGGCCCGACCCCTCGGCCCGGTACCAGTAGGGCAGGCCCTGCACCTCGACCAGCGTGACATCGGCGGTGCATCCCCCGATCCGCAGCAGCCATGCGGTTTCAACCGCACCCAGCGACCGGCCCGGGGCCAGAACCAGTATCTGCCCTTCGCTCAGATGATCGGCCAGTACCATGGCATAGGTACGTTGCTTGTGGATCGGACCGGTCAGGAAAATCGCCTGAGCATCGCGCACAGCGGCATCCAGTTCCGCCGTGGTGCGCACCGATGGCCCGTCGCGATCCACCTGATAGTTGCCCACTGGCCCGTCGCCCTGAATGCCGATGCCCGAGGATTGGGCCAGCAAAGCCAATTCGGCCCCATAGGCCGAAAACAGGGTGACCTCGGCCCCTTCGGCCAGACACAGAGCTGCCAGCAGGCGGGCGTCCGGCCCGCCGCCCAGAACGCAAATACGCTCCAGCCGAGGCGGCTCGGGCGCGTCCCGCGTGGTGCCGCGTGTCACGGCGCGGGTGAAATCCTCGAATCCGGCTGACATGAGACCTCCTCAGACGGGATCAGGCCGTCGAACCGGAACCGAGGCTGTCGATGATCCCCTCAAGCTCGTCATGAGGGCGCGCGATGACGTGGACCGAGACCACTTCGCCGACCTTGTTGGCCGCGGTCGCACCCGCATCGGTGGCCGCTTTGACCGCGCCGACCTCGCCGCGCACAAGCGTAGTGACCAGCCCGCCACCGGCTTTGGTCTGGCCCACAATTGCAACGCTGGCCGCTTTGACCATCGCATCGGCTGCTTCGATTGCACCGACCAGACCCCGGGTCTCGATCATGCCAAGGGCCATCTGCCCTGCCACTGGTTTCGCCATTTTCTGTTCCTCCGAAGATAAAAGTTCCGCGTGTTGTGACTCAGGTGATCGAAACGCGATCCACCACTGCGACGATGGCCAGATCGACCGGAGCGGTGGACAGCCCCGCAGCCATGCGCGCCGCCGATCCGGTGACAAGCAGCACCGTGTCGCCGACCCCCGCGCCGCAGGTGTCGACCGCCACGCGCGCCGGATCGATCAGCTTGCCCTTGCCGTCGACCAGATCGGTCAGCAGCAGTTTCGACCCCACCAGCTTGGCGTCCTTGGCGGTTGCCGTGACGGTTCCTGCGACCTTGCCCAGATGCATCAGAGCGTCCTCAGATAGCGGTCCAGTTCGACCTGCGTGACCTGCTGGTTGAAGAAATCCATCTCGCGCTCGGCCTGTTGTACGACCAGTTGCCATTGCATCTCGCCCAGCACATCGCGCAGCCAGTCCGAGCCCTGCGCCAGCGCGATGGCCGTCGGCAGATCGGTTGGTATCAGATCGCCGATACCCTCTTCATAGGCGTTTCCGGGTGTGGGGTCGGTGGGGGTCAGCCCCTGTTCGATCCCGTCCAGCCCCGCGGCAATCTCGGCGGCGAGCAGCAGATAGGGGTTCGCATCCGCCCCCGCATCGCGCTTCTCGACGCGCACGGCACTGTCGGACCCCTCGATCACGCGAATGCCCACGGTGCGGTTGTCATAGCCCCAGCTGGTGTTGATCGGGCAGAACGTATAGGGCTGCCGACGGCGATAGCCGTTGACCGTCCCGCCGCCGCAAATCGACATCTCGCACATGCGCTGTTGCAGACCGGCGATGAAGGATTTTCCGGTGTCGTTGATCTTTCCATTGTCGGCAAAGACGTTCACGCCATCCTTCCACAGTGAATAATGCGTGTGGAACCCGTTGCCGGACTGATCGAAAAACGGCTTGGGCATGAAGGTCGCCAGATAGCCATGGGCAATGCCCAACTGGCGGATCAGGGATTTGAACAGAACCACGCGATCCGCCGCCGCGAGGGCTTCGCCATAGCGAATGTTCACCTCGATCTGACCGGCTGCGTATTCCGGGTTCGACTGTTCGATGGGAATACCGCATTCGTTGATCTGCTGGCGGATTGGGCCCACGATATGTTCCATCCGCGCCGCGCGGCCCAGGCCATAGACCTGAATACCACTGTCGCGCGGCTGGCCGGTTTCGGGATCGAGCAGGTAGAACTCCAGTTCGGTGCCCACATTGACCTCGAACCCCATGTCGCGGGCGCGGTCGACCTGACGGACCAGAGCCTGACGGGGATCGATCGGCACCGGCTTGTGATCCATGCCCTCGGCGCGGCCAAAACAGACCGCCACGCCGGGTTCCCACGGCACCGGCACCGGCTGCGTCATCGGGAACACATGCATGTCCGGATAGCCATTGTCGAAATTGACATAAGGCGTGTCCCAGACATCGCAGGTCATGTCGATGGCCAGCAGGGCAATCGACAACGCATTGCCGCTTTGACAGACGTGATCCCAATGGCTGGCCGGAATGCGCTTGCCGCGCATGATGCCGTTCAGATCACCCACACCCAGAATGACGGTATGTATGCCCTCGGGCAGTTCAAACCCCGAACTCATTTGCGCGCGCTCCCTGTTTTTGGCTTTATAATTGCTGTATTCTGTATACAGTATTCACAAAGCCAGCCCGGAAACAAGGAAAATCTGCGCCATGTCCAAAAGCTCTGTAATCGTTGTCGGGGGTGGTATTGCCGGGGTCATGACCGCGCTGACCCTGCAACGGCGCGGCGAGGCCGTGACGCTGATCGATCGGTGGGAACCGGGACATTCCCGTGCATCTTCAACGGATTACAACCGGATGATCCGCGCCATTTCCGGGCGGGACGAGTTCTATACGCGGTGGGCCCGCGAAAGCCGCCTTCGGTGGCTCGAGCTGCAGGCCGAGAGCGGGCAGAACCTGATGTATGAATGCGGCGCGCTGATTCTGGCGACCGGGGGGCATTGCGACTGGGAAGACGCCACTGCCGAAACCTTCGACCGGGTCGGCGTGCCCTATTACAAGTTCGCGCGGCAGGACATCGAGGCCCGGTTTCCGCAATTCCGGGTGCCCGATATCGACTATGCCCTGTTCGAGCCCGAGGCCGGGATGCTGATGGCCCATCGCTGTGTGCTGACCGGGCTGGACCTGTTCCGCCGCGCGGGCGGCACCGTGCGGCGCGGCCGCGTCACCACCGACGGGTCCGAACGTCCGATGCTTGACGGCAAACCGCTTGAGGCCGATCTGATCGTCATCGCCACCGGCCCCTGGATGGCGGATATGTTCCCCAAAACGATCAAGCCGATCTCGACCGTGGTTGGGGTCAATGTCCTGTATACCTCGACCCCCGACGGGTCCGAGGATTTCGACATGAGCCGGATGCCCTGCTGGATCGATCACGGGCAGGGCTCATTCGGGCTGCCGTCCTCAGAAGGGTCGGGCGTCAAGGCGGCGGTGGTGATCCCGGACAAGATCGATCTGGACAATGACGAACGCCTGATCCGCCGGGAAACGCTGGGCCGCACCCGCAGCTATATCCGCCACCGCCTGCCGGGGCTGGACGGGCAGCGGGTGGTGGATTCCAAGTTCAACCAGATCATCCTGACGCCTGACACCCATTTCATCGTCGACTGGCATCCTGAACATGACAACGTGCTGTTCGCCGGTGGGTGTTCGGGACATCTGTTCAAACACGCGCCGGTGTTCGGAGAGTTCGTGGCAGGCGTCGGATTAAAGGATTTCGGCACTGCCGACCGGTTCAAGATCACAGGTCGCAGAAAGCTGAGCCCCAAGGAAAGCCCCAGCGGGCGTTAACCCCCTTTAGTCGGGCCTGTAGGTTCCGCGAAACAGATCGACGGCCTCAGACACCGCCAGATCCAGGGGCACGTCGCTGCTGTGAAGGTCGGCCAGACCGGCATCAGCCTCATACCCGGTCAGAAACACATCGCGCCCGCGCTGGAACAGGTCGCGCAGGTGGACGGCCTGGTATTCGGGGTGAAACTGCACCGAACGCGCCGGGAAATCATAGTCCAGCGCCCCAACCGGGCAGTGACTGGCCGCCCCCGTCACCCGCGCGGATGGCGGCACCTTCGTCACTTGGTCCTGATGCCAGACATAGGCGTCCACATGATCGCCGCCATACTCAAAGTGCCGCGCGCCAACGATATTGCCAACCGCCGCCTTTTCGGCTTTGCCGCCATAGACATCGGCCATGATCTGATGGCCAAAACAGATGCCAAAGACCGGCTTTTGCCCGGCTTTGCACTCCACCAGAAACGCCCGCAGGGGCTGCATCCATTCGGTGTCGTCATAGACCCCAAATTCCGAGCCTCCGACGATCACGCCATCAAAATCCGCCAGCGCGGGCAGCGGCGCGCCGTCCACCACGTCGGTTGCAGTAAACCGTGCCTCGGGCAGATGTGGCGCAAGCCAGTCGCGGATCTGCTGCGCGGTGCGCGGCAGACCCTGCAACAGCGGCAGCGGATGGCCGGTCAGTTCAAGAAGTGCAATCCTCACCAATCAAACGCGCGGTCGATCCCGGCCATTTTCACGCCGGTAAAGGCCGACGCCTCAAAGCTGAGCGCGCGCAGGTCTTCGGTCTCCAGATTATGGACCGAGGATTTGCCGCAGGCCTTGGCCAGTGCGGTGATCTCCATCGTCATTGCGGTCAGATAGCGGGCGATGCGCTCGGCCCCTGCATGGGGGTTCATGCGCGCCTCAAGGTCCGGGTCCTGCGTGGCCACACCCACCGGGCAGCGGCCCGTATGGCAATGGTGACACGCGCCCGGAGAGGTGCCCAAAGCGGTATAATCCTCAAGATAGCGCGGGCTGTTGCACCCCAGCGCCACCATCGCCGCGTTGCCGATCATCACCGCATCCGCGCCCAAGGCCAGACATTTGGCCGCATCCACACCCGACCGGATGCCACCGGCGGCCACAAGGGACACTTTGCCGGTCATGCCGCAGTCGTCCAACGCCTCGCGCGCTGCGCGAATGGCGCTCATGGTCGGGATGCCGGTGTGGTTCAGCAGCAGTTCGGGCGAGGCCCCGGTGCCGCCCTCGGCCCCGTCCACCACAACCACATCCGCGCCCGCTTTGGCGGCAACTGCCACGTCGAACCGGGGGCGGGTTGCGCCCATCTTGATGAAGATCGGCACCTGATAGTTGGTGGCAATCCGCAATTCCTCGATCTTGACGGACAGATCGTCGGCCCCAAGGAAATCCGGATGCCGGATGGTCGAGCGTTGATCGACCCCTTCGGGCAATGTTCGCATCTGGCTGACACGCGGGCTGACCTTCATGCCCAGCAACAGGCCGCCGGTTCCCGGCTTGGCCCCCTGCCCCACGACAATTTCCAGCGCATCGGCGCGGCGCAGATGGTCCAGATCCACGCCATAGCGAGCGGGCGACATCTGATAGAGCAGGCGCTGCGAGGCTTCGCGCTCTTCCTCCAACATGCCGCCTTCGCCGGTGCAGGTCATGGTGCCCACTTTTGACGCCCCATAGCCCAGCGACGCCTTGGCCGAGGCCGACAATGCGCCGAAAGACATGGAGGCGATGTAGATCGGGATTTTCAACTCCAGCGGACGTTCGACCAACCCGCGCCCACCGCCCAGAACGGTCGTCGTATCGCAACTCTCACGATAGCCTTCCAGCGGCAGGCGGGTCATGGTTGCGGGGACAAATGTCAGGTCGTCAAAGGTCGGCATCCGCTTATTGAACGTGTTGTAGCCGCGCACCTGATACCGGCCCAACTGCGCCAAAGCGTGAACCTCCGAGATCGCCTCGGGCGTCCAGCGCGTCGATCCGCCTTCGTCGTATGAGGAGGGCACACCCGCCGGGCGACCCTCGATTGCGCCTGCGTCGCGGAACCGGATTTCCTCCTCGGGGGCGACGTCGAATGGATACTCATAGGGTTTACTCAGATCATGAGCCATGCGCTTGCGTCCCTGCTTTCAAAATACCAAAGGCGTTGACCGGAAACCATCTTGCGCCAGTTCCGGGAACGGTCGACCAGCCCCAGCGGATCGAGGATCGCGTCGACCTCGGCCACTTCCTCGGCGGTCGGTTCGATCACGTTGACATCGACGCCGACGCTATCGACCTCACCCGCGACCCAGACCTCGCCCTCCCACAAAGCATCAGCGCAGGATTCGCCCGCGCCGCCCAATGCGATGATCCGCCCGGAATGGGCCATAAAGCCCGATTGATAGCCGATCTTGCCCTCAACCACGATATTGCCGCCCTTCATGGCAACACCAACACGCGGCCCGGCATCGCCCTTGACGTGGATCGTGCCGCCGATCATCGCGGCCCCGCAGGACATGCCCGCATAACCACCGACAGTGATGTGACCCTTGGCCATGCCTTCCCCCACGGCCCAGCCGCAATTGCGTTCGATGGTGATATTGGCCCCGGTATTCAGCCCGCCGCAGTAATACCCAACCGAGCCTTCAAAGGTGATGTCCACATTGTCCGGCAGGCCCACGCCCAGATTGTGCCGGGACAGCGTATCAACCACCCGGATCGGACGACCTGTGGCACAGGCGGCCATGATGTCCCGGTTCACCTCACGGATATGGCGCTTGCCAACCTCGATAACGATCTCATCCATCTGTGCTGCCACCTCGCTCATGCCGCCAGGGTCCGGTTGCCGACGCCCCAGATGCCGGTCAGCGAGGGGCCGTCATAGTTGATCACGTCACATTCCTCGGTCATCACCCGGCGCACGGCCTGTTCCTCGGTCGCGGCGGCCAGGTCGCCGTTGCGGTTGACGACGACCAGCGGCTTCATCGCAAAACGATCCTTGGCAAAGCCGATCCCGTCCGGCGTGGCGATCATGTAGGTAAAGACCCCGTCGATCGAAGTGATCGACTTTTTCAACGCCTGCTCCATGGTCAGGCCCGCTTTCATCTGGTCGCTGACCCAGACCGCGATCAACTCGCTGTCATTCTCGGTCAGGAACCGATAGCCCGCGCGGGTCAACCGGTCGCGCCAAGTGAAATAGTCGGTGATCTGCCCGTTATGGACAATCGCCACATCCGAAAACGGCCGCGCCCAGAACGGGTGCGAGGCATTGGGCAGAACCGAGCTTTCCGTCGCCAGCCGCGCATGGCCCAACCCATGGGTGCCGATCATGTCACGCACGCCATGCTTGTCGGCCACCGCTTCGGCCCCGCCAATATCCTTGATGATCTCAAGGCTGCGGCCACAGGACTGAACCTCGATCCGGTCGGTCAGTTCATCGGCATCTGCGACCCAGGCCTGCAGATTCGACGGGTCCGAGATCTCGATCCGAAAACAGTAATGGCGGTTTTCATCCGTCACGATCTGGGGGTCGGACAGAAAGCTGCTGCCATGTTCACGCAAAACGGATTCAAAGGCGGTCAGGTCCGCATCCTGCCGGGATTTGTCAAACCCCATTCCGCGCAGGACATACCCGGTTTCCCGTGGCACGCCATAAACAGCAAACCCGGTACTGTCCGCGCCCCGGTGTTCCTGCGCATCCATCAGGTCAACCAGATCCGCACCAACCTTGCCGGGCGCGGCCAGTATCCTGCCAGCTATTCCACACATGAAGAGCTCCCTGTTCAATCGCGTTTGTATACTGTATACAGTACACGAGTAATAGCAACCCTATTCGCCTTGGCACCTGTTGGATTTTTGAATACAGAATTCAAAAGACAGAAAGAGAGGCTGCGAGTGGCTCTGAAACAAATAAAGACACAACGCCGACGGCTGGCGGATGAGGTCTATGATCAACTGGTCGACGCGATCATGAGTCGCGAGATCACGACCGAGGACCGGCTAGTGCAGGAAAAACTGGCCGCCGAGCTGAACATCAGCCGCACCCCCGTGCGCGAGGCCTTGATGCGGCTGGAAACCGAAGGCGTGCTTGAGGTTGCGGCCAGCGGCGGCTTTCGTCTCGCCCAGATGGATCAGAACGAGGTCCGGCAATTATATCAGGCGCGGGCCGCAATCGAAGGGCAGGCAGCACGGATTCTGGCCGTTCACGCCGAACCGGACGTGCTGAACCGGCTGCGAGATCTCATTCGTCGCGAAGAGGATCTGACAGACCCGTCCACCCGCGACTATTTCATCGCCAACCGCCGTATCCACCGGGCCTTCATGGCCGAGGCGGGCAACAAGTTCCTGTTGGACATGTTCGACATGATCTGGGGCAAGGCGATGGCGTTTCACCTGTTTTCGGCCATTGAAAACGTCGATATTTCAAAGTCCCTCGGAAACCATCTGATGCTGGTCGACGCCATTGCTTCGGGTGACGCGACCGAAGCGCTTGAAACCTTTACCGCCCATATTCAGGCCGGTTTTGACCTGCAGATCGAAGGGCTGAAGGAAGAACACAAAAACTGAAGCCGGTGACGGGCGGTCCAGACGGCCAGCCCGTCCGTGGATGACGCGACGATACAAATGCAAAGCAGGGGCCTCCGTGTCATCGTTTGTCAGAAATGACAGAAATGAACGTGAGCGCCATGACCACATCCGCATCAATGAGCCACCTGCCCACGCATGAGGTGCAAAACCAGCCCGTCCCCCGCGATGGTTTTGATCTTTGGGCCACCGACCCGATCCTGCGCGATCACATCGGGCTGAGTCAGGCCGATACCGCACAGATCGCCGATATGGGTGCCCGACTGGGCAGCGCCGAGATGCGCGAAGCCGGACGCGAGGCCAACCGGGTCGAGCCCAAACTGATCAGCTTTGACCGCTCGGGCCGCAGGCTGGACGAGGTGCGGTTTCACCCCGGCTATCACAAGATCATGGATCTGGCGTTTACCTCGGGCATTGCCGCAGCGGCCTGGGACGGGGCCAAGGGTGGGCACACTCACTACATGGCGGGCATGTATATGCTCAGCCAGGTTGAACCGGGAACAAGCTGCCCGGTGACGATGACCTATGCCGCCACGCCCTCGCTGATGGCCGCGCCCGAGCTGGAGCGGATCTGGCGGCCCAAGCTGACCGCGCGGGCCTATGACACGGACATGAAACCGGTACAGCAAAAACGCGCCGCCACCCTTGGCATGGCGATGACCGAGAAACAGGGCGGCTCGGATGTGCGGGCCAACACCACCGTGGCCACGCCCGATGGTGACGCCTATCGGCTGCGCGGGCACAAATGGTTCTGTTCGGCCCCCATGTCCGACGGCTTCCTGACGCTGGCGCAGGCCCCCGGCGGGCTGACCTGTTTTCTGGTGCCCCGCTGGCTTGAGGGCGAGCGCAATTCGCTGTATGTGATGCGCCTTAAAGAGAAGCTGGGCAACAAGGCCAATGCCTCGTCCGAGATCGAATATCACGACACGCTGGCCTATCGCGTGGGTGATGAGGGGCGCGGCGTGCCCACCATCATCGAAATGGTGCAGCACACCCGTCTTGGCACCGCCATGGCACCCGCCGGTCTGATGCGCGGCGCGCTGGCCGAGGCGAAATGGTGGGTCGAAGGACGCTCGACCTTTCAGCGCCGGTTGATCGACCAGCCGATGATGCGGTCGGTTCTGGCCGATCTGACGCTGGATTTCGAAGGCACAACCGCGCTGGCCCTGCACATCGCACGCGCCTTTGACAGCGGCTCGGCAGATGACATGGCCTATGCCCGTATCGCGGTCGCGCTTTCCAAGTTTCTGGGCAACAAGCTTGCGCCAACGATCGTCTATGAAGCGATGGAGTGTCTGGGCGGCGTTGGCTACACCGACGACACGCCCCTGCCCTTGCTGTTCCGTGAAACGCCGCTCAATTCGATTTGGGAAGGGTCCGGCAATGTGATCTGTCTGGACGTGTTGCGCGCCCTGACGCGCGAACCGGAAAGCGGTGAGGCACTGCGCGCGGATCTGGACAAGGCGCGCGGGGCCAACACCGCCTTTGATGCCGCACTTGATCAGCATTTTGCCCGCTGGCCTGCCCTTCCGGCAGAAGCGGAGGTCCGGTGGTTTGCCGAAAGCCTGGCCACGTTGATGACTGCGTCGGTGCTGCTGCGTCATTCACCCGCCGCAGTGTCGGATGCCTATGTCGCAACCCGCCTGAACCCGGAAGGGCGCGGCCGGATCTACGGGGCCGTCAGCGGCATGGACACCAGCGCCATTCTTGAGCGGCTGGGTTAACCCCCAACAGCCAACCGGTCCAGCCGTGCGGCGCGCGGCTGGGCAGCTTGCCTGATGCCTGAATGCTAGCCTTACATGCGCAAGACTTAGCTGTGCCCTTCCTTACCTGACCTGAATTCATCAGCGCCAGGGCACCCCCCGTTGCACCCCTGAATGACGCAATCGACAAACAGCTCAACTGCGCGTCGTTGCAGGTTGGACGTCCGCGTCGCCAGAAAAAAGGTCGAGGTCCAGTGCAATCGATCAGGGGCCAGCGCCTTTAGGTTCTTCTTACGGCCCATGCTCTCGGCGTAATGAACCGGCAAAGGGCCCAAATAGGCTCCGGTTTCGATCAGCGTCGCCATCGCCTCCATGTTTGCCACAACGGCCTTGGGATCGCTGGGTTGAAGTTCGGGCGGCATCAGCGCGCTGTACGAGCGCTGGCAAATCTCGAAACGTGACGCGACACTCAGGTCAATATCCTCGTCCGGCCAGTCGAACAGCGGATGACCCCGACCGCAATACAGCCGGTGCTCCTCATCACACAGTTTGGTATAGCGCAATTCGGGTACCTGGCTTCGGAACGGCGCAATGGCCACGTGCACATCGCCCGAAATCAGCCTTTGCGTCAGTTCGGTCGGTGAGGCCACCACCATTTCCAGCCTGACCTCATTCGGGCGGTCCAGGAATTGTTGCAGGGACCGGGTCAGGTGCAGATCGGTCAGAGTATTTACCGCATCTACGATGCCGATCCGCAGATCGCCTGTGACGGCATCCCGAAGCTCCAGCAATTCGGCATCGAAATCCCGGATGTTGCGCAGGATCTCACCAGCCTTGCGATAGGCGATCTCACCCCGCTCGGTCAGGCGAAAGCCACCGCGCCCACGTTCGCAGATCCGGTACCCCAACGCCTCTTCCAGATCACGGATTCGGATGCTGATCGCGGATTGGGTGATGCCCAAAGCGTATTGCGCATCCGTGAAGCCACCGCATTCCACGACGGTCACGAAAGTTTCCAGCAGTGTATTTCTGAACAGTTTCAACGGCGTCAGCTCTGGCAGATTGTGCCGTTTACTTACACAACTTTCATTTATGTGAACATAAGCAATATGATATTTTTTCGTGTAATGATCTGTGCTGTGCTTCTTCCCAACAAGACCCCCAAAAGGATAAAAGGGAGGACCTCCGCATGACCTTCACTCTACGACAAATGCGCACGACCGCAGCCGCCGCCCTGCTTGGCCTTGCCCCATTCACCGCCTTGGCTGAGGACTGGAAATTCGCCATCGAGGAAATTCCGGGCTCGATCATGGATGCCTACGCGCAAGAGTTCAAATCGCGCATTGAGGCCGCAACCGACGGCGAAGTCACCGTCACTGTCTTTCCGATGGGCACACTGGGCACGCCCACCGAAACCGTGGAACAGGCCGCTGATGGCGTGATCCAGTTCACCAACGTCTCGATCGGCAACCTGGGTACTGTTGTGCCGGAAAGCCAGGTGTTCCTGCTGCCCTATTTGCTGCCCTCCGACCCGGCAGCGATTTCAGAAGTGCTGAGCAGCTCGGAAACCATCTATGGTCCGCTGAATGACGATTTCCGCAAGCGCGGGCTGGAAGTTCTGACCATGTATTCCGAAGGTCCGCAGGTCTGGACCACCAACCGTGAAATCCGCACCCCCGAGGATTTCGACAACTTCAAAATGCGCGTGATGGTCTCGCCGATCCTGGTTGAAACCTACAACAACATGGGCGCCAGCCCGACCCCGCTGCCGTTTGGCGAAGTGTTTGGCGCGCTGCAACTGGGTGCCATCGACGGTCAGGTCAACCCGATCCCGACCATCGAAGAGATGAAGTTCTACGAGGTTACCAGCCACCTGATCTGGGCTGGCGAACAGGAACTGGTCACCACCGTTGTTGCCGGGTCCGACTGGTTCGAAACCCTGACCCCCGACCGTCAGCAATTGGTGCGTGACACCATGGCCGACATGACCGGCTTCATCGACGGTGTTGTCACCGATTTCAACCAGCAGCGTCTGGACATCATCAAGGAAGCCAAGCCCGATATTGGTCTGGTCGTCCTGAGCGAAGAAGAGCGCGACGCCTTCCGCGCACGCAGCACCGGCACATCGGCAGCCTATGTCGAGACCGTAGGCCCCCGCGGTCAGGAATTGCTGGACGCCCTGCAGGCCGAACTGGCCGGAAATTAACCACTCCCCCACCACTCACTCCAAACTTCCTCACGCGCTCTGCGCGTGAGGCTTTCTAAAAAGGGGGGACACCATGGAAAACGGTACTGCCACTCCTTTCGGCATTTTGGGAAAGGTCGATGCCGTCATAGGCCGGATCGAAGTCTGGATCCTGGGCTGGGGCATCATCCTGATGGCCGTCAACACAATCGCCAATGTCTTTGGCCGCTATGTGTTCAACCAATCCATATATTTTTCCGAAGAATTGAACGAGTTCCTGATCGTGATCGTCACCTTCATGGGGCTGGGCTATGCCACCCGCAAAGGCATCCATATCCGCATGTCGGCGATCTATGACGCGCTGCCGATCAAGATGCGCAAGGGCCTGATGGTCGTCATCGCAGCCACCACCGCCGTCGTCATGGCCGTTCTGGCCTGGTACGCGCTGGAATATGTGCAGAAAGTCGCCTCGCGCGGGCGGATCACCCCGGCGCTGCAACTGCCGCTGTATCTGACCTATGTCTGGGTGGTGATCGGTTTGGCGCTGGCCTCGTTCCAGTATCTGCTGACCGCAATCCGGAACCTGAATTTCGCCGATGAGGACGTCTACGTCTCGTACCTCGAAATTGACAGCTACGAAGACCCCGAAACCGCAGCCGCCATCAAGAAATTCGAGGAGGCCGACAAATGACCGAGTTGATGCTGGCCGTCATGATCGTCCTGCTGCTGGCGGGCTTTCCGATGAAAATGCCGCTGATCTCGGCCGCCGTGCTGGGGTTCTTGGTCTATTTCCCCACGATGAACATGCAGATCCTGATCCAGCAGATGATCGGGGGGGTCAAACCCGCTGCGCTGATCGCGGTACCGATGTTCATTCTGGCCGCCGACATCATCACGCGCGGCCATTCCGCCAACCGTCTGATCGACCTTGTCATGAGCTTCATGGGCCATATCAAGGGCGGTCTTGCGATTTCCGTCACTTCGGCCTGCGCCCTGTTCGGCGCGGTCTGCGGCTCGACCCAGGCGACCGTTGTGGCCATTGGCGGCGCGATGCGGCCCCGGATGCTGAAATCGGGCTATAGCGACAGTTTCTCGATCGGTCTGATCGTGAACGCCGCCGACCTTGCCTATCTGATCCCACCATCCATCGGCATGATCATCTATGGCGTGGTCTCGGGCACCTCGATCTCGCAATTGTTTATCGCGGGCATCCTGCCGGGGCTGCTGATCGTGGTGCTGTTCTCGGCCTATTGCATGTTCTACGCCTATCGCCATGACATCCCTGTGCTGCCGCGCGAGGGCTGGGGCAAGCGATTCACTGCCCTGCGCAGGGCATTGTGGCCCATGGGCTTTCCAGCCATCATCGTCGGCGGCATCTATGGCGGTGTGTTCTCTCCCACCGAGGCGGCGGCGATCTGCGTGCTTTATGCGGTGATCCTTGAGGTCGTGATCTTCCGCTCGATCAAGGTGAAAGACCTGTTCGACATCGCGCTGTCCACCGGGGCCATCACCTCGGTCGTGTTTATCCTGATTGCGGCGGGTGCGGCGTTCAGCTGGACGCTGAGCTTTGCGCAGGTGCCGCAAACCATCATCGCCGCGCTGGGTCTGGAAAGTGCCAGCCCGCTGATGGTGCTGCTGGCAATCAACGTGGCCTTCTTTGTGGGTTGCATGTTCGTGGACTCGATTGTGGTGATCCTGATCCTGGTCCCGATCTTTGCCCCGATGATCAAGTCCAGCGGGCTGGATCCGGTGCTGGTCGGCGTGCTGATCACGCTGCAAGTTGCCATCGGCGCCGCCACGCCGCCCTTCGGCTGCAACCTGTTCACGGCCATCGCCGTGTTCCGCCGCCCGTTCATCGAAGTGGTCCGCGGCGTGCCCCCGTTCCTGATCATTTTGTTGATTGTGACAGGGTTGCTGATAGCTTTTCCCCAAATCGCGCTGTTCCTTCCGGAATTGGCCTATCGTTAAACCATAAGAAACGGAGAAATCATGTCGGGACATGGTTATGAATCTGGTCGTCTGAACCTGCCTTTTGTCGGCATTTCGACCTTTGGCAAGAAACCCTATGTCGAGAACTGGGACGAGATCGACGCCGATGTGGCGATCCTGGGCGCGCCGCTTGATTTCGGCTGTCAGTTCCGCTCGGGCGCGCGGTTTGGCCCGCGTTCGGTGCGTGAGGCATCGACCCTGTTCAGCTTTGGCCATGCAGGCGCTTATGACCACGAGGATGACGCCACCTATCTGGGCGAAGACGTGCGCATCGTCGATCTGGGCGACGCCGATATCATCCACACCAAGACCGAGGAAAGCCACGCCAATATCGAATATGGCGTCAAGAAAATCCTCGACGCGGGCGCGATCCCGGTCACCATCGGCGGCGACCATTCCGTCAACATCCCCTGCATCAACGCTTATGCCGAGGATTGCGAAAAGAACGGCCCGATCCACGTGATCCAGATCGACGCACATCTGGACTTTGTCGATGAACGCCACGGCGTCACCATCGGCCACGGCAACCCGATGCGTCGCGCCATCGAAAAGGACTACGTCTCGGGCATGACCCAACTGGGCATCCGCAACGTGTCCTCGACCGCGAAAGAGGGGTATGACGACGCCCGCGCCCGTGGCTCGGACATTCTGTCGGTGCGTCAGGTGCGCAAGCTGGGCACCCAAGGCGTGCTGGACCGCATCCCCGAAGGTGTTCGGTACTATGTCACCATCGACATCGACGCCTTCTGCCCCTCAATCGCGCCGGGCACCGGCACGCCCAGCCATGGCGGGTTCCAGTATTACGACGTTCTGGAAATCCTGCAGGGCCTCAGCAAACGCGGCGACGTGGTGGGCATCGACCTGGTCGAAGTTGCGCCCGCCTATGACCCCAGCGAAAGCACGCAGATTCTGGCGGCACAATTGCTGCTGAACTTCATCGGGTTCATCTTCCACAACAAGTAAGACGCACTGATACGAAAAACGACAGGCCCGCCAGATCACTGGCGGGCCTTTTTCTTGGACCAACGCGCGTCCGAACCACCAATGGATCCGGACGCAGGTATAGCTTGCGGCGTCAGAACTTCAGCTCATATTCGCCGCCAAGGCTCAAATACCCGGCCGCATCCACACCGGCGCGGGCAGTGACCTGCCCCAGCTGCAATCGCCGTGACACGTCAGCGGCAACAGACAGGGTCGAGAACCCGTTTCCACGCTCTCCGCTGATGCGGATGCCGTGCTGCCAGCCATGTGCTGTTTCATTGAAGCTTTCGTATTCAAGCTCGGCCCCAAGGCTGCAGGCATTGTCGAAACTTCCCGACGAGGCATAGCACGCCACAACCGGAGTGAAGGCCAGAAGCGACGCGCCGTCGTTCACCTCGCGCTCGATCCGTAGTTCTGCAAAAAGCCGCGTGTTGGTCAGCGAGGCCAGTTCCACCAGACCCGATTCAGTGATGCTCTGGAACCGTGCAACCACATCCACATCGACCGACGGCGAATACGCATAGTCGATACCCGCGCGCGGGACGAAACGATAGGTCTCGCGGTCAATCTCACCCGACAGGGCCACGCCCGCGAAACCCGCAAAATACCTGTAATCGCCAGTCGCCGCGATGGTGCCAAAGCTTCTTTCGAAATCCAGATCGAAATCATGACGCCCGACGGCACCGCCCAGATAATAGTCGAGATACAGACCATTGCTGAACCGGTTCGCTCCGAAGACACCGGCATTGACGCCAAAGCCCTGAATCTCGCCCTCCGCCCTGCTGGTCACGTCACCGGTGCTTCCGTAAATCCCGACAAAGTAGCCGCGCACCCGGTTGTCGCTGACAAAGCGCTCGCGACGGTATGACAGGTTCAGCAGGGTTTGCGACAGGCCGCTGTCTGTCTCGAAGAAGTTCAATGAGCCTTCGATGGTTTCCCACACGTCGCGGGCGCAATTGTAGTTCTGGTGGAACAGCCCACCATCCACCGTCACGTCCGAGCCATTGGCCTGCAAATTGAAGGTTCGGTCCAGGTCCGATGTGTTCTTGCAGGTGTCATACTGTTCCTGCGCTTCCATCGGAGTGAATTCGACCCGGCGATTGCGTGCCTTGCCTTGGGCCGTCGCGTTTGTGTCGATCGGACGGCTTTCGCCGTACCCGCGTGCACGATACCCGACTGTGTCCACGCCACGGGCCGTCAGAGCCTGCAAAACCGCATCAACCCGCCGTTGGCTGAGCGCCAGATTGTAGGCATCCGATGCGTCGCTGTCGGTGTGGCCAGCAATCTCGAATGCGCTGCCCTCACAGCTTCCCAGAATCTCGGCGATCTGGTCCAGAATTGGGTCGCTTTCCGGCTTGATGATTGCCTTATCGGTATCAAACAGGATCGGCCGGTCGTTCAGATGATCGTTCACGGCGGTCGCACATTGACGCGCGCCGCGCTGTCTGAGGCGATCCAGCGCTCCGGCGGCAAAATCCCGGGCCTGCTGGCTTTGCAATTCGACAGTCATGTCGCGATCTTCCTCCAGAATTGCAATCAGGTCCTCGGCGATTTCGTCGATCAGCGATGGGTTCGACACTTCCACACTCATCCGCGCCGTATCGCAGTTCGTGGGGTTCAGTGTCTCGCAAATCTCGTAGGTGAAGACATAGGTGCCTGCGGTCGTGCCCGGAGCCACCTCGATCTCGCCTGCCGCGTTCATGGTGATGGAACCCGTCGCCGGGGCCACGTCCAGACCCAGAACCGTGACACCGTCACTGGCCGTGCCCGAGTTGGTCAACGTGACTTCCGCCGGGTTCAGGGCGATGCCGTTCAGCGTGTCGTTATCCATAACCGAGGCCGTTGTTGCGCCGGTGATCCCATTCACAGCCGTCGGCGCATCATCCACCGCGTCAATCGCCGCTGCATCGACCATAACCGTCGCCTGCGCCGTGTCGCAGTTCGTGGAGTTCAGTGTCTCGCAGATCTCATAGGTGAACACATAGGTGCCTGCCGTGGTGCCCGCAGCGACCTCGATCTCACCCGCTGCGTTCATCGTGATGGAACCCGCCGCCGGGGTCACGTCCAGACCCAGAACGGTCACCCCGTCATTCGCCGTGCCGGAGGTGCCCAGCGAGATATCCGCCGGGTCCAGAACAGAGCCGTTCAGAGTATCATTGTCCAGAACCGAGGCCGTTGTTGCGCCACTCGCCCCATTCACCGCTGTCGGCGCATCATCCACCGCGTCAATCGCCGCTGCATCAACCGAAACCGTCGCCTGCGCCGTGTCGCAATTGGTGGAGTTCAACGTCTCACAGATCTCATAGGTAAACACATAGGTCCCCGCCGTGGTGCCCGCAGCGACCTCGATCTCACCTGCCGCGTTCATCGTGATGGAACCCGCCGTCGGGGTCACATCCAGACCCAGCACCGTCACCCCGTCATTCGCTGTGCCGGAGGTGCCCAGAGAGACATCCACCGGGTCCAGAACAGAGCCGTTCAGCGTGTCATTGTCCAGAACCGAAGCGGTCGTCGCGCCGCTCACCCCATTCACCGCCGTCGGCGCATCATCCACCGCGTCGATGACCGGGATCGGCAACACAATCGGGGTCGGGGTGCCCGGCCCGCCGGGGTTCGACGTTGGGTTTGTTCCGTTGTCGGACGCATCGGATACCGTCGTGCCGCCCAGATCATCGCCGCTGGCGGTCGCCATGTTGTTCAGGCTGGCCGGCGCCCCTGCCGCAGTGGGGTCCACATTCACGGTGAATTCGACCTGATAGCTGTCACCCGGCGCCAGAACGCCGTCGCTGCCCACAAGCAGGTCATTTGTGCCGTCATAAGACGCGCCATTGCTCGTCGGCAGGCTGGATCCTGCGCCGATGGTCACAGCACTGACCACCGGGGCTGACGTCACCCCATTGAAGGTCGAGCCGAGCTGATCCGATGCTGTCAGGTCGTCCACCAGGCTCAGCGTATCCAGCGTCAGGTTCCCGGTGTTCTGCACGACGATCGTATAGGTCACATTCGCGGTGCGATCGGCCAGCAATGCCCCCACAGAGGCCGATTTTGCAACGCCAAGCTGCGGGGCGGGCGTCAGCGTGAAGCGGGTCGGATCATCGGCCCCTGCCCCTTCGCCAAAGGCGGATTCATCCGACAAATCCGACTGGGGCGACCCCTCGGCGTCGACTGCATTGGCCGAGGCCTGGTTGTCCACAAATCCGGCAACAATGTCTGCTTCGGTAATGGCATAGGTCGCCCGGTGAACCGTTGTCTGTGCCAGCGTGAACGGGTCTGTCGGCTCGGTTCGACCGACAAGGTCTGCCTCGTCGCCATCACCATCGACATTCCCGCCACCTCTGACAAAGGCAGGGACCGGAGGTGTGCCGGTGCCCGTAAAGCTGGATCCGTCCTCGATCACATCGATGTCGAACATCGTCACGTTACTCAGGTTGCGCGTGGTGTATGTATAGGTGACGATTTCACCGGCCTGAGGCGGCGAGGACAATGCGGATGTATCTACCGCCTTGGTCACGGCGATGAACTGGTTGGGCTCATCGTGGTCAAGGAACCCGTTCTGGTCCCAAACCGCGCCGGGAAAGATGACCGAGATATCGTCAAACGTGAAATTGTCGCCGGTACCGGCTCCGTTATAGGTAATGGTCACGTTGCTGACAGGATTTGACAGATCGTAATTTCCGATAAACCCAAAGACCTGATTGCCCAGCGTCACCGAAGCGCCGGTATTCGAATCTGTTACGGTGCCGACCAGATTGCTTCCCACCCAATCCGTGCTGTCCCAAACCGGTGTGCCATCGAAGGAAATCTGCAGGTTCGAGATCGCACCGCCATCATGAATATCACCCAGATACAGACCGAACCCTACAACGGGTTGATTGAAATTGATCGACACGATTGCGGTCTCGCTTGGCGACCCGCCGATCTGGACCGTTGCCTGACGCGATCCGGTTCTTGGGGATGTGCCATACTCGGCGTTGTCGATATCCAGATCGCGGGGAAGGGCGCTGGAATGTGTCGCGGTGATCGAGAACCGGGAGTTTCTGAAGCCGTTCAGCGGTGAGTCGATTGCCGCGCCTTCGAAACTTTCGGAAAAGAACTGGCTGGAGGGTAAAGCGGCAAGCACGCTGTCCCACGCCGCCCCGTCCGTAAGGGTTCCGGTGCCGACGATGTTGGAGATTTGCGTGCCATCCAGCAAGGTGCCGAAGCCTTCCAGAGCGTCAGAGACACCATCGCTGTCGCTGTCCTGCGCAAGGGTCTCGACCGGTGTCAGTATCAGTCCCAACAAAAGCGCCCAAACGAAGAGGGTTTTGGCCAGGAAACCACCGCGCACAGGCAACGCGTTCACCTTCATTCTCATCACCACTTAACAGGCCCGCCGGGGGGCACAAATCACTTTGCCAAAGCGCCAGATATCAAAGTCCTGACCGCCGTTTCCATTGTTAAGGTGCTGGAGTTGCAGGTTGAATTTCGAAAAAAGCTACCGCAGAAGCGCCGCAGTTGCGGTCGCTTTCCTTAGGAAAACGCAATTTCGAAACGGATTTTTTTCAGCGCAATCAGAGTGTATTTGGTGCTGCCGAACGTTACTTGCACGCCCCATCTTGAAGGGCTGGCTTCTACTGACATTTTGTTAAGATCGCGACCAAATGCGGTTTTTGTGACTAAAATTTAGGCAATGTCGCGGCGCAGCATCGCCGCGACACGGCGGTCGGCTGTTGATCCCAGGGCTGAGGGCGCCGCACTAGCATCCGTGTGCCGGGCCACCCGCTGAATTCAGGATCTGTCCTTCTTGTCTTTAACCCACTGATCTGACATTTGTTTCTGCCCCGTTGCCGTCGTCATTCGACCGGGGACAGCAACCGATAAACAGGCAAAAGCCGTCGGAAATCATCGATGGATCGCCGCACCAGGTCCGGCCTGATAACACTTTCGTGATCAGCCCGGTCAATCCATGCCGAATACCCCTTGCGGCGCAGCGCATCTTGATTGGGGTGATCTTTGTCGAAACCGGATGGTACGCGTTTCAGATCGGGTTCGCTGACCCAAATGCCAGCGCCCTGCAACTCGGCAGTCAGTTTCAGCAACTCGGCCCCTTGTGGCCCCGCCATCGCGGTCCGAAACGCGGCCAACGCGGTTTTGTCATACTGGAACACTCCGCATCCCAGCGACAGCTTGCCCGGTGACAGCCCAAAGAACCACATCGGCGGCTGGCCCGCCTGCCCCTCGGGCGTGAAGGCAATGTGGAGATGCGCGTTGTACGGAGTCTTATCCTTGGAAAAACGCACGTCCCGATGGGTGCGAAAGATCTTGCTGGAATGGCTCTGACCGGTCAGGCCATGCAATGCCGTTGCCACGTCGCCTGCAAACTGTTTGCCGGGCTCTTTCAGGTGACGTTCATAGATTGTCTTGTTCGCGGCAAACCATTCTCGCGTGTTGTTCGCCTTCAACCCCTCAAGAAAGCCAAGCGCCTCGGGCGAGAAACAGTTGAATCCGGCCATCACATCCTCCGTTCAGTCTTTTGCGGGCAGGGCTGCGGCGTGTTCAAGGCACATCTGCAACCAGTGCTGCAGGGCATCGTCGTCACAATCCCCCTCATCAACACGGATAAAACCGCCCAGTTTGCGGGTTCCGTGAATCACCGTTTGGGCCGTTGGGTCCGTCAGCGCCGTGGCCTCGTTCGCCTTGCCGACCCGAAACATGAACCGGCCCACGCCGTCCTTGTGCCGTCGCACGCCGCCCAGCATGTTGCCGTTCAAAAAGAAACATTGCCCGCCCATCATCTGTTTCTCGGAAATCCCCACATGCGCGGCCAAAGCGTCACGCATGCGGGCGTTCAGTGCTTCGTCCACTGGCATCAGACGCCCGCGCCAAGGTGCCAGAGGATCGCCAGCGCCAGCACGAGCATGGTCAAGGTCGTCAGCCCGGCCCCAATCGCGCGGCCCTTGCCGTTGGTCGAGGCGCGCAGGCTGAAATAGTGAATCAACCGCGCAAGCAGCAAAACACCGCCACAAGTCGCCACCAGCCAGGTCGGGGTTCCCGCAACCTCGGCCCCCGCAAGGGCCAACAGGGCCAGCGGGACATATTCGACAAAGTTCCCATGCGCCCGCATCAGGCGCAGCAGCCCTTCATCCTCGCCATGCAGCAATTGGATCCCGGTCTGGGCGCGGCGCACTCCGACGGCGATGGCCATCGGAATGCTGATCAACACAAACACCGCCGTCACGGCGAGGGTGATTTCGGGGATATGTACCATCTGAACCCTCCTTCCACGCCGCGCTTAAGACGCCATGCTTTCATATGTGATCAGCGCGAACCGGGCTCCCTGAGGGTCGGTCAGCGTGACCATGCGCCCAACGCCCGGCATGTCCATCACCGGCTGAATGACCGTGGCACCCTTGGCCTGCGCCGTGGCAATACTTGCGTCCACATCTGCAACGGTGAAGAAGATCGTCCAGCTGCCATCGTCCTCGGGCATCGGGGAAAAGCCGCCAATGGCGGTTTCACCGACCACCGCAGCCGAATAGCTTGACCCGTCCTGCATCGGCATGTCGTTGATCGCCCAGCCCAGAACGTCCTGATAAAACGCCTTGGCCTTGCCCTGATCCGGGCCGGAATGGCCGATCCAGCCGGAATTGCCGATTGCGGTCATCTCAAGAATACTCATGGCTTTCTCCCTTGGTTGCGCCCGCCACATGCGGGTCTGATCCAAGGACGCATGAGGGGGCCGTATCCCTACATCTCGCCCAATTCTTTTTGACTGATTGCGATTTTATCTGTGATTGCAACGCGTTCCGGGCCTGTTGGGGCGAGGGTCAGCGCCGTCTCAAACGCTGCAATCGCCGCCTTGTGGTCGCCGATGTCCTGCAAAAGACCCCCTCGCATCGCGTGAAACCAGCGATACGAGGACAAATCCGCAGCCAGCACTTCCATAGCCTTCAGGGCATCGCGCGGCCCGTACAGCTTGGCTTGCGCAGCGATCTGGTTCAGCCGCACAACCGGGGTTGGTTGCAGGGCGTAAAGGGCAGCATAGTGACTTTCGATGAAGGCCCAATCCGTCTGATCAGACGAGGCCGCGCGGGCGTGTTCCGCCGCAATCGAAGCCTGAATGATATAAACACCCCGATGGCCAATCCGCTGCGCTTTTTGCAAATGCGCCGTCGCCTCTGCGATGTTGGCCTTGTCCCACAGGCTGCGGTCCTGATCGTCCAACGCAACCAGCTTGCCCTGCCCGTCCATCCGCGCGCGCCGTCTGGCGTGTTGCAGCAACAAAAGCGCCAGCAGCGACGCCTGTTCGCCCATCGCAGGAAACAAACCCGCCAGCAGGCGGGCAAGGCGGATGGCCTCTTCACACAAGGTCAGCTTCATCTGCGTCGGCCCGGCGGAAGAGGACCAGCCTTCGCTGAACATCAGGTAGATCATCAGCGACACCTCACCCAACCGCGCGCCGCGTTCCGTCGGGCTGGGCGTTTCAAAGGCGACCCGGTTGCTGGCGATCTTCTTCTTGGCGCGGGTGATACGTTGTTCCATCGTCTTGGGTTTGACCAGAAAGCCACTGGCAATCTCATCCACGCTCAGCCCCGCCACGATCCGCAGGGCGATGGCGATCTGGTCGCGCCGGTCCAGTTCCGGGTGGCAGCAGATGAACAACAGCCGCAAGACATCGTCGCGCAGCTCATCAGGGTCAGGCGTTTCGGCGGGCATCGGCTGAAACTCTTCAGCGTGGCGCGACAGGATTGCGCTGCGGCGGCTGGACTTGCGCACGTGGTCCAGACCCGCGTTCCGGGCGGTGGCCAGCAACCACGCCAGCGGATCGCGCGGCGCACCGTCCTTTGGCCAGACCGTCAGCGCCTTTACGCACGCATCGGCAAAGGCTTCTTCGGCCATGTCGATATCGCCAAACACCCGTGTCAGCGCCGCAAGGGCGCGGGGGCGGTGTTGGGAAAATGTGGCCTCCAGCCAATCCGACATAGGCTATTCCGACGAAATCAGACCACCGGCCCAGGCAACAGGGCGCACTTCTAGCCGTGCAACGGGTGACGAGATCATCTTTGCATACTCCAGCGCCTCATCAAGATCCCGGAAATCTGCGGCGTAGAATCCCAGAAAACTCTCTTTGGTTTCCGAAAACGGCCCATCCGTGATCAGCGGCGCAGCGCCCTCGGCCGTTGCAGGTTCTATCGTGACGGCTGCGGTGGGCGGCATCAGTTTCATCGTCACAAACTCTCCCCGCGCCTTCAGGGCAGTTTGCAATGCGCCGTGGCCCGACATCACCTCATCCTGGCGATCCTTGGGCAATGCCTCGAACACGCCCGCCTGCCCGTAAATCGAGATTACATAGATCATTTTAGCCTCCGCAGTTCGGTTACATGCTGCAAGGACGCGCGAAGACATGCAAATCCGACAGCGGGTTTTGGCTTCGACAAAACCGTCCGGCACGCCCAAGTGCAAATCGCGGTGATTGTTCCAAGCTATGTACCCGTGGCGATAAAGATGCCGTAAGCTGGGGTCGAATGCCTGCAAGGGAACCTTCCGAATGATTGCCTATGTCACCATTGGTGTCGACGATATCGAACGGGCCGAGCGGTTTTATTCCGCGTTTCTGCCTGCCCTTGGATACTCGTTAGAAAGGTATCACGGGGACCTCAGCTATGCGCTGCCAGTGGAACCCGGCCAGCCCCCCTTGCCAGAGTTCTACGTCAAGTCACCGTTTGACGGACACCCCGCCTCGGCCGGGAACGGGACCATGGTCGCATTCGAGGCGCAAACCCAACGCCAGGTTCGCGATCTTCACGCGGCAGCCCTTGCAGCAGGGGGATCTGACGAAGGGCAGCCGGGGTTTCGCGAATCTTACGGCCCGCAATTCTATGTTGGCTACCTTCGGGACCCTCAGGGCAACAAGATCGCCTTGTTTTCCAGCAATCCGAATGAACCCAGGCGGGACGACTAGGCCGAGCGCAATCAGTCGCTGTGACGGGCAAGGATTTGCCCTAGGTAGCTTGTCGAATGCCATGTCTGGCTGGCACAGAATATCCCCGCACAGCCTTTCAGTTTCAAACTGTGCCCGGATGCAGCGCGAATGGATCCCCGAAACCGTCGCCCGGTTTCGGGGTCAAGCAACGCACCCCTCCAAACGGCCCCGTCCAGTGTAAGGTCGGTCAGGATCACATCGCCAATGCGCGCATGGGGGGTCTTGTCCTGGTCCCAGACCCAAACCAGACGACCGCATTTGGTGGTGGCCTCTGCCGTGCAGGGTTCAAACCTGACAATGACGCCCAGCCCCGGTGAGGCGTAGCTGCCAGAAAGCTCGAACGCATCTCCCCGGCCTGCCAGACACACACTGAAAATGACAAGGACCAGCGCCCCGGCTTTGAGGCGGTTCCCGGAGATCCGAGGGGCCGCCTTTGCGAACGCCTGCAGATAGTGCGGATGCTCGGTTTTCATCAGGCGATCCCACCACGAGAAGTAGAGGCCAAGATTGTAACCCGCATGGGCGTGGTGCAGATCGTGATGCGTCACCGTGGTCATCCAGCCAAAAACGGGGCGTCCTGTGGCTGTTGCGGGAAAGACCTCGACCCCGCAATGACCCACGGCATTTCGCAACATCATATGAGTCACAAAGATGAACAGCGCCACGGGATGTGCTGGGATCAGGATCAGTACCAAAGGCAGATAGGCGGCGTTCACCACGGCCTCGCCCAAATCAAAGCTGTAGGACGTGAACGGTGTCGGCTGATACGATCTGTGGTGCAGCCGGTGAAACCTCCGAAACAGAGGCGGATAGTGAAGGGCGCGATGGGTCCAGTAGAACCACGCATCGTGCAGGACGATCAGCAAGACTGTGCTGAGCAGGAAATAGCCCCACCCATAGGCCGCAACGTCCGGGTAGACTGTCATCAGGCCGGCTTTGGCCCCCAATGCGATTGACGTTCCGGCGGCGGCAAAGATCAAAACAGTGCGCAGGCTGGCCAGAACCTCTTGCCTGATCTGGCCTTTTGGCGGTTCCGTGGCTCTGATTTTCTGACCGCGCAGACGGCGGGACAGGAAAACGCTGATCACCAGATAGGTGCCGCCCGCGCCCACAACGTATCGCAGCAGGTCCGCGCCGAAGATATCGGCATAGATGGATGGTATTTCTGAAAGGGCTGTCATTGTTCGCTCCGTCATCAAAAGGGATATGGGCGGAACATGCGCGGGCGTGGTGAGCGCTGGCGCGCCGATTTCGAAACACGGCGCGGATTCTTCAGGATCGGTCAGGATTTTTCACAATCGGCAAGCCTGTGCCGTTGACCCGCGCGGGAAACCGGAATTTGCTTATGGCCACGATGCCGGACACAGCGATCTTTGATCTTTTCCTTCGGGGAAGCGCCTTCGGTGCGCTTGCGCTTTGCGCCCTGGTGTTTCTGACCAACGGCGCGCGGACGCGCAAAAGCGTGTCTGTTGCTTTGCTTTGTCTTGGCCTTGGCCCCTACCTTGTCCTGTCGTCCCCAAATATCGAGCTGGCCCCAGCCGCGCAGTCCGCGCTTATTATGGTGGCCTCGACCATCCCCGTTTTGGTGTACTGGGCCGCCATTGAACTGTTTCAGGACAGCGTTGGGATCAGGCCATGGCAGATTGTCATTGCCGCAATCCTTGTGGTCTCGGCCTGGCTGGCCCATCTGAACCTTCCCACAGGGGCTATCCGGGGTGCCTGCGCGTTGGTTCTTTTTGCGCATATCCTTGGCATTGTCATAAAGGGCGACGCGGATGATCTGGTGGCCACCCGCCGCCGGTTCCGGCGCTGGTTTCTGGCCTGGGTTCTGTGCCTCGGCATCATCATTACAGCGCTTGAGATCACGCAACTGGACCGTGCCCTGCCGCATTGGGTCTACATGTCCCAAGCGACGCTGATCTTTCTGTCGGCAGGCGCGTTCCTGCTGTGGTCGGTGCGATTGCGATCGGATATCTGGATCGTCCAGCCCGCCGGGCAACCAGAGGACGTGACGCTCAGCCCCGCGCAGGCCGCACTGATCGGGCGGATCGAAAAGACAATGTCAGACGGGCTGTGGCGCGAGGAAGGTCTGACCGTGACGCGAATGGCCGCCCATCTTGATACACCCGAGCACCGTATCCGGGCGGCCATCAATCAGGGCATGGGCCATCGGAACTTCCCCAGCTACGTCAACACCTTTCGCATTGACGAGGCTCGGAAACTGCTAATCGCGCCGGACATGGAGGACAGCACCGTGCTGAGCATCGCGTATGAAGTCGGGTTTTCGTCGCTTGGCCCGTTCAACCGGGCGTTCCGGGCCAGCACCGGCATGACACCGACCGAGTTCAGAAAACAATATGGCAAAGGCACCACCCCGGCCCCGGCTTAACGGCGGCGGAGCTTCCTTGCACGTCAATCTCCTAGCCCGTGTCGCCCGACATCTCGGCGTCCAAAAACGCTTCGGCGCTATCGACTTCCCTCAGCTTTCGGCCCTTGATCCACCAGAACCGGGTTCCGACAGTGCGGATGAACTGCCTGTCATGGCTGACCAGTAGACAGGTGGTATCCTGGGCGATCAACTCTGCCTCCAACAGTTCTTGCCCGGCGATGTCCAGGTGGTTCGTGGGCTCGTCCAGCAGATAGAAATTGGGATTCTCCAGCCGCAGGACCAGCATGGCCAGACGCGCTTTTTGCCCACCTGAAAGCTGATCGATCGGGCGGTCCTGCCGCGCAATCTCGATCCCTGCCCCGGCCAGAACCTGACGCGCGCGCCGGTCGCCAATGTCGGACCGGTGCGTGACAGCGATCATCGGCGTTGCCGCATCGTTCAATTGCTCAAAACTCTGACCTGAATAAGCCGGAATGATCGAGGATGCGCATCGGATCTGCCCCTCTTCACCAGTCAACGCACGCCGGACCGCCTGGATCAGCCGGGTTTTCCCGGCCCCGTTTGTGCCCAGCAAAACCACGCGGTCGCCCTTGGTGATCCATTTTTGACCGGTTCGGTACAAGGGCGCGCCATCGGGTTTGGTGATGGTCATATCCTCCAGTGACACCAGTGCCCTTGCATGGGTGCCGCTATTTGCCAGCCTGATTTGCCCCGCATCCTTTTCCTGATGTGCTGGCCTTGCCATCTCCTCAAGGCGTTCGGCACGTTCGGTCAGACGCTTTGTCTTGGTCAGCAACAGGTCCGAGCCCGAATTGATCCCGACATTCTTGAGTTTTGCCGCCTGGCGCCGCAATTGCCGCACCTTGTTCATGTCGTTGGAATACTGCCGCGCATCGGCCGTGTCCGCCACGTCCAATGCCTCCCGCGCTGCAGAAAACGGCAGGTTGAACACGCGCGAATGGTCCGGCCGGATAAACAGCGTCCTGTTCGTTGTTTCGTCCAGAAACGCCCGGTCATGCGAGGTCATCAAAATGGCGACACTGTGCGGCAGGGCTGCAAGCCAATCCTGCAACAAGGCGATCCGGCGCAAGTCCAGATGGTTGGTGGGTTCGTCCAGTAACAGAAGATCCGGCTGATTGACCCAAGCCGCGGCAAGCAGCGCCGTTCGCTGCCAGCCCCCGCTGAGTTCGGCCAAAGGGACCTGCTGAACCTCGAACGGCACCTGCAAATCCGCAAGGGCCACGTCGACTTTCCAGCTTTCATACTCTGCCACCTCGGGCGGCAGGTTGCGAAGAACCCAGTCATACAACGTAACCGACAGCGCCGCATCGGGGACATCTTGCGGAACATATCCGACGCGCAGCCCCCTGCTGCGCGTGATTTCGCCGGATGTTTGTTCGATCAGACCAGCAAGGCATTTCAAAAGCGTGGATTTACCACGGCCATTGGCTGCAATCAGGCCAATGCGGTCACCTTTTGAAATGGTCAGATCAAGGTTCTGAAAAAGAGGAGTCCCCAGCGTTACGCCAAGCGACTTGGTATTGAGAAGAGTCATAACGGTCTCGTGTCACAAGAAATGCGCCGCCACGCGGCTTTGGGCAGACCGTCAATCGGATAAGGATTTGGTCAGCCCTGCAAACGGATTTGCAGGGCAAAACAGGGACCATGCTGAAGTCGGCGTGTGATGCGCATGCTCAGCAATTGCCCTCCTCTTGTGACCGTTCAGACAGGGAAAGGTTAGCCGGGCTGAGGTGTTCAGGCAAGTCGCAGCGGACGTCTTGATCTTGCATTCTTGCTGAAACAGGGGTGATGTTCGGGTGCCTACGGCGTGATTGCGACAGGAGCAGGCAGTGGATTCGCGTTCAATCGTCCTGACAATCGGATTTGGTCTGGTCCTGATCAACACCATGCCGGTCTGGATTGGCGATCTGGCGTCAAATGCCCGTCTGTCTGACGCTCAGGCCGGGGGTATCGGCAGTCTTGTCCTGTTGTCCGCCGCTGTGGCCTGCGCCACTGCCAGACACGCAATCCGTGCCGGTCTGGCAAAGATCGGCGTGCCGGTGTGCCTTGTCTATCTGGCCCTCAGCCCGCCTTTGAACGCTGTCTTCACACTGGTCGCCTGCTGTATTCTCGGGCTGGCGATCGGGTCTTTGGCCGGGTTCGCGACACGCGGTTTGGGCAGTCTTGGCACAGGGCTTCGCGTTATCAGCACGGCGATGACAGTCGGGTTGGTGGTCTCACTGATCGTCTATCTGGTATTGCCAGTATTGGGTATTTCGTCCTTCTGGGTTCTGGCTGTGATCTCTCTCGGCCTGCTCGCTGCGCCGCTGCAGACATCACCCGCCGGGCAGCACGTCAACTGGCGCAGCATCCTCGCGGATGTGCCTGCCCGATACCTTCCCTTTTTCGTGCTGATGGGTGCATATTGGACCTATCTGGAGCTTTTCGGAGGCAGGTTCGAGGACGCGCAGAACCTGCCCTTCTGGCTGCTTTCCAGCCTTGTAACAGGCGCGTTGGGATCAATCCTTGCCTCGCAGGTGCCAGCAAACTGGCGCGGCAGGGCCCAATCGCTGTCGATGTTCGCGGCCGCGCTGATCGGGGCGCTGAGCTACGTGGCGCCAACCCTGTTCCTGTTCGGCCTGACAATACTCTTGAACGGGTTCGCCTTGTTTCTGTTCTTTCCCCTCTATTTGGGATCCGCCGGGGACCGGGCACCGGGGGCGATGGCCGGATACCTGCTTGGGTTCGCTATCGGAGGGGTGGCCGGGGCCGCGCAGGTCCATGCTGCGGGATACGCATCGCTTGCAGCCGCTATCCTGTTGTCCGGCATTATCGGCCTTCTGCCGCGCCGGTAATAGTCAACCCTGCTCTGCGCCAGCTTGATAAGGCCTGCTCGACAAGGTCCGAGTTCGCCTCCCACATCGCCAGTTCCTGAAAGACGCGGGTCTCGAAGTCCGGGAAAGCCTGTTTCAGGGCCAAAACCTCTTGCTGCGCCGCATCCAGATCGTCGAGGGCGACATACAGCCAGACAAGATGCGCATGGTACCAATAAAACCCCGGCATCGGGACTTTCTGAAGCTCGACCAAAGCCGCCTCGTTCAGTCCCAGTCTGGCGTATCTCCAGACCTTGGCGAAATGGTACCAGCCGGGATGTTCCGGGCTGATGTCCATGGCCCGGTCCAACAGCTGCAAGGCCTCATCTTCCCGGCCCAGAAATGCGTAGCAATGGCCGATTTCCGACAGCACATCCGAATGCCCCGGATTCAAGGCTAGCGCCTTTTGCGCCGCCTGATCAAAGGCGGCGACATCCATTGCGAACAACCGACACATAGCCAGTGCAACCCAGGCAAACGCATTGCGCGGGTCTGAGACAGTCGCCTTTTCTGCCGCCCCCGTCGCCAAGGCCAGGGCATCGATACCGGGCCTTTCGTTGACGTGATACCGAAACTCTTCCAGCAAGATGACAGAATAGGCCGCCCATCCGTCCGAGGCATCCGGGTGGCGATCCAATGCCTGCGGCAGTTCCTCGCGCAAACGGGCGTGCAATTCTATGTCGTAGGTGCGGTAAAACCGGCGAAACTCGGACACCAGACGAAACATCGTCCAACTGGAATGGGATGTTTCGGTTCGGATCTCTGCGGCGATCCTGTCGGCCACCGGCCCATGCGGGCCAGCAAGTCGGCCTGCGCAGGTCAAGGCGATCTTGTCCTGCACATCAAACAGCGACGCAACCGTGGCCTCGCTATCGAACTGATCGGTGACCACAATCGCGCCGGTTTCTGTCGATACCAGTTGCACGCTGACACGCAATCTGGCTTCGGTCTGACGAACGCTGCCTTCGATGACAAACTCTGCCCCATAACGGCGGCGGATCTCGTCATGATCCAGTTGCGCAGCCTGAATGGCGTCTGCGGTGGTGCGGGACAACACTTTGAAGTCCCGGAACCGGGACAGGCTTGCAATGATTTCATCCGTAATCCCGTCGCAGATGAACTGGGCCTCTGCATCCCGGCTTGTGTTCTTGAAGGCCAAAACAACCAGACAGGGGACAGCCGGTTCAGGTCTGCCGCCCTCAGTCACCGGGGCGGGATCAAGGGCCATTCGGAAGCCCACACCATGAACCGTCTTGATGACCCGCTGCGCCGTGCCGCTGTCCCCGACCGCGCGCCGCGCTTCTTTTATGGCGGTCGAAAGGGTGGCGTCCGTGACAATGCGATCCCCCCAGACCCTGAGAATCAGGTCATCCTTGCTGACGACAGCTCCGCCAGCCTCAAAAAGCGTGCGCAATATCCCAAGCGACTGCCGGGTCAGCCTTAGGGTCTGACCGCCATGGGTGGCCGTCACCTGATCAAAATCGATCTCGGCATCTGAAATCCGGACTTTCATGACCTCACACTAGCTGCACTGCAAAGCCACGCAAAGCCTCAGACGTTCTCAGGGTTTTCTCAGGTTTGCCTCAAGCCCGCATTGCGCCGCCGGGGTAGCACATCCTCATCACTGAACGAAGACACCCCATTCTCAGGAGGGAGGAAAGATGAAATACCGAAACGCTCTGCCGCAATTGTCCGGACATTCGATGATCACCGATGGTGGGTTAGAGACCTTTCTGATCTTCCAGAAAGGGATCGACCTGCCGCTGTTTGCCTCTTTCAAGGCGCTGGAGACCGAAGAGGGCGTCGCCGCCCTGGACGCCTACATGATGCAGTTCGCCGAGATGGCCGTCGCGGAAAAACGCGGATTTGTCATGGACACTCCGACCTGGCGCGCCAGTGCCCGTTGGGCCGCCGAACTGGGCATCAGCCATGACACGTTGCGCGCGGTACACCGGGAAGCCATCTGCAACCTCAGCAAGCTACGCGACCGGATGGAAATCGAAGGTCAATCCCCCTTTGTCATCAATGGCGTCCTTGGCCCGCAGGATGATGGATACGCGCCGACGCGCATTCTGACACCGGATCAGGCCCAGGCCTACCATGACGCGCAGGTCGGTTGGTTCGAAGAATTCGGGGCCGATATGGTCTCGGCCATCACGATGACCTACTCGGCCGAGGCTTTGGGCATCGCACGGGCCGCCAAGACACGGGGCATTCCGGTGGCCATCGCCTTCACGCTTGAAACCGACGGGCTGTTGCCCTCGGGCGAGACCTTGCAGCAAGCGATCGAGGTGGTTGATGCAGGTACCGACGCCTACCCTGCTTACTACATGATTAATTGCGCCCACCCGGACCATTTCACCCATGTTTTGAACGGCGGCTGGACCCGGCGGATCATGGGCCTGCGTGCCAACGCGTCACGGCAAAGCCACGCCGAGCTGGATGCTGCCGAGACGCTGGATGACGGCAACCCGGCCGAGCTTGGGGCGCTTTATGCAGGACTGTCGGCGATGCTGCCGAACCTGACCGTCATGGGCGGATGCTGCGGCACGGACCACCGCCATGTCTCTGCGATCTGCAAGGCAACGGAACCCGCCTGAGATCGCCCAACCCTTCGGGCTTTTGGCCCTGACCAGATCGTCGCCTGCGGACAGGTCCGCGGGCGGGTGATGACCCATTGAAATCTGAAACTGAAAGGAAAATTCAATGTCCAAATCAATTCTCTCAATGCTCGCCATTCTGGCGTCCACCGGAATGGCCTATGCGCAAGAGCCGCTGATGGCGTTCGATGTGGCCGAAGATCACACGCGGATCTTCATGGCGGCGGACCCTGTGCACGAAAACGGGATGCCAGCCCATGGCAACGCATTCGTAAGCCAGGGTTACATCTACCCCGCCGGCACGCTCAGCGATCAGACCAAGGGCGTCAATCAGGATGGCAGCCCGGCCTTTCCCGGACTGGTTCTGGGGACCTGGACCTGTGATGGGTACTTTGTTGGCGAAGGCGGCAACGCGACCTCGGGTGTCTGGGTCATCAGCCGGCAGGTTTTTGAATTCAACGACGGGGACACAGTCATCACGCAAGGCCCCGAAATCGCTGATATCGGCAAGGAAAACCTGCGCCCGGTCACCGGATCGACAGGCGAATTTGTCGGGATTGAGGGCGGGCTGGTTCAAACCACCCTGGGCTTCAACGAATTCATGGCCATCAACGCGACTTTCAAGTTTGAAACCGCCGAGAAGGATCACGCCTCTTACAAGGTCGATGACGGTGACTTTCTGGAATGGGACTCGGGCGTGCCCGTTGGCCCGATCGAGTTCACAGCCGACGCCAATTCCTGATCGCACTTAGCAGCGCCATGCCCGGTATCCGACCGGGCATGGTGCCTTGTGCAAATTCATCCAATTCACGCGTGGACGTTATGAAAGACACAACACTCCCTGAAATTCGACCTGCGTCCAGAAACGACGCAAAAGACCTTGCCAAGCTGATCGACATTGCAGGCGAGGGTATCCCCTCATGGCTGTGGGCAAAGTCAGTGGCCCCCGGACAAACCGTGCTCGACGTCGGCATGGCGCGGGCGCAACGCACCAGCGGCGGCTTTTCCTATACCAACGCTATTCTCGCCCGGAACCAGAACCACGTGTTGGGCATGGCGTTGACCTATCCGATTGAAACGGTGCCCGAAGGAAACATCGCGGACCTTCCGGATCCGATCAAACCCTTCGTCGAGCTTGAGGCGCTGTCGACCGGGACATGGTTTGTCAACGCGCTGGCCGTCTACGCCTCGGCCCGAAACCGGGGCATCGGAAGCGCGCTACTGGCCGAGGTCGAGAACACTGCCCGCCGGGCCGGGTACCAAAAGCTGAGCATTCAGGTCTATGGCCAAAATACCGGCGCGCTGCGGCTGTATCGCAGGCTTGGCTTTGAACCGGTCGCGCAGGCGCCCGTGCGGAACCACCCTTGCCAGCCCTACTACACCGGCGACGTCGTCTTGCTGATCCGCAACCTGCCCTGACCTGCCGTTTGACCGGGTCTGCACCCGCCCAGTGCTTGCCCCAGCCTTTTCAGGAGTTGAAAACAATGCACATCAGTTTGAGATCTTTGATTGTGACGCCCTTATTGGGCGTCATGCTCTCAACCTTCGCCCTGCCGCAGGTTTCCTGGGCCGAGCATTGGTTGCCCTTGCCCGATCCGCTGGAGGACACGGATTTCCTGTATGACGGTGCACCCTCGGACACGTTGGTCGAGTTGGGCCGCAACCTGTTTTTCGACCCGATCCTGTCCGGAAACAAGAACATATCCTGTGGCACCTGCCATGACCCCAGCCTGGGGTCGGGGGATGGTTTGGCCTTGGGCATTGGCGAAGGCGGTACAGGGACCGGGGCGCATCGCGTCACACATGATGCCGTCAACGGGCGCATTCCGCGCAACGCTCAGGCGCTTTGGAACATCGGGGCACGGGCCTACACAAGCATGTTTCACGATGGGCGGGTCGAGGCGATGGGCGCAACCATTCGAAACCCGGCCGGATCAGCCCTTCCGCCTGATCTGAGCAGCGTTCTGGCGGCTCAGGCGTTTTTCCCGGTGACATCGCCATTGGAAATGGCCGGTCAGTATGGCGAGAACCCAGTCGCCGATGCCGCAGCAACCGAGGACAGGGCGACAGTCTGGGCGCTGCTTGCAAAGACGGTTTCCGAAATTCCCGCATATGTCGCCCTTTTTGATGCCGCCTTTCACGAGATCAGGCAGCCATCAGACATTACCTACGCGCATATTGCCGAAGCACTTGCAGCCTTTCAGACCGTGGCTTTTCGATCTGACAACAGCCCGTTTGATCTGGTGTTGCGGACAGGGGATATGTCGCATCTGTCCCACGATGCGCAGGCAGGTCTGCAGCTGTTTTACGGCAAGGCGGGCTGTTCCGGCTGCCACAGCGGGCCGCTTTTGACCGATCATGGTTTTCACGCCATTGCCATGCCGCAGATTGGGCCCGGCAAGGGCCACGGGGCGGATCTGGAATACTGGCGCGAGACCGGGTTCTTTGCCCGAACCGAGGATGAGGGCCGATACAGGGTCAGCAAACGCGGCAAAGATCTGTTTGCGTTTCGTACCCCGTCTTTGCGAAACGTCGCGATTACAGGTCCGTGGGGGCATAGCGGCGCGTATGACACGCTTGAAGACGTCATCCGTCACCACATTGACCCGGTCGGCAGCCTGAACCGCTATGGTCTAAAACCCGATATCTTGCCTGAACTGAAACATGTCCAACGGCTTTCGGCGCGTGGGTCGGCCTTGAGTTTCACCGCAGTCGAACCCGACCGCCGGGGCGCTTTCGATACCCGCGATGGCTGGGTTCTTGAATCCCCCAACCTGAAAGCACGCATCGCCGCCGCGAACCAGCTCGAGCCGCGCCCCGATCTGACAGATCGCGACGTTGCGCATCTTGTGGCCTTTCTGAACGCGTTGACGGATCCAGCCACGAACACCCTGCGCCACTGGGTGCCCGATGACGTACCCTCGGGGCTTGATCCGCAGCCAAACTAGGTTGGAATTGGGGTTGCCGCACCCGGTCGGATCGAGACGGACCGAGATGCCATTCTGAAACAGCACCTTCGGGCTTTCGGATACCGCAATGCTGGTGAATCTGGCTCGTTCCGAGGTGTCAGCAGGTGCCCTTGGCGTCTCATGTTGAGGCTCAGCAAGATGCGACCAAAGACGTCAGGGCTTTACGAACAGTTTCCGGGGGCGGTTGCAAAAACACTCTGCCGGGCCGGACTCGCGGATCAGAATGGATTCAGTGATCTCCAGACCCCAATCCTGCATCCACAGGCCCGGCATGAAGTGGAAGGTCATTCCGGGTTCCAGGATGGTCTCGTCCTCATCCCTCAGGGAAATTGTCCGCTCGCCCCAATCCGGCGGGTAACTCAGGCCAATCGGATAGCCGCACCGCGCGCCGCGTTCGATCCCGGCGCGCTCCAGAGGGGCTGCCAGAGCGGCTGCAATATCCCGCGCCCGGTTGCCGGCGCGCGCCGCGTCCAGCCCGGCCTCCAACCCTTCGACCAGCGCCGCTTCGGCCCGTTTCATCTGCTCCGGAGGCTCACCCAGAAAGACCGAGCGGCAGAATGGGGCGTGGTAGCGCCGGTAACACCCTGACAGTTCAAAGAACGTGCATTCACCAGATTTGAACACGTCACCGTTCCAGGTCAGATGCGGCGCAGCTGCATCCGATCCGGACGGCAACAGCGGCACAATCGCAGCGTAATCGCCCCAATCCTCTCCAACCCCGGTGATCGCGTCGTGATAGATCTGCGCGACCAGTTCATTCTTACGCAGGCCCGGTTCGACCCTGTCCAGCACCCCATCGACGATATGCTCGGAAATCCGCGCCGCCTTGCGCATCAGGGCGATTTCTTCGCCGGATTTAACCGCCCGCTGCCAGTTCACCAAGGCGGTGGCATCCACAAAACTTGCGTTGGGCAGTTCGGCTTCTAGGGTCTGATGGGCCTTGGCCGAGTAGTAGTAATTGTCCATCTCGACACCGATACGGCTTGTACCATGACCGAACCGGGCGATGACCTGCGCCAGATCCTGCATCGGATGACGGGTTGTGGATTGCACAAAGTGATCGGCATATCCCAGAATGCGATCATCCCCCATCCACACCGTCCGCAGTGCGCCATTGCTGTCTTGCTGCCGCCCCCACCAGACCGGATCTGCATCGAGGAAGACCAGCACCCCCTGATGCACATAGAAGGACCACCCCTCATACCCTGTCAGCCAGGCCATGTTGGACGGGTCCTGAACGAACAGACAATCCAGACCTTTCGCCGCCATCGCGTTTCGGGTCTTGGCAAGACGACGGTCATATTCAGCTTGAGTGAACGCAGGGTCAGAATGAGTCATCGCCACCTCGGGTTATGAAACAGTTTGCGTTGACACAACCGCACCAAATGGCTCAGGTCAACGCAACGAAACGTCGGAGGTCCCATGCACACTGTCAACAACCCGCATCGGGGGGGTCAGAAACTGGCACCATCCGCCCCTTATCCATCGACAGATGCGGCGCGCGTGGCCGATTTGTTGGCGCAATGCCCCGCCGCTAGGGAAACGCCATTGGTCGAGGTTTCAGGGCTGGCACCGGTCGCGCGCCTGTGGGTCAAGGATGAACGCGGGCGGATGAATTTGGGATCGTTCAAGGCGCTTGGTGCGGCTTATGTGATCGCCCGGCATGCTGCCGAAGAAAAAGGCAAGCCGGACGCGACGACATTGCAGGGGCGTACTTACGTGACCGCCAGTGCAGGCAATCACGGGATGAGTGTCGCAGCCGGAGCCAGAATGTTCGGCGCAAAGGCTGTCGTCTACATTGCCGACACGGTGCCCGAAACCTTTGCCGACCGCCTGCGCGCGCAGAATGCGCAGGTTGTGCGCGAAGGCACGGACTATGCCGCCAGCATGGACGGCGCAAGCACGGCTGCCCGCGACAACGGCTGGATCCTGCTGTCCGACAGTTCGTGGGAGGGGTATTTCGATCTCCCCCACACGTTGATGGAGGGGTATTTGCAGATGGCCGCCGAAGCAGCAGAGCAATGCCCCGAGCCCCCGACTCATATCCTGCTGCAGGCAGGCGTCGGCGGGCTGGCCGGGGCGGTCGCGGCGTATGCGCGTACCGTTTGGGGAAACGCGCCGAAGATCGTCGTGGTCGAGCCCGAGGATGCGCCCGCCCTTCAGGCCAGCATTTCAGCAGGCGAATGCGTTTTCGCCGATGGTCCGGACAGCGTCATGGGGCGGCTGGACTGCAAGGAACCCTCGCTGATCGCGCTGAACGGGTTGGCCCGCGATGCGGATCAGTTCCTAACCCTTCGCGATGACGAAGTGACGACACATCTGGATGCGATGGAGGATGCGGGGCTGGCAACAACGGCCTCGGGCGGCGCCGGGGTTGCTGCCGTGATGAGCGCCGAGGCTCGGGCCGCAATAGGGATCGACGAAAACGCGCGCGTTCTCTGCATCCTGTCCGAGGTCGCGGAATGAGGGGGTTTGACCCGACCGAGTTTCAGGCCCGAACCGAACGCGCCCAACGACTGATGGATCAGGCGGGCTTGTCGGCGCTGCTTTTGACCACGGAAACAGATGTGCGGTATTTCACCGGCTTCCTGACCCGGTTCTGGGAAAGCCCGACGCGGCCCTGGTTTCTGATTGTGCCTGCCAGCGGCAAACCGGTTGCGGTGATCCCATCGATCGGCGCGGCCTTGATGGCACAGAGCTGGATCGACGATATCCGCACGTGGTCCTCACCGGATTTACAGGATGATGGCGTCTCGCTTCTGGTTGACGCGCTGACCGAACTGGCCCCTTCGAACGGTGTCATAGGCCTGCCGGATGGGCATGAGACCCACGCCCGAATGCCGCTGGCCGATCTGGAGCGGGTGCGTCGGGCCATCACTCCGCGCAGCCTGTCCGGCGATCATGGCATCCTGCGCCAGTTGCGCATGGTCAAATCTGCCGCGGAAATCACCAAGCTTGAAACCGCTTGCGGGATCGCCGGGCGCGCCTTTGCCCGCGTCCCGGAAATCGCGCGTGAAGGCGTGGCGCTGGATGAGGTGTTTCGCAAGTTCCAGATGCTCTGTCTGGAGGAAGGCGCGGATTGGGTTCCCTACCTTGCCGGGGGCGCAGAGCAAGGCGGATATAGCGATGTGATCTCGCCAGCCAGTCCCACCCCGCTGGCCAAAGGCGATGTGCTGATGCTGGACACCGGGCTGGTCTGGGACGGGTATTTCTCGGATTTCGACCGCAACTGGTCAGTCGGTCCGGCAACGCCCGCTGTCCGCGCGGCCCATGCGCGGCTGATCGAAGCCTCGGACGCGGCGTTTCAGATCGCCCGACCCGGTGCCACCGCATCGGATCTGTTCCATGCCATGAACACCATTCTGACCGCAGATAGCGAAGGAACCGACGCCGGGCGGTTGGGCCACGGGCTGGGCATGTCGCTGACCGAATGGCCCTCGCTCATCCCGACGGATCATACGGTGCTGGAACCCGGAATGGTTCTGACGCTGGAGCCCGGCATCGCCGTGGCGGACAAGATACTGGTGCACGAGGAAAACATCGTGATCACCGAAGATGCACCGCGTTTCATCAGCCCCCGCAAAGGGCCGGAGGTGGCCCAGCTATGACACCTATCCCCTACACTCTGGACGCTGACGATCCGGCCGCCTCACCGATGGGCCTGATCGTGCTGCAAACCGACGAAACGCTTGAGCCCGAGTTCAGCGACTACTTTTCGGACCGGAAATATCCGATCTACGTCACCCGCATTCCCAGCGGAATCCAAGTGACGACCGGCACGCTGGCCGAGATGGAAAACGCCCTGCCCGCCGCTGCCGATTTATTGCCCAAGGCGCGGCCATACAAAGTTGTCGGCTATGGCTGCACCTCGGCCAGTTCGGTGATTGGATCAGACCGTGTTGCCCAAATGGTCAAGAAGACCTGCAACACGGCCGAAGTGACAAACCCGTTGCGGGCTGCCGTGGCCTGCGCCGCGAATCACGGTGTTTCGAAATTCGCGCTTCTGTCTCCTTATATTGAGGAAGTGAACATTCCCCTGCGGCGCACTTTTGCTGAAAACGGAATCTCGACCGATGTTTTTGGCACATTCGGCGAATCAGAAGAGGCAAAGGTTGTGCGGATTTCCAATGATTCGGTTGTCTCGGCAGCCGTTGAATTGGGGTCGGATCCACAAGTGGATGCTGTTTTCTTAAGCTGTACCAACCTCAAAACTTTGTCAGCACTGCCGGAAATACGGGCGCGGCTTGGAAAGCCTGTATTATCAAGCAATCAAAGCCTTGCGTGGCACATGCGGCGCCTGAATTCCGTCAATTGAATTGTCAATTCGAGACCCCAGGAACAAAAAACGACATTCCTTGTTGCAAAACGTATTCGGCTTGGTCTTAATTCATGCGGACAGATCAATGAAATCCGGAAAAGCCGGATAATCATTTGACGAAACAGGGGGTCTTGTGACCGAAGCAATGAACGACGCCGCGTTTGTCGAATTTCAACGCGTTCAAAAGTCTTATGATGGCGAAATCCTCGTCGTTAAAGACCTCAATCTGGCACTGCCAAAAGGCGAATTTCTGACCATGCTCGGGCCGTCGGGCTCTGGCAAGACCACATGCCTTATGATGTTGGCCGGGTTCGAAACTGCCACCCATGGCGAGATTTTGCTGGACGGCAAACCCATCAACAACATTCCACCGCACAAGCGCGGAATTGGCATGGTGTTCCAGAACTACGCGCTGTTCCCGCACATGACCGTGGCCGAGAACCTCTCGTTCCCACTGGAAGTGCGCAAGCTGGGCAAATCCGAACGTGAGGCCAAGGTCAAACGTGCGCTGGACATGGTTCAGATGGGTGCCTTTGGCGGTCGCCGCCCGGCGCAACTGTCCGGTGGTCAGCAACAGCGGATCGCTCTGGCGCGCGCGCTGGTGTTCGAGCCCGAACTGGTTCTGATGGACGAACCGCTGGGCGCGTTGGACAAGCAGCTGCGCGAGCATATGCAGTTCGAGATCACGCGCCTTGCGCATGAGCTGGGCATTACCACCGTCTACGTAACCCACGACCAGACCGAAGCGCTGACTATGTCAGACCGGGTCGCGGTGTTTGACGATGGCCGCATTCAGCAGCTCGCCCCGCCGGATCAACTGTATGAAGAGCCGGAAAACAGCTTTGTTGCGCAGTTCATTGGCGAGAACAACACGCTGGAAGGCGTGGTCAAGTCAATCGAAGGCGACACCTGCCTGATCCAGTTGGACGACGGCTCGGAAATCGATGCTGTGCCGATCAACGTGCACAATCCGGGCGAACGGACCAAGGTGTCGATCCGGCCCGAGCGGGTCGAGTTCAACAAGGACCGTCTGCATGCCGACGCGCATACGCTGAAAGCGACGGTCAAGGAATTCATCTATATGGGCGATGTCTTCCGCTTCCGCATGTCGGTTGCCGGAAACGACGATTTTATCGTCAAAACACGGAACGCCCCCGACGCCATTCGCCTGCAGGCCGGTCAGGAGATCGAGATCGGCTGGCTGGCACAGGATTGTCGTGCGCTCGACGCATAGACCAAGCCGCGCAAAACAAGCGGATCTATACGAGAGGGACCGGCTGATGAAGACCCGTGCATCAGCTGACCACATACATAAACGGGATGAACTGGGAGTTACACATGAAAGCAACCAAAACCCTTCTGACTACTGCCGCCGTTGCAATCGCTGCGGGCGGCGTGTCCGCGCAGGAAATGACGATCGTTTCCTGGGGTGGCGCATATTCCAAGTCGCAGCTTAAGGCATATCACGAGCCCTATTCGGAAAAGACCGGCGTCACCATTCTGAACGATGACAGCTCGGCCGAAGCGGTTGCCAAACTGCGCGCGATGAACGAAGCGGGCAACATCACATGGGATGTGGTCGATGTTGTTGCCGCCGATGCGATCCGTCTGTGCGACGAAGGTCTGGCGATGGAAATCGACCCTGACACCATGCTGGCCCCTGCCCCCGATGGCACGCCCGCGTCCGAAGACTTTGGCGACCTGCTGGTCAGCGACTGCTTTATCCCGCAGATCGTTTATTCGACCACATTCGGCTACCGCACCGATCTGGTTGGTGACACACCGCCCACCGATGTCTGCGCCGTATTTGATCTGGAAGCCTATCCGGGCAAACGCTCGCTGGAGAAGCGTCCGATCAACAACATGGAATGGGCCCTGATCTGCGATGGCGTTGCGAAAGACGATGTCTATGACGTTCTGGCAACACCGGAAGGTCAGGACCAGGCGCTGGCCAAGCTGGACACCATCAAGGACAGCGTTGTCTGGTGGTCAGCCGGTGCTGACACGCCGCAGCTGCTGGCGGATGGCGAGGTTATCATGGGCTCGACCTATAACGGTCGTCTGTTCAGCGTGATCGAAGAGCAGAACCAGCCCGTCGCCATGCTGTGGGACGCGCAGGTGTTCGATCTGGACGGATGGATCATCCCGGCTGGTCTGAGCGAAGAGCGTCAGAAGCAGGCGCTGGACTACATCATGTTCGCCACCGACACTCAGCGTCTGGCGGATCAGGCCAAGTGGATTTCGTACGGTCCGGCCCGCGCCTCGTCGGCTCCGCTGGTGGGTCAGCATGCCGATCTGGGCATCGACATGGCACCGCACATGCCGACCGATCCGGAAAACGCAAAGAACACGTTCCTGTATAACTACGAGTTCTGGGCGGACTACCGCGACGACATCGACGCCAAATTCCAGGCGTGGCTGGCACAATAAGCCGGACCTGACGACATAGGATTGTCGGGGGCGGTACGCCGCCCCCAGACCAAGACAAAACAGGGAATAACGATGACGGACGCAAGCGATAACGCAGGGCCAATGCTGGCGGCAGATGGGACGCCGCTGAAACAGTCGCTGGCCCGTTCTTTGCGGCGACAGAAAATGCGGGCTTTGCTGCTGATTGCCCCTTTGCTGCTGTTCGTGATGTTCTCGTTCATCATTCCCATTGCCTCGATGCTGTTCCGCTCGGTCGAAAACAGCATTGTTGCGGACACGCTGCCTCTGACCGTCGAAGCCCTCAAGGATTGGGACGACAAGTCGGGCGAGTTGCCGGATGAGGCCGTCTATGATGCATTCGTGCGCGATATGCTTGTCGCCATCGACAACAAACAGCACACCCGTCTGGGCTCGCGTCTGAACTACGAAGAAACCGGCATGTCTTCGATGTTCCGCAGATCCGGGCGGCAAATCAACAAAATGGATCCGGAAACGGACGGTCCATTCAAGGAAAAACTGATCGACGTGCACGATGGCTGGGGGGACCCAAAGACCTGGGCCGTGATCAAAACCCACTCGCCTGCTGTTACCAACGGTTATTTCCTGAACGCGGTCGACATGCGCCGCACCCCCGAAGGCGCGCAGGCCCAGCCCGAAGACAAACAGATCCTGATCAAGCTGTTCGGGCGCACGCTGTTCATGTCGTTGGTGATTACGGGGGCCTGTATTCTGCTGGCCTATCCGGTCAGTTACCTGTTGGCGACCTTGCCGATGCGGGTGTCGAACCTGCTGATGATCCTTGTCCTGTTGCCCTTCTGGACCTCGTTGCTGGTGCGAACTTCGGCGTGGAAAGTAATGCTGCAACAACAGGGGGTGATCAACGAAACCCTTGTCTGGCTAGGGCTGGTGGCGGATGACGCGCGGCTTGTGATCATCAACAACCAGATCGGTACGATCATTGCGATGACGCATATCCTGCTGCCCTTCATGATCCTGCCGATGTATTCGGTGATGCAGACCATCCCGCCCTCTTACACCCGCGCGGCGAAATCGATGGGCGCCACCAACTGGACCACGTTCTGGCGCATTTACTTCCCGCAATCCATTCCGGGTATCGGCGCGGGATCGATCCTCGTGTTCATTCTGTCGATCGGTTACTACATCACGCCCGAGATCGTGGGCGGCACCAAGGGCGTCTTTATCTCGAACCGGATCGCCTATCACATCTCGTCCTCGCTGAACTGGGGGCTGGCCGCGGCACTGGGGACGATCCTTCTGGGCGTCGTGCTGTTACTCTACTGGGTCTACGACAAGATCGTCGGCATCGATAACGTGAAGCTGGGATAATCAAAATGGCCGCACTGACTCTGATTTCCCGCAAACCCATGTCCATGGTCCTGCCCAGCGTCGCGCTGGCAGGGGCCTTCGCCGGTATCTTTGTCGGCGCAGGCAACGGATCGATCCTTCTGGGCCTTCTGGGCGGCGCTGTCCTGATTGCCGGGCTGGCCTGGGTCTACATCAACCTGCTCAAGAACGAGAAGCTGGCCCGTTGGGTCAACATCCTGGGTTTCGGCATTGTTGGATTTCTGGTCGCCGGCCCGATGGGCGGCGTTCTGGGCCTGCTGGGCGGCTGGTTCTTTGCCTGGTTCACCTATTGGCTGTACGAGGGGCGTTATCGGCAGAAACTGCTGCCCTATCTGACGCCGAAACAGGTATTCTACCACTATCTGTTCCGGGTGATCTGCGGCGCGATCTTTGTGTTCCTGATCACGCCGATCCTTGTGGTTCTGCCCCTGTCGTTCAACGCACAGGATTTCTTTACCTTCACGCCCGAGATGCTGCGGCTGGACCCGGAAGGTTATTCGCTGAAGCACTATCGCGACTTCTTTACCAACAATGAATGGCAGCGCAGCTTCAAGAACTCGCTGATCATCGCGCCGATTGCGACGGTCATCTCGGTCTCACTGGGAACACTGGCCGCCATCGGGCTCAGCCAGTCCCACGTGCCGGGTCGGCGGGCGATCATGGGGATCCTGATTTCGCCGATGATCGTGCCCCTGATCATCTCGGCCACCGGCATGTTCTTTTTCTACAGCGACATCGGGAACTTCCTTGAAGGGACGCTGGGTATGAACAAGAACTTCGTGGGTTACGTAAAAGTGATCCTCGCGCACGCCGTTCTGGGCATCCCCTTCGTCATCATCACCGTGACCGCGACGCTGGTGGGCTTTGACCGGTCGCTGACGCGGGCGGCGGCCAATATGGGTGCAGGCCCGGTGCGGACCTTCTTCAAGATCCAGATGCCGCTGATCCTGCCGGGCGTGATCTCGGGCGGGTTGTTTGCCTTCATCACCTCATTTGACGAGGTTGTGGTGGTGCTGTTTGTCGGCTCGGCCAGCCAAAAGACGCTGCCCTGGCAGATGTTCACCGGCCTGCGCGAGCAGATCAGCCCGACCATTCTGGCAGTCGCCACGATCCTTGTGGTGCTGTCGATTGCTCTGCTGACCACGGTTGAACTGCTGCGCCGCCGGTCCGAGCGTTTGCGGGGTCTCTCGCCCGCTTGACGCAGGGACAAAGCTGATCTAACGATTCACCTGTTCACCCCAGCCGCGATGGCGTCGCGGACGCACTGGGGCGAACGGCTCTCGGAACCCGAGACCGCCTGTCCTGAACGCCGGGACAAGTGGCCGGGCTTTGCATACCCGGCAAAGATGAGAGACCAAGGATGAACGATATAGCTCAACGCCCCGAATTCTTCACTTGCCACAATGGTGACAAGGCCCCCCTGCCCTTTAGCAAAGCCGAATACAGCCGCCGCCTGAGCGCCCTGCGCGCCATCATGGCCAAGCGCGATATCCCGGCGGTGCTGCTGACCTCGATGCAGAACATCGCCTATTACTCGGGCTTTCTGTATTGCTCGTTCGGTCGCCCCTATGGCTGCGTTGTCACGCAGGACGCCTGCACCACCGTTTCTGCCAATATCGATGCGGGTCAGCCGTGGCGGCGCTCGGTTGACGAGAATGTGATCTACACCGACTGGAAGCGCGACAACTACTGGCGTGCCGTGGCCAGCCTGATCGGTGGCGCGAAACGGATCGGGATCGAAGGCGATCACATGACCCTGGCCGCACGCGACACCGCGCTGCGGATGCTGGACGCGCCCGAACTGATCGATATCGCACCCGACACGATGTTCGCCCGCATGGTGAAATCCGCGGAAGAGATCGAGCTGATCAAGGGCGGTGCGCGCACCGCTGATGTCGGCGGCGCCGCCATCCACGCGGCCATCCGCGAAGGCGCGACCGAGATCGAGATCGCCATGGCCGGACGCGACGCGATGGAAGAGGAAATCGCGCGGGCATATCCCGACTCCGAAATTCGCGACACATGGGTCTGGTTCCAGTCCGGGCTGAATACGGATGGTGCCCATAACCCGGTCACCAAACGGGCGCTGCAAAAGGGCGATATCCTGTCGCTGAACACCTTCCCGATGATCTCAGGCTATTACACCGCGCTGGAACGCACCCTGTTCCTGGGAGAGCCGGACGCCGACAGCCTGCGCCTGTGGAAGGCCAACGTGGCCGCGCATGAACTGGGCCTGAGCCTGATCAAACCCGGCGCGACCTGCTCGGGCATCACCGCCGAGATCAACCGGTTCTTCGCGGATGAGGGCCTGCTGCAGTATCGCTCGTTCGGCTATGGCCACTCGTTCGGGATCCTCAGCCACTATTACGGGCGTGAGGCCGGTCTGGAACTGCGCGAAGATATCGACACCGTTCTGGAGCCCGGCATGGTCGTCTCGATCGAGCCGATGCTGTGGCTCCCCGAAGGCCAGCCGGGCGCGGGTGGCTATCGCGAGCATGATATTCTGGTCGTGGGCGAAGACGGGGCCGAGAATATCACCGGCTTCCCCTATGGGCCGGGCCACAACATCATCGGTGCCTGACCGATCCAGGGTGGGGCCTTTGCCCCACCCCATTTTCCTGCGGCTGCGCGCTGAAAGCCCTATAAATAGTCAGCAATACAACCGTTTCGGGGCCATTTCGGCCGTTCCCCTTGCAAACTCGGATATGTTCGTCAAACTTCCTGCATGGGAGAATTCTTTGACGAAATGTACAATGGCGACGGATCTCTGCGCGGTCCTTACGAAGAAATCGGTCGCTGGTTTAATCACGAAGATGTCGCCAGATTACGGGCAAAACAGCGCGAAGCCGAAGAGGTCTTTCGCCTGACAGGCATCACCTTCAACGTCTACGGCAAGGCCGAAGCAGAAGAGCGGCTGATCCCCTTCGACATCATCCCCCGCATTATCTCGGGCCGCGAATGGCAACGGCTGGAACGCGGGATCGAACAACGCGTACGCGCGATCAACGCCTTTCTTTACGACATCTATCACCGGCAGGAAATTGTCCGCGCCGGTCGCCTACCGCCCGAGATGATTGCCGCGAATGAGGCGTTCCTGCCCCAGATGATCGGTGTCGCCCCTCCGGGCAAGATCTACACTCATATCGTCGGCATCGATCTGGTCCGCACCGGGCCAGATGAGTTCTACGTGCTGGAAGACAATGCGCGCACGCCCTCGGGCGTCAGCTATATGCTGGAAAACCGCGAGACGATGCTGAAGATGTTCCCGGAACTGTTCAGCGCCAACAATGTGCGCAACGTCTCGGACTATCCGCGCAATCTGCGGCGGTCGCTTGCCGCCTGCGCGCCCGATTGTGCCGAAGGTGAGCCGACCGTGGCTGTTCTGACGCCCGGCATCTATAACTCGGCCTATTACGAACATGCATTTCTGGCCGATCAGATGGCGGTGGAACTGGTCGAAGGCCACGATCTGCGCGTGGTCGACGGGCGCGTCTGTATGCGCACCACGCGCGGGTATCGGCCCATCGATGTGCTCTATCGCCGGGTCGATGACGATTTTCTGGACCCGCTAAACTTCAACCCCGACAGCGCACTTGGCGTTCCGGGCATTCTGGACGTCTACCGCGCAGGCGGCATCACCATCGCCAACGCGCCGGGCACGGGCATCTCGGACGACAAGGCAATCTATTCCTACATGCCCGAAATCGTCGAGTTCTACACCGGCGAAAAGCCGATCCTGCAAAACGTCCCGACCTGGCGTTGCGCCGATCCGAAATCCCTGTCCTACGTCCTCGACAACCTGTCCGATCTGGTGGTGAAAGAGGTTCACGGTTCGGGCGGCTACGGGATGCTGATCGGCCCGACCGCCAGCAAGAAAGAGATCGCAGCCTTCAAAGCAAAGCTAAAGGCGCGCCCGGCCAACTATATCGCGCAACCTACGTTGTCGCTGTCCACGGTTCCGATCTTTGCCCGCTCGGGGCTGGCCCCCCGCCATGTGGACTTGCGCCCCTTCGTGCTGGTCTCGCCCGACGGGATCAAGATCACGCCCGGCGGGTTGACGCGGGTTGCACTAAAAAAGGGATCGCTGGTGGTGAATTCCAGCCAGGGTGGCGGGACCAAAGACACCTGGGTACTGGAGGACTAAGCCATGCTGGGAAAAACTGCAGGTGGATTGTTTTGGATGTCCCGCTACCTGGAACGCGCGGAAAGCACGGCCAGATTGCTGGAAACCGGCCAACGCATGGCGCTGACCCGCACCCAGAACTCGGTCGAGGAATGGAGTTCGGTCCTGCGCACGGCGGGCGTTCTGGGCACCTATCAGGAGAAATATGACGAGGTCACCCGCGACAATGCGGTCGACTGGGTGCTACGCGATGGGGATAACCCGTCATCGGTCTGGTCCGTTGTCAAACAGGCGCGCGAGAATGCAAAACTGGTGCGCACGGCGCTGACCCATGATGTCTGGAGCGCAGTGAACGCCACATGGATGCAACTGGACGAGTCCCTTCGGCGCAAGGTGAACGAACGCGACTTGCCCGGCCTGCTGGAACTGATCCGCCATCAATCGGCGCTTGTGCGCGGCGCCATACTTGGCACCATGCTGCGCAACGACATGTTCGACTTCACCCGCATCGGCACCTTCATCGAACGCGCCGATAACACCGGGCGCATTCTGGACGTCAAATATTATGTGCTGTTGCCAACAGCCTTTTCGGTGGGATCGTCGCTGGACAATATCCAATGGGAAAGCATCCTGCGATCCGTCGGCGCTGGCGGGGGCTATCGGATGACGCATGGCCAAAAAACCTCGCCTTCGGACATCGCGCAATTCCTCATACTGGACCAGCGCATGCCGCGCAGCCTACATTTCTGTTGCCGCAAGATTCAGGAGAATCTGTCGTACCTGAAAAAAGATTACGGCTTCGCCGGTCCATCCTGCGAGGCGTCCAATGCGCTGTATGACAAATATCTGGATCGCGACATCGCCGATATCTTCGAGTTTGGCCTGCATGAGTACATTCAGGAATTCCAGAACGATCTCGCCGGGCTGAGCCGACAGATCGAAATCGATTATCGTTTCTATGAGTAAGCCATGAAACTGCATATCCGACACGAAACCCGATACGATTTCGACGCCCCGGTGCCTTTTGGCCTGCAACAGCTGAGAAAAACGCCCAAGTCGTTCCGCAACCAGAAGATCGACAGCTGGACCACGCAGGTGCTGGGCGGCCGCAAAGAGCTGAGCTTTGAGGATTACCACCGCAACACGGTGGAACTGATCAGTTTCGAGCCTAACACGCAAAGCGTCTCGCTGATCTCGGAAGGCGTGGTCGATATCTCAGATACCCACGGCGTTCTGGGACCTCATGAAGGGTCGATCCCGCTGTGGCTGTTTCAGCGCGACACGGATCAGACCAAGCCCGGCAAAGGCGTGGCCGCGCTGATCAAATCCCTGCCCGATGGCGAACCGCTGGACCGGATGCACGCGCTGTCGGCCGCGATCCGCGATCATGTGACCTACAAGATCGGATGCTCGGAGCCCGACTGGACAGCCGAAGACGCACTGGAGGCTGGCTGCGGCGTCTGTCAGGACCATAGCCACATCTTTATCACCTGCGCCCGGGCGCTTGGCATTCCGGCCCGCTATGTCTCGGGCTATCTGATGATGAGCGATACCGAGGTTCAGGACGCCACCCACGCCTGGGCCGAAGCGCATCTGGACGGGCTGGGATGGGTCGGATTTGACATATCGAACGGAATATCCCCCGACAGCCGCTACGTCCGTGTTGCAACCGGTCTGGACTATGCGCAGGCTGCCCCGGTAAGAGGAAGCAGAATTGGGGCAGCGGGCGAGCAATTGACAGTGCAGTTGCAGGTCGCACAGCAGTAACGGAGACCAAGATGACCTATGCTGTGGGGATGCGGCTGAACCGTGGGCTGGTGTTCATGTCCGATACCCGCACCAATGCCGGGGTCGACAATGTCTCGACCTTCAACAAGATGTTCAACTGGACGGTCGAGGGCGACCGCTCGATCACGATTCTGACCGCTGGAAATCTGGCCACGACGCAGGCGACGATCAGTCTGCTGGAAGAACGCACCAAGGTGCCCGCAGACCGATCCCCTTCGATCCTCGAAGCACCGACGATGTTTCAGGTCGCGCAACTGGTTGCCGATACGCTGAACGACGTCATCGAACAGCACGCCCGGTCCGGCCAACAGGCCGATAGCGCCTTTCACGCCACGCTGATCCTGGGCGGCCAGATCAAGGGCGGACCATCGCGCCTGTTTCTGATCTACCCCGAGGGCAATTTCATCGAGGCGGGCGACGAAACGCCGTTCTTCCAGATTGGCGAAACCAAATACGGACGCCCCATTCTGGTGCGCGCCTATGATCCCGACATGAGCTTTGCCGAAACGGTGAAACTGCTGCTTGTCAGCTTTGATTCGACCATCAAAGCCAACCTGTCCGTCGGCGCACCGCTCGACCTGTTTCTCTATGACGAAGACAGTTTCGAACCCGGTCAGCGCACCCGGTTCGAAGGGGACGATCCCTATTTCCGAACCATCTCGGATGGGTGGGGGGACGCGCTGAAATCTGCGCTGTCGAAACTTCCGGAATATGCACCCGATTAACCGGGGGTGTTCGGACCTTTGGGTCTGACAGACGGCAAGCCGAATCTCTTCCTTTTCGAAGGTGAAAACCGCAGTCGGAGATGATGACTGCGGTTACTTTTTCATTTTCGGAAATTTCAGCCACTTTTTTGAAAAAATACGCAGGCACTGATTTTCAACGCGTTAAGGCATTTTTTCACCCAGTAAAAAACATTTTCGAGAAAATTGCAGTTTCCCCCGCCCGATAAGACAATTTCGTCAAAGCGGAGGAAGCGAAAATGTCCAACCAGAACCCGGTCTTTATTCCCGGTCCAACGAACATCCCCGACAGGTTGCGGCTGGCGATGCAGGTGCAGACTCAGGACCACCGCGCCCCGGATTTTGTACAGACCTTCGCACCGGTGCTGGAAGACACCAAGAAGGTTTTTGGCACAACCGAAGGTCAAATCATCACCTTCCCCGCCAGCGGAACCGGAGGATGGGAGGCGTCGATCACCAACACGCTCAGCCCCGGCGACACGGTTCTGGTCGCGCGGTATGGCATGTTCAGCCATCGCTGGATCGACCTGTGCCAGCGCCACGGGCTGGATGTGCGGATCATCGAATGCCCCTGGGGCAGTGGCGCACCGGCGGATAAATTTGCCGAGACTCTGGCTGCGGATAAGAGCCATCAGATCAAGGCAGTTCTGGTCACTCATAACGAGACGGCCACCGGCGTACGCTCGGATATTGCGGCTGTGCGCAAGGCAATGGATGCCAGTGACCACCCGGCGATGCTGTTTGTGGATTGCGTCAGTTCGCTGGCCTCGATGCCTTTTGCCTTTGATGACTGGGGCGTCGATATCGCGGTCTCGGGCTCGCAAAAGGGGTTCATGCTGGCGACCGGCATGGCGATCCTGTGCGTCAGCCCCAAAGCGCTTGCGGCGATCGAGACCGCAAAACTGCCGCGCACCTTCTTTGATTTTCGCGACATGATGAACGCCAACGCATCCGGTGGCTTTCCCTACACCCCGCCGCTGCAATTGATCTACGGCATGCGCGAAAGCCTGAAGATGCTGTTCGAGGAAGGCTTGGACAATGTTTATGCCCGTCATTTCCGTCTCGCCGAGGGCGTGCGAAAAGCCACCACCGCTTGGGGGCTGGATCTGGTGGCGCAGTCGCCGGATCTCTACTCGGACACGGTCAGCGCGATTTATGTACCCGACCTCTTCGACAGCAATGCCCTGACCGACCATGCCTTCAACGCCTATGGCGTCAGCTTTGGCATCGGCTTGGGCGAGATGAACGGCAAGGCCTTCCGCATTGGCCATCTGGGCAGTCTGACGGATGTGATGGTACTGTCCGGTCTGGCGACCATCGAAATGGCGATGGCCGACCTGAATTATCCAATCGAGTTGGGCAGCGGTGTTGCAGCGGCACAAGAATACTTCCGTCTGGGCCACGCCAATCCCATGCAATCCGCAGCGTAAGGACCCAAGGATGCTAGATTCAATGACCACAGCCGATTGCCTGACCCTTGCCGATATGCGCGAAGCGCATGAGCGGATCAGACCACATATCAACCGCACACCGGTGCTGCGCTCGGCCTATCTGGACGATCTGACGGGCGCGCAGCTGTTTTTCAAATGCGAGAACTTTCAAGAGGCCGGTGCCTTCAAAGTACGCGGCGCGTGTAACGCGGTCTTTGGCCTGAATGACGAAGTCGCCAAGCGCGGCGTCTGCACGCATTCCAGCGGCAACCATGCGCTCAGCCTGTCTTACGCAGCGGGTCGCCGGGGTATCCCTTGTAACGTGGTGATGCCGCGCACCGCGCCGCAGGCCAAGAAAGACGCGGTGCGCCGCTATGGCGGGATCATCACCGAATGCGAGCCCTCGACCACCTCGCGCGAGGCGGTGTTTGCCGAGGTGCAGGCGCGTACGGGTGGCGAGTTCGTGCACCCCTATAACGACCCGCGCGTAATTGCGGGGCAAGCGACCTGTTCGGCGGAACTGCTGGAGCAGACCGACGGTCTGGACGCCGTGGTCGCGCCGATTGGCGGCGGCGGCATGATCTCGGGCACCTGCCTGACGCTGTCGAACCTCGCGCCTGAGGTGAAGATCTATGCCGCGGAACCGGAACAGGCCGACGACGCCTATCGCAGTTTCAAGGCCGGTCACATCATCGCTGATGACGCGCCGGTGACCATCGCCGACGGGCTGAAAGTGCCGCTGAAGGAAAACACCTGGCACTTTGTCTCGAACTTCCTGAGCGACATCCACACCGCCAGCGAAGACGAGATCATCGCCGCGATGAAGATCACCTGGAAGTACCTGCGCATCGTGATGGAACCCAGCAGCGCGGTGCCTTTGGCGACCATTCTGAAAAACCCCGACGCCTTCAAGGGCAAACGCGTCGGCGTGATCATCACCGGCGGCAATGTGGATCTGGACAAACTGCCCTGGACCCAAGGCTGAGGAGGACAACATGAACAAACCCGTAAACATCGAGCAACTCGAAGTCGGCTACGACATCCCCGCTGCCATCGGCATGGACGCATCCGAGATCCAGACCCCGGCCCTTGTGTTGGATCTGGACGCACTGGAGCGCAATATCCAGAAAATGGGCGATTACGCCAAAGCCCACGGCATGCGCCACCGGGTGCATGGCAAGATGCACAAATCCGTCGATGTGGCGCGGCTACAGGTCGAGCTGGGCGGGGCCTGCGGTATCTGCTGCCAGAAGGTCTCCGAGGCCGAGGTCTTTGCCCGTGGCGGGATCAACGATGTGCTGGTGTCCAATCAGGTGCGTGACCCGGCCAAGATCGACCGTCTGGCGCGGATGCCCAAGTTGGGCGCGCGGACGATCTGTTGCGTCGACGATATCGACAACGTTGCCGACCTGTCCGAGGCCGCGCAGCGTCATGGCACCCAGATCGAATGTCTGGTCGAGATCGACTGCGGCGCAGGCCGCTGCGGTGTCACCACCACGCCCGAGGTCATCGCCATCGCCAAAGCCATCGACGCGGCCCCTGGCCTCAAGTTCGCCGGCATTCAGGCCTATCAGGGCGCGATGCAGCACATGGACCTGTACGAGGATCGCAAAGCCAAGATCGACATCGCCGTGGCGCAGGTGAAAGACGCCGTGGATGGGTTGAAGGCCGAAGGGCTGGACTGCGACATCGTCGGCGGTGGCGGCACCGGGTCATACTACTTCGAGAGCGCGTCGGGCGTGTATAACGAACTGCAATGCGGCTCTTACGCCTTCATGGATGCCGATTATGGCCGCATCCTTGACGAAAACGGCAACCGCATCGACCGGGGAGAGTGGGAAAACGCCTTCTTCATCCTCACCAGCGTTATGAGCCATGCCAAGGCAGACAAAGCCATCGTGGATGCGGGGCTCAAGGCCCAGTCCGTCGACAGCGGCCTGCCGGAGATCTTTGGTCGCTCGGATGTGGAATACATCAAATGCTCGGACGAACATGGGGTCGTGTCGGACCCGGACGGGGTTCTGAAGGTCAATGACAAGCTGCATCTGGTGCCCGGCCACTGTGACCCGACGGCCAATGTCCACGACTGGTATGTGGGCGTGCGGGGCGGCAAGGTCGAAACCCTCTGGCCCGTGTCCGCGCGCGGCAAGGCGTACTGAGGCGAGGGAAGGATCATGAAAGATATGACAGACACACCCTTGTTGATCGTCGGAGAAGACCTTTGCCGGCAACTGGTTGGCCGCGCCGAGGCATTCGACGCTGTTCGGGACGTCTTCGCCGCCATGGCGCGGGGCGACGCCTATAACTTCCCGGTCATCCGCGAGGCCATCGGCTATGCCGACGCGCTTTACGGCTTCAAATCCGGTTTCGACCGCGCTGGTCAGGTGCTGGGCGTCAAATCCGGCGGCTACTGGCCTGGCAATATGGATAAGGGGCTGACCAACCATCAATCCACCGTGTTCCTGTTCGACCCCGATACCGGACGTCTGTCGGCTCTGGTCGGCGGCAATTATCTCACCGCCGTGCGCACAGCTGCGTCCTCGGCTGTGTCCATCGCCCATCTGGCCCGGAAAGATGCCAAGGTGCTGGGTATGGTCGGCGCGGGTCATCAATCCACCTTCCAACTGCGCGCCGCCGCCGAACAGCGCGACTTTGAAAAAGTCGTCGCTTGGAACCCCCACCCCGAAATGCTGCCCCGTCTGGGCGCGGTCGCGACCGAGCTCGGGTTGGAATTCGAGGCCGTCTCGCAACAGGACCTTGGCGCGCAGGCAGATGTCATCATCACCATCACTTCGGCTTTCGAGCCGCTGTTGATGAAAGACTGGATCAAACCCGGCACGCACCTGGCCTGCATGGGCACAGACACTAAAGGCAAGCAAGAGGTCGACGCGGCCCTTGTCACCGAAGCCACGGTTTTCACCGATGAGGTCGCCCAATCCATCTCGATCGGCGAGGCGCAGCACGCCGTTGAAGCAGGTAACCTGACCGAGGATCAGATCACGCCCATCGGCGCCGTGATTAACGGAACCCATCCGGGTCGCAGCAGCGATGACCAGATCACCCTGTTCGACGGCACCGGCGTCGGCCTGCAAGATCTGGCCGTGGCCTCTGTAGCAGCCCGGCTGGCACAAGAGGCGGGGTTGGCAGACCAAGCCACGTTGTAACGTCCCGCTGACGCGTCACTCGGCACTGATTTCTCCCGTCGGTGCCGGGTGCTTGCTGATCTGCCGTCCGGGTAAAACCAGCCGCTATACAAACAGCGAAACCTGCGCCACTAATAGCCTCCGGACGACCTGAGCCAAGAAGGAGCGCAGCATGAAGCTTTTACGTCACGGGCCAGAAGGCGCTGAAAAACCCGGTCTTCTGGATGCCAATGGCACAATCCGCGACCTCAGCGGTCATATCGATGACATTGCCGGGGCAACGCTTGGCGACGCGGAACTGGACCGGGTGCGCGCAATCGATCCGACCAGTTTGCCAGCGGTGGACGCGGGCACACGTATCGGCCCCTGCGTCGGGCAGGTTGGCAAGTTTATCTGTATCGGCCTCAACTACGCCGACCACGCCGCCGAAGCCGGAATGGACCTGCCTGCCGAGCCCGCGATTTTCTTCAAGGCAACCTCGGCCATTGCAGGGCCGAATGACGACATCGAAATCCCCCGCGGATCAGAGAAATCGGATTGGGAGGTCGAACTGGGCGTCGTGATCGGCAAGGAAGCGAAATACATCTCCGAAGCCGACGCCTTGAACCACGTGGCGGGTTATTGCGTGGTGAACGACCTGTCCGAGCGCGACTTTCAACTGCATCGCTCGGGCCAGTGGGTCAAAGGCAAGTCGGCGGATACGTTTGGCCCCATCGGCCCCTGGCTGGTGACACGGGATGAGGTGCCGGACCCTCAGAACCTGCCGATGTATCTTGAGGTCAACGGCCATCGCTATCAGGACGGCTCGACCCGGACGATGCATTTCGGTGTGGCCACGGTGATCGCACACCTGTCGCAATTCATGTCCCTGCAACCCGGTGATATTGTTTCAACCGGCACGCCTCCGGGTGTGGGCATGGGTCAGACGCCACCGACCTACCTGAAACCCGGCGATCGTTTGGAGGCCGGGATTGTCGGGCTGGGTGTGCAACGACAAGTCACCGTTGCGGGATAAGGGCTGCGATAGCAGTTAGGCATCGTGAAGTCAGGCCAAACAGAGTACGCTGCCAACACGCCTTGATCTCAGCTTGCAGGGACCGACCGTGACAATCCGAATGCTGCGCACCCTTGTGGCGATTGCAGACACAAAAACCTTCAGCGCGGCGGCGGACGTTGTGCATGTCACCCATGCCGCTGTCAGCCAACAGATGCAGACGCTTGAGGCGGATCTGGGCGTGGCACTGTTTGATCGCAGTACAAGAACGCCGGAACTGACCCCTGTTGCCCATCAGATCGTCGAAAAAGCCCGCAAGATCATCGCGGATTACGACAATCTGGTGCCTTCGGTGATGCAGGAAGGCGAATTGAACAGCGTGATCCGGCTGGGCGTTCTGCGTACAACGCTGACCGGGTTGGCGCCGCAGGCCATGGCGCAGCTGAAAGCGCATCATCCCGGCATGGGATTACACCTGAAACCCGGATTGACCGGCGCTTTGCTGGCAGACCTGGCCCGCGGAAATCTGGATGCGGCTTTGGTGACCAAGCCCGCCGTCATGCCACCGGGCGTTATCTTCCGGAAGCTGGTCGAAGAACCGATGCAACTGATCGCCTCGCTGGAGGAACCCGAACTAGACCCGATCACCCTGTTGAAGATCCGACCCTTTATCCGCTTCAACCGCAGCGCCGTGGTCGGGGCGCTGATCGACAACTGGATCCTGTCGAAACGCATCCGGGTCAATGAGGCGATGGAGCTGGACGGGCTTGAGGCCATAGCCAGCATGGTTCACGCCAATTTGGGCGTCTCGATCGTGCCGGACCTTGCCGTTCCGCCGATGGATCCGCTGCCACTCAACCGGCTAAACCTTGGTCCCGATGCGCCCCGCCGGACGCTGGGCCTGATCTATCCCGAGACCCAAAGCAAGATGCGGGCCATGGATGCGCTTTTCAATGCGCTGGCCGGTGTGATAGCTGCATCCAAAAGCACCGGACACACGCCTGCGCATGACATTTGAAACGGTTTTCTATCTGATCCTCGGCGCGGCGGCGGGTGGCTTTATCAACGGGCTTGCGGGCACCGGAACCGCGTTGTTTGCGCTTGGGTTCTACCTCGTCGTGCTGCCACCGGTAACAGCCGTGGCGATTGTCGCCCTCATGTCGGTTCTGGCGGGGCTGCAGGGGCTGTGGATCGTTCGGGCCGACATTCTGGCGCAGCCCCACAGGTTGCTGCGCTTTCTCGTGCCCGGCCTGCTTGGGGTGCCCATTGGCCTTGCGCTGCTGAACCAGATCGACGCCAGCACGTTGCGGATCGGTGTTGCGGGTTTTCTGATCCTCTATGGCGGCTATTTCGGTTTTCGCGCGACCCTTCCCGCGTTCGAGCGTCGAACGCCCTGGCTGGATACCGGGGTTGGCCTGACCGGAGGCATTCTGGGCGGGGCCGCCGCCGTCTCGGGCGCGATCCCGGCCATGTGGCTGTCGCTGCGGCCCTGGACCAAATCCGAGACGCGCGCGGTTTTGCAGCCGTTCAACGTGACCATTCTCAGCACCACGATCTTCCTGCTGTTCTTGAAGGGCGCCTATGACAGCGCGGCCGTGAAAGCGCTGCTGGTGACTGTCCCTTGCGGTCTGATCGCAGCGCAAATCGGCATCATGGTGTTTCGCCGCCTCAGCGACACAGGCTTCCGACGCCTTTTGATCTTGTTGACGCTGCTGGTGGGGCTGGGCGTAATGGCAAGCGAGGTTCTATAGTCCAAACGCAAGACCAATAGAAAGGGCCGACCGGGATGCTTGTATTCTACTATTCCAAAGGCTCCTCCGCGCTTGCCGCACATATCCTTTTGATCGAGGCTGGGGCAGAGTTCACGGCGGTCGAAATCTCAATTCCCGACGGGGCGCATCGCAGCCCGGATTTCTTGCGTAAAACCCCAAAAGGGCGCATCCCGGTTCTGGAAACGCCCGAGGGGCTTCTGACCGAAAACCCAGCTATTCTGGAGTATATTGCCGCCACCCATCCTAAGGCGGGTCTGTTGCCCGATGGCGACTTTGCGCAGGCACAGGCGCGGTCTCTCTGCGCCTATCTCTGTTCGACCGTACATGTCGGATTTGCCCATCTCAAACGCGGCAGCCGGTGGGCTGATCAGGACGCCTCGCTGCAGGATATGCGCGGTGTCGCGCCACGCAATCTTGCGGCCTCAGCGAATCTGTTGGAACAGCAACTGGAGATGACCCCTTGGGCGATGGGCGCACAGTTCAGCTTTTGCGACCCTTATCTGTTCCTGTTGCAGCACTGGATGGCCGCAGCCGATCTGTCGCTGGACCCTTATCCCAAACTGGCCGCACATAACGAAGCCATGCGCGCCCGACCGGCAACGCAGACTGTTCTGGCCCTGTACGGGTCACTGTAGAGCGGCCTCAGATCACTTCATCCCGTCGATCATTGCTTTCACCGTAGCGCTTCATGACAGCAGGTTTCGTGCCCTCATAAACCTGTTCGATAGTCTCGGCGATCTTGGCGTTTTCGCGTTCAAACAAACAGTCTCCGTTCAGGTCCGAGGCCACGATGAATGGCCCCATCCGCCTGCACCGGATCACCCACATCGCCTGCGCCAGACCCAGTTCCTGGTTCCAATGCACCGCCTCGACGTTTTCCACGCCGCGCCCCAGCAATGCCCCGGTGCCGTAGCCCACGGTGGACAGGTATACGGCACCATTCGGTACGAAATACTCTTTGTAATCCTTCGAGGACATCCCGCCCTTGCCAACGATCAGTCGCGCCCCGGTCTTGGCGATCCATTCCGGCAACCATTTGGCAAAGCGAAACGACGCGGTCGCCGTTACTGCGCCCATGTCAAAGGAGCCATCCGTATTGATCCGCGCCGCGGGTGAGCAATGAAAATTGGCGGCACTGTCCGAGGGCAACTCCATCGGGATATTCGCCTTATCCTCCAGCGCGCGCATATAGACACCTTCGCGGGCGGTATACATCAGCCCGGTCAGATACACGATGTCTCCAAGCCGCAGATCGGCGATGTCTTCTTCCGATGGGGTGGTGGATAGCTCGATCTCGCGCAAACTCATTTGCTTGTCTCATTTTGCATGTCGCGCCACACCCCGCAGGCTGTTTTGAGGGTTTTGCCGGAGTTGTCTTTCATCCAGGCCATGAACTTTCGGTTCATCTTAAAATCCTCACCCAAGCGGCTTTTGAAATAGCGCCTGACATTCTGAGTGTTGCGGTACTTCGCATCGATGACGGTTTCGTCGCTCAGCGGGGCAGAATGCCAGTCCAAATTGTCACTCATTCCGCGGCCTCCTGCACCGGGTTCCAGTCCACTGTTTCGCGGCGCTGATACGGCGTGAACCAATTCGGGTCGGTGCGGTGCTCGACCCGGCCATCGGTGTGGATGCGCGCGACGGCCCGGCGCGACGACAGGCAGAACGCGTGGACCGACATGGGCATCCCGCCGGTGTGGCAATAGCCGACCTCGATATTGCAATCGATCACCATGTTCCTTCCTACAAATCCCATGGCCCCCATACCGATAGAGTTCCCCAGTTCCTTGAACTCATCCTCCATCTCGGCAATGCGCGGGTCCGAATTGCGGCTGCCCACCACACGCAGGGTCGAGGCGCGTTTGCCCAGCGTCATGCAGATGTCCTTGGACCCGCCCAGCCCGATCCCGATAATCGCAGGCTGACAGGCCAGACCGCGCTTGCCAAAGGCCATCAGGCTGTCGAGGTAGAAGCGCTTGATCCCCTGTATCCCGTCCGAGGGGAACAGCATCCGGTAATCTGTGCCGAACAGCCCGCCTTTATGCACGGTGATCAGATCGATCCACGCGCCTTCAGGCTCGAACCCGTATTCAATCTCGGGCGCGCCGATACCGACATTGTTGTCGTGATCCGTGCGCCACAAAGGATGCACCCTATTGGGGCGCAAAGGCACGCCATTTGTGGCATTTGCCGTTGCCCGCCTGAGAGCCGCTTCCAATGCAACCATGCCGCCTTCGACCTGCGCCTCATTGCCCAGTTTGACGAACCAGCGCGGCACGCCGGTGTCGCCGCACATGGCCCGGCGGTCCTCTTTCGCGGCTTCGTAGTTCTCCAGCATGGCTTTCAGGACAAATGACGACAGATCGCCATCCTCGGTCTTTGACGCCGCTTTCAGCCCAGCGAGGTAATCTTGCGGGATCTCAATCGCCGCCTTGTCCATCAGCGTTTCGGCCGTGGATTGGATAAGAGAAATGGGGATCATGTTTTCTTCACCAATCGATGTGTGTTCTTCTCAAGCAACCCCCAGCGTTCCAGTTTATCCGGGTTTTCCCTATGGGGGTCGTTGGCGTCGCGCTCGGACGGGGATTGTTGGAATGCGATGGCACCGGACCGCACAAGCAGTCGGCGCAGCTCGTCATCCTCGAACCCCCGGATATGCGACTTGATGGTGTAGAAGCTTCGCAACTCCCAGCCCTGGCGATCCAGCAAATGGATGATCGCCGCCTCGGTCGAGGTTTCAAGCTTCAACTCTTCGCGTATTCTGACATGCTCGTGCCGCGATTGGTAATGCGCGGTGAGATAGGCAACGACGATCGAAGCAAGGATCGCGACGAACCATTGATTTTTCGAAAGCCACTCCCAAACGGTGTTTAGCAAATCCATGTGTTCACCTTCTGCTACTGCGCCACCAAAGTCTCGGGCTCGCCCTTTGGCAGGATCGTTTCTCCGGGCTTCACAATTGTGAATTGAACAGGCTCCTGCGAAACTTCCACAGCCCCATCGACCTGTTTGGCAACCGTGAATGCGCTGTCTTCCATCGCGCCCGGCTCGGGGAAATCTTCGCGGTAATGCGCCCCGCGAGAGTTTTCGCGCGCCAGCCCGGCCCGGGTGATGACCTCGGATATATCACAAAGCGAGCGCAGGTTCAGCCAGTCATGCCAGGTCAGGTTGAAGGCCAGATTGCTGCCCTCGACCCCCACATCCATCAGCGCGTCGGACACCTGCGCAATCCCTTGCAGGCCGCGCGACATACCCTCCTCGGTGCGCATCACGCCCACATCTTCCCACATCAGGTTCTGCAATTGTTTGCGCAGCGGCAGAACAAGGTCGGGTTTGCGTGACAGAGGATGGATGGCGCGGTCAAGCTCGGCTGTCAGGGCTGCCTCGTCCGGGTCGCGCAGGGACATGGCCCTTACATCCGCGCCCATCACATCCCCCGCAATACCGCCATAAACCGTTGAATTTGCAACGCCATTGCCGCCCAATCGGTTCGACCCATGCGCGCCCCCGGCATCCTCACCCGCAACATACAAGCCTTCCATCGCCGTGCGCGTGTCCACATCGACAACCACGCCGCCCATGAAATAATGCGCAGTTGGCACAACCTCGACCTTGCCTGCCGCCAGATCGAAGCCGCTGTCAGCACAGCGTTTCACCATGCCTTTGAACTTCTGGCGCACAGTCTCGGGGCCCAGATGGGACATCGAGATAAACACCCCCTTCTGCCCCGGATCGTTGGTCTTGCGCATCTCGGCATAGATGCCGCGGCTGACCACATCCCGCGTGGCCCGCTCGCCCTTAGGGTCATAGTCGAACATGAACCGCTGACCCGCGTGGTTCAGCAATTGCCCACCCGCACCTCGCAAGCCTTCCTCAAGCACCGTTCCGGTCATCCGTGTGTGATCGCCCGCCAGCAGGCCGGTCGGATGGAATTGCACCATCTCCATATCGCGCAGCGGCAAGCCTGCACGCAGCGCCATGGCCAACCCATCCATTGTTTTGTCCCCAGATGGGGTGTGATAGCGGTACATGGTCGGCCCGCCGCCGGTGGCCATCAACACACATTTGGCGCGGACAAAACGGAAGCGACCCGTGCGCATGTCGATCATCAGAACACCCGACAAGGCGCCGCCGTCCTTGCTGGGGACCAATCCAATCGCGCGATGTTCCTGCAGTTTTTCGACGCCGCTTGCCAGCACTTTCTCCATCAGCCGGTTGATGATCTCGATCCCGGTCAGATCGCCCTTATGCACCGTTCGGTCCGCAGTCTGACCGGCGAAGGCTTTCTGGTGCAGCGAGCCGTCGGGATTGCGGTCAAAGAAACACCCGACCTCGTTTTCCAATTCCCGAATGCGCACGATGGCCTGTTCGCACAAACGCCAGGCCATGTCTTGGTTGGGCAACCATTTGCCCCCGTGAATGGTGTCCATGAAATGCCGCTCGACCGTATCGCCACCACCCAAGGCGACATTGTAGCCACCCTGCACCATCCGCGTGCAGCCGCATTTCCCGATCAAGCCTTTGACGGCGATGGTGATCCTGGTGCCCTCGGGCGCGGTTTGCTGGGCATGCAGCGCGGCAAACAGCCCCGCGCCCCCGCTGCCGAGGATCAGAATGTCGGTATCTTGCCGGTCGATCTCGAAGTGCCGCATCGCTAAATCGCCCGCATGAAAAACAGCCCGGCCACGAGGAACGACATCGCCGCCGCCCCCGCCGCCAGCGTCTTCTGCGATGGGCGCCAAGGCAGCCATTCCAACGCCATCAGGCGCAGGCCGCCGAACATATGCACGGCCAGCAGGAATACGAGGCCGAATTCGACCAGCTTCACCGCGCCGGACTCGGTCATTGCCAGGGCCGCATCCAACCGCGCGGGACCTGTCAAAGCCATGGCCAGAACCCAGAAATGGATCGGCAGTAACAGCGCCAGAGCAATCCCGGACAAACGATGCAGAATATAGGCCAGCCACAGCGGATGGGCCCGAGACTGGATACCGCGCACCGCCCTCATGACGCGGCCCCAACCGCAAACGTGACCGCCCATACCGCGCGTGCACCCAAAGCAAATAGCGCCAGCCCGGTCGCCCACATAAAGACGTCCAGTGCCCCACCCGTCAGGCCACCCCATTCAAAGGCAATCACCCGTAGACCAATGGCCCCGTGAATGGATACCGCAACAGCAAAAAGCCCGTAGAACAGGAACCAGATCAGTGAACCCTGCGTTCGCCCCAAAATCTCGACAGCGGTCAGCCCGCCCTGAATGGCGTAGATCATCACCGCAAGATGCCCCAGCACAAGCGGGGCCATCACCAGCGCCGTCACCCGTTGCAGCATGTAAAGGCGCAAATCCAGCATCAGCGCCCCTTCCGCAATATGGATTTCAGCGTCTCGCGTTTCAGACCGGCGATTGCTGACATCGGGTCCAGCTCGTTCGGGCAGTAGGCCGTGCAGGATCCCATCGAGTGGCAATTGTGGCAACCGCCCTGCCCCGACACCGCCTGCAGTATCTCGGCACGCCCGGCATCCCGGCTGTCATTCACAAGGGTCCAGGCCCGTTGCAGCGCGGCGGGTCCCAGATAATCCGGATGCGCCGACACCGTATCGCAGGCCGCATAGCAGACCGCGCAGTTGATACACTCGATCCCGGCATTGGCCGTGGCCCGTTCGGGAGAGGATTCGTCGACCGGAGTGATGGGATCGTTGCGCGTCGATACGCCATGGTGAACGCCCTCGGCCGCGATCCATTTGTCGAAGAACGGATCCATGTCCACGACTAGATCCTTGATGACCGGAAGGTTGCGCAGCGGGCCGATGGTGACGCCATCCCCGTCCAGCACCTTTGAGATATGGGTTCGGCACGTCCAGCGCGGCACACCGTTGACCATCACGGCACAGGACCCGCACATCCCCACGCGGCAGGCAAAGCGATAGCTGAGCGTTGGGTCGGCGTTCTGCTGAATCCACGAGACAACGTCCAGCACGGTCTGATTGTCGTGGGCCGGGACCTTGAACGCATCAACGCGATCCGCGCCCCGTTCGATCCGAATGTTTAGCTGTGCCGCTGAATTCATACTCAAGCGTGTCCAGATGCTGTATGGCTGGACCAAAGCTTAACCGACAGTTTGCCTTAATGAACGCCAAAAAATCTTAAGCTTTGTGTAAGATAGAGTTTCGAAAGAGGTGCCGCCGTGGCCGATCTTCCAACTTCCGATCTGCAAGCCGCCCTGCGCGCCCGGTTCTCGGATGCGCCTGAAACGGTGCCCGAGGCGGCAACGCCGTTGTACCCCATGGCGGCCCGAGGGTCGTGTCGCAGTTTCCGCGATCAGGACATTCCCGCTGACCTGCTGGAAACACTCTGCGCCATTGCCTTGGCCGCACCGACCAAAAGCGATCTGCAACAGCGGGATGTCATCCTGCTGCGCTCACCCTCTCAGCGCCGGAAACTGGCCAAACTGATCCCCTGTCAGGATTGGATTGCAAAGGCTCCGATGATCCTGATCTTCTGCGGCAACAATCGACGTCAGAGGCTGCTGCATGATTGGACAGAGACCCCTTTTGCCAATGATCATCTGGATGCGTTCTTCAACGCGGTCGCGGACGCCGCCATCGCACTTGGGGCCTTTGTCACAGCGGCCGAGGCGACAGGGCTGGGCTGCTGCCCGATCAGCGCGGTGCGCAATCAGGCCCGGGCGGTCAGCGACCTGCTGAACCTGCCGCAGCATGTGTTCCCGCTGGCCGGTCTGGCACTGGGCTATCCGGCTTCCCCTGCCCCCATTTCCAAGCGACTGCCCTTGCGCGTGACATGTCATGAGGATGAATACCGCGAAACCAACCTACGGGAAGCGGTTGAAACCTACGCGCAGGAACGCGCGGTTGTGCAGCCCTATACCAGCCAAAGGGACTCGGATCACAAAGGCGGGAAACCGGGCTATACGTGGATCGACGACAAGACCCGACAGTACAGCAAGCCGGAACGCGAAGGATTTGGCGACTATGTCCGCACGCAAGGGTTTCGACTGACCTAGGTGCAATCCGTTTTCCCGTGTTTGTGGGCCGTTGGGCCTCAGGCGGTTCAACACCTCATCCAAGCATCGACAAACCGTTCAGGGCGGGCCAAGCTTGGGCACAGCGTTCGGACCGAAGCAGGGGGAAGGGATGACCGAATATCGCCAGACACGCAGGATCACAGCACTTTGCGTCCTTCTGTTCGTGCTGCTCAGCCTGCCTTTGCACGCCCAGACTGCCCCGAACCCGCAAGAGGTGAAACGTATCGTCGATCACCGCTGCGTTGTCTGCCATAGCTGTTATGACGCCCCCTGCCAGTTGAAACTCACCTCGCCCGAGGGGTTGGCACGCGGTGGCAGCAAGCTGGCGGTTTATCACACCGAACGGCTGAAAGATGCGCAACCCACACGCCTTGGCATCGATGCCCAAACGATACCCGAATGGCGTGCGCTGGGGTTTCACCCGGTCATCGATGACCCGTCAGGACCAGCAGATGGTCCAAGCCTGTTAGAGCGGTATCTCGAACTCGGTCGCCAGAACCCGCTGCCTGCCGACGGGCCGGTGCCCGAGGTTCTGGGCCTCGCGCTGGATCGCGCTTTGGCTTGTCCGACGCCCGGTGAGTTCGACCAATACCGGGACACAAACCCGCTTGCCGGGATGCCCTACGCCGCCGCAGCGCTGAGCGACGCCGAATATGAAACGCTGATCACCTGGGCGCGCAGCGGTGATGCCCTGCCAGCCGCAGCCACCGAAATCCCTGACGCTGTTGCCGACCAGATTACCGCGTGGGAGGCGTTTCTGAACTCCGACGATCTGCGCCACCAGTTGATGAGCCGGTATCTCTATGAACATCTCTTTCTGGCGCGGCTGCATTTCAGCGACGGGCCGGACAGGCTGTTCTTCCAGATGGTGCGATCCACCACGCCTTCGGGGCAAGAGATCGACGTAATCGCCACCCGACGTCCTTTCGACGATCCGGGCAGCGACCGGTTTTATTACCGCCTCCAGCAAATCTCCGAAACTATCGTGCACAAAGAGCATCTGGTCTACGCGTTAAGCCCCGCACGGATGGAGCGGTACAGCCAGCTCTTTCTGACACCGGATTGGACGCTGGACAGCCTGCCCCCGTTCGGAGATGTCGAAGGCGGCGACCCGTTCAGCACATTCGCCCGGATCCCCGCCCGCAGCCGCTATCAGTTTCTGCTGGATGAGGCGTTGTTCTTCGTCCGTAGTTTCATTCGCGGCTCGGTCTGTCACGGCGAAACCGCTGTGGATGTGATCGAAGACCGGTTCTGGGTCAGCTTTCTGGACCCCGACGCCGATCTGTCGATTACCGACCCCAGCTACTTGCAAGACGGTGCCGCCGCGCTCGATCTGCCGGTGTCAAAGGTGGACGATGGCGCGCTTGGCGATCTGCAAGGTTTCTCGCACCAAAACCAAATCAGATATCTTGAGTTCCGAGACGCCCGATACCGCAACAGCCCGGCGCATCAGACCGGGTTCGGGTACGACGCCATCTGGGACGCGGACGGGACCAACCCCAATGCGTTGATCACGGTGTTTCGTCACTTCGACAATGCCTCGGCCATGACGGGCCTGCATGGTGACATACCGGAAACGGCCTGGGTGATCGACTACCCCATTTTTGAACGTATCTATTATGATCTCGTCGCAGGCTATGACGTGTTTGGCCGGGTCGAACACCAACTCGCCACCCGGCTGTATATGGATGAATTGCGGATGGAGGGTGAAGATACGTTTCTGGCCTTCATGCCCAAAGACGACCGGCGGCAGATGCACGACACCTGGTACCGGGGCGTGTTGGCCAAGGTGCACACCTATTGGCACCAGCGCCGTGTCGATGACAGCTTTCCAACGGGTATCGCGTATAAGACCGACACCCCGAAGCAGGAATTCTTCGACGCCTTATTGGCCCGCGGCAACGGGTTATGGCCCCTGCAGGATCCGATCAACCGATGCACCAATGACACCTGCGCGCAGGGCACGGACGGCGCCCTGCGTGCACTGGCAAGTCAGCGCGGCGACTGGGTCCGCTACCTGCCCGACCTGTCCGTGCTTGCGGTGGAAGGCCCGGATGACAAGGTCGCCTATTTCACCCTCGCCCATGACAAGGCCCACGACAACGTGGCCTTCCTCTTCCATGAGGCCGCTCGGCGCGACCCTGCCGCCGATGTACTGACGATCATTCCGGGGTTCTTCGGCAGCTATCCGAATTTCTTTTTCCGCGTCCAATCAGATGACCTGCCTGCATTCATCGACGGCATGACCGCCATCCGGTCCCAGTCGGATTATATCGCGTTTGTCACCAAATTCGGCATCCGCAGAACCAGCCCCGAGTTCTGGGCACTCAGCGACAGGATGACGGCCGAGTTTCTGCGGCAGGCTCCGATTCAGGCCGGACTCTTCGACCTTAATCGTTACAAGGATCCCCGGTCTGATCAGGACCCGACCTGACCCCTGAAATGCAAAGACCCGGTGATCTGACTCACCGGGTCTTTTTCGTTCAGCGTGATGTTTGACTTCAGGCGGCTTCGGGTTCCGGCTGACCCGCGTGAATATTCACCTCGCGCAGGATCAGCGACACCTGCGCTTTCAGCGCATCCGCGACGTCCTCCATGGCGTAGTGCCGGGCACCTTCTTCCCACCGCTGGTCCTCGGGCTTTTCGGGCTTCGATGTTTTGGGCCGGTAAGCCGACAGCCCGCCATGCAGGTCTTGCAGATGTTTTTGCACATCGTTGGCAAATTGCGGCTTCTCCTGTTCGGGCAGGGCCTCGATGATCTCTTCAAACTTGAAGGGATCGGATTTGCACAGGCCGTGCAACGCTTTCATCGGGGTATCGATGTCCGGTGTCAGACAGCTCTCCTTGGACAGGCGCGGATAGGCCTTGGTTGCGGCGGCGCGTTTGAACTTCAGCCACGAGGTCAGCGTCAGATCCGGGGTTCCGGGGTGCCAGTCCGACACTTTGGGGACGCTGCGCAGGACCACGGGGTCTTCGCTGTAAAGCGTCTCGAAATACTTCACCACCTTCAGACACACATCCTTGTCCGAGGCCAGGATTTCCGGTGTCAGGCCACAGTTCCGCCCGACCTGAGCGGCCACGGGATCCCCGACAATGGCGATGCCATAGGCCAGAACACATTTGGCCAGGGTCGAGTTCCACGCAATCGCGGTTCTGGCCGCCTTGCGGTTTCCGGGGTTGTTGCGGGCATCGACATACAGCTTCCAGCCGCGCAGGATTTTGGCCTGATCATACATCTTGTAGCCATAATCCGTCAGCGCCTTGGCCATCGAGGTTCCCGCCGCAATGCCTGTTGCCGCGCCCGTTACATCCCCAAGACGCGTGCCCTGAGACACCACACCCAGAACCGAGAAGAACGCATTGAAGGATTTCTGGCTGAGTTGAACGCTGGAGTTTTCCAGCCGTTCCTTCACCGCAGCCTCGTAGACTGATCCGCTGGCCGAGGCTAGGGCCGCGTTCTTGCGCCATGTGTTCAGCTCATCGCCTTTCCGCAACAGGGCAACAGCATCGACGCTGAGTTGGCGCAGTGAATCCGCCAGACCGGTTACCGGGAACAGCCGGGTCAGGACCTTGGTGCCACCGGCCGCAATGGTCTCGATCAGCTTGATCTTCATCTCCGACGCCTTGATTTCGGCGATCAGCGCATCCACCGCCTTCTTCGATTTTTCAACTGCCGCCTCATCCTTCGGGTCTGCAGGTGGGGTGGCGGCGGCAATGACGTCTTTCAAATGCTGAAATTCGGCATCGGCCTCTTCTTCGATGCTGGCCAGAAACTCTTCACGGCTGCCCTTGTCGGCCAGTTTCGCTTTCAGCGCATCCAGTTCCTTGCCGGTCTTTTCCGCTTCAAGCTTCTCGGTGGCCTCTTTGGTCTTGCGGGCGATGGCTTCATTGGCCCCCGGTTTGGCATGGTTTTCATTCAGCGCCTCAACCATCGATTTGATCGACGAATTGACGTCGGCGAAATAGCTGGCATAGCTGAAGGGCGCAAAGCCCGCCTCGCCCGGCGAAAGCTGGAAGGCCGAGCCGGACACATCCAGCCGCTGTTGCAAAAGTTTCTCGATTGACTTGTCCTGCAAATCCTCGGCTTCCGAGTCCGACAGCAAGGCCTTTTCCGGGTAAAGCGCCATCTCGCCATTCACAGTTGCGGACGAGGCCCCGATATGCGCCAGACCGGCGGTCAGATGACCTGCGAGCATTTTGAAATCCGGGTTCGGCTTGGCCAGTTCCTTGCACGCGCCGCCGACATTTGCGGTCATGATGAAAAAGGCGCGGATGCTTTCGGAAACAACCCCGGACAGATAGGGGCGTTCGTCAAATTCCTTGTCTACTTCATGGCTGCCGATGCTTTCGTCGCGGTGCTTGGTCGGATCTGAATCCGCCAGTCCCGAATTTACCTCGCCGCCCACCTGGTTCGTGGCGGCGGCGGCCTCGGCCAGAGTGTCACCCAGCGACGACAGGATGCTCATGACCGCCTTTTCGCGCGCCTCGGGCGTCTTGGCCTGTGCGGCCAGAAGGATTTTAGCCGCCAGCTTGTTTCCATTGATCAGTGCGGCCAATGCACCCTGACCGGCGCTGAACCCCTGACGGTGATCATGAGTATTGCCGCCGTCTTCATTCTGCGACCGGTCCGCAGTGGCCGCCGCGCTGAGTGCGGCGGTGACGACACCGCTCAGCACGTCATTTGCGGCGTCGGATGCGAAATGCAGGGTTTTGCCCACGTCCTTCTCGGGCTTTTCGGCAAAGCGAACGCCCTTTTCGGCAACGGTCAGACTGGTCGTTGCAAGGCTGGTGGCGGCCACGCGCAGCAACTGTTTCCCGGCGACCCAGCGCGGATCGGAAAATTGCTCTGCGGACAGGGCGGCGCGGGCGGCGTCAATGTCGTTGAACTCGGTCACGACGCTGGCAAGTTCGGGGTTTTCCTTTGCCTTTGCCAACACGGTCAACGTGCCAGCGTCGTCCGGCAGTTCCAGCTTGGTGCGTGTTTCGTCGATCAGCGCGTTTTGCTTTGCGCCCAGAACGGCGTTCTTGGCTTCCAACTCACGCCCGTCCGCCCGGCTTCGGCCGGTGATATCGAAATCGGCAAATGTCATTGAGGACGCGGCAATGGTCGAGGCCATCGTGATCGTGTCCTTGGCAATGCCCATGACCCTGAAAACGTCCTCGAATTTCGAGGCAGTGTCGGAATATTCATCCAGCTTGGCATCGTAAATTTCCGAGGCACCGTCGAACATCTTTTTGAATTCGCTGTAGGCGTCGGGCACGATGTTCGACGGGATGATGCCCTCCCGCACCAGGGGGGCCCATAATTCGCGGGCGATGTCTTCGTCGCTGAACAGGCCGCTGTCCTGCATCTCGTGCTGGCGGTCCAGAATCTTGGCCAGCGATTCACTTGCCGCCTTCATCACCTCGGGGGTGACACCGGTTGCGTCGGGCAGGTCGGCATAGCTGTCCACCTCGGACATCATCTTGCCGTTCAGCCAATCCATCTTGCCCTTGCCCGGCAGTTTGAACACGCCCGCATGACGTGCCATCGAGACCTTGAAATCCTGTGCCTCTTTGATGCCCTGTTTGTCCGCATCCAGTTTCGTCAGGATATCGGTCAAGACCGCCGCTTTCTGGGCCGTCGCCTCGGCGCTTTTTTCAAAGTCTTCGGCCTTGCCCTGTGCGGTTTCCAGCCATTTGATCTGAGTGTCTGTAAAAGCCATGTCTATTCCTTGTTCCGGTCTTTACGCCGGTCTCATCAAATTCAGGACGCCAGTTGCAGCAGCCGGACTTCCAGTTGGGTCAGTTCGTCAACGGCGATGTGAAGTTTGTTCTGAACGCTGGTGAACGGGTGGTTGAGGTAATGCTGGATGCCCGCATTGCCCCGGATCTGAGCCAGCAGCGGGCGCACCTGCCGCAGGGCTTGTTCGCGCGCCTGTTTCCGGGCGGCAAGATCCTGATCCCGATCCGCGATGATGTCCGTGTGGGTCTTCAGACCCTGCAGAACCAGTTGCGAGGAGATGTTGTTCGCAAACCGCTGCAAGGCCGCCTGATCCACCACATTCTGTCCGTCGCCTTTCAGCGCATCGACCTGAGTGACAAAATCGTTCCGCACGAAATCGGCGGCATCCTGAAGGGTTCCGATGCACCGTTCGGCATAGGTGGTCAGCCCCTGCGCCAGATCGTCCCGGAAACCGGTGATCTCGCTGCGGATGAAGTCCATGCTTTGTTGCAGGTCGTTGAAACGCTCTTTGTTCTTGGCGAACTCATCCTTGGTGATCGAACGCTTTTCCAGAACCGTCAATTCATCCCGAAGATCCCGCAGCCGGGACAGATCAAAGGTTTCGGGATCGACACGGGAATGGCCTTTGAACTTGTCCAGAATGCGCTTGAGGCTGACCTTGTCGCGCAGCATCGCGTCCAGTTCGTCTTTCAGCGGTTTGGCCATGGCCGCGAATTCCTTGGCCCTGTCCTTGTTGTTCCGCCGGTCTTCCTGATCCTTGAGATAATCAGATGTGATCTGGTCCAGCTTCTGCTGATCGTGGTGGTTCAAATCAGACGTCTGCTTCAACTTCGCAAGATCATAGAGGATTTCAGCCTGCCGGGCGGTCTTCTTCTTAAGGTCGCCCATCTTTGAAAGGGCGTCGGACATATCCTCTTTGGTCAGCGCATTTTTTGCCAGTTCAAGCAGGTCTTCATGCTCGATCTTCAGCGGTCCGGCCCCTTTGGACTTTGCGAGCCGTTCGAAGAACGGGATCTTGTCATGCGGCAGAACTGCCCGGATCTTTGAAACCAGATCATCATTCACAAGCGCTGCGACCCTGTCCAAATCCTTGATCACCGCCGCGCTTTTGGTTTCAAAGTCCTTCCCGGTCTTCTCAGCCTCTTTGGCGTTTGTGTGCAGCTCTTCGAAATCGGTGCGCAGCAATTGCGAAAACTCGGTTTTCGCAGTTTCGATTGGCATCGTGGTGTAGCCCGCGCTCAGCTTGCTGACCTTTTCGGCCAGGCGCAGCCTTTCCTCGATGTAGAACCCGGCGGTCCGGCCCGAGGCCAGTTTGTCGATCTTATCCGACAGATCGGCCAGCTTTTTCTTCAGCTTGGCATAGTCACCGGCGTTATTTGCAATCCCATCCAGAATGCCCTTGGCCTTTTCCAACTCTTGCTTGGCGATGCTGTCCACGCCCTTGACGCCCGAGGCGTGCAATTCGTCCAGAAACTCGAGCGAGTCCAAAACGGCCTGCACGGTTTCCCGCGGGACCTTCTTGTTGCCCCGGCGCGGGATCTGGACGTAGACATCGTGGTCCAGATCCTTGTACGTGCCGGCCTTGCGCTCGACATGAGTCTTGTCGTCTTTTGTTTCGATCCGGCCAAGGTCGTCGCGTTTGATCAGCTTGTCGAACTGCTCGCGGACTTCGGTCGTCAGCGCCTCAAGCTCCGCATCATCCCATTCCTTGCCTTTGGCTTGCTCTTCATATCTCTCGGCGCTGGATTTGAGCAGGTTGAGGTCGCTGACAGTGCCCAGAACAGTGCGACCTTCGCGCGCCTGAATGGATGCCAGTTCGGTTTCGATATTATGCGCCCACTGATCGAACCCTTCCTTGTCCAGGCTGTTGCGAATGACGCCGATCCGGTCGCTGGTCTTGGTCAGAACGCCGATGGCCTTGCCGGTTTTCTGAACCTCGTCTTCCAGCATTCCCCAATAGGCGTGTTCTTCAGGCGCGACCTCTTGCGACAGGTCTTTCAGCTTGGCCTCAAGGGACTTTGCCAACCCGACAAATTCGATCTGACGCAAGCTGCGCGCGGCCTCTTGTGTTTTGGCGGACAGGGCTTTCAGCGCTGCCGAAGGTTCCGGCGCGGGCTGCGAAACCTGCGCCGCCAAACGGGCTGTGCGAATGTCGGACAGATCATGTTGCACATCGGTCAAGGTGGATTGCGCTTCGTCAAAACCGCCCAGTTTCGCCTGTGCCTCGGCAATCTCCAGCTTCCGGTCGCACAGGGCCAGCATCTCTGCAAGGATGCCTTGAGTGCTGTCATCAAGACCGGATGTCGGGATCAGCTTCCCTTCGGCCTCGCGCTGCTTTTTGATCAACTTCACCTGCGACTGGATAAGATCGACCTGAGATTTGTTCTGTGCCGTCGCCTGCGCGTTGCTGTCCTGCGCGCGCAATTCCTCTTGCAATTCGGCCAGTTCTTCATGGGTGGACTCGGCGTGCTCAAGCTCGCTGGCGATCAGTTGAACCGTGAACTCGGCCTGCACCTGATCCACGATTTCGCGAACCGGCTGTTCGGCTTGCACATCGGTTTCACTGGAAGTTTCCACCGACGCAGCGGGTCCGGCGTCCGGAAACGCCCATCCGCGCAATTTGTAGTAATTCTGAACCCAGTCCAATTGCTTTGGGTCCATTGTCGGGAATTCCATTGTTTCCGGCATTTAGGCTCTTACCCTTTACATATCCAGATCTTTAATTTGGAACGCAATGTGAAATAGATTACACAACCTCAGAGAGTATAACCTTTTTCACCACTTTCCTTTTCAAGACCCATACGCAGTCATCAATACGTGCCTGCCCCGATTCCAAATGCGGATCGGTTTCGGCTAAATAACCCGTAGACTGTATTCCGAGGGGGATTCAACTAAAGCAATTCAAAGTTTTCGTGTGATTTGTTACCAAGGCAGCGAAGGCTTGAACCGCATACCGCGCAGGGGTTTACGTAACCTCGCAAAAGGTAAAAACAATCCCGATCAAAACGGAAGATTTGTTGTCCGTTTGGTCAAATACAAACCCAAATTTTGTCAATTTTTCTGAAAACAGGCCCCGTTTCAGACCTGTTGATCAAAAAACCTGTAACCAAATACACGCAAATGTATATCAGGTTTAATTGTGCAGCATCGCCTCATATGCTCTTAGATCGAACTGTATGAGTCTCGGCACCCGAAAGTGCCGTAATTTCGTCCGGTGTGGAGTGATCACTGTGGATAAAGCGCAGATAAAAGAATTAAAGGCCAAATTGGCAATCGCGAAAACGAAACCGCTCAATTTCGCATTTGCCCCGGCCAAGGCGGTCGCCGACAGTGCGTGTGAACTGCACGCAACAACCAAGGCTGAAAAGCTTCGCAAGACGGTCAAGGCCGACGCGGGGGTTTCAGACAATAAGGCGGTTGTGTGGGGCGTTGCCAAACTGGAAGACAAGTTTCTTGTCATCACCTGCGAGGATGATCCCAAGCGCCCGTCCGTCAAGGCGTTGCGGCAGTTTCTGAAAGCCGCCAAGCTAAGCTTCAAGGTTCGCATTCTGGATTCCAGCGGCAAGGTGCTGGATGACGAACTTGAGGATGAAGATCAGGACACCGCCGATCAAGGCGCTGTGGCTGACGCTCCAGCTGATGAGGCCGACGACACCCCGGCTTCCGATGACCTGGGCGAGTTGCAGAAGAAATTCGAAACGCTCAGCCGCATGACCAAAACCGTTGCCGAGCAAAACCCTGATCGGTCGCAGGCCCTACTGTCGGCGCTGCAAACCATCGGCGGTCTGGTCGAGGCCGGAGATCAGGACAAGGCCCGCGCGGGGATGGCCCGTCTGGCGGCGGCGTTGAAAAAGCAGGGTTCGGCTGACCAGCCAAAGACGGATGCCAAGGCGGTCAGCGCGACCTTCAAGAAACTTGTGCAACTTCGGTCTGACACCAACGCGAATTTCGACAAGCTGATGACCACCCTTGCCCAGCAGCCGGACCCAAGGATCAGCCGCATCGCAAATGACGATTACAAAAGCGTCTTTGGCGGGGCGACCGGCCTGCTGGACAGCATCGAAACGGATCTGTTTGCAGCGGCGGGCGTCTGGAACCAGACCCAGGGCGCTGAACGAAAAGCGGCAGAGGCGGAAATCCGTCACTGCATCCAACGTTTACGCAGCCATCTGGACGGCAATGCGCTGATCGCGCTTCTGGAAGACAATCCGTTTGTATCCAGCTTGAAGATCAAGGCCCCTTTGCTGGCCGTTCTGAATGAGCTTGACGGCCAACTGGCCGCCTGATTGCTTTAGCCAGACAAAAGCCCGCCCAATCAGGGCGGGCTTTTTTTGTGCCTGAAACTCGGGTCAGCAAGATCGCTGACCCTTCGGTTTACAGACCAATCGCGCGGGACAGGCTGATTTCAGCAGATCCTACGGCTGCAACCAGCATGTCGATCTGTTGCCGCTCGACCCCTGCCAGTTCCGGATCGCTGGCCCGGATCAATGTGATGGCCTTTCGGATTTCCGTCTGCGCGGTTTGAATGGCAGCGCGCGCCTGATTGACGGCATCGCGGCGAATGGCGTCCCGCTGGGCCGCTGTGGTGGCAAGCGCCAGACGGCGGTTCGCCTCATCCCCGGCGGCGCGGATACCTGCGCTGGCGTCGCGAATGATGTCGCCGACCTCTTCCAACCCGGCCGGAAGATCATTGGCAATCGAATCCAGTTCACCGGCAAAATCGTCCAGAGCTTCGGCCAGACAGTCCAGATACTGGGTCAGGCCCTGATCCGCTGCCTCACAGCTTGCAATCGCGTCCTCAAAATCGGCCGAGACGTCCTCGACAATATCGGTTGTCCCTGTGGGGCCAACACCGGGGTTTGCGGCAGTTCCCCCACCGCCGGTGTCATCGATGATATCCGTATCGACGGTTGGTGTGACATCCACGGTGGGCACCGGCGGCAATTGCGGTGGAACAACGCTGCCGGGGCCGCCCGGAATGCCGATTGCGGGCGTAATCGTGGCGCTACCGACAAGGGCGACAACACGAAACGTTTGTCCGTTGGCGCTGTTCAGGTTGCTGGTATCAACGGTGAATGTCGTGGGGCCCACGTTCTGGCTGGCAAATGTCAGCGACTGAAAGATCGGAGAGGTATTCAGCGTGTCAGGGTCAGGTCCAAAGCGAAACTGCGACGGCCCGCCGGAAACTGTTCCGGTTGTGGTCGCTGCCGCCGTCTGACCCGCAATCGCTGTGGTCGGATCAGGAATGGCAAACACCACCGGCGAGGTTGAATAGTTGGCAGGCAAGAACCCGGCTGATCCCGGTGCCCAGACATTGTCGAAATCCCACCCCTGAGCGGATGCCAGGTCAAAGAATCCCTGCGTGTCCTGAAACTGCGCCGTCGTAAGGGCTGTTCCGCCATCGCTCGCGGTCTGGCCCGAGCTGTTGACGTCCCAGAAGGATGCGGTCACGGTTCCAAAGACCGGTGTATCGATGCCGGCTAGACGTGAGTTGTTGCCGATCAACCCCCCAACTTCATCACTTGTAGAACCCGTTGTCGTCACGACACCGGTTGAGTAGGATCGCTCGACCGAGCCTCCGGCATTTGATCCTGCCAACCCACCGACTGAAGTCAAACCGGACCCAGCCAAAGCTACGACCGCCCCTTGAGCGTAGGAATCTTGCGTCAACCCAAAGTTTGAACCGACAAGGCCCCCACCTACCAATTCGCCAAATCCAGTTTCGTCCTCAACCGTTACATTTCCAAGGCTATGAGACCGCTCAATATCCCCGAAGTTCAAACCTACTAACCCGCCAGCGGTAATGAAGTTTGCACTGGCATCAATCGGCAGGAAGGCGTTCACGGACGCGGTCGAGAAACTGTCGACAACGGTGCCGGTGTTGTTGCCAACCAGACCGCCGACAATCGCGCCACCAAGGTTGTTGTTTGCCTTTATGCTGCCGGATACGGCGACGCCGGAAATCTCTCCGGTGTTGAAACTGGCGACAATGCCGCCGGTGCCCACTGTCACGTTTGCGTTGGTCAACTGGAACTCGGTCAGCACGCCGTCGTTTGTATCTACAAAACCGCCGGATCCTGTTCCCTGATCGATCACTAGCCCGTCGATGATATTGCGATTGCCATCAAGCGTGCCCGAGAAGTTGCCGATGGGATCAAACCCGCCCGTCCATCCGGCGGTGACCGAAGCGTCGATGTTGTTGGCCAGCTCATAGTTCTGGGATCCCCGTCCCGCGCTGCCGATGCCCTGCAATCCGTAGACATCCGTGAACTGGAACGGGTTGGCCGCAGTGCCATCCCCGGCCAGCGCCCGCAGAAAGCTTGCGCCACTGCTGATCGAAAAATCCGCCGCAGCAAAGGACGGAAGTGTGCCCGAGACCTGTTCCCACGACCCCGCCAGCAGCGAGAATGCACCCACATCGATGGTGCCCCCTGCCCCGGTCGAGATCAGCCCGATCCCGTCCACCGCCCCAAGGGCGTTCAGGGTCAGGCTGCCGTTGGGTGCATTGATCGCGCCGTTGAATGTGATGGCGTTGTCCGCATTCAGCCTCAGGTCCGAGGTCGATATCCAGTCGATATCGGCGTTGATCGTGATGTTGCCGTCATCCGTGCCAACTACGTCCGAGGTATCCAGAATGACATTGCCCAGATCCAGCTGCGCCTCCAGCCCGGCTTCGGTCAGCGTGCCGGGTATGGTGATGTTCTGCGGGTCCAGCAGAAGCGTCCCCACCTCACCCTTCGGCGCGCGCAGATCGGCAAGTCCGCGATAGCGCAGGTCGACAAGGCCGGACACCTCGGCAAAACCACCGTCACCACCATTTGCCCCACCCCGGGCCGAGATGGTGCCGTTGAAATTGGTGAAGTCATCCGACCAGACGATGACCCGACCGCCATCACCCCGGTCGCCTGCATCCGCCGACAGGGTGGTGCCTGCGTCAACAAAGGTGGTCTGCGCGGTCTGCAAATCGCCGCCGCCCTGATAATCGCCCCCTACCCGGATGGTGCCGCCGTCGCCAGCGCCAAGCCCGTCGGCCCTGAGCGTCGCGCCGGTCAGGGCAATCGCTTCACCCGTGATCGTGATGCTGCCACCCGAACCGGGCCGCGCAACAGGTCTGGGAGAGCTGGCCACCTGCGCCACCGATGCCGATGTGTCAATCGTTCCACTGACCTGCACGCCACCACCGCTGCCGCCCAGCACCACCGCGCCGGAGCGGCCCGAGACCGAGCGCGCCTCGATCACGCCGGACATATTGATGACCTGACGCGCCGCGTTTCTGGCGCTGGCGGCCTGAAGATGCACGCTGCCGCCATTGGCCTCGATCCGGCCCGAGTTCGACACCAGCGCCTCCATCAAGGCGTCATCCGTGTCCGAAGGCACTGCGACCTGCAAGAACCCGTCGCCCGAGACGTCCAGCGTCACCTGCTCGCCAGCGCCCAGACCGACCTTGCCCAATGGCACCCGGATCAGGCCCGAATTGCTGACCCGCCCGCCGATCAGGGCCGCATAGCCCCCCGGCACGATCGAGATTGTCCCCGCATTCTCGACCGCTGCCGAGTTGCCGTTGCCCGTGTAACGATAGGTGCCGTTCAGAAAATCCTCGTTCGAGATGTTCAGCGAGGATGCCACAAAACCAGCCGTGCTGACACTGCCGTTCGGACCAATGAAAATACCGTTCGGATTGACCAGATGCACCTGCCCGTTGGCGTTCAGTTGCCCGTGGATCTGGCTGGTGGTGTCACCGGTTACACGCCCCAGAAACACGCTGGCAGCGCCGGGTTGGTTGATGTCGACCCGCGCGCCTTCACCGATTGAGAAGCTGTTGAAATTGACAATGGCCGCGTTCGAATTCTGATTGATGTTCAGCTGGGTATTGCTGGGCTGGCTTAGAGTCGCGGACCCCGCAACCACCGATCCACCTGTGGGCAATGCCTGCGCCAAGGCGGTCGTCGCCCATAACAGGGCGGTTGCCGAACACCAGAAACCTGTCGTAATCTGTTTCATGACGGTGCTAGAACCTGCGATTGAAAGTGATGTTGAACCGGTTGCCGTCTTCGCCAAAGTCATCGCGTTCGCCTCTTCCATATTCCACTCGTACCGATGCCGACCGATAGGCCGAATTCTCAATTGTAAAAACGTCCAGACCGACGCCATAGGACGACGCGCGGGTCGTGCCCTGCTCAAGAACGGTGGGCTGTTCAACACCCAAAACGCCATGCGCGCCAAAAACGTAGGGTTTGATGACCAGCGGCAGGCCTGCTACCGCCGTCTGCTGGCTGCGCCCCAGCTCAGCCCGCAGAACCCAGCCGTCATCCCCACGCAACTCACCCGCATCGAAGGTGGACAATTCGCTGGGCCCGGCGATGCTGAATTGTTCCGACGTCACCAGCGGATCGCCAAAGCTGGTCTGAATCCGCCCGTTCACCGAGAGAGACCAGTTGCGGTCCAGCGGACGGTCGTAGCGCGCGCCCAGAACCAGTTTGGTAAAGACCGCGCTTGCGCCCTGCCGCGACAGCGGCGTGTCATCCGGCCCGACCGAGGCGCTGGCCCCGAAGGCGTCCAGGCCCCGCGACAAGGTGGCGTTGCCCGTCAGGGATGACCCGTTCTCGAACTGCCACGTACCGTCCAGCGAGGCGCGCAGAATGCTTAGATCATCTTCAAAGATCGGCAGGGACGCCGCGCCGATGACCAGATCCTGCGAATCGCTTACCCGGTCCAGAACAAGCTGCGACGACAGGTTGACCCGGCGCGAGCGTATCCACGGATAGAAAAGCCGCAGCGACAGGCGGTCAAAATTGCTGCTGCTGGGCAAAAGATCCGCGTCCGGAAGGGTGTCGCTTGTCGTCACCTCGGCGTTGAAGGTCAGACCATTGATCCCGATTGGGATAACCGCCCCGGCGGCCAGAATCCGATATTGCGAATCGGTCGAGAAAAACCGATCCGGCGCGCCGCCCGCGCGGAAATAGAAGGTCTCACCCAGACCCAGCAGGCCGTTGGCCTCGACCCCTGCATTCAGATTGACCGGTCCCAGCGTGTCCGATAGCGAATTGTCGAACCCGAAAGACCCGGTGAAGGTGCGAAACTCACCATCCAGCGTCAGAACAGTGCCGCCCCGGCTGTCGCCTTGTGACAAGGTCGAAGACAAACGGATGCCAAAGGTATCCCCGGCCAGCAACAAGGCGCGTTCGATGTCGTTCAGCAGGATACCGCGCTGTCCGATCAGCGGGTTTGTCACCGCCTGAACCCGCGCCCGGGCGGGCTCGGGAACACGGGATGCATCTATGCGCTCGACAAAACCGTCGATCACCACGATCCGCAACGTTCCCCCATCCAGCAGGGTTTGCTGCGGCAGGACCACGCGGCTAAGTGCATAACCTGCGGTTGTATATGCGTTTTCCAAACGTCGGGTGGCCCCGAATATCTCGGATACCGCAACACGCTTCCCGCGCAGGTTTTCGACGAAGGCCTCATTCGCGCCGGATAGCTGAGGCAACGCCCCTTCGATCTCAACCTGCCCAATTGTGACAAACAACTGATCCGCACCCGCCGGTGCCGGGGCTCCGGGATCGCGGGCAACGGTGACCGGCCCTGTGCTGCGCTGATTCTGCGGCTGAAAGGTGGATGGGGCAAGGTTGGATGCAGTCTGCGCCAGCGCGGTACCACCCACCCAAGTCACCATCAAACCCAGGGCCGCAGCCCCCAAAACCGAGGGCCGTCGCCTGATCACCCAAAGGCGCAACGCCTGTATACTTGTTAAAAACATCATCATGAATGACCCAATCGCGCGGATCGCACACCGGTTGCAACCCTCGCAAGATCAACACGCCGAGAGCGAGTTGTCACAATTGACCCTTGCTGAAATGCAAAGACGGTAACCGCCAATCACGACCACGTCAGGCGTCTTTCATCTGATCGACAACCGACCCAAAGCTTTGGATATACGCATCCCGGTACAAGTTTCAGGAGTCCTGGTAAGGTGGAAGCTACATCGACAATGAGCCTGCGCGACAAAGCCCGTATCTTTGTCGAATTGCCCGTGGTCACGAATGTCATTCTCGGCCTGATCATTTTCAACGCGATCACGCTAGGGTTGTCCACGTCTGACTGGGTCAAGGACAGTGTCGGCCCGGCGCTGGCGCTGCTGGACAAGATCGTCCTGTTCATATTCGTGGCCGAATTGTTGCTGAAACTCTTTGCCTATCGGCTGGAATTTTTCCGAAACGCCTGGAACATTTTTGACCTGGTTGTGGTCTGCGTCGGGCTGTTGCCGGAACGCGAGGGCCTGTCCGCCCTGCGGGGGCTGCGCGTCATCCGGGCAATGCGTCTGCTGTCAGTCATTCCCCAGATGCGCGCTGTGGTGAAAGCCCTTTTGGACGCGCTGCCGGGTATGGGCGCGGTGATCATCATGATCTCGATTGTGTTCTATGTCTTCGCAGTCATGGCAACACTGATGTATGGACCGGATTTCCCGGAATGGTTCGGAACGTTGGGGCGGTCTCTTTACACGCTGTTCCAGATCATGACGCTGGAAAGCTGGTCAATGGGCATCGTGCGCCCGGTGATGGAAGAACACCCGACCGCCTGGATTTTCTTTGTGCCCTTTATCGTCATCACCGCGTTTTCGGTTCTGAACCTGTTCATCGGTCTGCTGGTCAACACCATGCAGTCGGCGGTTGAAGACGAAGCAGGCCAGGAATTCTCGCGCCTGCGCGAGCTGGTCCGCAGTGAAACCGACATCGTCGACAGGAACGTGATCGAGCTGCTGGCTGAGGTGAAGAAACTACGCACAGAGGTCGCGGCACTGAAAGATGACGGCAAATAAATCCGGTAACTCAGTTCGGTAATCCCGATCCCACGAGGGAAATCCGCTTACCAGGACTTCCCGCTGTAAGGCTCGTCTTCAACATATTTTCGCAAAGCGTCGATGTCCGAGATCTCGGCATGGTTGCGGTTGATTTTTACGCCCACTGTCTTGAGCCGCGAAAAGGCGCGGCTCAGGCTTTCGGGCTTCATTCCCAGACGGCCCGCGATCAGCATTTTGTCATAGGGCAAGGACACATCACATTCGCCCGCATCGCAATCACACAGGTTCAGCAGAAATTCGGCCACGCGCTGCGCGCCAGTCTGCGCCTTCAGTTGTTCAAGCTGGGCCACCAGTGAATGCAGATGTGTAAAAGTTGACGCCAGGATCGAGATTCCGATTTCGGGATCCTCTTTCATCAATGAGATCAGGATCGGGCTGGGAATATGCATCACCTCGCAGGTCGAAACAGCCTCGGCCGAGACCGGGTACGGCACGTTGCGCAGGGCGACGGCCTCGCCAAAACTGTCGCCGCGTTTGAAAACGCTCACGACCGCCTCGGCGCCGGTTGGGGTCATGCGGAACAGCTTGACCCATCCGGCCAGCACCACGTGAACGGCCTGCGCGGTCTCTTCCTGCAAAAATATTGTCTCACCCCGATCATACTGACGCCAGATCGCGTGGCTCAGCAGTGTTTCCACATGCTGATCCGGTAAACTGCGCAGCAGCAGCGACTGGCGCGCGATTGCCTTTTGTGGCTCATGCGACATGAATATACCCCGTGTCTTTCCCGCCGCCCTTCAAGCACGGCCAGATCACCCTGTCCTTAAGCTATATCAAACTGGGCGCGGGTCTGCTCTGTTAAAGCCTGCGCCACTTGACAATTGTCATGTTGCGGTACGCGCCGCTGCCTTACGCTTGATCCAAAGCCAGTAATCCGGGGAGCCCGCAACATGGACTACGAGCGATTCTTTACCCAGAGCCTTGATGACCTTCGGGACGAAGGCAACTATCGCGTCTTCATCGATTTGCAACGCCGCTGCGGGTCTTTCCCGAATGCGCGCCAAACCGATGGGCCGGTCCAGCGGGACGTTCGGATCTGGTGTTCGAACGACTATCTTGGAATGGGCCAAAACCCGGCGGTGATTTCGGCAATGCACGACGCCCTGGACCGCTACGGCGCGGGCGCGGGCGGGACGCGGAACATATCCGGCACCACCCATGATCATGTGCTGCTTGAGGCCGAACTGGCCGATCTGCACGGCAAGGAAGCCGCGCTGCTGTTTACCTCGGGCTATGTGTCAAACTGGGCCGCGCTGGGGACACTGGCGGCGAAAATCCCCGGACTGATCGTGTTTTCGGACGCACTGAACCACGCTTCGATGATAGAAGGCATCCGCCATTCACGGGCGCAAAAGGTGATCTGGAAACACAACGATCTGGAAGACCTTGAGGCGAAACTGGCCGCTGCAGACCCGGATGCGCCAAAGATGATTGCCTTTGAATCGGTCTATTCAATGGATGGTGACATCGCCCCCATCAAGGAAATCTGCGATCTGGCCGACAAATACGGCGCGATGACCTATCTGGACGAGGTGCACGCCGTTGGTTTGTACGGCCCGCGCGGCGGCGGAATCGCTGAACGCGAAGGCCTGATGGATCGCCTGACCGTGATCGAAGGGACACTGGGCAAAGCCTTTGGTGTGGTCGGCGGATACATTGCGGCCTCAGCCGCGCTGTGCGATTTCGTGCGCAGTTTTGCCAGCGGGTTCATCTTTACAACCGCTTTGCCCCCGTCGATTGCCGCCGGGGCTGCCGCCTCGATCCGGCATTTGAAACAGTCGAATGCCGAACGTGACCTGCAAAAGGCCCGCGTGGCCCAGGTCCGCGCGCGGCTGGATGCCGAGGGCATTCCACATCTTCCCAACCTCAGCCACATCATCCCGGTGATGGTGGGCGATCCGGTGAAGTGCAAGTTCATCTCGGACACGCTGCTGGAGGAGTTTGGCATCTATATCCAACCTATCAACTATCCCACGGTCCCGAAAGGAACCGAACGTCTGCGGATCACGCCGTCACCGGTTCATACCGATGAAGATATCGACCATCTGGTGGGGGCGTTGTCAGTCCTTTGGCAGCGCTGTCAGATCGCGAGGATGCCGATGGCAGCCCAATAAACAAAGCCTCCCTTTGCTTTGCAGACTGCCGTCCCTGTCGGGGGCGGCTTTTTTCAGATCAGGTAGAGGCCAAAGATCAACAGCGAGAAGATGGTGAGAACCATGGTGAACCCGCGTAGCCAGTTTGGGCTGTGGGCCAGATCAAGGTATAGCGCGAGGATCAGCCGCGTTTTGATCAGGGCGAGAACCAGCACACCGGCAGCCACCACCTTTGGGCTGTGCAGCAGGGTCAGCAGCGCCGACGCAAGGCTGAGCGCCAGCAGGCCAAGCCAGGCGCGGGTCAAAGGGTCGGGACGCCTCCGGCGGCCGTTTTTGGAACGAGAAGAAGACAGGGGCATCTCGCTTATCCCAGCAGGTAGATCACGGGGAACAGCATGATCCAGACCAGGTCGACCATGTGCCAGAACTGTGCCCCCGCCTCGATGTTGTTTGGATCATCGCGCCAGGCGACCAGCAGCAGAATCGCGACCCCCGCCAGGACATGGGCGGCGTGAAAGCCGGTCAGCAGATAGTAAAACAGGAAGAACGGGTGGGTTTCATAGGTGATACCCTGCGCGGCCTTGCCGGTGTATTCCACGCCTTTGATGATCAGGAACACGATCCCCAGCGCCGCGGCCCCGGTCAGGGCGAGCCGGGATTTGAGGCGGCGTTCGGCGCGGCGCCAGCGCAACGCTAGCGCGGCAAGATAGCCTGAGGTCACAAGGACCACGGTATTGAAAGCCGCGCCAGTGCGATAGAGATGCGATTGCGCCTCGGCAAATCCTGCCGGGTCGGTCAGGCGGACGCCCATGAAGGCGATCAGGCCCGCGCCGAACACCAGCAGTTCCGAGATAATCAGCACCCACATCAGCAACTCGCCCGGAAGCTCGTCGATCAGAGAGGCGTCGCTCATGCGCCGACCAGTTGGCGGTAGATCTGCGGCAACGCCATGGTCAGGCGGTGCGGGTCGGGGATGACCGCGAAACCACCCTGTCCGAACATGCGTGGGAACCAGCTTTTGCCGGTCTTGTCGATGGTGACGCCAAAGACCGAATGCCCGGTCCGGCGCGCTTCGCGAACGGCCATGCAGGTGTCTTCGATCCCGTGGCGGCCTTCGTAATGGTCCAGATCGTTGGGCTTGCCGTCGGTGATGACCAGCAGCAAGCGGCGTTTGCGCGACTGCGCCGCCAGATCGGCAGAGCAATGGCGGATCGCCGCGCCCAGCCTGGTGTAGTGGCCCGGGCGCAGCGACGCGATGCGTTGTTCAACCTTGGTGCCCATCGGCTCGTCAAACCGTTTGCAGCGCTGCACATAGACGCGCTGGCGTTTCAGCGAGCTGAAGGCATGGATGGCGAAATCGTCGCCGCAGGCATTCAGGCCCCAGGCAAGCGCGGCCAGTGCTTCACGCTCGATGTCGATCACGGCGCGGCCCGTGACGGCGCTTTCAGTGGATCGGCTGACATCCAGCAGGATGGACACTGCCAGATCGCGTGCCTCGGGGCGGGATTGCATCCAGACACGTTCGTTGCCTTCGCCACTGGCATGCCGGTCCGCTTGCGCACGCACTGCGGCTTCGATGTCCAGCTGATCGCCGTCCAGATGGCCGCGTGTCATCACGCGACCGGGGCGCAGCGCTTCGAACTGGCGTTTGACGGCGCGAATGCGAGGGGCGGTGGCTGGGTCTTTGCCAAACTCGGCGGCATCCTCGCGAATATCGGCGTCCGAGAGCAGGACGTTGACGTGATCCGGCAGGTACTGGCCGGTGCGTACATCCCATTCAGGGTACAGGATACGGCCCGACAGACGCTCGCGATTCACATCCTCCGGAGCCAAATCCAGATGCAGTTTCAACCGCGTCGGCGGCGCTTTGGAGATCTGGCCCAGCCCGATCTCTTCCTGATCGTCGGCGGCCTTTTTGGCGTTGTCGGGGTCGTCATCGTCGATGCGCCGGTTGATGTTCAGGAACTCGGCCCAGCTTAGGATGGCTTCGAACTTGTGCAGGATAAAACTGTCACTGCGGCTCGCCTGATCGGATTTGCGGCGGCGGGCGCGGTGGGTTTTCTCGCCCGATTCCTCGGGCGGGCCTTCGGTTTCGGGGTTTTCGACCTCATTGTGTTCAGAGAAGCCGACAGCGCGCAGTTCCGGCCATAACGGGACAGGGCGGAACGACTGGTAACCGCGCGGGGCGGTCAGATCGGCGTCCAGCGCCAGCAATTCCTTGGCCCTGTCGGACAGGGGTGCGGGATCGCCCAGCATGTTGCGGATCAGGTCTTCGACTGCGGCTTCAACAGGCGGCAGGTCGGGGACGTCGCGGTGATGCAGCAGACCTTTGCAAAGCTCAACGTAAAGCGGGCGCAGGCCCGGCGCGTCCTCCAGTGTCGCGTCAATCATCTGTTGTGCAGCGGTCAATGCGCGCAGATCGGCGCGCAGCGGATCTTCCTCGTCAATGCGGGTTCCGGCATGGGCCGCCGCGGCGGCCAGCCAGACATAGAGCGCGCCATTGGCCTCGCGCGCGGGGAAAACCGACAGGCTGTCGGGCAGGCGCAGAACCTCACCGTCGAATGAGGCGCGCGGCATCATCTCGGCCTCGGTCGCCAGACGGCGGCGCCAGTTCAGACGGTGGTGTGAAATTTCGGGTGAGACCGGGCGCAATTCAACGCCCGGGCTACCCCCAAGTCCCCGAAAGAGGACGGCCAGCCGCCCCGCGACCTCTGAGAGGTCGACCGCGGCTCCAACATGCACCTGGGGTGCATCGAGGCGGCTGGCAAGGGTGTGCCACAGTTTCCCGATCGTTTCTTCGGGTTCCCATGGCTCAAAATCGATCTTGACCATCGGCCGGCCTCACCCAAAGACAGCCGTGACAAGATCGAGGAGCCCGCGTTTGATGTCCTCGTCATCAGTCAGAGGTTCAATCATGGCGGCAAGGATGGCGCGGTCGGTGGACATGCCTTGCGCAATAAGCGTCGCGGCATAAACGACCAAACGGGTGGAGACGCCTTCCTCAAGGTCCTGACCCTTCAGCCCGCGCAACTTGCCGGCCAGTCGGACCAGCGGCTTGCAGCGTTCCAGCGGCAGGCCACTTTCCTGTGCGACGACCTCGGCCTCCATCTGAGGCGAGGGGAAGTCGAACTCCAGCGAAATGAACCGCTGCCGGGTCGAGGGTTTCAGGGTTTTCAGGATATTCTGATATCCCGGGTTGTATGAGGCCACCAGCATGAAGCCGGGGGCGGCTTCAAGCTCTTCGCCGGTGCGGTCGATCGGCAGGATGCGCCGGTCGTCGGTCAGCGGGTGCAACACAACGGTCACGTCCTTGCGGGCCTCGACCACTTCATCAAGGTAGCAGATCGCGCCCTCGCGCACCGCCCGGGTCAGGGGGCCATCGACCCAGACGGTCTCGCCACCTTTCAGCAGGTAGCGCCCGATCAGGTCGGCGGCGGCAAGGTCATCGTGGCAGGCCACGGTATAAAGAGGGCGGCCCAGACGAGCGGCCATATGGGCCACAAACCGGGTCTTGCCGCAACCTGTCGGACCTTTCAGCAAGACCGGCAGATCATTCTTGTAAGCAGCGCAGAACACATCGCATTCATCGCCTTGAGCGAGGTAGAAGGGGGCGTTTGCCACCCCCTCGTTCATTTTCATGGAGCCGTCCATATCCATCACTCCGCAGGGGTTTCGGCCGCGCCGGGTTCAATGATCTCTTTCCGGGGGACCCAGATCGAGTAGATGAACAGCAGCGCACCCAAGACGACCACCACACCAGAGCCAAAGCGCATCCAGTAGAAGATCGCGATCTGGTCTTGGACATCCATGAAGTAATCTCCGACCACGCGCTGCATATGGGTCTGCACGGTTCCGCCGAAGGTCAGGACAAAGGTCATGAAGACCATGCCGCTGGTCATCAGCCAGAACGAGCCCATGTTCAGCACCTGATTATACGGATCACGGTTCTTGAGGATCGGCATGGCATAGCTGAAGATCGCCAGGTTGAGGCAGACATAGGCACCATAGAAGGCCAGGTGACCGTGTGCGGCAGTGATCTGCGTGCCGTGGGTATAGTAGTTCACCCCGTGCAGCGTGTGCAGGAAGCCCCAGACACCGGCCCCAAAGAAGGCGAGCGTGGCACAGCCCAGCGACCACAGCAACGCGGCCTTGTTGGGGTGGTCCCGGCGGCCCTTCCAGACCATGACGAAGGCAAAGGCCATCATCGCGAAGAACGGGATCACTTCGAGGCTTGAGAAGATGGACCCGATCCACTGCCAGTACGCAGGCGTACCGATCCAGTAGTAGTGGTGGCCCGTCCCAAGGATGCCCGAGAACAGCGCGGCGGCGACGATGACGTATAGCCATTTTTCGACCACCTCACGGTCAACACCGGTCAGTTTCAGCATCAGGTAGGCCAGGATCGAGGCCATGATCAGCTCCCACACGCCTTCGACCCACAGGTGGACGACATACCACCAGTATTGCTTGTCCAGGGACAGGTTGCCGGGGTTGTAGAAGGCAAACAGGAACAGCAGCGCCAGACCCCAAAGACCCAACAGAAGGATGTTGGTAATTGCGGTTTTCTTGCCTTTCAGAACGGTCATCGACACGTTGTAAAGGAAGATCAGCGCCGCCACGACGATACCGGCCTTGACCCATTTGGGCTGTTCAAGGAACTCGCGCCCCTCTTTGCCCAGCAGCCAGTTGCCTTCGAACAGGTTGAACACATAGGTCACAACCACGCCCAGCGTACCGACCACAAGGATGATCAGCTGCAGATAGGCCAGCTTGGGCGAATGGATCTCGCGTTCGGCTTCTTCCGGGATCAGAAAGTAGGCCGCCCCGAAGAAGCCCAGGATCAACCAGACGATCAGAGAGTTGGTGTGCAGCATCCGCACGATGTTGAACGGCAGAAGCTCGCTCAGGAAGTTGGGCGACACATAGATCAGACCGGCCAGAAGGCCGCCCAGAACCTGTATCGCAAACAGGGCCATGGCTACTGCAAAGTAGGCATAGGCGATTTTTTGGGTTTCGTATTTCATTGCTCCGTTCCCTTTCTCAGCCCGCCTCGTTGGGCGGCCAGCCCTGAGCGTCGATATTGTCCGTCCAGATCAGGAAGTTGGTCAGGTCACGAAGCTCTTCGTCGCTGAGGTTGAAATTGGGCATCTGCCGACGACCGGGAATTCCGGTCGGCTGCGCCTCCATCCAGCCCTTGAGCGCCTCAAAGGCTGATTCCGGGTCGTCCAGCACGCCCCATCGGGTCATCACGTTCGCAACTTCGGGCGCAAAGTAAGCGCCTTCACCCAGGATCGTGTGACAGTTGATACAGGCGTGTTTTTCCCAGACGTGCTTGCCCCGCACCACGCTTTCATCAAGCTTCGCCGCGTTTTCGGATCGCACGATATACAGGTGGGAATGGGCCGACAGGGCCAGAAAGATGAGGATGAAGAACAGGGACCCGCCATAGAAAATATTGCGGGCCATGCTCTTTGTCATGACTTCTCGCATCGCGCTCTCCTTTGCGCAGATTAGCTAGTCTGGTCACAATGGCGGTAAGGGCGCGGTGGCTCCTTAACGAAAGTCAAGACTATGGAAAGGAAGTCGGATCAGCCTGATTTGGCGGCCTTCGGGCCGGTTAATGCGGGCCACATGGCGACAAGATACAGCGCAAAAGCCGCGACCCAGAGACCGTCGGACAAAAGCATCGCCACCAGATACCCGGCATTCATTTCGGCCCCGACCCAGCGCGACAAAGCAGCCACCGCCATCAGCCCATAGGCCACAACCATCGGCGCAGGCGCAACCAGCGCCCGCCCGCTATGCCCCAGCGCGGCGCGGCTCATGACCGCAAGGGTCATGCCACCGACGCAGCCGATGCCCAAAACATGCAGGGCGGCGACCTCGTTCCCAAGGCCCAGAACCGCCAGCCCCCAAAGGATCAGACCCAGCGCCAGCATGGCCAGCCCCAGATGCAGCGCCAGCAGAATCGGTTGCCGGGCCGCCCAGACCGCGCGCCAGCGGGCCATGCGCATAATCTGCACAACGCCCAAAACCAGCGCCAACCCGCCTGCCACCGGCCCGACCCCCAGGACCAAGGCACAGAGCGGCACCAGCAAGGCCAAGGCGATTCCTGCCTTGTCGAATGTCGGGGCCGAGACCGGCCAGTTGACCTCGGGCACGCCTGCGCGCTTCATCGCGTTGCGCGTGAAGGCCGGCGTGATACGCCCGCCCAATATGGCGATCATCGCACACAGGGTCAGAAGCCCGGCCCGAAGCCCGGTTTGCAGCGTGTCGTTGGTGATCCCCATCCATTCCAGATGAGTCATCAGATCCGCCACCCAGATTAGGCTGAGCAGAACCAGAAAGACCATGTTCTGCGGTTTCGGACGTTTGATCAGCTGCGTCAGGATCTTGGCGGCCAGAATCGGTACAAAGGCCAGATCGACCACAGCCACCAGCGCCGCAGGCAGAGCCCCCGAAAACCACATCGCCATCCGACCGGCCAGCCACAGACCTGCAGCCAGGGTTATGAACCGCGCGCGCGCGTCCGGCGCGCCGGTCCAGTTCGGGACGGCGGTCAGGAAAAACCCGCCAAGCGCCGCCGTTGCATAGCCAAAGATCATCTCATGCGCGTGCCACATGGGCGGCGTCATGCCGTATTCCGGCGCCAGATAGGGCACTGTCAGCCACAGGCCCCAGACCAGACCGACAAACAGGCCATAAAGACCGGCCGACAGAAAAAATACACGGAACCCTTCACCAAAAACGCGTGTGATGATTGCGGGCATTGCTGCTCTCCTTGGTGTTTTCCAAGCCCTAGCAATGCGCTCCTGACCGCGACTTAACCAAAATCAAAAGCTGCGGAAAATATGACCCTCAGACACAGGTTTTTTAAAGTGCCTGAGGGGCCCCTTTTTCCGCTTTTGTTTACGAAATGCCGGGGCAGCGTTGACTTTCGTCAAGGATGACAAACGCGTGATGTCCCACCCTTGGACCTGCCTCACCAGCAAATGGAGAGTGATCATGTCACTTGGAATCAGCTACAACAAAACTGGCCGCGCCTTCGGGGTCGGTTTGGCGATGCTGCTGGGCAGCGTCGCCGCGCCAACCTTCGCTGAAGGCCCGACACTTAGCGACGAAGCCTTCGAGTCTTCCAAGCAACTTTACTTTGAACGCTGCGCCGGTTGCCACGGCGTGTTGCGCAAGGGTGCCACCGGTAAAAGCCTTGAACCGTTGGTGAAAACAAAGAATGCCGATGGTACCGTGACCGAATCCGGGACCCTGAAACTGGGTCAGGATCGGCTTGAAAAGATCATCGCATGGGGCACCGAGGGCGGGATGAACAACTTCTCGGACGTGATGTCCGAGGATGAGATCCGCGATATGGCGACCTATATCCAGATGGAGCCGCCCAAGCCGCCCGAGATGTCGCTTGAACAGATGATGGCGACCCGCAAGGTCTATGTCGAACCCGAAGATTACCCGACCGAGCCGCTGCATGGCCGCAACTGGGAAAACTTCTTCGTGGTCATCGAACGTGACGTGGGCAAGGTGGCCGTGATCGACGGCGACACCAAGGAAGTGCTGGCGCATATTCCGACCGGTTACGCGGTGCACGTGCTGAAAGCGTCCGAGCACCACAAACTGGAAGAGCCGGAAAACCCGGGCCGCTTCTGGTACACCATGGGCCGCGACGGCAAGATGACCAAGATCGACCTGTGGCAGAACCCGGAAAACATGCTGGTGGCCGAAGTGACCATTGGCTATGACGCCCGCGACGTGGCCGTGTCGGGTGACGGTAAATACGTGATCGGTGGGGCCTATTGGCCGCCGCATTTCGCGATCGTCGACGCCCACACGATGGAGCCGAAAAAGGTCGTCTCGACCCGTGGCTACAACGTGGACGGGGATTATGTGGAAGAGGCCCGCGTGGCCGCAATCTACACCACCCCGAACGAGCCCACATGGATCGTGGCGGTCAAGGAACTCGGTCAGTTGTGGCAGGTGGACTATACCGACCTGGACAACCTGCGGATCGACAAGATCGACAGCGCCAAGTTCCTGCATGACGGGTTCTTCGATCCAACCGGCCGTTACTTCCAGATCGCCGCAAACGCGTCGAACAAGATGGTTGTGGTCGATACCGAGACCCACAAGCTGGAAGCTCTGATCGACACCGCGCCGCTGCCGCACCCCGGCCCGGGCGCCAACTGGGATGATCCGAACTGCGGTCCTGTTGCCGGAACAACCCACCTGGGCGAAGGTACGGTCACCGTTTGGGGCAACGACCCCGAAGGCCACCCGGATCAGGCATGGCAGACCTGTTATGAGGTCGAAACCGACGGACCCGGTCTGTTCATCCGGACGCACCCGGAATCAGATTACATCTGGGCGGACCAGACCAAGCACCCCGAGCCTGAGATCCAGCAATCGGTGCAGGTCATCGACAAGGCAACCGGTGAGATCGTGAAAACGATCCAGATCACCGAAGAGGAAGGCAACGTCGCCGTCCACTTCGAGTTCAACCAGGACGGATCCGAGGTTTGGGTTTCCAAGTGGAACCGCTCGACCTCGAAAGAACCGAACGGTGAGATCGTGATCTACGACGCCAAGACGCTGGAAGAGATCGGCCGCGTGAAGGGGCTGTTTGCTCCGACCGGGAAGTTCAACGTCTACAACCGCTCGAACCACGTCACCTGACGGGTTCGCAGCCCAAATCGGAAAGGGCGGGCCCCTCGCCCGCCCTTTCTTCGTTTTCCCCATCAGCTAAACGCGCCGGCCTGACACGCCGGGCCAGTTAGAACAGCCAACGGAGCCCGGATATGACCTCCGAACCTGATAAAAAACCACCGATCTGGCGCCGGTATTTCCTGTGGGGGATGCCCGTGGCCGGTTTCGCTGCGGCCTTTGCCGCTGGCATTATCTTCTGGGGCGGATTCAACACCGCCATGGAAGCGACCAACACCAAGGAATTCTGTGTCTCGTGCCACGAGATGCGCGATTTCGTCTATGAGGAATACACCGGCACGATTCACGACGTGAACCGATCCGGCGTCGGCGCGGTCTGTTCCGACTGCCACGTGCCCAAGGACTGGACCCACAAGATCATCCGCAAGATCAAGGCCTCGAAAGAGCTGTATGGCAAGATGGTCGGCACCATCAACACACGCGAAAAATTCGAAGCCAAGCGCGTGCATCTGGCGATGAACGAATGGGAACGGATGAAGGCCACCGACTCGCGCGAGTGTCGTAACTGTCACGATTTCGAATCGATGATGCCCGAGTTCCAGAAACCCCGCGCCCGTCAGCAGCACCTGAACGCCATGACCGTTGGCCAGACCTGTATCGACTGTCACAAGGGGATCGCACATTCGGACGCCCGCGACCGGGCCGACGAAGGGTATCTGGAAGAACTCGAAGCCCCGAACCCCGCGTTCATCCGCGAAATCCCGGCAGAATACCTGGCCAGCCTCGAGCGGATCGAAGCCAAGGAAGCCGCCGAAGCCGAGGCCGAAAAAGCCGCGCGTGTGGCTCAGCAGGAAGCTGTGCAGGCTCAGATCGCGGCAGCGGTTGACGCGGCGGTTGCGGAAGAACGGGCCAAAGCTTCGGGCGAAGAAGCGGCTGCACCGGCCGGTGGCGGCAGCGATGTCGGCACGAATGTCGATTGGGCTGCGGTGCCAACTGCGGATATGAAGCTGTTCTACCCCGGTCAGGCCTCGTTCGAATGGGTCCAGAACGGCAGATCCCACGGCGGCGCACGGCCTCTGACCAAAGGCGGGGACAAATGCACCACCTGTCACGCCGCCGAACTGGATGCGATCGGCAACAAGATCGTGGCTGGTGGCGAGCTGGAACCAACGCCGATCCCTGGCAAACGCGGTGTGATCGACGCAACCGTTCAGGCAGCGCATGATGATGAAAATCTCTACATCCGCCTGCAATGGCCGGATGCAGGTCACAACCCGGCGCCGTTTGTCGACGGTGGCAAGATGGACCCCGACAACCAGATCAAGGTTGCCATGATGATCACCGGCACCGGGATCGAGTTGGGTGATCAGGTGGGTTGCTGGGCCTCGTGCCACGCCGACAACAGCTATATGCCCTTTGATCCGGGTGCCGAGGCGATTGCCGCCAACGGGGACGTCTCGGGTCGTCTGACCGCACAGGACACGGTGACCAAATACATCAGCGAAAGCCGGACCGAGGTCGAAATCAAAGGCCGTCGCGGCAAGGCGCTGGGTGGTTGGGACAAGCTGCAAGCGGCAGAGCAGATCGAGCAATACCTGGCAGACGGCACCTATCTGGACCTGATGCGGGTTTATGCGGACGGCAGCGCCACCAATGGCTATCTGCTGGAACAGCGTGTGGTCAATGACGGTGACATCGCCGCCTCGGCCAGCCTTGATGCAGGTATGTGGACCGTGGTCTTCACCCGTCCGCTGAACTCGGGCGCAGCCGGTGATGTGCCGCTTGAGGCCGGGCAGACCTATACCGTCGGCTTTGCCATCCATGATGACTTTGCCGCCGCACGGTTCCACCACGTGACGCTGGATACCAGCCTTGCGCTGGACGACGACAGCGCCTTCATCAACGTGGTCAAACAATAATGGACAGGGGCCGGATAATCCGGCCCCTTCCGCTTAGAAGAGGAGATTTGGACGATGAAACCCCAACACCTTCTTCCCGCGCTGCTGCTTTTGGCTGCGCCCGCCTGGGCCGATGACACTGCCGAACTGTGTGCCGAGGCCGAAGACCGCTATGTCGAGCTGTTCGGTCAGCCCTCTTCCGCTGTCGAGGATGCCGAGGTGGTGCTGATGTATAAATACACGTTCTGCCCGGTCGAGTTGACGGTCAAGGCAGGCACAACGGTGCGCTGGGTGAATGTGGACAAAAGGACCAGCCATTCCGTGTTGCTCAAAGACGGCAGCGCGCCTGAAAGCGATCGTTTGTTCCCTGAGGAATCGGTTGATCTGACCTTCTTAACCCCCGGTCCGCGGGACTATCTGTGCGGCCCGCATTGGGAGACGCAGAACATGATCGGAATGATCACCGTCGAACCCTAAGGCAGGACTACAGGCAAGAGAAAGGAGCGCGGGCGCAAATCCCGCGCTCCTTAACTTTAGTCAAGGAGGTTCTTTTTTGGTTGCGGCAGTCTTGGCGCATGACACGCCCGGCTGACCCAGCAACGTCACCAGATCGCGCAGGAAAACCTGGGTTCCGAAGACATTCAGACCAAGCGAGTTTGCACATGAGCGGTAAGGTTTTTCTGATTGGCGCAGGCCCCGGCGACCCCGAACTGATGACCCTGCGTGCGCTGCGGATGCTGCAAGAGGCGGACGTGGTGGTTTATGACCGTCTGGTCTCGGCCGATATCCTCGATTTGCACGCTTTTGGTGCGCGGCTGATCCCGGTCGGCAAAGCGCCCAAATGCCATACGGTGCCGCAGGACCGTATCAATGAAATCCTGGTTCACGAAGCCCGTGCAGGTCACACGGTTGCACGGCTGAAAGGCGGCGACCCGATGATTTTCGGGCGCGGCTCGGAAGAGGCCGCCTATCTGATGGCCCATGGCATCGCGGTGGAATACGCGCCCGGCATCACGGCAGCGCAGGGGGCGTCCTGTTCCACCGGTGTGCCGCTGACCCATCGCGGGCTGGCGACCTCGGTGCAATATGTCACCGGGCACCGGCAGGCCGACAAGGTGCTGGATCTGGATTGGAAACGTCTGGCCGACCCAGAGACAACGCTGGTTGTCTATATGGGCGTGGCCAATATCGGCCAGATCGCCATGGGGCTGATGACCGAGAATCTGCCCGGATCAACCCCGGTTCTGGCCGTTGGCAAAGCGACCCTGCCCGATGAACGCCGCCTTGTATCCCGGCTGGATCGGCTGGCCGCAGATGTGCGCGAGGCCGGGCTGCAAGCCCCCACGCTGTTCATCATCGGCAAGGTGGTCTCGCTTTACGCCGAACGCCCCGTGGCCGAATTACTGGAGCAGGCCCATGGCTAAGCTTGGACGCAGAAACGTTGCGCCCGGTGGCACCGCAGGGCAGCGCCCGAGCGCCCCCCCGGGCGGGCGCTTCTCGCCCACCCGCGGCAGGTCGCTGCCTTCAGTTCTACTTACATCTGCCGTGCTTGTGGCCACCACAGCATTCGCTGCTGACACGCTCGACCCGAACGCTCTGAAACGCCTTGTCCATCAGGATTGCGGTTCCTGCCACGGGCTGTCGCTGAAGGGCGGCCTTGGCCCGGATCTGCGTTCGGAAACGCTGGACCACTACGACCCTGAGGTCCTGACCGGTGTGATCCTCGACGGCATCCCCGACACTGCGATGCCCCCCTGGCGGCCCCTGATCAGCGAAGAAGAGGCCGAATGGATCGCCCGCTATCTGCTGGAACAGGAGGAATAATGAGACATTTGATCCTGACCCTCGCCGCCACCCTCATGATGACCACCGCGCAGGCGGAACCCACCGCAACCGGAGATCTAGGGTTGGTGATCGAACGCGCCAAAGGCTCGGTCCTGTTGGTGGATCAGTCCGACCGCGCGGCGCTGGCGCGGATCGAAGGGCTGGGCGATCTGTCCCATGCCTCTCTGGTTTATTCGCCCGATGAACGGTTTGCCTATGTGTTCGGGCGCGACGGCGGATTGACCAAAGTCGATATCGTCACTCGCCAGATTGCAAACCGTGTCGTGCAGGCCGGAAATGCCATTGGCGGCGCGATCTCGGACGATGGTAAGCTGGTCGCCGTGTCGAATTATGAACCCGGCGGCGTGCGCGTGTTCGATGCCGAGACGCTTGAGATGGTCGCCGACATTCCCACGGGCGGCAAAACCATCGGTCTGGTCGATGCGCCGGGCCGCCGGTTCGTGTTCACCATGTGGGACACGGGCGAAACCTGGATTGCCGATTTTGCCAAGGGCAACCCCGCGATCACCAAAATCCCCGAGATGGGCAAGAACCCCTATGACGCGCTGATCACCGCCAATGGCCGCACCTATATCACCGGCCTGTTTGGCGAGGACGGCCTGACCGCGCTGGATCTGTGGGCCGATAGCCCCGAGCCAATTCGCGTGCTGCCCGACTATGGGCGCGGGCAAGAGGAAATGCCGGTTTACAAAATGCCCCATCTGGAAGGCTGGGCCCTGACCGGGCGCGAGTTCGTTTTGCCTGCGGTCGGCCATCACGAGGTTCTGTGGATCGACGCCGACACCCTGACCGAAACCGGGCGCACCAAAACCCACGGCCAGCCGGTCTTTGCCATGGCGCGGCCTGACGGGCGGCAGGTTTGGGTGAACTTCGCCCACCCGCTGAACGACACAATTCAGGTGATCGATTCCGTGACCAAAGAGATCGTCCACGAATTCAAGCCCGGCCCGGCGGTGCTGCATATGGAGTTCACACCGCGCGGGCACGAAGTCTGGCTTAGCGTGCGCGATGCGGGCAAGGTCATGGTCTATGACACGCAAACGTTTGAAAAACTGCGGGAAATCGAGGCCGACAGTCCATCCGGCATCTTCTTCACCGCCCGCGCGCACAGAACGGGGCTGTAAGCGATGCAACATATCACCGATCCGATTGATTGCCGCCTGCTGGACGATTTCCAGCGCGATTTTCCCATCACCGAACGCCCGTTTCAGGTTCTGGCCGACGCTCTGGGGCTCGACGAGGCCGAAGTGCTCGACCGTCTGGCGCGGATGCGCAAGACCGGGCGCATCACGCGGGTTGGCGCAACCATTGCGCCGGGCGCGGTTTCGGCCAGCACCCTGGCCGCCGTGGCCGCGCCCGAGGAACGTCTGGAAGACATCGCCGCCCTGATCGACGCGGAACCCGGCGTGAACCACAATTACCAGCGCGAGGATGACTGGAACCTGTGGTTCGTGGCCACCGGCCCGGACCGAGCGCATGTCAACGACACGCTGGCCCGGATCAGCAACCAAACCGGATTGCGGGTTCTGGACCTGCGTCTGGTGCGGCCATTCAACGTCGATCTTGGGTTCCGCATGTCCGGCAAAACCCGCAATGTTCCCGGCCCGCGAAAAGTGGATCGCGCGGCCATGCGCGACGGGGACCGCCCCTTGTTGCAGGCGCTTAGCTCTGGCCTGTCGCTGGTCGCTGAACCTTACGCCGCGCTGGCCCGGACCCTGAACCGCGATATGGGCGAGGTGATGGCCCGGATTGAGGCCCTGCACGGCGCCGGAATTATCTCGCGCCTTGGGGTCATCGTGCGGCATCGGGCGCTGGGATGGTCCGCCAATGCGATGGTGGTTTGGGATATGCCGGCCGAGCAGGTCAGCACCGCAGGCCCGGCGCTGGCAGCGCATCCCGGTGTCACGCTGTGTTATGAGCGTAAACCGGTCGAGGATGTCTGGCCCTATCGCCTCTATTCCATGATCCACGCGCGCTCGCGCCCAGAAGCAATGGAGGTCTTGGCCGGGGCCGCCGCCCTGCCGGAACTATTTGGTGCGCAACGCAAAGTGCTGTTCTCGACCCGCTGCTTCAAACAGACCGGCGCATTGATCCAACCGAAAGAGGCCGCCGCATGACGCTGGACGAAACAGACCGCGCGATCCTGAACCGGATGCAGGACGACCTGCCGTTGACCTCGCACCCCTATGCCGCCGTCGCCGACGAGTTGGGGATTGCAGAAAGCGATCTGCTGGCCCGCCTGTCGCGGATGAAAGAAGACCGCATCATCACCCGCTTTGGCCCCTTCTTCGACGCGGCTGCCATGGGTGGCGCATTCTGCCTGTGCGCCATGGCCGTCCCGCCCAAGGATTTCGAAACCGTCCTGACCAAAGTCAATGCGCATCCTGAGGTGGCGCATAATTATGAACGCACGCACCGGCTGAACATGTGGTTCGTGCTGGCCACCGAAACGCCCGAGGGGATCGGAGCCGTCGCCGATGCGATTGAACGGGAAACGGGGATCGAAGTGCTCCGCTTCCCCAAATTGCAGGAATTCTTCATCGGCTTCCGGGTGGCGGCATGATTGACGCATCAGACAGAGAGATTATCGAGGCGCTGCAAGGCGGTCTGCCTCTTGTGTCCGCGCCATATGCGCAGGTCGCGGCAGATCTTGGCATCGACGAGAACGCCTTGTTGGCCCGCCTTGCCGACATGAAATCGCGCGGCGTAATCCGCCGTATCGCTGCCGCTCCGAACCACTACAAGCTGGGGATGACATCGAACGGCATGACTGTTTGGGATGTTGACGACGGCTGCATCGCTGAACTTGGCGCTCATATCGGCGCGTTGCCCTTTGTCACCCATTGCTACGAACGCCCGCGCGCCCTGCCGGGCTGGCCTTATAACCTGTTTGCCATGGTCCACGGCGCCGACCGGGACGAGGTCGAGGAAAAGCGCGCACAGATCGCCGCCATTCTGGGCGATGCCTGCAGGGCCAAAGATATCCTCTATTCCACGCGCATCCTGAAAAAGACCGGGCTGCGCCTGAAAAAGAAAGGCTGAGACATGTTCCGCCTGACCGAATACATGCACCAACTTGTGAAACCGACCCCGGTGCGCAAACGCCGCCCCGGCCCGGTGAAACCGGTGGTGATCTGGAACCTGACGCGGCGCTGTAATCTGAAATGCCGCCATTGCTATACCGTCTCGGCGGATGTGGCCTTTCCGGGCGAGCTGAGCCATGAGCAAGCCATGGTCACGCTTGAGGATCTGGGCCAGTTTCGCGTTCCGGCCCTGATCCTGTCGGGTGGAGAACCGCTGGACCGGTTCGATTTCTTCGACATCGCCAGACGCGCGCGCGAGTTGGTGCCGATGCTGGCGCTTTCGACCAACGGCACGCGGATTTACGACGAAACCGCAGATAGGATCGCCGATGTGGGCTTCAGCTATGTCGGCATTTCTCTGGACGGGATCGGGGCCACAAATGACTGGTTCCGCGGGGTCGAAGGTGCCTTTGCCGACGCCCTGCGCGGCGTGCGCGAATGCAAGAAACGCGGCATCAAGGTGGGGCTGCGGTTCTGTCTGACCGAGGGCACCCAGCATCACCTGCCCGACCTGCTGCAGCTGTGCGATGACGAAGGTGTGGACAAATTCTATCTGTCCCATCTGGTCTATGCGGGGCGTGGTGACAAGAACCGCGGCGAAGACGCCGAACATCTGCGCACCCGCAAGGGGCTGGACCTGTTGCTGGAACGCGCTTGGGAGGCGGCCTCGGGCGGGCGGCCTCTGGACATCGTGACCGGCAATAATGACGCCGATGCCGGGTATTTTCTGAACTGGGTTCGGGCGCATTTCGACGACGCCAAAGCCGCCCATGTGCGCGAACATCTGGCCGCCTGGGGTGGGAATTCCAGCGGGCTGGGCGTGGCCAATATCGACAATCTGGGCCGGGTGCATCCCGATACCTATTGGTCCGATTACACGGTCGGCAATGTGAAGACCCAGCCATTTTCCGAGCTTTGGACCAGCGACGATCCGATGCTGGCCATGCTGCGTACCCGTCCGCGTCCGCTGAAAGGGCGCTGCGGGGCGTGTCAGTTGAAGGATGTCTGCGGCGGCAACACCCGTATCCGCGCCCTGCAACTGACCGGCGATCCCTGGGCCGAAGATCCGGCCTGCTATCTGTCAAATCAAGAAATCGGCGTGGATGATGCAGGTGAACGTCTGCAGGTCACGCCGTTCCGGGGGAAACGTCATGATCCGGCACATCAGTTCTTTTGATACCGTTTTCTCTGCTCGCCCGGCCCCTGCGCGGGTGGTGCGTGCAGGAGCCTCCGGCGAGAGTATTTTTGAAAAGATGAAGATCGGGGTTTTGTGTTCGATCCTGAGCGTGGGCGCGGCCTGGGCTGATGCGCCTGCGGATTATGCGGAACATTGTGCCTCGTGCCATGGGGAAAACAGGCTGGGCGGGGTTGGGCCTGCGCTGATCCCGGAAACGTTGAAGCGGATGCGGGGCCCACGCGTAGCGGCGGTGATCGCCGAAGGGCGCGCGGCCACGCAGATGCCGGGGTTCTCGCATGAGTTGGACGCCTTGCAAATCGAGGAACTGGCGGGCTGGTTGAAATCTCCGCTGGAGACCGACCCGGAATGGGGCGAGGCCGACATCATGGCCAGCCGGTCTCTGGACGAGGATTATGTGCCGGTGGATGCGCCCGTCTGGGACAGCGACCCGATGAACATCACTCTGGCGGTCGAGACCGGGGATCATCACGTCAGCGTATTGGACGGCGATACGTTCGAGGTTTTGGACCGGTTCGAGACCCCGTTTGCCGTGCATGGCGGGCCGAAATTCAGCCCCGATGGGCGTTTTGTGTTCATCATGTCCCGCGATGGCTGGGTGCAGAAATACGACATCTGGGCGCTGCATCAGGTGGGCCGCGTGCGTGCGGGCCTGAACAGCCGCAACATCGCCATGTCGGGGGATGGCAAATGGGTGGCGGTGGCGAATTACCTGCCAAACAGCCTGACCCTGCTGTCGACCGAAGACCTCTCGGTCGCCAAGGTCATCGAGGTCAAAAGCAAGAAGGGCCAGCCCAGCCGCGTCTCGGCCGTGTATCAGGCACCTCCGCGCGAAAGCTTTGTGCTGGCCCTGAAGGACGTGCCCGAGATTTGGGAGGTCTTTTACGGGGCCAATCCGCCGCAATTCGGTTTGGGTCATGACTTTCGCATCGAAGGTCAGTTCAAGAACCCCGACCCCTTCCCGGTGCGCAAGATCACCACGCTCGACTATCTGGACGATTTCTTTTTCGACCAGAGCTATGAATACGTGATGGGCGCATCCCGCGACGGCAAGGGCGGGCAGGTGATTGATCTGGTTATCGGGCACAAGGTGGCAGATCTGGACCTGCCGGGGATGCCGCATCTGGGCTCGGGCATCACGTGGAAACATGGTGATACGACCGTGATGGCAACACCGCATCTGACCGATGGCACCGTGTCGGTGATCGATATGGAAAGCTGGGAAACTGTTAAACGGATCAAGACCGAAGGGCCGGGTTTCTTCATGCGTAGCCATGAGAATTCGCCTTATGTCTGGGCCGATGTGTTCTTTGGCCCCAACAAGGACGCGATGCATGTGATCGACAAGCAAAGCCTTGAGATCGTAAGGACTCTGCGCCCCGCCCCCGGCAAGACCGTGGCCCATGTGGAGTTCACCAAAGATGGCAGTCACGCGCTGGTGTCGATCTGGGAAGATGACGGCGCGGTGATCGTTTATGACGCGCAGACGCTGGAAGAGGTTCGCCGCCTGCCGATGCGCAAACCGTCTGGGAAATACAATGTCTGGAACAAAATCACCTTCTCGGAAGGCACCAGCCACTGACGGGCGATGGCCGGTCTGGAAACTGGCCATTCTGCTCTATCCTGCCACGATGCTGACCGTGGCCATCAACCTGTTTCTGTTGGGCCTGATCCTGCACAGCGCGGGCTTCAGCGCAATCGAACCGGTGCCTGCGATCCTGTGGTCGATTCCGCTCGGTATTCCGGCAACTTGGCTGGCCGGGCGCTGGGTGCGCGGGTTGATGGATGAGGCGGATGGGTAGGTCAGAATTTTTCAGACACCTGACCTAAGTCAAGTGTCGGCCTGAGAGAATCTCATAGGTTTTGGGAACGAACGCCGAGTTGGATTCTCTATGCTCATCTGCCGCCCCCCGCATACCTTTCTTGATCGCGTGTCCCGTGCGGCGTGCGGTGTGGTGGGCATTTTCCTGTTGCTTTTGCAAATGCTTGGCCCGGCGCTGGCAAGCGCCGGGGACAGCACATGGATCGAAATCTGCTCGGAGGGCGGCGCGGTTTGGGTTGAGGTGGATCTTGAAGAAACCGATGACCCGACCGCGCCCTGCCCGAAATGCGCTGACTGCGCCCTGTGCGCCGTCACCTCGGGGGCTCCTGTGCCCGAACTGCCTGCCGTGACACGGTTCGGGTTTGTTCAAACCGCGCGCTGCGAATACCGTGATCAGGTCTATGTATACGATGTGAAACGATTGTGGCCCGAAACCCGCGGCCCCCCGTTGGTGCCCCAAGACACAACTGAACGCGCCCTGCGCGCGCCCATGGCGTTCACCCAAGTTACCGGAGGTGCGCCGTGGTCTTAAGTCGCGCAATCCATTTCCTGCTGGCCGTTGCCCTGTCCTGCCTGATGGCGATCAGCGCCCATGCCGACAGCCTTGCCAGTTTCCTGCCCGATGTCACACCTGCCGATCTGGTTCCCGGTGCCGATGCCTTTGGCCCGGTGCGCGATGACGTGCCCGTTGCCCCGGTTCTGAAGGGCGGTGAGACAGTTGCCTGGGCTTTTCTGACATCCGATTTCGTGGGCACCACCGGATATTCCGGCAAGCCCATCCATGTGGTCGCCGCCATCGACAGTGACGCGGTTCTGACCGGTGTGAAACTGGTCAAACACTCGGAACCCATCGTTCTGATCGGCATCCCCAATTCGCGCATGGTTGAGCTGACCGAAGGCTATGCCGGTCTGGACCTCAAGGTTGAGGCCGAGACCGGGGGTGAGGGGCATGACCTAGACATCATCTCGGGCGCGACCGTCACGATCATGGTGATCGACGACAGCCTTGTGCGCGGCGGGATCAAAGTGGCCCGTACGTTGGGTCTGGGTGGATTGTCCCCCGTGCTGGCCGATGGGCCGAAGCGCGAAGTCGATATGGCGCAGGATGCGGTCTATGACTGGACCACGCTGTCCGGCGACGGCTCGGTCCGGCGGCTGACGCTGGATATCGGGCAGGTCAACGCGGCGTTCGAGGCCACGGGCGATCAGCGCGCCATCAAACGCCCCGAACCCGGCGAACCGGATGACACCTTTATCGACATGCTTATGGCGTTGGTCTCGGTCCCGTCGATCGGCAAATCGCTGCTGGGTGAGGCCGAATACCAGAACCTTGTGAACTGGCTGGGCGAAGGCGAACAGGCCATTCTGGTGCTGGGGCGCGGGGCGTACAGCTTCAAAGGCTCGGGCTATGTGCGGGGCGGGATTTTCGACCGGATTCAGCTGATCCAGGGCGACAGTTCGGTGCGGTTCTTTGACCGCCAGCAGCGTCGTCTGGGTGAAGTGGCCGCGCCGGATGCGCCCAGCTTTACCGAACTCGACATCTTCAAAATCCCCGCTGATGCCGAGTTTGACCCGGCTGAACCCTTCCGCCTGCAACTGCTGGTGCAACGGGCCGTAGGCGCGGTTGAAAAGACCTTTCTGACCTTCGATCTGGGCTACAAATTGCCGGAACAGTATCTGCTGCCGGTCACCACCCCTGTTGTGATCGACGACGCCACCGGCGAGGCTGCCGCCAAAGCCGCCCTGTGGCAGCGTATCTGGAAGGACCGCACGGTCGAGATCGCGGTTCTGGGCGTCATGCTGCTAGTGCTGACCGCCACGTTCTTTTTCCAGTTCCACGCGACCATGAATGCACGGGTCTTCTACTGGTTCCGCATCGGATACCTGACCGTGACCCTGTTCTTCATCGGCTGGTATGCCAATGCGCAGCTGAGCGTGGTGAACCTGATGGCGCTGGCAGGCAGCCTGCGCACAGGATTCTCGTGGGATGCCTTCCTGCTGGACCCGCTGGTCTTTATCCAATGGTTTGCCGTCGCCGCCGCGCTGTTGTTCTGGGGCCGGGGTGCTTATTGCGGCTGGCTCTGCCCGTTCGGCGCGCTGCAGGAACTGACCAACAAGATTGCCCGCGCGCTGAAGGTGCCGCAATGGACCCTGCCCTGGGGTCTGAACGAGCGCCTGTGGCCCGCGAAATACATGATCTTCCTCGGTCTCTTCGGCCTCAGCTTTGTCTCGATCCCGCTGGCCGAGAAATATGCCGAGATCGAGCCGTTCAAGACCGCGATCATCCTGAAATTCATGCGCGACTGGCCGTTTGTCGTCTTTGCGCTGCTGCTGCTGGGGATCGGGCTGTTCATCGAACGGTTCTACTGCCGCTACCTCTGCCCCTTGGGCGGGGCGCTGGCGATCCCTGCCCGTATTCGCATGTTCGACTGGCTGCGCCGTTACCCCGATTGCGGCAGCCCCTGTCAGACCTGCGCCAACGAATGCCCCGTTCAGGCGATCCACCCCACCGGTGAGATCAATCCGAACGAGTGCGTCACCTGCCTGCATTGTCAGGTGCTCTACCAGTCCGAGGACAAATGTCCCGTCGTTATCCGCCAACTGAAACGGCGGGCCAAGACAGGGTCGGTCAACCTCAAGACCCCCCTCGGACAACCACCGGCGAACCATCCGAACGCCAAACCGCAATCCGTTTCCTAAAAGGAGGAACGATCATGTCGGAACATGATATGAAACTGAATATCACACGCCGTGGAATGCTGGGGGCAACCGCCACCGGCGCGGTGATTGCCGGGACCGGTCTGGGTTCAACCCTGATGACCGCGCGCGAGGCAAGTGCTGCTGCGAACGCGCATCTGGAACCGGGTGAGCTGGACGAATATTACGGCTTCTGGTCCTCGGGCCAGACGGGTGAGCTGCGTATCCTCGGCGTGCCCTCGATGCGCGAGCTGATGCGCGTTCCGGTGTTCAACCGCTGCTCGGCCACCGGTTGGGGGCAGACCAACGAGTCGCTGAAAATCCTGACCGAGGGCCTGCTGCCCGAGACCAAGGAATACCTGGCCGCAAACGGCAAGGTCACTTATGACAACGGCGACCTGCACCACCCGCATATGTCCTTCACCGATGGCACCTATGATGGCCGCTATCTGTTCATGAACGACAAGGCCAACACCCGCGTGGCCCGCGTGCGCTGCGACGTGATGAAATGCGACAAGATCATCGAGATCCCGAACGCGCATGACATCCACGGTCTGCGCCCGCAGAAATACCCGCGCACCGGTTACATCTTCGCCAATGGCGAGCATGAGGCACCGCTGGTCAATGACGGCCAGATCCTCGACGATCCGTCGCAATATGTGAACATCTTCACCGCCATTGACGGTGATACGATGGAAATCGCGTGGCAGGTGATGGTCTCGGGCAACCTCGACAACACGGATTGCGACTATCAGGGCAAATACGCCTTTTCGACCTCGTATAACTCGGAAATGGGCATGAACCTGGCCGAGATGACCGAGAATGAGCTGGACCACGTGGTCGTGTTCAACCTCAAAGGCATCGAAGAGGCTGTGGCCGCCGGGAACTTTCAGGAACTGAACGGCGTCAAGGTCGTGGACGGCCGGAAAGAGGCCGGCGGCAACCTGACCCGCTATATCCCGATCCCGAACTCGCCCCACGGTGTGAACGCTGCACCCGACAAGAAACACATCATGATCAACGGCAAGCTGTCGCCGACCGTTTCGGTGATTGATGTGGAAAAAGTCGATGCGCTGTTTGCCGACAACGCCGATCCGCGTTCCGCTATCGTGGCCGAACCGCAGCTGGGTCTTGGCCCGCTTCACACCGCGTTCGACGGCAAAGGCAACGCCTACACCACCCTGTTCCTGGACAGTCAGGTGGTGAAATGGGACATCGCCAAGGCCATCGAAGCCTACGCAGGTGCCGATGTTGACCCGATCCTCGACAAGGTGGACGTGCAGTATCAGCCGGGCCACAACTCGACCTCGATGGGTGAAACCGCCGAAGCCGATGGCAAGTGGCTGATTTCGATGAACAAGTTCTCGAAAGACCGCTTCCTGAACGTAGGTCCGCTGAAGCCTGAAAACGAGCAGCTGATCGATATCTCGGGCGACAAGATGAAGGTGGTCCATGACGGCCCGACCTTTGCAGAACCGCATGACTCGATCCTTGTGCACCGGTCCAAAGTGAACCCGGTCAACGTCTGGGATCGCAACGACCCGATGTGGGAAGATGCGCGCAAACAGGCCGAGGCCGATGGTGTCGATCTGGATTACGGCGCGGAAGAGCCGATCCGGGATGGCAACAAGGTCCGCGTCTACATGACTTCGGTCGCGCCCGTGTTCAGCATGGAGAAATTCACCGTCAAACAGGGTGACGAGGTTACGATCTATGTCACCAACCTGGATGATGTGGACGATGTGACCCACGGGCTGTGCCTGTCGAACTTTGGCATCGCGATGGAGATCGGGCCGCAGGCGACCGCCTCGGTCACCTTCATTGCCGACCGTCCGGGCGTGCACTGGTACTATTGCCAGTGGTTCTGCCACGCGCTGCACATGGAAATGCGCGGCCGGATGTTTGTTGAACCCCGGAGTGCATAAAATGCGTTGGTCCCTGCTCATACCGCTCCTGCTCGGCTCGCCCCTTTGGGCGGCGGACTGGGATGTGCCCAACCGGGCGGGGGCCATCAACGAGATACTGGCGCAGGCGGCGGATGGAGATACCCTCCGCCTGAGCCCCGGTATTTACACCGAAACACTGGTTCTGGACCGGCCCATCACAATCGATGGGCAGGGCTTGGCCACCATTGACGGACAAGGCGAAGGTAGCGTCATCACCGTAACCGGGCCGGGCGTGACCGTGCGCGGGCTGACGGTGATCGGGTCCGGCTCGGACCATGACGGTATCGACAGCGGTATCCAACTGACCAAGACGGCCCATGCGCCGGTGGTCGAGGACAATGTGCTGCTGGGCAATCTCTACGGCATCGACATCCATGGTGCGAAAGACAGCATTGTGCGCCGCAACCGGATCGAGGGGCGGCAGGACCGCCACATGAACGCGCGCGGCAATGGTGTCTATGTCTGGAACGCGCCGGGTGCGCGGGTTGAATCGAATGATATTCGCTATGGCCGCGACGGGATCTTTGTGAACTCGTCCAAGAAGAACACTTTCACCGGCAACCTGTTCCGCGATCTGCGTTTTGCGGTTCACTATATGTATGCCGACAACTCGGTCGTCAGTGACAATGTCTCAATCGGCAACGATCTGGGCTATGCGGTGATGTTTACGACCAATGTGACCGTGGCCAACAATGTCTCGATCGGCGACCGCGAACACGGCGTGATGCTGAACTACGCCAACAAGAGCACCATCACCGGCAATGTGGTGAAAGGTGCCAAGGAAAAATGCACCTTCCTTTATAACTCGAACAAGAATGAGTTCACCGACAACTGGTTTCAGGGCTGCGGCATCGGCATCCATTTCACTGCGGGTTCCGAGCGCAATCGCATCCTTGGCAACGCCTTTGTCGGCAACCGGACCCAGGTGAAATACGTCTCGACCAAATGGGTCGAGTGGTCCGAAGACGGGCGCGGCAACTACTGGTCCGATTTCGCCGCCTTTGATGTGGATGGCAACGGCATCGCCGACGCCCCCTATCGCCCCAACGACTCGATGGATCATGTGCTGTGGACCCAACCCGCAGCCAAATTGTTGCTCGGCTCTCCCGCCGTGCAGCTGGTGCGCTGGTCGCAATCGGCCTTCCCGGCGCTTCTGCCGGGGGGCGTGATGGACAGCAACCCATTGATGCAAGCCCCTGAACCCCCAGCAATGAAAAAGGTGCCTCATGACGGATAAGGCCCTGTCAATTGACCATGTTCTCAAGGATCGGGGTAAAACCCGCGTTCTTGACGACATCACCCTGTCTCTTGCCCCCGGCCAACGCGTTGCGCTGCTGGGCCATAACGGCGCGGGCAAGTCGACCCTGATCAAATCCATCCTCGGCCTGACGCCGATCCATGGCGGAGCCATCCGGATCGGAAACGCCACCCCCGGCAGCGCGCAGGCGCGGCGGGAAACGGCGTATTTGCCCGAGGCGGTGTCGTTTCATCCGGCGCTGACAGGCCGCGAGCAACTGACCTTGTTCGCACAGCTATCGGGCGCGAAGGCGGATGTGCCGGGCCTGCTGGAACGCGTTGGCCTCAGCGATGCACTGGATCGCCGGATCGGCACCTATTCCAAAGGAATGCGGCAAAGACTGGGTCTGGCACAGGTTCTGCTGGGCCAGCCGAAAGTGGCGCTGCTGGATGAGCCGACCTCCGGCCTTGATCCGATTTCGCGACAGGACCTCTATGCCATTATCGACGAGTTGGCCGCACAGGGCACCGCCGTCCTGATCGCGTCCCACGCACTGACCGAGGTCGAGGCCCGTACCGACCGCATAGCGATCATGCGCAAGGGCCGGATGGTGGCCGATGACACGCTGAACAACCTGTCGGCGCTGGCCGGTCTGCCGATCCGCCTGAAGGTGCGCGCCAGCAACAACCCGGATGCCTTGGCCGCCGAACTGGGCGGCAACCGGATCAATGGCGCGTCGGTCGAACTGCTCTGCACCCCCGACGACAAGATGAAAGCCCTGCGCCGGATCGCCGGTCTGGGCGACGCGGTAGCGGATGTCGAGATGACTCCGCCCAAGCTGGAAGACCTCTATCGCCATTACGCACAGGAGGATTTGCAATGACCCGCTTCCTCGCCATCACCCGCACCGAAATGCTGATCCTGCGCCGCAACCGCTGGCTGCTGGTCGCCACGCTGATCATGGTGCTGTTCGCTTTGGCGCTGACCTTTGCAGGCAGCGCCCCAACCGGCACGCTGGGCGTCGATATGCTGACCGTCTCGGTCGCCTCGATGACCACGCTGTCGGTCTACCTTGCGCCGTTGCTGGCGCTGATGATTTCCTTCGACGCCATCGCCGGAGACGTAGACCGGGGCAGCCTGTCGCTGCTGCTGTCCTACCCAGCGGGACGCGGAGAAATCCTGTTGGGCAAATTCACCGCCCATCTGGCCGCATTGGCCTTTGCCATGACCATCGGCTTTGGCACGGCAGGCGCGGTGGCGGCCTTCTTTGGTGGCGCAGGGCCGGAAAGCCTGATGGCTTTGACGCGCCTGATCCTTACTTCCATCCTTCTGGGCGCTGTCTTTCTGGCGCTGGGATACCTGCTGTCCGCCCTGGCGAAGGGGGCCACGGCGGCGGCGGGTCTGTCGGCCGGGCTTTGGCTGGTCTTTGTCGTCCTCTATGATCTGGGCCTGTTGGGGGCCGTCGTCATGGACAAGGGCGGCAGCTTCACCCAATCCGTCTTTCCCTGGGTGATGGTAGCCAACCCGGCCGACGCTTTCCGTCTGTGGAACATCGCCGCGACCGAGGGCGTCGCCATGGCATCTGGCATGACCGGGGCCGCGCAGGCCTTGCCGGTCTGGGCCGCACCTGCATCCTTGCTGATCTGGCCGGTGATCGCCTTCGCCCTCGCCCGCCTTGCCTTTCGGAGGGTTGAGCCATGAAACGCCTTGCCCTGATCGCTCTGATCGCGCTGGCCGCCTGCAAGGAAGAGGTGGCCGAGGCCCCCGACCCGGTCGATCTGACCCCGGACGCGCTGAGCTTTTTCTGCCAGATGAACATCGCCGAACATGGCGGCCCCAAGGGGCAGATCCATCTGGAAGGCTACCCCACACCGCTGTTTTTTGCCCAGGTGCGCGACATGGTGGCCTATCTCAAAAGCCCTGAACGGGACGCCAGAATCACCGCCGTCTATGTCAGCGACATGAGCGTCGCCCCCAGCTGGCGGCAACCCGGAATTTCCAACTGGATCGACGCCGAGGGTGCCAGCTTTGTGGTCGGGGCCAACGTCGCCGGCGGCATGGGCGCGCGCGAAGTGGTGCCCTTTGGCGATCCCGCCGCTGCCCAGGGCTTTATTGCCGAATATGGCGGTACTGCGCTCCCGCTGTCCGACATTCCTGACACCGAAGTTCTGGGGCCCGTCGATCTGGACCTCGCGCTGGAGACACCCGCATGACCACCCTGACCCGTCGTCGCTTTCTGACCATCTCAGCCGCTTGCGCCGCGTTTCCGGCAAAGGCTGCGACCGATCGCTTCGCCGAATGGCGCGGCATCGCAATGGGGTCGCAGGCCAGCATGCGCCTGAACGGGCTGGACAAGGCCGACGCCGCCCCCATCTTCGACGCTGTCACCGCCGAAGTCGCCCGGCTTGAAAATATCTTCAGCCTGTACCGCCCCGAGTCAGAACTGTGCCGTCTGAACAAGGACGGGCACCTGTCGGCCCCATCGCCCGAGATGCTGCAATTGCTCGGCTTGTGTACGGCCCTGCACACTGCGTCCGATGGTGCTTTTGACCCCACCGTTCAACCGCTGTGGGTGGCCTTGGCCAACAACGCAGACGCATCCACGCGCGAGGCTGCTTGGCGCGCGATTGGCTGGCACAAGGTCTCGGTCAATGCGACAGCGATACGCTTGCCTTCCCCCGGTCTTTCCGCGCTGACACTGAACGGCGTGTCGCAAGGGGAAGTTACGGATCGCGTTGCCAACCTTCTGAAATCATTCGGTCTACGGGATGTTCTGGTCAACATGGGCGAAGTCCGCGCCGAGGGGCAACGCGGCGATGGCCGCCCATGGCAAATTGGGCTGGCGGGTCCGGAAGGGAGTGTGCACCGCCAAATCGGTCTGCAGGATCGCGCCGTCGCAACCTCGGCCCCTTCGACAATGGCGCTGTCCGGGGGGCACGGGCATATCCTGAACCCAACGGGCGAAGGTTTGGTTCACCGCGCCATTTCGGTGTCCGCGCCCAGTGCGGCGCTGGCCGACGGACTATCGACGGCATTGTGCGCGCTTCCCAAAAACATGATCGACCCGGTTCTGTCGCAGTTTCCGGGCGCAAGGCTAGAGATGCAGATTTGATTTGATGGGCTTAACACATCCCTAACAGAATAGCACCGTCGCCCGCCCGGTCGCTTGTGCCTTGAGGTTGAAAGCCGCAACCCAATCAGCGCTTTCGCGCGACAATGTAGCGGCTTGGCAGTGTTCCGAATTGATCTGCGGTCTCGATTACCTCAAACCCCGCGGCGGCCATCTTTTGTTCAAGGGTCGCTGCTGGCAAGAACTCTACAAACGGCGCTTTTCCGACGGCCTGCATCAACGGGATTGCGACGCGTCGGATCATCGCGTATTTGAACCCGCCACCACTTGGCGCGCAGACCGTTTTGGAAACGAAAAGCCCACCGGGTTTTATCAGTGACGAAATATGCTTCAGCGCCGCGTCCAGATCCGGCAGCAGGTGAAGCAGGTTGTGCGCCAGAACCGCGTCATATGTCGCATTGTCCGAGGGATGCTCAAGAACCTCGGCCACTTGGAATGTGACATTTTGCAAGCGTTCGCTTTCAAGCTTTTCCCCGGCGATCTCGATCATTCCCGGTGCCACATCCGTGGCGGTTATGTGGGCGACATGAGGGGCGAGCAACAGCGCCGTCGACCCGGTGCCGCAGCCGATCTCAAGCACGGTGTCATCGGCTTTCAGGTAGGATTTCGTGCGTTCCAGCGTCTTAAGATACCCGTCCATGTTCCGAATTGGATCGGATGCGTATTTGCGGGATATCCTGCTCCAGAATGCGGCATCTGTGGTTCGTGCGGCCATAATGCGTCTCTTTCGTAAATGGGTGCTTTGCGCCTGCTAAACTCAAACACAGATATATGGAATTGCCTCGAATTGCAGAAGTGTTATGCATAATTGCATGAACTGGACGGCGATCAATTTCGATTGGAACCAGGTGCGCTCATTTCTGGCGACGGCTGAAATGGGGTCTTTCTCGGCGGCGGCGCGCGTGCTTGAACAAACCCAACCCACCGTCGGCCGTCAGGTTGCAGCGCTTGAGCAATCCCTTGGCGTCACCCTGTTCGAACGGGTCGGCAAAACGCTGAACCTGACCAGCGCGGGTGAAGAATTGCTGGTGCACGTGCGAGAGATGGCCGATGTCGCAAACCGAATTTCGATAACGGCAACGAGCCAGTCCAAAACCATCGAAGGTCAGGTCAGGATTACCGCGTCGGACGTCATGTCCGCCTATCAGCTTCCGCCTATCCTCAAACAGATACGCAAACTCGCGCCGCGATTGCAGATCGACGTGGTCGCCGCGAATGACCTGCGCGACATACAGCGACGCGAGGCCGACATTGCGATCCGACATGTACGCCCAACGCAACCGGACCTGATCGCGAAACTGGTGGCCGAGGCAACAGCGCATTTCTATGCGGCTCCGTCCTACCTGGATCAGGTGGGTCGGCCCAAAACCGAAGCAGAGCTTGCCAAGCTGGACTTTGTCGGGTTCGGCGAAGTGCGCACAATGATTGGCTTCCTCAATCCGGCCGGGATTCCGGTTACCGAAAAGAACTTTCGGGTGGGGTCAAAAACCGGTGTTGTGTCCTGGGAACTGGTGCGTCAAGGGCTGGGCGTGAGTGTCATGTCAGACGACGTCGCCGCCATGACGCCCGGAGTTGAACGCGTACTTCCTGATCGGGACCCCTTCACCTTTCCGATCTGGCTGGCCACACATTCCGAATTGCACACCGCGCGACGCATCCGGTTTGTCTTTGACCTGCTTGCCGAGCAACTCGGCGGCAAGGCAGGTAGGAAGGTGTGAGTGAAACTGTCGACGGTTCTGAGAAACGCGTACGACATCTCTCAAGGACGACGCCGTTTCTAGGCCGTCTTTAGCCAACTTGTTACGTCAAAATGCACAAGGCTTTGCAGGGTCAGAATGTCTTCGCGATAAAAATCCACAAGCCTGTTGTGCAGCCCGGGTGTAAGACGCGGTGACGCGGGCCAGCCGGACTTTTTGACTTTGTGCGCACTGGTGTGAATCGGATCGGACAGCGTGTCGAGCGAGATGTCACACGGGATCTTCAGCTCGGAAAAAAGATGCCTGATCGCGGCAGCCGGGTTATCTTTCAGATCATCATAGCGGCAAACTATTATGTCAGGAAACACCGTTTTCCAATGACTTAGGATACGTCCGTACAAACCAATTGACAGCATAATGTGGTCATCTGTCATCAGATCGATTTCAGGTGTGTAGTCCAGCCGCCCCTTGTGAATGTGATGCGTGAAGGCCGACCGGTAGCGATCAATTGGATTGCGTAGAATAACCACTGGGCGCACATCCGGGACTGCACCTTTTATCTGACTGGCAATATCCACAAAGACATTGGGTGCATGAAAATAATGTGGCGTGCTTTCAAGATAATATGCGGCACCTGGCTTTTCGCGGACGGGAAAATGCGCGCGGTATTCATCAAGCCGCGAAGCGCAGTCGGCCCGCCCCCAGAAATTCACCTCTTTCTTGGCGGACCCGAATATATGCCGTGACGAAGACAGCACTTCATGCATCCAGGTCGAGCCTGACTTTTGAACACCGACTAAAAGAAGGTTTGGCAACCGCGTTGATGAACTTTTCAAAAGAACTCCACTTTTTGCTGAAGGCGAAGGCAGGACGGTTTCACAACTGTTCTACGTCTGCGTTATCTGTAGGCCCAGAGGCAAAAGCAACCAAAGCAACAGGATCAAATTACGTTGTGATACGGCCAGCGCCGTAACATCATCCACCGCTTGATTTGGTTTACCTTTGATGATTAAGGTCAGCCGGTATTTTCGAGGCCGATGTGCTCAGATCAGTACCGACCAAATTCGGAAGCAGTCCCGGACGGCAAAGTAACCAAGCATGGCACCCTATTTCCTCAATTCAGGTATCAAGGTAACCCTGTCGGGCCGACGCATCCACCCCAACGAAGCTCAGAATCTCAAGCGAGTTTACTCAGAATGACCGACGCACCGCTTCCTTCACATATTGTACTGGTTCTAGGTATGCATCGCAGCGGCAGTTCCTCTGTGACCAGGGTGCTCAACCTCTTGGGATATGCATTGCCGAAAACACTGATCAAAGGAAATGCATCGAACAGACGCGGACATTGGGAAAGCCAACCCGTCGCCAGATTGAACGACCGTTATCTGAACGGTGCTGACCTGACATGGGCGGACTGGAGCCCTGGCAAGCTGAAAACGGTCAGCGCGGAAGACCGTCAGAATTTCGAACAAGATATCAGGGCACTGCTCGCCGATGAGTTTCCTGCAGGTCAGCCTGTAGTTCTGAAAGAACCCAGGATTTGCAGGCTGGTGCCTCATTACCGCGCAGCGTTGGAAAATCAGGTTCCAATGACCGCCGTGATAACGGTTCGCAACCCGCTGGAGGTCATCGCGTCTTTGGTCAAGCGCAACGCGCTTTCGGAAACCAATGCTTGTCTGCTTTGGCTGAGATATATGTTGGATGCGGTGTCTGACACGGATGGGATGCAGCGCGCCTTTATTGCATATGAAGACTGTATCTCGGACCCGGTCACAACCCTGACGATGGCGGCAGAACATTCGCAACTTTCCTATCCAAACGATCTGCAGACAGTTGTCCCGGAAATTGATGAATTTCTAAGCACCTCCCTGCGCAACCACACCCGCACGCCCGAAGATGTCATTCACAACGATCTGACCCACGGATGGACCAGCGATGTCTACGAGGCACTGCGGTTGCTGAAACACGACCCGAATGCACCCACAGCGCTGGCGACAATTGCCCGTGTCCGGCAAGAGCTTGATGAAGCATCACCGATGCTGAACTTCATCGTTGCCAATTACGACCGGGAATGCAGCGAGTTGAACCGTCGCGTCGCGTCGTTGACCGCCGCGCTGGACCTGAAGACAGAGCAGGTAAAGCTACTGCGCGAGCAACTGGAACAACCGCTGACGAAAGTGGTTGCATCTTCGATCAAGGTGAATCGACGATCTCTTCGGGATCGGTTTCGCAAGATCAGAAAGTCTCTCAAAAAGCGCGTTGGTAAGGCCTAGCAGCCGCTTCGCACCCCTTGACAAGCCGCCCCAACACGCTTCGAAAGATGCCGGTTACCAATACACCGGCGTTTGGTTCGTTGCGCAGCACGACTTGGAAAAGAACCATGTTTCGATGGCATATCGCGGCTGCGTGTAACCCGGGTCCGACGATGTTGCGTGAAGGTTGAAGTGGTCAAAAAACAGCGCATCACCAGCGCCAAAATATGGCCTGACCGGTTTGATGTCAGGAAAGGTTTCGGCGACCGTTGCGCCTGAGATCGACCAATTGAAAATCGCGCCATTCGTGCCCGGTTTCAGAACCTTGGTCAGTCGCTTCGGAATCAAATCCATCCCGGGACTTTCGGTGCCTTCGCCGCAATCAGTCAAAGCGACCCAGACATTCAGGCTTTGAATGTTCTTGTTCATGAACGCGCCATCCTGATGCCATTCAGCCTTATGCTTTAGTGGCGTGGCCCGGCGCAGCACGCATTTCTGGTAGGAAACGCATGGCTCGTCCTGAAAGTAGCGCTGTAAAATTTCCCGCAACCCGACGCGTTCAAAACTGTCGAACAGATTGTGCGAAACGAGCGGAGACAGAAATGTCTCGATCGAACCACTGTCATTCAGGAATACATGCGCCGTTTCTCTGTCTAACCCGGCCTCCTTGGTCAGAGGCATAAAGTAAGATTTCTCGGTCGTGCTGCGATCGTCAGGCCCACCGTCCTGTGTGGCTTCTGCAAATGCTTTGGCCGAGTCCATGACCTCATCAATGTCTTTTTGGAATCGCAACGCCCGAGCCGGTTCAAAAAAGTTCCTGACGATTATCGCGCCGTAGTGATGCATCGCGCTGATGACAGCATCGCTTGTCAGCTCATGAATATCGACTTCCGGTATTCCATGCGGGCCCAAATCGAACAGGTTTTCGGGCGCCACGGGCCTGCCTCGCATCCACGAGGTGTTCAGATCGGTGTGCACGCTTTTACCTGCCATCACCCTTGAATCGCGCAGGCGTACCAAGTCGCCGATCTGACCGTCCTTGCGAAAAACCCCGGCTGCCTTCGAAACCTTCGCAACCAGCTCATCGTTCAGAACGGCCCCGTGCAAGGGCGATGGTACCTGTGTCATAAATGCGCGATCCCGTGATTCGTGTGGTTGTGTTGGTAAATTTACTCAATTACCACTCTGGGACGCGAGCAGAATTGAGAAAGTTCGGACGATGTCACCGAATACAAAAACACAGCGTCGGATAGATCAGTTGCTTCGGCACATCAGCGCGCTTGAAGAAGAACGTGATAAGCTGAAAGAGCGTGATCGCATCTATCAGGCGACGTTTGACAGGGTTACCGACAGCCTGAAATCCGAACGGCCGAAAGATGACGCCACGAAAGGTGTCTTTACCGGCCTGTCCATCGTTATCGCCTACTACGATATCCCCAGACAAATCGAACGGACCCTGATTTCGTGTTCACCGGACTATCAGGGCGTTTCTGACGGTGACATCGAGGTCATCATCATCGACAACGGCTCGAACGAACCGTTGCCTGCCGATCTTCAAGCCCGGTTTCCATTTGTCAGCCAGATCATCAGGGTGGATGGCCACCCCTCGCCCGTTTTCGGACTGAACCAGGGTATCGAAGCCGCCCGTCATGAGATGATCGCGCTGATGATCGACGGGGCCCATATGCTGTCACCGGGTGTCGTCCGCAATTCCGGCGAAGTCTACGAGAGATTCCAAAACCCGGTTATCAACGTACCTCAGTATATTCTGGGGGCTGAATCCCAGAACCTCACTCTGGCATCCGATGCATTTGAACGTGAGACCGAAGATCTGAAAGCGCTTGGCTGGCCCGCGGATGGCTATCGTCTGTTTGAATATGCGGTTTATCCAGGCGAGAACTATCGGCGCAGCTTTGTAGATGCTATCGAAACCAATTGCCTGATTACGACACGCAAAGTGTTTCAGGAAAACGGCGGCTTTGATGAGCGATACAGCGAGCCCGGCGCGGGGTTCGCAAATCTCGAGATTTTTTCGCGCCTTATCCATGAGCAGGACAACAGCTACATCATTCTTTCAGGCGAAGGCACATTCCATCAGGACCACAGCGGCGTGACGACGCAAAAATCACCGGAAGACCGCAACGTACTTGTCGCCGAATACAAGAACCGCCACGCAGAAGTCACCGGAAGCCAGGCCATCGTCAATGCGCGCAGCCCTATCTTATACGGCAAAACGCGGCGCATGACGCAGCGTGTACCGACCATCTCAACCGAGTTCGGCAAAGCCAGCAACAAAGTTCTGTCTCAGTTGGCAGACGTCTATATCAGCCGTATCCGCGCGGGCATTACCGAAAAATACGAACCGACCCTGACCGTTGGTCTTGTGCCGGATGAACGAAGGGCGCGGCCCCATCTTGCCCCTTTGGGTCTGCTATCCGAAGCTGCGCGCCGCAACGGCGTTGAAGAAAAGAAGCTGAGTTACCTGAATTGCTTACGACAGGTTCATCGTCATGTACGGCCTGAAAGCTATTTCGAGATTGGCGTGGATACAGGGGCAAGCCTGAGTCTTGCCAACTGCCCCAGTGTCGGTGTCGATCCGGCGTTTACTCTGTCAAATCAGATTAAAGCTCCGGCGCGGCTGTATCGGGAAACAAGCGACGATTTCTTTGCCAACACGGACAGATGCAAGGCACTGTTCCCGCAAGGCATCGATCTTGCCTTCATCGACGGCATGCATCTGGCCGAATATGTGGTGCGCGACTTCATCGAAACCGAGAAATGGATGGGTCGCGACGGCGTTATTCTGATCGACGACGTGCTGCCGGACAAGATCGAGATGCTGGAGCGCGACCGCCGGTTCAACGCCTGGTGCGGTGACGTCTACAAGATCGTCCCGATACTCAGGCGCTACCGGCCGGATTTGTCCGTATCGGTGTTTGAAACCTTTGTCGGGCCTTACCGCAAGGGTCTTGCCGTTGTCTCTGGCCTTGATCCCGACAACACCAAACTCGGGCGCCACTACAAGGAAATCGAGGCGGGGGTTCTGGGAAACACTTATGATGTCGCCTCGATCGAGGAACTGGACAAGGTGATGAAACCCGAACCGATTGCGTGTCTGGGCGCGGCAACCGGGCGACGACCTGTCCGAAATCTGGCGGCGTGTCTGGCGGATGGTCCCGTTGCAGATACTGTGACGGGATCTGAGGTCCCCACCACCCCGCGCCTGTCGGTCGTAGTGATTGCACATGAGATGGCCCGGGAAATTCCACGCACACTGCGTACGCTGTCCGCCAAAATGCAAAAGGACATCTCGACGGATGATTACGAAATAATCATCGTGGACAACGGTTCCACCGACACGAGCGGATTTGCCAGCTGGGTTGAAACAGCCCCCAATGCAAGGGTCATTTCCCTGCCAGCTGGCAATGTCTCCCCATGTCACGCCGTGAACATAGGGCTTGCCGCTGCCAAGGCGGATCAGATCGGCGTGTTCATTGACGGCGCGCGCATGGCATCACCCGGTATGCTGTCTCGCGCTTTGGATCAACTGAACACTGACCCAAACGCAATTGTCGGAACCTTCGGGTTTCATCTGGGGCACGAAGTGCAGGCCGATGCGGTTCAGTCTGGATATGACGCCTCTGCCGAGGATGCCCTTTTGGAAAACTCAGGATGGGAAGACGACGGGTATCGCCTGTTCGATGTTTCGGTATTCGCAAAGTCGTCAGGCAAGGGTTGGAAGGTTCTTCCGTCCGAAGCAAACGCTGTCTTTATGCACAAGAAACTCTGGATAGAACTGGATGGGTTCGAGGAGCGCTTCCGCTCACCGGGCGGTGGTCTAGCGAACCTTGATCTGTGGAAACGCGCTTGCGAGAAACCGGGCGTGACGATTCATATGTTGCTGGGTGAAGGGACATTCCACCAGATACATGGTGGTGTTTCGAGCAATGCGCCGGTTTCAAAGCGACCTGCTTTCGACGCGGAATACGAAACGATCCGTAAGGCGCCGTACCGCCGCCCGGACGTTCCTGCCAATTTCGTCGGCTCTGAACGTGAAACGGCAAAACCGGTTTTGTGATCAGTTTTGAGTTCAGATCATGAACCAGCGAGACTATTTAGAGCATCGACGCACTGAAACATATGAGGAACCATACTTGCGCTGAAACAAATGCGCGTTCGACGAGACGAGTGCCTTAAGGCTACGTCGGCATTGCCGAATGGCCCTATAGGATCGATGATAGGTAAGAATGACTAAGCTGACTGAACGCAATAAAAAAGACTCGCTCTGGCAGCGCCATTGGGTTCCGCAGATCAAAAAAGCCGAGAACTGTCCGGCGTTCGACCAGAATTGTATGTCGCATCTTGCGGCTTCTGGACTGCCTGCGGCACATGCTATCCCTGAAAAAGACGGGCTTGTCGTTTGCAGTTTGCGTATCGGCAACATTCCGGTTGTGGACCGCTGGCACCTAATAGCCGTTTCGACGGCCGCAAAGCAGAACTGGCCCGAAACGGGTGCCAATCGCCATGCCAATTAGCCGGAGTGCAAAAATAAGAAGGGAACTTGTTCGGCCCGCCCGGCAACTCAGCCGCCTGATCTATCGATCCGCATCCAGCGTGTATTCGCCGTTTATTTACGACCATACCCAGCGGTCAAAGGTTCGAATCTCACCCGGCGCGGTCGCATTGAAGGATCATGTCTGCATTTATGTAATAGCTCCTTTTTTTGGATTGTGGCCATCAAGACTTGCTGCGTTGGACTACATGCTCGAAGCCGGAGTATCCCCTATCACGGTCTCGAACATGCCATTGTCGGAAAAAGACAAGGCATCCGTTTCCGAACGAAGCGCGATTGTAATTGAACGTCCAAACCACGGTTATGACTTCGGCGCGTATCGTGAGGCGAACCTGTACCTGCGGGATCGGCTGGACAGCTTGACGCGCTTGACGCTTCTGAACGACTCGACCTGGTTTCCGGCTCCGGGATCGCAGAACTGGTTCGCGTCCGTTGAACAAAGCCCGACAGATTTTATCGGTGCGACCTCCAATTTTGGAGGATCTACAATTGTCCCGAAATCGCTAACGCCGGAGCCCTGGGATTATGGTTCTTTTGCGTCCGGCTACCATCTTCAGTCCTTCGCCGTGTCCTTTTCACCGAACGTGCTGCGCAATCAAAGTTTTTTTGAGTTCTGGAAAAACTACCCATTGGTCAATGACAAAGACCTGACCGTAAAAAGGGGCGAAAAGGGCCTGACGAAATGGGCGCTTGAACAAGGCCTTTCAATGTCAAGCACCTATCCGGTTGAACAGCTTGACAACCTTCTGGCAAATTTACCCTTTGAACGTCTGCAACAGATTTCCGAGAATGTGATCGTCTTGGGTAATCCCAGATTTGAAACGTTAAAGCGTGAAGTCCTGCAAAGCTGCCCCGACGCCGAAACACTTCGATCGTTTCTTCTTGCGGCCGCGAGATGCTTGGGCGTTTCTTACGCATTGCCTGATTTCAACCTAAGAGAAATGCGGTTTCCGTTTCTGAAGAAAACACCCGTCTGGCATCAGCGGGAAGCGTCCGACATTACAATGAGGATCATCAACAGCTTTGGCGACACCTGGGACGTTGCGGAAGAAGCGCAGTATCTAAGGCGAACTCTGTTAAAATAATCTAGCAAGCTACCAACGGCACCTGCCGCGCTCGGTCGAAATCTGTCAGCCCGCCTTCAGGTTTTCGCGGCAGGAATATCCGAGGCGACAACGTCATTGGCCTTTATCCGTGCGCCGTTCCCGATGGTAATGGGGCCGATGATCTTTGCGCCCGTACCAATGCTCACACCCTTTCCAATCGTAGGGCCGACATAATCGCCGTCACGCAAGCCAATCGTTACAAAGGGTCTGATCGTGGCGCGCGCTCCGATATGAGTAATGCCGTCAATGACCACCTGCCCATGCGGCAAAACGATACCAGGGTCCATAACGACAGGGGCACCAATGTGCACCTGAGCAATCAGGATGGAAAGGCGTCGAAGGACGGTCGGTAAGATCGGAACCCCATGTGCGCGCAGTCGCGCGGCAGCCCGAATCAAAACAAGCGCGAGATACCCGTCAGCCTCCCAAATCATTCTTAGAACAACATGGGCGGCTGACCACTTTCTGCAAAGTTCGGCACTGTGCAAAGAGGCCGCGACAGCCTGTGCGTCTGCCAGAATTGCGGGGAAGAATTTGGGGTTCGCCCGACCGCGTTCTCTTAGGAATTCCCTTGGTGTCATATATGTACCCTCCGGCCGAGTAACCCTCACCCGATAATTGTTGATCACGTTTGGTGTTTCCAAGTAATGACCGGATTGCACAAAGACCACCAAAACCGATTGCGTGTCGATTTAGTGACACACGCATGCACACACGCGTGATATGCCTGATGGATCCGCCGGGCAGACCTTGAACTGACGTGCGCACCCACCTAGAAGTTTGGTCGCTCGCGGGGAACAAACAGCAGTAGTGTTGGTGATCCTCAGAGCGACTAAAGCAATACTGCAAAGCGGTTCGCGCATGCCCAAAGAAGTCTTGGATTTACGCGAGCTTTCCGTCGTCCTGCCGCGAAAGGCTGCTGCCTTTGAACGTGGCATCACACCGGTTAGCCTGCTGCGCGGTAAACAAGGGTAGCTGCATGGGATTGGCCAAATCAATCAACCGCCGGATGATGCTGGTCCGCGACGAAGACTTTCGGACGGCGCTCAAAGTGTTGCTTGCAAGGCGCAAGAAACGGCGTCAGTTCGAGCTTGAAAAGTTTGGCCGGTACCTGACCGAAGCGGGCTTGGGTCAGGATGATACAAATGCAGCTGAGTTCTTTGCCGCGTCTGCATCCAGTCACCTAGACCGGGAATGGTACGCGCAAGTAAATGGTCTGCCGTCTGCCAAAGATGCCCTGTCGCATTATAAATCGGACGGGGTAAAGTTTGCCCTGGCACCGTTCCGGGAACTGGCGGCTGAAGATGGCAAAACCCTGTCGATGTGGGGCATTGAATACCTTGTGCGCATGGGATTTCCCTTGGGTGACACCGGAGATCAACCCTTGCGCCCCGATGACCGCCGGGCGTTGGATCCCTTTAGCCTAACGAACAGCAATAAAAAACGTGTTGCTGTTGTAACGGCAATTTTCGGTCAATTTGACTCGCTTGTTCCGATCGATCCGGCTTGGAAAGAAACTGCTGACTTCTTTGTGTTTTCAGATCGGGCTTATGATGCAACCGGCGGATGGCAACAGGTACACGCGCCGTTTCACCATGCGGATACCCGCCGCAAGGCCCGGTTCACAAAGCTGAACCTTCCGGCATTTTTCTCCGACTACGAATGGGTGATCTGGGTCGACGGCAACATAATGATGTGTCATGGCCCGGAAGATATTCTGAACTCGCTGGATCCCGAGTCCTTCGATTTTGCGACCTTCCGACATCCTGACCGTCAAGGTCTGTTGGCCGAGGCCGCAAAATGCGTCCAACTTGCCAAAGACGATCTGCGCACGATGGCGCTTCACCTGAGCCAGAACCAATCCCACCCAGCGTTTCGCGACACTGATCTGTATGAAACCATGGTTATGGTTTTGCGCCCTTCGTCTTCGACAGTTCGGCAGATGTGCAACAGTTGGTGGCGGATGCTGGCACGCGGCTCGAAACGCGACCAGGTTTCATTGCCTTTGGCCATTGCAGAAACACCCGATTTGCGCGTCAAACACTTGCCCGGTGACATGCGGTCATCCGCGCATTTCGCGCGTACGAGGCATCGCGCATGAAACGAAACAAAACTCCGACCCCGGCCGAGGTTATTGTCTGCGTCCACAACAGTTTTGACGATGTGCAAGCCTGTATCCAATCTGTTCTCGACACTCTCAGGAACGATGACCGGCTTATCATTGTAGATGATGGATCCGAGACGGAAACGCAGAAACTGTGTGAGGGATTTGCTGCCAGCAATCCCGGCAACTGCCACTTGATCCGTCGACCGCAAGGCAGCGGGTTCTGCAAGGCGGCAAATGCCGGAATGCGGTATTCCACTGCTGATATGATTGTTCTGCTCAACAGCGACACAATTGTAAGCGGTGATTGGCTAAATCGTCTCGATGCCTGCTTAAACTCAAATTGGAAGATCGGGTTGGCCGGACCATTATCGAACGCGGGGGGCTGGCAGTCCATTCCTTTCCTGCCGGGGCCAGATGCACGGCCAAACGAAGTCCCCTCAAACGGCGAAGTGATCGGCGCCATACATACACTATGCGGCGAATTCGCCGAGCGTTTTGGCTATCCGGTTGTCGAACAGCTTAATGGATTCTGCCTTGCGATCAGTCGGCTTGTGCTGGACGCCATCGGGATGTTCGACGAAGAACGTTTTCCAATGGGCTACGGCGAGGAAAGTGATTTTGTCCTGCGGGCGCAGGATGCCGGATTTCTGTGCGCTGTATGCATTGACTGCTTTGTTTTTCATTCGAAAACAAAGAGCTATACGTCCGAGCAACGTCTAAAATATAACGACGCAGGCCAAAAAAACCTGAAAGCCCTGCACGGGGAATACAGGATTCGGAACGCGGTGTTAGGCACGCAATATCACCCGACCCTTGTGACGATCCGCAATGAAACCCAATCTTCCTTTGAACAGAATGGTTGGCTAGATGCGGGCAAAGGACAAACTGCTTAAGCGCATGAAATGATTGGTCAAGCACCCGTCTTGGGTGCTCGACCTCGTCTTGCGGCCTAACCCAACAGGGACTTCAGGTATTCGCCATAGGTGGATCTGGCGAACAGCTTTGCGCGCGCCTCCAGTACGGCGTCATCTACCCAGCCGTTCAGCCAAGCGATTTCGTCCAGGCTGCCGGTCTGCATACCCTGACGGTCTGTCAGGGTTCGCACGAAATTACCTGCATCCAAAAGTGAGCCATGGGTCCCGGTGTCCAACCAGGCAAAACCACGACCCATGGTCGAAACGTTCAGCAGACCGTCATGCAGGTACATTTCCAGCAATGACGTAATTTCCAACTCACCGCGTTCGGACGGTTGCACCTGACGGGCACGGGCCGGTGCATCGCCGTCCAGAAAGTAAAGCCCCGTCACAGCGTAGCTCGATGGTGGAACCATGGGTTTTTCAACGATACCACGCACCTTGTCACCGTTGAAATCGACGACCCCATATCGCTCGGGATCGGCAACGCGATAGGCGAATACTGTCCCGCCGCTTTCCTGGGCATCCGCCTCTTGCAGCAACTCGGTCAGACCATGACCAAAGAAAATATTGTCGCCGAGGATCATCGCGGACGGCGCACCATCCAGAAAATCCTCGGCCAAAGTATAGGCTTGCGCCAGGCCTTCGGGCGACGGTTGCGTAATCCAAGTGAGTGACAAACCATACTGACTGCCATCGCCCAGCAGTCGCTGGAATTGTTCTTGATCCTGTGGCGTGGTGATGATCGCAATCTCGCGGATCTGCGACAGCATCAGAACGCTCAGCGGATAAAAGATCATCGGCTTGTCGTAGATCGGCAGTAACTGCTTTGAAACCGCTGTGGTGATCGGATACAGCCGCGTTCCCGACCCTCCGGCCAGAATGATCCCTTTTCGTTGCATGTCCTATCCTTTTCCGACGGGGCCGTTTGCCACCTTTATCTCGGATAACACATCCGAAAGGCCTGCTTTCCAGGCAGGTCGTCGAAGTCCGTAAATCTGTTCGATACGCCCGCAGTCCAGACTTGAATTCAAAGGCCTGCGCGCCGGGGTCGGGTATTCCAATGTCGGAATATCAACGATGCTGGTGGCCAGCCCAGCTTGCGCGACGATTTCGCGGGCGAAATCGGCCCAACTGACATCCGGGCCCCCGCTATAGTGAAACAAGCCTCCGTCGGCGCGCTGCCCGGATTTGGCAATGGTCAAAAGCGCATCAGCGATATTTGCGGCGGGCGTCGGACCGCCAATCTGATCCGCCACGATTGTCAGCTGATCGCGGGTTTCGGCCAACCGCAGAATGGTTTTGACAAAGTTGTTGCCATGGGCCGAAAATACCCAGCTCGTTCGCAGGATGGCGTACCACCCGCCAGCTTGCGCGATCTGGCGTTCGCCGTCCAGCTTGGTCAGGCCATAGACACCCAAAGGGCCAGTCGGATCCTGTGTGGACCGGGGAGTATCGGAAGATCCGTCAAAAACATAATCGGTTGAAACATGCAGGAAAGGCAGATCGCGCTGCGCTGCTGCCCGAGCCATTTCTCCCGGTGAGTCTCCGTTGATCAGCCGTGCGTGATCCGCCTCATCCTCGGCCTTGTCGACTGCTGTGTAAGCGGCAGCGTTTATGATCACCGCCGCATCAGTTTGTTCGATGACGGCTGCACAAGCCAGTGGGTCGGTTAAGTCAGCCCGAGATCGATCCAGCGCTTCAACCGAAATTCCATGCGTCCCGGCACGCCTGCGCAACTCTGTGGCGACCTGACCATTGCGACCGAAAACCAGCGCTTTCACCTGACAACCCCAAGCCGCTTGCCCACACCGCTGCGCGTCTTAAGCGCATTCAACCAGGCAGCATTGTCCAGATACCACCGAACCGTCTGCTCCAACCCGGTTTCCGGGGTATAGGATGGACGCCAATTCAGCTCTTTCCGGACGCGGGTCGGGTCTATGGCATAACGACGGTCATGACCGGGCCGATCAGGAACATAGGTTATCAGATCGGCATAAGGCGTTTGACCCGGCTTCAACCGATCGAGAATGGCACAGAGAATTTTGACCAGTTCAAGGTTGGTCATCTCATTTTCACCGCCAATGTTATAGCTGCGGCCCAGCTCACCCTTTTTCAGCACCAGCAACAGCGCCTCGGCATGATCTTCGACATGGAGCCAGTCGCGGATATTGTCCCCTGCGCCGTAAATCGGAATAGGCTTGCCCGATAGCGCGTTCAGAATCACGACCGGGATCAGCTTTTCGGGAAACTGGAATGGACCGTAATTGTTCGAACAATTGGTGAAGACCACTGGCAATCCGTAGGTTTCATGCCAGGCGCGAACAAGGTGATCAGACCCTGCCTTCGAAGCCGAATAAGGCGAGTTAGGCCGATAGGGGCTGTCTTCAGTGAAAAGACCTTTCTCACCCAAGGACCCAAAAACCTCATCTGTCGAGACATGGTGAAAGCGGAAGCTTTCTGGTCGACCGGCATTCACCCAATAACTGCGCGCCGCTTCAAGCAGAACATAGGTTCCGGTGATGTTGGTGTCGATAAAGGCGGCGGGTCCGTCGATTGAACGGTCGACATGGCTTTCGGCTGCCAGATGCATGACTGCGTCTGGTCGATGACGGCTGAGAATTTCGGCCATCGCATCCGCGTCCCGGATGTCGGCGTGCTCAAAAGAATAACCCTTCGCCCCAGAAACCGAAGCGACATTTTCCAAACAGGCCGCATATGTCAGCGCATCCACGTTGACGACCGAGTGACCTTTGGAAATAGCGCGCCGGATCACGGCAGAGCCAATGAAACCCGCGCCGCCTGTCACCAGAATTTTCATGACGCGTCCTCAATCGAGAACGGAGAGTCGAAGCCCCGCAGATTTGGCGCTGCTTTGTCTTTCTCTGACAATTGCGGCGCGGCACTGACCTGCGGCCAGATAATACCAATATCGGAATCGTCCCACCGAATGGACCCTTCTGTTTCTGGCGCATAGGTGTCCGAGCATTTATAGACAATCTCGGTATCCGGCTCCAACGTCATGAAACCATGGGCAAATCCGGCGGGGACCAGCAACATTCGGCCATTCTCAAAGCTAAGCTCTTCGCCGACCCAATGACCAAATGTGGGTGACCCCTTGCGGATGTCTACCGCCACGTCGAATAGTCGACCGCGCCCGCATCGCACAAGCTTGGCCTGCGCTTTTGGCGGGGCTTGGAAGTGCAGGCCTCGCACGGTTCCAGCAGCGCTGGACAGCGAGTGGTTGTCCTGCACGAAGACCGTGTAGATTCCACTGGCCGTAAACCTGTCCAGGTTATAGGTCTCTTCAAAAAAGCCCCGATGATCGCCAAACCGACTGGGCGTGATCAGTTTCACATCCGGAATGGCAAGAAGCCTAATCTCCATCGTCCCAGTTGCCTCGTTCAAATAGTGCCGTACCACTGATTTGTGTGGTCATCTCATACCCGTGCGATAACGCAAAGGTTTTTATCCGCGCTGGCAGTTGCACTGCGGAGTAACCACGCGTCATTCCGCAAGGCCCTACCGAGAGCTTTGTGAATTCTGGTGTGGCTGGGTTTCAGTAGGATGGCTGCGGTCAGGTGTTCGCTCAGTTCGATTCCAAAACTGCGTTCAGGAATTGTTGCGTGCGTTCCCGTTGTGGGTTTTCGAACAACTCCCCGGGGGTCGCCTGTTCTTCGATTGCGCCGTTGAAGAAGAAACAGACCCTGTCCGAGATGTCCTTGGCGAACCCCATCTGATGCGTGACCATCAGCATGGTCAGGTTATGGGCATCCACCAGTTTGCGGATGACATTGGTCACTTCGCCGATCACCTCGGGGTCCAGCGCAGATGTGACCTCGTCAAACAGCATGACCTTGGGGCGCATCGCAAGGGCGCGGGCGATGGCGACGCGCTGCTGTTGTCCACCCGACAGGCGCGAGGGGTGCTGGTCGCGTTTCTCGGCCATGCCGACCATCTGAAGCAGCTCCATCGAGCGTTCCTCGGCCTCTTTCCTTGGCAGGCCCAGAACCTGAACCGGCCCTTCCATGCAGTTTTGCAGGGCGGTCATATGCGGGAACAGGTTGAAATGCTGGAAACACATACCGATCTTGCTGCGGATGCGTCGGATATGGGCCGGGTTGGCGGGCACCAGAACGCCGTCCTTTTCCATATGCGTCAAGGGCTCCCCATCGACATAGATGACCCCGCCGTTGATCGTCTCCAGCGTCATCAGCATCCGCAGAACGGTGGTCTTTCCCGATCCCGACGGCCCGATGATCGTCACCATCTCGCCCGCGTCGATATCCAGATTCAGATTGTCGAGCACCGTCAGCGCGCCATAGCTTTTGCGCACGTTCTGAAACCGGACCATGGGGATGTCGTCACCCTCCAGACGCAAGGGGTACTGGCTCATGTCTTCGGTCATTTATCTCATTCCCATTTTGCGGCGTACCCATTTTTCGAACTGAGCAATCAGAAACGCGGTCGGCAGCGAGATCAAAAGGAAAATCACCCCCACCATGGTATAGGGTTCAAGGTAGCGATAGCTTTGGGCACCAACCGCATTGGCGGTATGCATCAACTCGGCCACGCCGATCACGGACAGCATCGGCGTGTCCTTGAAAATACCCACCAGATAATTGCCCATTCCCGATACGGCAGGCGGCAGCGCCTGCGGGATGATGATGCGGCGATAGGTCTGCAAGACCGGCATATTGATGGCCGTCGCGGCCTCCCACTGGCCTTTGGGCACGCTTTCGATGCCACCGCGATAGACCTCGGACAGGTAGGCCGCATAGTGCAGCCCGATGGCGATCAAACCGGATGTCCAGGGCGACAGGTTGATCCCGAGTTGCGGGCCCACATAGAAAACAAAGAACACCTGCAACAGCAGCGGGGTCGAGCGGATGAACTCGACAAATTCCCGCACGCACAGGGTCAGGATGCGGTAAGGCGTGCGCTGCGCCAGTGCAAACACAAGCCCCAGCACCACGGCGATGGCATATCCTCCGCCCGCAGCCAGCAGCGTTTTGCCCGTTGCGTCGATGAAACGCGGCAATTTAAATTGATCTTGAAACCAACAATGACAGAGTATTGAGCATGGTTGTCACACCATCGACAGTCTGGCTTCAGGCTCTTGTACGGGGATAGTTGGAAATGGAAGACACTTCAGTTCGTACGTCGGTACTAGATGCGATAGACAGCGAAATAAGGGCTTCTAAAAAGCAGCAGAAGATCTATTGGCTGCTCTCTACAGTACTTCTGCTGGTGGTCATAGTGGCCGGTGCGTTGGCCACGTTCCTGTCCGCCGTCAAAATAGACAACAATATCCTGACGGCGGCATTGGCCTTGTGTACAACGATTTTCGGAACCATCGAGAAGAACTTTGGGCTTGCGCAGAAAGCCTCGGGCTATCGTAAGGTGAAAGCACATTTTCAGAACTTGAAACTGGATATGCTGCAGACAAAGCCAGACGAGCCGGTCCCGGCAGAAGTATTCAAGAAAATCAAAGAGCTCAGGTTGCTGAAGGCGGAACTTACGGATGACTAGGGAACGCCGGAAGCACATTGACCTCATGCGATCTCTTGCTTCCGGAAACAGTGGCCAAACCAGCTGTACGGACATCTAAGCAAAGGTAAAATCTTGTATCCGTCGAATTCACCTGCGGCGGGTCCAAACTGACGTTTCCGGCTTGACGACCAAAACCCCCTATCTGTCTCGGCAAAAAATTGCCGGAGGTGTATCATTCTTTCCATGAACAGCGCTGTCAAAGCTCAGAGGGGGTTTACCTTGTGCAAGGTTCATTTTTCCGACAGGTGAACTCCTCTCACCCAAACTAAAACCTGGTACCGCGCGCCGTTACCTTTTGTTGATACAGCATCGGAAATCTGCCAGCATACTTTTCGGAAAGGACCTAATTCGAAACCAATGAATGTATTTTTTGCGAGTTTAGCGTGTACAAGAATTCAAGGCGATTATTGACAATATTGGCGGCAGATGTCGCCGGATTCACAAAACTCGTTTCTGAGGATGAAGAAGCCACCCTCCATCGCCTTGCAGAGCTTCGCTCGATTATGGATCCGATTATCGAGTCTTACGGAGGCAGGATTGCGAACACGGCTGGCGATAGTGTTCTGGCGTGTTTTGACAATCCCACCGGCGCGGTGGAAGCCGCTATTTCTATTCAAGAACAACACAATGCCAACAACGCTCAGCTTAGAACAAGCGACCGCATGAGGTACCGGATCGGTATCAATATTGGTGAGGTAGTTCAGCAACCCAACGGTGATTTGTTGGGTCACGGAGTGAATGTAGCATCCAGGCTTGAGACGATTTCGGAACCTGGCGGCATCTGCTTGGCTGAAAACGTTATTGAGCAAGTCAAAGGAAGCTTGGACTATCGGTTCACAAAGATCGGGGAGCATTTTGTCAAAAACCTTGATCAACCGCTAAAGGTGTACAAGGTGGGTGAGGCCACCTTGCCAACCTACGAGAAGGCCGCGCGAAGACTTCAGGCATGGGTTCGTGGGCAGTACTTCTTGCCCCTCTTGTTCGCGGTTGTCTTAGTATCTATTGGCTTCTCAGCCTTTGCCCTTCTGTCAAACAAATCCGACGAAGCCAAAAGTTTTGACCCTGAATACCTCGAAGATTTTCTGACCTTAGATCCATCTCCCGAAGAGTTGCTCGAATTTTTTGATTTGGTAACCGTCGGCGAATACGAGGATTCGACTTACTACGTAATCAGAACGTGGGGCGCAGAATTTGAGATTCTTGAAAAGGTTTCCGAAGCCTTGGGTGGACACCTCGTTACCATCACTGACGAAGAAGAAAACGACTTTGTGTATCAACTGACGCTGGAAGATGAGGGGCACTGGGCGTTTGAGGGAAACCTCGCTCTGGGACCATTAATTGGCTTGGTGCAGGACCCCGAAGGCGCAGAGCCTGATGGTGGCTGGGGATGGGCAAATAATGAGCCCATGAATTTCTCCAATTGGAAGCGGGGTAGTCCCGACAACAGCAGCGGCAACCAGGATTTCGGAAATTTTCAAGGCCCTAATGTTCCCAAAACCAGCCCTCTTTGGAACGACACAACAATATGGAAGCGTTCGTTCATAGTTGAGGTTCCCAAACCCTAATTCCGAAATGCGCCAGTCACAGTTTTGCGGAAGTTTCATAATTCAAGCGTGGTGCTTGACTGATTCCAGAACACCTCACTAGCATCAGTGAAAAGTATTCTGGTGGAGTATTGGTGATATGCGGTCTTTTTTCGCTTTATTTTTAATATGTTGTGTTTGTTTTTTTGGCGCAAAACCCGTGATGGCCGATTTCGCAAACGCCCAAAAAAGACTGGAATTCTTCTCCGCGAATAGTTCCTACAGAAATGCCTGGTGCCCGGAACGTAAACCTTCCAAATTCACAACCGCACCAATCACTCAACCCTTCAAAACAGCGTCCGGCAAAGACCGACCTCCCGCTGTTTTCATGAATGAACTCGGCGCAGCAAATTCCCATCTACTCCGTACCGGTTCCAAGGCGGACGCCAACCAGATCGCCGATCAGCTTGCGGCAGCCGCTCAGGCCAGATCATTCGAAAAGCAAGGTTTGTACGATGGCGTGAAGATAGACGCAGCCTGGTGGCAAGCGAACATTCTGCTCAACTTGTCGATGGTGCACAGTTCACTAAGCGCAATTCTGGGAAAAAATGACCCGAGAGTTGTCGCAATTGCGGATTGGGGAGATCGACTTGCGGCAAGGGCAGGCTCAGTAGGCGGTTTCGAGCAGATGTACGGTAAAGAAGGCCATGCCGCCCGTGCGGCTGGACTTTTGGCGTGGGGTGCAGAAACAGGTAATCGAAAGGCGTTCAAAAAAGGTGAAAGAGATCTAGCATATCTGGCGCGGCAAATGCGCCCTAACGCCCCTTTGGCCGGTACATTTGACCAAGCTCGCAACAAACGTCCGGCCAAACGGCAACTACATTACACGTTCATCACGTACGGGTACCTCGTGATTGCGATGGATGCATCGCGGCGTGGCGGTGGAAAAGGCTTTCGACATAAGAGCCGTCAGACAGATATCCATGGAGCATTGGTATGGCTTGTTCAGTCATCCGCAGCGCCGAATAACCCAGTTGGCTTAAGCGGTCCCCAAGATACCTTTTTCTGGACTACGCGAAGCGATAGGTACCACAACCTCGCTTGGGCGGAGGCTTATCTTCGTAACTATCCCAACACCCAAGCAGGATTGCTTTTGAAAAGAAAACTCAAAGGTCAACGTTCGCGCGGCGTGTTTGCCGGGTGGTATGGTGGCAACCTGACCTGTTCTCTTGGCCCCGGCAGTTAGGGCCAATCAAATATCGTGAGTGTCGCTTGCTTCCCCTGCCACGCCTGCGGCGTTCTTAGGACATTCGCGTCTCAGAGTGAGTCACGTAGTACCCGAAGCAAATTAGGTCTTTCGCCGTTTCGGAACCGCATCGCCGCCTTTTCCGGCCTTGGCCGCGGCAGCACGTGCGAGGTTCTTTTTGCTGTTTGGCTTCCCCTTTGGCGGCGGTGGGCCTTTTGAGGCGCCCCGGGTCGATTGCGTATCGCCGCCTTTGGGTGCAGCGCCACGGGCTTTGCGGTTTTTTGGTTTTGCCCCCGCCGCCTTGAACAGACCATCCCCGTCGCCTGTCCGAGCGTCGCGGCGTTCGTTTCTGTCAGAATGCTCAGGTTCCGGGCGTCGCTTCTTTGATTTGAAAGGCTCACGACCCTCGGGATCGGGTTTGCGACGATGCGGGGCTGTGGCCTGATCCCGTTTTACCTGATCGGGGTCTTTTTTCGGCCCAAACGGTTTGCCCTTGTGCTTGCGATTGGGTCCGGCCCGACCGGTTGCTGATAAGTCCGGGGCTTGATCCAGACGCACGAGGTCTTTGGTCTTTTCGATCTTCATATCGGGCCCAATGGCCGCCAGAAAACCTGCGACACTGGTCTCGCGGATTTCGACATAGGTCACGTCATCTGCAATCCGAATGGCCCCGATATCGTCTTTGGTCAGATCCCCGGCCTTGCAGATCATTGGCAACATATGACGCGGCGAGGCATTCTGATTGCGCCCCTCGGACAGCGAAAACCAAACGCTTGGGCCAAACGCCGCGCGTGGTTTCGGAGCGGGTTGATCGACCGCCGCCAGCTCTTCCGGTGCGGAATGGCGCAGCTTGTACTGACGCAGATAGGCCGCCGCGATCTGCTCGGGCGTGAACCCCTCAACCAGTTTCCGAACCGAAGGACGTTCGCTTTCCGTGATCTCTGCCAGCCAGTCATCTGAGGCAAGCATCCGGGCCTGATCGCGTTCGTTCACCTCGTCGGCGGACGGGGCCGTTCCCCAATCCGCCGTCAGTTTTGCGAATTTCAGAATGCGTTCCGCCTTTTTCCGCGACGAAGGTTCAACGACCAGCGCGCTGACACCCTTGCGTCCGGCGCGGCCCGTCCGGCCAGAACGGTGCAACAGGGTTTCGTGGCTGTTTGGCAATTCGGCATGGACCACCAGATCAAGGTTCGGCAGGTCGATGCCCCGAGCCGCCACATCCGTTGCAACACAAACCCGCGCGCGCCCGTCGCGCATGGCCTGCAAGGCATTCGACCGCTCGCTCTGGGTCAATTCGCCCGAAAGCGCCACAACCGAAAACCCCCGGTTCGACAGGCGCGCGGTCAGGCGCGCCACCATCGCCCGCGTGTTGCAGAACACGATGACATTTGGGGCCTCGTAATAGCGCAGCACGTTGATGATCGCGTTTTCGCCATCGCGCGGGGCCACCGTCATGGCGCGATATTCGATATCGGTATGCTGGGTTTGCTCGCTGACCGTACTGACCCGTTCGGCATCGCGCTGATACCGTGTCGCCAGATTGGCAATCGCGCGCGGGACCGTCGCGGAAAACAGCAATGTCTGACGGTCTGCCGGCGTTTCATCCAGAATGAACTCCAGATCCTCACGGAAGCCCAGATCCAGCATTTCGTCAGCTTCATCCAGAACCACGGCGCGGATCGCCGTCAGATCGATCGAGCCCCGCATGATATGGTCGCGCAACCGCCCCGGCGTGGCCACAACGATATGCGCGCCACGAGCCAATGCGCGACGCTCGTCCCGAATATCCATTCCGCCAACGCATGAAGCCAGATATGCACCGGCATCGGCATACAGCCAACCCAGTTCACGCTTGACCTGCAGCGCCAGTTCCCGGGTCGGCGCAACAACCAGGGCCAGAGGTGCCCCCGACACCCCGAACCTGTCACCTTCTTCCAGCAGCCGATGCGCAATCGCCAGACCAAACCCGATGGTTTTGCCCGACCCGGTCTGGGCCGAAACCAGCATATCGCGCCCTTCCAGTTCGGGCCGGGTCACAGCCTGCTGGATCTGGGTCAGAGTATCATAGCCCTTGCGCGCAAGCGCATCTGCAATGGTTTGTTTCACGGTGGTGGTTCTTTGTATCGGCCAGGTGATGTGGCTGCGCGGTATTGCAATCAGCGCATCATCCAAGGGTAAAGACCGCCCCTTAACCGGTGTTATTCCCATTGTATAGATAAGAACCGGGGCAAATCCTCGGAAAAGCGTAAATGCAGGTCAGCCCTTCCGTCACGTATTTGGATGCATAAGGCCAGCCCAATGCCGGCCTTCGTTCAAACATGGTGTGGGGCCAGTCGGCTAAACTTCGGGCAAATCGGCCCGACTTCCCACGCGCAGGAAGTCCGCGAGAATACCGCTTTTATGCATTCATGGCCTCTTGGGTAACTCGCTGCACGATTCCATGTCACAGACTCCATGCTTTTATTATGTGCATAATATAATGTTTTTGAACATTACATATGCGATATAATGAGGCCAAAACATCACCGACGGCTATCGGGATGTGTCGCAAACTATGAGACCCAATTGACGAACATGCGTGATCTGACGTTTGTTCCCGTCGAATAGCTTTTCAAACGGTTTCGGCATGATTTCGTTGAAAGGCTGTCATTTCCCCAAGGATGCAACTTTGCACACTGCGTACTTCTATCTGCGGTACACGGTGTCCTATCGTAACTTCTAAGAGATCATGGCTGAACGCGGCGTGCAGGTGGACCACACTACCCTCAACAGGTGGGTTGTTAAGTACTCACCAATAATCGCGGGGCGCGCGCAATCGAAGAAGCGACCAACACTAAGTTCCTGGCGCATGGGCGGGATCTATGTTCGTGTTCGCGGCAAATGGATGTACCTTTATTGGGCCGTCGACAAAGCTGGAACGGCCCTTGATATCATGTTGCCTGTGCAGAGGAACCGTCCAGTGGCAGCCAGGTTCTTTGCCAAAGCTCTGTCTTCTAATGGAATTCCAGACAAGATCGTCATTTACGAAAGTGGAGCCAACGCGGCAGGCATTCGGCTATTTGCCAAGATCGCAGGATAGGTGTGTCCAGTAAGTCGCTGGCACTGGCCGCTCCAAAAAAATTTCCGACATATCTATGTTTGATAGGGTAGCCCTTCACATACATTTTAAAGCCAAATGTGCCGCTTGGGCGGTGCTATTCTGCTGCCTCGAAGCGCAGGCTACGCACCTCTGGGTCAACGCGGCCGTAGGCAGAGAGCAGACGCCCGGACCACTTCTGTGCTATGTAGTCGGCCATAAACCGAGACGGTGCCATCAGAGTCACCACGCCCCCTGCCCTGTCGGCCTCGGTCAGATGCTGGAACCAGCTGGACCAAAGCTCGGGATCGCGCCCGTGCAAAATGGTCTGAACCTGCGTCCAGACATCCGCGCCGCTCGAATCGGGTGCAGGTGGCTTCACCTTGAATGGCACGATATTGGTGTCACCCTTCGGCTCTTCGGTCATCCGCGCCTGGAAATCGGGGCCGATTGTGGGCCAGACCTCGGAGGTGTCCACCATCACCTGCTTCAGATCAAACTCATAAACTGCAACGCGACCACGGGCTGCCGGACGTTTGACGGTGATCCAACCCATTGTTTTCAGCTTGGCCATTTCGCGTTTTACGGTCCGTTCGTTCACCGACCAGAGCCGGGCGATCTCTTCCCTGCCAATCGACAGCTCATTGCTGCGCCAGTTATAGCGGGTGGTAATCAGAGCGATAACGCGGAGAATGCTGCGCTGGCGGTGCTTGTCGCCGGATAGGGCGTGCACGGTCAACGCCGAGAGAATGTCATATTTAATAGCGGGCGCATTTCGCCCGACCGGTTTTGCAACCTGCATCCCTATTCTCACCGTTCTATCTGCCTCGGACGGATGACACCGCCTATACCGCGTCGTTTTCCAACGCTTTTCGTCGTGTTGCCCTGATTAGCGTCCAAACCGACGATTCTGTCAAGCGGAGTCTGATTTGAGCGGGAGTTTGATCCAAATCCAAATCCAATTTCAAAAAGAAAATGGGTGAAGTATTGGTGATGGGGGACAGCTTGGGAGTCCCCCTATTTCCTTGTTATGTCCCCCTAAATGGGGTGGTTCTACCGATTTCGTCCCCCTAAATACTGACGCTGGCAACGTTAGCTGGGCGGCGTTGGAGGCGACGACCCCCGAATCAGTCGGTGGCTGGGAACCCCTTGTTTTCTTACCCGTGGGTACGATTATTCACTCATCATATTTCCTTTTGCGAAATGTGCAATTTAAGCGTAAAAAGAGAAAACGTAGAAAATAGCGTCCCAAAGAACGAGACCTGAGGCATGTACACGCACGAAGACCTTAATGCATTGCGCAACCAGTCCCTCAAGCTGCAGGGCTGGATTCGCCAGCAGACCTTCAGCCCCGAGATGGAAAAGACCCTCCGCCGCTTTTCAAGCTGGGAAGTGTCCGAACTGATCTTTCGCGTCAACCAATCCACTTTTCGCGGTAAGCTGGCCGCCGACCCCTCGCTGCCCGGAGGCGAGGTTGAGCCTGACGGCCGCCAGCGCTGGTTCAGCCTGGAAGAGGTGAATGAGCTGCGCCGCCGGCTCAAGGTGAACCGCAAGTCCCTCATGCCGCCTCGCCCCGCCGGCAAACGCGCCATCCGAGCAGCCGTGGCCAACTTCAAAGGCGGCGCCGGCAAGTCCACTGTTGCCCTGCATTTGGCCCACGCCGCCGCGCTGGATGGCTACCGTGTGCTGGTGGTGGATTTCGACCCGCAGGCAACGCTGAGCCATTCCATGGGTCTGACTGACGTGGCTGAGGATTTCACTGTTTGGGGTATCATGGCCCGCGATCTGATCCGCGAGACCGAGAGGATGAACAACCGCCCCGCTGCTGCCGAATCAGGGACCGCCCTGCCCCACCGCGAGTTGCCGCCATCAATCACCGATATGGGTCTCGGCGATCTGCGCATCTCGGACTTCATCAAGCAGAGCTCGTGGTCGACCATTGATGTCGTGCCCTCCTGCGCTAACGCCGCCTTCGTGGAATTTGCCTCGGCGCAGTATCGGCATCTAAACCCCGAGTGGTCGTTCTTTGCCGCGGTGTCGCGCTATCTGGATCAGATCCCTGACGATGCCTATGACTTGATCTTATTCGATTGCCCGCCTGCGATCGGCTACCAATCTATGAACGCGGTGTTCGCCGCGGATATGCTCTACGTTCCCTCCGGCCCGGGCTATTGGGAATATGACTCGACGACGTCCTTCATCGGCCAGCTGGCCGAGGCGCTGGAAGATCTGGCTTATGGTTTCGATAAGACCTTACCCACGGGTAAGATTGGTCTGCCGAAAACGTTCTGCGAACTGCGCTTTCTGTTGACCCGGTACGAGCCGGGCAATGCGCTGCACCTGGCCATGTTCGACGCGTTCAAGAAGGTGTTCGGCGAACATGTGGCGGAACACCCGGTCGAGATGACACGCGCTGTCGAACAATCTGGCCGCTTCCTCAGTTCGGTCTACGAGATGGACTACCGCGAGATGACGCGCGAGACTTGGCGCCGTGCGCGCTCGACCTTTGACAATGTGTATGAAGAATTCCGGGGCGTGATGCTGTCGGCCTGGGATAAGCTGGAGGATGACGCATGAGCCGTAAACGCAGAATGTTCGACATCGACATGCCGGCCATGGATGACATCCCGGTTGGCAAGGTTCCGGACAAGGTGCTGGAAAAAAGACGCGGGCCGATGGCGACGGCGATCTCGGAAAACGCCGATGCGCTGCGCAATCAGCAATCGACCGAGGATTCCATCCGCGCCGAGAATGACCGTCTGGCGCATGAACTGGTTCGCTTGCGGTCCGAAGGTTTGGTGACCGAGCATGTGGCCTTGGCGGATGTCGTAACCGAAAAACTGACCCGCGACCGCAAGAGCGGTGTCGACCCCGAACTGGAGGAACTGAAAGACTCGATCCGGGATATCGGTCTGTCGAATCCCATTCGTCTCGAACGCCGGTCGGACGGTCGGTTCGACCTGATCCAGGGGATGCGCCGCCTGTCCGCGTATCGGGCTTTGCATGAGGAAACCGGCGACGAGACTTATGCGAAAATCCCGGCGGGCATTTCCGATGCGACCGATCTGAATGACAGCTACCGTCGGATGGTTGATGAGAACCTGATCCGCAAGGATATCTCCTTTGCAGAAATGGGTGCGCTGGCGCGGGCCTTCGCAGACGACCCGGCGAATGATTGCCCAGACGTGGACAAAGCCGTGGCGATTCTGTTCAAGTCCGCCAGCTATACCAAGCGGAGCTACATTAGATCTTTCGCCAGTTTGCTGATGATGCTGGACAAGGTGCTCATTCACCCCAATGAAATTCCCCGTAATCTGGGGGTCGAACTGAAACGCAAACTCGATGCCAATCCGGGATTGATCCGGCAAGTCAGCACGGCGGTGATGAGCGAACCTGATCGCGATGGCCCGCGAGAAGTATCCATTCTTCGAGAATTTGTGGAACCGAAGACCAGCGCGCTCAAAAAACCTATAGCATCCGGGAGCGGTAAAACGCGCCGTGCGAAAACCACATTTCAGGTGTCGGGTAGGGCAGGGGTGGCCAAGTGTTCGGCATCCAGTGGTAGGATTGAGTTGCGCTATGATCTCGACTTTACCCGTGTGGATAGAGCCAAGTTGGAACAGGCCATTGCCACTCTGATTGACGATTTGCAGGAGGATGACAGTCTTACCCATGGGTAAGATTGATACATGTAATTGGTAAGGCGAAGCGCCGGGTCCATAGCCCGGTGTTTTCTTTTTTGTTCCTACCCCAACAAATCCGCCGCCGGATTTTCTGTGATATCGACATCGTCATAGTATTTCTGCGCCTGTGCGAGGGAGCGGTGCAGCGACAGGCGCATGGCGGCCTGGATCGGGGCGCCGTCGAGTGCGGCCTGGGTCAGGAACCCCGAGCGCAACCCGTGCGGCGAGGCGAAGTCCTCAGGCAGCCCGGCCCGTGCCAGTCGATGTTTGACGATCTGCGCAATGGCATCCGGGCTGAGGCGGCGTTTCAGCACCCGGTCAGCCTTGGAGATGGGGCGGAACAATGGACCATCCTCGATCCCGCCAACCTCAATCCAATGCACCAGTGCCTGGGCTGCGCGGCCTTTCAGCAGCAGCCGTGGGGTCTCGTCCTTGGTGGTGGTCTTGGTTTCCAGCAGCGATATCCAGACCACGCCAGTCTTTTCGAACTCCTTTGACGAGAGGTCTTCGCGCATCAGAACGGTGAGTTCCGAGCGCCGTCTACCACCAGAAGCCCAACCCAGCATCAAGATGGCGCGGTCGCGGCAATCGCGCCGAGAACCCCGACAGGTGGTGAGCAACTGCTCGAGCACGTCCCGCGTGATCGGGTGCTGCGTTTTCGGGGCAGGGGGCCGGGCTGTAGCGCGGCGCGCCTTGGCCCGGGCCTGTTTCACTTGAGGCGCGTCAAACGGGGAGGGGAGGTTCTTCATCCGGTGAAACGCCAGCCAGGACGCGATGCGCCGGTCTAAAGTGGACGGGGCAGGGCAGGCAAGCGACTTGCGCAGACCCCGGTCGATCAGTGCCTCAGCTGCCTGCCGGGCGCGGTCCTCATTCGGTGCGTCTTCAAGATCGCGGGCGTGATCGAGAATGAAGGCTAGGGCTGTGGCCTCAGACTCGGGCCAGTCCAATGCAGCGTTGAACCGGGCAGATTTCCACGCTGTGACATATAGCAGGTCGCGCTCATAGGCCCTGAGCGTATTGGCGGGGGTGCCGCGGATATAGAGATCGGTCAGCGCCTCCTGGTCCGCTTGTGACAGCGCAGGGGAGGCGGCAGGCAAATACGGTGCGGGCGGTGTCATGGCTGCCATTCTGCGCGCATTTCCTCGCAAAATCAATTAGACATGATAAGCGGTACTTATCGGGAGTGACAGAAATCTGTTACCACGCCCAATGTAACGCGCAAAAAGGCTTGATTTTGATTGTAAATCGGATGGAGGTCTAGAATTTTAGCAAAACCCGAGGATGTGTCGCAAACCCTTAGAATGGCTGTCACGCTATCCTTAATTACTGGTCTGTGCCCCCAATACGCTGCAATCCCATGCTCTGATCGGCTATTACCTTGACGGCTGGGATTACTGGTTCCGCTAAGTCGCGGCGGGCGCGTTCATTCAAAGACCTATTGCCGGGTAATCTGAATCTGCGCGCGCAGGCCCTGATCTCCGGCTTCGAAACTCAAGCCGCCGCCGTGTTGCTCGGCGACGGTTGCCGCGATGGTCAGGCCCAGGCCGAACCCGTCTGACGATCCGGTGTTCGAGCCGCGGCGGAACGGGGCCATCAGCGCCTCGATATCCGAGACCGAGAGATCGGTGCCTTTGTCCTCGACCGTGATCGTCGCGGTGGTGGCGTCGGTTTCCAGTTGCACCTCGGCGCGGCGACCGTATTTCAGCGCGTTGTCGATCAGGTTGGTCAAGGCGCGTTTCAGCGAAATAGGCCGCCCCATCACCAGCATGCGCCGGGTTTCCGGCAGAGATCCATGGCCGCGCCGCGACATGAATACCGACGGTGCGCCCTCGATCTTGACCGGAGCGATTTTTCTGAGCGTCACCGGCAGGTCCATGTCCTGATAATCGGCCACGAGGGACTCGACCAAAGCGGTCAGAGAAATCTGCTGCGGCTCTTCGATGCTGAGTTCCGAGCGGGTGTAGGTCAGCACGCTTTCGATCATGCCGGTCATCTGGTCCACATCGGCCTCGAGCTTTTCGCGCAGCTCGTCATCGGCGATCAGCAAGGCGCGCAGGCGAACGCGGGTGGCGGGGGTGCCAAGGTCGTGGCTGACGCCGGACAGAACCGTGGCGCGCTTTTCCAGCTGCATCCGTTCGTCATCCAGATGGGCGTTCACGGCCGAGACGATCTCGCGCAATTCTGCAGGCCCGTCCGCGTCATAGCTGTTTGGCCCGCCCCGGCGTTTGCGGTCGTGCAGAGCGGTGGCGAAACGGGTGAAGCTGTCCGAGACATTGCCGACCGAGGTCAGAATGACCGCCAGCGCCACAATCGCGGCCAGAATGGCGGGCAGGCGCAAATCGGCAGGGGCGGCCTTGCAGCCCCAGACCCCGGTGCCATCGACCCGCTGCCAGGGGCTGCGCCCGAATTGCGCGATCAGGATCGGCTCGCTGCAATAGGTGGCCAGCAGGCGGGTCAGGTTGGCCAGTTTCTCGGGGGGCGTTTGATCGATGCCGGACATTATATCCGACACCGGATAAACCAGCCGGTCGGACATCACCGCCAGCGTCAACTCGCGCCCGGCCAGAGGGGCGGTGTTGTCGGTCAGGATCGACAGGTTGGTAACAAAACTGCGGTCCGACAGGCCCGGCAATTGCTCGAACAGCCCGGCATCGGCCAGCGCTGCGGCCTGGGCGGGCAGGGGGGTGATGGTGATCCCTGGCGGGGGGATCTGACCAATGCGCAGGTCCTCGTAGACCGCGAAGCCCGCGACATAGGCGCGGGTCAGGAAGTCCTCCCACGCGCGGGCCGAGGCGAACCACAGCCCCGCCGCCAGCAGGCCCGAGGCAAAGGCCGCCCCGGTCCAGATCCAGCCCAGGCTGCGCAGGCGCGGGGCGCGCGCTGTCATGCGTCTTCTTCCACCGAAACCTCGGCGGCGAAGACATAACCGACCCCGCGTTCAGTGCGTAGCATCTGCGGGTCTTTCGGGTTGGCCTCGATCTTGGACCGCAGCCGCCCGACCAGCATGTCGATGGCGCGGCCCTGCGCCTCGGGCTTGTCGGCGCTGCCGGTGACATCCAGCGCGGCGGCGATCTCATCCCGTGTCAGGGGGATATGCGGGTTGGCCAGCAGAACCTTGAGCAGCGCGGTTTCCCGTTGCGACAGGGATACCAGATAGCCCTCGGGCGAATGCACCTCATCGCGCTTGCCGTCATAGCTCCAGTCGTTGAACCGAAAGCTCTTGGTCCGGCGGCGATAGGCCAGCGAGGGGGTGCGCCTTGCGCGCTGCATCACGGCGCGGACACGGGCCAGCAGCAATTGGGGGTTGAAGGGCTTGGCGATATAGTCGTCGGCCCCGACCTCATACCCAGCCATGCGTTGATGATCGGCAGACAGGGCCGAGACCAGAATGATAGGCACATCCTGTTCGGCGCGCAGGCGGGCGCAGATTTCGACCCCGTTTTCGTCCCCCAGCATCACGTCCAGCAGAATCAGGTCGATCCGGCCCGACGTCAGATGCGAGCGGATTTCGCTTTCGGAACTGGCGGGCAGGGCGATGAACCCGTTCTGATGCATGAACTGGGTCATCATCGACCGCATCTCGGGGTCGTCATCCACCACCAAAAGTCGCGGAATGCTCACGCGGTTTCTCCTCCCGATTTCTGCGCCTCCGACATCATGCATTGTAACGAACGGAAACAGATTCAATGTCAACGTAACACGCTGTAACAAAAGCGGTGAAAATTTGGGCAGTGGCACGCATTCGTCGCGGATTCTGCGTTGCCAGATGATGATCCGGTCGCAGTAATGCAGCCATCGCTGCTTTTCGCAGTCACTGAGTTCTCAGGGAGGAGACACATAATGAATCGTTTTGCATTTGCCACCGTTTCGACACTGGCCATTGCGGTCGCGTCGTCTGTTGTGGCCGAGCCGCAGGCCGAAGTTCTGCATTGGTGGACATCGGGTGGTGAAGCCAAATCGGTGGCCGTTCTGCAGGAAGAGTTCGCCTCGAACGGCGGTACATGGACCGACATGCCGGTGGCCGGTGGCGGCGGTGATGCGGCGATGACCGCGCTGCGTGCCCGCGTTCTGGCCGGTAACGCGCCTACCGCCGTTCAGCTGAAAGGCCCCGCCATTCAGGAATGGTATGAAGAGGGCGTTCTGGCCGACATTTCCAGCGTCGCCGAGGCCGAAGGCTGGGCCGATGTGCTGCCCGCCTCGATCGCCGGTCACATGCAGTGTGAGGGCACGTGGTGCGCGGCACCTGTGAACGTGCACCGCGTCGACTGGATTTGGGCCAACGCCGACGTTCTGGCGGCCAATGGCATCGAAATGCCCACTACATGGGACGAGTTCAACGCCGCTGCCGAGAAGCTGCAGGCCGCTGGTGTGATCCCGCTGGCGCATGGTGGTCAGGCGTGGCAGGACGCGACCGTGTTTGAAACCGTGGTTCTGGGCATTGGCGGGCCTGAGTTCTTCCAGAAAGCTCTGGTTGATCTGGACCCCGACGCGCTGACCTCGGACACGATGGTTCAGGTCTTTGACCAGATGCGCACCCTGCGTGGTTACGTGGACGAGAACTTCTCGGGCCGCGACTGGAACCTTGCCACCGCGATGGTCATGAACGGCGAAGCGGCGTTCCAGATCATGGGCGACTGGGCCAAGGGTGAGTTCCTGGCGGCGGGCAAGAAGCCCGGCGAGGATTTCCTGTGTGCCTCGACCCCCGGTGACGGCTACCTGTATAACGTTGACAGCTTTGCCATGTTCGACGTGGACGGCGATGACAAGAAAGCCGGTCAGGACCTGCTGGCCAAGCTGATCGTTGCGCCGAACTTCCAGAAAGTGTTCAACCTGAACAAAGGCTCGATCCCTGCACGCACCGACGTTGCGCTGGATGATTTTGACATCTGCGCCAACCTGTCGGCCGAAGACATGGGTTCGACCTCGGACGCAGGTTCGCTGCTGCCGTCTTATGCCCACGGCATGGCGCTGCGCGGGTCGCAGTCCGGTGCGATTACGGATGTTGTGACCGCGCATTTCAACTCGGATATGTCGTCGGCTGACGCAGTTCAGCAACTGGCGACCGCAGTGGCCAACAGCTACTGATCCAAATCGCTCTGCCCCTTATACTGACGGGGCAGAGCACCTTTCCCCGGAGGCTAAAATGTCCGAATGGCTGGAAAACCACCTGCCCAAGGTGGTGCTGGCACCGTCGTTCATTGCCGTATTGATCTTTGTCTACGGCTTTATCGGATGGACGGCTTGGGTGTCACTAACCCGATCGAAATTACTGCCGAAATACGAGATCAACGGCTTCATCCAATATGAACGCCTGTTCGATTCGCCCCGCTGGGATACGGCAATCAACAACCTGTATATCTTTGGCGCGCTGTTCATCGTGATTGCGATGGTGCTGGGCCTGCTGCTGGCCATCCTGCTGGATCAGAAGATCCGCGTCGAAGGGGCGATCCGCACGATCTACCTGTACCCGATGGCGCTGTCGATGATCGTAACCGGCACGGCGTGGAAGTGGATCCTGAACCCCGGTTTGGGGATCGAATCCATGGTGCAGGGCTGGGGCTTTACCAATTTCGAATTCGACTGGCTGGTGAACCCGGATTACGCCATCTACACCATCGTGATGGCCGCGATCTGGCAGAGCTCGGGCTTCGTCATGGCGCTGTTTCTGGCCGGTCTGCGGTCCGTGGATGGTGAGATCATCAAGGCCGCACAGGTCGATGGTATCCCCACATGGCGCATCTATACGGCGATCATCATCCCGTCGATGGCCCCGATCTTCCTGTCGGCCTTCATCGTTCTGGCCCACCTTGCGATCAAAAGCTTTGACCTTGTCATTGCCCTGACCGGCGGCGGTCCGGGGTATGCGACCGACCTGCCAGCAACCTATATGTACGCCATGGCGTTTTCGCGCGGCGATATTGGTCAGGCGGCCTCGTCCGCGATGATCATGATGCTGGTCGTCTTTGCCATCGTGGTTCCCTATCTTTATTCAGAGCTGAGGGCGAAAAATGACTGATCTGTCGATGCCCCAAACCCAAACTCGCACCCAAAGCGCCGCTGGCAAGATTGCCCTGCGTTGGCTGCTTTACGTCCTGCTGGGCCTGTTTGCGCTGTATTACCTGATGCCGCTTTTTGTGATGCTAACCACATCGCTGAAAAGCCTTGAGGAAATCCGCACTGGCAGCCTGATTTCGCTGCCGCGAGAGGTCAGTTTCGACGCCTGGAAAACCGCTTGGTCCGGGGCCTGTACCGGTATCCAATGCGAAGGCCTGCGGCCATACTTCTGGAACTCGGTCCTGATCGCGGTGCCAGCGGTGGCCCTGTCGACCCTGCTGGGCGCGCTGAACGGTTATGTCGTGGCGCAGTGGCGGTTCAAAGGTGCCAACATCATCTTCTCGCTGATGCTGTTTGGCTGCTTCATCCCGTTCCAGGTGGTTCTGCTGCCGATGGCGCGCCTGCTGGGCATGATGGGCATCGCTGGAACCATTCCGGGTCTGATCTTTGTCCACGTGATCTATGGGCTGGGTTTCACCACGCTGTTTTTCCGCAACTACTATGTCACCATCCCGGCCGAGCTGACCAAAGCCGCGCGCGTCGATGGGGCCGGGTTCCTGCGGATCTTCTGGTCGATCTTCCTGCCGCTGTCACTGCCCATCATCGTTGTGACCGTGATCTGGCAGTTCACGCAGATCTGGAACGACTTCCTGTTCGGCGTGTCATTCAGCCAGGCGGGGACGCAGCCCGTGACCGTGGCGCTCAACAACATCGTAAACTCCACCACCGGCGTCAAAGAATACAACGTCGACATGGCTGCCGCGATAATCGCGGGGCTGCCGACGCTGCTCGTCTATGTCGTTGCCGGTAAGTATTTCATCCGCGGCCTGACCGCTGGTTCTGTGAAGGGATAAGACCCATGGCTCCTATTCTCGACATCAACAAACTCTATAAGAATTACGGCGCGACCGAGATTCTGAAGGACATCAACATCTCGATCGATCCGGGTGACTTTCTGGTGCTGGTCGGGCCGTCGGGCTGCGGCAAGTCCACCCTGCTGAACTGTATCGCGGGGCTGGAGGAGATCACCGGCGGCACCTTGTCCATCGGCGGCAATGACATGACCCATGTCAGCCCCAAGGATCGTGATATCGCAATGGTGTTTCAATCCTATGCTTTGTACCCGACCATGTCGGTGGCCAAGAACATCACCTTTGGCATGAAGGTGCGCGGGGTGGATCAGGCGACGCAGGAGGCCAAGCTGAAGCAGGTGGCCCAATTGCTGCAGATCGAGCCGCTGCTGAACCGCCGCCCCAGCCAGTTGTCCGGCGGTCAGCGTCAGCGGGTGGCGATGGGACGGGCACTGGTGCGCGACCCCAAGCTGTTCCTGTTTGACGAGCCGCTGTCGAACCTCGACGCCAAGCTGCGGGTCGAGATGCGGACCGAGATCAAGAAGCTGCACCAGACGTTGGACGCGTCGATTGTCTACGTGACCCACGACCAGATCGAGGCGATGACGCTGGCGACCAAGATTGTCGTTCTCAAGGGTGGTGTCGTGCAGCAGATCGGCAGCCCGGCCGAGATCTACAACAACCCGGCCAACCTGTTTGTGGCCGATTTCATGGGCTCGCCCGCAATGAACCTGATCCCGGCGCAGGCCAGCAAGAACGGCCCCGGCACGCAGATCGCCATTTCGCGCCCGTCCGGGGACACGCTGGTTCTGAACGATGCGCGCGAGTTGTCGCTGCCGCAGGACGTGATCCTTGGCCTGCGCCCCGAAGACATCGCCGAGGCCGGGTTCCGCGCCGGGGCAGGGGTGCAAGAGGCCGAATGTCTGGTCGACATGGTCGAACCCGCCGGGGCCGATACCTATGTGGTCTCGGAACTGGGCGGCAAGCAGGTCACTGCACGGCTGCACGCCGAAACCAGCGCCAAAGCCGGAGAGATGCTGAACTTTGCCATCGACATGAGCAAAGTGTCGTATTTCGCAAAAGAAACCGGCGAGCGGCTGAACTGACCCCATGCGACTGGTTGCGGATATTGGCGGCACAAACACGCGGCTGGCCCTGACAGGGGCCGGTTCCGTGTTGATCGAAAACGCCAAGGGCTACAAAAACGCGGACTACGCCAGGTTCGAGGATGTGATTTTGGCTTATTTCGATGAGGTCGGTGCCCGCGACCCCGACCAGATCGTGGTCGCGATGGCCGGGCCGGTCAGCGGCAACAAGGGCCGATTGACCAATCTGGATTGGGTGATTGACGGCCCTGCCTTGTCGTCGCGCTTTTCGGGCGCGCGGGTGCGTGTGATCAATGATCTGACCGCCCTGGGCCACGCGGCCTTTCACCTGAAACCTGCGCAGCTTTTGTCTGTCGTGGAAAATGATCCACTGGGCTCTGAGCAACCACAGGCGCTGGTGGTGGGGATCGGCACCGGTTTCAACGTCAGCCCGGCGGTCGATCTGGGCGACCGGACGGTCTGCCCGCCGGTCGAGGCCGGGCATGCAAGCCTCTATAGCTCGGTCAGCGCTGCGCTGGAGGACGTGCAACCGGGCCTGTCCGCAGCCTTTCCCACGGTCGAGACGCTGTTCTCGGGCCGTGGCCGCCGCAAGTTCCTGTCCTTGGTCACAGGGCAGCGCGTTGACAGTGCCACGCCCTATATCGCCAAAACTGGCGAACCCGGAAACGACACATTCGACACGGCGCTTGACAGCTATGCGCATCTGATCGGCGTGTTGCTGCGTGAATTGAAGGTGGCCTACCTGCCCACCGATGGAATCTTTCTGGCCGGGGGCGTTGCGCGCAGCTCGCTTGTGGGCAAACGGGCCGAGATTTGCTGCGCGGCTTTGTTACAGAAAAACGACTATGTATCGCTTTCGCCTTCGGTCTGGATCATCGATGACGATGCGGCGGCGCTAACAGGCTGCGCATCACTGGCCTGAAACCCGGTTTCGTTCAACGTCAAGTAAACAAGTTGGGATATCGGACTCAACCGTCTGGTAACGGCGTGGTGCACCCACTAAGCTCGGCCCGACCTTGCGGCAGAGAGGTTTTGTTCCTGCCGGCAAGGGCCGTTGTGGAGCCAAAATGCGTGTCAGTGTCGGGATCGCCGTATCTATACTTGTTGCCCTGTCGATCGGTGTATCGACCTTTGTCGTGCATTCTTTGTGGTGGACCACGGCACGGGAAAACAGCCGGATGCTGGCGGCCGAGATCAATGGCCAGATCGCCAACACCGTAAAAACCGAACTGGGCCTGACCCTAAGGTCAGCCGAGGCGGCCTGGGCCGCGGTGCGGACCATCTTTATCCAGAACGTCATCCAGACCCGTCAGGCCGACAAGCGCGAGTTTGTGTTTCTGTCGCAGCTGCAGGCGCAGCCCAATATCTCATGGATCACCTTCGGCTGGCCCGACGGCAATTTCTTTGCCGCCCATCGTCTGGGCGACAGCGGGCTGGAGATGATCGAGATCGACGAGAATATCCGCGACCGGCAACTGCGCAAGGATCGCTACATCTTCATCCCCGGCGATATCCAGTTCGAGGAACGCAGCTTTACCGAAACCGGATACGACCCACGCGCGCATGCCTGGTACCGCAATTTCATAACCCGTGACACGCCCGACTGGATCGAGGTCCGGGACCTGCCGGACAGCGACAAGACCGTCTATGCCTTCGCCGGTCCAATTGACGTGCGCCGTCAGCGGCAGGGTGTTTTGGCGGTGGCCATCGACACTGACCGGTTGTCGCGCTTTCTGGGCTCGTTGCGCCCGGGCGAGTTCGGCGCGGCCTTCATCCTGAACGCCGATGGCAAGGTGATCGCCATTCCCGATCCCAAAGCGGATGAGGTCACTCCGGCCCGGATGGGTGAGGGAGAGCTGTATGAGGTTGCCAAGATCTCGGGCGAACGGCTGATGGCGGATGCAGAAAACAAGACGCCCGGCCCGGTGACCAAGCGGATCGTTTATGACGACGTGCCTTATGCTGTGGCGCTGACGCCGCTGGGGTTTTACGGCTGGCGGGTTGCTACGGTGATCCCGGAATCGGCTTTCCTGTCGGGGATCGACCGGACGCTGGTCAATCTCGTCTACATCCTGCTTGGGGTCGTGGTTGTGGCCATCGGTCTGGCGATCTGGTTCGTGCGCCACGTGGTGGCGAACCCGCTGTCCCGCGTGGCCGAGGACCTGAGCCGGATCGAGCGGTTTGACGTTGAACAGGTCTCGCGCCGCCCCTCGCGCCTGACCGAGTTGGAGAACCTGTCGGCGGCAACGGCCAGCATGGCGGTGGGTCTGTCGGCCTTCCGCAAATACGTGCCGACCGATCTGGTTCGGATGCTGGTGGCCGAAGGGATCAAGACCCAGCCCGGTGGTGAGACCAAACAGATCTCGGTTCTGTTCTGCGATGTGTCGGGCTTCACCGGTTTGACCGAGAAGCACGGCCCCAAGATCGTGGAGCTGATGGAGCCGTTTTTCAGCGCGGCCTCATCCACCATCGAACGGCATGACGGGACCATCGACAAGTTCATCGGCGACGCGGTGATGGCCTTTTGGGGCGCGCCCCGGGCGCATCCGGATCACGCCGAACATGCCTGCCGCGCCGCGCTTGAACTGATCGATGTGGTGGAAAAATCGGGCCTTCAACGCGAAAACGACAACGCGTTGCGCGTGCGGATCGGCTTGAATAGTGGTGAGGCGCTGGTCGGCAATATCGGGTCCGAGCAGCGGTTGAACTACACCGCGATTGGTGACGTTGTGAATGTGGCCAGCCGCCTGGAAGGGGCCAACAAGGGTTACGGAAGCTCGATCATCATCGGTCCCGAAACTAGGCGCGAGGCGGGCGAGTCCATCGTGGTGCGCGAATTGGACACGGTAGAGATCATGGGCCGGTCGAAGGAACTGGTGGTGTTTGAACTGATCGCCATGGCGGACAGTTTCACTGGGCCCCGTGACTGGATCGACGCGTATGAGACCGGCCTGTCCCACTTCCGCGCCGAACGTTTTGCTGAGGCTATTGCCGCCTTCCAAAAGGCCGACAGCTTGCGCGGGGGTGATTCGGCATCGGTTATCATGATGAAACGCGCATCAGCGTTGCGCGCTGACCCGGTACAAACCGCCTGAGCCTAGCGGGCGGCAGTCGTTATGAAGAAATAGACCCATTCGCCTTTGAAATCCGGGTTCTCGGCACGGGCATCGGCAACGCGTTGCCTGAGGAAATCCAGATACGGACCGGCGGGTTCGGCAAGGGGCCGTTCCCCTTCATACAAAGGCACGGATGAGGCGAAGGCCACCGCGATTTCCTGCCCGTAGGGCGGGCCGATGGTAATGAACAGGCCGGGATCGCCCTGTTTCTCGGCTCCGATCTTCAGCGCCGCCTTGGCAGGCGTTCGCGTCAATGGGGCTGAACTGTTGGGGCTGAGATGGATCACCTGACCGGCAGCGTCGAAATAATCGACATAGACATAAGCGTCGTAGTCAGCCCCGGTCAGGTCCAGCACCAGTTGCTGGCCTTGGGTATATATGAACTCGCGTGCATGAACGTCCTCACCCACCAGAAGCGAGTTGGTGATCTGGTCCGTCGATTGCGGCAGGCCGACGGATGCGATCCCGGATAGCGCGCCGCATTGGGGGCGCGGCAGGATCAGCAGATTGTCGGCCACCCGGATGTTTTCACCCATCCGGGCCTGCAAGGCAGACAGGACCGGCGCGCGCAGGCCGTCCTCGGGGATATGGCCGATCAGCTCCAGCGTGTTGGTCTCGGGCTGGAACTGAACCTGCAACCGGGCGCAAGGCACCTGAGACAGCAGCCCGTCGATCCCGTCGCGCAGATCCTGCGCGCTTTGGCCCACATCCTCGGGCCTTGTGAAACTTTGGAACGCGGCGAGGCTGACCGGATCGACCGGGCCATCGCCCGTGGCCGAAAACACGTCGGTGGCCTTGGCCGTTTCCGTTTCGGGGACCGTCTGGGTCAATGCCACGGGCTGCGCCTCGACCGCTGTCGCGCTTTCTGCTTTGGGGGCCGCTAGGGCCACCGCCTGGGTCGGTGCAATCCCGGCCTCAGCCGCGTTCAGCGGCAGGCTGGCGGCAATCAGGGGCGCGGCTGCGACCTCGGCGGTCTCAAGCGGCAGGGGGGCATCCTGAACCGCGGTCAGGGCCTCGGCGCGTGCGGTCTGATCCTCGGCGCTGAGTTCAACGGATGGAGCCGCGATGGCCGTGGCCGAGGATTGCGGGATCGCGCCTTGTTGCAGTTGCGCGCCTGATGCGTCTGCGTTCTCGGCTGTGGTGGCCTCGGGCTGCGCCTCAACGGCGGTGCTTTGGGTCACCTGATGCGCTGACAATTGCATCCGGGTTTCGGGCACGGGTTGTTCTGTGACCGGTTCCGGGTCGACCGAGTGCAGCAGAACCACGCCAGCCACAGCATGCAGCGCCACCGAACACAGCAGGGCCGCGCCCCATATCAGCGGCGCGCGCCTCACCGGACCGGCCCCGGCGGGGTGACGACCAGAACCACATCGCGCGCGCCTGAGGCTTCGAATTCGGCGATCAGCGGCAGAACCTCGCGCAAGGCGGCGTCCTGATGGGCGTTGATGCGGATCAGCAGGTCGGGGTTTTCGTCCAATTCCGCCTGAACCTGTTGCAGGGCATCCGCGCTGGTCACTTCGGTGCCGTCCAGCGCAAAGGTTCCGTCAATGCTGACCGACAGGGTCAGACCACCCGCGGGCATATCCGCACCGGTTTGCGCCACCGGGGGTGAGACGTCGAACGGGGCGGTTGCATCCATCCGGCCGATCAGCATGAAGAAGACCAGCAGGAAGAACACCACATCAATCAAGGCAATGATTGTCTCGGGGCGATTGCGGGGTGCGGGGCGCGTGATCCTCATGGACGCGCCTCCAGCCGGACAACACGCAGATTGGCGACACCCGCCTGTGTGACCACATCCATCACCGAGACCAGCGATTGCAGCCGGGCGCTGCCAGTGGGCAGGATGATGACCTGCGTCGCTGCGTTCTGGGTCAGGCGGTCGCGCAGCAGCAGGGTCAGCGCGTCAGGCTCCAACGCCTTGCCCTGAAAATGCGGTGCGCCATCCGCACCGATGCGGATCAGCAGAACGCCCGAGGCATCCGGGCCGCTTGTCGCCGAGGCGGGCGCGGGGCGGTCGGATTGCGCCAGCGCCGGGATCATGTCGAGGTTCAGATAGGTCGAGGTCACCATGAAGAAGACCAGCAGAATCAGCATCACGTCGATCATCGGCACCAGTGAGATCACTGGCCGTGATGGTGTGCGTCTGCTCAGGCTGATCTCGCGCGACATCGATGGCCCCTTAATGCGCGCCGCGTTCTTCAAGCACCATCAGGCGACCCACCGCGTTTTCGATGGATTGCGCCCCGGCCTCGGCCCGGCCTGACAGCAGGGATGCCCCGATGGCGGCAGGGATGGCCACCAGCAGCCCGGCGGCGGTGGTCAGCAACGCCTGCCAGATCCCGCCCGCCAGGACCGAGGCATTGGCCGAACCCTGCGCCAGTTCCAGTTCCTGAAACGACTGGATCATGCCAGTCACCGTACCCAGCAGGCCCAGCAGGGGTGAGATCATGGCGATCAGCTCAAGCACCCGTATCCATGTGTTCATTGCCGTGAATTCAAGATTGCCGCGCCGGGTCAGTTCGGCGGTCAGGGCCGGGCCCTTGAAGCCGTCGATCAGCGCCTGCATCGCGTAGGCGCAAACCCGGTCTGCCGGGGATTTGCCGGATGCCACAGCGGCCTGAGCCCCCTGTCGGTCTCCACTCGACCATTGCACAAGGGCCGCATCGCGCGCCGCCGCGCCGGATCGGACCGGGGCAAGTTGGATGACCTTGAACGCGATCACGGTCAGCGACAGCAATGACAATGCGCCAAGAACGATCAGGATCGGGCCGCCGGTGCCCAGATTTTCAAACCCCAACATGGCTTATTGCGCCAGGCTGGCTGAGGTCTTGCTGTCCAGCGCCAGCAGCGGGAAGCAATCGATGGGTTCGGCATTCTGCGGCGTGCAGGCAGGCAGGTCGTGCAGCAGAACCTCGGAGATATTGGCGCAGTCGATCTCGGGGATCTCGAACAGTTTCAGAACCGTGCGCTGGACGGGCAGGGGGGCCGCGTCGATGGACAGCAGCCGGTCGATCACGCCATTGCCGTCCAGAATGGCCAGCGACATCTCAAACTCTTCGAAACTGTTGCCGGTCTGGTTGTGGAACAGGAAAAAGGCGCGGCAACCGCCGGTTTCACCGGGTTCGAACTTGTTCAGCTCGATCGACAGTTTGCCCTCATCCGCGTGCGCGATCACGGGCGACAGCGCCAGCAGGAAGGCGGCGATAATCCCTGGTCTCATGTTTGGTTCCCTGTTCTTGTGTGCGACGGCATTGATTTTGGGCCCTGTGGTGACGTCAGGACCCTGTCCGATCATTGCAGCAACAGGGCCAGACCGGGAAGATAAAACTGCGCGGTTCGTGAAAGCTTGAACCGGGCGGCGTTTTGAACACGCCCCGTAGCGCAAGGGCGAATATGTATGTTAAGTTCGACATAACCGGGCCAATGCGGCGGATTAACCACACAGAATGCAGATAAATAGCAAAGTGTTTGCCAGTCTTTAACTCCTGTGAACAAATTCATACACACGGGACCACACGCTGCGCTAAGCGGTGCAAGAGAACAAGAATCGACGAAAAAGTCAGATGCGAACGGGGAAAAAATGGATCTAACGTCTTATCTGGAACCCAGGGGGGATGATGCCCCGAGTGGCGAGAATCTGGAATACGATCCTGCGTTCACAGATCTGGAGATTGCCGCGCAGCCCGGCGAAGAACGTCAGATGGGCGACGAGGTTGTCGCGGCGGAAGAACAGGACTGGGGCGATGTCGAAGGCAAATCGCTGGCGGTCATGGACAAAAGTCACGACCTGCGCGCCGCGGTCTATCTGGCCGAGGCGGTGCTGCACACCAAGGGCTTGCCCGCCTTTGCGACCTCGGTCGGGTATGTGAAATCGCTGCTGGAAGATTTCTGGGACAGCTGCCACCCTGAACTGGACGAAGATGATGGCGACGCCACGATGCGGATCAATGCGGTGCGCGGGCTGGCCTCGACTGATCGTATCGTGCGGGCGCTGCGCCGCACCGGCCTGACCGAAAGCCGGATGTTTGGCCACATGACCCTGCGCCATCTTGAGGTGGCCGAAGGCAAGATCAACATGCCGCCGGACATGGATGACATTCCCGATGCCACCAGCGTCGCGGCGGCGTTCAAGGATACTGATGATGAGGTTCTGGCGGCCAATGCCGATGCGGTTGCGGGCGCGCTGGACGATGTGGCCGCAATCGATGCGGTCTTTTCCGACAAGACCCCCGGCGAAGGCCCGGACCTTGAACCGCTGAGCGATGTCCTGAAACACATCAAACAGGCGCTGGCGCGCTATGCCGATGTGGGTGAGGTGGACGAGGATGATGCAGGTGACACCGACGCGGGCGCTGCCCCTGCGGCGGCGCGGGCTGCTGTACCAGGGCCGTCGGGGGGCGGTGCGATCAACTCGCCCGATGATGTCACGATGATGCTGGATCGCATCATGGACTATTATGCACGCTGCGAGCCGTCCAGCCCGCTGCCGGTCCTGCTGGAACGTGCAAAGCGCCTTGTTAATGCCGATTTTCTGACGATTATCGAAGACATGGCGAAGGAAGGTCTGGATGAGGTCCGTCAGATTGGCGGTCTCAAGCAGGACGACGACGATTATTAATCCGGTCCGGCTGCGCCGGTACAGCGGATTGCAAGTAAAAACTGATGGATGAATCGAGGAGCATCAGATGGCTGACAGTTCACAGAAATTTATAGCCCGGAACAGGGCTCCGAGGGTTCAGATCGAATATGATGTTGAACTGTACGGGGCCGAGAAGAAGGTACAGCTGCCTTTTGTCATGGGCGTCATGAGCGATCTGGCGGGCAAGTCCGAGGTCGAACAACCCGCCGTGGCCGACCGCAAGTTTCTGGAGATCGATGTCGACAATTTCGACGACCGGATGAAGTCGATGGCCCCGCGCGCGGCCTTTACCGTGCCGAACACCCTGACGGGTGAGGGCAATCTGGCCGTGGATATCACATTTGAATCGATGGATGATTTCAGCCCGGCGGCCATCGCCGCCAAGGTCGAACCGCTGAAAGAGCTGCTGGATGCGCGCACGCAGTTGTCCAACCTGATGACGTATATGGATGGTAAGACCGGGGCCGAGGATCTGATTTCCAAGATCATGCAGGACCCGAGCCTGCTGAAGACACTGGCAGCCCAGCCCAAACCGGGCGGCGACGCCGCCGAGGAGGAGTAAAAGATGGCCGAAGAAGAAGCCAAGGTAGAAGCCGCCGAAGGCGCGACAGCATTTGGATCCTCGGAATTCGAGGCGCTGCTGACCAAAGAGTTCCGCCCCAAATCGGATCAGGCGAAAACCGCTGTTGAAAGCGCGGTCAAGACGCTGGCCGAACAGGCGCTGGCCAATACCGGCCTGATCTCGGACGACGCTCTGCGCTCGATCGAAGGGATCATCGCCGAGATTGACAAGAAGCTGACCGAGCAGGTGAACCTGATCCTGCACCATGCCGATTTCCAGCAGATGGAAAGCGCGTGGCGTGGTCTGCATTATCTGGTGAACAACACCGAAACCGACGAGATGCTGAAAATCCGCGTGATGAACATCTCGAAAAAGGACATGCACAAGACCCTGCGCAAGTTCAAAGGCACCGCGTGGGATCAGTCGCCGATCTTCAAGAAGCTCTACGAAGAGGAATTCGGCCAGTTCGGCGGCGAGCCTTACGGCACTTTGGTCGCGGATTACCATTTCGACCACAGCCCGCAGGATATCGAGCTGCTGGGCGAGATGTCCAAGATCGCAGCCGCGGCCCACGCGCCGCTGATCACCGGCGCCAAGCCCAGCCTGTTCCAGATGGACAGCTGGTCGGAACTGGCCAACCCGCGCGATCTGACCAAGATCTTCCAGACCCCGGAATATGCCGCATGGCGGTCGCTGCGCGACAGTGAAGATGCCAAATATGTCGGTCTGGCGATGCCACGCTTCCTGGGTCGTCTGCCCTATGGTTCGAAAACCGAACCGGTTGAAGAGTTCGCGTTCGAGGAAGACACCACCGGTGCCAACAGCGAAAGCTATAGCTGGGTGAACGCAGCCTATGGCATGGCGGTGAACATCAACCGTTCGTTCAAGGAATACGGCTGGTGCTCGCGCATTCGCGGTGTGGAAAGCGGCGGTACGGTCGAAGGCCTGCCGGCGCATACGTTCCCGACAGACGATGGCGGCGTGGACATGAAGTGCCCGACCGAGATCGCGATCTCGGACCGGCGCGAGGCGGAACTGGCCAAAAACGGCATGATGCCTCTGATCCACCGCAAGAACAGCGATTCGGCGACCTTCATCGGCGCGCAGTCGCTGCACAAACCGGCCGAATATGACGATCCGGACGCAACCGCGAACGCCAACCTGGCCGCGCGCCTGCCTTACCTGTTCGCGACCTGCCGATTCGCGCATTACCTGAAATGCATGGTGCGCGACAAAGTGGGTTCGTTCAAAAGCCGTCAGGACATGGAAACCTGGCTGCAGGACTGGATCAACCAGTATGTGGACTTCAACGCAGATGTCTCGGCCGAAGCGGAAAAAGCCCGCAAGCCGCTGGCCTCGGCCGAGGTCGTCGTAGAGGACGTGGAAGGCAACCCCGGATATTACACATCCAAGTTCTTCCTGCGTCCGCACTATCAACTTGAAGGTCTGTCGGTTTCGCTACGTCTCGTATCGAAACTTCCGTCAGAAAAAGGCGCATAAAAGTAAAAAAACCTGGCGGGATGTGAATTGTTTCACTGCCGCCGGGCCGACATTTCCGTAGACCGGAACCATAAACCTTAGAGGAAGGCAAAATGGAAAACGTATTCGTAAAAATCGACGGAATCCCCGGTGAAGCACGTGAGAAAGGTCACAAGGACTGGATCGCCTGTAAGACGCTGGCATGGGAAGTTGCCCGCACCTTGGACATGGCCGACCTGGGCACCACCCAGCGTGGCTATGCCAACGCCAACTTCGGCAAAGTCACCATGACAACCGAGCTGAGCAAGGCATCCCCCAAGCTGATGCTGTATGTTGCATCGGGCAAAGCGACCAAAGAGATGACTGTTCATCTGTGCCGGTCGGGCGATGACGACAAGAAAGGCATGGAGCCCTATCTGATCTTCACCCTGCGCCACGCAATCATCGACAGCTACTCGGTCGATGGCGGCGAGGATTCGATCCCGTCGGAAAACTGGACCATCGCTTATCGTGGTATCCAGATTCAGTACAAAGAAGCTGACTTCAACACCGGCAAACTGGGCAGCCCGACCGAGTTCCTGTGGAACCTGGAAACCGGCGACGTCAGCTAAGCCCTGCAAGACCATGGGTCCCGGCGGCGTGGGCTGCCGGGGCCTTTACGCATTTTTACCATCCTGACAGCGCGAGGGTTACATGACGCCGGAAGAGCATCTTAAATCAGGCGATCTGGCGGCCACGCTGGCCACTCTGCAAGACAAGATCCGCGCCAATCCCGCAGATGCCAAGCTGCGGATTTTTCTGTTTCAGCTGCTCTGTGTTATGGGCGACTGGAAGCGCGCGATCACCCAGCTGAAGCTGAGCGCCGAGATGGATGAAGCGGCCACGATGATGGCCAAAACCTATCGCGAGGCGATCATCTGCGAGGTCTATCGCGAAAAGGTGTTTGCGGGGGAAAAGACCCCGATGATTTTTGGCGAGCCGCAGGAATGGCTGGCCCATCTGATCGAAGCGCAGAAGCTGACCGCAGGGGGGCACTTTGATCAGGCCGCCGAGATGCGCGGGCGTGCCTTCGACGCCGCCCCGGCAACCTCGGGCACTGTGAACGGTGAGGCGTTCGAATGGATTGCCGATGCAGACATGCGTCTGGGACCGGTGTTGGAAGTGATCGTGAACGGCCGTTACTTCTGGCTGCCCTTTGCACAGATCGTCCGCTTGGACATCGATCCCCCCAGTGATTTGCGCGACGCGGTCTGGACCGCGTGCACGCTGACCGTCGCCAGCGGCGGCGAGGTCGCGGCACTGATCCCGACGCGCTATGCCGGCACCACCGAACAGGGCGACGATGCGGCGCGTCTGGCACGGGCGACAAGCTGGGCTGATGCCGGCGCGGATACTTTTGTCGGCCTTGGACAGCGATTGTTGGCGACAGATAAATCTGACGTCGCATTGTTGGATATTCGCGAACTGGTACTGGACGTCGCCGTGGAGGCCGAGGAAGCGGCAGGAGATGGCTGAAAAGACACTTGCCGAACGATTGCAGCCTTCGCTTCTGGATCGGCTGACCGATAACGCTCCGGATCAGAAGAAAGAAGGGCGCGATGCACGTGTCATCGATGTTGGCCGTCTGCGAGAGATTATCCAGCGCGATTTGTCCATGTTGCTTAATACCACCGATCAGTCCGATCTGATCGACGAAGATGTTTATCCCTACGCGTCGAAATCCGTGTTGAACTACGGCATTCGCGAAACCTCGGGCGCGTTTTCGACCCTGAGGCAGGCGCAGCGCATCCGGAAATCCATTGCGGATTCGATTGAGGTGTTCGAACCCCGGATCGTGAAAGGTTCGGTCGCGGTTGATCTGCGGTCGGAAAACCGCTCGGGCGAGATGCATGTCGAATTCGACATCCGCGCCGTGATGTGGGCGCAGCCGATGCCGCTGGAACTCTATCTGCGCAGCCGGGTCGATGTGACCACCGGCGAAGTCGCGATTGAGCGGAGTTAGACGCCATGGATACGCGACTGCTGAAACACTATGAAACCGAACTGGCCTTTCTGCGGGAAATGGGGGCCGAGTTTGCCAGTGCCTATCCCAAGATTGCCTCGCGGCTGGGGATGGAGGGGATCGAAGTTGTCGATCCCTATGTCGAGCGTCTGCTGGAAGGCAGCGCCTTTCTGGCCGCGCGGGTGCAGTTGGAGCTGGAGATGCAGTTCCCGACTTTCACCTCGAACCTGCTCGAGATTGTTTACCCGCATTATCTGGCCCCGACGCCGTCGATGATGATCGCGCAGCTGGAGCCGGATGTGGGCAATGCCGCGCTGAAAGAGGGGTATCCGATTGCCCGGGGGTCCACCCTGCGCGCGCGTTTGGCCGAGGGGGAACAGACGGCCTGTGAGTTTTCGACCGCATCGGACCTGACACTCTGGCCCATCGAGATTTCCGAGGCCGAATATATCGACGGTCGCGGAGAGCTTGTTGCCGCCGGTGTGGCCCGCGACACCGACGCCCGCGCGGGCATCCGGCTGCGGCTGAACCGCACCGATGGCGAGCCGATGGCCGAGCTTGAGATGGACAGCCTTGTGCTGCATCTCGACACGCAAAGCGGCAAACCCTGGGCGCTGCACGAATTGCTGGCCACCCAATGCGTTGGTCTGACCGGGCGTTCCACCGACCGCCGCGCCGACTGGACGACGCGCCTGACCGACGCGGATGTGGTGCCCAAAGGGTTCGAACCGGACGAGGCGCTGTTGCCGACCCCGCGCCAGTCTTTCGACGGCTACCGCCTTTTGCAGGAATATTTCGCCATGCCGGAGCGATTCCTGTTTGTGGAACTGACGGGGCTGAAACCCGCGCTGCAGCAATCGGCGGGGACGGATGTCGATATCTACATTCTTCTGAAAGACGGCATGCGCGACGTGGCCCCGGCGGTCACACCTGCGGCGTTTTCGCTGAATGCGGTGCCCGCCGTGAACCTGTTTCACCGCCGCTGCGACCGGGTGCATATCACCCAGATGGACACCCAGCACCACGTGGTGCCGAACCGGACGGCGGGGTTGGATTACGAGATTTTCTCGATCGAGCGTGTGACCGGTATCCAGTCTGAAGAGGAAGGTGATATTCCTTTCCGTCCCTTCTACAGCGACACCGATCTGACGGCGGCGGGCGACAATCACTCGGCCTATTACACCGTCAAACGGCGGATGCGGCAGCGCAATGAAAAAGAGCGACTGCGCGGGGTGCGAACTTCGTATCTGGGGTCCGAGGTCTACCTGACGCTGGTGGATCGGGCGCAGGCGCCTTATCCCGGATCGCTGGATCAGCTGGCAGTTGAAGCCTTATGTTCCAACCGTGACCTACCCATGCTGCTGGCGGCAGGCGGCGATGATGTGTTCCATCTGCCCGATGGCGGGCCGGTCAAATCGGTGCGTACTCCGGTTACACCAACGCGCCCTCATGCAACGTTGGCGCAAGGCGATGCGGCGTGGAAGCTGATCAGCCACCTGAGCCTCAATTACCTGTCCATCGCGGGCGACGGCAAGGAAGGCGGGGCAGGGGCGTTGCGCGAACTTCTGGGTATTTACGCCCCTCTGGGCAACCGCGTGACGGAAAAGCAGTTGGAAGGCGTGGTCTCGGTCACAAGCCGCCCCATCGTGCGCCGCATGAGCGATGAGGTGCTCAGCACCGCCGTGCGGGGTCTGGAAATCACGCTGGGCTTTGACGAAAGCTTTTACGAAGGCACCAGCGTCTACGTGCTGGGCGCGGTGCTGGAGAGGTTCTTCCGCAAATACACCACGATCAACAGTTTCACGGAAACCGTGCTGAAAACCGAACGACGAGGAGAGATTGCCAGATGGCGACCGGCAGCCGGACTGGGCAGGATCATCTGAGCCTGCTTGCCGCGCTTGCGGCCGACCCTGAAAGACATCACGTCTTTCAGGCGTTGCGGGTGATCGAGGCGCATTATGCAGATGCGCCGCGTCTGGGGGAATCGCGCCGCCCGCGCGAGGATCGCGTGCGTTTGGGGCAGGATGTCTCGCTGGCCTTTCCGCCCACCACGCTGACGCGGTTTGAACCGGCGACGGACGCGGCTCCGGGCAAGCTGAACAACCTGTTCTTCGGCTTCTTCGGCCCGCAAGGTCCGATGCCGCTTCATCTGACCGAGTTCGCACGCGACCGGCAGCGCAACCATCGCGACCCGACCTTTGTCGCCTTTGCCGACATGCTGACCCACCGGATGATGAGCTTGCTCTATCGTGCGTGGGCGGCGGCGGAACCGGCACCCAGTTTTGACCGGGGTGATGACCCGTTCGAACAGCGCGTGGCGGCCTTGGCCGGGTTCAAGGGTGCGGATTTCAGCGACCGCGATGCCATGCCCGACATGCTGCGCCGCTTTTTTGCGGGGCATCTGGGATCGGGCACCAAGACGGTCGAGGGTCTGATCGCGATCATTTCCGACTATTTCGGGGTCGAGGCGCATGTGCAGCAGTTCATCGGCTCGTGGCTGGAACTGGAACCGGATGACACATGGCAATTGGGTAGGCCTGCGCGGCTGGGGCAATCGACCAGCATTGGCAACCGGGTCTGGTCGCGCTCGGCCAAGTTCCGCATTCGCATCGGGCCTTTGTCGCTGGAGGATTACAAACGTCTTCTGCCCGGCGGCGTGTCGCAGGAACGGCTGGAATCGATCCTGCGCACCTATGCCGGCGACACGCTGGATTGGGAGGTCAATCTGGTCCTAGCCGGTGACGAGGTGCCGCGTGCCTCTTTGGGCGGAACCACGCAGCTGGGCCATACCAGCTGGATCCGCACCCGCGATGACCCTGACAAGAACCGCCCGGATGCGGATGATCTGATCCTGTATCCCGGTTACGTAACACAAGAATTCGAGGCCGAAGAACTGGCCCACAGCGAGAGGTATTGAAGATGACGGAAATCAGCCGTGTGTCGCTATTCGGCAAGCTGAACAAGCTGGGCTATCAGGCCATCGAAGGGGCCACCGTGTTCTGCAAGATGCGGGGCAATCCGTATGTCGAGATCCAGCATTGGCTGCATCAGATCCTGAATGGTCAGGACAGCGACATTCACCGCATCATTCAGCATTATGATCTGGATCCGGGCAAGATCGCCTCGGAACTGACGCGCAGCCTGGACATGCTGCCGCGTGGGGCGTCCTCGATCTCGGATCTTAGCGATCATCTGATGGACGCGATGGAGCGGGGCTGGGTCTGGGGCTCGCTGCTGTATTCCGACAGCAAGGTGCGCACCGGGTATCTGATTTTGGGCATGCTCAAGACGCCCGCGCTGCGCAACATTCTGGCCAGCATGTCGCCGGAACTGGCGAAGATCGGTGCCGATGATCTGGCCGACAGCTTTGGTGAGGCCACCGATGGCTCGCCCGAGGATACGCTGGGCGCGCAGGACGGCTCTAACGTGGGTGGCGGAGCGGAACCCGGTGAGGCCAGCGGCGCGATGGCCCCCGGCGCGATGGGCAAGGGCGAGGCGCTGGAGCAGTTCTGCACCGACCTGACCGAACAGGCCCGTAACGGTGAGATCGATCCCATCGTGGGTCGTGACGAAGAAATCCGCCAGATCGTCGATGTTCTGATGCGCCGTCGTCAGAACAACCCGATCCTGACCGGTGAGGCGGGTGTTGGTAAAACGGCTGTGGTCGAAGGTTTCGCGCTGCGGATCGCTCGTGGTGACGTGCCGCCCGCGCTGAAAGATGTGCGCCTTTTGGTGTTGGATGTGGGCCTGCTGCAAGCGGGCGCGTCCATGAAGGGCGAGTTCGAAAACCGTCTGCGTCAGGTGATTGATGAGGTTCAGGCCAGCCCGACGCCGATTGTGATGTTTGTTGACGAAACGCACACATTGGTTGGTGCAGGGGGTGCCGCCGGAACCGGCGATGCGGCCAACCTGCTGAAACCGGCGCTGGCGCGGGGCACGCTGCGCACTATCGGCGCGACCACATGGGCCGAGTACAAAAAATACATCGAGAAAGACCCGGCCCTGACCCGCCGTTTTCAGGTGGTGCATGTGGAAGAACCCGATATCCCAAAGGCGGTTCTGATGATGCGCGGCATCGCCTCGATGCTGGAAAAACACCATCGCGTGCAGGTGCTGGACGAGGGGATCGAAGCGGCGGTTACTCTGTCCGCGCGCTACATCCCCGCGCGTCAATTGCCGGACAAATCGGTGAGCCTGCTGGATACGGCCTGTGCGCGGGTCGCGGTATCTCAGCACGCTGTTCCGGCCGAGGTGGATGACAGCCAGCGGCGGATTGAGGCTTTGACCACTGAGTTGGAGATCATCGAACGCGATGAGACCGCAGGCTATGACGTCGCAGACCGGCGCGAGGCCGTGAATGCCGCGAAAGAGGCGGAAGAGGCGCGGCTGGCCGAACTCAACGGGCGTTGGGAGGCCGAGAAAAAGGTGGTCGAAGAAATCCTCGAGCTGCGGGCCAAGCTGCGCGCAGGCGGGCAAGAGGTCGAAGGCACCGGCACCGCCGAAGGCGAAGCCGCGACCGAGGAAGCGCCAGACGCTCAGCCCATCGACCGTGAGGCTCTGTTGGCTGAGTTGAAAGCGAAGAATGCCGAACTGGAAGAGGTACAAGGCGACAGCCCGCTGATTCTACCCATCGTAGATCATCAGGCGGTGGCCAGCGTGGTCGGTGACTGGACCGGTATCCCGGTTGGCCGCATGGTCAAGGACGAGATCGAGACCATTCTGAATCTGGAAACCCGTCTGGCCCAACGTGTGATTGGTCAGGATCATGCGATGAAAATGATCGCCAAGCGCGTTCAGACCAGCCGCGCGGGGCTGGACAATCCGAACAAACCCATCGGGGTCTTCATGCTGGCAGGCACCAGTGGCGTCGGCAAAACCGAAACCGCGCTGGCTCTGGCCGAAGTTCTCTATGGCGGTGAACAGAACGTCATCACCATCAACATGTCCGAATATCAGGAGGCGCACACCGTCAGCAGCCTGAAAGGCGCCCCTCCGGGCTATGTCGGATATGGCGAGGGCGGTGTGCTGACCGAAGCGGTGCGGCGCAAGCCGTATTCGGTGGTACTGCTGGACGAGGTCGAAAAGGCCCATCCGGATGTGCACGAGATCTTTTTCCAGGTCTTCGACAAAGGCGTCATGGAGGATGGCGAAGGCCGCGTGATCGACTTCAAGAACACGCTGATCCTGCTGACTTCGAATGTTGGTACCGAGATGATCATGGATATGTGCGCCGACCCGGACCTGATGCCCGATCCCGAAGGCATGGCCAAGGCGCTGCGCGATCCGCTGCTGAAAGTCTTCCCGCCGGCGCTGTTGGGACGTTTGGTGACAATTCCCTATTATCCGCTCAGCCCCGAAATGCTGGGCGAGATCACCAAGCTGCAGCTGGGCCGAATCAAGAAGCGGGTCGAATCCGCGCATGGCGTGCCGTTCGAATACACCGACGCCGTGGTGGACGAGATCGTCAACCGCTGTCAGGAGCTGGATAGCGGTGGTCGTATGATCGATGCGATCGTAACCAATACAATGCTGCCGGATATTTCGGCTGAATTCCTAAAAAGAATGATGGAGGGCGAAGAAGTTGCCAAAGTCGTGATCGATGTCACAGACGGCGACTTCACTTATGGGTTTGACTGAGCGGGACCTGAATACAAGGGCAACTGGAACTAGAAAATCCCGATAGCGGAGGAACGCTGAAATGGCCAAGAAAGAAGTTACATCCCACAAATTCTATGTCGTCGATCTGATCCGGTCGAAACCCAAACTGGAATATATCGAAATTCCCAGCTACCGCGTTGACGTCAAATTCGACGTCACCGCCAAGGGTCCGGTCCCGTCGACCACGCTGAAGCGTCTTGAAGCGACCGGCATGAAAGAGCTGGAACGCTACGAGAAGGTCATCACACAAGAGGCGGTCAAGCTCGACAAGAAAGTCGGCGAGCTGATGAAAACGCCGGGTCCGAAAGCTCAGGCTGAAGCCGAGAAGATGATCCAGGCGACCAACCAGATGATCTTGAACGCGCTGAGGTCTGCGGAAGGGGCGGCCAATGTTGCGATCGAAAAGCAGATCAAGGTCGAAGCCAACAAAGACAAGCTGCTGAAAGAGGCGCGGGTCAAGACCACGCTGAAAGTGACCGCAGGTGTGATCAAGATCGGCACCGCAATCACCCGGCTGGTGGCGACCTCGGGCGCAGATGTCATGGCCTACAAGACCATCGTCAAGCAGGTGTATGATCTGGGCAAAGAGGTTCAGCAGCAATTGAAGGGGGAAGAGGCGCTGCGCAAGGATCTGTACAGCGCGATCCAGAAATATATCACGCTGCGCGGTACTTCGATCATGCAGGCGGCGGAACGGCAGGGGATCACCGACACGTCGGGGATTTCGGTCAAAAAGCCGATGGAAGCGATCAAGAAGTTCACCGCCAAGGCCGTTGCCATGGGCGACGAGGTGACCAAGGGCCGCGATCCGAAGGCCATCGCCAAGGACATCATGGATTTTGCGATCAAGGGCTATCAGTCCTACCAGAAGGATTCGGACAAAAAGCGCAAGCTGTACCGGGAGCACACCACCAAGACCCGTCAAAAGGTGGATTCGCTGGGCAAGGCCGCTGACAAGCTGATGAAGGCCGCGAAATCCCAGAAAACGCTGAAGGAAGGCATCAAGCTGGGCGCCGAATGTATGGCCGTCAAGCGTGAGGCCAGCGCCATGGCCGCCAAGCTGGAAGAACGTCAGAAGTTCCTGGCCGAAATGGAAGCGCTGATGGAAGGCAACGGTCTGAAGGTGGATGACACCGCCATCATCGACAAGCTGAAGAAACTGGACAAAATGACCGTCCTGAAAGAGGCCAAAGAGATGGTGACCTCGGTCAAGGGTGTCATTACTCTGGTTGAAGGCATTAGCGACGTCGTCGGCTAAGACAAAAACACGCGCCGGGTGCAGGATGCTGCGCCCGGTGCCTATGTGACAGGAGGGCGTGTTGGAGACCGGTATCGAGAAGAGCGAAACGCTCCGCGACACCGCGCGCGAATTTGTCGAGCGCAAGGCCGTGACCAACACCATTCTGGGCGTGATCATCTTCAACGCGATCACGCTGGGCCTGTCCACGTCCGCGTCAATCCAATCCAGCATCGGCGATGTTCTTGTGGTGATCGACAAGATCGTGCTGGGCGTTTTTGTGGCCGAGCTGCTGGTCAAGTTTTACGCCTATCGTCTGAGTTTCTTCAAAAACGCATGGAATATCTTTGACCTGGTGGTCGTGACCCTGGGCCTGTTGCCCAACCGCGATGGTCTGTCCGCCCTGCGGGGGCTGCGCGTTATCCGCGCGATGCGCCTGTTGTCTGTCATCCCGCAGATGCGCGCCGTGGTTCAGGCATTGCTGGACGCGCTGCCTGGCATGGGGGCGGTGATCATCATGATCTCGATCGTGTTCTATGTCTTCGCGGTCATGGCGACGCTGATGTATGGCCCTGATTTCCCAGAATGGTTCGGAACACTTGGCCGCTCGCTCTATTCCCTGTTCCAGATCATGACGCTGGAAAGCTGGTCGATGGGCATCGTGCGCCCGGTGATGGAGACGCATCCGACCGCCTGGATCTTCTTTGTGCCCTTTATCGTCATCACCGCGTTTTCGGTACTGAACCTGTTCATCGGTCTGCTGGTCAACACCATGCAATCGGCGGTCGAGGACGAGTCGGTCGAAGAATTCTCACATCTGCGCGAACTGGTGCGCAGCGAGACGGATATCGTCGATGAGCGCGTTAAGGAACTGCTGGAAGAGGTCCGGGCCCTGCGCCGTGAAGTGGCCGACTTAAAAGGGCAGAACAATGGCTGACAGTTCCCAGAAATTCATCGCGCGCAACCGCGCGCCCCGCGTTCAGATTGAATATGATGTCGAGCTTTACGGAGCCGAGAAAAAGGTTCAGCTGCCCTTTGTCATGGGCGTGATGAGCGACCTGTCCGGCAAATCAACCGTGGAAACGCCGTCGGTGTCGGACCGCAAGTTCCTTGAGATCGATGTCGATAATTTCGACGACCGCATGAAGGCCATGGCCCCGCGGGTCGAATTTGCCGTGCCCAACACGCTGACCGGCGAGGGCAATCTGGCCGTTGATCTGACCTTTGAAAAGATGGCCGATTTCACCCCGGCCCAGATCGCCTCAAAGATCGAGCCGCTGCGCAAGCTGCTTGAGGCGCGGACCCAATTGTCCACGCTGATGGCCTATATGGACGGCAAAACCGGGGCTGAGGCCTTGATCGAAAAGATCCTGGCCGACCCGGCGCTATTGGGCGCGCTGGCCAACAGCCCGGTGCCCGAGCAGGACAGTCAGGCCACACTGGATGCCCTGCGCGACGCGGCCCCCGAAGACGCGCCCAAAGATACGTCTGTCGAGGATGCGCTGGCCTCGCTGCCCGAGACGGAAACTGCTGAGGAACAGGATCAGTCCGACGACATCCTGTCGGGACTGGCGGCGGCGGCTCCGGACGATGCGCCCGAGGATACCTCGGTCGCGGACGCCTTGTCCTCGATCCCCGAGGTTGAGGTGTCGGAAGAGGCGGACGGTTCGGCAGATGTTCTGGCCGATTTGGCCGATGCTGCCCCGACGGACACGCCCGAGGATACTTCGGTCGCAGATGCCCTGTCCTCGATCCCCGAGGTTGAGACGTCGGAAGAATCTGACGGCTCGGCAGACGTTCTGGCCGATTTGGCCGATGCCGCCCCGACGGACACGCCCGAGGATACCTCGGTCGCAGACGCCCTGTACTCGATCCCCGAGGTAGAGGCGTCGGAAGAGGCGGACGGTTCGGCAGACGTTCTGGCCGATTTGGCTGAGGCCGCTCCGACGGGCACGCCCGAGGATACCTCGGTCGCGGACGCCCTGTCCTCGATCCCCGAGGTTGAGATTTCGGAGGAGGAGGACGGTTCGGCGAATGTTCTTGCTGACCTCGCCGATGCCGCGCCCGCTGAGCAGGCCGCTGACACGGCGACGGATGACGCCCTGTCGTCCCTGCCCGAGATAGACCTGCCCGAGGATGAGGACTCATCCGGCGATGTTCTGGCCGGTCTGGCCGACGCAGCCCCCGAGGATACGCCCGAAGATCGATCCGTAGACGACGCCCTTTCATCCTTGCCTGAAATGGAGGCAGCAGAGGAAGACGACCAAAGCGACGATATTCTGTCAGAACTGGCGGATGCGGCCCCGGAAGAGGCCGACGCCGGTGCCGAGCTTGAAGACGCGCTGTCCTCGATCCCTGATGCGCCGGAAACGATCGAGGAAGACAACTCGGATATTCTGTCCGACCTGGCGGATGCCGCGCCTGAGGAAACGGAAGACGACACCGATCTGGATGATCTGTTGGGTGATCTGGCCGACGCTGCTCCTGAGGACAAAGAAGATACGTCTGCCGATGATATCCTTGCGACCGTTCCGGAGGTTGAAGCTGCCGAGGAAGAGGACGGTTCGGACGACATTCTAGGTGAACTTGCGGATGCAGCGCCAGAGGAGGTGGCCGAAGACGAGACCGATCTTGATGATCTGTTGGGCGATCTGGCCGACGCTGCTCCTGAGGACGAAGAGGATACGTCAGCCGATGATGTCCTTGCGACCGTTCCGGAGGTTGAGACTGCCGAGGAAGAGGGCGGTTCGGACGACATTCTGGGAGAACTTGCGGACGCAGCACCGGAGGACGCGGCTGATGACGACACCGATCTGGATGATCTGTTGGGCGATCTGGCCGACGCTGCTCCTGAGGACGAGGAAGGTACATCTGCGGACGACGTCCTTGCAGCAATGCCTGAGGTGGACGCCGAAGATGAGCTGGATGAGTTGGATGACATATTGGGCGATCTCTCCGACGCCGCGCCACAAGAGGATACCGACGACGGTGATACGCTCGACGATGTGCTGGGCGATCTGACCAGCGACACTGAGAGCGAAGAAGAGACTGAGAGTGATGCGGACGACCTGGATCTCGATCTGGACGACCTGCTGAGTGATGACGCATCGTCCGATGATGACGCCGACACGGCCGAGGATGACGCGGACGATCTGGACCTCGATCTGGACGATTTGTTCGATGACGATACGCCGTCCGAGGATGATAAAGACACGACCGAGGGTGATGCTGACGACTTGGACCTCGATCTGGATGATTTGTTCAATGATGACACGCCGGCGGGGGATGACTCCGAAACGGCTGATGATCTGGATCTGGACCTCGACGATCTGCTGAGCGGCGATGATACGGAAAGCGGGGAATCGGGGGAGGCCGCGCCCGACACGGTAGGAGCCGAGCAATCAGGCGAACCGCAGCTTGCCTTTGGGCGGATGAGCGCGGATCGGCCGGACCCGGAACGTCTCAGGCGTACGCGATTCCGGATTGCCATATTCGGCGATTTCTCGGGCCGTTCGGCGCGCGGGCAGATCGAAACTGGGGACGCGTTGGCCGCGCGCAAACCGATCCTGCTGGACCCCGATACGGTCGAGGATGTGATCGAAAGCTTTGCCACAACGCTGGTGCTGCCGATTGGTAAGGACGGGGCCGGGATCGAGGTCAAGCTGAACGAATTGGACGACCTGCACCCCGATGAGCTTTATGAAAAGGTCGAGTTGTTCGACGGGCTGTCGGGCCTGAAAAGCCAGCTAAGTTCGGGTGCGACGGCAGATCATGCTGCCAAGCAGTTGATTGCCTGGGGTGAGGAATTTGGGCAGGCGGTGGTGCCGCCGCGCAAGACTTCGGGCGGCAATACGGTGCGCGCCGACCTGAAACTCAGCGATTTTCAGAAGCTGATCGGCGATACCTCGGGCGAATTGGCGCAAGCCTCGCCGGTGGATGATCTGCTGAAACGGGTGGTCGGCCCGCATATCCGCAAGCTGCCCAGCCCGGACGTGAGCGCCATGCAGACGGCGGTGGATGAGGCGCTGAGTGCGGCGATGCGGATGGTGCTGCATCACCCGGAATTCCAGTCGGTCGAGGCGCAATGGCGCAGCCTCGATCTGATTGCCCGCAGCGTCGAGGATGACGATACGCTGGATGTGATCCTGTATGATGTGTCCGCCGAGGAAATCGCTGCCGATCTGGCCGCCGAAGAGGATCTGGCCAAGACCGGTCTGGTGCGGTTGCTGACCGAAGAACCGCTGGATGAGGAAAACGGGCGCGGCGGATATTCGGCGATGATCGGGCTTTATACGTTCGAGGAAACGCCGCCCCATGCCGAGCTGCTGGGCCGGATCGGTCGGGTCGCGGCCCATGTGGATGCACCCTTCCTCAGCGCCATTACCCCGGCCTATCTGGACATCAAGAAAGAGGACCGGCATCCGCTGGTGGTCAAAGCCTGGGATACATTCCGCGCCATGCCCGAGGCGGGGCATGTGGGTCTGGCCTCACCCCGGTTCCTGCTGCGCCGCCCCTATGGCGCCAAGTCCGAGCCGATCTACGAGTTCGATTTCGAGGAATTCACCGAGACCGAGGGCCTGCGCGGCATGCTCTGGGCCAACCCGGCGGTTCTGGTGACGATCCTGCTGGCGCGGTCCTTCAAACAGAATGGCAAGGCGATGAATCTGGGCTCGGTTATGAGCCTTGGAGGCATGCCCTATCACTATGTCAATGACCGCTATGGCGATCAGGTGGCGCTGCCCTGCACGGAACGCAATATCACGCTGGACAAACACGAACACTCGGTCCAGCGCGGCTATATGCCGGTGCTGTCGGTCAAGGGTCGCGATGAGATCCGGCTGGGTTCGTTCAACTCGGTGGCGGGGCAGGAAATTCTGGGGCCGTGGACCGGCGTGCCGGTGCCGGAACCCTCGCCCGATGTGCCGCCCGAGCCCGAGGCAGAAGAAACGCCGGATGCGGATGATTTCGATCTGGATCTGGGTGGCGACGACTCGGATGATCTCGATCTGGGCGGCGATGATGCGCTGGATCTTGGGACCGACGATTTTGATCTGGATCTGGGCGATGGTGACTCCAGCGATCTGGATGATTTCCTGTCCGGATTTGGCGATGACGACGACGATGAAGAAGACGACGAAGAAATGGACCCGGAACTGGCTGCCTTGCTGGCTGATCTGTGACGGCAAGGCGAACAAGATGTGGAAGGAACGGTAAATGGCTGAGAGTTTGCAAAGCAAGGAATGGCCGCTTCGGATCACCGGGTCATATACGTATGACGAGGATGAGTTGGTCATCCGCCGCGCCATCGTGACCGAACAGCTGGGCGAGTTGACGGATATTCAGGTCGAGGTGCTTTCGCCTGACAAGTCCATCGCGCTGGACAAGCTGCTGGGCAAGATCATGACCATCCATATGGCCGCAGCAGAAGGGGCCGAGCGCAAGTTTACCGGTACCATCGTGCGGGTCGAGCGCCTGGCGCTGCGGGACGGGTTCGTGCAGCTGCTGGTCGAACTGCGCCCCTGGTTCTGGATGCTGGATCAGACCACTGACAGCCGCATCTTTCAGGAAAAGACTGCCGTGCAGATCATCGAGCAGATCTTTGGCGAATACGGGTTCTCGGACTTCAAGAAAAGCCTCAGCGCGACTTATCAGCCACGCGAATATTGCGTGCAGTATCGCGAGACGGATTTCGACTTTATCTCGCGCCTGATGCAGGAAGAGGGCATCTATTACTACTTTGACTACTCAAAGGCCGAAGACAAGCTTGAGACGCTGGTGCTGTGCGACGATGTCTCGGCCCACAAGCCGATTGAAGGGGACTCGTCGGTCGAATACCGCCCGGGTGACGATTACAAGCAGCGCCTGTCGGATTGCGTGTCCGAGTGGGCCAGTTCCCAGCAGATCGTGCCGGGTGTCGTTTCGCTGAGAGATTTTGAATTCGAAACGCCGAACGCCAAGCTGGAAGTGCGCGCCAACACCAAGACCAAGGCCAAGCACAAATACAATAAATACGAACTGTACGATACGCCGGGGCACTACAAGGAAACCAAGCTTGGCACGACCCGCGCCCAGATGCGGATTGAGGCCGAGGATGCCCGGTTCGACCGCCGCCGGGCGCGCGCCTCGGTCCGCGCGATGGAGGTCGGACGGACGTTCACGCTGAAGGAGCATCCTGACAAGGATCAGAACGATGATTACCTGATCACGGGCGCAACTTATTATCTGCAGACCACCGAAGGTTACGGGTTCGAAAAGAACGAAAAGGATCTGGACACCGGTGCGCTGGAATTCCCCGACGACAGCGGCGAGATGTTCATGGTCGAGTTCGACGCGCAGCCGAAATCGGTCAAGTATCGCTCGGCCCTGACGACGCCGTGGCCCGAGATCTCGGGTCTGCACACGGCGATTGTCACCGGCAAAAGCGGCGAGGAGATTTGGACCGACAAGCATGGCCGCATCAAGGTGCAGTTCCATTGGGACCGCGAAGGCAAGAAGGATGAAAACACCACCTGCTGGGTCCGCGTTGTGACCCCGTGGTCCGGCAAGAACTGGGGCATGGTCAGCATTCCCCGGATCGGGCAGGAGGTTGTGATTCAGTTTGAAGAAGGCGACCCGGATCGGCCGATCTGCACCGGTATGCTGTATAACGCCGATACGATGCCGCCTTACGCTCTGCCCGCCAATCAAACCCAGTCGGGCATCAAGACGCGGTCTTCGAAAGGCGGTAGCGCCGAGATGTTCAATGAGCTGATGTTCGAGGACAAGAAGGGCGAGGAACTCGTGCGCTTTCAGGCGCAGAAGGATCACGAGAAACTGGTCAAGAACAAGTCCACCATCACCGTTGGCTATGACAAGCTGGATGTGGGCGGCAATGGCGGTGATGGCTGTCTGAGTCAGGTGGTCAAGAAAAACGTCGATGAGACGATCAAGGAAGGCGATCACACCTTCACCATCGAAACCGGCAGCCAGAAGGTCAGTATCAAGACCGACCAGACCGAGACTATCGAAGGGAAGTCCACCCGCACCGTGACCGGCAACCATGCCGAGACGATCAAGCAAGGCAACCTGACGACCGAGGTCAGCCAGGGCGATAAATCCACGACGGTCAAGATGGGGGACATCAAGGTCGATGCCAAAATGGGCAAGATCACCATGACCGCCATGAAGTCGATCGAATTGAAGGTTGGTGGCTCATCGATCAAACTGGACCCGACAAGCGTGACGATCAAAAGCACGATGATCAAGGTTCAGGCCAATGCCAAGCTTGATGCGAAAAGCCCGATGACCACGGTAAATGGCGATGCCATGCTGACCCTCAAGGGCGGCCTGACGATGATCAACTAAGGGGGGCCGAGTGATGAGCGATAGATTTACCGGAATGGCCAAGGTGCCTCAGGTCCCTGCTGCGCGGATGCTGGCGGACGCCCATGCGCGGCTGGCCACCAAGCTGGACGCGCCCGCCAGTGCGCCGTTGGACGTGGTGCTGACCGAGCTAGAGGAAAAAGGCGCAGTGGTCGACATATTGCGCCTGCTGGGCGTTGCCTTGCCTGCGCGGGAACGGGTCTGGTGGTCCTGTCTGGCCGCGCGCGACTATATCGGCGAAGCGCCGGACAACAACACACCGGCATTGGCCGCGTCTGAGGAGTGGGTGTTCCGCCCGACGCCCGAGAACCGCGAAAAGGCCGAAGAGACAATCGATCTGGCCGAACCCGATGACGAGACCATCAATTGCGCGATGGGCGTGTTATACTCGGATGGAACGCTGGGCACCGGGGATCTGGCGACCATGCCAGCGCCGCCCGGCGCGGCCGAGATTATGGCATTTGCGATGAATGTTGTTGCAATGGATATGCACGAAGATGACTTTGATGCCTATGTGCAGTTGCTGATTGATCGCGGCGTCGATATTGCTCGGGGTGGGAATGGTAAGCTGGACCGCTCGGACGGCGGTCTGGAGACGAAGGAGTAGACATGGGATTTCCACAAGCCCGCGTCACTGACATGCATTTGTGCACGCTGCCGGCCCCGCCGCCAGCGCCGCCGCCTCCTGCGCCGGTTCCGATGCCGATCATGCCGCCCTGTTGCCCCACGGTTCTGGTGTCCAAACTGCCTGCGGCGCGTATGTCGGATATGGCCACGCCCGCTTTCCCGCATCCGATTGTCAAAGGGTCCGCAACGGTGCTGATCAGCAAGCTTCCTGCGGCGCGGGTTACAGATAATTGCGCCTGTGGCGGTCTTATCATACCGCCGTGCTGCCCTACCGTACTGGTCGGAGGATGAAGACAAACGCATGACGGTCACGTTGAAATTCCAATCCACCGGCGTTGTGCCGGGCGACGGGCGCCCGGTGTCGATGCAGGGGGGCTCTTTGACCGTCGGGCGTGGCCCGGCCAATGATCTGGTATTGCCAGACCCCGAACGCACGCTGAGCAAAAGCCATTTCGTGATCGAGGATCACAATGGCAATGTGGTGATCGTCGATCTGTCGACCAATGGTACGTTCCTGAACTACTCGAAAATCCCCTTGGGCCGCACGCCGACGCCGCTGAACAACGGCGATGTGCTGACCGCAGGCGGGTATGAGATGGTGGTCGAGATCGGGGCCGATCTGCCCACGTTCGAGGAGATGATCCCGCAGCCGATGCAACAGGCCGGGGTGTCCCCGGGCCAGTCGCAGAACGCGCCGGACCCGTTGGCCTTGCTGGACGATGCAGGGCCGGGCGGGGATTTTCTGGATGACCTGCTGGGGGGCGATGCCAAGGGGCCGGGGCAGATTGCAACGCCCGACCCGATGGACGAATTGCTGCCGCCGTTGGACGATGATGACCCGTTTTTTGCCAAGCCCAAGGACATTCACGCGGATATGGGCGCAAGCGATCCGATGCATAACCCGTCGGCCAGCGATGCGTTTTCGGCACCGCAATCCGGGGGCGGGGCGAACCTGATCCCCGATGACTGGGATGATGACGATCTGTTGTCGCCCTCGGGCGGCGCGCCGTCGGACCCGTTTGCCGCGCCCGAGCCACCGCAACCTGCGGCCCCTCTGCCGGAACCCGCGCCTTCGCCACCCGCGAAACCGACGCCCGGCGGTCAGGCTGATATTGCACCACCCACCCCCGCCACGCCTGCGCCGGAACCGCCCAAGGCTGAAGCAACTGCGCCTGTGGCCGCAGGTGATCAGGCCGCGGCGCGGGCGCTGTTAGAGGCGCTTGAGGTGGACGACCTGCGCATCGACGATGCCGATTTGCCTGCCACCATGGGCCGCATGGGCCGCGTATTGCGTGCGATGATCACGGGGTTGCGGGAAATCCTGATGACCCGCACTTCGATCAAGTCGGAATTCCGCATCGATCAGACCATGATCAGCGCGGGCGGGAACAACCCGCTGAAATTCTCTATCAGCCCGGAACAAGCCATCGAGGCTTTGGTCAAGCCGCGCGTCAAAGGCTATCTGGCCGCAGAAGAGGCCACCGAACAGGCGCTGAACGACATCAAGGCGCATGAGGTTGCGATGGTCACCGGTATGGAAGCCGCGCTGAAGGGCGTGCTGGCCCGGCTGGACCCCGAGGTGCTGGCGGGAAAAATCGAAGGCTCGGGCAAACTTGGGTCACTTTTCAAGGGTAAAAAGGCCCAGTACTGGGAAGTGTATGAAAAGATGTATGCTGAAATCTCGGATCAGGCAGAGAACGATTTTCATGATCTCTTTAGCCGGGAATTCGCGCGCGCATATAAAGAACAGCTGGAAAAGCTGAAATAACGCCCTGATCAGGGCGGCAAGAACAAGGGAGGGCAGCCATTGTCCTGGGACAGCAAGGTGCTTTGGACCGAAGGGTTGTTTCTGCAACCCCATCATTTCCAGCAGGCGGATCGGTATACCGAGGCGCTGGTGGCTGGCCTTGCGCGGCGCGTCACGCCCTATGCCTGGGGTGTCAGCGCGCTGGAGATCGACGATGAGGTTCTGAAGGTTGGGCAGTTTGCACTGAAATCCTGCTCGGGGCTTACCCCGGACGGGCAAGTGTTTCGTGTGCCACAAGCCGAAGACCACCCGCCCGCGCTGGAAGTGCCCGAAACGATCAAGGATTGCGTGGTCTACTTGACGGTGCCGCAGCGGCGGCAGGGTGCGTCTGAAGTTGATCTGAGCGGGGCCGAACAATCGGTCAGCCGGTTGCGCCCGGCGGAGCAGGAAATCTCTGACGTGATGAGCCAGCAGAAAAAGCCGGTGACGCTGGGCATCGGCAAGCTGCGCCTGCAATTCGCGCTGGCGGTGGATGATCTGGCCGACAAGCTGGCCATTCCAATTGCCAAGATCATCGAGGTACGCCCCGATAAGGAAATCATTCTGGATCGCGGCTTTATCCCCTCCGTTCTGGATGTACGCGCGGCACCCGCGCTGGCCGGGTTCATGAACGAATTGGAAGGGATGCTGTCGCACCGGATGCAGGCCCTGGCCGGGAGATTGTCAGAAGGCGGGCCCGCGAAGGGTGCCGCCGAGATTTCGGACTTCCTGCTGCTGATGACCATCAACCGCAACCTGCCGCTGGTGCGCCATTTCGCCAATATCGAGAATGTGCATCCCGAGCACGCCTACCGCGTCTGCGCCTCGCTGGCCGGGGAACTGGCCACCTTCATGAGCACCGAGAAAGAGGCCGTGCAATTCCCGGCCTATCAGCATGACAACCTTACGGAATCCTTCGCGCCGGTGATCCGCACCCTGCGCCAATACCTCAGCTCGGTTCTCGAGCAGACGGCGATTTCGATCCCGCTGGAGCCACGAAAATACGGTATCAGTGTTGGTGTCATTGCCGACCGCAAGCTGATCGGCAATGCGGGCTTCGTGCTGGCGGTCAATGCCGACATCCCCGCCGAAGACGTGCGGCGGCATTTCGCAGGTCAGGCCAAAACCGGCCCGGTCGAGGAAATTCGCCAGCTTGTGAACTCGGCCCTGCCGGGTATCACGCTGCGCCCGCTGCCCGTTGCGCCGCGCCAGATCCCCTACCATTCCGGCGTCGTCTATTTCGAGCTGGACGCGGCCAGCCCCTATTGGGGCAAGATGACAACTTCGGGCGGGATCGCGGTGCATGTCTCGGGCCAGTATCCGGGGCTGCAGATGGAGCTTTGGGCGATCCGCAACCAGTAAGAGTGAACGCGATCACTGGCTGCGCCGAAACAATTTGATAGGGCTTCCCAAGTGGGTCACACTTGTGACGTGGAAGCCTTGAGGAAACAGGTCAAACGATGTCCGACAAAGATCCTTTCGCCGAACCGGACGATACCGACAAGACGGTGATCCGACCCAATCCGGGCGGGCGGCGTCAGGCAGGCGGTGCGCCGCAACAGCCTGCTGCGCCTCAGCAACCGGCGGGGTATCCGGACCCGATGCAGATCCCGCAGCCGTCGCTTGCGCCGGAACCTGCTGCTGCGCCCGCAGGGGCTGGCTATGGCGTGCCCCCGGCACAGCCTCAGCAATCGCGGCCCGCGCCGGGCGGCGGCGAAGAGGTAGCGACCACCGGCATGAACAGGCTGAATGCGTGTGCTGCACCGCTGTTTTCTCTGATCAGCCGCATCCGCAACCGCGCCCAGCATATGGACCCCGACAAGCTGCGCCAAAGCGTCGTGGCCGAGGTGCGGTCGTTTGAAAACGCCGCCCTACAGGCGGGTATCGCGGCCCAGACCGTCAAGGTGGCGCGCTATGCGTTGTGTGCGACGCTGGACGATGTGGTGCTGAACACGCCCTGGGGCGGACAATCCAGTTGGGCCACGCAGTCTCTGGTCGGCACGTTCCACCGCGAAACCGTGGGCGGCGATCGCTTCTATGACCTTCTGGCCCGTCTGGAACAGGATCCGGCCAACAATATCGAGTTGCTGGAATTCGTCTATATGTGCCTGTCGCTGGGGTTCGAGGGGCGGTTGCGCGTCGAACAGGGTGGCTCGGACAAGCATTTGCAAATCCGGCAGGGCCTGGCCCGTATCATCCGCGGCCAGCGCGGTGCGATTGAGCGTGATCTGTCCCCGCATTGGGAAGGGGTCGACAAACCCTATCGCGCGCTCAGCATGTGGAAACCGGTCTGGATCGCCGTCGGCGTCACCGCCTTGCTGTTGATGATCGAGTTTGGCGGGCTGTCCTTCCTGCTGTCGAACAAGACCGAAAACCTGGTGGGTCAGATGTCGGTGATCGATGCAGGTCCGGTGGCTGAATTGCAGCGCCGCGCACCGCCTCCGCCGCCTCCACCCCCGCAGGCGCAGCCGCAGGTCGAGAAGGTGGTGGCCTTCCTGCAGCCCGAGATCGACGAAGGGCTGGTCGAGGTTTTTGAAAAGGGCAACACGCTGATCATCCGCATCAAAGGCTCGGGCATGTTCGGCTCGGGCTCGGACCATTTGCAGGACAAGTTCCGCGAACCGGTGCGTCGGGTGGCTGTGGCCCTGAATGAAGAACCCGGCTCGGTCATTGTGGCGGGGCATTCGGACAATGTGCCGATCCGCTCGTCCCGGTTCCCGTCAAACCTAGCGCTGTCGCTGGCGCGGGCGAAATCAGTGATGAACCAGATGGCGGTTGAGATGGGCAACCCGGACCGCCTGAGCGCCGAAGGCCGGGCCGACAGCGAGCCCATCGCCGATAACTCAACCCGTGAAGGCCGCGCGACCAATCGCCGGATCGAAGTCCTGCTGGTTCAGGAGGAGAACTGATGTATTTCCGCCGAATTCTGAGATACGTGTTCTTGTCGATCTACACCGTGCTGTTCTTCACGGCCACGGTGCTGTCATTCAGCCTGTTCTATTTTGGCCCGCTGATCGGGTCCGACGAGTGGCGTCCGCTGGACGGTACGGGCACGCGCCTGATCTGGTGTGGCGTCATCTATCTGATCTTCCTGATCATCGGGCTGACCATATTCTTTATCCGGCGCAGGCGTGAAAAGAAGCTGACCGAAGAGATCACGGAATCCGTCGCCGATGGCGGCGACATGATCGACAGCGAGATTGCCGAGCTGCGCGGTAAGCTGAAAACCGCGATGGCGGCGCTGCGCAAGTCCAAGAACGGGCGGCGGCATCTGAACGAGTTGCCGTGGTACGTGATGATCGGCCCGCCGGGTGCGGGCAAGACCACGGCCATCGTGAACTCGGGCCTGAACTTCCCGCTGGCCGATGAGCTGGGCAAGACCGCCGTTGGCGGGGTCGGTGGCACGCGTAATTGCGATTGGTGGTTCACGGAAAACGCGGTGCTGATCGACACCGCCGGGCGTTATACCACGCAGGAAAGCGATGCCGAGGTCGACAATGCCGCCTGGATCGGGTTCCTGAATCTGCTGAAAAAGTACCGCAAACGCCAGCCCATAAACGGCGCGATGATTGCGATTTCCCTGTCCGATCTGTCTTTGCAGGACGAGATCACGCAGAAAGAACACGCCAAAGCCGTGCGCCGCCGCCTTGAGGAGTTGCGCGAAAAGCTGGGTGTGCGTTTCCCGGTCTACATCCTGTTCACCAAGGCCGACCTGATCGCAGGCTTTGCCGAGTTCCACGACAATCTGGGTAAGGAAGACCGCGAGCAGGTCTGGGGCTTTACCTTGCCGCTGGACAAGTCGAAATCCGAGCAATCTCCGGTCGCGGCATTCGATGACGAGTTTGCCCAGCTTCTGGGCCGCCTGAACGCGCAATCGCTTGAGCGGATGCAGACGGAAACCGACCCACAGCGCCGCGCGCTGATTGCGGGCTTCCCAATGCAGGTCGCCTCGGTCCGCAAGGTGGCGCATGAGTTCCTGACCGAAGTGTTCCAGGACAGCCGTTATCAGCATCGTCACATGCTGCGCGGGGTCTATTTCACCTCTGGCACGCAGGAAGGCACGCCGATTGACCGGCTGATGCTGGGCATGGCGCGCACCTTCGGGATCGGGCGTCAGGCGATCGGGTCCGGGCAGGGCTCGGGTCGGTCCTATTTCCTGACCCGCCTGTTCGATCAGGTGATTTTCCGCGAGGCCGGTCTGGTCAGTGCCGATGACAAGGTCGAGCGGCGTTATAAGATCACCAAATGGGCCTCGATGGCGGCGACGGTTGTGGCCGCCGCGACCGTTGGTGCGTTGCTGGTGCGCAGCTTCATGGGCAATTCCGACCTGATTGCCGAGGCGCAAAAGGGTGTGTCCGCCTATCAGGCCGCCGCCGCGACCCTGCCGCCCAGCCCGGTGGGGGATACCGATCTGGTGCCGGTGGTGCAGGCGCTGAACACGCTGCGCGATCTGCCGGCCAACCCGACCCTGTCCGATCCGGACCCCGAAACGCGCCTGACCTATGGCCTGTATCAGGGCGATGTCATCGGCACTCAGGCGGCGCAGACCTATCGCGCCGCATTGAACCAGCGCTTCCTGCCGCGTCTGCTGCTGCGTCTGGAAGAGCAGATGAGCGCCAATATCAACAACGCGGATGTGCTGTATGAGGCGCTCAAGGTCTATCTGATGCTGGGCTTGCAAGGCCCGATGAACCAGGATCTGGTCAAGGAATGGATGAATATCGACTGGACGGTCTCGTTCCCCGGTCCGGCGCGGGAAGAGTTCCGGGCCGATCTGAATGACCATCTGGACGCGTTGCTGAGCCAGCCGATGCGCGAGGTTGCCTTGAACGGTCCGATGGTCGAGCAGATTCAGGGCATCCTGTCCGAATTACCGCTGGCGCAGCGGGTTTATAACGGCATCATCTCCAGCCCCGCCGCCACCGCGCTGCCCGAATGGCGTATTACCGAGGTTGGCGGCCCTGCCGTGGGCCGGGTTCTGGTGCGGTCCTCTGGCAAGCCGTTGAATGACGGTATTGAAGGCATCTTTACCTATAACGGGTTCAACAACGTCTTCGTGGGCGAGGCCGTCGGCGTCGCCAAACGGGTGCAAAAGGAAAGCTGGGTTCTGGGTCCGCGCGGCGAGGCGGAACAGACCGAACAGGCGCTGGCCGCGCTCAGCCGGGACGTGCTGGACCTGTATTATAACGACTATATCGCGCGCTATGACGCGATGCTGGGCGATATCGATATTGTGCCCATGGAAAGCCTGAGCCACGCGGTTGAGGTGACCAATGTGCTGTCCGGCCCGACCTCGCCGATTGTGAATGTGCTGAACTCGATCTCGGACGAGACCAAGCTGACCGAGACCCGCTCGGTTCTGGGGGACACGGATGCTCTGAGCGAGGGGCTGTCGGACGCCGCCAGCCTGGAGCTGCAATCGGCCACCTCGGTCCAGACGCAGATTCTGCTGGAAGCACTGGCCAAAACCAGCGGTGCGAGCGTGACCGAGCCTGTGGCGGCGCCGGGACAATATGTCGAGGATCGCTTTAGCTGGCTGCATGATCTGGTCGATCAGCAAGAGGGCCAGCCCTCGCAGCTTGATCTGCTGATGGGGTCGCTGACCGGTGTCTATCAGGAGTTGAACAAGATGTCCTTCAGCGGCGTCTCGGACGGGCAGACCGGTCAGGCGCTGCAGCAGTTCCAGCAAGAGGCCGCGCGCATTCCCGGCCCGATGGAACGTTGGGCGGTGCAGATCATCGATGGGTCCTCGGGGATCACCTCGGACAGCACACGGTCGTCGATCAACGCGCGCTGGCAGGCCTCGGTTCTGCCGTTCTGCGAGCAGGTGGTGACGGATCGCTATCCGTTCAATCGCCGGTCCGGTGCTGATGTGGCGATGGGCGATTTTGGCAAGCTGTTTGGCCCGCAAGGTCTGATCGACAACTTCTTCAACGAGAATCTGGCCAAGCATGTGGATATGCGCACGCGGCCATGGTCGTGGAAATCGGGTGTGAACGAGGCCGATCTGGGCATTAGTCAGGCGGTTCTGACCCAATTCCAGAACGCCGCCGAGATCAAAGAGGCGTTCTTTGCCGGTGGCCCGCAGCCGCAGATTCAGTTCCAGATCATGCCCGAAGCGCTGGATCCCAAGGCCAAGGGCGTCAAACTTGAGATTGATGGCCAGTCGCTGGAATTCCGCCATCGCGGCGGGCTGCCCTCGCCCCTGGCGGTGACATGGCCGGGGTCGGTCGGGCTGGCGCGCGTCAGCTTCGAGCCGGAAAAGCGCAATATCGAAAGCGTGTTGTCCAAGGACGGCCCATGGGCGTGGTTTAGGTTGCTGGACGCAGCCGAGGTGCGGCGGACCAATGTGTCGGACCGCAAGAAGGTGATCTTTAACGTCGGTGGCCGGATCGCGATCTTTCAGCTGCAATCGGGCTCGGTGATCAACCCGTTTGCGCTGCCGGCGTTGCAGAACTTCAGCTGTCCAAAGTCGTTCTGATGCCAGCGGACGGGTTCGGCGCATTTGGCAAGATGCCCTCGGTCGGGGATTTCTTCCGGCTTGGGGTCTCACCCGCTTTTGTGCAGCCATGGGACGAATGGATTCAGCGCAGCATGCTAGCGGTTTCGCAGGTGATGGGCGACGCGTGGGATGCGCATTACATGTCTGCGCCGATCTGGCGGTTTTGCCTGTCGCCGGGCTTGAGCGGGCCGCAGAAGATGCTGGGTGTGCTGATGCCGTCGGTAGACCGTGTCGGGCGGCGGTTTCCGCTGACGCTGGTGGCCCCGGTCTCGAACGAGGGATCGGCGATCCTGACCCATTTCCGCACGGATCAGACCTTTCGCCAGTTGGAAGACATCGCTTTGGCCGCGCTTGAAGATGACATGACACGCGACAAGCTGGCTGGCAGCCTGGCCGAACTGACAGTGCCGGTGCAGCAACCAACGGCGCCGATCCGCGGGTATGAAAGCACCATGGTTCTGACACGGGGCGAGGCCGCAGACAGCGTGCTGCCCGATCTTGCCGCCGGATTGATGTCGCAAAGATATCGCACTCCCAGCATTTGGAGCACGGAAATCGGTGGCGTCCCGCGGATGATGGTCTGCGAAGGTTTACCGGCACTGGCAAACATGCAAGGCTTGTTCAACCTTCACGCCGCATTGTGGACCGAGGCAAGACCAATATGAATTCAAGTCACCGCGTTCGGTACAGTGCACGCAGCCATGTCGGTCACAAGCGCAAAGTCAACGAAGATTCAGTGCTGGCCCTGCCCGAGGAAAGCCTGTGGCTGGTGGCCGATGGCATGGGCGGGCATGAGGCCGGTGACTATGCCAGCCGTCTGGTGGCCGACATGGTGGCCTCGATCCAACCCGGTCTGGCCCCGTCGGATCGGTTGGGCGCTTTGCGCGACGCGCTGACCCGGGCCCATGCAGTGATCCGGCAGGAAGCGGCGGCGCGCGGGGGCGGCACCATCGGAACCACGGTGGCCTGCCTGATGCTGGCCAATGGGCATTTCGTCGGGCTTTGGGCCGGTGACAGCCGGATTTACCTGCTGCGCGGGGGCGAGATCCAGATGCTCAGTTCAGATCATTCCGTCGTGGCCGAGCTGGTTCTGGCCGGGCAGATGACCTGGGATGAGGCCGAGCAACACCCGCAATCCAACGCCATCACCCGCGCGGTTGGCGTCGGTGAGGAGCTGGAGCTGGACAAGGTCCGGGGCGAGGTTCAGCCGGGCGACCGGTTCCTGATCTGCTCGGACGGCCTCAGCAAATACGCGACTTTCGCGATGCTGCAAAAAGCGCTGTCGGAAATGCCGATCGAGACGGTCTCGGACCAGCTTGTGCAGGTGGCCCTGGATGGTGGCGGGGCCGACAATATCACCGTTGTGGTGGTGGATATTCTCTAGAATACAGATGGCAACGCCGGGATCGGCGGCGGCGAGGGCAGTTGCATCCCCGCGATGCTGTCTTTGATCGCGCCAATGTCGAAATTGCAGGCGTTGCATGGCCCCAGCGGCAGACCGGGCAGGGATTTTGCCATTTTCGCAAGGGATTGCAGGGTTGGAAGCACAGGCATGGGCGGGGCCTGAACGCTCATGGACATGGCCATGTTCACCGCGCCGCTTTGCGCCGCCTGTGCGCCTTGGGTGATGTCGTCGATCTTGGGCAGGGCGTCCAGTTGCATTTGCAGCGCCTGCGCGTCCAGCGGTACGGGAATATTCAACCGGGCCACATAGCTGAGCATCGCATTGATCCGGGCCACGCCAGCGGGCGTCAGGGCGTCGGGGCCGAATGCCTCTTGGATTGTCGCCAGGTCCGACAATTGATCCGCCAGCGCCCGCAACTCGTCCAGCGAGATTGGCAGGTTGGGGATTGGCACCGTGGACAGGGCGGCCAACTGGCCCATCAGCGCCTTCATCAGATTCGGGTCCGAGAAGGCCGGCAGGCCCAGATCGCCCGGCGCGGTTGCCGCCGGGGCCAGCAGCGCCAGTTCCTTGGCCAGATTGAGCTTGGGCAGTGGCAGCGCAAAGGGCGGCAGCGTGATCCGGGGCAGCGAGGCGGCAAAGTTCAGCGCCGCCGAGCAGGTCCCACGAGAGCTTCCGGCCTCGCCCAGTTCCATTTCCGATTCAAAGGAATAATCAAGCCCGGCCAGCGCCATAGGGCAGATACCTTGTGCCCGCAGCGCCAAGGTCATCTTGGCGGCCAGCGTGATGTTCTGCATTTGCGGGCCGGGGATCTTGGGCATGGCCTGCGCCTGCGGCATGACATTTGCGGCAAGGCTCAGCACCGCTTGCTGGATTTCGGCCAGCAGGGCGCGCGGGTCCGCCAAGGGGAAACCGGTCGCCGCCAGTTTCATCATCAGCGAAATCGCTCCACCGCCACCGGGCGGAAGGATCGCGGGCAGGGCGATGTTGGGTGCCTTCGCGTTCATCGTCGCCCTGAGGTATATGTCCGGCGTCATCGCGGGCAACATGGCGTTCAGCTTGAGGTCCGCGCGCGCCTGTCCGCTGGCTGTGCCCTGCAGGCCCAGCAGCGATAACAGTTTCATCATCTGCGGCGGCACCGCCTGCACCGACAGGTTGGCCGTTGCGTTCAGACCGGGCAGCATTGCGGCATTGGATTTGCAGAAACAGGGCATGACGCGGCCTACTGCTCCAAGGTCGTCAGGATGCGGCTGTCCAGAGACAGGATCTGCGTCTCGACATTGCGGTCCTGTTCGCGCAGCGCCTCGGCGTAACCGGCAGCGGACTCGGTGGTTGGGCGCATCGTGTTGAACAGCTGATTGTCGGTGTGCAGCACGATCACCTTGCTTTTGCCCAAGGCGCTGTCATCGACCTGAAAGGCAATACCGCCGTTGTCCTGGCTTTCGGGGATGGAATAGGCCACCCGTACGGACATCGGCCCGGAATCCCCGTCGCGCAACGCGGCAATCGAATTGTCCGGGCGGATGACGTTGGGCAGCAGGTGGAACACATTGCCTGAAACATCCAGCACAGACACCGACAGATAGCCGTCCTGCACATCATCCGGAAGGTCCACATCGATCACCGGGTTCTGGCCGACGATGAAATCGCCGGTCGGATTGGGGGCGTTGTTCTGCTCGCCGTTGTAGAAGGCGATCGAGATATCGCTGGTCGGGGCCGAGGGCAGGAAGTTCTCGATCAGACACAGGGTCGGGTTCAGCAGCGCCACCCGATCCAGATCGATGGGGCGCGGTCCGGCCAGCGCGGTCAGGGCGGTGTCCAGACCCACGAGACTGTCGCGCGAGGCCAGGGTGCCGCTGACTTCGATAGGAGTTTCCGGGCCATATCCGGCGGTTGGCACGTCGACCAGCGTCAGGGCGCCACAATCGGCCATGCCTGACAGGATCGGGCGGACCTCATCGGGGGACAGGAACAGGGATTCCAGTTCGATTTCGGCCGACCCCTGCAACCCGGCGGGCAGACCGGCGGAATAGAGCTGTTCCAACTGCGCATGCAGCGCCTGATCGGTGGTTTGTCCGGTCAGGCGGGCCTGATTGCCCTCAACCACCAGCCGCCATTCGTCCAGCGGCATGGCAGCGTCGATCACATCGACCACAGCGGTGCCCCAGCTGTCCGAGATGTCGCCCGAGGCCAGCGTCAGATCAACCTCGCCCCCTTCGCCGGTGATCTCGCCGGTCATCGCGTCGCGCACGGTTTCCGAGGGCACAAAGCCAACGGCGCGCGGCGGCAGGCCATCGCGCTTGTCGGCGACCAGAGTATAGGGCGCGGCAACGGGATATTGAGGTCCGGTCAACCCGTCGAAGACCCCGCCGAAATACCCGCCCGCGCCGACGCCTGCGACGGCAAGCACGCCAAACACCGCGACCAGCCAGCCGCGAGATTTTGTCGGTTCGTCCACCTGTACCGGTTTCGGAGTTGCAACTTCGGCCTTTGGGGCCGAGGCGGGGGTCGGTTTTGGGGCGGGGGCCGGTGCGACCGCCTCGCCGCGCGGTTTGATCACCGTGGCGTCGTCAAGATCATCCGTTGCCGGTGCGGGCGCGCCATTGCGGGCCGTGGCCAGGGCGCGCAGGACTTCTCCGGCTGTTTGGTACCGATCATCCGGGTTCGGAGCCGTCATCTTGTCGAGGATCGATTTCAGCGGCTCGGGCACGCCTTCGGTATCCAAAGGCTCTTTCTTGTTTTCGACCACTTCCAGCAGGTTGCGACCCGCATCGGCCTTCTGGCCGCGGAAATTGGCCAGCAGCAGCGCGCCCAGCGAATAGATGTCGGTGCGCTGGTCGGTCTTGCCCGACAGTTGTTCGGGCGCGGCATAGGCGTATTTCCCGGCGAACTCGCCACCGACGATGGTTTCCGCGCCGGGATTGGTGTCTTTGGCGATGCCGAAATCGATGATCACCGCCTGCGCCGGGTCGCCGTCGCGCAGGATGATGTTGTCGGGGCTCAGATCGCGGTGGACGATGTTGCGGGCATGAGCGGCCTCCAGCCCCTCACACACCCGTTTGCACACGGTCAGAACGTCACCGGCGGGCATCGGCGCTTCGCGCAGCTTCTGGTCCAGACCCGGACCATCGACATAATCCATCACCAGATAGACATGGCCATCGGCGGTGCGGTTGTTTTCGGAATAGCGGACAACCGCATCGTGGCGGATGTCGCGGATCTCTTCCTCGCGCGTCAGAAGGACAAGATAGTCGTCATTGCTGGAAAACTCGGCCTTCAGCACCTTCAGCGCGGCAAGCCGCCCGGAAATTTCCGAGCGGGCCCGATAGACGTCAGAAGTACCGCCCCGCCCAAGGATGGCTTCGATCCGATAGGTATTGTTCACCAGATCGCCCGGCTGAAACAGGTCGCCTGCGCGGGATTCAGTCATACTGCCCTCAGTCTTGTTAGTCAGGTGGTGTGGCGATCAGCCGAGGGCTTGGAATTCGACGCGACGGTTTTCATCGGCGCGCGGATTGTCCTTGTTCAGCGGTTCCGCCTCACCCACGCCTAGCACTTCGAGGCGTTCATCGGCAATGCCGCAATCGCCGACGAGGAAACGCTTGACCTCTTTGGCGCGCAGCAGCGACAGGTTCTGGTTGTATTCGGCGGAACCGGCACTGTCGGTGTGGCCGATGATCTGGAAGACGTTGACGTCAACGCCCTTCATCGCCTCGCACAGGGCGGCCAGCTTGGGCTTTTCATCATCGCGCAGCGCGGCCGAGGCAAAGTCGAACCGGACCTGGATATTCACCTGATCTTCGGCGGCAACCGGCTGGTATTCTGTCGGCGCGGCAGCGACGGTGGTATCGGCATCATCGGTTGCTGCGGCGTCATCGCCGGTCGAGGGCACGATCACCAGCCCGCGTGTCTTTTGCTTGTTGAACGCGTCGGTGATTTCGTCGGCTGTCAGATCATTGGATTGCGCCAGCGCGATCTGCGTGGTGCACAGGGCGGCAAAAGCCGTGGCCCCGATGAATTTCAGCGAAAAAAACGTGGACATATACCTATTCCTTACCTGTTTCACGCAAAGAGTACCCCTGCGCCCGACAACCGACAATGAAGAAAGTCACACTTCTGACGTTCATTTTGGTGCAATGACGTGACATCCCGACGGGTGGCTTCTAGGTTCGGGTGAGAAGACGGCGGAAATAGGAAAATCCAAAGACATGCGCATCGTTCCAGCGATAATTCTGGGTGTGGCCATCATCCTGGCCCCGATCATCTGGTATGTTTTCCCTTTGATTGTCCCGCTTGAGGAGAATTTCGAAGGCCCCGCCATCGATTCGGGCGCCCGGATCGAGATCGAAATGCTAAGCCAGCAGGTCGAGGATATGCGCGACCAGATCGAACGCCTGTCGCTGGAGCTGTCGCGATCGCAAAACAACTCGGCCGTTGTGCCGCAGGACAATTCGGCCGCTGATGATTACGGGTTTGACCGGTCCAGCCCGAACGACATCATCGACGCTTACGCGCAGGTCGTGCTGATCGCCAACCGCAACAACGTGAACAAGGGGCTGGAGCTGGCAAATTCGTCCTTCCTGCGCGACACGTTCGGCCTGCCGCGCGAGGATCTGACGGATGAGTGCCAGTCGATGACCAACCCGCGACTGGAAGATCTGCTGGTGCTGGAAGAGGTAGGCCCCGTGCGGGTGCGGATGCTGAAACCGGCTGTCGATTCCCTGCGCAATGTGTTCGAGAATATTCAGCGCACGGACCCGGACCTGTATGACCGTATCAACACTGCCGGGTCGCTGTGTGTGCGGCGCATTCGCGGGGCGACCTCATCCGCGTCGGCGCATGCTTACGGTTTGGCGGTCGATCTGAACATCGACGGGGTTCTGGACACGCTGGGCGATGGAAAAACCCAGCTGGGTCTGACCATTTTGGCCGATTTCTTCCGCGATGAAGGCTGGGTCTGGGGGGCTGCCTGGGGGCGCGAGGATTCGATGCATTTTGAGGTCAGCCGCAACAAGATCGAAGAATGGGTTGAGGCCGGGCTGCTCTGAATTCGAAAAAACGATAATAAAATCGGCACATTGTGAAGTCAGACACAGACGGGTGCCGGATAACTGTGTTCAGGTTGTGGGGCAATTTCAACGGTGGCCAGAGAAGTTTGAGTTCAACCTTGCTTTGGTCCCCTGATTGGGATTTGCTATTTGCAGACGACAGCGTGGGGCAGGTCGGAAAATGCGTAAAGGTTACCTTTAATATGATGTGGGTCCGACAGTTTGTGTGTCTGGCAGCCCTTGCTGCGCTATGTGTTTTCGGCGCGGCAGAGACGGCACTGGCACAAAGCGCGTCGAACCTTGCGCCCTCGACATTTCAGCCGCAGAATCAGCGTGGGACCGGGCCGGTTACGGTTGCGCGCGATCCCGGCGCACCGGCGCCCGAAGGGGCCGACCGGCTGTTTGTCACCGTCGGCAGCGTCCGGATTGAAGGGGCCTTGCCGCAGATGGAGGCCGCAAATGCCGGTTTTGTCGAACGGCTGACGGGCAAACGCGTTGCAGTGTCCGAGATTTTTGCCGCCACCAACCAGTTGGAAGGCGCGTATACCAATGCGGGCTTTGTCCTCAGCCGGGTTGTGTTGCCGCAGCAGACCCTGCGCGATGGTGGCACCCTGCGCATCGTGGTGATCGACGGGTTCATCGAACGGATCGACGCCGAGAAAGTGCCCGAACAGGCCCGCGCGCGGGTGGTTGAGATCACCAAGCCGCTGATCGGCAAGCGTGGCATCAAGCTGCAACAGATCGAACGCGCCCTGCTGCTGGCGGGGGATACGTTTGGCATCCGTCTGGCCTCGACCCTGTCGGCGGGCGACGCGCGGGGCGGCACGGTGCTGACGCTGGATGGCCAGTTCAAGCAGATCACCGGCTCTTACGGGTTCGATAACACCCTGTCGGATCAACTGGGCCCGGTGAACCTGAGCCTGGGGCTTGAGGTCAATGGCGCGCTGGAAATGGGCGAGACCTTCTATTTCAACCTCGGCGGCTCTCCGACCCGGTTCTTTTCCAGCGATCCGGAATATCGCATCGCCGCGGCGGGGGCCGTGTTCCCGATCGGCTATGACGGGCTGACCTTCAATGCCGAGGTCACATCCAGCGTGGCGCAGCCGGACTCGGATTTTCTGCCCAATGAAAGCACGTTCCAGCGTCTGTCGCTGCGGCTGTATTACCCGTGGATCCGGACGCGGAAACTGAATGTATCTTCGCAACTGATCTTCGACCGGGTCAGCGATTCACAGGATTTGCTGGTGGGCTCGCTGAACCTGCCGATTTATGACGATGATCTCAGCGTGCTGCGGGCGACTGTAGATGCCAGCTGGAACCAGACCAATGGCGGTTTCCTGACCGCCGGGGCCGTGCTGTCGCGCGGACTGGATGCCTTTGGGGCCAGCGCCTCGGTCGGGCCGGGCGATACGCCCTTGTCGCGGCAGGGGGCCAGTGCCGAATTTACCAAGCTGGTGCTGTCGGCGCAGTATCAGCGCCCGCTGAACGCAAACTGGTCGGTGAACGTCAATGGCCGCGTCCAGACCAGCTTTGGCGACCCGTTGGTGACCTCGGAACAATTCAGCATTGCCAGCAGCAACGAGCTGTCCACATTTGACGCGGGCGAGCTGCGCGGCGATGATGGTTGGGTGCTGCGCGGTGAGGTTGGCCGTTCGCAACAGGTTCAGGTTGCCGATTTTCCGTTTATTTTCAAACCATACGTATTTGGCGCATATGGTGAACTTGGGGTGGAACAACCCACATTTTTTGAGCAAAGCACAACAACGGCTTATTCTTACGGCGTCGGTTTTGACGTGTTTACGATTGAGGATTCGGTCTATCGGTCCGGATCGGTACGAGTTGAATATGGGAGAGGTGAACGTGATGATCTGGGGGAAGACGGAAACCGCTTCAGCATTGTTGCAAGCCGCCGGTTCTGACGGCGCGACAGCTATGAAACACGGGCTTTTTGCACTGGCCTCGGCCTCGGCCCTTCTTTGGGGCACCACCGCGCTGGCGCAATCGCTGCCCAATGGCGGGACGGTGGCTGCCGGGAATGTGGTCATCACCCAGCCCAACGGCACTCAACTGAACATTAACCAGAACAGTGGCGCGGCCATCGTGAACTGGAACGGGTTCTCTATTGGCAAGGGTTCGACCGTCAATATCAACCAACCGGGCAAGAACAGCGTGATCCTGAACCGGGTCACGGGCGACACCACCAGTCAGATCCACGGACAACTGAACGCCAACGGTCAGGTGCATTTGGTCAATCCGAATGGCATTTTCATCGGTCCGAACGGGCATGTGAACACGGCGGGCTTTGTGGCCTCGACCCTGAATATCTCGGATGACGACTTCCTCAACGGACGTTACCGGTACAAGGGCAACGGCAACTCGGTTGCGGTCGAGAATGCCGGAACGATCTCGGTCGTGCCCGGCGGCTATGCGGCGCTGATTGGGGGCAAAGTGTCCAATTCGGGCCTGATCCGTGTGCCTTTGGGCAAGGTGGGTCTTGGGGCCGGTGAAAAGGTCACTCTGGACGTGTCGGGCGACGGATTCCTGCAGGTTGCGGTGCCGTCGAACAGCGACGATGCCTCGATGGAGGCGCTGGTGTCCAACTCGGGCCGGATCGAGGCGGATGGCGGGATCGTCCACCTCAAGGCAGCAAGCGCGCGCAATGCGGCGCGGCAGGTGATCAACATGTCCGGCGTGATCGAGGCGCGCACGGTCGGCGGTGTGTCCGGCGCGGTGGTGCTGGGCGGCAGCGGCGGCGCGGTTGAGGTCAGCGGTCGCATCGATACCTCGGCCAAGACCCTTGTGGCCAGTTCGCCCCGCCCGGTGGCGCGCGGTCAGGATGGCGGATCGATCACCATCACGGGTGAGGCGATTGCACTGCGTGGTGCGACGCTTAAGGCCAGCGGGTCAGGTAATGGCGAGGGCGGCAACATTCGCGTCGGCGGAAACTATCAGGGCGGCGCTGGATTGCAGACGGCCCATTCGACCTATGTGGATGGCGACACCCGGATCATCTCGGACGGCGGCAACCGCGGCAATGGCGGTGAGATCATCATCTGGTCGGACGTTCTGACCGAGTTCCACGGCAATATCTCGGCCCGTGGTGGGGCGCAGGGCGGCAATGGCGGTTTTGCCGAAGTGTCGGGCAAGCAGGATCTGGTCTATCGCGGGCTTGCCGATCTGCGCGCACCAAAGGGAACGGTCGGACACCTGTTGCTGGACCCGACGAACATCACGGTTCCCGGCACCATCGACGTAGCAACGCTTGAGGCAAACCTTGCGAATGGAGACGTGACGCTGGATACGTCCGGGACGGGCCCGGATGTCGGCAACATCACGATCAACGCGGATATCGACTGGACGTCCGGTTTCGATCTGACGCTGCTTGCGGACAACAACGTCGTCCTGAACGGCGCGATCACCACAAATGGTGGCTTGATCATCGATGCAGTGGGCACGATCACCACCGGGGCAGGGGGCATCGTGAATGTGGGCGCATTCACCTTGCTGAACGGATCGTGGCAGCAAATTTCCAGCACCCTGCCATCCTTCTTTGCCGCAGATTTCACCATCGAATCCGGCGGCACGTTCCTGCGGGTTCTTGGCGGGGCAGGGACGGCTGGCAACCCGTACCGGCTGACCGATATTTACGGATTGCAGGGGCTGGGTGGATCCAGTCAGAACTTTGAGCTGGCAAACAATATTGACGCTTCGGTGACCTCAAGCTGGACGCGAGGGTTTGAGCCGATGGACTTCGACGGCACGCTCGACGGCAACCGATTTGCGATTGATAGCCTGTTCATCGACGATGCATTTGCCTTTGGTGGCATTTTTGGTGATCTGAACGGCACCGTTCGCAACCTGAGCGTTACCAATGCCGATGTCACCTCGGCCGAGGGCGGCATTCTGGCGGGATCAAACAACGGCACGATTTCCGGCGTCATGGTGTCCGGCAGCTATACCAGCACCGATTTTGAGGCAGGCGGTATTGCCGGGTTCAATACCGGGACCATCATCGACAGCTTTTCTACTGCCTCTGTGAGTGTCTTTACAATTGAATCAGACTTTGTTGTTGCGGGCGGTCTTGTCGGAGACAACTCGGGCTCGATCATCCGGTCCAACAGCTCGGGTGCGGTTCTGGGCACAACCGCCGGCGGACATGCTATGGGGGGACTGGTCGGGGTGAACTCGGGCTCGATTACCGATTCTTACTCAACCTCGGATGTATTTGGCGTCAATCTGACAGATGTGCAGACCTTTACAGCGACATTGGGCGGGTTGGTCGGCAGGAATGTCGGCGGAACGATTAACCGCACGTACTCAACCGGTAGTCTTGGTTTTTCAGGAATAAACACCCCGACGTTTGGCGGGTTGGTCGGCAGCAATTCCGGGTCGGTCAGCGCGTCCTTCTGGAACACCCAGACCTCAGGTCAAAGTTCCAGCGCCGGGGGCACGGGCCTGACCACCGCGCAGTTGCAAAATACCCAAAGCTTCTACAACCGCGCCTCGGCACAGGGCTGGGATTTTGCCAATGTCTGGGCACCGGGCACCGGCAGCACGAACCCGGCGAACTACACCACGTCGCCGGTGGTCTTTGCCATCCCCAACCCGCTGGTCGTGGCGCAGGGGCAAACCGGCAGCGCATCGGCTACCGGTACCGTGGCAGGCGGCCCGTCGGTTTATCGCTTTGGCCCGGCTTCGGACAGTCTGAACACATCGCCGATCTTTGGATCGCCGACCTTCGCCAGCACGTCGCCCGGGACCACGACCTTTACGCTGAACACCTCGTCGCTGACCAGTTCCGGGGGGCAGGTCTATACGGTGGCGGCCTTGCCCGGTACGGCTGTGATCGGGGGCGGAACCACCATTGTCACCATCCCGCCGACGCCGACGATCAAGATCACGCCGACGGTGGACACGACAATTACCAGCGGTGGCAGCGGTGGCACGGTCACAACCACCGTCACCGAGGCGGAAACCGCGCTTGGTACCGTCGACAACGCCTCGCAGGATTTTGACGCCACGCTGTCGGCCTGTGCCTCGCAAGGGGCCGATGTCAGCGCCTATCTTGCCTGTCTGGCCGAGGCGATGGACGATTACGCCTCGGATCTGGATGCGATTGTCAGCGGTCTGCCGCCCGGGCTGGAATCCGTGGGCGACATTATTCGCGGCGCCAGCGCCGGTATTCGCGAAGCCGGCAATGACGCCAACCGCCGTCTGGCACTTGCAACCACCGCCGAAGAGCGCTCGGCGATCCGTCGTGAAGCAGTGCAGGAAGCCCGCCGCCAGATCCGTCAGGCGCAGCGCGAAATTCGCAAGGCGATCACATTGATACGAGCGACCGATCCGGAACTTGTCAGCGTCCAGAACCAGCAGGTAGAGTCGATTGTGGCGGCCGTTGGACAAGCCGAAATCGGCCTGAGCCGCGCCATCGGTCTGTAATCCTTCGGAGGCATAGCCTATGTTCGTGATCCGTCTTTGTGCGGCCTTTCTGGTGACGCTGATCAGTGCCTGCATGGCGCTGGCCGATAAACGCGTGGCCCTTGTGATCGGCAATTCGGACTATGCGTCTGTCAGCCCGCTGGACAACCCGATCAACGATGCCTCGGACCTGACCCTTGCGCTGGAAGGGTTGGGGTTTGACGTGTTTCTGGGGATGGACCTGACACGGGATGAGATGCTGTCGCTGGCGGAATCCTATGGCGCGACAGCGGCGGATTCGGATGTTTCGCTGTTTTTCTATGCCGGGCACGGGTTTCAGGTGGGGGGGCGGAACTATCTGGTTCCGGTCGATGCCAACCTGACCAGCGCGGCGGACATCCCTGAACAGACCGTTGCGATGGAAGAATTCGTGACCCGGATGGAACGGTCCGACGGTATTCGCCTGGTCTTTCTGGATGCCTGCCGCGACAACCCGTTCGAGGATGCCGGGATCAGCGTCGATAACGGTCTGGCCCGCGTCGGCAGCGCAGCGGATTTCCTGTTCGCCTACGCCACCCAGCCCGACAACGTGGCCTATGACGGCACAGGTCGGAACAGTTTCTTCACCGAGGCGCTGCTGAGCCATATCTATACGCCGGGACAGGATATCTCGGACCTGCTGATCTCGGTCCGCAAGGATGTCCTGACCTCGACCGGCGGGCGGCAGATTCCGTGGGATAACTCGTCGCTGACACGGCAATTCCGTTTTGACAACAGCCCCGTAACAGCCTCGGAAGAGACGCTGTTGTGGCAGGTGGCGGCGAATTCGCAGGAGCCGTCGCTGATGCAGCTGTATGTCGACCGCTACCCGCAAGGCGCGCATGTGAATGAGGTTGTGGCCTTTCTGGACCGGGCCGGGCAGGCGGGGCCACAGACCCGCGCGCTGTCGGTCGAGGAAGAGGATGAACAGGCCGAGCGTCTGTGGAAACTGGCCCAACGCAGCCGGATGCGGCCTTTGCTGGAATTCTACCTTGAGCAATACCCCGATGGTGTCCATGTCGATCAGGCGCGACGGTTGATCGCGTCGGTGCCGCGCCCCGAAGACAGCACGCCGGGCGGGATTTGCGAGCGTCTGGCGACCCACCCAAGGGACCGCACCGCCAGCATTCCCGGCGTGCCCTTCACCCGCTTGCAGGAAAACGCCCTGACCGCGATTCAGGCATGCAGCGCCGCTGCCGCGCAATCCCCGGAGTTGTCGCATTACGTCGCCCTGCTGGCGCGGGCCACGATTGCCGCCGGGGATGTTGACCGGGCCGTGACCCTGTATAAGCAAGCCGCGGATGAGGGCGACTTGCGGGCCATGGTCTCGCTGGCGCAACTGCATGAAAGCGGCACCGGCGTGCCGCAGGACATGACCCGTGCGCTGGACCTGTATGAACAGGCCGCCGCCGGGGGCAGTTTCGATGCGATGATCAATCTGGCTGTCACCCTGTTCGAAGGCCAGATCGTTCCCAAGGACGAGGCGCGCGCCATTGCCCTGTTGCAGCAGGCCGCTGACGGAGGTTCGGCCAAGGCTACTTTCAATCTGGGCGTTCTGGCGCAGGACGGGGTGGCGGGCGTGCCTGCGCAGGCGCTTGGTTATTTCCAGAAGGCGGCCCAGAATGGCGAATATCAGGGCTATCTGGCCGCCGCCATTCTGCTGGACGAAGGACGCGGCATCCCGCGCGATCCGCAGGAGGCCGCGCGCATGCTGCTGCGCGGTGCGGCTGAGGATAACGGCGCGATCCTCGATCAGCTCTCGCTCGCCTCGGACCAGTGGTCGCGCGACACGCTGATGGAGGTGCAGAAATTCCTGCAGACCGCCGGCTACTACAACAGCACTATTGACGGCGTACCGGGGCCGAACTTTGTCGAGGCCCTGCGCCAATGGCGCAGTGGCGGGTTCGACCCGGTCATTCTGGCCGCGAACTAAGCGCCAAGCCCCGCCCGGCAAGGGCGGGATCAGTTCACCGGAACAAACTCGATCCGGCGGTTGCGGCGTTTGCCCTCTGCCGTGTCATTCGAGACCACGGGACGGGTTTCGCCATAACCCACTGTCACCAGACGTTCGGGCGCGATGCCTTTTTCGACAAGGTAGGTGTTCACCGCACGGGCGCGACGCTCGCTGAGGGCCAGGTTGTCCGCATCCGATCCGTCACTGTCCGTATGACCGCCGATTTCGATTTTCAGCTCGGGGCAGCGATCCACGATGTCATAGAGGTTGGTCAACAGCGGGATCGAGTCAGTTTTCAGCCGCGCACTGCCCGAGTTGAAATAGATATTGCCGGTGCGCGTCAGGATTTCCATCCGGCCCTCACAGGCGGTGCGGTCCAAATCGCCCTTGGTTTCCAGCGCGGCCGCACCCGGCGTGGCCGACACAAGTTCCAGTTGCGGCGGTGTGCCCGCCTTGGCGCGGTCGAAGACAAAGCCAAAGCTGACAAAACCAAAGGGCAGGATATCGACGCCAGCAGCCTCTTGCAGCTTGCCACGGCCTTCTTCCAGATTGAAATCGGGCAGGGCGATGGCAATCGGCGTCGTGTTCGCCACCGCCACCCGGTCATTATCGACCAAAGTGATCGCCACCTGCGCCACGCTGTCCTTGGTCACGCCATGCAGGGTCAGCCGATAGGGCAGGTCGATGATCTTGTGGCGGGACTGATGCAGATCGACCAGTTGTTCGGGCGGCAATTGGGCGGTGATCACGGCCTCGGGGAAGTTGAAGGTCTCGAAAAACAGAAACCGCATCCGCACGTTGCGCAGGTCGATCTTGGTATCGACACTGTCCATCTGCACCCGGATATCCGCCGCCCCATCCGGGCCGATCACGCCCGACAATGTGGCAAACCCGGAATTTTCGGCGACCGAGTTCTTTTTCACCGACAGGAATTGCAGTTCCGAGGCTGCGGCATCCAGTTTCCAGCCGTGTTCGAACGGATCCACGTTTTGTGCCCACGCGGATTGTGCGATCAGCACCCCGGCTATCGCAGAAACGAGTCGCATCAGGGTTGAATGCGGCATGTGTGAACCTCTTCCTATTCTTGATACCTTTTTCGGGATATGGCAGGGCGTGGCCATAAGAAAGCCCAAAAAGGTTTGTAAGGGATTTCCGGGTCAAATGATGCCCGGGGATCACGGGCAAGGGCCGAAGATTAGGATCAAGGAACCAGACGTGCTTGGACTGTGCAGAATACTGATTGCGATCTTCGCGATGATGTGGGCGGCGCATGCCGTGGCCGAGCCGCGCATTGCGCTGGTGGTCGGCAATTCCGCCTATGGTTCGGTCTCTGCGCTGGACAACCCGGTCAATGACGCGCGTCTGATCGCCGAAAAGCTGGAAGGGCTGGGGTTCGAGGTCCGGCATCTGTCCGACAGCAATCAGATCGAAATGAAGCGCGCCATTTCCCAGTTCGGGCGCGATCTGCGGCGCGGTGGTGAGGATGCGGTCGGTCTGTTTTATTACGCAGGCCATGGCGTGCAGTCCTTCGGGTCGAACTATCTGCTGCCGGTGGATGTGTCGCTGGACGACCCGGCGGATCTGGACCTGATGGCGGTCGAGGCGCGCTCGGTCCTGCATCAGATGGCCTCGGCCAACAACAAGACAAACATCGTGATTCTGGACGCTTGCCGGAATAACCCGTTCGAAGATCTGGCCGATATGGACGACAATGGTCTGGCCGAGATGAAGGCGCCCACCGGCACCTTTCTGGCCTATGCGACCGATCCCGGCGGTGTCGCGCTGGATGGTGAGACGGGCAACAGTCCCTTTACCCTGAGCCTGGCCAAACATATCGAAACGCCCGGCATGGCGATTGAGCAGCTATTCAAGAAGGTCCGGGTCGAGGTTCTGGACCAGACGCGCGGCTTGCAGACGCCGTGGGATACCTCGTCCCTGACGCAGGACTTCGCGTTTTCGCTGGAGACTGAAACCCAGATCGTTCAATCTCTGCAAAGCGAAGAGGAACAGTGGCAGCAGGCCGTGAACTCGCGCGATCCGGTGCAGATCATGCTGTTCATGCGCAGCTTTCCCGAAAGCGTCCACGCCGATAAGGCCAGCGATCTGTTGCAGGTTGTTCTGGCCGAATCCTTCGGCACCGCCCTGACGCCTCCGACCCCCGAGGCAAAGCCCGAAGTGGCCGATGCCAATGAAACTGACCGTTTGATGTTCGAACTGGCGCAGGTGGACGATTCGATTCATTCCTACGAGGTCTATTTGCACAGCTTCCCGGACGGCGCGTTTTCGGATCAGGCCATCGAACGGCTGGCGGCGCTGCAGTTGCAGGGCGAGACAATGACCCGCAAGGCCGAACCCAACGTGAAGGCCCCCGACACCCAGACCACCGGCACCATCGACGCCTCGGCTGCGGTGACGATGCAGTCGGTCCTGACCTTCGGAAACTCGCATGTGCGCGGCAAAACGATTGAAGAGCTGGTCGCAGGCTCACCGCAATTCCCGCCCATCGAGGGGCTGCCGGATGAACTGTGGAAGAACCAGAACTGTTCGAACTGCCACCAATGGACCGCTGACGCGCTGTGCGAACAGGCGCAGACCTATGTCAAACGTCCGGCAGCAGGCAACGTGGCCAAACAGCATCCGTTCGGCGGCGGGCTGAAGGTCAATCTGCGCCGTTGGGCCATTGACGGGTGCCAGGGCTAAGCGACCTTGGATTGCGCCCTAAAACAACCATTTGCGGATCCTGGGTAAATTAGTCACATAATCTACGGCTCAGTCAGATCCTTCGGAATCATGCCCGGCCTTTACGAACTCAGCCCGCCTATCAGCCCGTACGCGAAAGGAGCGCTTTATGACGCTTGCATCCTTCGCCCCGACGGATGGCCGTCTGGGCGCGACTGGCCGCTGGATGGTTTTTGGGACCGGCTTGCCGCAATGGGTTTCGCAGCAAGCCGACGTCTCGGTTGCTAACGCTCAGCTATGGACCTCGATCTTGCAGATCGACATCTCTTCGACCTCATCCCAGTCGATCTCAAGACCCAGCCCGGCACCGCCTGAGGCGTTGATATAGCCGTCAGCGTCAACCTCGATCCGGCCAAGCGCGTCGACCTGAAAGTCGGCATAGGGCACCGGCATTTCGAAATAGTCGCAATTGTCATAGGCCAGCATCAGGTGCAGGTTCGCCGCCATCGACAGGGCACAGCCCCAGCTTTGGAACTCGACGTTGAAGTTGTTGGCCTCGGCCAGTGCCATGACCTTGCGCGACGGCGTGATGCCGCCTGCGGTGGTGGCGTCGATGCGCACCCCGTCCCAACAATCGTGCCGCATGGCGTGGGCGATGTTCGGCAGGTCGACGATGGTGTTGCCGCCCGGCAGGATCGGCAGTTCGGTGCGGCGGCGCAGCTCGCGATAGCCGTCCAGATCGTGATCGGGGAAGGGCGCTTCGAGCCAGACATAGCCCATTTCATGCATCGCCCGGGCCACTTTCAGCGCGCCCTTGTGGCTGTAATAGGCGTCGGCGTCGAACATGAAATCCAGCCCCTTGTCGCCATGGGCGGCATGGACCGCGCGCATCATGTCGATATCGGCGTTGGGCTCGCATTTATAGTGGAATTTGAACGCGCCAAAACCCTGTTCGCGCAGCTCGTCAATCAGATCCACATAAGGCTCGGGCCCGTCGAAAACCTGGGTCGAGGCATAGGCCTTGACCCGGTCGCGCGCGCCGCCGAGGAACATATACAGCGGCATGTCCGCCCGTTTCGCGGCCAGATCCCACATGGCCATGTCCAGCCCGGCGATCGAGGTGTTGGGGATCGACAGGCGGCGCAGCTGCATCCATTTCCAGATATCCTCGCGGCGCAGCGCTGCACGGCCCAGCAGCCCTTTGAGCAGCGGGCGCATCCCTTCGGCCACGGCGCGGTCGAAATCATGTTCGGTGCAGGAAAACACACCGCCCGCACCCTCATACCCGTCCGAGGTGGTGATTCTGGCGATTGTATTGGTCGTCAGCAGCGCGGGTATGGTCGGCGACCATGAGAATTTGGGGATTCCGGTCTTGACCACATAGACCTGGATTCTTTCGATCTTACCAAAACGATCTTCTGTCATTTCAGCCATTTGCGCGCCCTCGGATGCGGGGGTTGAGGTTGAATTGCGTTCCTACGCTCTACTCAACTATGTCAAAGACTATTGACGATCAATAGATATATCAGTTAATGCGCCAAAAATCGATCACCGCCCAAATGGCAGTCAGTTGTAGAGGAGACCGCAGATGGCCAGCTTTGAATCGCAGTGGCAGAGCACCTATAAGGACAGCGCGGACAGCACTCTTCCCGTGTTCGCCGATGTCGATGTTGTTGTCGTCGGCGGTGGGGCCGCCGGTGTTGCGGCGGCTGAAACGCTGGGGCGCAAGGGGCGCTCGGTTCTGGTGATCGAACGCTATGGGTTCTGTGGCGGCGGGGCCGTGGCGGGCCTGTCCGGCACGATCTGCGGCATGTTCCAGTCGACCGAGAACGAAAAGGCTGCGCCCGAGCAGGTGGTCTTTGGATGGGCCGAGAAATTCCGCGCCGCGCTGGAAAGCCGCAATGGCGTCAGCGGGCCGCAGCGCTATGGCAAGACCTTCACCGTCACCCACGACCCGCTGGTCTGGCGCGAGGTTGCCGACGGTTTCCTGCGCGAGGCGGGCGTTCAGATCCTGTATCACTCGCAGGTCGTCGGCGTGCTGATGGAAGGCGACGCGTTTGGCGGCGTCATCGTGAACTCGAAATCCGGGCTGACGCAGGTGCGGGCCAAGCGGATCATCGACGCGTCGGGGGATGGTGACGTGATCCACCGTGCCGGTTTTGCCACCACCAAGGGCAACAACGGCGCAATCCAGAACCCGACCATGATCTTCCGCATGGGCGGCATCGACGTGGATCGGTTCTGTGATTACTGGGGCGAGGATACGATCAGCCCGCAAAAGGTGATCGACAAGCTGATCGCCGCCGACAACGAAGGCCGTCGCCTGCCGCGCAAGAAGATCTGGATTTTCCCGACCACCCGCCCGGGCGAGCTGATGATCAACGCCACCCGCATTCTGGGCTTTGACGGGCGCGATCTGGATGTGACCAACCCGGTTGACCATTCCGAGGGCGAGTTGGTCGCCCGCCTGCAGGTGCGCGAATACGCGAACTTCCTGCGTCAGCACATTCCGGGCTGCGAAGAGGGCTATGTCAACGACACCGGGGTCGAGATCGGCATCCGCCAGACCCGCACCGTGACCGGCATCGCCACCCTGACCAATGACGATGTGCTGGGCCGGGGCAAATCGCCCGACGCCATCGCCGCCTCACCGTGGCCGATCGAGCTGCATTCCGGCACCAAGCCCAAGGTCGAGTGGCTGTTCGATGACACCTACGAAATCCCCTATGGCACGCTGGTGCCGGTGCAGGGCGAAAACATCATCGTCGCGGGCCGCTGCCTGTCGGCCGAGCATGAGGCGCTGGCCTCGGCCCGGGTGACCGCGCAGTGCTTTGGCTATGGCCACGCTGCCGCGCTGGCGACCGATCTGTCGATCAACGAAGGCATCGCCATCCGCGACATCAAGGGTGCCGATATCCGCACCCTTCTGAACCAAGAGGGCGCGCGCCTGTAACCGCGCCTTCGGTGCCGTCTCGGAATGCGCCTTGGGGCCGTCGTTTGGCGCCAAAGCATTCTGGACGGCGGCTGACCAAGGCGTACCGCGATCAGCCCATGGCAGGGCGCAAGTCGATGGTCGCCCTGGCAAATTCTTCAAGGTAATCGATCAGCGCATGTGACGCAGCGCAGGCCGCCGCCCGGTCGCCAGAGCTGACGGCGCGCAAAATCGCGGCGTGCAGACCGGCGGCCTTCTGATAATCGTCAAAGGTCGCGTTGAAGAACCAAAACCGTCGCGACAGGCCCTGAACCGGGCGCATCGCGCGGATCAGATAGGGGTTTTCGGCTGCATCCGTCAGTGCTTCATGCGCCGTGCGCAGGGTTTTCAGGAAATCGGTCCGGTTTTCCACATTTTGCGCCATGCGGGGCAGGTCGTCGGCCAGCGCGGCCAGTTCCTTGCGCTGATGGTCCGAGGCGTTGTCACAGGCGGATTCGACACAGATTGCCTCGACCGCGCGGCGGACCTTCAGCAGTTTGAGCTGATCGCCCGCGCTGATCTGCGGAACCTGAATGCCGCGGCGCGACTGAACCTCGAGCATACCTTCATGTGCCAGCTTCTGCAGCGCCTCGCGGACCGGAGTGCGCCCAAGGTTCAACATCTCGCCCAATTCGCGTTCGGTATACAGGCCGCCGGGGGTTAGCTGGCCGATAACCACCATCGCCTCCAGCGCTTCATACGCCTTTTCCGTATCTGTCACACCAAACTCCGATCAATTCATATATCAGGGTCAGCCCTTATTATGCCAAGCCGTCCTCTTCTGCCAGTTCAGAGTCCCAAGGCGTGCAATCATGGCTTTTCGGTTTCCTCGCGCAGCCAGTTCAGGAACGTCTCGCGCGCTGGGGTCATCGCATGCGGGGACGGAGGGAGAAGGTAATACCCTTCGACCTGTTTGACCGACGCCTCGAAAGGCCGGACCAACTGCCCCTTTGCCAGCAGATCGGACACCAACGTATCATGGGCCATCGCCATCCCGGCATTGTTGAGCGCCGCCGTGATCGAAATCACGTAGGTCGAGGCCAGATTGACATTTCCGGATCTGCTGAACGGGATGTTGCTGGCCTTGCTCCAGGCATCCCATGTTCCGGTTGTTCCGGCACAATCGAACAGAACCGCCGTATTCAGGTCTATGTTCCCGCCTTGATAGCCGGGTGTGCAGACCGGAAAGAAATTGTCGGTGGACAAGCGTTCGGCGGACTCGAGCATTTCCTCGGGCCGTCCAAACCGGATTTCCATCGCCGCCTGTGATGCGTGACGCTCGGGGTCCCAGATCGGGGTCACAATATCGAGAACAAGCCACGGATAGCGCGCATAAAGCCGGTGCAGGCGCGGGGTCAGCCAGAAGACGGAAAACGCCATGTTGCATTGCACGCGCACGATCTCGCCGCTGGGAGAGCCGGTAAAGGCACGGGTCCCGCTGGCGATCAGGGCAAAGGCCTCGCGAATGCTGGGCAGATAGTTCGCGCCATCCTCGGTCAGCTCTAACACTCTGGTTTTGCGGATAAATAAGTCCCGGCCCAGATAAGCTTCGAGGTTTCGCACATGCTGGCTGACCGCTGATTGCGTCAGCCCAAGTTCATTGGCCGCGCGGGTGAAGTTCAGATGACGGGCGCTTTCTTCAAAGGCGCGCAGCCATGTCAACGGGGGAAGGCCCGAGGCCGGGTCGATCATTCGCGATCACTCCATTAATTTTTCTAATAGTATAGCCAAAGATTCATCATTTGTCACCAAAGCCCATCCTGAGGCATCTCTTTTTGAATTCAGGAGGAGAGGGCCAATGCTGCAAACCGCGCATAGCGAAAACCTATCACACTGGGCGGAACGGGCGGATCTGGCGGCAACGTTCCGCTGGACGGCGCGGCTGAACATGCATGAGGCGGTCGCCAACCATTTTTCCCTGGCGGTCAATGAGGACGGAACCCAGTTTCTGATGAACCCCAATCAGATGCATTTCAGCCGCATCCGGGCGTCGGACCTGTTGTTGCTGGATGCGAACGACCCCGAAACGCTGGACCGTCCAGGCGCCCCGGACCCGACAGCGTGGGGGCTGCATGGCTCGGTTCATCGCGGCTGCCCGCATCACCGCTGTTTGATGCATGTGCATTCGATCTATTCCACCGTTCTGGCCTGTCTGGCCGACAGCACCCTGCCGCCGATCGACCAGAACACCGCGACCTTCCTCAACCGCTATGTGGTCGATGAGCATTTCGGCGGGCTGGCTTTCGACGACGAAGGCGCGCGCTGCGCCGCCGCCCTGCAGGACCCGAAGAAAAAGGTCATGATCATGGGCAACCACGGCGTTCTGGTCATGGGCGACAGCGTCGCGGACACGTTCAACCGTCTCTATTACTTCGAGCGCGCCGCCGAGACCTATGTCCGCGCGCTGCAATGCAACGTGCCGCTGCGCGTCCTGTCGGACGAGATCGCCGAGAAAACCGCACAGGAACTGGAAGACTATCCCGGTCAGGCTGAACGCCATCTGGCCGAACTGAAAGCCATTCTGGACCACGAAAACGACGACTACGCGAGCTGAGATCATGCCAGACTACGTCCCAACGAATGCGGCTTCTTCCGGCGTCAAGCTGGACAAGAAGACCCTGAAATCCATCGCTGCCCGGTCTGATCGTCCGGGTCTGATCTATCTGGCCAAATGGGCGGTGGCTCTTGGCCTGACCGGTGTGCTGGTCTGGCTGAGCCTCGGGACGCAGTGGATGTGGCCCGCCGTGTTCGTGCATGGCATCGTGCTGACCGTGCCCGCCTATTCCTTCAGCCACGAGGCGGCGCATGGCACCGCCTTCCGCACCCGCTGGCTGAACGAGACCGTGCTGTGGGTCACTTCGCTGCTGTACATGGAAGAGCCGCTGCACCGGCGTTACACCCACACCAACCACCACACGCATACATGGCATGTGGGCAAAGACAGCCAGATGCCGTTCGACACCCCGATGGGGTTCGGCGGCTGGATGACCGAGATCACCGGCTTTGGTCTGCTGCGCTTTCACATGCAGGTGTTCTGGCATCTGGCCATCGGTCACTACACCGACACCATGAAAATGGTAACGCCCGAGAACGAGTTCGCGAAGATGACCCGCAACGCGCGGATCATGCTGGCGATCTATGCGCTGATCGCGGTGGCTCCCTTCGTTGGCATCTGGTGGCCCGTCTGGTTCATCGTGATCCCACGTATCATGGGCGCACCCGTCATGCTGCTGTTCACTCTGATCCAGCACGTGGAATTGCAGGAAAACTCGCCCTCGATCCTGGACAGCACCCGGTCGTTCCGCGGGCACTGGCTGGCGAACTTCCTCTACATGAACATGAACAACCACGTCGAACATCACCTCTATCCGCAGGTGCCGTTCCACGCCCTGCCCAAGCTGGCCGAGGCGGTGCAGGACCAACTGCCCGAACCCGATCCCGGTTTCCTGCGCACCAATTGGGAGGTCTTCGTGGTCACGCTGCGCCGTTCGCTGGGCCTGTCGACCAAGGCGGGTTCCATCCGGCAGGCCCCTCATATGATCACCAGCGGCGGGCCGATCGAGCGTGTCGCGGAAAGGACAATGTAAATGAAGCGCATCTACGATTTCAGTCGTAACCCTGCGGTCCGCAACTATACGGTTGCGGACCTCAAGGCACTCAAGGGGTCGGGCAAAAAGCTGTCGATGGCGAACCCGGCGGACCGGGACCAGATCACCGCCTGTGTCGAGGCGGGGATTGACCTGTTCGTGGTCGGCACCGATCAGATGGAAGATGTGCGCGAACTGGCCCCGGCGCATTTCACCGGCGCGGGCTCAAGCTGGGCGCAGTTCGGATCAGATGATGAGATCGTCGCCCACGCTTATGAGGCGATGCGGCGCGGGGCGGATATGTACTATACCCTGCGGTCCTTCGACGTGATGGAGCGTATGGCCAGCGACGGCATCCCGGTGCAAAGCCATATCGGCCTGATCCCCACCTTCAGCCACCATTGCGGCGGCCTGCGCGCCTTTGGCCGCAAAGCGGATGAGGCGATACAGGTCTGGAACACGCTGAAACGCATGGAAGATGTCGGCGTCTTCGCGGTCGAGGTCGAATGTCTGGCCGAAGAAGTGCTGGAAGCGGTGAACGACAAAACCTCGGTCGTCACCTTCTCGCTGGGCTCCGGCATGGCGGGCGACGCGATCTTTTCCTTTGTGGCGGATATCTGTGGCGAGGCCAGCGAAGAGGACAAGCCGCCGAAACACGCCTATGCCTTTGGACAGGTGGGCCGTCTGCACAAGCAGATCCACGAAGAACGCGTGGCCGCCTTGGGTGAATACCACCGCGAAGTCACGGCGGGCAACTTCCCCTATCCGCAAACCAACATCTCAATGCATGCGGGCGAGAAAGAGAAATTCCTCGAAGCCCTCGATAAATGGACGCCGACCCATCAATGAACGACGCCACCGACTATAGCCAGGCCTTCGCCGCCAAGCCCCAGCCGCTGACGCTTGAACAAGCCGCCTGGATCACCCCCCCGATGCAGGCCGTCGATACCGAAGGGATGATCGACGTGCCCCGGATGCGCCGGTATCGCCAGAACCGGCTGCGCGAACAGATCAGGGCGCAAGGCCTTGATGCGATCATTCTGGTCGAGCCGCTGTCGATCCGCTACGCCACCGGCGTGCGCAATTGTACCCTGTTCCAGATGCATATTCAGGCCGGGTATCTGTTCATGCCCGCCGAGGGGCCGGTGGTGTATTTCGACTCGGAACCGGGTCGGAATACAGGCAGCACGCTGGAGACCATCGACGAGATCCGGGACGATCTGCTGCCGCTTTCCTATATGTTCGCAGGTCCGCGCCATGACGAATGGACGCGCAAATGGGCCGATCAGATGGATGATCTGATCCAGAAACATTGCGGCCCGGGCAAACGGAAAATCTCCATCGAACGCGCCGGTTTCCATGCCGAGCAGGCGCTGGTCGACAAGGGCCACACTGTGTCGGATGTTGCCCCGGTTCTGGCCCATGCCCGCAAGATCAAATCGCCCGAGGAAATTCTGGCGATGAACCTGACCATTGCGGTGGCCGAGGATGGCATGACCCGGATGCGCGACAACCTGCGTAACGGCGTGATGGAGCAGGAACTGTGGGCACATATGTGGTCGGCCCTGATCGAGGGTGGCGGTGAATGGCTGGATTACCGCCTGCTGGCCTCGGGCGAGCGGACGAACCCGTGGCAGCAAGAGGCATCATCGCGCATGATCCGCGCCGGTGATCTGGTGGTGTTCGATTGCGGCATGGTCGGGCCGTTCAGCTATGGCGCCGATATTTCACGCGCCTTCCGCTGCGGGCCGGGTCGGTCGTCTGACTATCAGAAAAGCCTGTATACCATGGCCCATACCGAGGTGATGGAAAACACCAAGCTGGTTCAAAGCGGTGCGGCCTATTCCGACATCGCGCTGAACCGCCACCTGCCGCCTGCGGGCTTTGGCGATCAGCCTTACCCCTGCATGATGCACGGGCTGGGCATGGCCGATGAATGGCCGGTGATCCTGCATTCCCCCGACCACCCGGAATTCTATGACGGCGAGCTTGAGCCCGGCATGGTGATCTGCGTCGAAAGCTATATCGGCGAGGTTGGCGGGGTCGAGGGCGTGAAGCTCGAAGACATGGTGCTGGTCACGGAAAGCGGTCCAATCACCCTGTCGCGGTATCCCTTTGAAGAAGAACTGATGACGAAAGAGGTCTAGGCACATGAGCAACTGGATTGAAGCGTGCAGCACCGATGACATCGACGAGGAAGACCTGATCCGCTGGGATCACGGCGGTCAGACCTATGCGATCTACAACACCGAAAAAGGCTTCTTTGCCACCGATGGCCACTGCACCCACGAAGAACAGCACCTTGAGGACGGTCTGGTCATCGACTGCGTGATCGAGTGCCCGCTGCATGGCGGACGGTTCGACATCTGCACCGGCAAGGCGCTGTCCGCGCCCTGTACCGAGGACCTGAAAACCTATCCCGTCAAAATCGAAAACGGTCACGTTTTTGTGCAGCTCGGATGACGCGCGCGGCTGATGACCTGTCGCTTCCATGCGGCGGGCCCATCAGCCAGCAACTAAGAAAACTAAGTCTACAGGAGGAGAAATATGAAACCACCCCTAATGGATCTGCCCATTAAGGTCGCAGATAGCGGCTTTTATCGAGGGTTTACAAAGGACGTAACCGTCTCGGCCAAATTGATCGTGGGCATCATTATCATCTGGGCCGTGGCCTTCCCTGATAATGCTGCTGCCTTTCTTGGCGGGATAAACTCGTTCATTCTGTCCACGTTCAACTACTGGTACGTCTACGCCATGGCGTTCTACGTGCTGACCTGTCTGGCGCTGGCGGTCTGGCCCGCATCGGGACGGCTGAAACTGGGCCTGGACGATGACAAGCCCGAGTTTTCGAACTTCTCATGGTTTTCGATGATGTTCGGTGCCGGGATCGGTATCGGGATGCTGACCTTTGCAACAGCCGAGCCCATCTACCACTTCAAATCCAACCCCTCGACCATCATGGGTCTGACCGAGGGCGAAACGCTGGGCAACGTCCGTGACGCCTATATCTGGTCATTTACCCATTGGGGCGTGGCGGCCTGGGCCTCTTACGCGGTTGTGGGTCTGTCGCTGGGCTATTTCTCGTACCGTCGTGGCTTGCCGCTGACCATTCGGTCGGGTCTGACCCCGATTTTCGGCAAGGCGCTGTCCGGCCCGCTGGGCCACCTGGTTGACGTTGTGGCGGTTGTCGCAACCATTCTGGGTATGGCGCAAACGCTGGGCTTTGGCGTCGATCAGTTCGTGTCCGGCCTGTACCGGATCGGCTTTGGCGAATGGCTTTACACCGTGGATGCCGAAGGAACGCGCACCGTGTCCAAGGCGGCGATCATCTTCTCGCTGTTCGTGATCATGGGCGCCTCGACCCTGTCGGCGCTGTCCGGTGTGGGCAAAGGCATCAAGTGGCTGTCGAACCTGAACATGGGCCTCAGCTTCTTCCTGCTGGCCTTCTTCCTGATCTTCGGCTCGACCTTCTTTGGTCTGCAGGCGCTGGTTGTCGGGATTTTCGACTATATCACCAACCTGCCATGGATCCTGTTCAACGTCTGGAGCAGCGATGGCGTCGAAGGCTCGGTGGCCGATCAGCTGGCCAGCTGGCAGGGTGGTTGGAACATCTTCTACTGGGCGTGGTGGATCGCATTCGCGCCGTTTGTGGGTCTGTTCCTTGCCCGCGTCTCGCGTGGTCGCACCGTGCGTGAATACGTGATCGGCGCGATGTTCATCCCCGGCCTGATGTGCTTTGTCTGGTTCTCGATGGTTGGCGGTACCGCCATTGATCTGGAACTGAACGGCGACGCCAACCGCGCCATTCTGGATGCCGGTCAGGCGGATCAGCTGTTCGCCATGCTGGGCGTGATGCTGAGCGAAGGTATGGCCTGGGTCATGTCCCTGGTCGTCATGGTCCTGCTGCTGACCTATCTGGTCACTACGGCGGACTCGGGCGTTCTGATCATCAACACGATCAACGCAGCCGGTGACGAAGGCCCGAAAGCCCGCCCGCATATCCTGTTCTGGGGTGTTGCCATGGCGCTGGTTGTCGGCGGTCTGATCATCGCGGGCGGCTTGTCGGCGATCCAGACGGCCATGGTGATCGGAGCACTTCCGTTCAGCCTTGTGATGGTTCTGATGGGCATCTCGGTCCTGAAGGCGATCTACAAGGACGGCAAACGCCAGGCCGCGGGTGTGAAAAGCACCGTAAACGACGAAGTTGCCGCCGAATAACGCGGCATAAAGATATGGGCCGCCGGTTTCGGCGGCCCATTTTTCCCGGCTAAAGGGCGGCAATAGTCCGAACCTTTGGTGCCAGAGAATGGCCTTCTCATCCCAGCCAGTGCAAACGCCCCCTCAGGTCTGACCCTGCAACCAATCGGAAAACAGCCGCGCCGTTTCGGTCTCAACAACGTGATGCGGTCTGAACAGGAAATAGCCGTAGTCGGACAGCACAATATCTGACAGCCGGGCCAATCTGCCAGTGCCCAATTCGTCGCTGACAAGATCATCCATCAAGGCGATGCCCTGACCGTCGATCACAGCCTGCGCCCGCACGTTCGGGTCCGGCACGATCAGCGCGTCCCGCCGGGTTTGCAGGGGCAGGCCCGCCAGGGTCAACCACTCGGACCAGGCGTTGCTGTCGTCGCGATCCCGCAGCAGTGTCAAACGCGAGATTGCGTTCCCGATGCCCAGTTGAGCGACCAGTTGCGCGGCTTCCGCATTGCCAACTGGGAACGATCGGATGGGCATGAAAGGCGTGACCACGCCGTCCTGCCAGTTTCCGTTGCCCCAGCGAATGGCCAGATCGACATCCTGCAACTCTTGCCCCGAGAACTGCACCATGGGTTGAATTCGCAGCTGGACGTCCTGATGGCTTTGCATGAAGGACATCAGCCGGGGCGACAGCCAGCGTGCCGCGAAATAGGTCGAAACGCCCACAGTCAGGGTTTTCGATGTTGTGCCCTTCAGGGCAAGCAATCCGGCCTCGATCCCCTCGTAATGCGTCTGACAGGCGGCCAGGACCTTTAGCCCTTCGCCGGTCAAAACCACCCCGCGCGGCGTGCGCCGAAACAAGGCCATGCCCAGATCACCTTCCAGCGTTTTGATCTGATAGCTGATGGCCCCCTTGGTCATGTTGAGCGCCTCGGCGGCGTCAGAGAAACTTGGGTAGCGGGCTATTTCGACAAACTGCCTGAGAAGATCGTGATGACGGAACAGGGTGCGCATAGTTTTTCGTACAAAATTCTTGAACGCATGGGAAAGAAAAACTCGATTTTCAAAGCCTGATCGCCATGCATAGCTGGTTCTGTTCTTACTGGTCGGAGGGATGTCGTTGGGCAGGTTGAACCCATCGGGTTTGTCAGGCGATCGCGGCAGGATGCGTCGCGGGCGTCTGTCGCGCCATAGCGCGCCGCCCCAGGTTCAGCCGTTTCAGGGACGCAAGATTCCGCCATACGCATTGCTGAACGAAGCCGCGCTTGCCCGGATCGAGGATCAGGCAGACTGGATTCTGGACAGGATCGGGGTCGAGTTTCGCGGCGACCAGACGGCGCTGACCTACTTCTCCGAGGCGGGCGCCCGGGTGGAAGGTGAGCGGGTGCGGTTCGAGCCGGGTCATGCGCGCGCGCTGTGTGCCACCGCCCCCGAAGAATTCCTGCTACATGGCCGCGACCCAAAGCACACCGTCACATTGGGCGGTGACAATGTGGTGCTGATGCCCGGCTATGGCTCACCTTTCGTCAGCCATCTGGCGGGCGGCCGGCGCTATGCCACGCTGCAGGATTTCCGGAACTTCGTGAAGCTTGCCTATGGCTCTCAGGCTTTGCACCATTCCGGCGGGACAGTGGTCGAGCCGACGGATGTGCCAGTCAACAAGCGCCATCTGGACATGATGCTGGCGCATCTGACCCTTTCGACCAAACCGTTCATGGGGTCAGTCACCGCACCAGAGCGCGCCCAGGACAGTATCGAAATGGCGCGGCTGGTCTTTGGGCGCGACATGATGGATCGCCATGCGGTGATGCAGGCCAATATCAACGTGAACTCGCCGCTGATCTACGATCACACCATGTCCGGCGCGTTGCGCGTCTATGCCGAGGCGAACCAGTGCGTCTGTGTTTCACCAGCGATCTTCGCCGGAGCCATGGGGCCGCTTTCCCCCGCGGCTGTGGCGGCGCAAACTTTGGCCGAGGCGATGGTGGGGATTGCGCTGGCGCAGCTTGTCCGGCCCGGTTGCCCGGTGGTGTTCGGCTCGTTTCACTCGACAATGAACCTGCGCAGCGGTGCGCTGACCTTCGGGTCGCCCGAGGCCAACATGACCACCATGGCGCTTGGCCAGCTGGGCCGCAGGCTTGGCGTGCCCGTGCGGTCCGGCGGCGGTCAGATCACGGCCTCAAACGCACCGGACGGGCAGGCGATGCAGGACAGTGTTGGCGCGATGTGGGCGACGCTGTTGTCGGGGGCGCATCAGGTCTGGCACGCGGCGGGCTGGCTCGAAGGTGGGCTGGTGATGTCCTATGAGAAATTCATCATGGATCTCGACCACTGCGGCGCGATGCTGAAACTGTTGCAGGGGTTTGATACCGATGACGAGGCATTTGGCCGCGATGCCTATTTCGAGACCGGGCCGGGCAAAAACTTCCTGTCGACCAGTCACACGCTGCGCCACTACACCTCGGCCAATTACGAGCCGCAGATCGCGGATGCGGGCCCGTACGAGACCTGGATCGAGAACGGTGCGTTGACGGCGGATCAGCGCGCCTCGGCCCGCTGGCGGCAGATGCTGGACGACTACCAACACCCTGAAATGAAACCCGGTATTCGCGCCGCGCTTGAGGCGTTCGTTTCCGAACGCAAGGCGGCAATGCCGGATGAATGGCACTAGAAAGGACCGAAAATGACCGAAGAGCTCAGCCGAACATCTGCCCTGGCATCCCGACACAGGGCGCTTGGGTCGGGGTTGGAGGATTGGAACGGCATGGGCACCGCCTGGACCTATGACACCGACCCCAATGATGAACATGACGCGGTACGGGAACGGGCAGGCATGTTTGACATGTCGCCGCTGAAAAAGGTTTTTGTGCGCGGCCCCGATGCGCAGGCGGCGCTGGATCATCTGACTACGCGCGATCTATCAAAACTTGCACCGGGCAAGGCGGCCTATCTGTGCGTGCTGACCGATCAGGGCGGGATCGCGGACGACGCGATCGTGTCGAACAATGGCGGGGACGAATGGATGATCGTGCATGGCTCGGGCGACACGATGGCCTTGCTTGAGGCGTCGGCCAAGGGGCGCGACGTCGAGGTCGAGTTTACCGACGATCTGCATGACCTGTCGGTGCAGGGTCCGACCGCGCTGGAGATTCTGAACGCCCATACGGATATTGACCTGACCGGGTTGGCCTATTTCGAACACGCCACCGCAAATCTGTTTGGCCATCCCTGCCGGATCTCGCGCACCGGATATTCCGGCGAACGCGGGTACGAGGTTTTTGCGGATGGCGCAGTGATTGGGGACATCTGGGACAAACTGGTCGATGCGGGCGTGATGCCCTGTTCCTTCACTGCGCTGGACAAGGTTCGGATCGAGGCCGGTCTGCTGTTTTACGGCTACGACATGACCGAAGAAAACACGCCGTGGGAAGTTGGGTTGGGGTTTACGATCAGCACAACCAAAGGCGACTTTCGGGGTAGGGCGGCCGTGTTGGCGGCCAGGGGGAACGAAAAGGTCTGCAGTGTTTGCCTCGATATCGACCACCCGGACATGGTTGCGGGCGGTGAAACACTGTTTCTGAACGGCGAGGATGTGGGTGTAATCAACAGCCCGTGTTTCTCGCATCGGATGGGAAAATCACTTGCGTTGGCGCATGTCAGGCCGGGCCTTGCGATTGGCACCAAACTCGAAGTGACGGGCGACGGTTTGAAGACATCGGCCTTGCTGGTGTCCAGCCCGGTCTATGATCCCGACAAGACCCGAACCCATGGTTAGAACCGCCATCCAACAACGGCATCAGGCGACAGAAGCCACTTGAAAGGCATGATCTGGGCAAAGATCGGGTAATGTTGCCGTCAGAACCCGGTTCCATCAGGTGGTTTTCATGCCCAAGCACGTCCAAAAGAAGGTTGAAAGACAAGGCGTTGCCTGTGCGGGCAACTGGATCCTGGACACGGTTCACACAATTTCGCATTGGCCCGAGAAATCGGACCTTGCGCGCATTGAAGCGCAGCATGTGGGCCTTGGAGGCGGTCCGGCAAATGTCGCGTTGGGTTTGAAGGCGATGAAGGTGTCTTACCCGATTTGGCCAATCGGTCTTATAGGCGCCGGAGCGTTGGGAGACGAAGTCCTGCGCCTGTGTAAAGAGGCAAGGTTGCCATTGGACGGGTTGCAGCGAACGGCGCAAGCGGCCACGTCCCAAACCCACGTGATGAACGTTCCGGGCGATAGCCGGACCTTCTTTCACTATCCGGGAGCCAACAGCCATCTGGATGCATCATCGATCAATATCGACCACCTGTCAGAGTCTGGCGTCAAGCTGCTGTATCTTGGCTACCTGACCTTGCTTGATCAGTTGGACGTCATTTTGCCCGGTGGCGAAACCGTTGCGGCACAGGTTTTGTCAAAGTCTCGGGCAAAGGGCATTCAAACCTGCGTTGACCTCGTGTCGTTCAAGTCGGACAGGTTCAGGGATGTGGTCGAAGCCACGCTGCCCTCGATTGATGTTCTGTTTGCCAATGAACAAGAGGCCGAGCAGGCGACCGGAGTGGCTGTGGCCGGTTCCGCCGATGCCATGATGCAGGCTGCCCGCGCTTTGAAGGCGGGCGGTGTGAAAAAGGCCGTTGTTCTGCATTCTCCAGAACAGGTCGTTTGGTGTGGCAATGACGCAGAGTATTCGATTGAACCGGACCCCATTCCTGTGGACCAGATCATCAGCCCGGTCGGCGCGGGGGATGCCTTTGCCGCCGGTGTCATTCATGGTCTGCACGAGGATTGGCCCATTCAAAGCAGCCTTAGGTTCGGGATGCGCGCGGCGGTGGCGTGCCTGTCAGGCTATACGGCAACCGAAGGTCTGACCGATCTTGTTGCGCCGACAAACCCGCCATAAGGGCGACAAGTGACTTTTGCCCGGCAGCGACGGCGGCTCAGGTCAAAATCCGCTCGACCACCCGGCGGCCGAAATCATGGGTTGGTCCTTCCCAATGCGGGCTGAGGCGTCCTCCGTCGTAAACCGGGGACAGGCGGCCCTGTTGCAACAGTTCCAGCATGCCCAGATCTTCGCGGTTCAGATCGTCCCACATCTGCATCAGTTCGGCCCGCGCCTCGGCATGGTCGTCCGAGGTGGCGGCATCGCCGATCAGAAAGACATGCAGTTCTTCGCGGGTTTTGTTCGGGGCAATCGGATAGCTGACCAGCACGGTGAATTGATCGGGGAAGACTTCGGCGGCGAAATGCGGGAAGCACAGGAACCAGAGGCCCCGTTTGGCATCCTGGTCCGACAGGCCGGAGTAGTGGGGCAGGCGGTCGCCTCGGCCTTCGCCCAGTTCCGGGAAGATATAGTCGTTATAGAACACATGCCGGTCCCATTCGCCGGACCAGCGCACGTTCATCGGCGCGAATTTCAGCAGCTTGGGATGCACGGAGAAGACGTGATAGCCCTCCATGTAGTTTTCATAAACCAGCTTCCAGTTGGCCTCGACCTCGAAATCGATCTTGCCCGCCCAGCGGATCGACGTGAAGTCATATCCCAGCGTCCGTTCAAGCATCGGTGCCAGCCACTCCTGCAGCGGTTCGGCATCGCCCGAGACGTTGACGAAGATGCAACCGTTCCAGACCTCGGACCGCACCGGCACCAGATCCAGCTTGTCGCCGCCACCATCCTTGAACCGGTCGGTCACGTCAGGCCCGCTGAAGTGCGGCCGCGCCCGCAGCTTGCCGTTCAGCCCGTAGACCCATGCGTGATAGGGGCAGGTCAGGGTTGATCTCTTACAAGGTTCCGTCACCAGTTTCAGCCCGCGATGGCGGCAGACATTGTGCAGCGCCCGAATTTCCCCATCCTGATCGCGCAGAATGATCAGCGGGGCACCTCCGATTTCCAACGGTTTCATGTCGCCGGGTTCGGGCAATTCGGTCGCCGCACCCGCAAACACCCAGGACCGGCGAAAACAGTGCTCTTTCTCAAGCGCCAGCCATTCGTCAGACCAATAGGCGGCATTGGGCAGCCCGCTGGCCTCTTCGATCGGGGCAAAGGTCTGGGCAAAACCTTCGGGGCCAAGCAGCTCCTTGACCTTTTGCAAAACTGGCGTGTCCGGGAATTGTCCGTCCATCTGTTGCTCCATTCAGAAAAATCTTGCGGGCTTAGGAAAATTATGCACGGTAAATTTTCATGAACGTCAAGAAAAATCATCAAACAAGTTCTCGAGACTCGCTTGGCAAACTGGGCGAAGACCTGCGCGCGTTGCGCAAGGCGCAGAAGATGACGCTGACCGATCTGGCCGAGGTGTCGGGGCGATCGGTATCCTTCCTGTCCAAGATTGAACGCGGTCTGGCCCGCCCTTCGGTTACTGCGCTGCAGGAAATTGCCGAGGCGCTTGGCGTTCCGGTGGGCTGGTTTTTCGAAACCGACATGCCCACCCCCGCCGAGGAACGCCCCTATATCGTGCGCGCTGACCGGCGGCGAAAGCTGACATACTCGGGCCTGTCGGGCACGGATTACATGGGGTTCGAAGACCATCTTTTGTCGGCCAGTCTGGACCGGCAACTGGCGATGGGTATTTCCACCTACGAACCCGGCGGCAGTACTGGCGATGACCTTTATACCCACGAAGGCGAAGAGGCCGGGATGGTTCTGAAGGGCGAGATCGAAGTGACGCTGGACGATCAGGTGTTTCACCTGAAAACCGGCGACAGTTTCAGCTTTTCCGCCGACATTCCACACAGGTATCGCAATCCCGGCAAGGTCGAGGCCCAGATCGTCTGGGCCAACACGCCGGTCACACTGAAAAGATAGGCAATGACGGAACACGCGCGCGTAGTTGTGATCGGCGGCGGCAATATGGGTGCGGGTGTGCTGTATCACCTGGCCCATATGGGCTGGACCGATTGTATCCTGATCGAGAAATCCGAACTGACCAGCGGCGCGACCTGGCACGCTGCCGGTCTGGTCAGCCGTATGGTCGGCGGGCAGGCGCTGGGGTCGATCCATGACTATGGCGTGGACCTGTATAAACGGATCGAGCGTGAGACCGAGGTCGGCGTCAGTTGGCACAATTGCGGCTCGTTGCGGGTGGCGACTAGCCCCGCGCATATGGACTGGATCAACCACATCCGCGACGCGGTGCTGGCGCGCGGGCAAGAGGCTCATATCATCGACGCGGCCGAGGTGGCGCGGCTGAACCCGCTATATGACGTCGAGGCGGCTGGCGTTCTGGGCGCGATCCACACGCCGGATGACGGCCATGTTGATCCCTCGGGCACCTGTCAGGCCATGGCCAAGGGTGCACGGCAGTTGGGGGCGCAGGTGCGGCGCAATTGCCGGGTAACGGGCCTGACGCAGCTGCCCTCGGGCGAATGGCAGGTCAAGACCGAGCAGGGCACGATCATCGCCCAGCATGTGGTCAATGCCGCCGGGTATCACGCCCGGCAGGTGGGGGCGATGGTCGGGCTGGACCTGCCGATCACCACCATGCTGCACCATTACGTCGTGACCGACGCGGTGCCCGAATTTGCGGCGATGGCGCATGAGATCCCTGTCACCCGTGACGACTATTTCTGCGGCTATATTCGGCGCGAACAGGGGTCTGCTCTGATCGGTCTCTATGACAAACAGGACCCGCAATCGGTCTGGCCCGATGGCTGCCCCTGGGACAGCGAGAACGAGCTGTTCGAGCCCAACTGGGATGGCATCACCCCCTGGCTGGAAAACTGTTTTAAACGTATGCCCGCCCTGATGAATCGCGGGATCAAGCGGGTGGTGAATGGTGGCATCACCTATACGCCTGACGGCGCGATGTTGCTTGGCCCTGCGCCGGGGTTGCGGAATTTCTGGCTGGCGTGTGGGGCTACCGTGGGCATTGCCTGGGGGCCGGGGGCAGGGCGCGCGCTGGCTGAATGGATGATCGAAGGCAGCGCGGGTATTTCGACCCGTGCCTTTGATCCGCGCCGGTTCGGCATCTGGGCGGACGCCGACTATGCCCGCCAGCGCGCGACCGAGGATTACACGCTGCGCCAAGCCATGCCCTATCCGCAGCACCAGCGCCAAACCTGCCGCGACGTGAAACGATCCGGCGCCCATGACCGCAGCGCCGCACTTGGGGCCACGTTCGAAGAGGCAGGAGGTTGGGAACGCCCCCGCCTTTACGCGCCCGAGCCAATGGGCTGGCGACGCACCAGCAGCTTTCAGCAAACCGCTGCGGAATGCCATGCGGTCCGCAACCATGTGGGCCTTGCGGATCTTTCGGCCTTTGCCAAATTCCGGATCGAAGGGCCGGGGGCCGAAGCGTGGCTGAACGCGGTCTGCGCCAACAGGATGCCGCGCGTGGGGCGGACCTGTCTGACACTGCTTCTGAACCGTAAGGGCACAATCGAAGGCGAGGCCACCATCGCCCGCACGGGGCCAGACAGTTTCTATTTTGTCACCGGCGCGCCCTCGGAACGGCGGGTCTGGGATTGGCTGACCCTGCATTGCGGTGTGCCGATGGAGGGCGTGACAATCCGGAACGAGACCGATGCAATCGGTCTCCTGTGCCTCGCCGGTCCCAAAGCGCGTGAGGTTCTGGAAACCGTCACCCCGGACGATGTCAGCAACAAGGCCCTGCCGTGGCTTTCGACCAAACAGATCACCATCGCAGGTATTTCCGTTCACGCCCTGCGGCTCAGCTTTACCGGAGAGCTGGCCTATGAGCTTCACGCCCCCAACGATCAATTGGGTGCGTTGTGGGATGTGCTGTGGAACGCTGGGCAGGCCCACGGCTTGGCCCCGTTCGGAACCCGCGCGCTGGACAGTCTGCGGATCGAGAAATTCTATCGCGGCGGCCACGAACTGGCCAACGATGCCAGTCACAAGGATGTCTGTCAGGAACGGTTTGCGGCCACCGACAAGGATTTCGTGGGCCGCTCGGCCATGCTGGCCCGCCAACCGCAAAGCCGCATCGCCCTGCTGGCGCTTCAGGGTGAACCCACGGATGCGCTGATCGGCGAAGCGGTGTTTCTGAACGGTGAACGGGTCGGCTCGATCACCTCGGCGGCCTATGGGCACAGCGTTGATCAGTCTTTGGCCATTGCCTTCCTGAAAGATCACGCACGCGCCGCCGGGACGTTGGTGCATGTCTCGCTTCTCGAGCGATTGATCGACGCGACCGTTCTGTCCGAGGCCCCATGGGACCGGTGCAACGACAGAGCAAAAGCCTGAAGCTAAGCCTGCGACCTCTTACCTGAACGCGCGTGCGAACTGATCGGTCAGTGGTTTTGTCAGGTAACCCACAGGCGTGCGGTTTTCTGTGATCAGGTAGACCTCGGCCTTCATGCCGGACAAAAAGGACAGGTTGGCGTTGTTCAGTTCCTTGACAGAGTCGCGCGTCAGGCTGACCCATACCGGGTAGCGCGGCTCTTGCTCTAGCGACGGTGCGATCAACCGATATTCAGAGAGGTCGTCGCCTGGTTTGGTTCAGTGGCGTTGCGGGACGCTGAATGACTGTGGTTCAGACAGGCAGGCAACAGAGTTCAAGAAGCCGAGCAAAACGGACGCTGTCCAGACTGTCGAATTGCAACGCCAGCTCTGCCATTTCATCGGCGCGGTCCGATCCGAGGACGGGGTCGGCGAGCAGGTGGAATTTCTCGTGAATTTCGGCGTCGCTTAGCGGCATGTCTGCGTCACCGCGGGGGGTGCGGGGTGCATCGGCGATCTGGCGGCCATCGCTCAGAATAAGAGTCACCTGAGCCCAGCGTTTGTCGGTGCTGATACGCGTCATCTCGGGGTCGTCTATCAGGTGAATGGCGCGGCTGACGCGCAGGATGTCGGGGTCGCGCAATGTGTCTGCGCTTAGCTCTTCAATCCCCAGGCGGCCGCGCACAATCATTGCCGCCACCGGAAAGGCAATTGCATATGCAAATTCGTCCTGATTTGCCGGTTCGTGGCCTGTCAGACGGGTGGCGTAGTGAAAGGTTCGGATTTCTACACGTTCGATTTGCTGGTGGGACAGAGCATGTTCGCGCATCAGGTCCCGAACCGAATCAAGTGAGGGATGGGCCCAACGACAACACGGGTAAGCCTTGTAATGCGTGTGATCGACCAACCGCCAACCGGATCCCAGATCGTTCCAGACGGCGGCGCCGTCATCGCCTTCACAGGTCAGGGCAGGGGCGCCCGTAAAGCCTTCCATGGCCAGATAGGCGGCGGTGACGCCTGATGGTGCCCCCCAGCCGACCCCGTCGCGCAGCATGGTCGGATGATCGATGCAGCGCATCATCTGGCTGCGCGGGCCGTGGTATTCGCCGATGCCTGCGGCGTGACGGATATGCTGCGCATGTCCGCCCAGCAGCTTTGCACCGGCTGCCGCGACGCCAACGGCCGTCCAGGCCCCGGATGTGTGATATTCGGCGCAGGTTGCGTGCTGTACCAGACCGGCGCGATAAGACAGCTCGTACGCAGTCGCCATAAGCGTGGCAAAGTCACGCCCGTCCATCTTTGGCGCACTGGCCTGCGCCATTGCGATCAGCGCCGGGAAGATGGCCGATCCCGCATGGCCCTTGCAGGGTGTAGTGCCATCATGGGCGTCTATACTGTCAATCGTGAAGGCACCGGCCATTGCCGCGCCGACGGGGCTGACAGCGCGCCCGTCCATCAGCAATTGTGCCTGTCCCGCACCGCCCGCCCCGAAAATCAGCGGGGCCACGCGACGCGCGATTCCGGACAGCTCGGTGGTGGCCCCGATGGCCGCGACGCCCATGGTATCAAGAAAGGAGCGGCGCAGAGTCCACAACGCCTGTTCGGGCAAATCCTCATAGCGCAGTCCGGCTGCAAAAGCGTCGAAACTGGGGGTCACGCGTTTATCCTCTGCAATCAGAAGGGCTGTGTTCGCGGCTAACTTTCGTGGGCTTTGCGCAGAATATCCAAAAACAAATTCAACCGACGTCCCTTTGATGCGCTTTTTCGGACAATGGCTGCCATGGTCGACGAAAACTCGGCCTCGGGGCAGTTGATCTGTTTGAGGAAACCGTCCTTCACCAAAGCGCGTGCTTTATGTGTCGGCACGAACCCCAAGTATCGACCGGACAGAACCAGAAGCATCAAAGATTCTTCGTTTTGGACGAATGCGGATTTCCTCAGCATCAACTTTTGGTGAACGGCCATGTTGGGCGAGTTGAAGCTCAGACCGGCATAATTGTATTTGCGCAGCTGGTTCAGGGGGACGATGTCGGACGCGGAATGAAACAGCTCGTGCTCTCGGCCGCAGAACAACCGCATTCTTTCGACATAAAGTTCCGAGTAGGACAGCATCGGCGACTGCCGATGCAAGGGAACGATCCCCAGATTGAAGCGCCCGTTGATGACGCCTTCTTCGATGATGTTCGGCGGCTCCATGGATATGTCCAGTGTCACGCCCGGTGCCTTGTCGATAAATAGTCTGATTGCTTCGTCGAGGTTGGATTCCTCGTTTGAAGTGGAATGATCAAACAAGGCGATCCGCAGTTTTCCGGTCAGTTCCGAGCGCACATCCCCCAGCCCGTTCTGGAACTTGTCGATGGCCAGAAACAGCTCATTCGAGGAGTCCAGGACATACTGGCCGTCCGATGTCAGGGAAAACCCGGCGGCCCCCCGATGGCACAGTTTTGCGCCCAGCCGTGTTTCGAGATCGGCAATATGCTTGCTGATCGTCGACCGGCTGATGTTCAGTTCAAACTCTGCCGCTGTGAACCCACCACACCAAACAACAGTACGGAAGACCTGAAGCAGCCTGATGTCGACATCTGATATGCTAGTAATTGCTTTTTTCTGTGGCACGGGTTACGTGTAGTTTTCTGCACCTTTACGTCGATTACTTTATCTTAGCGTTACAGTCAAAACAACTTAGTGTTCGTGCGAAGTGAGTCTAGTGAGCACTCGTTCATGTCGGAACACTTTCCAAAAACCAACGAACAGGAGGAGGTTTTATGACTCTGCTCAACAGTATCAAAACATTTGCGGCGGTTGCATCGCTTGGCGCATTGGCATTGGCCGCGCCTGCAAGCGCCAAGAACTTCAAGATCGCTGTCGGTGACAGCGGCGGGTCCAGCCAGGAAGCAACCGGCCTTGCCTTCAAGGAAAAACTGGAAGAGCTGTCAGGCGGCAATCACACCGCTACACTGTTCCTGAACGGTCAGCTGGGATCCGAGCAGGACACCGTCAACGATGCCGCAATCGGCACGCTGGACATGTCGCTGCTGGCGATCAACAACGTCACGCCGTTCTCGCCAACCGTTGGTGTGTTCACGCTGCCTTACGTGATTCTCAGCCTGGAAGACGCGGAAACGCTGACCCAAGGCCCGATTGGTCAGGAACTGACCGAGAACACCATCAATGACGCGGGTGTGCGCATCATCGCCTGGACCTATACGGGTTTCCGCGTTCTGACGAACTCGAAAAAGCCGGTGAAATCGGTTGCCGATCTGGAAGGTCTGGTCATCCGCGTTCCCAAGAACGAGATCATGATCGACACCTACAAGGCATGGGGCATCAGCCCGACCCCGATGGCATGGTCGGAAACCTTTGCCGGTCTGCAGACCAAGGTTGTGGACGGTCAGGACAACCCCTACACCACCATCAACGCGATGAAGTTCTACGAAGTTCAGGACTACGTCACCGAGATCCGCTATATCTTCTCGATCGAGCCTCTGATCGTGTCCGAGCAGGTATTCCAGGGTCTGTCGGCTGAAGATCAGGCCATGGTTCTGGAAGCCGGTGAATACGCCACCAAAGCCTCGGCTCAGTTCCTGCGCGACAAGGAAGCCGAGATCAAAGAACTGCTGGTCGAAAAGGGCATGGAAATCCACGTTCCTGAAAACGACGAGGCAGAATTCATCGAACTGGCAACCACCGCCGTGTGGCCGAAGTTCTATGACAGCATCGGCGGCGTCGAAAAGCTGAACGCCGTGCTGGCCGCAATCGGCCGCGAGCCGGTCTCGGAATAATAATACAAAAAGACCAAGAGAGCGCCCAAGTGGCGCTCTCTCACTTCTAGGGAGGGGCATATGAAAACCTTTTTAGGGATCCTCAACAATATAGAAAGCTACCTTTGCCGCTTTCTGCTTGCGACATTTGTTTGCTTGTTGTTCCTTCAGGTTGTCGTCCGAACAGTGTTCAATTTCTCGTTCTCCTGGGTCGAGGAGCTGTCTGTCTACATGTTCGTCTGGTTCGTGTTTTTCGGCGCGAGCTATGCGGCCAAGATGGGCGCCCACAACCGGGTGACGTTCCAGTTCAAGTTTCTGCCGCCGCGTGCGATCAAGTATATCGAAGCGTTCGCCGACCTGTTCTGGATCTGCTTCAACCTGTATTTCGTCTATCTGGCGCTGGACTTCATCTTCAATCGGATGAACCGGTTCCAATCGTCCCAGACGCTCGGGTTCCACCTCAGCTGGGTCTACATCGTTCTTCCCATTGCATTTGCCCTGATGACCGTTCGCATTATTCAGGTGAACTACAAGAAAATCGTTCTGGACGAGGATCTGCGCGATCCGGACAAGGTTGACCTGGAAGAGGTCCGCGCAGAACTCGGCGAAGAAGGGGGCAAGTAATGGGCACCGAAATCATCTATATCCTGTTCGGCGGGTTCCTTCTGCTGTTGTTCATCGGCGCGCCGATCACGGTGGCGTTGGGTGTGTCGACGCTGATCACCTTCCTCGTGCTGGATGAAAACCCGATCAAGTTCGTCCAGATCGCCTTTACCTCGGTGGGGTCCTTCCCGCTGATGGCGCTGCCCGCCTTCATTCTGGCCGGTGCGCTGATGGAGGCGTCGGGCCTGTCCCGCAGGCTGATCAACGTGGCCGAAAGCTTTGCCGGGCCGTTTACCGGCGGCATGTCTGCAGCGGCGGTCTTTGCCTGCCTGTTCTTCGGCGCGATCTCGGGCTCGGGGCCCGCGACAACGGCGGCGGTGGGCATGCTGATGATCCCCGCGATGATCCAGCGGAACTACAGCCGCGACTATGCGTCGGCCATCACGGCCTCGTCCGGTGGTCTGGGCATCGTGATCCCGCCATCGATCCCGCTGATCATCTTCGGCATCGCGGCACTGGGTATGCCACCCCCACCCGAGGCGGTGGCCGAGCATGGCACCTTCCAGACTGTGTCGATTCCGAAACTGTTCATCGCGGGCTTTTTCCCGGCCTTCCTGATTGCCGGAAGCCTGCTGGTCATGAACTACATCCTGGCCAGAAAGCGCGGCTACAAAGGCACGACCGAAGGCTGGTCCGCCCGCCATATCTGGTGCGAGATGTACCGTGGGTTCTGGGCGCTGATGGCACCGGTGGTTATTCTGGGCGGCATCTATTCGGGCTTCTTCACCCCGACCGAGGCGGCGATTGTGGCCATCTTCTACACTCTGATCGTGGGTGCGTTCATCTACCGCGAACTGACATGGCCGAAGCTGTTCACCTCGCTTGAGACCACGACCTGGCTGACCGGCCGCGTGCTGCTGATCATGTTCACGGCGACGGTGTTTGGCCGCCTGCTGGTTGAAAACCAGATCCCCGCCATCATCGCGGACGGGATGCTGTCGATCACCGACAACATCTATATCATCTGGACGCTGGTGATCCTGTTCCTGCTGTTCGTCGGCATGTTCATGGAGACGCTGGCGACCATTCTGATCCTGGTTCCGGTGATGCTGCCGGTGGCCTACAGCATGGGGATCGATCCGATCCACTTTGGTGTTGTCATGGTCTGTACTCTGGGCATCGGCTTCCAGACGCCGCCATTGGGTGAAAACCTGTTCATCGCATCGGGTATTTCCAATATCTCGATCGAGCGTATTTCGGTGGCGGCCCTGCCGTTTGCCTTCATCAACACGGTGGCGATCTTCATTATCGCTTTCGTGCCCGAAATCGCGCTATGGCTCCCAAGGTTCTTTGGGTACTGATCCGCGACACGGAGGAAGAAGACAATGCTACCCAAAATCGAGAATATCCTGATCGCAACGGACCTGTCCGAAAACGCGGACAACGCGCTTCGGCACGCATTGAGCATCGCAATCGCACATGGGGCAAAAGCCCATGTGCTGCATGTCACCGAACCGTTGTCGCAGGATGCCATCGTCACCATGCGGATGTTCATTCAGGACGACAAATCCCGCAAGCAGGCCATCAAGGACCGGCACGATGCCGTGAAGTCTCTGCTGACGGACAATCAGCACGATTTCCTGAAATCGCTGACCCCCGAAGATCAGGAGAAATATTCCGCCGTGTCTTCGGTGGAACTGATCGACGGTCACCCTGCCGAATCGATTCTGAAACGCGCCAGAGAGCTGAAATGCGATCTCATCGTGATGGGGTCGCACGAACATGGCACGTCGCATACGTTTCTGGGCACAGTCGTAAAGCGCGTTCTGCGCAGATCAACCATTCCGACGCTTGTGGTGCCGAACCAGAACTAGCAAAACTCCCCATCGCTTTAGCGACCTGGGCAGCCTTTTGGCTGCCCTCTTTTTTTGGTGCCCCAAGGTTCACAGCCCGCTCCTTTTGGGCTTAGGACCCTGTTCAGGTCGCAAAGAGACAAGTGCACACCGCAAAACACCTAAGCCAAGCGATCCAGAATCGCGCATTGTGGGGTCAAACTGACATGAGAGACCCATGCGCTATTCCGGATTTCGGATCATCAAAGAGGCTTTGACCGGCCACAAAGGGTGGACGCCCGCCTGGCGCGACCCCGCGCCTCAAAGCGAATATGACATCATCGTCGTGGGCGGTGGCGGGCACGGGCTGGCCACCGCCTATTATCTGGCCAAGGAATTCGGCGAGGCCCGGATTGCCGTGCTGGAAAAGGGCTGGATCGGTGGCGGCAATGTGGGGCGGAACACGACCATCATCCGTTCGAACTATCTGCTGGACGGGAATGAACCGTTCTATGAGTTCTCGCTGAAACTGTGGGAGGGGTTGGAACAGGATTTCAACTTCAACGCCATGGTCAGCCAGCGTGGCATTCTGAACCTTGTGCACACCGATGCGCAGCGTGATGCGGCGCGGCGGCGGGGCAATGCCATGATCCTGAACGGCTCGGATGCCGAACTGCTGGATACCGAGGGCGTGCGGGCGATGTACCCGTTCCTGAACTTCAACAATGCGCGGTTCCCGATCAAAGGCGGCTTGCTGCACCGACGCGGCGGCACCGTACGCCATGACGCGGTGGCCTGGGGCTATGCGCGTGGCGCGGATATGCGCGGCGTCGATATCATTCAGAACTGCGAAGTGACGGGTTTTCGCATTGAAAACGGCAAGGTGCAGGGGGTCGAAACCTCACGCGGGTATATCGGGGCCAAGAAGGTCGGGGTGGCCGTTGCCGGATCATCCGGCCGGGTGATGGAAAAGGCGGGGATGCGCCTGCCCATCGAAAGCCACGTGTTGCAGGCTTTTGTCTCGGAAGGGCTGAAGCCGTTGATCGACGGCGTGATCACCTATGGTGCCGGGCATTTCTATTGCAGCCAGTCCGACAAGGGCGGGCTGGTCTTTGGCGGCGATATCGACATGTACAACACCTACGCGCAGCGCGGAAACCTGCCCGTGATCGAGGATGTGGTCGAAAGCGGCGTGTCCCTGATCCCGGCCTTGGGTCGCGTGCGCCTGTTGCGGGCCTGGGGCGGCGTCATGGACATGTCGATGGACGGCTCACCCTTCATCGACCGGACGGGGATCGGGGGTCTCTATTTCAATGGTGGCTGGTGTTATGGCGGCTTCAAGGCCACCCCGGCCTCGGGCTGGTGTTTTGCGCATCTGCTGTCCACCGACCGCCCTCATGAGGTTGCAACAGCCTATCGTCTGGACCGGTTCCGCACGGGTCACATGATCGACGAAAAAGGGGTGGGCGCGCAGCCCAACCTGCACTGACGGAGCCGGCATATGATAATAAACCATCCTCTTCTCGGCCCTCGCGATGCGCAGGAATTCGTCTATCTGGGCGACGCTGCCATGATCGACCGCCCCGATTGGCAGGCCGATAACGCGGCCGAGGCGTTTCACGACTATCTATATCTGCGCGACAACCCGGCGGGGGAGCATCAGGAGCTTTGGTATCACGAACAGGGCGACCGGTCCTGGCTGGTGGTCACGCGCAACACGCTGACCCATGAAATTACCGATGTAAAACTGGCCCGCGACGTGGCCCGGGAACGGGGGCGCGGCAGATGAGCGGACAGATCAATCGATTGAGTGGCGGTCTGGTCGACCACGGGCAGAGCCTGAATTTCACCTTTGATGGCAAGCGTTATCAAGGGCTTGCGGGCGATACGCTGGCCTCGGCGTTGTTGGCCAATGGCGTGCGCCTGATGGGCCGGTCCTTCAAATACCATCGTCCGCGTGGGGTTTTAACCGCTGGATCGGAGGAACCGAATGCTCTGGTCGAACTGCGCTCGGGCGGGCGGCAAGAGCCGAATACGCGCGCCACTGTGGCGGAGCTGTATGAAGGGCTGGACGCGCGTTCGCAGAATCGCTGGCCGTCACTGCAGCGGGATGTTCTAGCGGTCAATGACCTGTTCAGCAATTTCCTGACGGCGGGCTTCTACTACAAGACCTTCATGTGGCCCAAGGCGTTTTGGGAAAAGCTGTACGAGCCGATCATCCGCCGCGCTGCCGGATTGGGCAGTGTTTCGGGGCAGGATGATCCAGACCCATACGACAAGGGTTTCCTGCATTGCGATTTGCTGGTGATCGGGGCCGGTCCTGCCGGTTTGTCGGCGGCCCTGACCGCAGGGCGCGCCGGGGCGCGGGTGATACTGGCGGATGAGGATTTTGCCCTTGGTGGTCGGCTGAATTCGGAATCCTATGCCATCGACGACATGGCCGGGTCGGACTGGGCGGCTCAGGCCGTGGCCGAACTGACGTCGATGGACAATGTGCGCCTGCTGCCGCGCACAACGATTGTCGGCGCGTTCGATCATGGCATCTACGGCGCGGTCGAGCGGGTGGCCGACCACAAACCGCAACCCGGTTCGGCAGAGCCACGCCAGATCTTCTGGCGGATCTACTCGAAACGGGCGGTTCTGTGTGCGGGCGCAACCGAACGCCCTATCGCCTTCCCGAATAATGACCGGCCCGGGATCATGATGGCGGGGGCTGTGCGATCCTACGCCAATCGCTGGGCCGTGACGCCGCATGAACGGATCGCGGTCTTTACCAATAACGACGACGGGCATCGCACGGCTGCGGATCTGATGGCAAAGGGCGTCAAAGTTGCCGCCGTCATTGACACGCGGGCCGATGCGCCTGCGGTTGACGGTGCGGAGCTGTTCGCCGGGGCTCAGGTCATTGGAAGCAAAGGGCGGCTGGGTCTTGAGACCGTCACGATCCAGACGCAACAGGGCTTTACTCACGACATCATCTGCGGGGCTTTGGCTGTCTCTGGCGGCTGGAACCCGAATGTGCATCTGACCTGTCATCAGCGTGGGCGACCCCAATGGAACGAAGCGCTGGCTGCGTTTGTGCCGGGTGACTCCCTTCCGGTTGGCCTGTCGGTCGCCGGGGCGGCGGCGGGCGTGTTGTCCACCCATGGGGCCATGGAAACGGGTGCCGCGCGTGCCGCCGAAGCACTGGCCGATCTGGGCATTCAGGCCACGCCGGGGGATGTTCCAAAGGCCGAGGATGCCGCGGTCAATCTGCAACCCTTCTGGTATGTGAAGGAGGGCAAAGGTCGGGCCTGGATCGACCAGCAGAACGATGTGACCGTCAAGGATGTAAAACTGGCGCATCAGGAGAATTACGTCTCGGTCGAGCATCTGAAACGCTACACGACCCTCGGGATGGCGACCGATCAGGGCAAGACCTCGAATATGGGTGGTCTGGCGGTGATGGCCGAGATGACCGGCAAGTCGATCCCCGAGACCGGTACAACCATCTTCCGTCCGCCCTATACACCGGTGGCGATGGGCACTTTGGCGGGCCGTGCAGTCGGCAAGCAATTCCACCCCACCCGCAAAACCCCCAGCCACACATGGGCCACCGAGCAGGGCGCGGTGTTCACCGAAGTCGGCGACTGGCTGCGCGCGCAATGGTATCCGCGCAAGGGCGAGACCCACTGGCGGCAATCGGTGGATCGCGAGGTTCTGGCCACCCGCAACTCGGTCGGCATCTGCGATGTGACCACGCTGGGCAAGATCGACGTGCAGGGCGCGGATGCGGCGGAGTTTCTGAACAAGATTTACTCGAACGCATTTGCCAAACTGCCCGTCGGCAAGGTGCGCTATGGGTTGATGCTGCGCGAGGACGGGATTGCCTATGATGACGGCACCGCCGCGCGGTTTGCCGAGGATCATTTCGTTGTCACCACAACCACAGCCAACGCGGTGCTGGTCTATCGCCAGATGGAATTCGCGCGGCAATGCCTGTGGCCCGATCTGGATGTTCAGCTGATCTCGACCACAGAAGCCTGGGCGCAATATGCGGTGGCAGGTCCGAACGCGCGCAAGTTGCTGCAAAAGGTGGTTGATGCCGAGTTTGACATTTCGAACGAGGCCTTCCCCTTCATGGCCTGTAGCGAAATCACCGTCTGCGGCGGCTGCCGCGCGCGGCTGTTCCGTATCTCGTTCAGTGGTGAGCTGGCCTATGAGATCGCCGTACCCACCCGCTATGGCGACGCCCTGATCCGGGCGCTGATGGAGGCAGGGGAAGAGTTCGATGCGACCCCGTATGGCACCGAGGCACTGGGCGTCATGCGGATCGAAAAGGGCCATGCAACCGGGAATGAGATTAACGGGACCACAACGGCCCTGAACCTGGGTCTGGGGCGGATGGTCAGCAAGAAGAAGGACTGTATCGGCAATACGCTCAGCGAGCGGGACGGGTTGAATGAACCGGATGCCTTGCGGCTGGTCGGGCTGAAACCTGTCGATGCCAGCCGGACCGTGACAGCCGGGGGGCACCTGATGACCAAGGGCGGCCCTGTCGATGCGGCCCACGATCAGGGTTATGTCACCTCGGCGGCCTATTCCCCGATCCTTGGGTCTTCGATCGGGTTGGGCCTTTTGAAGAACGGGGCCGAGCGGATGGGTGAGGTCATGCGTCTGGTCAATCCGCTGGAAGGGTCCGAGACCGAGGTCGAAATTGTCAGCGCCCATTTTGTCGATCCGGAAGGGGAGCGTTTGCGTGCATAAACTAAAAGCCATCACCGCCCTTGGATCTGCCGAGGCACGTGTCTCGACCATCGCAGGGCTGACGATAACCGAGGTGACAGACCGCGCCCTGGCCTCTGTTTCGATGCGTCTGGGGCAGGGCGCGGAATTTGCCAGCCGGGCCAAAGACGTTTTGGGGTTCGATCTGCCGGGTCCCGGCGGCGCGGCTGTTGGGTCGCCATTTTCCGGCTTCTGGCTTGGCCCGGACAGCTGGATGATCGATGCGGATTATGCGGCGCATGAAACGCTGGCTGCAGACCTCAAGTCGGCCATGCAACAGACCGCTTCGGTGGTCGAGCAGACCGACGGATGGTGCCGGTTCGACGTTACCGGCCCGACGGCCTGCGATCTGTTCGAACGGTTGTGCAACGTGGACATTCGCGCGATGAAGGCCCAGACGGCGACACGTTGCGCCATTCATCACATCGGCTGCTACCTTTGGTGCCTTGAGGCGGGTCAAAGCTTTGCCGTGCTTGGGCCACGGTCATCGGCGGGGTCCCTGCATCACGCATTAGTAGAGGCGGCGCAGGCTATCTCGGCGGGCTGAAACGATCAGTGCAACACGGTATCGCGGGTGACGCGGAACCGGTTACGCTCTTGCCGGTCCTGGCGCGGTGACGCCCCGAATTGTTCTGCATAGTGGCGCGACATGGCGGTTGGGTTGGTGTAGCCGATGGCATGGGCAATCGATGTCAGGGAATCCTGCGTGTAGATCACCAATTGCCGTGCCGCGCGCAGGCGCAGATGCCGGTAATACTCTGCCGGGCTTTGATCCAGCGCCTTCCGGAAGCAGCGTTCCAGATGTCGCGAGGATACACCGACCTGACGCGCAACATCGCGCGTGGTCAGTGGAAACTCCAGATTGTCGGCAAACAGCCGAACCGCGCGGGCCACGACTTGCGGCAGATGATCGGCGGTTTCGTCAGTTTGAAAGGTCGGCGTTTTTTGCGGGATATTGGGGCTGCGGATCGCCGGGTGCTGGAACCAGCAGGCGACCTCGGTCATCGTGGCCTCACCCAGCATGGCTTCGACCATGTGCAAGGACAGATCAAACGCCGAGGCCGCGCCGGATGCGGTGCAACAGCGCCGGTTCACCGCGATCACGTCATCGGTTACGGCAATCTGGGGAAATTCAGTCTCGAACGCCGTACGGTACAGCCAATGGACCGAGCAGGTCTGCCCCTGCAAAACGCCCGAGCGGGCCAGTGGGAACACCCCGCCGCTGATCGCGCCCAACCGCGTGCCATGACGTGCGAGATAGCGCAATTGCGCCGTAACCTCGGCAGGCGCGCTGAACTGGCCATCGGGTTCGGACAGGACAATCAGAAGATCGACATCGCGCAAGGTCTTCAGGGCGCACTCGGTCTGAAACGGGATACCCGCGCTGGCGGTAACGGGGCCTGCGTCCTCAGAACACAGCACCCAGGAAAACACTTGTTTGCGCGCGATTTCATTGGCGGCGCGCAACGGCTCGATCACCGAGGTCAGACAGGCCATCGGAAAGCCGGGCAGCAGCAGGAAGCCAACCGAAATCCGGCTCCGCCCGTCGAAATCAAGATCCTTCAAAGGTGCCGATAACTGGTGCATGTCAGCTTCCGTTGCAGGGAATTTCGATATACTATGGGGAAAAATACTTTCCTGACAAGAGTGACTACACAAATCAGGGTCTCGTGTGCCATGGTTGGCAGAACCACCCTCAGGGATCAAGGGAATAGCAATGGCGCAGGCCGAAACGACCGATGACAAGCTGACATTGTCGCAGGACCCGCACAGGGTTCGGGACAGCGGTGAAAAGAACCTGGAAACGGCAATCGGGCGCGAAATTAAGGCGTTGCGCCTGCAGCAGGGGACAACGATTGCCGAATTGTCCGGGTTGACCGGCCTGTCGATCAGTATGTTGTCCAAGATCGAGAACGGGGCGACCTCGCCTTCCCTGACAACCCTCCAATCTCTGGCCGATGCGCTGAGCACGCCGATCACATCGTTTTTCCGACGTTATGAAGAAACCCGCAACGCGGTGCACACCAGATCGGGCGAAGGGGTCGAGACCGAGCGGGCCGGCACGCGGGCCGGGCACCACTATACCCTACTGGGTCATTTGGGGGCCAATGCCAGCGGTGTCGTGGTGGAACCCTACCTGATCACGTTGACCGAGGAATCCGACCGCTTTCCAACATTCCAGCATGACGGGATCGAGATGCTGTATCTGCTGGAAGGTGAAGTGGATTACCGTCACGGGGACAGCATTTATTCGATGAAGCCGGGCGACACGCTTTTCTTCGATGCCGATGCCCCGCATGGGCCAGAGGGTCTGGTGAAACTGCCTGCAAAATACCTGTCGATCATCTCGTATCCACAGACAAGCTGACCATTTTCATCATTGGTGTCGTCTAAACCGGGCTGCTTGAGTGCTGCGCCGGACCGTGGACCTATTCCTGTTTTGTGGATTTTCCTCACAGGAATATTTATTTCTCAGTGTTGTTTTTCACACTTCGGCCTGCTAGCGTCAGATTCGACGAAATTTCAGAGGACCAAAGCGGATGTGTGGAATTGTCGGTCTGTTTCTCAAGGACAAGAGTTTGGAGCCTGAACTGGGCTCGATGCTGACGGATATGCTGGTCACGATGACGGACCGGGGACCGGACAGCGCTGGGATTGCGATTTATGGCGCCGAGTCCGATGGGACAGCAAAGCTGACGGTGCAATCGGATGCGCCGGATGAAGACTTTGCAACGCTGGCCGCCGATCTGGGCGAGGCGATTGGCGCGCAGGTTTCCTTGCAGGCCAACGACACGCATGCGGTGCTGCAGATGGACGGTGCCAAGGTCGAACAGGCCCGTCAGGCCGTGCGCGAACTGCGCCCCGGTCTGCGCGTGATGTCGGACGGCGCGGCGATTGAGATTTACAAGGAAGTTGGCCTGCCACGAGATGTGGCCGACCGGTTCAACCTGTCGACCATGGGCGGCAGCCACGGCATCGGACACACGCGGATGGCCACCGAATCCGCTGTGACCACCGAAGGCGCGCACCCTTTCAACACCGGCTCGGATCAGTGCCTGGTGCATAACGGCTCGCTTTCGAACCACAACGCGTTGCGACGCAAGCTCAAGCGTGAGGGCGTGCGGGTGGAGTCGATGAATGATACCGAAGTTGGCGCGGCCTATCTGACCTGGAAGATGCAGAACGGGGCCACCTTGGGTGAGGCGCTGGAAAGCAGTCTGGAAGATCTCGATGGGTTCTTTACCTTTGTTGTCGGTACCAAGGACGGGTTCGGCGTGGTGCGCGACCCCATCGCCTGCAAACCGGCTGTGATGGCCGAGACCGATCAATATGTGGCCTTCGGCAGCGAATACCGCGCTTTGGTCAACCTGCCGGGCATCGAAGACGCCAAGGTCTGGGAACCCGAACCCGCAACCGTCTATTTCTGGAGCCACTGAGATGCAGACTTACGATGTTGCAGAAAACGGCCTGCGCGGTTTGAATTCGACCCTTCAGGCCCAAAGCGTTGACACCAACCAGACCAGCTGGGAGGTCCGGAACCCCAAGGGCAGCCACGCCATTGCCGTGGGGCTGGACGCGCCCATCGAGGTGACGGTCAAAGGGTCCACCGGTTATTACTGTGCGGGGATGAACCAGCAGGCGACCATCAAGGTCGAAGGCTCGGTTGGTCCGGGCGTGGCCGAAAACATGATGTCGGGCACCGTGATCGTCGAAGGCGACGCCAGCCAATATGCCGGGGCAACCGGGCATGGTGGTTTGCTGGTGATCAAGGGCAATGCCAGCTCGCGCTGCGGGATCTCGATGAAAGGGATCGATATCGTCGTGCATGGCAATATCGGTCATATGTCGGCCTTCATGGCGCAGGATGGCAATCTGGTTGTCTGCGGCGATGCGGGCGATGCGCTTGGCGACTCGCTGTACGAGGCGCGGTTGTTTGTGCGCGGCTCGGTCAAAAGCCTTGGGGCGGACTGCATCGAGAAAGAGATGCGGCCCGAGCACCTTGAATTGTTGGCCGATCTGCTGGACCGCGCCGGAGCGGACGCCAACCCGGAAGAGTTCAAGCGGTACGGCTCGGCCCGTCAGCTTTACAATTTCGACGTCGACAACGCGGCTGCTTACTGAGGATATGGGTATGAAAGACACAGATCACGCCATCCCCCGCACCATGCCGATCCAGTCGGCGACCTTTACCAACCCGATCAATGCCGAAATCCGGCGGGCGGCGGCGACCGGCATCTATGACATTCGCGGTGGCGGTGCCAAACGCAAGGTGCCCCATTTCGACGACCTGCTGTTTCTGGGTGCCTCGGTCTCGCGCTACCCGTTGGAAGGCTACCGCGAACGCTGCGATACCTCGGTGACGCTGGGCACGCGCTTTGCCAAGAACCCGATTCAACTGGACATCCCGATCACCATTGCGGGCATGAGCTTTGGTGCGCTGTCCGGCCCGGCGAAAGAGGCTCTGGGCCGCGGCGCATCCGCGGCGGGGACGTCGACCACCACCGGTGACGGCGGCATGACACCCGAGGAACGCGGCCATTCGTCCAAGCTGGTTTATCAGTACCTGCCCTCGCGCTATGGGATGAACCCCAACGATCTGCGCAAGGCGGATGCGATTGAAATCGTGGTTGGTCAGGGCGCAAAACCCGGCGGTGGCGGCATGTTGCTGGGTCAAAAGATCAGCGACCGCGTGGCCGAGATGCGCACCCTGCCGAAAGGCATCGACCAGCGCTCGGCCTGCCGCCACCCGGACTGGACCGGGCCGGATGATCTGGAGATCAAGATCCTTGAACTGCGCGAAATCACCGGCTGGCAGGTTCCGATCTACGTCAAGGTTGGCGCGACCCGGCCCTATTACGACACTGCGCTGGCGGTGAAGGCCGGGGCCGATGTGGTGGTGATGGACGGGATGCAGGGCGGCACCGCTGCCACGCAGGATGTGTTCATCGAACATGTGGGTCTGCCGACGCTGTCGTGTATCCGCCCTGCCGTTCAGGCGCTGCAGGATCTGGGTGTGCACCGCGAAGTGCAACTGGTGATCTCGGGCGGTATCCGCACCGGCGCTGATGTGGCCAAGGCGATGGCATTGGGCGCAGATGCGGTGGCTATCGGGACTGCGGCTTTGATCGCCTTGGGCGACAACGACCCGAAATGGGAATCCGAGTACCAAAAGCTGGGCACCACCACCGGCGCCTATGACGATTGGCACGAAGGGCAGGACCCGGCGGGTATCACCACGCAGGACCCGGATCTGGCCGCCCGGCTGGACCCGGTCGAAGCGGGCCGCCGGTTGCGCAACTATTTGAAGGTGATGACCCTTGAGGCGCAGACCATCGCGCGCGCCTGTGGTCACAATCACCTGCACAATCTGGAGCCCGAGGATCTGTGCGCCCTGACGATGGAGGCCGCCGCCATGGCGCGCGTCCCATTGGCGGGCACCGACTGGTATCCCGGCAAGGCCGGGTTCTGAACTGCAAGCGAAATGAAGGCGCGGCCCAAACGGGCGGCGCCTTTCTTCTTTTGAACCAACAGGGAAAGGAAGGCCGACCATGACGACAGATCTGGCAGCTTTCGCCAAGGAAAAAGGCGTCAAATATTTCATGATTTCGTTCACCGATCTGTTCGGTGGGCAACGGGCCAAGCTGGTCCCCGCGCAGGCTATTGTGGATATGCAGGAAGAGGGCGCAGGTTTTGCCGGGTTTGCCACCTGGCTGGACATGACCCCGGCCCATCCCGACATGCTGGCGGTGCCCGATCCGTCCTCGGTGATCCAACTGCCCTGGAAGCCCGAGGTCGCATGGGTCGCTGGCAATTGCGTGATGGAGGGTGAGGGCGTCGCCCAGGCCCCTCGCAACGTGCTGCGCCGCCTGATCGACGAGGCCGCCGACATGGGCATGCATGTCAAGACCGGGATCGAGGCCGAGTTCTTCCTGCTGACGCCCGATGGCGAGCAGATCAGCGATCCGTTCGATACGGCCGAAAAGCCTTGCTACGACCAGCAGGCGGTGATGCGCCGCTATGACTTGGTGCGCGAGATCTGTGACTACATGCTGGAACTGGGTTGGGGGCCGTATCAGAACGACCACGAGGATGCCAATGGCCAGTTCGAAATGAACTGGGAATTTGACGATGCCTTGCGCACCGCCGACAAGCATTCCTTCTTCAAGTTCATGACCAAATCGGTGGCGGAAAAGCACGGCTTCCGTGCCACATTCATGCCGAAACCGGTCGAGGGGCTGACGGGCAATGGCTGCCATGCCCATATCTCGGTCTGGGATGCGCCGGGCGCGGATGCAAAGACCAACGTGTTTGCCGGTGAGGGCGACGGTCCGACGGGCGAGGTCGGTCTGAGCGAACAGGGCAAGCACTTCCTCGGCGGCATCATGAAACACGCCAGCGCGCTGGCGGCGATCACCAACCCGACGGTGAACTCGTACAAACGCATCAACGCCCCGCGCACCATGTCGGGCGCGACTTGGGCACCGAATACTGTCACGTGGACCGGCAACAACCGCACCCATATGGTCCGCGTCCCAGGACCGGGCCGGTTCGAACTGCGTCTGGCCGATGGCGCGACAAACCCCTATCTGCTGCAAGCGGTGATTATCGCGGCGGGCCTGTCGGGCATTCGGTCCAAGGCCGATCCGGGCCGCCGCTATGACATCGACATGTATGCCGAGGGCCATACGGTGACCGACGCACCCAAACTGCCGCTGAACATGCTGGACGCGCTGCGCGACTATGACAAGGATACCGAGTTGAAGGCTGCGATGGGCGAAGAATTCTCCGCCGCGTTTCTGAAGATGAAACATCAGGAATGGAACTCTTTCGTCAGCCATTTCTCGCGCTGGGAAAAAGAGCACACGCTGGATATCTGAGGTTCATCGCCCTTTTTGAAACAGGGAAAGGCCGGAGTGTTTCGCAGTCCGGCCTTGTAGCATGACGGAGCGCGCCCGCCTCAGACGCCTTCGATCAGCGCAATATCCGCCTGACATGCATCCCGGCGCCTTTCTCGTGCTGCGCGGTATTCGTCAGAGGCATAGCAGGCGCGAGCGTCCTCGATACTGTCGAACTCGATGATCACCCGGCGTTGCCATGGGTGGCCTTCCAGCGTTTCGGCCTCGCCCCGGGCCAGGAACCGCGCGCCGAATTTCTGAAAGGCCGCTGGGGCGATATCCTGATAGCCCTTATAGGCCTCGGGGTCGGTGACGGTGACGTTGGCGATCCAATAGGCTTTGGGTTTTTCACTCAACTTGGTTTCTTTCATCCGATGCAAACAGCCGTTCGGCGATTTTGGTGGTGTCGTCCAGATGCCGCTCGACCGCTGCGCGGGCGGCGACCGGGTCGCCCGAGGTAATGGCGTCGCAGATCTGTTCCATATGGGTCAGGCCGGGCTGATCCCGATCGTCCGAAGACAGGGTCATCATGCGCAGCCTGCTGATCCGGCCATTCAGGCGCTGAACGATATCCCAGGCGATGTAGTGACCCGCGCCATCGAAAATCTCGGAGTAGAAATCCGCCGTGGCGCGGAACAGGGCACCCGGTGCCTTGTTCTCAAACCCGCGTCTGAGATGGTCCAGCGCCTGTCGCAGCGCGCCTGCGCGTTCGGGCGTGACATTGCGCGCGCAGTTTTCTGCGGCGGCAGTTTCGAGCATGCGGCGAATATCGTAGATCTGGCGTGCATCCTCCCACGACATGACGGCAACGATGGGTCCGCGCCCGGGCAGGATGTCTACCAGACCTTCGGCTTCGAGATAACGAATGGTTTCGCGGATCACGGTTCGGCTGACGCCCAACTGATCGCAAAGCGGGCGTTCGACCAGCCGCTCTCCGGGTTCGAACGTGCCTTCGATGATCGCCTCGCGCATCCGTTCCTGAACCATATCGCGCAGGGTCGCGGGGGGGTGGTCTATCTTGGTCAGTTTGGGTTCCGTCATGGCCAGATACCTATCGGTTTGGAAGATCGCTCGCAAGGTATGATTGACAGATGGTATGATGGTATACCAAATAGATCTGCACCGAATCGTAAGGAGCAGAACCATGCCCGCCGAAATCCGAAAGACCCTGTTGCATGTGGAAAACACATTGATCGAAGGGGGAAAGGTCGCCGAGACGCCGTTGAGGATGATTGCGGCTGTTGCGGTGATCCGGAACCCGTGGGCCGGGCGCGGTTTTGTCGAGGACCTGAAGCCCGAGATCCACGAGTGCGCGCCGGGTCTGGGCAAACTGCTGACCGATATGGTGCTGGAGGCCGCAGGCGGGGGTGACATGGTCGAAGGGTACGGCAAAGCCGCCATTGTCGGTGTGAATGGTGAGGTCGAACATGGCTCGGCCCTGATCCACACGCTGCGGTTCGGCAATTTCTATCGCGAGGCGGTCGGGGCCAAATCCTATCTGGCCTTCACCAACACGCGCGGCCCGGCAAATGCGTCGATGCAGATCCCGCTGATGGACAAGAACGATGGCGGCAGGCGCAGCCATTATCTGACCATTCAGTTGCAAGTGGCGGACGCGCCTGCGCCGGATGAGATCATGATCGCGCTGGGGGCATCCATCGGGGGCCGCCCGCATCACCGTATTGGCGACCGCTATCAGGACCTCAGGGAACTGGGCCATGACGTCGACAACCCTGCAGCTGTCTGAGCCCTTCGGGCAGGTTGCCTGTCGCGAGGCGGGCCTGTCCCATGCCGGGAAGGCCCCTCCTGTGGTTCTGATCCACGGGGTCGGCATGCAATCGGCAGCCTGGGGTCCGCAGATTGAGGCACTGTCGGAAACGCATCACGTGATCGCGCTGGATATGCCGGGGCATGGGGGCAGTGACCGCATCCCTTCGGGGTCGGGACTGCCGGTGTTTCTGGACTGGTTGCTGGCCGTTCTGGATGCGCTGAGGGTTGAACGGGTCAGTTTGGCCGGGCATTCCATGGGGGCCCTGATTGCAGGCGGGTTTGCCGTGTGTCACCCGGACCGGGTTGCCCGCGTGGCCTTGCTGAACGGTGTGTTCTGCCGCGACGCCAAAGCCAGCAAGTCCGTGATCGAACGGGCCGAACTGATCGGAACCGGGTCCTTCGATCTGGACACGCCCCTGCGCCGTTGGTTCGGGGACACACCGACCGACCGCGCCGCGCGGGGCCACGTGGCGCAATGGCTGTCGGAGGTGGATATTGACGGCTACGCGACCGCCTATGGCGCATTTGCGCGAGGTGATGCGCTGTATGCTGACGGGTTCGGCAGGATCAAATGCCCGTTGCTTGCGCTGACCGGGCAGGACGATCCCAACTCGACCCCCGCAATGTCGCAAGCGATGGCAGAGGCTGCACCATACGGGCGCGCGGTTATCATCGAAAACCACAGACATATGGTAAACCTGACCGCACCAGACGCGGTGAACGCTGCGCTGACGGACTGGTTGCACATGCCATCTGAACAGGGTGAACTGACATGATTGAATTTGACCCGAACACGCTGAACAACCCGCGCGCCTTACGCAATGCCTTCGGCACCTTCATGACTGGCGTGACCGTTGTGACGGCCCATGACGATGCGGGCAATCCGTTGGGCTTTACCGCGAATTCCTTCACCTCGGTCTCGCTTGATCCGCCTTTGGTTCTTGTCTGTCTGGCCAACACCTCCAGCAACTATGAAACCTTCGCCAAAACATCGAAATTCGCGATCAACATCCTGTCCGAGGCACAGATCGCACTGTCCAATACCTTTGCCCGCCCGGTCGAGGATCGGTTTGCGAGTGTCGACTGGGAACCCGGCCCGCATGGCTCGCCCATTCTGGGGGGTGTCTCGGCGTGGTTCGATTGCGCCATGCACAGAACCGTCGAAGCGGGCGATCACCTGATCCTGATTGGTCAGGTCAAAGCCTTTGATCAGGATATCGCGCCGGGCCTGGGATACGCGCGCGGGGCCTATGTCACACCGGCGGCCGAGGCGAGGGCGCTCAGCAAACGCTCGGACATGGTGGTGTCGGCCCTGATCGAGCGCGACGGGAAGATCCTGCTACAGGACGATGGCAACGGCTATTTGACCATTCCCAATACCGACGATGTCTCGGGCGGCGCAAACGCGGCTCTTGCCCGGTTGATCGCCGACAGCGGTGTGAATGCCGAGCCCGGCTTTATCTACTCCGTCTTTCAGGACGACGCGCGCCAGCAGCAGCATATCTCGTTTCTGTGTCAGGCCGACGGCGGTGAACCGGTTAACGGGGTTTTCACAGAAGTTAGCCCGTCCACACTGATGGATGTGTCGGACCCGGCGCTCTGCACCATGCTGGAACGGTTTGCGGCGGAAAGTCAGATCGGGAATTTCGGGGTGTATTACGGCAATGAGGTGAGCGGGCGGGTCAAGCCTCTCACCGGGGGAGTTAAGCGGACATGAAATTCTCACTTTTTGCGCATATGGAGCGGATCTCGGCGGATCAGGACCAGAAGCAGCTGTATGACGAGTTCATCCAACTGTGCAAAATCGCCGATGAGGGCGGGATGCACGCGGTCTGGACGGGCGAGCATCACGGGATGAATTTCACCATCGCCCCAAACCCGTTCCTGAACCTGATCGACGTGGCGCGCCATACCAAAAATGTGCGTCTGGGCACCGGCACCGTGATTGCACCGTTCTGGCACCCGATCCGTCTGGCCGGTGAGGCGGCGATGACCGATATCATCACCGAGGGCCGTCTTGATTTGGGAATCGCACGCGGGGCCTACAGCTTTGAATACGAACGTCTGATGCCCGGCATGGACGCCTGGGAAGCCGGCCAGCGGATGCGCGAGCTGATCCCGGCGGTGCAAAAGCTGTGGCTGGGCGACTATGCGCATGAGGGCGAGTTTCACCAGTTTCCCAAGACCACCTCGGCCCCGCAGCCGGTTCAGAAAGACGGCCCGCCGATCTGGGTCGCGGCGCGCGATCCCAACAGCCACGAATTTGCCGTCTCGCATGGGTGCAACGTGCAGGTGACGCCGCTTTGGAACGGCGATGACGAGGTTGAAAGCCTCATGGTCAAGTTCAACGACGCCTGCGCCAAGTTTCCTGATGTAGCACGACCCAAAATCATGTTGTTGATGCACACCTATGTGGCCTCGGACGATGCAGACGTGAAACAGGCGGCGGTCGAGCTGAACCGGTTCTACAACTATTTCGGGGTCTGGTTCATGAACAAGCGCGATATCTCGCAGGGCCTGATCGACCCGCTGAGCGACGATGAGATTGCCGCGCATCCCTTCTATACCCCGGAAAACATGGAGCGTGATCTGGTCATCGGCACAGTCGACACCGTCATCGATCGGCTGCGCCACTATCAGGCGCTTGGCTATGATGAGTATTCCTTCTGGATCGACTCCAGCATGCCGTTCGAGCGCAAGAAAGCCTCGCTTGAGCGGTTTATCAAAGACGTCATGCCGGCGTTTCAGTAAAGGGGTGCCATAAGATGCAGCAGTTTCAACAGTATATCGATGGCGCTTTTTCGGATGGGGCGACGCAGTTCGACAGTCTGGACCCCGCCACCGGCGCGGTCTGGGCAAAGATGCCCGAGGCCAGTGCGGAGGATGTGAATAAGGCCGTTGAGGCCGCAGATCGTGCGTTTTTTGCGCCTGAATGGGCAGGGATGACGGCCACTGCCCGTGGCAAGTTGCTGGCCCGGCTGGCGGATCTGATTGCGGAAAACGCCCCGCGTCTGGCCGAGCTGGAGACCCGCGATACCGGCAAGATCATCCGCGAGACCTCGGCCCAGATCGCCTATGTCGCTGATTATTATCGGTATTACGCCGGGCTGGCTGACAAGATCGAAGGCGCGCATTTGCCCATCGACAAACCGGATATGGAGGTCTGGCTGCGCCGGGAACCCATCGGGGTTGTGGCGGCGGTGGTGCCCTGGAACTCGCAACTGTTCCTGTCGGCGGTCAAGATCGGCCCGGCTTTGGCGGCGGGTTGTACCGTGGTGCTGAAAGCATCCGAAGAAGGCCCCGCGCCGATGCTGGAATTTGCCCGCATCTTCGATCAGGCCGGGTTCCCCAAGGGCGTGCTGAACGTCATCACTGGTGGACCGGTGGTAGGGGCAACGCTGACCAGCCACCCGAAAGTGGCGCATGTCGCCTTTACCGGCGGGCCGGAGACTGCGCGCCATATTGTGCGCAATTCGGCCGAGAATCTGGCTTCAACCTCGCTGGAACTGGGCGGCAAATCCCCGTTCATCGTGTTCGAGGATGCCGATATCGAAAGCGCCGTGAATGCACAGGTGTCGGGGATATTCGCGGCAACGGGGCAAAGCTGTGTCGCCGGGTCGCGGCTGGTGGTGCAGGCCTCGATCAAGGAGGAATTCCTCGCTCGTCTTAAGGACAAGGCCGAGGCGGTTGTGATCGGTGCCCCCGACGACATGTCGACCGAGGTCGGCCCGCTGTGCACGCTGCGTCAGCGGGACACTGCGGTCGACCTGATCCAGCGGTCTGTTGCTCAAGGTGCCCGACTGGTAACCGGTGGGCAGCCGATTGACCGCGACGGGTTTTATTTTCCTCCGACCATTCTGGATTGTTCCGACGTGCCGGACGCCGACAGCCTGACCAACGAGTTTTTCGGTCCGGTCCTGTCGGTCGTTTCGTTCGAGACCGAAGCCGAGGCCATCGCCATCGCCAACAATACCCAATTCGGTTTGGCCTCGGGCCTGTTCACGCAGAACCTGACGCGGGCGCATCGCATGATCCGCGCCATCCGTGCGGGGATTGTCTGGGTGAACACCTACCGCGCCGTCAGCCCGATCGCGCCGTTTGGGGGCCACGGTCTGTCGGGCCACGGGCGCGAAGGGGGTCTGCAAGCGGCGCTGGATTACACCAAGATCAAGTCGGTCTGGCTGCGCACCAGCGACGACCCGATCCCGGATCCGTTTGTCATGCGCTAAGAGCGACGGATCGGGCCTAGAAATCCAGACCCAGATCGACCGTGCGATAGGAATGGGTCAGCGCGCCGGAGGATATGAAATCCACGCCGGTCGCTGCAATGGCAGCCACCGTTTCGCGCGTGACATTGCCCGAGGCTTCGGTGACCAACCGACCGTTCACCAGCGCGACTGCCTCGGCCAAGGTTTCGGGCGACATGTTGTCCAGCAGCACAACATCGGCACCGCCAACCTCAAGCACTTGGGCCAATTGATCCAGCGTATCCACCTCGATCTCGACCTTCATCATGTGCGAGGCGCGCGCCTGTGTCGCCTCAAGCACCGCGCGCACGCCGCCTGCCGCCGCGATGTGGTTGTCCTTGATCAGGATCGCATCCGATAGTGAGAAACGGTGATTGAACCCACCGCCATGCAGCACGGCCTGCTTTTCGACGATGCGCAGGCCGGGCGTGGTCTTTCGCGTACAGGTGATGCGCGCGCGGGTGCCCTTGGTTTCCGCGACCAAAGCCGCTGTGGACGTTGCCACGCCGCACAGCCGCCCGGCAAAGTTCAGTGCCACGCGCTCCGCCGACAGGATCGAGGATGCCTTGCCCGTGATCTCGATCAGCGTATCGCCCTTGGCGCAGGGCTGGCCATCCGCGATATGTGTCGAGATATCCAGCGAAGGGTCGATCAGACGGAACGCCAGCGCCGCGACCTGCATCCCCGAGACCACGGCATCCTCGCGCGCGTTCAAGCGGGCCGCATAGGCCGTATCCGACGGGATTACGGTCTGGGTGGTGATGTCGCCATAGGCACCCAAATCCTCCATCAGTGCTGAGCGCACCAGGGGTTCAAGGATCATGTCGGGCAGGGCCGGATGGGTCATGCTGCGTCCTTTGCAATGCGGTCCCGCAGGGTCAGCGCCTCGTTCAGCGTCAGGGCCGAGCGTTGGCCGGGGCCGGGGGTAAGGTCGGGGAAATCAGAACGGTAATGAGCGCCACGGCTTTCCTCGCGCAAAAGCGCGGCGGCGGCGATCAGCGTGGCGGTGGCGGTCATGTTCAGAAATACGTCGGAGTCCGGATGCCGGGCCTCAAGCGCCGCGATTTCGGTCAGGGCGCGATGCAGACCGGCCTGATCGCGGACAACGCCCACATGCTGGGTCATGGCATGGCGCAGGGCAGCCAGATCCGGAGTTTGTTCGGTTGCGGCGTCGGGGGTCAGCGTAACATCAACCTTTGGTGCAGTTCGCTGGGAAACAACGGCTGCAATGTCCTGTGCGCAGGCGCGGGCAAAGACCAGCGCCTCAAGCAATCCGTTCGACGCCAGCCGGTTCGCGCCGTGCAACCCGGTCGAGGCCGCCTCGCCACAGGCCCAAAGCCCGTTCAGCGAACTGCGGCCCGCCAGATCGGTTTCGATGCCGCCCATATGATAATGGGCCGAGGCGGTCACCGGGATCGGATCGCGCACCGGGTCGAGACCGTGGCGCAGACAGGCCTCGGTCACTGCCGGGAAATGGTCCGCGATCTGTGCGCCAATCGCCGCGCGGGTGTCCAGCGCCGGGCGCTTGCCCGTCTGCGCCTGTGTGTAGACGGCACGTGCAACGGTGTCGCGCGGGGCCAGATCGGCATCGGGGTGGATGTCGGGCATGAACCGATGCCCGTCATTGTCGATCAAAACAGCCCCTTCACCGCGCAGGGCTTCGGTCGCCAGCGGGGTGGGGTCTTCGCCGACGTCGATGGCGGTGGGGTGGAACTGGACAAACTCGGCATCCGCAATCCGCGCACCGGCGCGCGCGGCCATGCCGATACCCTGACCCCGGATGCGCGCAGGGTTGGTGGTTTGCGCATAAAGACCCGCCGAGCCGCCGGTCGCCAGTACATGCGCCGACCCGCGCAGCAGAACCTGTGGTGCGCCCGGCGCGTCGGCGCTGGTCAGATAGACACCGCTGACCTGCGCGCCGTCGCTTTCCAACCCAACCGCCAGAGCGCCTTCGATGACCTGAATTGAAGGCGTTTCGCGCAGGGCCACAATCAGCGCGCGCATGATCTCGGCCCCTGCCTGATCGCCCTTGACGCGGACGACCCGCGCGGCGGAATGCGCTGCCTCGCGCGATTGCACAAAGCCGCCATCGGCGGTGCGGTCGAACCCGGTGCCCAGATCGGACAGATCAAGGATATGTTCAGGTGCCGCCTTGGTCACGAACTCGGCCACCTCACGCAGAACCGACCCGGCCCCGGCGCGCATCGTGTCCTCGGCATGGGCTTGCGGGCTGTCCGTTCGCGCCATCGCCGCCGCAACACCACCCTGCGCCCAGGCCGAGCTTGCGCCGGATCCAAGCGGTTCGGGTGAGATCATGACAACGGGGCAGGGGGCCAGTTTCAGCGCCGTATAGACCGCCGCCAGCCCGGCCCCGATGATCACCACACGCGGTGTCTGAACGGTTTGCATATCGCCGATCAAATACCCAAATGGCGCGACAGGTCGATCATGCGCTGCACCGACAGGCGGGCCTTGTCCGCCACTTCTGCATCCACCTCGACCTGTCCGGTCATCGTGTCCAGCGCGAACAGCACCTTTTCCAGCGTGATTTTCTTCATGTAGGGGCACATGTTGCAGGGGCCGACAAAATCGACCTCGGGCAGAGAATCCGCGATATTCGACGCCATCGAACATTCGGTGATCAGCAGCGCCTTTTCCGGCTTCTCATCCGTGACGTATTTGATGATCCCGCTGGTCGAGCCCGAGAAATCGGCCTCGGCCACCACGTCCGGCGGGCATTCGGGATGGGCAATCAGACGCGTGCCGGGGTTCCATTCGCGGAAGTCGCGCAGATCGCTGGCGCTGTATTGCTCGTGCACGATGCATGAACCTTCCCACCAGACCACGTTCTTCTGCGGCACGTCGCGCGCCACGTTCTGGGCCAGATACTGATCCGGGGTCATGATGACGGTATGGCTGTCCTGCGCCGCAACGATCTGCGCCGCGTTCGATGAGGTGCAGCAGATGTCCGAGGCCGCTTTGACCTCGGCCGTGGTGTTCACATAAGACACGACCGGCGCGCCGGGATAGCGGCGGCGCATTTCCTCGACGCCTTCGGCGGTGATGGATTCCGCCAACGAGCATCCGGCTTCCATATCCGGCATCAGCACGGTTTTGTCAGGGCTGAGAATCTTCGACGTCTCGGCCATGAAATGCACACCGCATTGCACGATCACATCGGCCTCGACCTCGGTCGCCTTGATGGCCAGTTGCAAGCTGTCGCCGCCGAAATCCGAAATGCCGTGGTAAATCTCGGGCGTCATGTAGTTGTGGCCCAGAATGACCGCGTTGCGCTTGGCCTTCAGATCGTTGATCGCTTTGACGTAGGGCGCGTAGATCGCCCAATCCATCGGCGACACCACACGGGACATGCGGTCGTAGATGTCGCTCATGCTTTCAGCAAGCTGGGGCGAGGGGGCAAGATCATATTTTTCGGAGAGATGCGCGCGCTGCGCGGGAAGGTCGAACACGGGACTGTTTTTCTGCCTGTTAAACGCGTGGCGTTCCTCATATGGGGTCTTCAGTGGAATGACCAGCGCTCAGACAGGACGAATTTCCCAAAAATCGGATCAGGCGCAAAACAATCCGTTTTTTTGGCCCTTGTTTTGGGCATTATCGGAAATTTCCTGCCCGGTTTCGGCCCGACGCGGCCCTTTCAGGCGGCACCTGCGGGCAGCGAATCTGGTTGTCTTTTGATCCGTTCCCCCCTAGTCAGGCTTTTACCTCGGGGTGCGTGACAAAAACGCTGAGATGCCATGGGCGAACCCGTTGAACCTGAACCGGCTAGAACCGGCGGAGGGAAAGGTAACGGTTCATCCATCCTTGCCCTCTCGCCGCAATGGAGGATGACATGAAACATCTGCTGATTGCTGCGGGAATTCTGAGTGCAACAGCCGCCATGGCGGACGACAAACCTCAGCTGACCGTTTACACCTATGACAGCTTCGTCTCGGATTGGGGCCCCGGTCCCAAGGTCAAAGAGGCGTTCGAGGCCGTCTGCGATTGTGACCTGAACCTTGTTGGCGTTGAAGACGGCGCAGCGCTTCTGTCGCGCATCCGGCTTGAGGGCGAAAGCTCGGACGCGGATGTGGTGTTGGGTCTGGATACCAACCTGATCACAGCCGCCAAGGAAACCGGCCTGTTCGCGCCAAGCGCGGTGACCGCTGAATATGCGCTGCCGATCGAGTGGTCGGATGACGTGTTTGCCCCCTATGACTGGGGCTATTTCGCCTTTGTCCACAATGCCGATGCTGCGGCCCCTGCGAATTTCCGGGACCTGGCCGACAGCGACACCAAGATCATCATTCAGGACCCGCGCTCCTCGACCCCCGGTCTGGGTCTGCTGCTGTGGGTCAAGGCGGCCTATGGCGATGACGCGCCCCAGATTTGGGCCGGTCTGGCCGACAATATCGTAACCGTGACCAAGGGTTGGTCCGAGGCGTACGGGCTGTTTCTGGAAGGTGAGGCCGACATGGTCCTCAGCTACACCACATCGCCTGCCTATCACCTGATTGCCGAAGAAGACGCCAGCAAGGCGGCGGCGGCTTTTGACGAAGGTCATTATATGCAGGTGGAAGTGGCCGGGAAACTGGCTGGGACGGATCAGCCGGAACTGGCAGATCAGTTCCTGCAATTCATGGTCTCGGACGCGTTCCAGCAGATCATTCCCACGACCAACTGGATGTATCCGGCGGTGACTCCGGCATCGGGCTTGCCCGAAGGGTTCGATACGCTGATCACCCCGGAAAAATCACTGTTGTTGTCCCCGGATGAGGCTGCCGTTGCGCGGGATCAGGCGCTTGCGGAATGGCTGGGCGCGCTCAGCCAGTAAGCCCCTGGCCGGGTGTTGGCGCAGCGGCGCTGGTCGCTGCGCTGATCCTTGGGACGCTGGCCGCCGTTGCACTGCGGGCTGATGCAGCCGGCGGGTTCGGCCCGGCGGACTGGGCCGCGTTGCGCTTTACGCTGGTGCAGGCCGTCTTGTCGGCCCTGTTCAGCGCGGCGCTGGCGATCCCTGTGGCCCGTGCACTGGCCCGGCGGCGCTTTCCGGGGCGGCGCGCGCTGATCGCGCTGCTGGGTGCCCCGTTTATCTTGCCGGTCATCGTCGCAATCCTTGGTCTGTTGCAGGTCTTTGGCCGTGCGGGCTGGATTTCCGACGTTCTGGGTCTGTTTGGCTTGCCGCCGATACGGATCTACGGGTTGCACGGCGTCGTGCTGGCGCATGTGTTCTTCAACCTGCCGCTTGCCACACGGCTGATCCTGCAGGCGTGGCAGGAAATCCCCGCCGAGAGGTTCCGTCTGGCCGCGCAGCTGGGCTGTGACGGAATGGCGATGTTCCGTCTGATCGAACTGCCGATGCTGAAACGCATCCTGCCTGGCGTGCTGGCGGTAATCTTCGCGATTTGCCTGACCAGCTTTGCCGTCGCCCTAACGTTGGGAGGGGGGCCGCGCGCGACAACCATCGAACTGGCGATCTATCAATCCTTCACCTACGATTTCGATCTGGGCCGCGCCGCGCTGCTATCCGCGCTGCAACTGGCCCTGACAGCTGCTGCTGCCCTGGCTGCCCTTCGGTTTTCGCGGGGTGACGGGTTTGGCACCGGGCTGGACCGGGCCATTCGCCGCTGGGATGGAGGGGCACCCGTCTTCGACACATTCTGGATCATCGCCGCGGCTGCGTTTCTGCTGTTGCCGCTGGCGGCGGTCGTGATCTCGGGGATCGGCGGGATTTTCGACATGCCCGCGTTGGTCTTCCGCGCGGCGCTGACCTCGGTTCTGGTGGCAGCGGTCAGTACCTCCGTTTTGCTGATGCTGGCGTTGCCCATGGCGATGGCGGTTGCAACCGGACGACATGGCATTGTCGAAATCAGCGGCATTCTGGGCCTTGCAGCCTCACCCTTGGTGATCGGCACAGGCCTGTTCATTCTAATCCGACCGGTGATCAGCCCCACATCGCTGGCCTTGCCCGTGACCGCGTTGGTGAATGCGGTGATGGCGCTGCCGTTTGCGCTGCGCATTCTGGTGCCTGCTGCGCGTGATGTGGTCACCCGGCACGGGCGGCTGGCGCTGTCGCTGGATATGACCAAATGGACCTTTTTCACGCGCGTCCTGCTGCCGCGTATGCGCGCGCAAATCGGCTTTGCCGCAGGGTTGGCGGCGGCGTTGTCGATGGGCGATCTGGGCGTGATTGCCTTGTTTGCCGACCCGCAGGTTGCGACCCTGCCGCTGCAGATTTACCGCCTGATGGGGGCGTATCAGATGCAAGCTGCTGCAGGGGCGGCGCTGTTGTTGCTGGTCCTGTCGATGGGCGCATTCTGGCTTTTGGATCGCGGAGGGCGAGCACATGCTGAAACTTGAGGGATGCGTCATCGAAAATGGCGGCTTCTCGCTGCATGCGGGTTTTGAGGTCGAGGCGGGTGCCAGCGTCGCGATCATCGGCCCGTCCGGTGCGGGCAAGTCAACGCTGCTGGAGGCGATCGCCGGGTTTCGCGATCTCAGGCAGGGGCAGATCCTGTGGCAAGGCGCGCGGATTTCCGACCTCGCGCCGGGCAAGCGCCCGGTTGCGATGCTGTTTCAGGACGGCAATCTGTTCCCGCATCTGACCGTCGCGCAGAATGTGGCCCTGGGCCTGCGTCCGAACGGACGCCTGACTGACGCTGAGCAGTCGCAGGTTCAGACTGCACTGGCGCGCGCGGCCCTGTCCAGGTTCGAGGCACGCAAACCAGCCGAGTTGTCCGGTGGCCAGCAAAGCCGGGTGGCTTTGGCGCGGGTGCTTGTGCAGCGGCGACAGCTACTGTTGCTGGACGAACCCTTCGCGGCCCTTGGACCTGCGTTGAAGGCAGAAATGCTGGACCTTGTCGCGGATTTGCTGGCGGAAACCGGAACGACCCTGATGATGGTCAGCCACGACCCGCAGGATGCGCGGCGGATCGCAAGTCAAACCGTGCTTGTCGCCAACGGACAGGCGCATCCTCCGGCAGCGACTGGCCCGCTATTCGAAAACCCGCCGCCAGAACTGCGCGACTATCTGGGGTGATCGGTTGGCAGAAGACTGCCCTTATCCCGATGCCGGACTCAGATGCTGGCTGATCTTGGACTCGACCCTTGGACTGTGCAGGTCAAAGCTGCCGCTATTGGCAAAGAGTTCGCGGACCGAGCGGTAGCTTTCAACCTTCTTCCATACAACAGGTGATGAGGTCGGCGCCCGGCCCGAAAGCGAGGCCAGATAGGACATTGTGCCAAACAACAGGCGCGATTTGTCCCGGTGTGGTTTGTTCAGAATATACAGGCTAAGCGGTGCGTCCGGTCCGCGCTCGGCGTCGACGACAAATACCTGACCGGCGCGGAAGGCCGCTTTTCCATCACACCGGGTCCAGCGACGCGTCGAGGATTTCCCTTCGCTCAGCGCTTCGACAATTCGGCTGTAGACGGTCCCGTTGCGCTCATCCAAGAAGGCTACGTTGACAATCACTTTGGTCCGATCGTTGGGCGCGCGAAAGAACACCTTATACGATCCCAGGAAAGGTCGCAATCTTTGCAGATCGCCCGGAAACACGTCGATCAGCGGGTCCCGACGTCGGTCGGCTTCGGTTTTGGCCAATCGGGTGGTGTGACGGCGCAACTCGGCCGGGTCGCCCAGTAAAATATGCTCGTCAATGCCAAAGAACCGACCGATCCGGCGCAGGTTGTTGGGCGAGGGCTTACTGCGACCGCTGAGGTATTTGGCAAATTGCTGGTGGTTGATTCCGATGTCCCTGCACACCGCAGCAACCGAAGGGTGATCGGCGCACAGATGACGCAAGTTCGCTGCCAGATGTTCATGCATATGCGGGTTGGTCTTTCGCTTAAACTCGCTAAAGAAAGCATAATCTGGCGTTATTGTTAAGCCCATTTGGGCGCGCAATCCTTGGGCCAACGCATCCATGCCCAGGGGAGGTCAAGCAATGGATAAATTTCAGTATGTGCGGCAACTGGAACACCGCCTGCAAATGCGTCAGGTGGACCGCCGCCAGTTCATGCGTGGTGTACTGGCAACCGGGATGACCGTCAGCGCTGCAACCTTGCTGGCCGACCGGGCAATCGCTGCGACACCCAACAAAGGTGGCAGCATGGTCGCAGGTATCGGCCACGGTGCATCCACCGAACAACTGGATCCGGGGCAGATCTCGGCAGGCTTCCTGATCCCGTTGAGCCTGGGTATGAACGGCTTCCTGACGGCTGTTGACGCCGACAGCAATGTGCAACCTTCGATTGCTCAATCCTGGGAAGCGTCGCCGGATGCCTCGGTCTGGACATTCCAGTTGCGCGACGGGGTCGAGTTTCACAATGGCCGCAGTGTGACCTCGGACGATGTGATCGCGTCGATCAACTATCACCGGGGCGAGGGTTCGACCTCGACCGGTGCGCCGCTGTTGGCAGGGGTCAAATCGGTCCGCGCGGACGGATCGCAAACCATCGTATTTGAACTGGAAGGCGGCAATGCGGACTTTCCGGCGATCCTCAGCGACTATCGTTTTGCCATTCTGCCCGCCGAAGGTGACAGTATCGACTGGCAGTCGGGCATTGGCTGCGGGGCCTATCAGTTGACCGACTTCCAGCCCGGCATCTCAGCCGATCTGGTGCGTCATGCCAACCATTGGAACGATGATGTCGCCCATGTGGATGAATGGAAGCTGCTGGTGCTGTTGGACACGACCGCGCGTATGGCGGCCCTGTCAGCAGGTACGGTTGACGTCGCCGACAAGGTCGACCCGAAAACCGCCAAATTCATCTCGCGCGATCCCAATGTCACGCTGCATTCGGTGGCGGGCACGCAACATTACTCGTTCCCGATGCTGACGAATACTGCGCCGTTTGATGACAACAACATCCGTCAGGCGATCAAATGGGGCATCGACCGGCAGGAATTGGTCGACAAGATTCTGCTGGGCTATGGCGCGGTTGGTAACGACCACCCGATCGGATCGGGCCAGAAATACTTCAACGCCGAGCTTGAGCAGAAGACGTTCGACCCCGACAAGGCGAGGTTCTATCTGAAACAGGCCGGGTTGGACTCGCTGGATGTCGAGCTTTCGTCGTCAGATGCCGCCTTCCCCGGTGCGGTGGACGCAGCGACGCTGATTTCGAACTCGGCAGCGAAATGCGGGATCAATGTCACCGTCAAACGCGAGCCCAATGATGGCTATTGGTCCGAGGTCTGGACCAAGAAACCCTGGTGCGCCAGCTACTGGGCCGGTCGCCCGGTCGAAGATCTGATGTTCTCGCTGGCGTTCCAGTCTGGCGTCGCCTGGAACGAATCCTTCTGGTCGCACGAAAAATTCGACAAGCTGCTGGTCGAGGCGCGGGCCGAGCTGGACACCGACAAACGCCGCCAGATGTATGGCGAGATGCAGGACATCGTGGCCAATCAGGGCGGCGTTGCGATCCCGATGTTTGCCTCCTACGTCTTTGCCACGCGGCCCAGCGTCGGCACGCCGGAAAAATTCGGCTCGAACCTCGATCTGGATGGCAGCAGCTTTATGGAACGCTGGTGGAAAGCGGAATAGCAGCCGATCTATGCTAGTATCGTGAAAGAAAGGGGATGGCTTTTGCGGTCGTCCTCTGTCGTGTCGGGGATAGGATTCCATGAAACTCTTCATTGCAACGCTATCGACCGAGACGAATACGTTCTGCACAATGCCAACCGCGATATCGGGGTTCGAGGAGTATTTTCTGCGCCACGGAACCGCAACGCAGGAACCGCCCAACCTGATGACCGAGGCGTTGCATTTGTGGCGCGCAAAAGCAGAAGCCTTGGGGTGGCAGGTCATCGAAAGTCTGGCCGCCATTGCCGAACCTGCCGGGCCGACCACCCGCAGCTGTTATGATGCATTAAGCGGCGAGATCCTGTCTGATCTGACCGAGTGCGGCGGTGCAGATATCATTCTGTTGCAACTGCATGGCGCGATGGTGGCCGAACATATCGAGGATTGCGAAGGCGACCTTTTGGCCCGCGCCCGTGCACTGTGCCCGAATGCCACGATTGGGGTGTCTCTGGACCTGCATTCTCATCTCACCGACAGGATGCTGCAGGCCAGCGATCTGATCGTGCATTTCAGGGAATACCCCCATGACGACGCAACCGCCTGCGCGGCTGAGCTGTTCGACCTGGCCCGGCGCGCCCATGTGGGTGAGATCGTGCCTTGCATGGCGTTTTATGATGCGCGGATGGTGAATCTTTATCTGACGAAAGCGGGGGCGATGAAGGATTTTGTGGCCGAAATGGCCACCGCTCAGTCCGCGCCCGATGTGTTGTCGGTGTCACTCAGCCACGGGTTTCCATGGGCGGATGTTGCGGATGTTGGCGCGCGGATGCTGGTCGTGACCGACAATCAGCCGCAACTTGCGGTCCAACTGGCCGAGACACTGGGCCGTCGGTTTTTCGATCTGCGTCACCGGGTGACCACTGACTATCTGCCGATCGACAGCGCGCTGGATCAGGTAGGAACGCGCGCAGGGCTGTGTGTTCTGGCGGATATGGGTGACAATTCGGGCGGCGGCGCACCCGGCGATGCCACCTATCTGCTGGCCGCCATGCTGGAACGTGGGCTCAGGAATTTTGCCAGCGGGATGTTCTGGGACCCCGGCGTTGTTCGCATTTGTCAGGATGCGGGTATCGGCAGCACGTTGACCGTTCGGCTGGGCGGCAAGACAAGCGCGGTTTCAGGCGATCCCATTGATCTGCGGGCGACGGTCATGAATATCGCAACAGGTCTGGGTCAGCATCTGGGAACCGGGTTAGAGCCGATGGGCACCGTGGTCTGGCTGCGTCTGGACGGCCATATCGACCTGCTGGTCAACGACCTGCGCGTTCAGGTGTACCACCCCGAAGCGTTTGAACAGATGGGTATCCGACTGGCCGAGAAATCGGCGGTGGCGGTGAAATCTCTGTTCCATTTCTACGGCCCGTTCAGCAAAATCTCGGATCACATCCTGCAGGTCGCCAGTCCGGGCGGAACCCAGCCCGCGTTTCGTGACATCGCCCTGCACAAGCGCAAACTTCCCTATTGGCCGGCGGTCGAACACCCGTTCGTGGATGACTGCCTTGCGGATACCGGGTAGCGGCCTCAGTCAACCGTCCGGGCCGACAGAATCCAGTCGCGGACACTCTGGGCCTCGGGTGTCAGGGGGCGGGATTTCGACCAGACCAGATAGAAGCCTTTGCCGGTTCTCCATGTCCATTCCGGGCGCGCGGCCAACACGCCTTGCTGCACCAGATGTTCGACGATGTGGTGCCAGCCAAAGGCAAACCCTTCGCCCGCCATCGCCGCCTGCAAAACCAATGCGTAATCGTTGAGACGCAGACCGCTGCGGGGCGTAACTTCGGATATGCCGAACGCGCTGAACCACTGATCCCACGAGGGGCGCTCGCGGATGGGTTCCTCAAGATGGATCAGGCGCTGGTTCAACAGGCCCGGCACACTACGCAAGGTCACTGCGGCGGCCATGACGCGGGGGGCGGCTACGGGGTATATAATCTCGTCATAGATCAGCTGCGCCTCGCAATCCGGCCAGTTGCCATCGCCTAGCCGCACCGCAAGACTGATGGTTTCGACGGTCAGGTCAGGCTCGCGGTCGCTGGATTGCAGGCGCAGGTCAATATCGGGGTGTTTTTGCTGGAACGAGGCAATACGCGGCACCAGCCAATAGTTGTTGAAGGCCGAAGAGGCACTGAGTGTCACGTGGTCATTGCTGGCGAACTGCCGGATCGAGGATGCGGAATGCGAAAGCATCTCGAACGCGCGGGTCACATCGGCAAACAATCGCGTTCCCGCATTTGTCAGGGTGATCCTGCGATGGCTGCGCCGGAACAGGATCACGCCAAGCGAGGTTTCAAGCTGCTTGATCGAAGCGCTGACTGCCGGTTGCTGGACATTCAACTCTTGCGCAGCTTTGGTGAATGACCCGGTCCGGGCGGCAGCTTCGAACACGACCAGATGGCGGGGGGATGCGAGTTGGGACCAGAGGTTTTGCATAAATTCAGCTTATGCAAAAGATCATTCTTTTCAACCGTCACAGACGGGCGTTTGCGCAGTATGACTATGCGCGAACAAGTCGATGAGGGTTTGCAATGGCACGGCGCGCACGGGGATCCAGACAACGACAGGACACGCAGACAGCGTCGCCGTTTATCCAACGGCAAGCACCGTATTACGACCTGCTGGACGAAGAGCAGGTTGCCCGGCTGGAGCAGCAAGTCGACTGGATCATTCAGGATGTCGGCATCGCCTTTCGCGACGACCCCGAGGCGCTGGAATTGTGGAAAAGGGAAGGGGCCCGGATCGAAGGCGATACCGTGCGTGCCCCGGCGGACTGGATCCGCAGCCTGTGCGCCAAGGCCCCGCGCGAGTTTACGCAACTGGCCCGCAATCCCGAACGCTCGGTTCGGATTGGCGGGCGCAATCAGGTCTTCGCGCCGATCTACGGCGCGCCGTTTGTGCGCGATTTGCACGGCGGTCGGCGTTATGGCGACATCAAGGCGTTTCAGGACCTTGTGCGTCTGACCTATATGCACCCGAACCTGCATCACGGCGGCTTTGTCACCTGCGAGCCCTGCGACGTGCCAGTCAGCAAGCGCCATCTGGACATGCTGCTGGCCCATATGACGCTGAGTGATAAACCCCATCTGGGCGCAATCACCGAGATGAGCCGCGCGCAAGACAGTGTCGATATGGCCGAGATTGTGTTCGGTGCCGATGTGATGGCCGAAAACTGCGTCATCATGGGGAATGTGAACACCAATTCTCCGCTGTTGGTCGACAAGGTGGTGACCGAGTCCGCGCGGGTTTACAGCAGCCGGGGGCAGGGCATGATCGTCGTGCCGTTCATCCTGTCGGGGGCGATGGGTCCGGTCTCGACCGCCGCCTCGGTCGCGCAGGCCATGGCAGAGGCGATGATGGTCTGTGCATACATTCAGCTTATCCGACCCGGCGCGCCCTTTGTTCTGGGCAACTTCCTGTCGTCGATGTCACTGAAATCCGGGGCGCCGACCTTTGGCATGCCCGAGCCGGTGATCTCGAACTATGCCATCGGCCAACTGGCCCGCCGCGCGGGTCTGCCGCTGCGCTGTGGTGGCTCGCTGACGGCATCCAAGATCGAGGACGCGCAGGCCGCCTATGAAAGCGCGGATTCGATGCATTCGACCATGCTGGCCGGGGCGAATTTTGTCCTGCACTCAGCCGGTTGGCTGGAAGGCGGCCTGTGCACTGGGTTTGAAAAGCTGATCATGGATGCGGACCGGTTGGGGTCTTATCAAAAGGTTCTCAGCCAAGGGCTGGATACCTCGGATGAGGCACTGGCCCGCGACGCCTATACCGAGGTCGGCCCCGGCGGTCATTTCCTGGGCTGCGGTCACACCATGCGCCACTATCAGAACGCCTTTTATGAACCCGCGCTGAGCCACAGCGAGAATGTCGAAAGCTGGGAGGATGAAGGAGCGAAAGACATGCGGACACGCGCTTATGACCGTTGGACCCAGATGCTGAAGGACTACGAAGCGCCGCCTATCGAAGAGGCCACGCGCGAAGCCCTGGAGGCGTTTGTGGCCAAACGCAAAGAAGCCCTTCCCGATGCCTGGTACTGATCGCCCCCTTGCCGCGACCCGGATGATGTAAGGAACACCCCCATGCCCGAGATTCAAAAAGACGAAACCGCCATCGGCAAACCGCTGCCGTCCCACGCCAAGGTTGTTGTAATTGGCGGCGGCGTTGTTGGCTGTTCGATCCTGTTTCACCTGGCCAAGTTTGGCTGGAAAGACGTTGTGCTTCTGGAACGGGACGAGCTGACCTCGGGCTCAAGCTGGCATGCGGCGGGGCAGATTCACACGATCAGTTCTGACCCGAATATCAGTCGCCTGCAAAGCTATACCATTGATCTTTATAAAGAGATTGAAGAAACATCGGGCCATTCGGTCGGCCTGCATATCACTGGCGGGTTCTACGCGGCCTCGACCAAGGAATGGTATGACTACCTGAAACGCGAACGCTCGAAAGCGCGCTATATGGGGCTGCATCAGGAATTCATCTCTCCGTCAGAATTGGCCGAACGGCACCCGCTGATCGATCCGAAACACTATTATGCGGCGCTATGGGATGATCAGGATGGTGATCTTGATCCGTCTGGGGCCACTTATGCTTTTGCCAAATCCGCCCGCGTGCATGGGGCGCAATATTTCACCCATTGCGGGGTGACGGCAATGTCTCAGCGACCCGACGGGTCTTGGGATCTGACCACGCCCAAAGGGCGGATCAACGCCGAGCATGTGGTCAATTGCGGCGGCCTTTGGGCGCGTGAGGTGGGGCATATGTCCGGCATCCATCTGCCGGTGCAGCCGATGGAACATCACTATCTGATCACTGAAAAAATCCCTCAGATCGCCGAGCGGATGGAAAGCATGGGTGAGGCCGGTCGCCTGCCTGCCGGGATCGATTATGAGGCCAACATCTATTTCCGGCAGGAACGGCAGGGGATGCTGCTGGGTACTTACGAGCCGAAATCGACCCCGTGGAAAGTGGGTGGCACACCATGGGATTTTGGTCACGAACTGCTGCAACCCGACCTCGACCGTATTGCTGACCGGCTGGAGATGTCATTCGAACGTATCCCCACGATCGGTCAGGCCGGGATCAAGGACATGATCAACGGTCCGTTCACTTTTGGCCCCGATGGCAACCCGATGATCGGACCGGTACCGGGGATGAAGAACTATTGGGTCGCGGTTGGCGTCATGGCGGGCTTTTGTCAGGGCGGGGGTGTCGGCCTGACCATGGCCGAGTGGATGATCGACGGCGAACCCTCGATCGACGTTTGGGCCATGGATGTGGCGCGGTTCGGCGAATTTGCGACGCCCGACTGGGGCACGGTCAAATCGTCCGAGAATTATGAGCGGCGGTTTGTGATGACCTTCCCCAACGAAACCTTGCCCAAGGGCCGGATGCAGAAAACCACCGCGCTTTATGACCGGCTGGTCGCCAAGGGCGCGCGGATGGGGCAGGGGTTCGGTCTGGAAAACGCGCTTTGGTTCGCAGATGGCCCCGAAGACGCCCATGAGGACCCGACATTCGAGCGCAATCGAAGCCACGACTATGTCGCGCGCGAGGTCAAGGCGGTGCAAGAGGCCGTGGGCGGGATTGAGATCGCCAACTTTGCCAAGCATGAATTCAAGGGCGCAGGCGCGCGTGCATATCTGGATCACGTACTGGCCGGATATGTGCCCAAACCGGGTCGCCTGACACTGACGCCGATGCTGACGCCCAAGGGCAAACTGTACGGAGATCTGACTGTCGCCTGTCTGGCCAAGGACCACTTTATCCTCTTCGGCTCGGGTGCAATGCAAGAGGCGCACCGCCGCTGGTTCGAAAAGGACCTGCCCGACGGTGTGACCTATGCCAATGTCTCGGACGACTGGCACGGCATCGCGCTGTCTGGTCCAAAATCCCGCGACTTGCTGGCGCGCCTGATGCGCGAGGATGTCTCGGCCGACGCGTTCAAATTCCGTGACCTGCGTCAGACCTTTGTGGCCGGGGTTCCGGTAATTCTGAGTCGCATCTCGTTCAGCGGCGAGTTGGGCTATGAAATCTACTGCAGACCACAATACCTGCTGCGTCTGGCTGAGGCCATAGAAGAGGCCGGGGCCGATCTGGGTTATCGCTGGTACGGCGCGCGGGCGCTGATGTCGATGCGGCTGGAAAAGGGCTGGGGCGTCTGGACCCTGGAATTCCGTCCCGATTTCAATGCGGTCGAAAGCGGAATGGACGCGTTTATCAACTGGAAGAAAGATTTCGTCGGTAAAAATGCGACTGAGGCGTCGCGTGCACAGGGCGTGAAGCAGAAACTCGTGACAATGACGATCGACGTGGACGGGATTGACGTTTCAAATGACGAGGCGATCCTGAAAGACGGCGCCGCTGTTGGATATGTCTCATCCGGCGGCTTTGCCCACCGGGTCGGGCGATCCATGGCGATGGGATATGTCGCGACCGAGCATGCCGCTCCGGGCACGGCGCTTCAGGTGGAAATTCTGGGTGAATTCTATGATGCCGAAGTTCTGGGCGGACCCATCTATGATGCAAACGGGGTCAACATGCGGGCGTAAATACCGATGTGCATTATGTTGCAACCCAGTAGAAATGTCACTTGGTCTGCAAAGTAGAAATGTCCCAGTTGCCGTGGAACGGTAGTGCAGCCTGACAGGATAGAGACCTCAAACATCGGAGCCCTGGCTGGCTGCGCGCTTCTCTTTCGCTGCTTTCGCAAGCCTTGAGTTCCAGCCGTTGTTGCGCCGACCTGTTGGGTTGTAGCGTGTGGCCTGAGTGCCGACGCGGTGCTTCTTCGGTGGTGCTTTATCCTGCTCTTGCTTGATGTGCTCCAGCACCGCGCTCAGTCGCTTGTTCCCGATGATTGCCGCGTGGCTCACGCGTTGATCTTTGTCGTACGCAGAGTAGGGCAGTGGAACGCCCTTTGAGCGGAATTCCAGCGTACCGTCCTGGTATTCATAGCTGTCCACATATTTGCCAACGAGGCCACGGGTGAGGTCGTTCTCTTCAAGCGTTATCCGCTTGCGGTCGTAGCGCAGCACCAAGTTCCTGTCGACGTAGCGCTCGTCGCGCCAGCACAGGATGTCCCGCAGACGGTCGGGCTCGACATTCAGGGCCCTGTGCAGATTGTCCGGTCGTCGCGGCGATTTGGCAAACCTGGCGTTGTAACGTTGCATGAATCCCGGCAGGAAAGTGTTTGCGGCTTCCATGTCCGAGATCCCAGCGAGCCGCAATTCCTTCACCAGCCGATCTTGTAGCGTGCGGTTGGCACGCTCGACACGGCCCTTGGCCTGGCTGCTGTTGGCGCAGAGGATCTCGATGTTCAACTCATTCAAAGGCCGGCCAAACTGGGTCATGCCATGGCCCGACTTTGCACCTTGCTGCGCTACCCGAAACACGGTGTGCTTGTCGGAATAGAAGGCAACAGGGCGACCATGATCAGCCAGGTAGCCATCAAGCGCTTCGAAATAGCTGAAAGTGCTTTCCGACTTCACGAACCGTAGCTGCATCAATGTGCTGGTCGCATCGTCGATGAAGACAAGCAGCGTGCAGGGCGGGGCGCGATCCTCGAACCAGCGGTGGTGTCACTGTGCCCTTAATTACTGGACGCTGGCTTAATAAAGTAGAGCAAAATCAGTGCTTGATTGTGCCTTTAATTTCTGGACTGTATCCTTAATTGTCGGACTGCGCCCTTATTTCCCGGACGGAGTGTCCTGTGGATAAATCGTGTGGGGATGATCTTGTCTAGTGAAGTAGAGAACCCAGAAGAAAGAGCGCTCGCGGTTGAACGGGCCAACACGTTGCGTCCAATAATGGAACTTGAGAAGGCGGGGCAAGATATAGGACCGCCGCTATTGGAAGCGGCCAACATGATGGGCGTTTCTAGAAGCACTGCATGGGACTTTTACCGTCGTCTCAAGACTAGTGATGGGCGCGCGAGCTCCTTGCTCCCCAAAAGACGCGGTCCAAAGCATGGCTCACGCCGCTTGGAACCGGATGTAGAGAGCATTATCGAGCGTGTGTTACGTCAACACTACCTTGTTCCTGAACCTCCAAGTTTTCTGAGGATTGTCAACGAGATCCGGGCGGAGTGCGCATCGAGAGGCTATCGGCCTCCCACTCGACGTACGATCAAATCGCGTGTCGACGCTATAGATCAACGCGAAGTGATGCGGAAACGAAGAGGCGCTAAGGCGGCGAGGCAAGCTTTCGAACCGAGGGTAGGGGGCTTGGACGTGGAGCGCCCCTTGGAAGTCGTCCAAATCGATCACACTCTGGCCGACATTATTCTCGTCGATAAATTCGAGCGTAAGCCATTGGGACGACCTTGGCTGACACTCGCAATCGATGTCGCGACCCGCGTTGTTCTGGGTGTGTATGTGAGTTTCGATACGCCGTCCGTTTTGTCCATCGGTTTGTGTCTGCATCATTGCGTGCGAACGAAGTCGATCCGCACGCCGGAGATACTGGAGAAGTTGTATTGGCCTGCCGCTGGGATTCCGCGAGCCGTTCATGTTGACAACGGGCAGGATTTCCGCAGCGACGCCTTCCAGTCGGCCTGTGCAGATTGGGGAATTTCAGTCGAGTACAGGCCACCGGGTCGGGCGCATTATGGTGGCCATATCGAACGTCTGATAGGGACGACCATGGGTGCAGTTCATGTACTTCCGGGAACAACGCAATCTTCCCCCCAGGACAAGGGGGAATACGATAGCTCCGGCAATGCAGCAATGACATTGGAGGAGTTCGAGGATTGGCTGCACCTGGAGATATGTCGCTATCACAACACCCGTCACGGGGGATTGGGGAGAGCGCCGTTGGCGGCTTGGGCAGACCTCGGTGGTGATGGCGCAGGCAGAAAGGTTGTCGATTCCGAGGCGTTTCGCATCAGCTTCCTTCCTTCAGAACGTCGGCAGCTCGCTCGAACCGGGATCAAACTGTTTTCTGTCGGCTATTGGAGCGACGCATTTGGCCCAATGATCGGCCGCGGCGTCGGGCAGGTTACTGTCAAGTACGACCCTCGTGATATGTCCCAGATTTGGGCTGTAAATGACCACGGACGGACCATAGTAGCGCGCTACAAGAACTTGTCGCGGCCACGGATTTCACTTTGGGAGTCGCGGCGTGCGCGCTCGATATTTCACGAACGCCAAGGCGGGCCGATCCCGGAGTCGATGCTGTTTCAGATTATTGAAGAACAAAGGCGCATCGCGCACGCGGCCAAGCAGAAAACCTTGGCGGTGCGGCTGAAAGGTGAACGTCAAGCGCGACTTCCTGACGACAAAACCAAACGTGATCCGTCCCGCGAGATGTTCGCGATCGATACCAGTAACCCGGATCTTCCTACCTACCCGATAGATGACATTTATGGAAACAAACGAAAGACTTGATCAGGTCCGCAGTGACCGGTGGATCGCATTTGATCGCGCAAATATTGTACTCAACAGGCTCACTTCTCTCATGGAGATGCCAAAACAGTCCCGGATGCCGGGTCTCATGGTTTACGGCAGTTCAGGGATTGGAAAGACCATGATCGCTAAGCGTATGGAAAGCCTGTACCCAACCCAATACGCGGCAGACATCGGTGTCACGCGAACACCCATCCTGTTGTTGCAGGCACCACCAGCGCCCGACGAGAGGCGCTTTTATCAGCACATTCTGGCGTCGATCGGGGCGCCTATGTGGGGACGGCACACCGTGTCCGAACTGGAGGTGCGCGCCCTCAGCCATTTGCGCGACATGGATCTGAAAATGATCATGATCGACGAGGTCCACAACTTGCTGGCGGGCAGTTATCGCGAGCAACGGCGTTTCCTGAATATGCTGCGGTTCCTCGCGAATGATCTTTGCGCATCTCTCGTCGTATTTGGTGTGAATGAAGCAGTCGACGCCATTCGCGGCGACGAACAACTGGCCCGACGTCTGGACGAGCATTTCTTGCCACTCTGGGAAGACGATATCGAATTCTCTCGTCTTATCCAGACGCTGATTGCTGCAATGCAATTGGAACGCGGATCCAGCCTCAGTGTGCATTCGCTTCGAACCATTCTGGGTGTGACAGGCGGTGTTACGTCGCGAGTATTCACGATGGTCAAGGCGCTTGCGATAGACGCTATCGAGACAGGCGAGGAGCGTATCACGGATGAGGCGGTTCAAGCCTGGCAACCAATCTGGGCAAAGCACAGCTGGAACATTCGAAGACAGCTCGTTCCAGCGTCCTAGTGACTATTCGTCCGCTGCCGAGGCGCCCACCGCCGCTACAAGACGAATTGTTGTCAAGTTGGGTCACCCGGCTTGCTGCGGCCAACTATTGCTCTGTTCCTGAATTGCTTGGCTATCTCGGGTTTTCGGGTGATAAGCCGCCGGAGACCAGTCACGATCTGCGAGGCGCAAATATTGAACGGTTCGGTGCTCTGACTCATCTGCCGTCGAGTGACATGCAGGCCATGTTGCTCGAGCGTCGCGCGGAATTTCCAGTCGAGTGTGTATCCTATTCAGACTTTCAGTACTGCCCGACGTGCGCGCGGATAGTGCCCGGCATCTCTCTGCATCATTGGCGCTACGCATGGTCTATGACGTGTAATTCCTGTGGTACTGGCTTATTACCTTTCGGCACGGCGCCAGGTGAAGAGTCCCAAGTTCCGGCACGGTTGGAAGTCCGAGCTTCAAAGGGCGCAGCGTGGTTGGAGCAACTGTATTTGCGCGGAAGTCAGCATGTTGGTCGGCAATTGAACTTGGCGCTACAGGTTGTACGGGTACTTGCACCAGAGCTTCGTCACGCGGGGCTTTGCTCTAAATCCCGCCATGACCGGTATGCTATGCTTGCTGCTGTTCATCTATTGATGACGCGACCATTGGTGGCCGTATCTATTGCGATGCGTCGTGATCCTGCCGCAGGAGAAAGGCTACGCATGGTATTCCCTGGTCAACGCAATTTATTCGATCAACTGGTTCACCTGTCATACAGTTCGCCGAGCTCGGCGAATGATGATCGCAGAATTCAGAAGGCCTGGATCCCGGCACGCAAATCCGGCAACACAACGAAACCCGATTTTCTGGCGGCTGCGAAAAAAGCAATCGAACAACTCGGGGTAAATGCGGACCGGGCGGAATTGCTCCGATGTGCTGATCTCACCCTTGAGAATAGCCGCCGCTAGCCTGTGGATATCCGAGAATTAAGGGCACAAAATCGGATCAAATGTCCCTGAATGTATCTGCGTCCAGTAATTAAGGGCACAATGACAGGTGGTCAGATCCGTCGATCTGGATGAGCTCGCCCAAGCATTCCCGGCGCAAGCGCGGCTGGTGGAACGTCCTGCGCTGTTTGCGAGATAACCAGATTCCGTCTGCCTGCATCCACTTGCGCAGCGTCTCGCGCGAGACGCTCAGATCATGATGTTCCAACAACATCTCAGCTGCCAGTGTCGGGCCAAAATCAGCGTATCGTTCTTTGACGAGTACCAGGGCAAACTCTCGAACGGCCGGATCAATACGATTGTTGGATCCACGGTCGCGCGCCTTGTGACGCAGCGCAGCCGGACCATCAGTCTGGAAAACCCTGAGCAAACGGTGAACTTGTCTGCGGCTCAAGTTAAGAACATTTGCGGCGGAAACCACCGTCATGCGGCCTTGGGAGACTTGGCTCAGCACTTCTATACGATTAAGCTCGCGTTCGCTCATGACAACCAATCCCACCGCCACACTCCAATCCTGCCTGCTCGACAGAGAAGTGTGACACTTCTACTTTGCTAATGTGGGACATTTTAACTTTGCTGCTTCACATTGAAACCCTATAAGCAAAGTTATGTTAATTATGTACGATCTCCTGTTAGGTCGAAAAACCCTCTTTCAGCCTAGCCGGTTGCATTATCCCTCAGACAGTTTCCGACACCCGGATCCGGTTGCGGAACAGATGGTCGTAATGCGGCTTCATGCGGCGGTGAACGCGGCGGACGCGATCCGGGGTGTTGGAAAGATCGACATATTTGCGTTCCTGCCGCACAAGGCCGGTCGATTTGGCGAGGTTTGCGTGGAAGGATCCTCCGTCCCACCAGCTATGCGCTGAAGGATCGCCTCCCGCCTCCCAGCTCAGCGCCTCTTCGATGAATGGGATCCCGACGGCTTCGCAGAAGGCCTGGGTCATTTCGTACGGGTTCTCCAGCACATCATCGCTGTCGATCACCGGCGGCGGCGTTCCGTTCAAGGCAGTCAGAAGATCGTAAAGCGCGCGTTGCTCGGGAAAGCCGACCTCTAACTCGTCGAAATCGGGCCATTTGTTATACATCGACGTGATCGTTTTGGCCGGGTCACGGATCAGGAAAGCATGGGTGAAATGAGACAGGAACTCAGCATCCCACATGTGGTTGATATAATGCGGGAAATCCTTGATGAAGACAGGGCCTTTCTCGGCGCGGGCCCTGACGTTCGTCCACACGCTTTCAAGGGTCAGGCCGGGCGTTGTTTTCTCACCTTCCTTGAACCGGGGCCACATGGGATCCTCGCCCTGATACCAGGCTTCGCCGAAAGGTTCATGCAGACAGTCCAGATCGCCGCGCTGACGCATCATCCATTCAAACGCGGTCGAGGTTGAGCGTGGGATGGCCCAAAGGGCGACGATTTTGTGCATGTTCAGCCTTTCAGTGATGAGAGCAATCGGCCCTGCTGCGTTTCCGGGGCAATGCCGAGTGTCTTGAAAATCCGCCAGTACAGCGCCGTGTCATGGCCGATGATCGGTTTGCCCAAACGGCTTTCCAGCGCGACCTCATAATGCACCGGGCGTTGTGCGATCCCGTCAGATGGGCGGCGATAGTTGCTCATCCCGTTGATCAGGTAGGCGTCCACATTCGGGGCCTGCTCTGCTGTGTAGTCGAAGGACTTCCACAACAGGTCTTCGTCAAAGCACCAGATGCAGTCGTCAACCGCGTCCTGACTTTCAAACCAACCCTGATCGAAGAAATTGCCCGCCCAGACCACATCAAACCCGGCTTCGCGCAGGAAGCCAACCGTGCCGGTATACCAGCTGTCGGGGTGGTAGCAGGCATTCAGCGCGACCTTTTCAACATTCAACTCACGTAACGCCTCGACCATGGCATAACCCGCCATGTGAAAGGGGGTCTGGTATGTGTCGCTGAGTTGCTCGCAATGTTGCCGGATGCCCTCGACACCCAGACCGCTGGCATGGACCCAGTTCGAGCCGACCTGACCGCAGACATCCGCACCGTTATTGGCCATGCATTCAACGAATTCTTCCAAAAGGCCAAAGTTCTTTTGCCGCTGATCCAGACGGTGCGCGTAATCCGGCACTTGCAGCATCCGGCCATGCACGCCCACGCTGCGCGGGGCCATGCGCAGAAAGTCCGAAGGTGCTGCGTCAAAGTCATGTGGCGGGGCGGTAAACCCCACCTGATGCGGGAACAGCTTGACCTTGGGGTTCTGCCATTTTGGGGGTTTTACATAGCTTTCCATGCGCCAGCCTTGTGCCGTTCCGAACCTGTGGTGGGTTTTCGGACCTTGCTGCCGCGCAGCCCGAAATGCCATTGCTTTGACGTGCAGCATTCAATATCAAAACTGATATGAGTCAGCGCAAATATAACCTGCCGTCGATCAACGCGATGATTGCGTTTGAGGCGGTGGCACGATTACAGGGTTTTGCGCGGGCCGCAGAAGAGCTGAGGACATCGCAGCCCGCGATCAGCCGACATATCCGAAATCTGGAAATCCGGTTCGGAACCACCTTGTTCGAGCGGCAAGGCGCGCGCGTTTCACTGACCAGAAAAGGCAGGGATTTTTATCATTCTGTCGCGCAGACGCTGGATAAAATGCAATCCGCTGTGAACAGCCTGGCGCGTCCGCAAAGCGAGGTGACAGTTGTGTGTTCCCATTCGGTATCGCATCTTCTGTTGATGCCGCGCTATGGCGCGTTGCGCAGGGCGTTGGGAAGCGGGTCCGAGCTGCGATTGCTGACAGCGGAATACAACCTATTGACCGCCGCCATTGATACCGGGGCCGATATCGTCTTTGAATACGCTTCGGCCACTCCGGACGCGCCGCATGTGGTTTTGTGCGAGGAAGAGATCAAGCCAGTCGGCACGCCCGCCATCGTTGAACAGGCTGTTGCCGCCCTTGCGGGCAAGGCCAAGCCCCCTCCTCTGCTCAGGTTGCAGAAAGAGAATTTCGGATGGATGGACTGGCCCGACTGGGTGAATGTGCATCCCGCCTATGCCGGGTGGCCGATTGCCGAAGAGTTTGACAGCTATGTCTACCTGCTGGAAGCCGCTGCCGCAGGGCAAGGTTTGGGCCTTGGCTGGCGCAGCTTTGTGGATTCGTACCTGACCCGGGGCGCCTTGGTCGAGATGCCGGTCGACTGGCATTCAAACAAAACCAAGTTCTTCGCGCGCCTGACTCGGTTCGGCCAACAGAACCCGGTTGCGCATAAGTGCCTGTCCTTGCTGGAGCATCTGGATCAGCGCTGACAGGGTTTGGGCAACGGATCAGAATGTCGCCTTGGCGTCCATCGCTTTGACACCGTCCTGACGCCGCGCCCAAAGCTGGATATCTTTGCCGGTTCTGTTGCCCTCGATATTAAACGGGACCATGCCCGCAATCGGCGACAGCCCACGAAACGCGAAGGTTTTTGGCGATTTGCCTATTGTCCGGCAGGCCAGATCGACAAGAAGCGTGGCGGTCAGTGGGCCGTGGAAAACCAACCCGTCGTACCCTTCGACCGACCTAGCATAATCAACGTCATAGTGAATGCGGTGGCCATTGAACGTCAGCGCCGAGTAGCGAAACAGCATGACCTGAGACGGCGCCACATGCTCAGAGATTTGCGCATCCGTGGGTGCCACGGGCGGGATCGGCTGTGGCGCATCGGGATGTGGGTCTTCGCGATAGACGATGTCATGTTCTTCGGTCAGGGCGAGGGTGCCATCCTCAAGCATCAGCTCGTGCAGGACGGTTACAAAGCAAAGCGGGCCGCTGCGACCGGTCTTTTCCACGACGCTTTTGATGGTCGAGCGTTTTTCGACCCACACCCCCATAGGCAACGGGTTGTGAAAGACAAATCGCCCTCCGGCCCACATGCGTCGGGGCAGCGACACGGGGGGTAGAAAACCACCTTTCTTTGGGTGGCCATCGCGCCCCAGGCCATCTATCAGCTGCGCCTCAAGGAAATAAAGCCAGTGCCACAGCGGCGGCAGCGGGTCGCCGACCTGAAGGCTGGGGGTCCGCCCCAGAGTCGCCTGCATGAAGCGCGCAGGCTCGGGCCGCAGAACGTCCCTGTGGGTCTCGGTTCGTCCGATCCAACTGTCGAGGGGCTTGGACATGGTGAGTTCGCCTGCAATTGCCAGGGCACTTGTGCCGCTGGCGCAGCGTAGGATCGACCGGTGCCAGGGGCAAGGCGGCAGCCCGGTGAACTGGGGCTGCCACTCAGGTTAGTCGATGATCGTGACCGGCTGGCCAAGCGCGTCCGCATCAGGTGTGACGCCAAGCCCCGGCCCTTCGGGCGGGGCGATACGGCCGTTTTCACGCACCGGGCCATCCGGTGCCAGACGCGGGCCGACATAGTGGCTCAGGTCGCAGGTGTTCATGATGCCGCGCGCCGGTGTCGATGCCGCCAGATGCAGCAGCGCCGCCGTGGTGATGTCACTGCCCCATGTATCCTCGACGCACATCCGGGTGCCCAGGGTCAGGCACAGATCGCGGATTTGCCGCATCGCCGACAGGCCACCCATCTTGGACAGTTTCAACGCTGCGGCCTGCATACAACCGGCCTGATGCGCCTCGATCACCGAGGCGATGTCATGGGCGTTCTCGTCGATCTTCATCGGCAGACCGGTGGTGCGCTGGACATGGGCGCATTCCTGCAAGGTGGTGCAGGGTTGTTCCAGCATCACGTCCAGATGCGCAGCGGCGCGTCCCACACGGATCGCCGACAGCGCATCGCTGCCGCAGTTCCAATCGCCATAGACCAGGGGCCCTGCCCCAACGGCCTTGCGCACCTTGGCCAGACGTTCGACATCCATCTGCCAGTCATTGTCGGCGCCCAGCTTGACCTGAAACTGGCGCATGCCCTTGTCATAGGCATCCCGCGCCATGCGGGCCATTTCGTCCGGCGCGACGCAGGTGATCGAGTGATAAAGGGGCATGTCCTTGACCTGCCGCCCACCCAACAGGCGATGCAGCGGCAAGCCCGCCGCCTGCGCCGTCAAATCCCAAAGGGCTGTATCAAGGGCGGATTTGGCATAACCGTGGCCCTGAAGATACGAGTTCAGTTTTTCCATCAGTGTTTCAGGGCCAACCGGGTCGGCCCCGATCAGAACCGGGGCCAGTTCCATTACCGCAGGCACCACGCCCTTGGCGTAGGCAGGCAGGTAGTGGGGAATGGGGCAGACCTCACCCCATCCTTGCAGCCCGGTATCGGTGTCGATCCGCACCACCACCGAGGTGGTGGTGTCGCAGGTTTTTCCGTCTGCCATGTAGTAGGTCTCATGGCTGGTCAGGGGGACTTCCCACAGCGCGATGCGCGTGATCTTCACGTCAGGCTTCCTCTACTTGTTCAAGCTGTGGGGCGTCGGTGCGCGGCAGCAGGCTGGCTGGGTCATAGGCCGGCTCACCCAGAATACGCCCTTTGCGCGGCTTGCCCGCTATGATGACTTCGATCTCGGTGCCGGGCACATGCGCGTGCGGTTTGATATAGGCAAAGGCCAGGATTTTACCGACCGTATGGCCATAAGCGACCGAGGCCGTTGCGCCGACGATTTCGCCATTTACAACAACGGCTTCGCCGCCATGGCCGTCTTCGACCCCGTCCGGTTCGATCTCCAGATAGGCGCAGATCCACGGCATTTCGCCCGTCTCGGCCTGTTGCGCGCTGACACGGGTGGCCTCGACGCCCAGATAGTCTTTGTCCAGCTTCATGAAGCGGCCCACATTGGCCTCGGGCAGCGTGACCTCATTGGTCAATTCGCCCGCACCGGGGAAGGCTTTTTCCATCCGCATCGCGTTCATCGCGAAGGACCCGTAATTGACGATGCCAGAGGGCGCACCTGCGGCCCAGAGCGCGGAATAGACGTCAACGCAGGCCGCGTCAGGCATGTGCAGCTCCCAACCCAACTCACCCGCGTAGGACATCCGGAACGCCCAGACCTTGTGGCCTGCAACGGTGATTTCCTGTGCCGACAGCCAGCGGAACCCTGCATTCGACAGATCCGCATCGGTGCATTGCGCCAGAACATCCCGCGATTTCGGGCCGTTCAGCGACAGGGCCGACCATCCGGCGGACAGCGCCGTGATGATTACATCCTCATCGGCGCGGTTGTGGTTCAGGTGGTCCAGCAGGCGCTGTTCGAAGAAGGCGGCGCAGACCAGATAGAACCGGTCATCCGCCATGCGCACCAGCGTGGTCTCCAACTCGACCCGACCCCGACGGTTCAGCATATGGGTCAGCGTGATCGAGCCGGTTTTCTGCGGCATCTTGTTGGCGGTCAGACGGTCCAACAATGCGTATGCGTCCCGGCCCGAAACCTCGACCTTGGTAAAGGCGGTGACATCCATGATGCCGACGCCTTGGCGCACGGCTTTGACCTCGGCGCCTACCACATCATGCACCACATTGCGGCGGAAGCTGTAGTGGTCGCGCTGCTCGACGCCGTCCGGCGCAAACCAGCGGGGGCGCTCGAACCCGTAAACCTCTTCATAAACCGCGCCTTTGTCTTTGAGGATCTCATAGAGCGGTGACGGCTTGATCGGGCGACCTTCCAGTCGGTTGAAATGCGGGAAGGGAATCTCGTGGCGCAGTTTGTAATCCTCATGCGCTTTGATGACCTGCCAGTCCTTTTTGGCATAGCTGCCAAAGCGGCGGGGGTCGTAATCGCGCATCGAGATATCGGCGGCACCCCGCACCATCCACTTGGCCAGTTCGCGCGTCAGGCCGGGGCCCCAGCCGATCCCGATCTGAGTGCCGCAACAACACCAATAGTTCTTGACGCCCGGAGCAGGCCCAACCATCGGGTTGCCATCCGGCGGGTGGCTGATGGCGCCGTGAACCTCACGGGTGATGCCCAGTTCCGCAAAGATCGGCATGCGTTCCAGAGAATTCTCCAGCCATGGCATGACACGGTCATAATCGGCCTCGAACAGCCAGTTCTCGTATTCCCATGGGCATTCGTCATGCCAGACCGAGTTTGAGTTCTCTTTCTCGTAAATCCCGATCAGGCCCTTTTTCTGCTCCATCCGGATATAGCCCGAGACCATCTTGTCGTCGCGGATCACGGGCAGCTCGGTGTCCAGATCCCGAAACTCGGGCACATTCTCGGTCACGAAATAATGGTGCGTCATCGAGGTCATCGGCAGTTGCAGGCCCGACCATTCGCCCATCTGGCGCGCGTAGGTGCCACCGGCATTGACCACATGCTCGCAAATGATTGTGCCCTTTTCGGTTTCAACCACCCATTCGCCCGCGTCGTCTTGGGTGATGTTGGTGGCGCGGCAATGGCGAAAGATCTTCACTCCTTTCTGACGCGCGCCGGTGGCCATTGCCATGGTCACGTTCGACGGGTCCACATGGCCATCATCCGGGGTGTAAAGCGCGCCCAGAACGCCTTCCAGATTATAGAACGGGTGCTTTTCTGCGATGAAGTCCGGCCCGACCAGTTCAATATTGAAGCCCAGCGAACGGCCGACGGACAGGGTGTGGCGCAACCAGTCCATCTCATCCTCGGTATAGGCCAGCCGGAACGATCCGCAGCCGTGCCAGGTAACCGCCTGCCCTGTCTCTTCCTCAAGCGTCTTGGAATAAAGGCCGATGTTGTAATCGACCATCCGCCCCAGCCCGTAAGAGCTGGTGGAATGGGTGATCTGCCCGGCTGCGTGCCATGTCGACCCGCTGGTCAGTTCGGCCTTTTCCAGCAGGACGGTGTCGTCCCCCCAGCCTTCATGCCCCAGATGATAGGCCAGGCCGCAACCCATGACGCCGCCGCCAACAATGACGACCTTTGCACGCTGCGGCAGTTCTTTTTTGGACATCGCAAAATTCCTGTTCGAGAGTCGCAGATTTCTGTGGATTTGATATTCAAACAAATGTACCACGGTCAATGATAAATGATACAAATGATCGAGAAACGGATCGGAATGGAACAAATGCGTGAATCGGCCCGCGACGAGAACGGTTTGTCGCTGGTATCGGATTCGCTGTCGCCCAAGGCACGCAAGGCCGTTGTGTTTTGTGCTGACACTGGGATTGTTCGGACCTTTTGCGATCACCCCCAGCACCCTGGCTTCTAGGATGAGGAACCCAAATGAATAAGCCGCTCACCCATTCGCTGGACGCCAGCTACTATACGGATTCCGCCGTCTTCGAGAATGAGATGAACGGCCTTCTGGCGCGGACCTGGCAATTTGCGGGGCATTCGGCGGATATCCCGAATGTCGGCGACTATTTTGCGTTTCAGATCGCCGGGCAGAACCTGTTTGCCATTCGCGGGCGGGATGAGGTGATCCGCACCTTCTATAACGTGTGCCAGCATCGCGCCCATGAGATGGTGACTGGCACCGGGAACACGCGCGTTGTTGTGTGCCCCTACCACCAATGGACCTATGAGCTGACCGGCGGCCTGCGCGCCGGGCCGAACATCAAGAAAGTGCCCGGATTTGATCGCGAAAAGATTTGCCTGACCGAGGTTCGGACCGAGATCTTTCTGGGTTTCATCTTCGTCAATCTCGACAGGGACGCCGCGCCGATGGACGAATGGTATCCCGGCGTGCGGGAAGAGATCGCCGAATTTGTCCCACAGATCAATGACCTTGCGCCGTTGGAATGGGTGGAAATCCCCGAAAGCTGCAACTGGAAGGTTTCGGTCGAGAATTACTCGGAATGCTATCACTGCCCGACCAACCACCCGACCTTCGCGGAAGGCGTGGTGAAGCCCGAGACCTATGACATTCAGCCGGATTCAGATGGCGGCTATGTTCTGCGCCACACGACCGAGTGTCAGGCCCTTGAAAAGATGACCTACCCCATCGACATGACGGTGCCGCATGCGGGTGACTACCAGTCGTGGTTTCTGTGGCCGATGTTCTCGTTCCAGTGTTATCCGGGCAATGTGCTGAACACCTATCACTGGCGCGCTGAAACCGTCGATAGCTGCACGGTCTGGCGTGGCTGGTATACCGAAGGCGGCCATGAAAGCGATGTGATCCGCGGGCTTGCCGTGCAGGACCGGGAAACTACTGTGGCCGAGGATATTCGTCTGGTCGAATCCGTCTATCGTGGTTTGAAATCAAAAGGCTACGTGCCTGGCCCACTGGTGCTGGACCCCGAGGGCGGCGTGATGAGCGAGCATTCGATTGCCAAGTTGCAGCAATGGATGCGCGACGCGGTCGACTGAAACTCAGAATAGCGAAAGACAAGTTGTTCTAGGAATGCCAAGCGCGTTCCCTGAATACCCGGAGGCGCGAGATATGCATGACGTGAAACCCTATTGGCAGAACTATATCGACGGGCAATGGGTCGATGGCGGCGCGGGCCGCATTGATGTTGTCGATCCCGCCACGGGTGAGAAACTGGCCGAACACGCTTTGGCCGATGCCGCTGACGTGGACCGCGCCGTTCAGGCCGCGCGCCGGGTGCATCTGTCAGGCGCGCTTGGCGCGCTGCGCCCGGTCGAACGCGGGCGGATGGTTCAGGCCATCGGTCGCTATCTGCTGGATCATATCGATGAGATCGCGCCCGTTCTGACGCTGGAACAGGGTAAACCCCTTTGGGAAGCGCGGATCGAGGTCGAGGGCGCAGCGCGGTATTTCGAATATTACGGCAATCAGGCCGAAACGGTCGAGGGGCGCTCGATCCCGCTGGGGGCGAATTACTTCGACTTCACCACCTACGAACCTTACGGGGTTTCGGCGCAGATCATCCCGTGGAATTACCCTGTCGAGATGACAGCGCGGTCTTTGTCCGCCGCGCTGGCCACGGGCAACACCTGCGTGATCAAGACACCTGAACTGACCCCGCTGACCAACGCCTGGTTCGCCCACGCCGCCGAGGTGGTTGGTCTGCCCGCAGGCGCGGTGAACATCCTGTGTGGCTTGGGGCACGAGGCCGGGGCAGCCCTGTCCGCTCACCCGCATGTCAACCAGATCGTCTTCACCGGATCGGTTCCCACAGGCGTCGCTATCGCCACCGCAGCGGCGCAAAACGTTGTACCATGTGTGTTGGAGCTGGGCGGAAAATCGGCGGCCATCGTTCATAGCGACGCCGATATCGACGCCTTCACCAATGATGCCCGTTGGGGCATTTTCTTCAACGCCGGACAGGTATGTTCCGCCATGAGCCGTGTGATCGTGCATGAGGATGTGCATGACACGCTTGTCGGAAAACTGGTGGACATGGCCAAGGGGCTGTCGGTCGGTGCAGGGATCGAGCGCGCCGAATTCGGTGCCAACATGGGTGCCATGGTCAGTCAGGCGCAACGGGACCGCGCCTTTGGCATGGTATCACAAGCCGTGTCGGACGGGGCCAGGGCCGCAACCGGCGGGCGCAAGCTGAACCGGCCCGGCGCGTTTCTGGAACCGACCATCCTGTGCGATGTTTCACCCGATATGACCATCGCCAATGAAGAGGCCTTTGCCCCGGTTCTGTCGGTCCTGAAATTCAAATCCGACGCCGAGGCGATCGAGATTGCCAACGGTACCCCTTATGGTCTGGTCGGGGGCGTCTTTACCCGCGATATTGACCGCGCCACGCAGGCGGCCCGACAAATCCGCGCCGGTCAGGTCTTTGTGAATGAATGGTTTGCAGGCGGCGTCGAAACCCCGTTTGGTGGCTATGGAAAATCCGGATATGGGCGCGAAAAGGGCCGCGAGGCGCTGTGGAACTACGTGCAAACCAAGAACGTCGCGATCCGGTTGAGGGCATAAGGTATGCGACACCCGCACTCCGTGAAAGATGTGGTCAATGCCGGTCTGTGTATCGGGTGCGGGTTGTGCGAGGCTGTGGCCCCCGCGCGTTGGAAAATGGCCTATACGGCCGAAGGTCGGCTGCGCCCTGCGGAAATCGGGCCCGGCTCGGATGCCGAAATTCTGCGCGCCTGTCCCGGCGCGGTTGCGCGCCCGAATGCTGAACCTTCGGCGCATACGGATCAGATCTGGGGCGGCTATCACAGCATGCAGGAAGCCTGGGCCGCAGACCCGGACATTCGCTATCGCGCGGCAACTGGCGGAGTTTTAACGGCGCTTGGTGTTCACCTGCTGCGATCCGGGCAGGCCAAATTCATCCTGCATTGCGCCGCCTTGCCGGATGACCCGATGCGCACCGGTTGGTGCATCAGCGAAACGCCAGAGCAGGTCGTGGCGCGGGCGGGGTCGCGATATGGGCCCAGCGACACTCTGGCCGGTCTGAGCGCTGCGCTGGACCGGGACGCGCCCTTTGCCATCATAGCCAAACCCTGCGATGCCGGGGCCGTGCGGGCGCGGGCAGAGGAAGATGAGCGGTTGCGCCGAAATCTGGTCGCCCTGCTGGTGATGGTGTGTGGCGGGGCGTCGGACCTTGGCAAATCGCAGGCGGTTCTGGATGAATATGACCTGTCGGAACGGGACGTGACCCTGTTTCGCTATCGTGGGTATGGAAACCCCGGTGCCACGCGGATCGAAACCGGCGACGGGCAGGTGTTTGAAAAGACCTATCTGGATATGTGGGCGGACGAATCTGGCTGGCGCATCCAAAGTCGCTGCAAGCTCTGCCCGGATGCCTTGGGCGAGGCTGCCGATATTGCCGCCGCTGATATCTGGCCCGGTGGCGCACCGGTGGGTGAGGATGAGGGATTCAACGGCGTGATCACCCGCACAACCGCCGGAGAGGATCTGTATCGCGCGGCCTGCGCCGCAGGCGATCTGCAGTCTGGCCAGACCATCACCCCGCGCATGTTCGACGATTTCCAACCCCATCAGGTCCGCAAGAAACACGCTTTGGCAGCCCGGTTGAGGGGCATGACAGACGCTGGCGCCCCGGTCTACGCCCATGACGGTTTGCGACTGGATGCTCTGGACGCCAAAGACCCCGACGAAGAGGCCGGAACCGCCAGACGCGTGCGCGAGGGCCGCTTTTATGAAAGCCTTCCGAAGATTGAAACAGGAGACACGTAATGGACAATGATCTGTTCGAAAAAGGGCTGGAACAGCGCAAGGCGACGCTGGGGGCCGAGTATGTCGAAAAAAACCTGGCCGCAGCCGATGATTTCACGCGTCCCTTTCAAGAGGCGATGACCGCCTGGTGCTGGGGCTTTGGCTGGGGCGATGACACGATTGACGCCAAGACACGCTCGATGATGAACCTGTCCATGATCGGCGCGCTTGGGAAGATGCATGAATGGGAAATCCACTGCAAAGGCGCGCTGAACAATGGGGTCTCCAAGGAAGAGATTCAGGCGATCATTCACGTGATCGGCATCTATTGCGGCGTGCCGCAGTCACTGGAATGCTTCCGCGTCGCGCGCAAGGTTCTGGAGGAGCGCGGGCTGCTCTGACGTCTGTCTGCAGGGTAAACATGCCATCTGAGTGACCATCCGTGGCCGGGAAGCGGCCACGGATTTCGGGGATTGTGCCCCTAAATGCGGCGTGATGCGCTTTCGGATGCGGCGGAAGGCACCAGTGCCCGCACCAGATCCTTCATGTCCAAAACGCCCACATCCTGCCCGTTGGATTGTACCTTGTAGGTCTTGTAGGTGTCGCCGCCGGACAGGCCGATCAGGTGCTCAAGGTTGTCGTCCACATCGACCACCCCGGCGAAATCGGTCTCGCCATTCATCGGGTGCATGACGGACCGGACGCGCAGAACGCGGGCACGGTTAATGTCGCTGACGAAATCCTCGATATACGGATCGTTCGGGTTCAGCAGGATATGCTGCGGTTCACCCTGTTGGACCACGTAGCCGTCTTTCAGGATCACCAGGTGATCGGCCAGTTTCAGCGCTTCGTCCAGATCATGAGTGATGAACACGATGGTCTTGTGCAGGTCCTTTTGCAGCTCCAGCAACAGGTCCTGCATGTCGGTCCGGATCAGCGGATCGAGCGCCGAGAACGCCTCGTCCATCAACATGATCGGGCTGTCCGAGGCCAGGGCGCGGGCGATCCCCACCCGCTGCTGCATACCGCCCGACAATTGGTGCGGATAGCGCTTTTCGAACCCGGCCAGACCGACGCGGGCCAGCCACTTTCGGGCCTCTGCCAGACGTTCGTCATGGCTTTCGCCGCGCACTTCGCGGGCCATGGCGGCATTTTCCTCGACCGTGCGATGCGGCAACAGCGCGAATTTCTGGAACACCATCGACATCACGTTGCGCCGCAGATCGCGCAGGCGCTGTTCGCCATAGCTCAGCACATCTTCGCCGCGCACATCGATACTGCCTGCCGTGGGTTCGATCAGGCGGTTCAGGTGCCGGATCAGGGTCGATTTCCCCGACCCGGACAGGCCCATGATCACGGTGATCTCACCTTCCTGCATGTCGACATTGATGTCACGCAGGCCCAGCACGTGCTGGTGTTTCTCAAGCAGTTCGGCCTTGTCCATGCCTTGCAGAACCTGAGGCATCACCGATTTCGGGTTTGCGCCGAAGATCTTGTACAGTCCTTTGATGGAGACAATCGGGGTCTTGGTCATATCATGCCTCCTTAGTGATGCGTGGATTCGTCGACGCGCGACAGGGCGGCCTTGGACACACGGTCCAGCAGGATTGCCAGCAAAACGATGCAAAAGCCCGATACCAGACCAACCCCAAGTTCGAGGTTACGAATGCCGCGCAGAACCAGAACACCCAAACCGGGGGCCGAGACCAGCGAGGCGATAACCACCATGGCCAGGCTCATCATGATCGTCTGGTTCAGGCCGGCCATGATGTTGGGCAGGGCCAGCGGGATTTCGACCTTGAACAGCTTCTGGCGCGCGGTCATGCCAAACGCATCTGCCGCCTCGATCACGTCCTTGTTGACCAGACGGATACCCAGATCGGTCAGGCGGATGATCGGCACTATTGCATAAAGGATAATGGCAATACCGTAGAGTTTGGATTCCGTGACGCTGAACAAAAAGATCAGCGGGATCAGATAGACAAAGCTGGGCAGGGTTTGCAGCATATCCAGGATCGGGATGACCGATTTCTGCGTCTTGTCCGATTTAGACATAAGGATTCCGATCGGAACGCCAAAAAGGACGCACAGGAAGGTGCAAACAAAGATGATCGACAAGGTCTGGACGGCGAATGTGTAGTGGTCGATGAAGGCCATGAACAGGAAGGTCACGGCAACCAGTATGGTAACCGACGCCTTGCGCACCGCCAGATGTGTCCCGATCAGGATCAGCGGGATCAGGATGAACCACGGGATTGCCAGAAACAGCCACAGCGACCCGTCCAGCATCCAGCTGAGCGGTTGCGTGAGCGGATCGAGAATGAATTTCAGACCATCCTTGATTGCCAGAAAACCATTCTCGACCCCCGATGTCATGTCCCGTGTCTGGGCGATGGCCGGGCAGGCATCGTGCAGCGCATCAAGCGACGGAAACGGCGTTTCATACCAGGGGGTCTTGGCTTCGCTGCCTTTGACCTGCGCCATAAGATCTGTGAGTGAAAGCTGTTCGCCGCCGGTCTTCCCGGCATTGCACCATTCCGTAAGGCCAAGCGTGCTGAATAGCCAATCGTAAGTTGCCATTGTACCCCTCTGCGTTCCGGGTCAGGCCAGCGAGGACGCCGCCCGGTGTTGGACTAGTTTTATTGTTGTATTTGTGCGCAAACCTTAGCCCGAGCAGCAACGTTTCACCAGCGATGCGAGGCGTCTTTGCAAATCAATCTCAGATGTGCTGCATCTGCGTCAGTTCAGGTGTCTGGGCACGGTTTCGTCCCAATGTTCTTCGTGCACCAGCTTGTCACCTTCGAAGGCGCGCAGGCTTGCCTTGATCTGCCAGTCCGTCAGGCGGGCAGTCATACTGACCCCGGTTTCAGTGCGAATGGACCAGTCGCCGCGCGACATTTCATAGACCCACGTCGTTTGGCCCACAGCGCCTTCGGGGTCATGGTCCGATGCGCTGAAGGATTCCCGGCCCTGCACGCTCAGTTCAAGGTTGTTTTCGACGATCCGGTACCGGCCTGTTGCGTGTTGTGAAACCACGGTTGTGACGCCATTGACCACATCATGGGTCACCCAACGCCCGCCTTCGGCCGCTTCCAGCATTTCGGTTTCCAGCGCCGGGGCCTGCGCGGCCGGCGGATACTCATGCAGCGTTTCGTCGATTGGGTTTGGCTGCCTGTCCGGCAGCGTCAGGCGGCAGTTTTCAAGCTTCAGCTCCAGTGTCGCGGCTTCCGGCGCGGGCCAGATCAGTGGGAAACACTGTGTCGAAAGCGCGATCCTGATGCGGCTGCCTGCCCCGAACCGATGCGCGATGGCGCGCAAAGGGATTTCGATCTCATAGTCCTGCCCCGGTACCAGAGGTTCAGGGCTTTTGTGACCATTGCGATGGGTCAGGTTCAAAACGGCATAGGTCACACGAGAGGATGTTCCATCGGGCAACACCTCATTCAGACGCGCTGCGATCTGGGCCACGGGTTTGTCCGAAGTGAAAGCCAGACGCAGAACCGGTTGGCCGACGATTTCAAATGGTTCGGTCAGGCGATTGCTGTCGAAACAGACCGACACGGCGTCGTCGCGCCGTTGATCGCCGGGTAAATCGCCGTCGCTGGCAAAGGCGCACCAGAAACCGGCATTGCCGCCAACCATGACCGGCGAATTGACAGGCACCCTGCCCGCGCTGCGCGGGATCGGTGAAAGTCCAAAATTTTCATCGAAATACCAATGGTTTGCACCGATTGAAGGCGATGGCCAGGTTTCCTCGGCCACCCAATGGCCTTCACGATGTTCCATTGCCGCTGCCGGGTCCGCGCTGTGCTGCATATATAGCCGCAGCATCGGTTCCTCCATGATGCCGGTGTCGCGGCCTTTCAGCCAATGATCCCACCAGCGCAGAACCTCTTGGAGGAACCCGATTTGCGGCCCCGGATTGCCAGCGTTTGGCATCACATGCGCCCATGGTCCGATCAGCCCTTTGCGCGGCACTTGCAGATGTTCCATCATCCGAAAGACCGCCGGATAATAGCCGTCGGCCCAGCCCGAGACTGCAAAGACCGGAATGCGGATGCGCGAGAAATCCTCGCACACCGAGCCATGTTTCCAATAGTCATCGCGGGTTTGGTGCTGCATCCATGTCTTCAGCCAAAGGCCCGAGCCGCGCAGCCGGTCTAGCCACATGTCGCGCCAGCGATCACCGACATTTGCCGGGTCCGGCGGCATGGTGTTCTTGCCGAACATCGTCGAGGACCAGGTCAGTTGCTCACCCAGCACGCAGCCGCCGGAATAGTGGATGTCGTCGGCATAGCGGTCATCGGTTGAACACAGCGTCATCACCGCCTTCAAGGCCGGAGGTTGCAACGCAGCGATTTGCAGCCCGTTGAACCCGGACCAAGACTTGCCGGTGATGCCGACCTTGCCGTCACACCAGGTCTGCGCAGCGATCCATGCAATCACCTCGCACCCGTCCTGAAGTTCCTGCGGCGTGTATTCATCGGTCAACACGCCCTCGGAATCCCCGCTGCCGCGCAGGTCAACCCGCACCACGGCGTATCCGTGACCCGCGAGGTACGGGTACAATGTCACGTCCCTTTCGGCCATGATGTCGTTCTTGCGATAGGGTTGAAATTCAAAGATCGCAGGGACCGGTGGCGCCTCGGCGTTTTCGGGCATCCAGATCCGTGCACCCAATCTGCATCCATCGGACATGGCGATATCAGTGTGATAGATTTCGCGGACGGGATTGGGGAAATCAGAAACGATGTTCATGCGGGCACCCGCCTTCCTGCTGCGGGTTGAGACTCCAGTGGCTTCCAGCCCACGGACAGGTTTCGGTGCACCATCATGATTCCTCCTGTCGGTCAGCATTTTTGGCTTGGGCACTTATGTCAATTTTGAATTCCTCCGCCCTCGTGCAGGACCCGCTAAAGGGAAACCAACCGGGTCGGCGGTATGATCAGCGAACAGCGATATGACTGATTATGTTAATTCGGCGACTGTCTGAGAAAAATGACAGAACGGCAATTGATGCAATCTAGCGGTTCAATTGCCAGAAGCGCTCGATAATAATGGCGCATGATAAAAACGAATCTTGCTACAGGGAGAAAGCAATGAAACTCAAGACACTACTGGCTGCATCGGCTCTTGCGACCGGGTTCAGCGCAACCACGGCACTGGCCGATTGCGGTGAGGTTTCGATCACTGAAATGGACTGGGCCTCGTCCGCGGTTGTAACTGCGGTGGCCAAGTTCCTGCTTGAGAACGGATATGGCTGCACGGTTGCTGCGGTTCCGTCCTCGACCACGCCTGCGATGGCGTCGATTGCGGAAACCGGCGAGCCTGACATCCTGACCGAATTGTGGACCAACTCTTCACCGGTATATGAAGAGCTGCGCGCCGACGGCAAACTTGTCGAACTGGCGAATGTTCTGGCTGATGGCGGGGTCGAGGCATGGTGGATTCCAGCCTATCTGGCCGAAGAGCACCCCGAACTGACAACGGTCGAAGGTATTCTGGCCAATCCTGAACTGGTCGGTGGCCGGTTCCATGACTGCCCGTCGGGTTGGGCCTGTGATGTGGTGAACAACAACAACCTCAAAGCGCTCAACATGACCGAGAACGGGATTGAGCGGTTCCAGCACGGGTCCGGCGAAACGCTGGCCACCGCAATCGCGGCGGCCTATGCGGCGAAAGAGCCCTGGTTCGGTTACTACTGGGCACCCACTTCGGTTCTTGGCAAGTATCCGATGGTTCAGGTCGAAACCGCACCCTTCGATCAGGATGCACACACCTGCAACGGTGACCCGGAATGCGCAAACCCGGTGCTGTCCGCCTATCCGACCGCCAAGGTTGTGACCGCCGTGGCCCCGTCCCTGCTGGAGCGTGAGCCGGACGTAGTTGAGTTCCTCAAGAAGATGTCTTTCTCGAACGATCAGATGGGCACGGTTTTGGCCTGGCAGGATGACAATGGCGCATCTTATGACGAGGCCGCCGTTTACTTCCTGACCAACTATCAGGACACATGGTCGGAATGGCTGAACGACGATGCGCGCGGCAACCTGTCGGCGCTGCTTCAGTAAGCCAGTTTGTCAGATCCCTCCGGCTGCTTGAGTGTCCGGAGGGATGTGAGAGTAAAGAAAGCGCCGCGTGTTGAGCGGCGCTTTTTCTTAGCTTGTATCGCGCAATCCCGTTGTGGCTTTTTGCATCGCAAGGATCAATGCGTCCCGCTTGGCGGACAACTCCGCCGGGCTTTGGCCCTTCGCGGCCTCGCCGACGCCCGCGATCAGGTGTTGGGCGACGGATTCGTCCAGATGGATCTGGCCCAGATCGTCCCACCAGCCATTGAACGTGTCCGAGAAATGATCGCAAAACGCGCGCAGACCGCCCTCTCCCGCGCCGAGGTTGAACAGCATGGTTGGCCCCATCGCCGCCCATCGCAGCCCCGGCCCGGCCCAAACGGCCTTGTCCACATCCTCGACCGAGGCGACCCCATCCATCACAAGGCTGATCGCTTCGCGCCAGATCGCCGCCTGCAGGCGATTGGCCACATGGCCCGGTCGTTCCTTGTTCACCCGGATTGTGACCTTGCCGACAGCTTCGTAGAACCGCTCGGCCCCGTCCACGGCGCTGGCATCGGTTCGGTCATTTCCCATCACCTCGACCAGCGGGATCAGATGCGGGGGGTTGAACGGGTGACCCAGCACAAAGCGGGCGGGATTGGCCCAGCCGCCCTGCATCTGGCCCAGCGTCAGGCCCGAGGCTGAACTGGCCACGATGGCGTTCGGGTTCAGCACCGGTTCGATCTCGGCAAAGGTTGCGTGCTTGATGTTGATACGCTCGGGCACGTTCTCCTGCACGAAGTCCGCGCCCTCAACTGCGGCGGCGGCGCTTGGGTGAAATCGGATCGCATCCGGGTTGCCGTATTTGGTCAGGCCCAGTTCGGTCAGTGTGGGCCAGGCCATCTCGATGTACTCGCGCACGGAGGTCTCGACCGTCGGGGCCGGATCAAACAGCGCTACCGAACACCCCGAGGCCAGAAACAGCGCGGCCCAGCTGGCACCGATGACGCCGCCGCCCAGACAGGCAGTGTGTTGAAATTCCATCAGAACAATCCCGGATTGAGGGGTGAGGCAGCCGTCATGCCGCCATCCACCGTGAAACATTCACCGCTGACATAGGCGGCTTTCTCAGAGGCCAGCCATGACACCATATTGGCGACATCCTGCGGTTGGCCGAACCGGCCCACCGGATGACGGGCCAGCGCGTCGGCCATGGCTTTGTCGGGGTCTTGCGCCAACGCGAACCCATCCTCGGCCATCTCGGTCATGATCCAGCCGGGCCGGATCGCATTGCAGCGCACCTTGGGCCCGTGATCCACCGCGATCGAGCGTGTCAGCCCGTGAACCCATGCCTTGGACGCGTTGTAAAGCGCCATCGACGGGTCCGCGACCATGCCCGAGATCGAGCCGATATTGATGATATTGCCGTCATGCTCGCTCATATCCGGCAGCGCCGCGCGACACATGTTGAACACGCCCTTGCAATTGACGTTCATCACCAGATCCCAGTCGGCATCGTCACTGTCGGCTATGGTCTTTTCGACCTGCACACCTGCGTTGTTGACCAACAGGGCAACCGGGCCAAAGGCCGCTTTGGCGTCGTCGAACAGCCGCGAGGCATCGGCGGTTTTGGAGACGTCCGCAGTGACCCACATGACCGCTTCGGGCAGGCCCTCGGGCCGTGCGCCGCGTCCGCAGGTTACGACGTTGAACCCGTCCGAGACCAGTTGATCGACGATGGCGCGCCCGATGCCCCGGCTTCCGCCTGTCACAAGTGCGGTTTGCTTATCCATGGGCGATCATCACATGTCTGACTGCGGTATAGGCGTCCAGCGCAAAGACACTCATATCGCAGCCTGTGCCCGAGGATTTCATAGCGGCCCAAGGCATCTCGGGCGTCGCCACGCCGTGGGTGTTTACCCAAGTGAACCCATAGCGCAGCTTGGCGCTCATCCGCATCGCGCGGCCCGTATTGTTGGTCCAGACCGACGAGGCCAGCCCAAACGGGCCGGTATTGGCGACCCTCAGGGCCTCTTCTTCGGTACTGAACCGCGAGATGGTCACGACGGGGCCGAAGATTTCGGTGCAGAACACCTCGGCATCATGCGGGACGTTGGCCAGAACGCTCGGTTCATAGAAAAAGCCCGGGCCGTCGATCATGTTGCCGCCCGTTACAACTTCGCACGTGTCGCGGGCGCGGTCCACGAAACCGGCCACGGTGTTGCGTTGTGTGGCCGAGATGATCGGGCCCATCTCGGTCCCTTCGGCCTTTTGCGCGCCGACCTTGATCTGCCCGACCTGATCGACCACGGCAGCGACCACCTTGTCATAGACCTCATCCGCGACCAGCAACCGGCAGGGCTGTGCGCAATCCTGCCCGGCGTTGAAGAACGAACCATAGCGCACCGTCTCGGCCACCGCGTCGATATCGGCATCCTCGAACACGATGACTGGGGCTTTGCCGCCCAGTTCCAGATGCACATGGCGGATCTTGCGCGACGCGGCTTTCATCGCCTCATACCCGGTTGCGGTTGAGCCGGTGATCGAGATCGCCTCGGTCCGTGGATCATTGATCATCCGGTCGCCGATTTCGCGCCCTGACCCGTGCAGTACGTTCACCACGCCTTTGGGCGCAACATCGGCGATCAACTGCGCCGCGCGCAGGGTCGAAAGCGGTGTCAATTGCGAGGGTTTCAGGGTCACAGGACACCCCGCCGCCAAAGGCGCGGCCAGTTTCCACGAGGCCATCATCAGCGGATAGTTCCATGGTGCGATTGCTGCGACCGGACCTACCGGGTCCTTGCGGATCATGCTGGTATGGCCTGCCACATATTCGCCCGCCGTCACCCCGGCCATGGTGCGCGCGGCACCGGCGAAGAACTTGAACGTGTCCAAGGTCAACGGCATTTCATCGTCTAAGGCCGAGGGCCATGGTTTGCCCGCGTCAAGACTTTCCAACTCGGCCAGTTCTTCGGCGTGATCCTGTAGCACAGTCGCGATATTGGTCAGCAATTCCGAACGTTCCGCCGGGCTGGTCTGACCGTAAGTGTCGAACGCCTCATGCGCGGCTGCGGCGGCTGCATCGGCCTGCTCGGGCGTGGCGGCGTTGATGGCACAAATCTCTTCGCCGGTTGCCGGGTTCAGAACTGGGATCGCAGCGCCCTGCCCTTCGACCAGTTCGCCGTTGATCAGCATTTTTGTCTGCATTGTAACCTCTCCTCAGAACGCCACCTGATCGCCGCCCTTCAGGCCCAGTCGCGAACGCGCCTCGGCCGGGGTAGCGACCGAAAGGCCGAGATTTTCTATGATGCTGCGGATTTTGTTGACCTGCTGCGCGCTGGACACTGCCTTTTCGCCGGGGCCGATATAAAGGCTGTCCTCCATCCCCACGCGTACATTCCCGCCCAGCAAAGCGCTTTGCGTGGTAAAGGGTATCTGGTGCCGACCGGCGGCCAGAACCGACCATTCATAATCATCCCCGAACAGCTTGTTGGCGATGGTGTGCATATGCATCAGGTTGTCCAGATCAGCACCGACGCCGCCCAGAATGCCAAACACCATCTGCACAAAGATCGGCCCGTCGATCCAGCCCTGATCCCGGATCCAGGCCAGATTGTAGAGGTGGCCCAGATCGTAGCATTCGAACTCGAACCGTGTGCCGTGGCCCTGCCCCAGCTCTTTCAGGCAGTATTCGATATCCGCGAAGGTGTTGCGAAAGATGAAATCGCGGGTCATGTACAGAAACTCGGGCTCCCACGCGTGTTTCCAGTTCGAGTATTTGTCTTTCATCGGGAAGATGCCGAAATTCATCGACCCGATATTCATGCTGGCCATCTCGGGCGAGGCGCGGGTGGCGGCGCGCAGACGTTCCTCGCGCGTCATGCCCAGGCCGCCGCCGGTCGAGACGTTCATCACCGCGTCGGTGGCCTGTTTGATGCGGGGCAGAAACTCCATGAACAGATCGGGGTTCGGGTCGGGCTTGCCGGTGTCGGGGTCGCGCGCATGCAGGTGGATGATCGATGCGCCCGCCTCAGCCGCTTCGATACTGGCCGTTGCAATCTGGGTCGGGGTGATCGGCAGGTGTTCCGACATGGTGGGCGTGTGGATGCCACCGGTCGGGGCGCAGGTGATGATGACGGATTTCTGCTTTGCCATGGATTACAACCTCATCTGCTGCACTTGCGCGGACAGACCGCCATCCAAAACCCATAGCTGCCCCGAGGCATAGCGTGCCTCATCACTGGCCAGCCAGTTCACCAGATTGGCGATGTCTTCGGGGGTGCCATAGGTGCGCATCGGGTGCACATCGCGCACCGCCTGTTGCAACTGATCGATGGTCTTGCCGCCCCCGCCCGAGCCGTCACCGGTGAAGAAACTCTGCAACATCGGCGTGTCGATATAGCCGGGGCAGATCGCGTTTACGCGGATGCCTTCGGGGCCGTGATCGCAGGCCATGGCGCGGGTCAGGGCGTGCACCGCGCCCTTGGTGGCGCAATAGGCGGCGAGGCCGGGATCGGCGATGAACCCGTCATAGGAGCCGAAATTGATGATCGAGGCGCTGGTCCCGGATCTGGCCGCCGCCCGCAGCAACGGCAGAGCGTGTTTTGAGGTCAGGAACGTGCCGGTGCAATTGACCGCGAAGGATTGGTTCCACTCTTCCAGCGTGGTGTCTTCGATGGTCTTTTCGATCTCGATCCCGGCAGCGTTGACCAGAATGTCCAGCTTTCCGCATTCGGCCTGAACCTGCGCCATTGCGGCCTTTACGGCATCTTCATCGGCCACGTTCATTGGCACGAACCGGCTGCCGTCATCGTCATGGGCGTCCAGCGATCCCTGCGCCGTCAGATCAGCGGCATAGACCGTGGCCCCTTCGCGCAGGAACCGCGCGACAATGGCGCGCCCGATGCCGCCGCGCCCGCCTGTGACAAGCGCGACCTTGCTGTCAAGTTTCATCCATCTTGCCCTTTTTTAGCGGAGGAAAGCGGTAGCGGTCTGCGGCCACCGTCCAATCCATGTGATTGCGTACATATTGCTGGCTGGCATCCGAGGGCGGGTTGTAATCCCAATGCTCGCCCGCCCCGGCCTCCATCGCGGCATGCAGCGCGCGGCGGGACTTTTGCGTCGCGATCACGTCAGCCCGCAATTGCGCGCTATCCCATCGCGCGGCAACCTCGGCGGCGAAGGCCTGAGCCTGCGCCTGATAGGCCGGGTCGGCCGCAAGGTTGGTCTTTTCCAACGGGTCTTTCGCCAGATCATACAGCTGCGGCGGATCGGGGTCGCAATGAATGTATTTCAAAGGCCCCCGTCGGATCATGAAGACCGGAGAGGGCGTCATCTCGGCGCAGTATTCGCCAATGGCCTCGTCCACCGGATCGGCCTCGCCCCGCGCCAAAGGCATCAGGCTGCGGCCATCGACCGGTTCGCCAAACATGGTGTCATCTCCACCGGCGATCTCGACCAATGTGGGTAGCATATCGACCAGCGAGCAGGCATTGGCCGCAACCCCCTGTGCCACGCCGGGGCCTGCCATGATCAACGGCACCCGCGCCGAGGGTTCAAAGAAGTTCATCTTGTACCACAGCCCGCGTTCGCCCAGCATATCGCCGTGATCTGCGGTCACGATGATGATCGTGTTGTCGAGCTCACCCATGTCCTCCAGCGTTTTGACCATCTCGCCGATCTTGCTGTCGAAATAGCTGACATTGGCCAGATAGGCGCGGCGGGCGCGGCGGATTTCTTCCTCGGTCAGCGGGACATAGCTGGCCTCGATCCCGTCCATGACCCGACGCGAGAACGGGTCCTGTTCCTCGGGCGATAAAACGAAGTCCGGCATGTCGATCTGATCGTCGGAATAGAGATCCCAGAATTCGGGCTTGGCGACGTAAGGGTCATGCGGATGGATGAAACTGGCCACTATGGCAAAGGGGGCATCATCGCCTGCGGCGCGATCCCGGCCCCGGTCGATCAGCCAGCGGCGGGCGGCAAAGCCAACCTCATCATCATAGTCGGTCTGAAAGGTTGCGAAGGCAACGCCGCTTTCCTTGACCGTCTGCATGTTGTGATACCACTTGTCGATCCGCTCATCCGGCGCTTCCCAATCGGGCGTCCATGCGAAATCCGAGGGGTAGATATCGGTGGTCACGCGATCCTCGAACCCGTGTTTCTGGTCCGGTCCGACAAAGTGCATCTTGCCCGACAGACAGGTGCGATAGCCCAGCGATTTCAGGTAATGCGCAAAGGTCGGCACTGTCGCTTTGAACTCGGATGCGTTGTCATAGGCGGCGATCCGGCTGATCAACTGCCCCGACATGAAGGCAAAGCGCGAAGGCGCGCAAAGCGGCGAGTTGCAATAGGCCGCATCAAACCGCATGCCCCGTGCCGCAAGCGCATCCATGTGTGGAGTTTTGGCAACCTTGTGGCCGTAGGCACCACAGTAATGCGGTGCCAGCTGGTCTGCCATGATGATCACGATGTTTGGCTGATTTGGCACGATGCCCCTCCCCTATAAGCCGCTGATCCTTTGTCTCAGGCGGGGGTTGGGGGCGGTTCGTATCGCATCGGTTTAGCGCCCGGTCGGGTTGAGAACGGAATACCTGTCATCGTGCCGCCGTTTTGTACGCATCCAGAACCAGACCGTGGAAATGATGCACGGCATGTTCCGATTGGCCTGAGCCATTGGCGTCATCCACGATACGGCCCTGTGTGAAAGCGGGCGTATTCATCCCGCGCTGAACGCTTTCGACAAGGTTGATATCCTCGACCTGCAGAACCTCATCCAGATAGCGGATGGTGTCGAGTTCCGCCTCGTTCGGCGTCGTCTCTTCGAGGAAAAAGTCATAGGTTTCCAGCGTGCGATCCGGTCCGGCGGGGATGACGTTCAGGATGATCATCGACGACCGCCCCGGATAGCGCATGATGCAGGTGTTGGGCCACAGCCACCAAACCGCGTGGGTTCTAACCGTCGCGTTCGAGACATCATAGGCACTGTTGGCCGTGTTCCCCGCATCCGCCATATGACTGGAATAAATGCCATGGGTGGTCACCTTGTAGGTGTCCATGTCCACCAAATCGCAAAAATCCTTATGCGCGGTCGGGCAGTGATAGCATTCAAGGAAATTATCGACCACGTTCTTCCAGTTCGACTTGATGTCATAGGTCAGACGGTGCGCGAAGGTCAGATCCTCGATATCCGGGGCCCAGTGTTTGATCTCGGTCGCCAGATCGCCGGTTGTTTCGGCCAGAGACTGCGCTGCCGGGTCCAGATTCACATAGACAAAACCGCAGAACTCTTCGACCTGAACCTGATCCAGACAGATGTCCTTTGGGTTGAAGTCCCGCAACTGCTCGGTATGCGGTGCGCGCACCAGATTGCCGTCCAGCTTGTAGACCCAGGCGTGATATGGGCACATGATGCGCGTGGTGTTGCCATCGCCTGAAAGCAGCTCATGCGCGCGGTGTTTGCAGACGTTGTAAAACGCGCGCAGCACGCCGTCCTTGTCGCGCACGACGGCGATGGGCTTGCCCGCGACCTCGACGGTCGTATACGCGCCCGGTTCCCGGACCTTTTCGACATGGCACACCCATTGCCACGTCTTCGCAATGATCGCTTCCAGGTCGGCATTGTGCCAAACCTGCTCGACATAGGCTTCCTTGCGCAATGACAGCGAGCGGGACGGGCTTTGATCATAGCCTCTGCCGATCTCCGCAAACTCTTTGGCCGATGGCAATTCAGTCATGGTGATCCTCATCCAAAGCGCACGAGGGCGCGCGTGCAAATCCGCTGGGTAGAGTGATTTAGCCGGGAATAATCGACCGATACTTTACATGGTTCGCCAACATTTGGCCTTAACTGGACGCGCCGTGTTTGCGATGCATGGGCCAGGCGCGGAATTCGAAGGGGATACGGCCTTCGATTCTGTCCCGCATGGGTGGCAGGCCAAACCGGTCCTTGTAGGCGCGGCTGAAATGGACCTGACTGGAAAAGCCGCAGGCGAACGCGATCTCGGACATGGCAAGGGTTGTCTGCGTCACCAGCCCACGGGCCCGGTCCAGCCGAATGTCACGGTAATACAGCACCGGCGTTTTCTTCAGATGCTGGGCAAAAAGGCGGTTGAGCTGCCGCTGTGAAATTTGCGCCGCCTTGCAAATCTCGCCAATAGTCAGCGGCTCTTCCAGGTTGTCTTCCATTGCCCGGATGGCGTTGCGCACGGTATCGGGGATCTTGGCCCCCAATGGTTCCATGAATTGCGGGTTCTGCGGGGTGCCGCGTTCGCGCAGGCTGGGGTGAAACACATATCGCGCGGCAGCGTTTGCCAGCGCGTTGCCATGTATGCCCTGCAGTATTTGCAACGCGAAATCGAACGAGGCGGATCCGCCGCAACAGGTGATGCGGTCGCCATCGAATTCGAACAGCGCCTCGGTGCAATCGACATCCGGATAAAGCTCGCGAAAGGCGTCGATATGTTCGTAGTGCACGGTCGCCCGGCGATGGCGCAAAAGCCCGGCCTCGGCCATGATGAACGCGCCGGTATCAATCCCGCCGAGTGTCGCCTGCTGGCGTGCGGCGCGGCGCAGGGCGGCCTGAATTTGGTCCGAGCCATGCTCCTCCGGGGTCCAGCTTGAAGAGACGATCAGAAAATCGACGGGCTGGGCGGAGGCGGTTTTCAGGCTTTGAGTCTCGATGCTGATGCCGTTGCTGGCCACGCATGGACCGCCGGTTTCCGACACAAGTTCCCAGCTGTAATGGGCCGCGCCTTCCAGATAATTCGCAGCCCGGAAGGGATCGATGAACCCCATGGTCGCAGCCATATTGAAGCTGGGGGTCACGATGACCCGAATTCGAATCTGATCGGATGGCTGCGACATTCAGATGGCCAATTTCGAAAAAATGACGGCGATAAAGCGTAAAACACATCCGCCATTCCCGCAAGTTTTGGCGGAATTGGTTACTTGCTCAGATCTTTTGTGGTCTGACGGTGAACCAAACGCACCGGGGTTTGGGTCAGCGCCGCTGGCACGTCATCGTCCTGAAGCCAGCGCAGGATGGTGTCCGCCACCTGTTTCCCAAAATCACCAACCCCGCACTGCACCGTCGACAAGGCGGGCCAGCATTCCGAGGCTTCCTGAATGTCGTCAAAGCCGATGATCTGAAAAGATGCGCCAATCGCGACCCGCGCCTCGTGGCAGGCGTTGATCATGCCAAACGCGACCAGATCGTTGAAACACAAGGCGGCGTCGCAATCCGGGTGATCCCTGAACAGGCCCGCCGCCGCCGCGTGACCAAAAGCGCGGGTGGATTTTCCTGTTACGACAACCGGTTGCAGCCCATTCTCCTGCACGATCTCAAGATAGCCCGAGATCCGTTCCTGCGTGACTTGCCTGCCTTCCAGCCCGCCAACAAAGGCAATCTTGCGCGCGCCGGTCTCCAGCAAATGACGGGTCGCAACCCGTCCACCGGCGCGGTAATCGGGTGCGATGAATGGGTATTTGCCGTTATCGCCTTCCACCTGACGCAGAACTTGCATCATCGGGATGCCGGCACGCTCAACCGCCTCAAGCGTTTTCGAGACATCCCCGTAAGCAGGCGACAGGATCAGGGCCGAGACCCCGTGTTCCAACATGGCCGTAACGACCTGATCCTGAATCTCGGGGTCTTCATTGGTGTTGGCCACCACAACAGCATAGCCCCGCGACCCCAGCGCCATTTGTAAGGACGTTGCGAATTCAGTAAAAAACGGGTTGGTCAGATCGTTGATCACCAACCCGATCAGGGCGTTCCCGGTTGACCTCAGATTGGCCGCGGATCGGTTATAAACGTAACCGATCTCTTTCATCGCTGCGTGAACCAGCGTTCGGGTTTCCGCTTTGACCTGCGCGCTGCCCTGCAACACAAGGCTGACCGTGGATTTCGACACGCCCGCCTTGTTGGCGACATCTATGATCGTCGGTCTGCGCATTCAGTCTATTGGTCTACCCCGTGCATGCTCAGCAATGTTGTCATCCGCGCTGTAGCCCGATCCGGGTCCGAGAGCAAACCCGCCTGATCCGCAAGCCGGAACACTTCGGCGTAATGACAGATGTCGCGGCTGGATTGGAACCCGCCGGGCATGATGAAATGGGACTGCGCGCCGTTCAGCCAGGCCAGATAGGCGATCCCGGCCTTGTAGAACCGCGTCGGCGCGCGAAAGATCTCGCGACTGAGCGGCACGGTTGGCGCAAATAGCGCGTGGTAGCGATCCATATCGTTCTGCGCCAGCGCCTCAAGCGCCTGAGAGGCCGCCGGAGCGATCGCCGCAAAGATGCCCAGCAAGGCGTGGGAGTAGTGGTCCCCGTCCCCAGCAATCAGATCGGCATAGTTGAAATCATCGCCGGTATAAAGGCGCACGCCCTCCGGCAGGCGCTTGCGAAACGCTTCTTCATGCGCCTGATCGAGCAGTGAGATTTTGATGCCGTCGACCTTGGAAGGGTTTTCAGCGATCAAAGACAGCACAAAGTCGCTGGCCTGATCCACATCCGTGCTGCCCCAATAACCGGTCAGAGCCGGGTCGAACATATCGCCCAGCCAATGCAGGATCACCGGTTCCGCCGCCCCGTCGATCAGCGCGCGATAGACGTCGTGATAGGTGTCCGGCCCGGCATTGATGGCCGGAAAGGCGCGTGAGGCCATCAGGATCAGTTGACCACCGGCGGCCTCGATCGCCTCGGCTTGATGTTCATAAGCGGACAGGATTTCCCCGGCCGTGTTTAGCGCGCCCATGGGCACATGATCCGTCCCGGCCCCGCAGGCAACGCGTGGCGACAGGGGGTGCGCTTTGGCGGCCACCATCGTGCGCTGGATCAGTTCCAGCGCCGTCTCCCAATCCACGCCCATGCCGCGTTGGGCGGTGTCCATCGCCTCGGCCAGCCCAAGGCCCTGATCCCACAGACCCTGTCGGAAGTTCAGGGTCGCGTCCCAGTCTACCGCCGGTCGACCATCCCACGGGTTCCGCTCGGCCAGCGGGTCCGAGACCACATGCGCGGCGGCGAATGCGGTGCGCGTCAACGGTACCTGCGGCGCGCGGGGGATCAAGGGTGTTCCGGTCAGCGCGTAAGGTTCCAAGTGGCCGTCACGGTTTGGCAATATCAATGTCATTGTCTCAGACCTCCAGATCCAGAACCAGAATACCGTCGATCCCACCCACGGCGTTTGCGACCAGTTGCGCCCCGCACGCCTTGTGATCCTCGTTCGCCTGATAGGTCGCCAAGGCGTCCCAGTCGTCGAAATCGATCACAAACCCATGCATATAGCCGCGCTCGATCTGTTCCGGGCTTCGGCTGCGGCCCCCGGTAAAGCCTTTGGCACCGGGCAGAGCTTCGGCCACCTTGGCCAGCCCGCTGTAGATTTGGGCGACCGTCTCCTCGGTCACATCCGGGCGGAATTTCGTCAGAACGATATGACGGATCATTGCGTAAATCCTTGATCTTGCTTGATCATGTCGGCGGCTTTCTCGCCAATCATGATCGTGGGCGCGTTGGTGTTCGAAGAATTGACCGTTGGCATGATCGAGGCATCGGCCACGCGCAGACCCTCGATCCCGTTGAAGCGCAGGCGCGGGTCCAGAACGGCCTCGGCATCATTGCCCATGCGGCAGGTGCCCGCGCAGTGGTGCGAGGTTTTGGAATGCACGCAGATGAAGTCGAAATACTCCTGCTCGGTCTTTACAGTCGGACCGGGCAGATGCTCCGCCAGAACATATGGTTTCAACGCATCCTGCGCGAGGATGTTCTGCACCAGTTTCAGACCCCGGATCGACATCTCTCGGTCATAGGGATCGGCCAGATAGTTCGGGTCGATCAAAGGCATCGCTGCCGGATCGGCGCTTTGCAACCGCACCGTCCCCCGAGATCGGGGCCGCAGGAAACAGGCGTTCAGGGTGACGCCGCCATTGGGCATCGCCTCGACCCCGGCCTCGATCCCCGTACCCAGCCCCAGATGCATCTGAATGTCGGGCGAACGGGCGTCGGGGTCGGCGTACCAGAAGCCGCCGGTTTCAAACAGGCTGGAGGCGACGGGACCCTTGCGGGTGAACAGATATTGCAGCCCGGCACAAGCCGACAGGTGCAGCTTGGCGAAGCGGTCGTAAGTGTGCGGGCCGGTGACCTCGCATATCGAATAAAGGTCCAGGTGATCTTGCAGATTCTCGCCAACCTGTGGCTGGTCATAGACTGCCTTGATCCCGAGGCTTTCCAGATGATCCGCCGGTCCGATCCCGGACAGTTGCAGCAGGCGGGGTGAGCCGATGGCACCGGACGACAAAATCACCTCGCGCGCGGCAGTGATCATTTCGCCGCTCATCATCTCTATGCCGGTTGCCCGTCCTTTCTCGACCGTGATCCGACGGACCTGAGCTCCCATGCGAATAGTCAGGTTCGGACGGTTCCGATTAGGTGCCAGAAACGCCATCGCCGCCGAGGACCGTCGCGCATTGCGTTGGGTCAGCTGGTAATACCCGGCCCCGTCCTGTTTCGCGCCATTCACATCCCGCGTTTCGGGAATACCAACCTGCCCGGCGGCCTTGATATAGGCATCGCAGATTGGCAAAGGCGCGGCGGGCATCGACACGCCCAGCGGGCCGCCTTTGCCGTGGAACTCATTGTCGTAGCTGTCGTTATCCTCGGACTTCTTGAAATAGGGCAGGACATCGTCATAGCCCCAGCCCTCACACCCCATCTGACGCCAGTCGTCATAGTCCTGCGCAGCACCGCGTGTGTAGATCTGGGCATTGATTGCCGACCCGCCCCCGATCACCTTGGCCTGGGTGTAGTTGAACACCTTGTTCTGCATGTGCTTCTGCGGTACCGTCGACCAGCCCCAGCTGCCAATGCCTTTGGTCATCTTGGCAAAGCCCGCAGGCAGGTGGAAAAACGGATGGCGATCCGAAGACCCGGCCTCAAGCAGCAATACCTTGGCCGCAGGTTCCTCGGACAGGCGCGCCGCAATGACCGAACCTGCCGAGCCGCCGCCGATCACGATGAAATCATATCCTTCAGACATCTTGTCCTCTGAGTTCCTTACAGGCGCGAGATCGAAAGCCCGCCATCCACGGGGATCGCGGCCCCGGTGGCGAATTGCATCTGGCCGTCCACGATGGGAACGATGACCGAGCCGATATCCTGCGGCTCACCCCACCGCGCGGCGGGGACCAACCCGCCTTCGATCCGGTCGGTGTATTTGTCGCGCACACCAGCCGTCATTTCGGTGGCGATGATGCCGGGGCGCAGTTCGAAAACGCCGATCCCATGCGGGGCCATCCGCACCGCAAACAGCTGCGCCATCATCGCGGCGGCGGCCTTGGACACGCAGTATTCGGCGCGCTCGATAGACACCATCGTGGCGCTGACCGAGGTGACAAAGGTGATCGAGCGATAGCTGTCCTGGGGGTGCGCCAACATCCGCCGCGCGACCTCTTGCGCCAGAAAGAAGGCACCGCGCAGATTGATGTTTTGCACGAAATCCCAGTTCTCGGGCTTCAGGTCCAGCATATCGCCCCGCACCGGCGCACCGACGCCTGCGTTGTTGATCAGGGCGGTGATTGGGCCTAGCTGGGCCTCGACCTGATCCAGCAAGGCGGGCACGTGATCGATCTGGGACACATCATGCTGCACATAGATCGCGCCGGGTCCCAATTCGGACAAAGCGTTCTGGACCACCGGTTTGTCCGGGGCAGACCGTGACGCAAGCGCCACCTTGTACCCAGCGGCGATCAAGGCGCGCGAGATTCCAAGGCCGATGCCTTGCTGGCCCCCTGTGACCAAAGCAACTCCGGTCATGCTGCAAACTCCGTCTCTAAGATGTGGCGACCGGCGCGCAAGGCCAGTGCCGCGATGGTCAGGGCCGGATTGACCGCAGCCGAGGTCGGCAGGACCGAGGCGTCAACGATGAACAGGTTTCGGTGGTCATGGCTGCGGCAGAACGGGTCCACCACACTGCTGGCTGGATCACGCCCCATCCGGGCTGTTCCGCATTGATGCGAGGGCGTGCGCCGGTCGAAGGGCCGCGACAGGACAATTGGAAACCCGGCCCGGCGCAGGTGCTGTTTCAGCTTGGCCACCAGTGCCTCATGCGCCTGCCAGTTCGAGCGTTTCCAGTCCAGCCGGATCTGGTCACCTTCGACCGTTACCCGGCTGTCCGGATTGGGCAGGTCCTCGGACATCGCATAGAAATCAAAGCTGCGGTTTGCGATCATTGTCGCAATCGGACCGGGTATACCGGGCTGGGATGCCAGAATCGGCCCGGTGATCTTGCCCAGCATCTGTATATTGCCCAAGGGCGCACCGCCCTTCCCGGCATCATTGTAGTAGTCGTTGAACATCAACGTCTTTTGATAGACCGCGCGGTTGCGGCGCAGCGGATGCAAGGCCAGAACCGCCGAGCAATTGTGGTTCATGAAGTTGCGCCCAACCTGATCGGATCGGTTCGCCAATCCGGCGGGGCAATTGTCATTGGCGGATTTCAACAACAGCGCGGCGGACTGAACAGCCCCTGCAGATAACACGATCACCGGCGCGTGCAGGGTACCGTGCCCCTTGACCTCAACACCTGTGATGTGCCCGTCTTTGTCGCTCAGCAGTTTTTTGGCGGGTGCGTTCGTCAATAGTTCGACATTCTCGTGCTTCAGGGCATCCGCCAGAGCGCAGGTTTCCGCGTCCATTTTGCCACCGCAGGTGTTCGGAAACGCATCCCACGTGGTTTGCCCGGCCGAAAGCCAGCGGTCGATATCCACCCCCAAAGGGACAGATGCGGGCGACAGCCCCGCCCCGCGCAAACGCGCGCGCAGATCCGCGATGTCAGGCTCATCAGCTACAGGAGGATGCGGGTAAGCGCCGCTATGCGGCGGCTCGGTCGGGTCCTCATCGGCGGTTCCGCGCACCGCATAAAGCTGCTCCGCCGCCGTGTAGTCCGGTTCCAGATCTCTGTAACGGAGAGGCCAGCCAGGAGAGCGACCGCCCATATGCTGGCGCGGTTCAAAATCCTCGGCCCGGTAGCGGATCAGGGCGGCACCGTAGAATTTCGAGTTGCCGCCGACGCAGTAATAGTTGCCCGGACTGAAAGGCTGCCCTTCGCCGTCCAGCCAGGTTTCATCGGGGCGGAAATGCCCATCCTCAAAGATCGCCTTGGGGTCTCGATCCACGGGTGAAGGGCGCAGATAGTCGCCGCGTTCAAGGATCAGAATGCGACGGCCCGAGGGGGCCAGCGCTGCGGCCAGCGTTGCCCCTCCGACCCCCGATCCGATGATTATGACGTCCGGGTTTGTCACGGAGTGATCCGCATCTCGCTTTCAGGGTCAAAGGCCACGGCCTTCTCCATATTGACGGCAAAGTCGAAATCCTGCCCCGGCGCGACCTCAGCGTCCGAGCGCATCCGGGCGATCACATCCCGGCCTCCCAGTTGCATCGACACGAACGTGTCCGAGCCTGCGGGTTCGGTGACAACAATCCGGTTGGTCATCTGCGCAATGTTCGAGGATTTGCGATCCGCGCCATCCATATCGGTGATGGTTTCGGGACGGATGCCCAACAGGATCTCACGCCCATCCCATTCGGCCAGATTGTCCTGACTGAACGGCAACTGCGCCATCGATCCGTCATGGGTGGCGACCTCGGCATGAGGGCGACCGTTCAGCACGGTCACTTTCGCAGGCACCACGTTCATCGCCGGCGAGCCCATGAACGTTGCCACAAAGATATTGGCCGGGGTGTCGTAGATTTCCTGCGGGGTTCCGAGTTGCTGCACATAGCCTCCGTTCATCACCGCGATGCGGCTGGACAGGGTCATCGCCTCGATCTGGTCGTGGGTCACGTAAACGATGGTCGTGCCAAGGTTCTGGTGCAGCTTCTTGATCTCGGTCCGCATATCGACACGCAGCTTGGCGTCGAGGTTGGACAGTGGTTCGTCAAACAGGAACACATCCGGTTCCCGCACCAATGCGCGGCCCATGGCGACCCGCTGACGCTGACCGCCAGACAATTGACCGGGCTTGCGGTCCAGCAACTGCTCGATCTGCAACAGCGTGGCGACCTCGTGCATCGCCTTGTCGCGTTCGGGCTTGGGGACGCCGTGCATCTCAAGCCCGAAGGTGATGTTCTGGCCCACGGTCATGTTGGGATAAAGCGCGTAGCTTTGGAACACCATGGCGATGTTGCGGTTCGACGGATGCACCCCGTTCATCACAGTGTCCTTGATAAGAATTTCGCCGCTGGTGATGTCCTCAAGCCCCGCGATCATGTTCAGCAGGGTCGACTTGCCGCAGCCCGAGGGGCCGACCAACACCAGAAACTCCCCCTCCTGCACCGAGATATCGACCTTGTGCAGAACCTCGACCGATCCGTAGGATTTGGTCGCGTTGTCTATGTCCAGAAAACCCATCAGGCCTTATCCTTTCACGGAACCCGCCATCAGGCCGCGGACAAAGTACCGTCCGGCCACGATATAGACGAGCAGAGTTGGCAGGGCCGCCAGAATGGCCCCTGCGAAATGAACGTTGTATTCCTTCACGCCAGTTGACGACTGCACCAGATTGTTAAGCGCCACCGTCATCGGTTGGCTGTTGGCATCGGCAAACGACGCACCAAACAGGAAGTCGTTCCAGATGTTGGTAAACTGCCAGATGATCGACACCACCGCGATCGGCCCGGAACTGGGCAACAGGATGCGCCAGAAGATCTGGAAGAACCCCGCGCCGTCGATCTGCGCCGCCCGGATCAACTCGGTCGGGAAGACCGCGTAGTAGTTGCGGAAATATAGCGTGGTGAAGCCGATCCCGTAGACCACATGCACCAAGGCCAGACCCCAGGTGGTGCCTGCCAGACCCATCAGGCCCAGCATCCGCGCCATCGGGATCAGAACGATCTGGAACGGGATGAAGCAGGCAAACAGCATCAGACCGAACAGGATCGTGTCGTATTTAAAACGCCATTTGGTCAGCACATAGCCGTTCAGCGCGCCAAGGATGGTCGAGACGATCACGGCCGGAACCACCATCTTGATCGAGTTCCAGAAGTAGGGCTTCAACCCGGTCGGATCGACACCGATCTGGGCTGAGGACCACGCTTTCAGCCAAGGCTCCAACGTGAAGACTTGTGGCAGGTTCATCATGCCGCCGCCGGTGATCTCTTCCAACGGTTTCACCGAGTTCACCAGCATCACATAAAGCGGCAGAAGGTAGAAAAGCGAGAAGAGGATCAGCACCACATAGATCAGCGTCCGCGTGACCCGACCAGTGCGAATTGCGGTATCCTGAGTTGCTTGGGACATCAGCGTTTCTCCCGCAATTCGGCGTAAAGATAAGGGATCATGATCGCCGCGATGGTCATCAGCATGATCGTGGCCGAGGCCGCGCCGATCCCCATCTGGTTCCGCGTGAACGTGTAGGAATACATGAAGGTCGCGGGCAGCTCGGTCGCGCGTCCCGGTCCGCCGCCGGTCAATGCGATCACAAGGTCAAACGTCTTGATCGCAAGGTGGCTGAGGATCACGAAGGCCGACAGGAATGCCGGACGCAGTTGCGGGATGATGATCCGGCGATAGAGGTTCCAGTTCGAGGCCCCATCCATCTGTGCCGCGCGCAGGATTTCGTTGTCGATGCCGCGCAGCCCGGCCAGAAACATGGCCATCACAAAGCCGCTGGTCTGCCAGACGGCGGCCAGAACAACCGTATAGATCGCGTAGTCGCGGTTTTTGATCCAGTCGAACTCGAAACTGGTCCAACCCCATGTGTGCATGACGTTTTCCAGCCCGATACCGGGATCCAGAAACCATTTCCAGGCGGTGCCCGTGACGATGAAACTCAGCGCCATGGGATAGAGGTAGATTGGGCGCAGTAACCCTTCGCCGCGAATTTTCTGGTCGAGGAAGATTGCCAGACCCAAGCCAATACAGGTGCAGATCACGATATAAAGGCTCGCGAAGATTCCCATGTTGATCAGCGAGGTTTCCCAATGGCTCAGGCGCCAAAGCTTGTCGTAGTTTTCCCATCCGACCCATCCAAAGGTCGGCAGGATGCGGCTGTCGGTAAAGGACAGGTAGACCGAGAACAGAATGAACCCGTAAACAAAGACCAGCATCATCGCCAGCGACGGTGACAGGACCAGTTTCGGGATCCAGTTCTGAAGGCGTGTCTTGAAATCCGCGTCGGCTGAAGTTGCCATGGCGCGCCCTCCTTCAAGTCGGGGGTGTCTAAGGCGCGGGATGTGCCCGCTGGTGACAGGGCGGCGCGTTTGCCGCCCCGTCGGGAGGATCAGGTGATCACTTGGCGATGGAAACGGCGTCGACCAGTTCGACCACAGCGGTTTCGCTGTCGTATTCACCGTTGAAATGCGCCGTTACGACGTCATAGACCGCGTTTTTGACCGAGGCAGGTGCTGCGTGACCATGGGCCATCGATCCGAACAGGTTGCCCGAGGATGCAGCCGCCGCCAGATCCTTCATGCCCTGCTTGCCGCAGTCATCAAAGTCGGCGTCGCTGACATCGGTCCGCGCGGGAACCGAGCCCTTCACAACGTTGAACGCCGACTGGAAGGACGGTGACAGGATCGCGCTGGCCAACGCCGCCTGTTCTGCCGAAACAGAACCGCCCTGATCGAACATCATGAACTGGTCCGCGTTGAAGGTGACCTGATCTGCCGTGCCGGGGAAGCGGAAGCACAGGAAGTCCTGACCGGGCACCTTACCCGCATTCAGAAACTCACCCTTGGCCCAGTCGCCCATCATCTGGAAACCGGCCTCGCCGTTGATGACCATCGCAGTCGCCAGGTTCCAGTCCCGGCCCGAGAAGTTCTCGTCCACATTTTCGCGGATAAAGGCCATGCGGTCGAACGCCTCTTTCATGGCGTCACCACCCAGGGCTTCTTCGTCCAGATCGATGAACGCGGCTTTGTAGCCATCCGGACCCAATGTCGACATGGCCACAGCGTCGAAAATAGTGGCGTCCTGCCAGGCCTGACCACCATGGGCAATCGGGGTCACTCCGGCGGCTTTCAGCGCCTCAACAGCAGCCACAAATTCTTCCCAGTTGGTGGGTTGAGCGATGCCGTTTGCATCCAGAACCGCCTTGTTGGCCCAGACCCAGTTGGTCGAATGCACGTTTACCGGGGCCGAGACCCACTTGCCGTCATGCTTGGCGAAGGCCTTCAACGCGTCCGGTACAACATCGTCCCAACCTTCCTGCGCGGCCACTTCGTTCAGATCGGCCAAAGCACCTTGCGCGGCCCAGTCCTGAATGTCGAAGCCCAGACCCTGAACCGCCGTTGGCGCGTTGCCTGCTGTCACACGCGCGCGCAGAACGGTCATCGCCTGCTCACCGCCGCCACCGGCAACCGGCATGTCGGTCCAGCCGACGCCCTGACCGGACAGGTCATCTTTCAGAACGTTCAGCGCTGCGGCCTCGCCACCCGAGGTCCACCAGTGCAGCACCTCGACCTCTTCTGCCTGCGCCAAGCTGGTCGTGCACAGCAACCCGGCCACAATCAGAGATTTCGTCTTCAACAGATTACGCATTTTGTTTCCTCCCTTAATGCGATCTTGGTTCCGGCGGCTCGCTTCCCGCCGGTCAGTCTTGCGGCACCCAGGGCGCACGGCTGTTGCCGATGCGCATGACCACCGATTTAACCTCGAAAAATTCCTCGAACCCGTAGCGTCCGATTTCCCGCCCCTGCCCGGATTGCTTGACGCCCCCAAAGGCCACTTCGGGGAACCCGTCCATCCAGGTGTTGGTCCAGACCGTTCCCGCTTCGGCGCGTCGGGCGAATTCCAGGCAGGTGTGAACGTCGTCACTCCAGACCCCGGCGGACAGACCGTAAGCGCTATCATTGGTCAGGGCGATGGCCTCGTCCAGTGTTTTGAAGGTCAGGACCGACAAAACCGGTCCGAATACCTCATCCCGCGCAATGGGCATGTCGGGCTGAACATCTGTCACAATGGTTGGCTGGTAGAACTGATCGCCCAACCCGTCGACGGTCAGGCGGTCCCCGCCAAGGGCAATGGTCGCGCCTGCATACTGCGCCTGTTTCACATAGGCATCGATCTTGGCATTGTGCTCGGCTGTAACGATGGCCCCGACCTGAGTGCTGGGGTCCAGGGGGTCGCCGAATTTCACCTTGCGGGACAGCTCGACGACCTTGGTCGAAAACGCCTGGGTAATGTCTTCGTGCACGATGATGCGGCTGCTGGAGTTGCAGCACTGGCCGACGTTGAAATAGACGCCAAACACTACCGCATCTGCGGCCGCATTCAGATTGGCGTCGGGGAAGATCACCTGTGGGTTCTTGCCACCCAGTTCCAGCGCAACCTTCTTGAGCGTATCCGATGCCGTCTTGCTGATGGTCTTGCCGACGGCGGTCGAGCCCGTGAAGCTGACCATATCCACGTCTTCATGGGCAGAGAGCGTGCTGCCAACCGGCACACCATAGCCCAGTACCATGTTGCACACCCCTGCGGGCAGTCCGGCTTCGATCAACAACTCGCCCAGCATGATGGTGGTCGAGGGTGTCACTTCCGAGGGCTTCACAACCACCGTGCAGCCTGCGGCCAGCGCAAAGGGCAGTTTCTGGCTGAGGATCCAGAACGGGAAATTCCACGGGGTGATGATCGAGACAACGCCAATGGGCTCTTTCAGAACCACACCCATCATATCTGCGCCCAGCGTGTTGTGGCTGTCGCCATGGGTGCTGCGGGCCAAAGACGCTGCATAGCGCCACAGATCGGCGGCACCCCCAACCTCACCCTTGGACTGGCTGACCGGCTTGCCGCTTTCCAGTGTTTCGATCAGGGCAATGCGGTCGATATTCTGCTCGATCAGGTCCGCCACTTTCAGCAGTACTGTTGCGCGGTGTTTGCCCGACGTGCGGCTCCAGACGCCGCTGTCAAATGCGGCTCGGGCTGCCGCGATGGCGGCCTTGGTTTCGGCCTCACCACCAAGGGCTGACCGGCTGACAACATGCCCATGCGAGGGCGAGCGACGCTCGAACGTCTCACCTGACGCGCTGCTTTGCCATGCGCCATTGATCAGATGGCGGCCTTCGAACATTTCGGGCAGCGCGAACGGGATCGCAGGGTTGATCGTGAGGTCTTTCATATGCGTCAAAGCCCTGAAAACTGGGGGTTACGTTTTTCCATGAAGGCCGCGACGCCTTCGTCCCGATCGGCTGAGGCCGCCGCCGCAGCGCTGCCAAGCGCCTCGATCGCGGCTGCTGAATCTTCGCCGACCGCCGCGTGAATCATGTTCTTGGCAATTTCGGTGGCGCGCGGGGACAGAGCCTGCGCCTCGGTGGCGATCTCAAGCGCGCGGGTCAGGACATCGTCGGCCACTTCGGCGGCATAGCCCAGGGCAACCGCGCGGTCTGCGCCAATACGGCGACCGAACAAAGCCATTTCCTTGACCGCCCCTTCAGGGATCAGCCGCGCCACGCGCTGTGTGCCGGACCAACCCGGAACAATCCCGATCCGCGCCTCGGGCAAGGCCAGAGTTGCGCGAGGGGCCATCAGCCGCAGGTCGCAACAACTGGCCAATTCCAGCCCGCCGCCAAAGGCATGGCCATTGATCGCGGCAATTGTTGGTTTGCCCAGCCGTGCGAGGCGGTCGAAAATCCGGTGCCCGTCCCGCACCCAATGGCGGGCAAACTCTGCTGGGCTAAGCCCCCCCCAGGCACCAATATCCGCGCCGCAGCAAAACGCTTTTTCCCCCGCCCCGGTCAGCACCAGAGACCGAACCGCGCTGTCCCGCTCGACCTGCTGTACGTGAGTTTCCAATGCGTCCAGCATGTCAATCGTCAGCGCATTCAGCTTGGACGGGTTGTCCAGCGTCAGGACAGCCGTCGCCCCGTCGATATGAAAGCCAATCCCGCTCAAATCGTCATCCCCATTGGGCCTTCGGTGAACAGGGCCTTTGGCATTAAGGCTGCGTTTTCAGCAACTTGTACGCGGCCCTCTGATGCTGCCATAATGTCTTGCTGCGCGTTGATGCCCGGCATAATCTCGGTCGCGACCAGCCCCTGTTCGGTCAGGCGGATGACACAGCGCTCGGTCACGTAGATCACATCCTGCCCAAGCTCGCGCGCCCGGCGGCCCGAGAAAGTGACGTGTTCGACCTGATCCACCATCTTGGTGAACTTGCCGGGGGCCGCGACGCTGATCCCGTCCGAACCCAGATCGATCTTGGCACCAGCCTCGAACCAGCCCGAAAACACGATCTTTTTCGCGCCTGCGGTGATATCGACAAACCCACCGCACCCGGCGGTCAAATAAGGCTTCTTGCCCAGTTTCGAGACATTCACGTTGCCGTCCACGTCAACCTCAAGGAAGGACAGGAAGGACATATCGAACCCGCCGCCCTGAAAGTAGATGAACTGCTGCGGTGAGGGCACGTAGGCATGCGCGTTAGACGCACAGCCAAAGGCGAAACCGGTCAGCGGAACACCCCCGACGGCCCCTTGTTCGATGGCCCATGTGACGGCCTTGGGATGCCCTTCCTCCAGCAGAATGCGGGGCACCATGGCGCTGATGCCAAAGCCCAGATTTGCGCTCATCCCCGCGCGCAATTCCATCGCAGACCGGCGCGCGATTACCTTCTCAACCCCGTGTTCGACCAATGAGAAACTGTTCCATGGGCGCATGATCTGGCCCGAGATGGCGGGGTCATAGGGCGTTTCAGTGGTCTGTTTCTGATCCGGGTCCTCGACGATCAAGTCGACCAGATGGCCCGGCACGCGTACATCATGCGGACGCAGGCTGCCCTCGGCAGTCACCCGCTGCACCTGAGCGATCACCAGACCGCCATGGTTGCGCACGCAGATGGCCTGTTCCAGCCCGCCCAGATAAGCCCCTTCATGCTCGTAAGTCAGGTTGCCGAATTCATCCGCCGTGGTGGCGCGCAGGATGCAGACATTTGGGATGATGTTGGGGAAGTGCAGCCAGGTCTGGCCGCCAAACTCGGCGCGCGCGACGATGGGCGAAGCGGCCCCGCGCGCATTCATCGCGCAACCCTCGCGGATCGGGTCCACGAACGTATCCAGTCCGACCTGAGTCAGAACGCCCGGACGCCGGGCCGCAGCCTCGCGGTGCATGTCGAACATGATCCCCGAGGGCACGTTATACGCAGCCACGCGGTCTTCGACGATCATTTTCCAGATCTCGGGCATTTCAAAGCTGGACGGCCCCGAGGGGTATGATCCGGCCAGCACACGGGTCAGCAATCCGTCCTGCGCCAGATATTCCATGCCCTTGACGCCATACATATCCCCCGCCGCAATCGGGTGCATCGTTGTGATATTGCGCGGATGCCCCTCGGCCCGGAACCTCTCACCCATGGCTTTCAGAACCAGATCGGGGCACCCCAAAGCTGACGAGGATGAGACGGTGACAATCGCCTCATCCGGGATGCGGGATACGGCGTCGGATGCAGAAACAAGCTTGGTCATCAGAAGCCACCATAGTTGACGTCAACGCGCTGACCGGTTGCTGCCGCTTCGCGCACGCTAAGCGCGACGGACAGGGATTTGACCCCGTCCGGACCATCGGCTGCGGGGCGTCCTTGCCCGGCAGCGGCGGCGACGAAGTCCGAGACGCCCTGCACGTAAAGGTCATGGTTGGAATAGGGGATCGCTTCGCTACCCGTTTCAGTGACGAGGGTAATGTCACCCACCGGCTGCTGGGTCATGATACCCTTGGCAAAGATCGACCCTTGGGTGCCGTGCACCTCAAGACCCGAGCCCGCATAAGGATGGGTGAAGCTTTCATGGGTCATCACCATCGCGCCCGAGGGCATGGTCCAGACCGACATGCAGGAATCCTCGACCCCCTGCCCCATGCCGGAACTTGTCATCTGCGCCACAACGCTTGCGGGATCTTCCTGTAGCAGGAACCGGGTGACGTCCGCGTCATGCACGACGATGTCGGGGATCACGCCGCCACCGGCGCCCGCGTCATTGATCCGCCAGCCCTGTAAGTGGCCCGGCAGGTGAACCGCGTGATGAATGCGCAGCGACAGCACCTTGCCGACGCGCCCGGCTGCGATGAGGTCCCGGATCGCGCGATGGGTGCCCGAGCAGCGCAGGTGATGGTTCGTGCCAAAGGTGACGCCTGCGGCTTCGGCGGCCCGAACCATCTTAACCGCTTCGTCCTGCGTCATGCCCAAGGGCTTTTCACACAGAACATGCTTGCCCGCTGCGATCGCCGCCAAAGCCTGCGCGTGATGCTTTTCATTGGTCGAGGAAATGTAGACCGCCTGAACATCCGAACCCGCCAGCGCCGTGGCTAGATCGGTGGTGGCGTTTGCAATGCCGTGGTCATCCGCCCAGATTTGCACCCGGTCAGGTGAGGTGCTGACAATCCAGGTCACCTCGTTGCCCGGCTGCTTGCGCACCGCGTTCAGCATATGTTGCGCGGCAATTGTGCTGGCCCCGACGAATACCCAGTTCATAGTAGATTCCCAAATTGGAACGTTCCAGAGATGTGTAGTGGAACGTTCCAATAACTTCAAGAGGAATCATTTGCCCCTGTCCGAACCCGCGCGCAGGTACTCATGATGCTGACGATAAAATGTAGAAAACCCGAGGGGTTTACGCTTCGACCAGATACCGTTCGGACAATGGCAGGCTGGCCGCGCCCAGCGATCTGGCGCTTGGGCCAACAGACCCGGCCGCGATCAGAGGTCTCTCAAGCCCAGTCAGGTTGAGCTGTGACATCTGTGATTCGACCTCGGCAATCAGCCGTGCCTTGATGTCCTCGGGCAGCCAGCCGTCGATCTTGACGCATTCAAAATCGATCAGGCTGCAGGATGAGACAATCGCACAGGCCAGTCCGAACCCGGCCTGTTGCAGCCAATTGTCCAACTCGACTTGTGGGATATGCCACTGATCGGTTTCCTCCCACATCAAGCCGTCGGTTGCGGTGACGGCACGTTCCAGGGTGTAGAGGCTGGCCACGTCGATCAACGGCTTCACAACGCCTGTTTCTATAGGAACGGGCATGGGCCCAAGCGCCCCTGCATTTCCCCGACCCGCATAGATCGAACCATTCAGGACAACGCCGCCGCCGATGAAATAGCCAACATAGAAATACAGGAAATCGCGCGGCCCGTCGGCGGGGCCAAAAACCAGTTCCGCACCGCAGGCCGCTGTTGCGTCATTCTGCAAAAAGACGGGAAAGTCATAGGCTTCGGCCAAATCCGCCTGAATGTCTGCCGTACGCCAGGGGTCCATCTTTTTCTGCGCCACCTGAAGGGTTTGTGCCCAGTCCCACAAATAGAAAGGCATGGCGATCCCAAGGCCCGCGACGCGGGGTCGGGCCTCGGGCGACAGGTCAGAGATCATCCGATCCAGCGCCTGTTTGGCAAATTTCAGTGTCGCGTCCGGTCGCGGGTAGTCGTACGTCTGACTTTCGTGCTTTCGCACGCGCCCAAGAAAGTCGGTCAGAACCAATTCGGCGCTGCGACGACCTATTTTCAATCCGAAAAACAACGCCCCATCCGGGTTAAGTCGCATCGGGATCGAGGGTTGCCCGACCTTGCCCCGCACAGGCTCGCCCCGCAGCAGCAGACCATCCTTTTCCAGCTGCCGCATGATGACCGACACGGTCTGCGCAGACAGACCCGTCATCCGCGCGATTTCGGACTTGGCCAGCGCCTCATGTCTGCGGACCAGAGACAGGACCAGACGCTCATTCCGAGCGCGCATTCCGCTTTGGTTGGTCCCTTTGACCTCGGAAACCCGTTCTGACGGCGTGTTTTCCTGTGGCACTTCAACAGACACGTCTGACCCTCCCCTGTTCAAACCATGAGAAACCGGCGTCTTTCTGTCAATAATAAATAAGAGTGATTTATTTATTGACTCATTTTGAGATTCTTGTGATGGTTTTGCTGTGGGGTCGGGCCATTGCTGCCCGATCACCCATATGCCGGCACCGGCATGGGAGAAATTGGGAGGAGAACTTATGAAACTTGCGACTTTCGCAGGCGCGACAGCTTTGGCCCTGACGGTCACAGCAGGCAGCGCGTTTGCCGACACCACTGTTTGTTTGATCACCAAGACCGACACCAACCCCTTCTTCGTCAAGATGAAGGAAGGTGCGACCGCCAAGGCGGAAGAGCTGGGCATGACCCTGAAGGCCTTCGCGGGCAAGGTCGATGGCGACCACGAAACCCAAGTTCAGGCGATTGAGACCTGCATTCTGGACGGCGCAAAAGGCATTCTGCTGACCGCCTCTGACACCTCATCCATCGTACCTGCCGTGCAGCAGGCACGGGATGCGGGCGTGTTGGTGATTGCGCTTGATACGCCGCTGGAGCCGATTGAGTCGGCGGATGCGACCTTTGCTACCGACAACTTCCTGGCCGGGCTGCTGATTGGCCAATGGGCCAAGGCGACGCTGGGCGATGCGGCCAATGACGCAAAGATTGCCACGCTGGATCTGGCTGTCAGCCAGCCCACCGTGGACGTTCTGCGCAATCAGGGTTTCCTGCAGGGCTTTGGCGTCGATCTGGCGGACCCCAACGTGATCGGAGACGAGGATGACCCCCGCCTTGTCGGCAGTGACGTCACCGCCGGGAACGAAGAAGGCGGTCGCCGCGCGATGGAGAATCTGCTGGCCAAGGACCCGACGATCAACGTTGTGCATACCATCAACGAACCGGCTGCTGCGGGTGCGTACGAAGCGCTCAAGGCGATTGGACGCGAAAATGACGTGCTGATCGTGTCGGTCGATGGCGGCTGCCCCGGCGTGCAGAACGTGGCCGATGGCGTGATCGGCGCGACCTCGCAGCAATATCCGCTGCTGATGGCCTCGCTGGGTGTCGAAGCGGTCAAGAAATGGGCCGATGAGGGTGTGAAGCCCGAAAACACGCCCGGCAAGGACTTCTTTGACACTGGCGTTGCGCTTGTCACCGACAAGGCCGCCGATGGGGTCGAGTCGATCTCGGTCGATGAAGGCATGAACCTCTGCTGGGGTTGATCTGACGACGCAGGAGGCGGCACTGCGGCCTCCTGCCATCCAATCACACCTTTACCCGAAAACTTGCTAAAATGGTCCGCAGACGGGCTCTTGACGCTTGGGGGAACCTTTTATGTCCGATACGTCACGACAACCTGATGATTTCGAGGCCGCCGCGCAGGGCAGCCCGGAACAGGTCGCAGAGTTTGAAGATCATCACCGGGGATTTGTGGGAACGGTTCAGCATTTCCTGCATGTGAACCCCTCGCTTGTTCCGCTGATCGTTCTTGTTGCCGCCATTGTCATCTTTGGCGTTTTGCTGGGGTCGAAGTTTTTCTCGCCCTTTGCGCTGACACTGATCCTGCAACAGGTGCAGATCGTCGGTATCGTCGCAGCAGCACAGAGCCTTGTGATCCTGACCGCAGGCATCGACCTGAGCGTGGGTGCGATCATGGTGATGTCGTCAGTGGTGATGGGGCAATTCACCTTTCGCTACGGCCTGCCGCCAACGGTCGCCATCATCTGCGGGCTGGCTGTCGGGACGGCCATTGGCGCGATCAACGGATATTTGGTCAGTCGGGTCAAATTGCCCCCGTTCATTGTAACGCTGGGCATGTGGCAGATCGTTCTGGCCGCCAACTTCCTGTATTCGCAAAACGAAACGATCCGCTCGCAAGAGATCGAAACAAACGCCCCGATCCTGCAAGTGTTTGGCGCGAAATTTAACGTGGGCGGGGCCGTTTTCACGGTTGGCGTCATCTTCATGTTGGTGCTGATATTGGTGCTGGCTTACGCGTTGCGGCACACGGCCTGGGGACGGCATGTCTATGCTGTGGGCGATGATCCCGAAGCCGCCGAACTGTCGGGTGTAAACGTGCACCGCACCCTGATGTCGGTCTATATGCTGTCCGGTCTGATCTGCGCCTTTGCGGGCTGGGCCCTGATCGGTCGCATCGGATCGGTGTCACCGACTTCAGGGCAACTGGCCAATATCGAAAGCATTACGGCGGTTGTGATTGGCGGGATTTCCCTATTCGGCGGGCGCGGCTCGATACTGGGCTCGCTGTTCGGAGCGCTTATTGTTGGGGTGTTCACACTGGGTCTGCGCCTGCTTGGGGCGGATGCGCAGTGGACCTTCCTGCTGATCGGTATCCTCATCATTGCAGCGGTCGCGGTCGACCAATGGATCAGAAAGGTATCAGCCTGATGGAACCCATTCTCAAAGGACGCAACCTTGTCAAACGTTACGGCAAGGTCACCGCACTGGACCATTGTGACTTTGACCTGATGCCGGGCGAAATTCTGGCGGTAATCGGAGACAATGGCGCAGGCAAGTCCACGCTGATCAAGGCGGTTTCAGGCGCGGTCACGCCGGATGAAGGCGACGTCTGGCTGGATGGGCAGAAGGTGCAGTTCCATTCGCCCATCGACGCGCGGGAAGCCGGGATCGAGACCGTTTACCAGACCCTGGCCATGTCCCCTGCCCTGTCGATTGCCGATAACATGTTCATGGGGCGCGAGATCCGGCGGAGCGGCCCGCTAGGGTCATGGTTCCGAATGCTCGACCGTCCCGCGATGGAGAAATTCGCGCGCGACAAGCTGAGCGAATTGGGTCTGATGACGATCCAGAACATCAATCAGGCGGTTGAAACACTGTCCGGTGGTCAGCGTCAGGGCGTTGCTGTGGCGCGCGCGGCGGCCTTCGGGTCGAAGGTCATCATCCTTGACGAGCCCACAGCGGCGCTTGGCGTCAAGGAAAGCCGCCGGGTGCTGGAACTGATCCAGGATGTGAAATCGCGCGGCATTCCGATCATCCTGATCAGCCACAACATGCCCCATGTGTTCGAAGTCGCCGACCGTATTCACGTGCATCGTCTGGGCAAACGCTTGTGTGTGATCGACCCCAAAGACCATTCGATGTCAGACGCGGTGGCCTTTATGACCGGCGCGATGGACCCCCCCGGTGAAGGCAAGGCGGCGTGACGGCGGAAGGATCGACAGCCCCTGACCTCGCCCAGCAGATTGCCGAGGCGGTCCGGGCGCTGCCTGATCAGAAAACGCGGCACCTTGTGGCGATTGCAGGCCCTCCGGGGGCCGGGAAGACGACCATCGCGGCGTTGGCGCGGGACATGTTACAGCGGCAGGGGATCGCTACCGGTTTGGTCTCGATGGATGGGTTTCACTATGACAACGCCATCTTGATCAAGCGCGGCTTGCTGGACCGCAAAGGCGCGCCGGAAACCTTCGACATCGCCGGGTTTCAGGCAATTCTGCACCGCCTGTTGACCGAAGATGAGGTCGCCGTTCCCGAATTCGACCGCGAGATTGACAAGGCCATCGCCGCGCGTGGACTGGTCGCGCCCGAGCAAAACCTTGTTCTGGTCGAGGGCAATTACCTGCTGTTGGAAGAAGCTGGCTGGGCAAACCTTGCAGAGATATGGGCGCTCAGCGTCTTTCTGGATGTTGATCTGCCCACGCTGGAGGACAGGTTGACCGCGCGTTGGCTGGATCACGGCCTGCCCCCTGACGCGGCCCATGCCCGTGCGCTGGCGAATGATATTCCGAACGCGAAACGGATTCTCTCCAACTCACGTCCTGCGGATATTGTGCTGCGTTAGAACCGGCTGACGTCAGTGAATCCCAGCCGTCAGTGTCCGCACCAACTGGCGTTGCACCAGCAACAAAATAACGGCGGGTGGCAACAGGGCCATCAACGCCAGCGCCATCCCTGCCGGATCCCCGATCCCGGCATAGACCATCCCGCTGACCAGCGTGCTATGGGTCAGGCTGGTTGTGGTGATGATGACCGGCCAGGCATATTGGTTCCAGCCGAACACGAACAGGATCGCAAACAGCGCGGCCATCATCGGCAGGGACAGGGGCAGGATCGTATCGAAGAAAAACCGCATCGGTCCGGCACCGTCCATTCTGGCGGCCTCCATCAGCTCAACCGGGATTTGCCGCAGGAACTGGTTCAGCACCAGAACGCCCAGCCCGCTGGCCGAAACAGGCAGGATCATCCCGGTGTAAGAGTTCAAAAGGCCCAGATCGCTGGTCACGGCGAAAGTGGGCAGCATCCGGCTTTCAATGGGAAAGAACATGGCCAGCAGGATCGCTGCAAAGATCAGGTTACTGTAACGCAGGCGAAAATAGACCAGCGCATAGGCGGCCAGCATTGACACAGAGCAATTCAGGGCCGCCACGCCAACAGCCAGAACCAGCGAGTTCCACATCATCGCCCCGGCACTGATGCTGTTGCTGCTGACCCCGTTTTCCCAAAGGTTCTGGAACAGCGGCCACAGATTGCCGACGCCAACACCGGCCACAAGTTGCCAGCCCAACGCGGCAACCGGCCCGGTCATGACAACCGCTCCGACAATCAGGATCACATGGTCCAGTATGTTGGTTTTGCGCAATTTTTGTCCAACGCGCCGTTTTGGGTTCCTTCAGCCTGACCGGGATAGGCAAACTGCGCGGTTCGGTCAACGCGCGGAATTGCCCGGGCAGAGTTGAATTACGGGCGCTTTGTCTATATATAGACCTTAAATCTGTTTTCGGACAAAGAGGACGCCATGGAAATCGCAGCTCTGCCGCAAGAGGCCAACGCCGCCCCGCTGCTTGTCCCGGTTGAAGCCGCAGATCGCGCGCGGCTCAGCGGGCCGGGTCTGCGCACGTTTCGCAATATCGCGCAAGGCTGGGGGCTGAGCGAGGCGCAGCGCATTGCAACATTGGGGCATCCCGGTCGATCGACCTATCACGCCTGGATCAGGAAGGCGGTTGATCGCAAGCCGATCTCGTTGCCCTTTGACACATTGGTGCGCATCTCGGCCGTTCTGGGTATCCACAAGGCTCTGTCGATCCTGTTTCTTGATCAGGATCAGGCGGTGAAATGGTTGATCAGCCCGCATAAGGGCACGGTTTTTGCAGGGTCGTCCCCATTGCATCTGATCGTGACCGGTGGGCAGGACGGCATGATGACCGTGCGCCGCTATCTGGATGCCTGGCGCGGCGGTGACATGGGTCAGGGCGCGCCCGAGGGTAGTTTCGAGCCGGTAACCGAAGACGACGTGGTCTTTTTGTGAGCTGGGATCTGACCGGGTACACCCGTGCCCGAGCCACATCTTCAACCTGCCGTATCATCCCGTCACGCTTCCCGCCTGTGTCCGCATTCGAAGATGTGGCCAGCGCCGACGATCTGGCAGACGTCTTTGAACTGGAAGGCTGGACCAATGACCGGCTGGTGGCCACGCGCTTGTCCCGGCTGGATCGGGCGCAATGGGTCTATGGCCGACCCAATGCCAGCATTGTCATGTCTTCGTTTCTGCACGGCTCGGTCACGGGGATGCGTTTCACCTCATCCCTGTTGGGCGCGTGGTATGCGGCCAGCGATCTCATGACCTCTGTGCTTGAAGTCGCCAATGGGCTGCGCAAGGAAATTTCACTCTCGGGTCTGACCCATAAACGCGAGGCCTATCGCGAATACGAGGCACGGCTGGTCGGCGATTTTGTCGATGTCTTTGGCAAACACCCCGAGTTTCATGACCCCGACGATACAAGCTATCCCGTTCCCCAACGCTTTGGCGAACATGTGCGACACGCGGGCCCTGGTTTGGGTCTGGTTGGCATTCGCTATGAAAGCGTTCGCAGGCCGGGACATGAAAACTGGGTCTGCTTTGACCCGCCATCGGTGCAAGATGTTGTTCAGGCCCGCCATTTCGAGATCGACATACGCCCGACGGGCAAAGTGACGGTCGAGGAATTGACGTAACCGCAGGGACATCAAAACCCTGCATTTCCCTGAAAAAGCCGATAACCCCGACGAAAATTCTGTTTACTGACCGCCACGTCCCGTGCACATTCGAGGCATGCCTTATTTCGAGCGAAAACCCTACGCCAGCATGCTTCGTGCAGTAGATCCGACCGCGCCAATGTTGGATCAAAACCCGATATCGGATTTGGCGCGCAGTGTTTTGGACGCTGAAACCGGTCAGAAACTGCCGCTGGACGGGCCATTTCAATGCCAGGAAACCTGCAGACCGGGCGGAACGGGAACAATTGTGCTGTCCGTTGCCGCACCGGCCGGGTTCGGTGCGGTTGAGATGCGGTTCGAGGCTGGTGATCTGACGAACGAAGAAGGTGCTGTGATCCCCGCCGACCGCCTGCGGGTCGAGCCTGCCACCCTAAAGCTGGGCGCGGGGGAAGTGGCCGATGTCAGCGTTATTCTGACGGTGCACGATCTGGTGGACCCCGGCCAGTATCATGGGCGGGTTCATTGTTTTGGCTCGGAACGCTCGGCCATCGTGGTAAAATTCGATATCGCCGCCCGTCAGACCTGACGCGCGACCAGATAATCCATGAACTGACCCAGAAAAGCCCGTGGGCCGCCCTGAGCCCCGGCAAACACGTTGTCAAACTCAGTGCGCGCTGACTGAAGCAGATCATCCGCCGCGCGCTGCGCGTACTCGACACAGCCGTAATGGTGCATCCGCGACAAAACCCAGTCGACATCATGGGTCGAGCGGTCTTGTCTGGGGTCGGACAGAAACCGGGACAGGCGGTCTTTTTCGCGCTGCTCGCCATTCAGGCTGAGCTGGCTCAGCATCAAGGTCCGTTTGCCCTCGTATATATCGCCGCCGATTTCCTTGCCGTATTTGTCTTGACTTCCGACAAGGTTCAGAACGTCATCCTGTATCTGAAATGCGGCCCCCAGAAAGAAGCCAAAGGCGTTGAAATCGTCCAGATTCAACCGGCCCGAGGCCACATCATCCGGTCGCGCGATCAACGCTCCAATCCGCAGCGGGTGGATAAAACTGTACCAACAGGTCTTTTTCAGACACATGGTCAGGTAATCCGCCGGGGTGACGTCCATCCGGTTGTCGCGAATCCACCCAAGCTCGATCGCCTGCCCTTCGATGGATTGCAGCAGAAGGTGATCGAACTCATCCAGCACGCGCGCCGATGTCTCGGGGCCCAGCGGGTCCAGATTGTCGCGCAACAGACGTAAAGCCAGCGCCTGCATGCCGTCGCCCGTATTGATCGCAAGCGGCACGCCGAGGCGTTTATGCATGCATTCCCGGCCGCGACGGAAATCGCTGACATCTTCAATGTCGTCATGGATCAGAAACGCGTTGTGCAGCAGTTCGATCACCGCTGCTGACACGATGGCATCTTCGGTTTTGCCGCCGAACGCCTCGCAGGTCGCCAGCAAAAGCGCCGGGCGCAGCCCCTTGCCGGACGTTTCGATATAGTCGCGGATTGGGCCGTACAGATAATCTTGGGGCTCATGCGTCGGTAGCCGGCCCAACAACGCCTGCCGCGCCTGATCCCCGTAAGAGGTCAGTTGTTCCAGAAATCCTTGCGTTGCCGCCGGATCCAGATGCGCGGTGGATGCGCTCACAGGCTCAGCCCTTCTGCGTGATGATGACTTTGCGGCGCGAACCGCCCGCCGCGCCGGGGTTCGGCTTTGAATTCAGCGATGTGCCCATGATCCGGTCCACGCCGGGCACGGATGAGGGCTCGGCCCCGGTTCCGACAACGTCCAGCGCGACCTCTTCGGCCTGCTCTGCACCCGGGATTGGGATGTCTACACCGGGCACGTAAGACGCCATCATGTCATACAATGCGGGCGGAGGGCACACCATCCGCAGCGCATCCGCAATCGCGGGTTCTTCGACAAACCCGCCGGGCTTGGAATACTCGCTGGCAATTGGGCCGACAGCGGCCAACGGCCCTTCACCCCCGCCCGTCGTTCCCGTGGTGTCCTGCGCGGTGCGCAGCGATGCCTGAACCGCCTCGGAAAACCGATCATCCCAGGGCAGACCGGCCTGATACCGCGCGTAATCATAGGCGCGCAGCGGGCGCAGAATATCCGGTTCGTGCAGATCCCAGATTTTGCAAAGCTCGGCGTCAGAGTTGCTGCGCCGCAGGATGCCATTGACGGCGCGCCGCGCGGCTTCGTTCGCACCTTCCATGGTGGCAAGGTCGGTGAAAGTGCGTACATAGTCCGACGCCAGGAAGAAATTCGGGATCAGAGTCGCCGCGTTGGGCCGCAGGCGCCACGTGTTTATGCGATTGACCAGCAGCGGCTCGACATTGCTCATCCGCGAGGGGTGCTCGGGGTCGGCGACAATGTCGGGATCGAGGAACCAATAGTGCATATCCTCGTCGCGCAGAACGGTTTGGCCGTCCACGTTGAGGCTGCGTTTCATCTGCGCCCAGACCTCATCCGCAATCTCTTCGCGGGTGCAGTTTCGCGCGGTCTTGCCGTTGAGGCCCGGCTTGTCCCATTCGGAGATATCGATAGACAGCAGGCCCTTGGTCTTGCCCTCGGCCCAGTTCTCGAAATTGATATCGGGCCAGAATTGTTTCTGCGACACGGCCGTCAGGGCCCATGGGCTGTCGATGAAGATCACGTGGCCATGGGTCAGTTCGACCTCTTTCGTCAGGTAATACTGGATGCCGTTCATCCACTGGACGTTCTCAGCCAACAGCTTCAGCTTGGCCAGCGCCGGATCCAGCGCGGTCATCGACCGGGTCACAAGCGGTGCGATCCGTTCGATTGGCAGGGCGCTGATGAACCAGTCGCCGGTGATCGTTTCCTCTTTCCCGGCCCGCTCGATTGTGGCGTTCACGATCCGGCCGTCCCGGCACTCGATGCCCGTGACTTTTGAATCGAAGTGGTATTTCACCCCCATGCTCTCAAGGTAGTTGAGCCAGGGCTGGATCCAGACCAGATTTGTCGGCCCGTTCAGCAATCGGTTGCAATGCGGTTCCGGTGTGGCAATGCCCAACTGCAACTGAATGGCGATATCGCCCACGGTCTTGGTGCTGGCCGTTGTGGCCTTGGCCGCAACCAGCGAGCGCGTCAGGCCAATCGCCAGAAACTTCTGATAGGCTTCCGACCGTTCTTCGGCCCCGATGAAATCCCACCAGCCGGTGCGTTCATACTCATCCTCGCGCCGTTCCTTGCACGAGGTTGCAATGCGCCACATGCAGCTGATGAAATGTTCGACATCCTCGAACCCGATCTCATCCCGGGGCGAGATCGTGAAGGCGAAGGTCTTGAGCGCATCCGCGACCTCTTTCAAGGACCGGGGAGAGCGTTCGGGAACGATAATGCCCGGCTTGTCGAACTGGCTGACCAGAACCTGCGTGGTTGGCATCAGGTTATCGAAACAGGTGCCCTTGTCGTAATAGGGCGTGCGGGCCATCGTGTCGGTGATGTGGCGGTAGAAGTTCGGGAAGAAGCGGAACCCGTGTTCGCCCGGCAACCAGGGGCGTTTGACACCGGGCGGGAAGTCCGCGCCGTCCATATCGACCCATTGCTGAAGCGCCTCGATATGCTTGGCTTTCGATCCCCGGTCATCTTCGCTTTTCATCACGGGGATGCTGCGTGCCTTGCCGCCGGCGATCAGTTGTCGTTCGTAAACCTCAACTTCGAACCCGCGCTCGATCAGCTCATGCGCGGCACTCATCCCCGCCACGCCGCCGCCCAGTATGACCACCTTCTCAGGCATCGGATGTTCCTTTCGCGGAATAGACGTCAAAGCGCAGGGTGACGTCGGACAGGCTCGCCTGCCCGATCCCGATCCCCTGCACCCGGTTCAGCCACTTATAGTTGGGGTTCGACGTCAGATAACGTGAGGCAATGTGAACGGGGGCCGTGGCGGGCAGCTGCCCCTTGCACAATGCGGCAAAGGCTGTCTGACCAAAGTCGCAAATGCCTGAGTCCTCGAACATGATCGGCTCGCCACCATCGTCCGGTTTGATCATCGCCCGCGCATTCAGACTGCCCACCCCGTCCGGTCGCACCTGCATCCAGTCGCCGCCCACCGGCTCAATCGTGCCATTCAGCTTCGGGCCACAAACCGTGCCGCCTTCGCGGATGGCGAAATGCAGCCAAAGCCCTTCCGGGGTCTCTCCGGTGGTGCGAAAATTTGCGTCAAACGGAACCACAAAACGCGCGATATGGTCCAGAGCCGGCGATACCGGGGCCGCATCTGCTGCCGGTTTTTGCGCTGGCTTGACCTGCTGATAGCCCGGATCAACTTCGCGACCCCGGCTTGTCAGAACGGGACGCCACGACATCGGCTTGCCCGCCAAAGCAAGGGGCAAAGTGGCGGCGAATTGCTGCATTCCTGTCTTCGGATCACACCCAACAGGCCACCCCCGCACCGCGCGTTCCGGCCCGCCCGCTTCGGAAAACAGCAATCGCAACGTGTCGTGCGACGATACAGCCGGTCCGGCCTCGACCAGAACCCGCTGAACCCCGCTGACGGTCTGGGTGACCGCCTCGGACCACCGCAGGGTAATCCCTTTGTCGGTGAACTCGCGCACGACCCCGTCCCCGATCAGAAGTGGATTTTGGTAACGGCCTTTTCTTCCTTTATCCTCAGACGGAATTTCTGCTGCACGCGGAAGACATGTTCACCCTCGGACGAGGTTTGCAGGTATTTGACCGCGATATCCGAAGGCACAACGATTTCAATCGGCGCCCCTTGCAGCGAGACCAGAACCGCTTCTTTTGCCGGAATGGCGCCAGAGCGCAGCAAAGGTCCATCAAGGAAGGGAAGGATGCTGTCGCGCGGCAGAACCATCGAGTTTGCCAGCGGAGTTGTCACCGCCTCAAACAGATCGTTACCCATGACACAGGCAAATGGACCCAGATGGCCTTCGGTTTCCAGTTTGTTGATACCTTTCACGACCGCCTGGAACACTTCGGTTCCTGTGGCGTTAGTCCCCGTTTTGGTTCCTTTGGTAGGGTTATTTGCCCCGGCTTGCAAAAGCCCGTCATATGCGCCGCCGCCGCTGACGGTGAAAATGTTTGGCAGCTTCCCGGTCCCAGTTGAGGGTGGAGCCTGGTTTGCTGCAGGTTGCCCCTTGAACACAATCAAGTCTTCGACTCGGGCAACAACAGTGGCTGCACGCCGGAACATGAGCTGCGCTGCGGCAAGTTCCGGATCGGCAATCTGGGCACCCTTCAGAAACACATTTACCGATACGGTTGTAAGGCGCGAGGTGTCATAATCATTCACCACAAGGCGATCGACCGCACCGCCCCCCGTGGAATCCACCTCTAGCGTGTTCAGCGGAACCGATTGCGTATCGGCTGGCAACGGCCCGTATAGGGGTAAAAAACTGGCAGCGACCCGAGATCGAAGCGCCTCATCATGAACAACCTGATTGACGGTGCTCCACTGCTCTTGACTCCATTCAAGTGCCTCGGTCATCAAAAATCCCTCCAGTTGGTACTGCTCAACTGATCTTGGCAGCTTTTTCAATATTCGTCGTATCGCTCAGCGTTTCCAACAAACGCCGGGCGCGATCTTCCAAAACAACGGCACCGGTTTCCTGGGCAAGCTGCAGTGCCGTCTTGGCCTCAGCTATCGCAGCGTCCCATTCACCACGGGCGGCAAAGGCCTTGGCCCGGACCCGATGATATTCGGGCTTGTTCAGCGTCTCACCCCGATCCCAACCGGGCTGGCACACATGCTCAAGCCGCTCCAGAGCCGGATCAATATTGCCCTGATCAATCTGTAATTCTGAAAGAACAATCTGATTCTGCGGAAAAGTAAAGTTCCCACCCGCATTCGAGACGAGATCCATGTACGTTTCCACCCGCTCGGCCCCGCCTGCGACGTCGCCCATACCGGCCTGCGCCAGACCCATATAGATGTCTTGCATCGCGTGCAGATACAGGAAGCCTTCCTCATCCGCGATCTTGCGCGCTTCTTTCATTGTCTTGTCCATCCGCTCCCATTCCCCGGCATAGGGCAGGAACATCGAACAGGCCCCCATGATGTAAACAAGGTTGGGCGCGTGTTTCAGCGATCTGCTGATTTCGATGGATTCCAGACGGGCGGCCTCGGCCTCTTCAAACTTGCCAAGTTGCCATAGCAGACAGCCCTTGATGGCCTGGAAAGAGGCCGCCGTAGACGATTGAGTAATGGGCAACATCGCCAGATCCATTTCCGGTGTCAGCAGGTCCAGCCCATAGTCGACATGGTGCTGACATTCGGCAAACTCGCCCCGGAAATAATGCGTGAAGCTCAGGGCCCGCGACGCCAGAACCATTGTGACCGGATCCTGCACCGCACCGGCCATTCCGGCCAGGGCCTGCCCCATCTCCATGGCGCGGTTCATCTGACCGCCGACGAAGAAATTGGTCCATCGGCAGAAAGTCGCCGCAAACAGCGTTTCGCCATCGCCAAGCGCCTGCGCAAGCTCCATCGCGCGGGCGGCGGTCTGGCCGACCTGATCCGATGACCAACCATAGATTGCCATATAGGCCGGAAGCACATTCATCTGCACGCGCAGTTCCAGACCATCGCGATCCGGTGCAACGGGCAGCGTGTCGATGTTGCGAAGCGCCGCACGGAATGCCGAAATGGCTGGCAGATTGGCCAAACGCGACAACGCCTGCTCGCCAGCTGTAATCCAGTGGGTGACGGCCACGTCATTCAGCCCGCCCAGATCGCAATGATGCGCGACTGTGTCGGGGGCCGGAGTTCCAAATGCTTCATGCCCGGCCAGAAGCGCCTCGGCGATTTGCAGGTGCAGCTTTTCGCGATCATCCAGCAGCAGCGAGTTATAGGCGGTATCCTGAACAAGCGCGTGGTTGAACGTGTAGGTCGGCGAACCGGCATCGCTGGTGGCCAGAACCAGCCCTGCGGCCATCAGCTGAATCAACGCCCCGTCCACATCCGTGCCATCCGGTGCAACCGCGCGGATCATCGGAGCGGTAAAGCTGCGCCCGATGACCGACCCAAGCTGCGCAATCGGTTTGGCCTTTTCCATCCGGTCAAGACGCGACATGAGCGAGTCCTGCAAGGTCGCCGGAATGCTCAGCGTATCCAGAACCGCAGCGTCGATCGGTACGTCATGAGGCAGCTGATCCAGAACCGCCTTGGTCATTTCCTCGATATAAAGCGGCACGCCATCCGCCTTCTGGATGATCTGATGCACCAGAATAACCGGCAGGCTGCGCGGCTCTGCAACGCGGCGCACCAGTTCTGAAGCTTCCGATTTGCCCAAAGGTGTCAAATCGATGATCTCGGCCCGGCCTTCGAAATGCTCGGGCGGTTCATATTCCGGGCGATGCGACATCACGATCAGGATCGGCATTTGATCCAGTGCGCCAACCAGCGCGTCCAGCGCATCCAGTGTCGTTGCGTCTGCCCAGTGCACATCTTCCAGCACCAGCAACATCGCACCCTGCTTGTCGCAAACACTGCCGGCACATCGGATCAACAGGTCCAAAGACATCCGGGCCTTTTTCAACGGATCGGATTCGACCGGACCGTCTGCCGACAGACCGGCAAGATCCACCAGCAGCGGCAGATCGGCGTCAGTCAGGCGCGAGGCGTCCTGAACAAACTCGGCAATTGCCTGTTTCACCGCCTCTTCACCCGTGCCGTCATTGGACATGCCGCGAAGGTGCCCCTGCAGCGGATGCAGCGGCAAACTGGCCAGATGCGGAACGCATTGCAGGGTCAGCGGAACGGTATCCAGCGTCTCGGACAGGGACTTGATCAGCCGCGATTTGCCGATCCCCGCCGCACCACCAACCAACGCCAGCTTGCCCGAGCCGTCCTTTGCACTTTCCCACAGACCCGTGAGGGTCGACAGATCGCTTTGGCGCGAAACCAAAGTCACCGCAGATTGACCGGACCGCGCGTCAAACCGGCTGGGGGCGACTACTTCGGAGACGACCCGATAAACGGTGCGTTCGTGTTGAAAGCCCTTCAGCTCATGACTGCCGCGGGGTTCAAAATCAAACGCCCCTTTGGTCAACTGCCAGGTCTCGGATGCCACAATGGCCTCGCCCGGATTGGCCAGCCCTTGCAGGCGCGACGCAAGGTTTGCGGTTTCCCCAACCAGAAAATCCCCGGTGCCCAAGCTTTTGGACGACACGGTACCAACGACGACAAGACCGGTTGCAATGCCCGCCCGCAGATCCAGGTTTTCACCGTATTTGGTATCCAGATTCTGCACCGCCTCGATGGTTTCAAGAACCGCGCGTACTGCGCGTTCGGCATCATCCTCCATCGCTTTGGGATAGCCGAAATACATCATGATCCCGTCGCCCTGACGATACGCCAGGTGGCAGCCATGCCGTTTCATCGTTCCGATTGCGGTGTCCAGATACAGAGTCATGATCTGCATCAGCTCTTCCGGATCATAGCGTTGCGCCAATTGGGTCGAGCCAACCAGATCGCAGAACACCAGTGTCAGCTGGCGACGCTCGGCCACGCGGGACAGTTCGGGATTGTCCTCTACTTCCAGCCGCTTCAGCTCGATCTGGGCCTGCCGAAAACGCTTTCTCTGCCCGACTGTCAGGCCAAGATCGCGCAGCTCGGGATCTGTCAGATCGTCAAGAAGTTCATCCGAGATTTCTTCTTCGGCAAATCGGGATGCGTGTTCTTCCAACCCGGCCTTTTCAAGGACTGTGATCAGGCGGGCCGAATGGTCGACAACCTGAGTCATGGTTCCGTGCCTTTGCACATCTTAGTTTCCCCCTGTCACCCGTCCTAAACAACAGATTAACGGCAAAAACTTGCCGAATCTACACAATAGGATTGGCGCGGTTCTTAACTTGTTAGTTTCTGTTGCAAAAGAGTATCCGAATTACAGGGATTTACGGGGTTTCCAGCTACAATCTTCCGTTATTTAGGGGTTTAGACCAAAGCGCCTGACATATGTTCGGATCGCAATGTTCGTAGGCCTGCAACCATACCGCGAGCGGTGCTGAAAATCACTGATCCTTATGGAAGTTCTGCCGGTCATTCTGCGGAAAATCTGCACAAAAGCCCCCCGATCTCTGCGCGCATGGCTTCGCAAAGCTGCAATCGCGCCCGGCATTGCTGTGGGCAACAAAAACAGCAAGCAAGAGACAGAGCATGAGACAGGAACTGATCATTCAGGGCGTACCCGATCGCATCAAACGAGACGCATGGTGGCTGGAAACGGTCAGCACTCCGCAGTCCCAGCAACGGCGTCTTTCAACACCTGACGGGCCGTTGCTGAAATCCCTTCGGATGCAGCACGCGATCCCGTTGCTGGCGGCGTTGATCACGCTTGCGGATTGGCTGTTCTGGAACCAACCGGCGGGTATTTCGGTCGCGGTATTCTCGTTGCTCTTTGCGGTGGCCATCATGGTTGCCAGACCACTGCGGCCCAGCCCGATCCAATGGCTGGGGTCCATGACCTTTGCGCTTATGTGCAACTTGCCGGTTGCGGTTGATCTGCAACCCTTGTCGCTGATGTTCAGTCTGGGCGGGATCGTGTGCCTTGCCGTTTGGGTCGTTTATGGAAGCCGCTCGAACGAGCACCTTGTCCTGCGCTCGGCCCTGACACTGCCAATTTTTGGAAGCCTTATGCTGTTTCGCGACACCGCGCGGGCCAGCAAATCGGTCGATGTCGGATCGTGCGCTCGCAATCACGCGGCGTCGATGCTGTTGCCCCTGATCATGGGCGGGGTCTTTCTGGCCCTTCTGTCCAGTGCCAACCCGCTGCTGGAGGGTTTTCTGTCCCGGCTGGATCCGGGTCAGATGTTTGTGTTGGATTTCTGGCTTAGGGTGCTGTTTTGGGCCGTCGTTGCCTGTCTGATCTGGCCCTATCTCAACCTCAGCGAAAAGCTGCTGGGGTCGACCACAACCAAACCGGTTGCCAGACAGGCCGGGCCGGGTCGATCCGCCTTTTTGGTCAATCCAGCGTCGGTCCGAAACTGTCTGTTTCTTTTCAACGCCTTGTTTCTGGCCCAAACCGTCATGGACCTTGGCATCCTGACCGGCGGTGTCGCCCTGCCCGATGGGGTGAACTATGCCGAATACGCGCATCGCGGGGCTTATCCGCTGGTGGTCACAGCCCTGCTTGCAGGCGTCTTTACTCTGCTAACCCACAGCATGATCCGTGAGGACCGGACCTTGCGCGCTTTGGTCTATCTGTGGCTTGTGCAGAATGTTTTTCTGGTCGTCACGGCCGCGTTCCGGTTGCAGCTATATGTCGAAGCATATGCCCTGACTCACCTGCGCATTGCGGCATTTATCTGGATGGGTTTGGTCATGGTCGGGCTGGTTCTGACCCTGTTGCAAATCCACAATGGCCATAGCAGCGTCTGGCTGTTGCGCCGATGTTTCGCGGCCGCGCTGGCCACGCTGTATGTTTGCTGTTTCGTGAACTTCTCAGGGATTGTCGCCGATTACAATCTGCGCCATGGCGATCTGGCCTCGCGCGATACCTATTACATCTGCGGTCTGGGGGCCGATGCCTTTCCGGCCATACATGCAGTCGAAATGGAAACGGATCAACAGATTTGCGGTCGTGCAATGTATTATGATCTGCGCCGAGACAGGATCACCAACTGGCGCGAATGGGGCTTTCGGAGATGGCGTATCCAAGCCTATTATCGGCAGCAGAATTGAAGGACCGCCGTTGATGCCCGCACGCATTCTTGTTGTCGATGACGACCCCAATATCCTTGAGGTAACAGGGATCGCGATTGAAAAAGCTGGCTATGAAACGCTGTTCGCTACCGACGGCGTTTCCGCCTTGGGCAGTTGTCAGGCAGAGCGCCCCGACCTGATCGTTCTGGACATTGGCCTGCCCGAAAAAGACGGGCTGGAAGTCTGCCGCGAGATCCGTAAATCCTCGGACGTGCCGATCCTGTTTCTGACCGCGCGGGATGATGAGATTGACCGCATCGTGGGGCTTGAGATCGGGGCCGACGACTATCTGACCAAACCCTTTTCCCCGCGAGAGCTGGTGGCGCGGATCCGGGCCATTCTGAAACGCAGCACCGCATTGGTGGCGCAAGCGGACCAGGGCCTGACGCGGGGCCGCCTGCATCTTGATCCTGACCGCCATGTTTGCCGGTTCGACGGATTGGACGTGTCTCTGACCGGGTCCGAGTTCAGATTGCTGGCCACGTTGATGGCCCGGCCCGATCATGTCCTGTCGCGGGTGCAGCTGATCTACGCGCTGTATGGCTACAACATACACGTGTCCGACCGGACCATCGACAGCCACATCCGAAATGTTCGGGCCAAACTGGCCTCAGCCGGGTGTGGCGACGGTATCGTGACCATCCATGGTGTCGGGTTGAGGATGGGTTCATGCCTGCCCGGCTAAGCCGAAGATGGCGCCCCCGGCTGTGGACAGTTGTCCTGTTGGTCCTTGCAATCGTCCTGTGCCTACCCTTCGCCGGGCTGATCCTGTTTCGGTTCTACGACAGCCAGCTGGTGCAACAGACCGAGGAAAGCCTGCTATCCCAAGCCGCTGTAATGTCTGCGACTTTTGCCGAACTCTACGCGGACGCAGCCGGTGCGCAGCCGCCCGACCTAAGTTCGTTTTCCGTGGATGACGCGGTGTTCCCATCCCTGTCCGTCAATCGTGAAACGATCCTGCCGCCCCGCCCGGATGCGGTTCCGGTGACAGCATCAACCAGGCCTGTCTATCGCGACATTGCCGAATTGCTGACTCGCATGTCTGACGCCGCACAAGCGCAGACACTGGCGGGCTATCGCTTCCTGGATGCCGAGGGGCGTGTCTTTGCCGGTACCGCCGAGATCGGCAAGGGGATGGGCCATGTCGAGGAGGTCCAAGCCGCATTGGCGGGCGATACCACCTCGGTCGCGCGAACGCGGTTGCGCGATGACAAACCCCCCGCGCTCTATACGTTCAGCCGTGGTGCACGGGTGCGGGTCTTTGTGGCGATGCCGGTGTTCATCGATGAGACGCTGATCGGGGCCGTCTATATCAGCCGCACACCGAACCACATCTTCCGCTTTCTGTATGGCGAACGGTCCAACCTGATCAAGGCGGCCATCTTCGTCGCCTTGTCCACCGCCCTGATCGGCTACGTCTTCTGGCGCTTCATCACCCAACCCATTCGCCTGTTGATTCAGCGCAGCCAGTCTGCGGGCCATGGCGGCCAGCCATGGAAGCCACCCGAACAGCTCGGAACCCGCGAGTTGGAAGATCTGAGCCGCAGCTTTCAGTCGCTGACCGAACGTCTGCAACGCAAGCAGGACGCGCTGAAAACCTACACGGCGCATGTCACCCATGAACTGAAATCCCCCCTGACCGCTTTAAAAGGTGCGGCCGAGTTGTTGCGGGATGATGATCTGCCCCAGCCGCAAAGGCACAGGCTTCTGGATGCGATCGACAAAAGCAGTACGCGGATGGAGGATCTGCTTGCCAACATGCGCGCCTTCAGCCTGGCCGATCAGAGCGCGCTGGCCGGGTCCTGTTGCCTGGCCGATATCGAACCAGAGTTGCGGCGGACATTCCCGAAACTGGCCCTGAAGATCGAGGCCGCAACCACCCGGTTACCGGTCGAGGCCCGCACACTGACGCTTATGCTGACCCATCTTTTGCAGAACGCGCAACAGCATGGGGCGCAAACGGTTTACCTCAGCACGGAACACAGCATTCGCAAGACCAGCCTGCGCATCAAGGACGATGGGGCGGGGATCAGTGAGGGCAATGTCGGCAAGGTGCTTGAACCCTTTTTCACCACGCGTCGGGACAGTGGCGGCACCGGCATGGGCCTGAACATCGTCAAGGCGACGGCCGAAGCGGTCGACGGGACGCTTGACATCGATCCCGGCAATGGCGGCGCTTGTTTTGTGATTACTTTCGATCAGGATCGCGACGCGACGCCATGAAATCGATCAGCTTCCGCATACGTGCAGGCAGCAAACGACGACTGGGGTAGACCGCATACATCTCGCGGGTCAAAGGGGTTGCGCCATCAACGGTCAGAGGTCGCAGACCGGCCCCGGTCATATCCGTTGGAAGCATCGCGACACCAAGATTGCGTCGGGCGGCATCCTCAAGGACGCTCAGATCGGTGAGGCTGTGCACGATATGCGAGGGGTGGATGCGCTCTCCTGAATCAAGAACCCAAGGCTGCCCCGCCACAAGGGCGGGCAGTTTCAGAAATTCTGCCCGTGTGATCGCGCCCTCCAACCCATGCTGTTTGACGAAGCCATCGCCTGCGCAGAAACAATACGGAATCGACCAAAGACGCTTTGCCACCAGACTGGAATCCCCAAGCGGCCCGACCCGGAAAGCAAGATCGACGTTGTCCCGGAAGAAATCCAGCATTGCGTTTGTGGTTGTCAGTTCCAGTTGAATGTCCGGATTTAGGACCGCGAAATCCAGCAGGCGCGGGCCAATGGTGGTGCGTGCCGCCAGCGGTGGGGCCGTGATGCGGATCACGTGGCGGTTTGTGTCCTCGCCTATCACCGCAATGTCCTGCAACGCCTCGATGGGGTCCTGACAGCGATCCAACAGATGCCGTCCTTCCTCGGTCAGTCGGACTTGTCGCGTGGTGCGTTCGAAAAGTTTGGTTTCCAGAAGATCCTCAAGCGCCGCAATCCGCCGGCTGACACGGCTGAGCGGTATGTTCAACCGATCCGCCGCCTTGGAAAAGCTAAGATCCCGCGCGACGGCGGTAAACAGGGCAATGTCGTTGTAGATCATTATTCTATTTTTGGGAATTTATCTCCTGATCTCAACTATTATCTCGAATAGGCGATCTCTCTATCTTCGGTCCATCAAGACGGAGAAACCCATGTCCTACGCGATCAAACTCTCACAGACCGGCGGGCCTGATGTGCTGAGCAGGTCGGCCATTCACCCCGCAAAGCCCGGCGCGGGCGAAGTTCTGATCCGCAATCACGCGGCTGCGGTCAATTTCATCGACACGATCATTCGACGCGGCGAAATGCCCGACGGCATGATGCCCGCCCTGCCCCACATCCCCGGTGTCGAAGGCGCAGGTGTGATCGAAGGCATCGGCGACGGGGTCGACGGCTTTGCGATTGGGGACAGGGTCGCCTGGATGGGTCCGATTGGTGCCGGTGGCTACGGCACGCACTCGATCATCGGCGCAGCTTACGTTACCCGAATCAGCGATAGTGTCAGTTTTGAACTGGCCGCATCAATCCCCGTAAACGCCATGACCGCCTATCACATGCTGGTCAATCTGGGCGGCGCGGCAAAGGGAAAACGGTTCTGGTGCATGCGGCTGCAGGCGGTGTCGGCACCATGATCCAGCACATCGCCAAACATCTCGGCATGACCGTGATCGCCTCGGCCAGTACCGACAAGATGGGCTATGCCAAAGCGCAAGGCGCGGATCATGTCATCGACTACCGAATCGAGGATGTCACGGCACGGGTGCTGAACCTGACCGGCGGTCGCGGCGTTGATCTGAGCCTGAACCCTATCTCGGGCGACACATTGACATCAGACATGGCGGCCCTGGCCCCCTTGGGAACCGTTGTGCTGTTCGGCTTTCTTGCCGGTCCGCCAACCGGGAGTTTTGCCGGGGACCTTGGGCAGCACTTTCAGAAATCCATCGCCGTGCGGGTCAGCGATATCTACACCTATTTCAACGATCAGCCGCAGGCATTCAACGCCGACCTTGCGACGGTTTTTGACCTGCTGGGTCAGGGTATTTTGCGCCCACAGATCACCACACTGCCGATAACTGAGGCGGCAAAAGCCCATCGTCGGCTGGAAAGCGGCGAAACCACCGGCAAGCTTGTACTGACAATCGAATAAGGAGATCGCTATGTCTGACGCATTGGAAACAAACCTGTCCGGCCAGCATGTCGTCATCGTGGGCGGCAGCAGCGGCATGGGCAAAGCGACCGCAAAACTGGCCAAATCCTGCGGTGCCAAAGTCACGATTGCAAGCCGCGACCCCGGCAAACTGCAAGCGGCTGCCGCTGAAATCGGCGATGTTGGACTCGCTCCGGTCGATACCACCGACGCTGCTGCGGTGACGGCATGGGCCGCCAGCCTTGGCACCGTTGACCATCTGGTCATCACGGCCTCAAGCGCGGCGCATGGTGCGTTCACGGAACTGCCCTTGGACCAGCTGCGCACCATGTTTGAGGCCAAGTTTACCGGGCCCTACATCACCGCACGCGAGGTGCTGCCCTATCTGACCGACGCAGGATCGATCACCTTCTTCTCGGGTGTTCTCAGCCGCCGTCCCTCGGTCGGGGCGACCGGGCTTGGGGCCGTCAATGCCGCCGTCGAAGCGCTGACCAAAGGGTTGGCCCTGGAACTGGCCGGACGCGCGCGTGTGAACTGTATCAGCCCCGGAATGGTTGCCACCGAAGCCTATGCCGCGATGCCGTAAGAGGCACGTCAGGGCATGTTCGCTCAGGTTGGTGACGGCTTGCCGGTCGGGCGTATCGGGCAGGCTGACGAGATCGCGATGGCCGTGGTCATGGCCATGGAAAACGGATTTCTGACCGGAACTGTTCTGGACATTGACGGGGGGCACATGGTGCGCGCCTGACGAAGGTTTGCCAAGGTTCTGAAACCCGCCTTTATGTCGTGTCGCCCTGTTCCCAGTCGCGCTTTAGCAGGAATTGGTTTTTGAAGTTCTTAAGACCCAGCATGACTTCGGAATCCACGATATCCTTGTCAGCGTGGATATGATCTTCCAGGAACGCGGCCAGATCGTCGGGTTCCTCGCACACCATTTCGACCATGAGATCATATCGACCGGTGACCCACAGGATGTAAACCACGCCCGAGACGGAACCCAGCCGCTCCGCCACCGCCTGAGGGGTGACGCCCGGTGCGACTTTCAGGCAGATCATCGCGTCCGCCTTGTATTCCGACGCCACCGGGTCCGCGATGGCGACAATCCGCAACAGACCCGCGTCCTTCATCGCATTCACGCGGTTTCGCACCGTCCCTTCCGAGACATCCAGCTTCTGCGCAATTTCCGAGAATGCCATGCGGCCATCCACTTCCAGCATCCGGACGATCTCGCTGTTCAGACGTTCTTCGACCGAGTGCGTCGCCCGCTGGCGGGTTGGTTTTGCTGTGTCTGGCTTTCGCGGTATGTTCAAAACGGGTTCCTATCACTCAAAGTTCTGACGCGTTTGCCGGCCAGCGCAAGGCATGTTAGCCAGTTCGCCCTGCTCTACAAGCCTTGGGTCTGTGCCCCAAAGGATCACTCGCCCAGCAACGTGCGAATGCCCGCATCCAGCGCAGCCGTAAAGCCCGGATCGTTGCCGGGATTGGCGGCGCAATGGCCCCAGGGTGAATCGTAGGGCCGGAACTCGGCATTCGGCATGTGCTGCGCCTCGATCGCGTTGTCTTCGGGGGGGAAATACAGGTCGTGCGCGCAGGGCATCAGGATCGCGCGGGCCTTGATCGCCCCTAGGGCGGCCTTGAAATCACCGTTGTAAAGCGGCCCGGCCGAGATGTCGCCCGCCTGCCATGTCGCCAGTTTGGCCAGCAGGTTGTTGGCGTCCCAGCCCTCGACATGGTCAACCTCCCAATCGAGCAGCAGATCCTCGATGCTGTCAAAGCCAAGCTGCTTGTAAAGCCCCTCGCGATAGAAGGTTTGCGAGAACGCCCAACCCGCATAGACCCGCCCAAACGCCTTCAGCCCCGCGACCGGCGGGCTGTCGTAGTCGCCGCCATTCCAGCTTTGATCAGCACACAGCGCGGCCTTGACCCCTTCGAGAAACACAAAGTTATGCGGCGAGGTTTTGGCCGAGGCGCAAAACGGCAGGATCGCCTGTACCATATCGGGGTATTGCGCCGCCCATTGATAGGATTGGCACCCGGCCATCGACCAGCCTGCCACCAATGCGATCTGATCAATCCCCAGATGGTCATGGATCAGCCGATGCTGGGCGGCGATGTTGTCCCACATCTGCACCAGCGGAAAGCGCGGCCCGTCCTGCGGCGCGGGCGTGTTCGACGGGGACGAGGATCGGCCATTGCCAAACAGGTTCGGGCTGACGATGAAGTGCCGGGCCGGATCAATCGCGCGACCCGGGCCAAAGAAGCCTTCGTTGCGGGAATTGGTGCCGGTGTAGAAGGTGGGCAGGACAATCACATTGTCCCGTGCGGGCGACAGGGTGCCATAGGTCTGATAGGCCAGCCGGGCATCTTTCAGGACTTCGCCTGACAACAACTGAAAATCGCCCAGTTCGAGTATCTGAAAGTCCTGCGTCATCATCCGCCCCGCCGTTCTTGAAAGACGGCCCCGACACATGCCGGGACCGTTTGATTTGTCAGTAGAGCCGCAGGTATTCCTGCACCTCCCAGTCGGTGACCGACTGGTGATACCGCTCCCACTCGTCGTTCTTGTATTCGAGATAGGATTTCCGCATCACCGGCCCCATCACATGCTCGGCCATGTCATCGCTGCGCAGCGCCTCGATGGCGTTGAACAGGGTTCGCGGCAGGCGGCGGATGCCCAGATCAGCCAGCTCACCCTCAGTCTTGGAATAGAGGTCGAAATCGGTGGGCTTGCCCGGATCGATCTTGTTTTTGATCCCCATCACTGCGCAGGACAGGTGCATCGCCATCGCCAGATAGACGTTCATCGTCATGTCGCAGGCCCGATTTTCGATGCAGTGGCGGCTTTGCGGCAGGCGGAACTGGGCCGAGCGGTTGTTGAACCCGTAGGTGATGTTGGTCGGCGCCCACGTGACGGTGCCGCCCTCGAACCCACCCACACGCGGAACCAGCCCGTTATACGAGTTCACGGTCGGGCAGGTGATCGCGGTGATCGCCTCGGCGTGCTGCATCAGACCACCCACGGCCCAGCGGCTCTCGTCGCTCCAGTCGCCATCGGTGGTTTCAAAGATGTTCTCGCCGGGGCGGCTTTCATGCTGCATCGACATATTGATATGCGCGCCCGAGCGCCAGTCGCCCACGGTGGGTTTCGGCATGAAGGTCACGAACATGCCGTGCTTCTTGGCTACTTCCTTCAAAACGATGCGCAGAAACGCCAGACGGTCGGACATTTCCAGCATGTTGGTATAATGGAAATCCAGCTCGAACTGGGAATAGGCCCCCTCGGCCACCACGTCGTGCAGGTTCCAGCCCAGCCCCTCGATGATGTCGATCATGTCCTTGAGGAACGGCATCGAGTCGACCGAGTATTCCACGTCATAGCCAAAGGCCTGACGACGCGGGCGCAGGCCGTCTGCCGGGTCGTCATCAAAGGCTTTCACCGGTTGACCGGCCTCGTCATATTTCATGACGATGAATTCAGGTTCGACCCCGGCATAGCCGGTATAACCTTCCTGCGCGGCCTCGTGCATCGCGCGTTTCAGCGCCTGTCGGGGGCAGACATTATATGGCGCGTCCTCCCAATAGAGATCCGAGAAGATGATCGCCATCGAGGTGTCCCACGGGCAGATATAGACCGCATCCAGATCCGGCACCACGACCTGATCACTGTCGGCGGGGCTGAGTTCGGGGACGAATGAGATCGAATGCACCGCAAATTGTGGCCCTTTGCCCAGGCAGAGCTGTTCAAAATCGCTCATCGGGACGGGCTTGGTCTTGGGGATGCCGTGCAGGTCGATCCAGGCGCCCATGACATATTTCACGCCCGCCTCTTCCAGTCGCTTTTTCACCTCGGGAATCTTCGGCCGGTTGCGTTCGACCGCGTCGTGAAAGCTTTCGTAATAGATCTTGGCGCTGGTGTTGTCTTTGGGCATTTGGCGTCCTCCTGTCAGGGTGCCGCCCGTCGTTTGGATCATGTCCGGGCGGTCTGGATTCTGGGCGTTCATTCGCCATTTGGGGGGAAGGCAGACACCCTATTCGCGGGGAGAGCACATTGGGTGCCTGCCTTCAGGTCGCAGCGGTGCGTCAGCCCGCTACAAAATCGTCCGGATCAATGCCGGGGACCTTGGTGATCCCGGCCAGTTGCTTCCAGTTATGGGGATAGGCGGCGTAGAAGATCACGCAGCGATCATCCGCCTCATACGAGATGTGGTTGTCCTTTGGGATGAACAGCACATCGCCGCGGTTGCAGATATATTCCTCGCCATCGCAAACCAGCCGGAAGGTGCCTTCCAGGCAATAGATGATCTCATCACAGGTCAGGTCCCACGGCACCTTGATGTTCTTGAGCACATTGATGCCGCCGCACATCGTATCGCTGAAGGCGCTGGTCACCATCGGTTTGATATAGGTATCGCTGTCGCTATCGCCGATCTGGTTATAGCGGTCTTCGACAAGGTCCCATTTCATAAGTCTTGGTGCGTTGCCCATGGATCAGGACCCTTCCTTGGCCAGATGTTTCAGAATGCTTTCGTTCAGTTCGACCTTGTAGCCATCCGGGTCCTCGCAAAACGCGATCACGCGGGTGCCGTTCTTCATCGGTCCCGGCGGGCGGGTGATATTGACGCCAGCGGCTGCCAGATCCTCGCAGGCTTTGTAGACGTCAGGGGTTTCGATGCAGATATGGCCCCAGCCATTGCCCTTGTCGTAAGGCTCTTCCTGATCCCAGTTCGCGGTCAGTTCCAGCGTCGGAGACTCGGCCTCGGAGCCATAACCGATGAAGGTGTTGGTGAACTTACCTTCGGGATAATCCGTGCGTCGCAGCACCTGCATGCCCAGAATACCGCAATAGAATTCCAGCGATTTTTCCATATCCATCACGCGCATCATCGTATGCGCCAGACGGAAGCCGCTGCTTAGGTTGTCGGTCACTGTTTTCTCCCTAATTCAGTGATGTTCGGCGGTGGCGACATCACGGGCCACCAGTTCCTGAAATGCGCGTACGCTGTCTTCCCAGGCCGGGGACAACACACCCCCGGCTTCCGAGACGATCGAAGACCGCCCCAGTTGCAGCCGTTCCGTCATTTCGTGATCTTCCTTGTGGACGTCCCACCACAGCTTTTTCAGCCCCTCAACTTCCTCGGGCGTCAGGGATTGCCCTTCGGTGGTGTAAAGCGCCCGCTTCTGCATCATCGTGCCGGGGCCGGTGGGGATGTTCAGATAAACCCCCAACTGATCGGGGAAGTACCGGCCCAGAATGAAGTTTGGATACAGCGTCAGATAGCGAGAGCTGACAGCCAGACTGCCGGATGTGCCAACCTCTTCGTCCAGATCGACTGCGCTGCCCAGGCAATTGCCATCGATGATCGTGTAATGATCTTCAAGCGGCTGATCGGTGGTCGAGGCATGGACGAACTGCACGTGATAGGGCTCGATGAAGTTCTCCATGATGAACTTCCAGTTGCAGGCAATTTCGCCGAAATCCAGCGTACCGATACAGTCGAGCTTGTCCCAGTCCATACCGTCCAGACGGGTTCGGATTGCGGCGGAATATTCCTCGAAATCGGGGGCGTTGCCGTCGAGATTGACGAAGATCCAGTCGTTCCAGACATGGCTGCGCACCGGAACCAGACTGTTCTGCGATTTGTCGAACCCGTCGGCCTGATGGTCGTTCGCGCCGCCAAAATGGGGGGCAGCACGCAGTTGCCCATCCAGATCATAGGCCCAGGCGTGATAGGGGCAGCGGATCAGCTTGCCCAGGTTCTTGGGCGCGTCCACCAGCGTCAGACAGCGGTGGCGGCAGATATTGTGGAACGCCTTGATCTCGCCCGCCGTATTGCGCACCAGCAGCAGGGGATGTTCGGCCACGGTGACGGGAACCGCGTCCCCAACCGCCTGCAATTCATGGGCAAAGCCGACGCAAACCCAGTTGCGGGTAAAGACCGAGGCGCACTCGGCCCGCCAGAACTCCGCATCCTTATAAGCCGCCGCAGGCAAGCCGTGCTTCAGGGTTGATTCCTCGTAGAAGGGCTCAAGCAACGAATGGATTGGCTTCATCGTTCAAGTTCCTGACACAGGGTTTCGAATTCAGCAGCGCAGCCGTGGTGGTGATACGGCCTCGCCTTGATTGAGCAGTAGTGAACTGCGAAAACCGCATCCTGTCCACTGTTTTTTGCGAAACCATCACAAAAATTCTACTGATACTTCAAACTTTTCGTGAGATTGGCCCCTTCGCGTCAGATTTTCGCAAAATTTACCTGGGGTGAATGTCGGGCGCGGCAGAATGGGATGGTCGCCTTTTGCGACTCGGGATCAGTGAATCACTTTGCGCTGCGCGTGCTTCATCAGGCGGCTTGCCCGGTTCGAGATGGTGTTCAGAATGTCCTGTACCGGCGCAATTTCCCGGATCAGGCCGATACTCTCACCCGAATATGGGACCGCGTCGGCGTGATCCCCTTGGGCCTGCAAGATGCGGCGTATTTGCGCATCTGGCAGGTCACTTTCCGCACTGGCCCAAAGCCGCGTGCCCATCAACACGCCATCCGCGCCCAGCATGAGGCAGGCTGCCAGCCCCCGGGCATCGGCAATGCCGCCTGCGGCCAGCACGACGATGTCATGGTCTGCATGGTGCAGATAGTCGGCCACTTCCGGCAACAGGCACAGTGTCGACCGCCCGCCCGCCTCGCCACGTGCCACAACGACATGCGCACCGGCTTCAACCGCCATCGCGGCGCTTTGCAGGTCGTGGACCTGACAGATCAACCTTGTGTTTGCCTGCGCGATCCGGAGCGCGAACGGACGCGGATCGCCATCGGTCAGGAAGATTGCGCGCGGGCGATGCTTTAGCGCCAGATCAAGCAGGTCGGGATTTCGCTTGAGATGCGCGGCGCTGAAACCGCAGCCAACCGATTCATTGCCCGCCGCACGGAACTGCGCAGCGATCCAATCGCCATTCTGTTCGCCGACACCGATCATCCCCAACCCACCGGCCCGCGCCACGGCCGAGGCCAGCCGACCATCTGCCATCCCCGGCATCGGGGCCAGCACAACGGGGCTTGTCAGCCCGAACAGACGGGTCAATCGCGTGTCGATCATGCTCCACCTCCTCAAAGACAGCCGAGTGAAACATGGGTTTCGGGGCTGAAACGTATGTTTTGGCGACATTGAATGTCTGGAAGCGGCAATATTCGGGGGATTGTTGAAGATTGTCTTGTTGACAAGTTTCGTAGACTCATATCTTGTCACAGTGACAATTTACTAGGCCCCGCTTGCCCAGACCCAAAATCGATACCGAGCGCCGTGAACAGATCCTTGAGGCTCTGGAAATCGTCGTGCTGAAAGAGGGGCTGGCGAAAACGACCTTGTCCAAGGTTGCCGCGCAGGCGGGATTGCCGCGCCCGCTGATCCGGTATTACGCGGGTAATCGCGACAGTCTGATCCAACTGCTGTTTGACCGTGTCTTTGCCCGCAGCGAGGACCATCTGGACAAGCTGCAACCGCAATCCGGGGTCGTCTCGACAGAACGTCTGGTCGATCTGTTCGTGCAGGACATCTTCGCGGACAAGGTCATGAACAAGCTGATGAAAGAGCTTTGGTTCGCCTCAGGCTCTAGCCCCTCGATTTCCGAGGGGCTGCAAGCGCTTTACCAAAGGGTCTGCGCCACGCTTTGCGACAGTATGGCCCGCGACGGTTTGGGCCACAGCGATATCGACCGGTTTGACCGGGCCTTCAGCATTGTTGCGCTGTGTTTCGGGGCAACCAGCTTTTGCGAAATCGCGCTGCATCCCAACGATCCAGATCGTGTCCGCGAAACCGCGCGCGCGATCCTTTTGAACGAAAATCTGAAACGGTGAGGAGTCAGATGAGTACACAAACTGAAACGCGTGGTGGTCTGTGCACCACAAGTCTTTCTCTGTAGGCCAGCGTGTTTCGCGCCTTGTTTCGGGCCGGTCAAACCTCGCCAAAATGGACCCCAACGACCCCAAAAAACCGCGCACCACCCTTGCTTGACGCCTCAGAATCCGGCCCATAGGTTGCGTCGCAATCAACCTGATGAAGCAGAAAGGGTCACTTATGACCAAGGCATATTCCGTCGTCACCTACACCGAAATCTCTGATCCCGAGTGCTTTGCCGCATATGCCGCGATTGCAGGCCCCGCGATCCAGGCCGCTGGCGGGCGCTTCGTCACCCGCTCGGAACCGGCTGAGATTCTGGAAGGTGAAAACAACAACCGTGTCGTTGTGATCGAGTTCGAAAGCGTCGAAGCGGCGCATAGCGCCTATTACAGCGTCGCCTATCAGGACGCGATCCGCACATTGGGCAATGGTGCCCGTCGCGATTACCGCATCGTTCCGGGGTGCTAATCAGCCCGGCGGTGCGCTGACGCCACAAAGTCAAAACCTGAACCGACGGCCGTGCCGTCAGTAACTTGACAGTGTGGTAACACAATGATGTTCCCTCTTGGATTATTGATTTTCAAATCAATTCATTTCGGATGAGGGTGGATCACCATGTCACCGCAAAAGGCCTGCGCCCGTCCGACGCGGCGGCTTCTGAAAGGGGCCAAACCGGGCAATTCGATGCTTTCGGTTCACTCCAAAGTGCACAAGTTGTCCTCGCTCAAACTTTTGATCGACAACCCGCAGGCGAATTTTCTGTGCACCAGCATGGCCGGGGTGTTGCAGCCGCCGCGCATCTCGCATGATCAGCATAATTTCACCTCGGTTTTCGATCTGGGCATGGCTGAGTGCGGCGGGAACACCGCGATTGTCGCCGGTCTGTTGGACGGCTACGGGTGCGAGGTCGAGCGCAGCTTTTTTCTGGGCCGCGTCCCGGATGCGGCGCGCAAGCCCTTTGACACCATGATGCAGGCAAGGGCGCTTGCGTTTCAGATGTGCAAGCCCGGCACCTCGATGCATGATCTGGATGTGGCGGTGAACGACGTTTTTCGCAAAACGGGCTTTGGCGACAACCTGCTGCACCGTACCGGCCACGGGATCGGCGTGACCACGCATGAGGGGCCGTTTCTGGCCGAAGGCTATCACCACGAAATCCGCCCCGGCATGGTCTTCACCATTGAGCCTGGGGTCTACATCGAGGGGCTGGGCGGGTTCCGTCATTCCGATACCGTACTTGTCACCGAGAACGGCAATGAAAGCCTGACACCGCTGCCCGACAGCCTGGACGACATGACCATTCCGGTCGGCTTTGGATCCAGGCTTGGTCTGTCAAAGCTGCAAATTCCGATGTTGCGTCTGGCCGCAAGGCTCAGCGGGTTGAAGCTGGAGGCGTGATTGATGTCATTGGCTTTTGCGTCCTTTTGGCTCTGAACGCCGCTTACTCTCGGGGCACAGGGGACCAGAATGCAGCCTTTCAAGACAGCACTTTACGCGCAATGCCTTTGGCTTGTGGCCGCCACCGTCTTTAACCTTCTTAGCCTGCGCGACATCAAGCAGGGTCTGCCGGGCTGGGCCGGGGATCAGGCGCTTGGCGCTCAGATGGTCGTCATAGTGATGGGGGCCGTCATTGGGCTGGGCCTATTCGGGTGGCTCAGAACCTACCGCGTGCTTGTCATACCGGTTCTTGTGTTGCTGTTGGCCGGCGGGGTCCTGAGGCATGCCTTTGCCGATCCGGCCTCTTATGCCTCGGCAACAACATGGGCGGTGGCGATTGCGATCAACCTGTTCGGCAGCGCGGCTTTTGCCTTTGGCTTGATTGCGGTGATCCGTTCTCGGGAATGATCGGGGGTCTGGCCCCATGTCGTCGGACACAACACCCGAATCTGCGGCTTATCACTGGGCGCCGTTTTGGTTGAGGCGGGCCTAGCCAATCCGCTGGCCAGCCAAAAAACCAAGCGAATAGCACCATGAAACACGCCTTTCAGGGAAACACGGCTCGGCCGATTTGTGACAAACCCACCCTTCCCCACCTATCCGAGATGGATGGATTGGCCCAATGAATCAAAATACTTAAGCGGGCAGCCTTCCGGTCGCTTTGCAAAAACGCAAAATAGATATGCGAAATTTTTTATGGGAATTGCATTTTTACATGGATAGGAAACGGAAAAGCTTAGTGGAGAAAGCCAATGGAACAACTGACTCACTTCATCAACGGCGAGCACACCGCCGGAACAACATCGCGCTTTGCCGATGTCTACAACCCTGCAACCGGTGAAGTTCAGGCGAAATGCCCGCTGGCGACCACTGAAGAAGTCAACAAAGCGGTCGAGCTTGCTGCTGCGGCACAACCCGCATGGGGCGCAACCAACCCGCAGAAACGCGCACGCGTTCTGATGAAGTTTGTCAGCCTGCTGAACCGCGACATGGACAAGCTGGCCGAAGCGCTGAGCCGCGAGCACGGCAAGACCCTGCCCGACGCCAAAGGCGACATCCAGCGTGGTCTGGAAGTTGCAGAATACTGCATCGGTGCCCCCCAAATGCTGAAAGGTGACTTCACCGACAGCGCCGGTACCGGCATTGACATGTACTCGATGCGTCAGCCTCTGGGCGTGACCGCGGGTATCACCCCGTTCAACTTCCCGGCCATGATCCCGATGTGGATGTTTGCCCCGGCCATCGCCTGCGGCAACGCCTTTATCCTGAAACCGTCCGAGCGCGCGCCGTCGGTTCCGCTGATGCTGGCCGAACTGATGGAAGAAGCCGGTCTGCCCAAGGGCGTCCTGCAGGTCGTGAACGGCGACAAGGAAGCGGTTGACGCGATCCTGCACAACCCGACGGTTCAGTCGATCGGCTTTGTCGGCTCGACCCCGATTGCCGAATACATCTATGCGACCGGCTGTGCCAACGGCAAGCGCGTGCAGTGCTTCGGCGGCGCGAAGAACCACATGATCATCATGCCCGATGCGGATCTGGATCAGGCCGCCGACGCTCTGATCGGTGCCGGTTACGGTGCGGCAGGCGAACGCTGCATGGCGATCTCGGTTGCCGTTCCGGTTGGCGACGAAACCGCAGACCGTCTGATCGAAAAGCTGGTCCCGCGTATCGAAAGCCTGAAGGTCGGCCCCTACACCTCGGGCAACGACGTTGACTATGGACCGGTTGTCACCTCGGCCGCCAAGGAAAACATCCTGCGTCTGGTTCAGAGTGGTGTTGATCAGGGCGCGAAGCTGGTCGTCGATGGCCGTGATTTCAACCTGCAAGGCTATGAAGACGGTTTCTATGTCGGTCCGCACCTGTTCGACCACGTAACAACCGACATGGACATCTACAAGCAAGAGATCTTCGGCCCGGTTCTGAGCACCCTGCGCGCCAAGACCTACGAAGAAGCCATTGGTTATGCGATGGACCATGAATACGGCAACGGCACCGCGATCTACACGCGTGACGGCGATACCGCCCGTGACTTTGCCAACCGTATCAATATCGGCATGGTCGGCATCAACGTTCCGATCCCGGTTCCGCTGGCCTATCACACCTTCGGTGGATGGAAGAAATCGGCCTTTGGCGACCTGAACCAGCACGGCCCGGATGCGTTTAAATTCTACACACGCACCAAGACCGTGACCGCGCGCTGGCCCTCGGGCATCAAGGAAGGTGGCGAGTTCACCATCCCGGTCATGGAATAACTCTTCGGGTCCGAGAGCGCCCCGGCGCTCTCACCCCTCTTTCTGGGCCGTTGTCGAAACCCGGCAATACCTGCCCAGAGACATCACGGCGGCGTTTGCCAAGGCAGACCCGCATATCTGGCAGATCCCAAACGGCCAGGCCGTTGGGCTTTGATCTGCCGAGACCTGATCGCCGATGCGTGCCAAACGGCAACAAAACGCGGCGGATCACCGGAACACGCACACTTGCAAGGCTGTGCGTTTGGCTCGGAGACGCACTCCTTCTCCCCTGTCTCCGAGCCGACTTCCCACGACATTGAAAGAGCTGCACATGAAAATAGGCACACCAAGAGAGATATATGAGGGTGAGAATCGGGTTGCGATGACGCCTGAGTCTGCGGTTCAGTTGCAGAAGCTGGGGTATGCGTGCCTGATTGAGACGGGTGCTGGGGCTGCGGCCGGGTTTTCGGATGCGGTTTATGAGGCGGCGGGTGTTGAGGTTGTGAAGACCGCGGCGGCGCTGTGGAAAGAGGCTGACATTGTTGCCAAGGTGCGCCAGCCGAATGCGACGGAACTCAAGCGTCTGACCAAGGGCAAGACCCTGATTTCCTTCTTCAATCCTGCCGGGAACGAAGAAGGCATGGAGCTGGCCAAATCCAAGGGCGCGAATGTGATCGCGATGGAGATGGTGCCTCGGATCAGCCGCGCGCAGAAGATGGACGCGCTGTCCTCGATGGCCAATATCGCCGGTTATCGTGCGGTCATTGAGGCGGGCAACAACTTTGGCCGGTTCTTCACCGGTCAGGTGACGGCGGCGGGTAAGGTGCCGCCTGCCAAGGTGCTGATCGTGGGGGCCGGTGTGGCCGGTCTGGCGGCGATCGGGACCTCGACCTCGCTGGGTGCGATCACCTATGCGTTCGACGTGCGCCCCGAAGTGGCCGAGCAGGTCGAATCGATGGGCGCCGAGTTCGTCTATCTGGATTTTGAGGAACAGCAGCAGGATGGCGCGGCCACCGGCGGCTATGCCAGCGTTCAGTCGGAAGAATTCCGCAACGCGCAGCTGGCCAAGTTCCGTGAGTTGGCGCCAGAAATGGATATCGTCATCACCACGGCGCTGATCCCGAACCGCGAAGCGCCTGAGCTTTGGACCAAGGACATGGTCGAAAGCATGAAGCCGGGCTCGGTCATCGTTGACCTTGCGGCGGAAAAGGGCGGCAACTGCAAGCTGACCGTGGCGGATGAGAAGATCGTGACCGACAATGGCGTGACCATCATCGGCTATACCGACTTCCCCAGTCGGATGGCGGCGCAGTCCTCGTCGCTTTATGCGACGAACATCCGTCACATGATGACTGACCTGACGCCTGAAAAGGACGGCCAGATCAATCACAACATGGAAGATGACGTGATCCGCGGCGCGACCGTGACCCATGAGGGCGAGATCACCTTCCCGCCGCCACCGCCGAAAGTGCAGGCGATTGCGGCGCAGAAGAAACCCGAGGTCAAGGAACTGACCCCGGAAGAGAAAAAGGCGCAGGAAATTGCGGCCTTCAAAGCGCAGACCAAACAGCAGTTCACCCTGCTGGGGGTCGGCGGCGCGCTGATGCTGCTGGTGGGGCTGATCGCTCCGGCCAGCTTCATGCAGCACTTCATTGTCTTTGTGCTGGCCATCTTCGTGGGCTTCCAGGTGATCTGGGGCGTCGCGCACAGCCTGCACACACCGCTGATGGCGATCACCAACGCGATCTCGTCGATCATCATCGTTGGGGCGTTGATGCAGATCGGATCGGGGTCGTTCCTGGTCATTCTGCTGGCGGCGCTGTCCGTCTTCATGGCCGGGATCAACATCTTCGGCGGCTTCCTCGTAACCCGGCGCATGCTCGCCATGTTCCAGAAATCTTAAGGAGGCCGGGCACATGGAATTTGGCTTCACCACTGCCGCCTATGTTGTTGCAGCTGTTCTGTTCATCCTTTCGCTCGGCGGTCTGTCGAACCAGGAAAGCGCCAAGCGCGCGGTCTGGTATGGCATCGTCGGTATGGCGCTGGCGGTCTTTGCCACGCTGGTTGGCCCCGGTTCGGGTCTGTGGCTGCTGTCGCTGCTGCTGATCGCGGGCGGTGGTCTGATCGGTCAATATGTGGCGCAGCGCGTCCAGATGACCGAGATGCCGCAGCTGGTGGCCGCGATGCACTCGCTGGTGGGTCTGGCGGCTGTGTTTGTGGGCTTCAACGCGCATTTTGAGATCGGCAACGTGGCGCAGGTCATGGCGATTGCCGACAGCGCGTCTCAGGCGGATCTGAGCGATCTGGGCGCGTTTGCCAAGCTGATCGCCAAGAAAACCTCGGCCGAGCTGGCGATCCTGCATGTCGAGCTGTTCCTGGGCATCTTCATCGGTGCGATCACCTTTACCGGGTCGGTCGTGGCCTATGGCAAGCTGGCGGGCAAGGTGACCTCGGCGGCGACCAAGCTGCCCGGCGGTCATGCGCTGAATGCGGCGGCTGCTGGTCTGTCGCTGATCTGTCTGGTCTGGTACACTATGTCGGGCGGTCTGCTGCCGCTGATCCTGATGACACTGGCGGCGCTGTTCATCGGTTATCACCTGATCATGGGCATCGGCGGGGCCGACATGCCGGTGGTTGTGTCGATGCTGAACAGCTACTCGGGCTGGGCGGCTGCGGCGATCGGCTTCTCGCTGGGCAACGACCTGCTGATCGTTGTTGGTGCGCTGGTGGGCTCGTCCGGTGCGATCCTGTCCTACATCATGTGCAAGGCGATGAACCGTCACTTTGTCAGCGTGATCCTGGGCGGCTTTGGTGGCCCGCAGGGCGAGCAGATGGCCGTTGAAGGCGAACAAGTGGCGATTGACGCCGATGGCGTGGCCGCCGCGCTGAACGAGGCCGACAGCGTGATCATCATCCCCGGTTACGGCATGGCCGTGGCGCAGGCGCAGCAATCGGTTTCCGAGCTGGTCCGCAAGCTGCGCGCCAAGGGCAAAGAGGTGCGCTTTGCGATCCACCCGGTCGCGGGCCGTCTGCCCGGGCACATGAACGTGCTGCTGGCCGAGGCCAAGGTGCCCTATGACATCGTGCTGGAGATGGACGAGATCAACGATGACTTCCCGGATACGGATGTGGCCATTGTCATCGGCTCGAACGACATCGTGAACCCTGCGGCACAGGAAGACCCCAACAGCCCCATCGCCGGAATGCCGGTTCTGGAATGCTGGAAGGCCAAGCAGGTGTTTGTCTCGAAACGCGGTCAGGGCACCGGGTACTCGGGCATCGAAAACCCGCTGTTCTTCAAGGAAAACACCCGCATGTTCTACGGCGACGCCAAACAGTCGCTGGACAAGCTGCTGCCCATGATCGACTGATCAAACGGGTCGTAATCAAAACGCAAAGGGCGCCAATGGGCGCCCTTTTTTGCGTTTGAATGGGGGCTTTGCCCCCAAAACCCCAGGATATTTGTGGCCAGATGAAGCGGGCGGAATGTGGTAATCTGGGTCGGAACCAAACTATGCAGGAGGTCGGAGATGGAAAAGGTGAATGGTATCGGTGGCGTGTTCTTCCGCGCGCGCGACCCAAAAGCGCTGAGCGCCTGGTACGAGACACATCTGGGCGTCAACCACTATGACCCTGCCCCCTGGAAGCAGCGCGAAGGCTACACGGTATTTGCTCCGTTTGCTGAGGACACCGAGTATTTCGGCAGGGCCGTGCAGCAATGGATGATCAACTTTCGGGTCGATGATCTTGCAGCCCTGACTGAACAACTTCAGGCGGCGGGGATCGCTGTGGAAACCAACCCGGACTGGGACAGCGAGGTGGGCAAGTTCGCCCGAATTCACGACCCTGAAGGCAATCCGATTGAACTGTGGCAACCAAATCAATGAGATAGCGGATTTGTATGCCGTTGCATTCATGTAAGTATATGAAATAAAAAGAGAATTGATGTATTTGCTGGATCGCATATAGTCCGTGGCACGGTACGGAGCGATCTATGACACCCATTCAGGACCACCCATTGCGCTATGCGCTGGCCAATGAGCTGCATGCGCGGCCCTTTCCGGTTGCTCAGGTGCCCTGCACGGTTGCCTTCCTTGCGATCAAAATGCCGGTTGATGCAGCCGGTCGGGACAAGAGCGACGATATCGCTCATTTAACGGATCTTCTGGATCGTCACGGGGCACCGCATCCGCAGCCCGCAGCAACGCATTACGCGGGCCAGATCGGTCGCCATTGGTTGAAATGGGAACAGCACACCGAGTTTGTCACCTACACGGCCATTACGCCAAACGTGAGCGACCGGGCGTTCAATCCCGCCGATTTTGAGGTCTTTCCGCCTGATTGGCTGATGTCCAGCCCGGGCCAAAGGGTGACCTCAATTCTGATGCGCGTTGTATCGCGCCCGGACGACGCGCAGATCAGGGCCCATCTGCTGGATTGGTTCGAACCCGAGAGTCTGGCCGTTGCCGGTGTTCTGGATGGCGCGGCCATCTGCGCCAGTGATTTTCGCATCGATCCGGCCGGGCATATGCGCTTTGCCCTGTTTGTCTCGGACGGAACCGGCAACAGGCGCACCGGGCGGGTCATCCAGCGCCTGTGCGAAATCGAGACCTACAAGGCCATGTCGATGCTTGGCTTTGCGCGGGTTAAAACCCTGATGCCGCGCATTGGTGAGTTGGACAAACGGTTGTCCGAGCTGATGGTCGAGATGACCGACGGCGGCAAACATCCCGACGATCTGCTGCCCGATCTTCTGACAACTTCAACCGAGTTGGAGACATTGTCGGCCCGCTGTGCCTTTCGCTTTGGGGCCACCGGTGCCTATGAAGCCATCGTAAACCAGCGGATCGAGGTGCTGCGGGAAGAACGGTTTCAGGGTGGGCAGAGCTTTGCGGACTTCATGATGCGCCGATACGATCCGGCCATTCGAACCGTAAAATCCACCGAAAAGCGGCTGCAGACCTTGTCGGACAGGGCAATCCGGGCGGGCGATCTGCTGCGAACACGGGTGGATGTAGAGCGCAGCGCGCAGAATCAGGCATTGCTGGAAAGCATGGATCGCCGCGCTGATCTGGCCTTGCGTTTGCAGCACACGGTCGAGGGGCTGTCGGTTGTTGCGATCAGCTATTATGCGGTCTCGCTGGTCAGTTACCTGTTGTACCCGCTGACGTCCGCGGGGTTGAGCAAGGGCACAATGACCGCGCTGATAACCTTGCCTGTCATTCTGGCAGTGTGGTTCGCGGTGCGCCGGATTCGCAAGCGGTTGGAGTGAACGACGCTTGCGCGAGCCCTTAGGCTTTGTAGTAGTGGCCGGGCAGAAAGCCAATCGGAGCGTTCAAATGATCAGTGTTGTGTCGGCATGGCGGGCTGTGACCGCGATGTTCATTCTGAACGGTGCCCTGTTTGGCATTTGGGCGTCCCGTATTCCTGCCGTCCGTGACCATCTGCAACTCAGCCACGAAGACTTGGGCTATGGTCTGCTGTTCATGGCGGCGGGGGCGGTGTGTTCCTTTCCCATCACCGGGCGGCTGACCGACCGGTTCGGGGCGGTCGCGATCACTCGGATCATAGCCGTCCTTTATACCGGGTCCCTGATCCTGTTGGCGATGGCGGACAGTTTCACCATGTTGGCCGCCTTTCTGTTTCTGTTTGGGGCCTTCCACGGGTCGATGGACGTGGCCATGAATGCCTGGGCGGCTGAGGTCGAGCAGGCCTATGACAAACCGCTCATGTCCTCATTCCACGCGATGTGGAGCCTTGGGGCAGGGCTGGGGGCCATAAGCGGATATGCCGCAGTTCAGTTGCAGATGAGTGTGTTGCAGCACTTTCTTGTCGCTGGGGCTGTTGTCGTGGCTTTGGCCCTGGCGCTGTCCTGGGTACAGTGGACGTCTCGCCGGGCGGAGCAATCGCATGGCGCGGTTTTTGCCTTCCCGTCCGGCGTGTTGATCCTTGTTGGCTTCACGGCGCTTTGCGGCGCATTGGGCGAAGGCGCAGTCGCCGATTGGAGCGCCTTGTTCCTGCGCGATGTCACCGGAGCGGCTGAGAGCGTTGCGGCGTTGGGCTATGCGGTCTTCTCGGTCGCGATGGTGGTGTGCAGGCTGGCCGGAGGCTTCCTAATTGCGCGGGTCGGGCCGGTTGCGGCGGCGCGCGGCGGTGGCGTCTTTGCGGCGGTGGGTGTGTTCTGCGTGGTCTCGGCAGGGGCAGCGCCTTTGGCGCTGGTGGGCTTTACTTTGATGGGTGTGGGCTATGCGGTGATCATGCCATTGGCGTTCAGCCGGGCGGCCAATGATCCGCAGATACCGCCGGGGCAGGCCATCGCCAGTGTTGCTACGCTTGGTTATGGGGGGCTGTTGATCGGGCCGCCGCTGATCGGGTTTCTGGCCGAGTTGCTGACGCTGCGGATGGCGTTTGCCGTATTGCTGCCGCTTGCCGTTCTGATCGTGGTGTGTGCCGGCGCGCTAAGGCGCGCCGACTGAGTTCGCTTAACGCCCGCGAATACGCGGATCCAGCGCGTCGCGCAGGCCGTCGCCCAGGTAGTTGACGCTGAGCACGGTGAGCGAGATCGCAAGGCCGGGCCAGAACACACGTTCGGGGTATTGCTGCAGGTAATCGACACCATCAAACAGCAGGCGGCCCCAGGTCGGGAAGTCGGGCGGGAAGCCCAGCCCAAGGAAGGACAACGCGCTTTCGGTGATGATCGCGGTTGCAATGCCCAAAGTGGCCGACACCATGATCGGGGACAGCACATTGGGCAGGATATGCCGCGTGATGATCTGCGTGTTGCTGGTGCCTATAGAACGCGCGGCCAGAACGAATTCACGTTCCTTGATCGCCAACACGTCGCCCCGCACGATCCGTGCGGTGGGCATCCATGAGGTGATGCCGATGGCGCAGACGATCAGGATGAAGATCCCACGCTCCAGCCCGAAGGCCGCCGACAAGGGCTCGCGGAACAGCAGCATCATGACCAGCAGCAGGGGCAGCAGGGGCAGGGCCAGGAACAGATCGGTCAGGCGCATCAGCGGTCCGTCGAGCCGTTTGAAGAACCCGGCGACCACGCCGATGAACGAGCCCAGGAACAGCGCCAGCAACATCGCGGTGATACCCACCGAGACCGAGGTTTGCCCGCCGGACATCATCCGCGCCAGAATATCTCGGCCCAGTTGGTCAGTGCCAAACGGGTGCGCCCAGCTTGGCCCTTGATTGCGCGCCCGGATGTCGATCTGCGTCGGATCGATGGTCCAGACATAGGGGCCAAGGTAGACGGCAGCGACGATGAAAATGAACAGCATCGCCCCGATCATCGCGCCCTTGTGGGTCTTGAACTGATCCCACACGTCGCGCCACTGACTGCGCGGCGGGGTGGTCAGGTCGTCCATCACGCCTGCAGTTGGCAGGGCGGTAGACGCGGGTGCAATGCCTTCATCCGGGACCAGCGTATCGGTACGATCATGATCAGTCATAGCGAATCCTCGGGTCCAGAATGCCGTACAGCACGTCGGCGATCAGGTTGAACAGCACGATCAGCACGGCAAAGATGAAGGTCAGGGTTTGCACCATCGGCAGGTCGTTGGCCTGAATGGCTCCGATCAGCAACTGGCCGATGCCGTTCACCTTGAACACCTGCTCGGTGATGATGGCGCCGCCGAAGATGGCCGGGATACCCAGCGCGATCACGGTGACCACGGGGATCATCGAGTTGCGCAGGACATGCACCATGACGACCGTGTATTCGCTTAGGCCTTTGGCGCGGGCGGTGCGGACGTAGTCCTGATTGAGGTTGTCCAGCATCGAGGCGCGCATGAAGCGTGATAGCTGTGCCGTGATCTGCAGCGCCAGAACCATGACGGGCATGATCATCTGTTTCAGCTGAACGACAAAGCTGTCCCAACTGTTGACCGCGTGGGTGGTGTCATAGATCGACGGGAACCAGCCCAGTTGGACCGAGAAGATCACAATCACCAGCACACCCGAGAAGAAGGGTGGGACCGAGAAGCCGACCATCGACACGAAGGTGCCCATCTGGTCGAACCAGGAATACTGGCGATAAGCGGAATAGATGCCGATGGGCAGGGCGATCAGGATGGCGACGACATAGGCGGTGCCAACAACCCACAGGGTCTGCGGGATGCGCTGAACGACGATGTCCATGACGGGCGAGCGGGTCTGCCACGAAATCACACGCAGGTCACCTTCGGAAAAGGTGGTGCCGAACATGTGGTCGATCAGAACCTGTGGTTCGATCCAGAAGAACTGCACGATCCATTTCCAGAACCGGATATGCATCGGCTGGCCCAGGCCAAGCGCCTCGCGCATCTTCTCTTTGACTTCGGGGGGAACGGTGAGCGGAACCTGTGCCATCGGGTCGCCGGGTGCGAGTTCGAGGAGCAGGAAGATGACGAGGCTGATGAACAGCAGCGTGGGAACGGCCAGAACCAGTCGTCTGATGGTAAAGTTGAGCATTAAGAGGCGCCTTTATATGCGTCTTCTTGTTGGGATGGTGTGCAAATGACCGCGCCCCGATACGGGTCGGGGCGCGGCTTTGCAAGATTAACGCTTAGGAACCGGTCTTGCGGTACCAGTCCGCAATGTTCCACAGCTCGCTGTCCCAAACGTTCAGGACAACACCACCCAGCGTGTTTGCGTGCGCCGACAGACGACCACGGTGCACCAGCGGGATCATGCCGCCGTTCTGAACCATGATATCGTTCAGCTGCTTCGCGATCTCGGCACGAGCCTCCAGACCGGCGGTTTCGGCCAGCTGACCATGCAGCTTGTCGAACTCTTCGTTGCAGAAGCGGCTGATGTTCTCACCCTGCCACTGCGTGTCCGGACGCGGAGCTTTGTCGCACAGGCCGTTGCCCAGATAGGACTGCGGGTCGGTGCCGTTGAAGGTGTTGGCGTACATTTCAACGTCGGCGTAGAACTTCTGGAACGTGTCGGGCGAACCCGGATCACCACCGAAGAAGACCGATGCGTTGATGTTGCGCAGTTCGGTTTCAACACCGATCTGGCTCCACCATTCCTTGATCAGCGCCTGGAAGTCCTGACGGACGGCGTTGGTCGAGGTCTGATAGACGATTTTCAGCGGAACGCCGTCTTTTTCACGAACGCCATCGCCGTCGCTGTCCACGATACCGGCATCATCCAGCAGCTTCTTCGCGCCTTCAATGTCCTGCGTGTCGCAGCTCATCGAGGTCGAATTGAACGCAGCGGGGGCCGGAACCCAGTTACAGGTCACTTTACCCGCCTGACCGTAGCCGATCTCAACCAGCAGCGGCCGGTCGATTGCCATGGACAGCGCCTTGTAGACGGCCGGGTCCTGCAGGAACGGGTGCGGATGCGCAGCCGTCGAACGCTCACCTTCGGGCAGGTCGGGTGACGGGTTGGTCTGGTTCAGCATGATACGCTCGACCAGCGGGCCAAAGCCTGCGACCGGGGTGCCCTTGCCGCCTTCTTGCATCTGCGCGATCACTTCGGGCGCAAGCTGCAGGTTCCAGGCGTAATCGAACTCGCCGGTTTCCATGACCGCACGACCGGCAGCCGTTGCATCGCCGCCGCCCTTGAAGGTCACGGTCGCGAAGGCCGGTTTCGCCGGGTCACGATAGTTGTCATTGGCTGCGAATGTGATCACGTCGTTCGGCTTGAACTCGGTGACGACAAACGGGCCGGTTCCGATCGGGTTAAAGTTCTGGTCGGTGCATTCCGGGGCCTTCGCACCCAGGCAGTCTGCGAACTGAGCGGCCTGAATGATCGGGCTTTCACCGCCCACGAACGGGCCGTAAGGGAAGGGGGTCGGTTTGTCGAAAGTGACTTTGACGGTCAGATCATCCACCGCTTCGACCGAGGTGACGCCCTCGAACTTGGTGACCTGAGCACAACCGCCTTCCGGGTGCATGCAGTAGTCAGCAGTGAATTTCACGTCTGCCGAAGTGAACGGAGTGCCGTCCGACCAGGTGATTCCCGCTGCGATCTTCCATGTGATCGAGGTCAGATCCTCGCTGACACCACCATTTTCGACGGTCGGAATTTCCGATGCCAGGAAGGGCACCATGTTGCCGTCCTGGTCGTAGCGCGCCAGCGGTTCGATCACCAGCGAAGCTGATTCCACATCCTTGGTACCGCCCGACAGGAACGGGTTCAGGATCGAGGGTGCTTGCCAATAGATGATGCTTACATTGCCGTCCGAGCCGCGCTCGGCAAAGGCCATTGGGGCCATCGCCGTGCTTGCGATCGCACCAAGCAAAAGGGCTTTGATTTTCATCATACACTCCATGTTGGACACTTGCGTGTCTCGATTTTCTCCGCAAGGCCTGCGGATTAGGCGTTGCCGCAATGGGGGTAAGACGCTGATTTCATATCGCAAAATCAGTTCGCATTTTTGTGATGCCGTATTCTCCCCAACACGGTTACGCGAGGTATCGAAACAGAACTTTGGAAAAAAGCAAGGGTTGCCGTCGGGAAAAATTGCGACGGGTTTGACTTTTCCCGCCTCAGCGCCTTAGCGTCGGGCATTCGAACAAATCAGCCTGCCAAGGGGAGTGCGCACGTGCTGGACCAACCTATTGCCCAGATAAAAAAACTTCGGGTCGAGTTCCAAACCAAGGATGGCCCCGTGGTGGGCGTCGAGGATGTCTCGTTCGAGGTGAAGCCCGGCGAAACCGTTTGTATCGTTGGCGAATCCGGGTCCGGCAAGTCCGTTTCCTCGCTGTCTTTGATGCGGCTGGTCGAGTTTGGCGGCGGCGAAATCGCGGGCGGAGAATTGCTGTTTGATCGCCGCGACGGGGACGAAATGGACCTGTCCAAAGCCGATCAGGATCTGATGAAACAGATTCGCGGCAACGAGATCGGAATGATCTTTCAGGAGCCGATGACAGCCCTGAATCCGGTTTTCACCGTGGGCCGACAACTGACCGAAGGTCTGCGCATCCACAAGAATATGTCCAAGACTCAGGCCGAAGAACGCGCCCTTGAACTGCTGCGTCAGGTGAGGATTCCCGAGCCGGAACGCCGTTTGAAGCAATATCCGCATGAACTGTCCGGCGGAATGCGGCAGCGCGTTGTGATTGCGATGGCAATGGCGTGCGAGCCCCGGCTTTTGATCGCGGACGAGCCGACCACGGCGCTGGATGTGACCATTCAGGCCGAGATTCTGGCCCTGATGGACCGGTTGAAGCGGGAAACCGGCACGGCGGTGATGTTTATCACCCATGACATGGCTGTGGTGGCACAGATGGCCGACCGCGTGGTGGTTATGTTCCGTGGCAACAAGGTCGAGGAAGGCACCGTCAAGGAAATCTTCGAAAACCCGCAGCATGATTACACCAAGGCGCTGTTGGCTGCGGTGCCCAAGCTCGGGGAAATGCAGGGGAAATCCGCGCCCGAGCCGATGAAATTGCTGGGGGTAGAAGGCCAGACCATCGCCCCGATTCCCGGCACCGAAGAGGTTTTGCTGACGGTCAAAAACCTGACTACACGCTTCCCCGTCAAAGGCGGGTTGCTGCGCCGCACGATTTCGAACGTTCACGCGGTCGAGGATGTGTCCTTTACGTTGAATCGCGGTCAAACGCTAAGCCTTGTGGGCGAATCAGGCTGTGGTAAGTCCTCGGCCGGGCGGTCGATCCTGCGTCTGGTCGAGCCAATGGCGGGCGAGATCGATCTGGATGGCGTCGATATCATGAAGCTGGATCCCGGCGGCCTGCGCAAGGCGCGGCTGGACATGCAGATGATCTTTCAGGACCCGTTCGCCTCGCTGAACCCGCAGATGCAACTGGTTGATCAGGTGGCCGAACCGATGCGCAACTATGGCGTCGCGACCGGGTCGGAACTACAGGACCGCGTGGCGCAATTGTTCGACAAGGTACAACTGCCGCGCAGCTTCATGCGCCGCTTCCCGCACGAGATGTCGGGCGGTCAGCGTCAGCGGATCGCGATTGCCCGCGCACTGGCCCTGAACCCCAAGCTGATCATCGCGGATGAGGCGGTCTCGGCGCTGGACGTGTCGGTGCAGGCGCAGGTTCTGAACCTGATGATGGAACTGCAATCCGAACTCAGCCTGTCATACCTGTTCATCAGCCACGACATGGCCGTGGTCGAGCGGGTCAGCCACCATGTCGGCGTTATGTATCTGGGCCGGATCGTCGAGCTTGGGCCGCGCGCGCGGGTGTTCGAGAACCCTCAGCACCCCTATACACAGGCGCTGATGAAGGCGGTTCCGATTGCCGATCCGAACCAGCGGAAATCGGAAAAAGACCTGAATTTCAAACCGATCCCGTCGCCAATTCATCCAATCGACTACACGCCTGAACCCTCGGTCTATCATGAGGTCGAACCGGGCCATTTCATCCTGACGACGGATAGCGGGTACTAAATTCCATGGCACAGCGCCTGACGCCGCTTGAGATCATGACCAAGCTGATCTGGTTCCCGACCGTAAGCCGTGACACCAACCTGCCGCTGGTTGATTGGGTCGAAAGCTATCTGCGGGAACATGGGATTGAACCGCATCGCTGGCCCGACCCGGACCAGCCGCACAAGGCGGCGGTATTTGCCCATGTCGGCCCGTGGGAAGAAGGCGCGGTAGTCCTGTCCGGCCACACGGATGTGGTGCCGGTGGACGGGCAACCGTGGGACACTGATCCCTTCACCGTTGTCGAAAAAGACGGCAAATATTTCGGGCGTGGCACCTGCGATATGAAGGGGTTTGATGCGCTGGCCATCTGGGCCTTGGTCGAAGGCCATTACGCAAACCTCCAACGCCCGCTGCAACTGGCGCTGAGTTTCGACGAAGAGATCGGCTGCACCGGCGCGCCGCCCATGATCAAGGCGATGCAGGGTGTTCTGCCCAAAGGCTCTGCCGTGATTGTGGGTGAGCCTTCGACAATGCAGGCGGTCACAGGGCACAAGGGCAGCTTTGGCTATGACACGCATATGGTGGGGTTCGAGGTCCACAGCTCGATCATGCACACCGGTGTCAATGCGATCATGCAGGCGGCGCCGCTGATCGATTGGGCAAATGATCAGAATGCACGTAATCAGGCGGCAAGGCCCAGCGATACCGCTGCGGTGTTCAACCCACCATGGTCGACCCTGCATGTGGGCATGATCGAAGGCGGTACGGCGCATAACATTACCGCCAAGGATTGCCGGTTCATGATGGACTTCCGCATTGTCCCGGACGAACGAAAAGCCGATTGGCGCGACGCGTATTTTCAGCAGGTGCGCGAGGTCGAGGCGCGGATGCAGGCGGTGCACCCCGAGGCACGGATCGACCTGTCCGAGAACTTCTCGATTCCCGGTCTGGCGCCGGAAGAGGATGGGGAGGCCGAGGCCCTGGTCCGCGCCCTGACCGGCGATAATGCCAGCCACGTGGTCAGCTATGGCACCGAGGCGGGCCAGTTTCAGGAGGCAGGCTATTCCGCCGTCATCTGCGGCCCCGGCGACATCGCGCAGGCGCATCAGCCGAACGAGTTTATCTCGGTCGCGCAGTTCGAAGCGGGCCGCGCATTCATGAAACGGTTGCTGGAAAAGCTGACGGGCTAACCCGCCAAAGGAGGCACGACATGCCGGTAAAAAACAGACTTGCCGAGATGCATGGTGAAATCACCAAATGGCGTCGTCACCTGCATGCGCATCCCGAACTCATGTATGACGTCCACGAAACCGCGGCTTTTGTTGTTGAACGGTTGAAGGAATTCGGCGTCGATGAAATCACGCCCGGTATAGGCAAAACCGGCGTCGTGGCAGTGATCAAGGGCCGTACAGATACCAAGGGTCGCGTGATCGGGCTGCGCGCCGATATGGACGCCCTGCCGATCGAAGAGGCGACGGGGCTGGACTATGCCTCGACCGTTTCCGGCAAGATGCACGCCTGCGGCCATGACGGGCATACCTCGATGCTGCTGGGGGCTGCGCAATATCTGGCCGAGACGCGGAATTTCGATGGCACCGTGGTGCTGATCTTTCAACCGGCCGAGGAAGGCGGGGCCGGGGGCTTGGCCATGTGTCAGGACGGGCTGATGGACCGCTGGGGCATTCACGAGGTCTACGGGATGCACAACATGCCCGGCCTTCCGGTGGGCGAGTTTGCCATCCGGCCCGGCGCTTTGCTGGCGTCATCGGATGAGTTCGAGATCGTTGTGACCGGCAAGGGCGGCCATGCAGCGGCCCCTCATGACGCGGTGGATACGACGCTGGTTGCGTCACATATTGTTGTGTCTTTGCAATCGGTTGTTTCGCGCACGGTGGACCCGATCAAATCGGTTGTTCTGACCGTCGGCACTTTTGAAACAGACAGTTCCGCGTCGAACGTGATTGCGCATACCGTCCGGCTGAAAGGCACCGTCAGAACGCTGGATCCGGAATACCGTACCATTGCCGAAGACCGCGTGCGCCGGATTGCCGAGGATACGGCCTCGGCCTTTGACGCATCCGCGCAGGTGACGTGGAACCCCGGCTATCCGGTGACTGTGAATTCCGAGGCGGAAACCACCTATGCCGCCGAAGCCGCCGCAGCCGTTGCGGGTAAGGTGAATGACAGCACCGATCCCATCATGCCATCGGAAGATTTCGCCTACATGCTTGAAGAACGGCCCGGAGCCTACATCTTTGTTGGAAACGGGGACACGGCCATGTGCCACCACCCGGAATACAATTTCGATGACGACGCGATTCCCGCCGGCTGCAGCTGGTTTGCCGAGATTGTGGAACGACGATTGCCCATCGCCTGATAAGGGAGAATGACATGCCGATCAGAAACCGCCTTGCAGAACTGCACGATGAGATTACCGGCTGGCGGCGCGACATTCACGAACACCCCGAGATCCTGTACGACACCCACCGCACCAGCGCCCTGGTGGCCGAAAAGCTGAAAGAGTTCGGCTGTGATGAGGTTGTCACAGGCATCGGCCGTACCGGCGTGGTCGGGATCATCCGGGGCAAGACAGATACACAGGGCCGTGCGATTGGGTTGCGGGCGGATATGGATGCGCTGCCCATGCAAGAACAGACCGGGCTGGATTATGCCTCGAAAACCGCCGACGCGATGCATGCCTGCGGCCATGATGGTCATACGGCGATGGTTCTGGGCGCTGCAAAATACCTGGCCGAGACGCGCAACTTCGATGGTACGGCAGTTGTGATCTTTCAGCCCGCGGAAGAGGGCGGCAACGGGGCCGAGGCCATGTGTCAGGACGGTTTGATGGACCGGTTTGGCATTCAGGAAGTCTATGCCATGCATAACGTGCCGGGTCTGGCTACGGGCCAATTCGCCATCCGCTCGGGGCCATTGCTGGCGGCGGCGGACGAGTTCGACATCCATTTGGAAGGTCATGGCGGGCATGCGGCCAAACCGCAGGAAACGGTGGACACCACGGTGATGCTGTCTCAGCTAATCGTGGCCCTGCAAACGGTTGTGTCGCGCAATGCCGATCCGATCCAGCAGGGAGTGCTGTCTGTGACCTCGGTCGAGACGTCATCGAAAGCGTTCAACGTGATCCCGCAATCGGCTCGCGTTCGGGGCACGGTACGCACGCATTCCAACGAAATGCGCGAGATGATCGAAAAGCGGCTGAGCGAAGTTGCGACCGGCGTCGCCGCCACGATGGGCGGCACAGCGACCGTGACCTACAACAAAGGCGTTCCGGTCACGATCAACGCCGAAGAACAAACCGTCTATGCCGAAGAGGCTGCGATTGCTGTTGGTGGAAGCTGCGGTGAGGCACCTATGGTGATGGGGGGCGAGGATTTTTCCTTCATGCTGGAAGAACGCCCCGGCGCCTTCATCATTCTGGGCAACGGCGACAGCGCTGGGCTGCACCACCCCGAATATAATTTCAACGACGAGATCATCCCAATCGGATGCTCGTGGTTTGCCGAAATGGTCGAGCGCCGAATGCCGGCGGCTTGAAGTAGGAGAGAGAAAGAATGCCAGTTAAGAACCGCTTTGCCGAATTGCAGAACGAAATCACCGAATGGCGACGCGATCTGCATGAGAACCCCGAGATTTTGTTCGAAACGCATCGCACCAGCGCAGTAGTGGCCGAGAAACTCAAGGAGTTCGGTTGCGACGAGGTCGTCACCGGTATCGGCCGCACTGGCGTTGTCGGCGTGATCAAGGGCAAGTCCGACAGCAACGGCAAGGTCATCGGTCTACGCGCCGACATGGACGCGCTGCCGATCCATGAGGCGACGGGGCTGGACTATGCCTCGAAAACGCCGGGGGCGATGCATGCCTGCGGGCATGACGGCCATACGGCGATGTTGCTGGGGGCTGCGAAGTACCTTTCGGAAACGCGGAGCTTCGACGGCACCGTTGTCGTAATCTTCCAGCCTGCCGAAGAAGGCGGCGGCGGTGGGCGCGAGATGTGCGAAGACGGTATGATGGATCGCTGGAACATTCAGGAGGTCTACGGGATGCACAACTGGCCCGGTAAGCCGGTTGGCAGTTTCTCGATTCGACCGGGCTCGTTCTTTGCGGCGACCGATCAGTTCGACATCACCTTTGAAGGGCGCGGCGGCCATGCGGCGAAACCGCAGGAGACGGTGGATACGACTGTCATGACGGCGCAGGCGGTGCTGGCATTGCAGACCATTGCATCGCGCAATGCGGACCCGATTGATCAGGTGGTGGTGTCGGTGACCTCGTTCGAGACGTCATCCAAGGCGTTTAACGTGATCCCGCAAACGGTACAGATCAAAGGCACTGTGCGCACGATGAGCAAGGAGATGCGCGATCTGGCCGAAAAGCGGATCAATGAGATTTGCAATGGCGTGGCGGCGACGTTCGGCGGCACCGCGGACGTGACCTATATCCGCGGCTACCCGGTCATGGTAAACAGCGATGAGCAGACCGCGTTTGCCGCAGACGTGGCCCGGTCTGTGTCCGGCGATTGCGAGGATGCGCCTTTGGTGATGGGCGGCGAGGATTTCGCGTTCATGCTCGAAGAACGTCCGGGGGCGTATATTCTGGTTGGCAATGGCGACACGGCCATGGTGCACCACCCGGAATATAATTTTAACGACGAGGCCATTCCCGCCGGGTGCAGCTGGTGGGCTGAGATTGTCGAGCAGCGGATGCCGGCGGCCTGATTGAAAGGGTGGGGGCTCTGCCCCCACACCCCCGAGATATTTTTAGCCAGATGAAGAGGGATCCTGCGCCTATTGGGCGAGGGTCAGATGGGTGCAGAGCGTTTCAACGACTGCATCCAGCGCGTCCTTTTGGGTAAAGACGCAGGTTTGGGCTGCCGCGCGCGCGCGGGTCAGGGCGGTGTCATCTGCCAGCCAGGTTTCGACGGCATCGGACAGGTCTTTGGCGGTCTGGACCTCGATTGCGCCTTTGGCCTCGACCAGTGGGGCGAAAGTTTCGGCGAAGTTGAAGTAGCGCGGTCCGGTGATGACTGCGGCCCCGGCCTGGGCGGGTTCGAAGGGGTTGTGGCCCCCGATCTCTTTGAGTGATCCGCCAAGAAAGACTATAGGGCCAATAGCGTACCAAGTTCCGGTTTCGCCGAGCGTGTCGGCGACGTAGACTTGGGTTTGGGCGGTGATCGGCTCGCCAGCGGCGCGGAAGGCGGCGGGTAGGTTGGATTGACGCAGAAGGGTGGCAACGTCGCCTCGGCGCTCGGGGTGACGGGGGATCAGCAGCAGCAGAAGGTTCGGCCAGCGTTCCAGCAAAGCCTTGTGCGCCGCAAGTACCGTTTCCTCTTCGCCGTCATGAGTGGAACTGGCGATCCAGACGGGGCGATCTGCAATTTGCGCGCGTATCTCGTTCAAGGTTGCGCTGTCCACGGGCAGCGGGTCGGACATGGCCTTGAGGTTGGTGCCGGGTTTCACCCGGTCGGCTTGCGCGCCCATGGCAATCAGGTTGTTGGCCGTCTTTTCGTTCTGGGTCAGAAACAGCCGGAATTTATCCAGAAGGAAGCCCGCCGTTTTGGGGCGCTTTTTCCAGCCTTTGACGGACTTCTCGGACAGGCGCGCGTTGAGCAGGGCCAGCGGCACGCCCCGCCGTGCGCTTTCGACGATCAGGCGCGGCCATATTTCGCTTTCGACAAAGATCCCGGCGTCGGGTGTCCAATGGTCCAGGAAGCGTTTAACCGGGCCGGCTGTGTCCAGCGGCGGGTATTGGTGGCGCGCGCGGGCCGGCAGGCGCTTTTCGATCAGAGCGGCAGAGGTCGGGGTGCCCGAGGTTATCAGGAACTCGGCATCGGGCAGACGTTCGCCCAGCTTCTTGATCAGGCTCAGAACCGACAGGCTTTCACCGACGCTGGCCGCGTGAAACCAGATCAGGCGGCCTTGTGGGCGGGTCAGGCTGGCGTGGCCGAGCCGTTCCTGTTGACGCTGTGGGGGGACGTCAGCAGCCTGCAGTTTTCGGCGCACCGCGCGCCAGACCAGAGGTGCCGCAATCGTCGTCAGGCCGCAATACAGCCGGTACAGCAGCGTTGGGTGGCCGGGCATGTCAGCCGCCCGTGTGGCTCATGTGGCGGCTCATCTGGCCATCGACGGCCTGACGGGAATAGTCGAAATCATGCCCCTTGGGCTTTAGGGTGATGGCGGCGCGGATCGCGTCTTCAAGCTGTGCTTCGCTGCCGGGGTGGTCGCGCAGCGGGGCGCGCAGATCGGCCATATCCTCTTGTCCGAGGCACATATACAGCTCACCCGTGCAGGTCAGGCGCACGCGGTTGCAGCTTTCGCAGAAATTATGTGACAGGGGCGTGATGAAGCCGATCTTTTGGCCTGTTTCCTCTAGCCGCACATAGCGCGCCGGGCCGCCGGTGCGCTCGGCCAGATCGGTGACGGCATAGTGGTTTTCGTATTCCTTGCGCACGTCTTTCAGCGACCAGTACTGATCCAGCCGATCCTCGTTGCCGATGTCGCCCATTGGCATGACCTCGATCCAGGTCAGGTCCATGTCACGCTCTGCGCACCATTCGGTGATGCGGGGCAGTTCCGGCTCGTTGAAGCCTTTCAGGGCCACCGCGTTGATCTTGACCCGCAACCCGGCCTTTTGCGCCGCGTCGATGCCGTTCAGCACCTGTTTCAGACGCCCCCATCGGGTGACTTTGGCGAATTTGTCATCATCCAGCGTATCAAGCGAGACATTCACCCGCCGTACACCCGCCGCATAGAGATCGTCGGCAAAGCGGTGAAGCTGTGAGCCGTTTGTGGTCAGCGTCAGCTCTTTCAACGCACCGCTGTCCAGATGCCGGGTCATGGCATTGAAAAACGTCATGATATTGCGGCGCACAAGGGGTTCGCCGCCGGTGATACGCAGCTTTTCGACGCCCATCTTCACAAAGGTGGAACACATCCGGTCCAGCTCTTCCAGCGTCAGAAGGTCTTTCTTGGGCAGAAAGGTCATGTTTTCGGACATGCAGTACACGCAGCGAAAATCGCATCGGTCGGTTACCGAGACGCGCAGATAGGTGATGGCACGGGCGAAGGGATCAATCAGCGGAGCAGTCATGCGCTATAGGTAGATGTGGAACCGGTCCACGACAAGAGCGAACTGCGCTTTGGGCTGGAACAGATGGGTGTTGGGCTGTAGGTAAGACGGATGAGGTATTTTCTTGTTTTCCTGTGCGTTCTGGTCACCGGTTGCGATGCGGTTCGATCAACAACGGATCGCGTTTTTGGCCGGAACGAAGCAGCGCCAGAGGTGGAAGCCGAAACTACGGAAGCCACACCCGAGCCTGAGCCGGTTGCCGCCCGCGCCGATTGGGTGGGCCCCAGAACGACCATTGCAGGATTGGGCGATCCGACGACGCCAGGCCGCTGGATGCAGACGCCGCTTGTGGACACCGAGGTAACCGCACGTGTGGTGGTGCCTAGAACCGGTGCGCAGGCTTACATCACCTTGGTGCCGTTGCGCGGGCCGGAAGGCGGCGGCAGCCAGCTTTCATTGGATGCGATGCGCGCATTGCTGGTTCCACTGGACGCGCTGGTCGAGGTCGAAGTCTACGCCAACTGATCTTTCAGGTATTTCCCGGCTTCACGCCGGGCAAAGGGTTTCATGGCATCCCCATGTTGATCCAGAAAGGCCAGAACGCGCGGGGCGTCGTGTTTGGACAGCTCGCGCAGCCACCAAGCAATGGCTTTCTGGATGAACCAGTCCCGATCCGGGACATAGGTGGCGGCCCAGCCAAGGATACGATCCCGGCGGGCCAGATCATCCGGTTTCGGGTGGTTCTGCTTGGTCCAGGGCAGGGTGGCAACCAGCGCCGCGCGGCGTGTCCACATAAGGTCCGAGGTCGTCCAGCCCTCGACTTGATCCAGACGCGTCGGGTCGGCGGATAGCCGTTTTTGCATCGCCATACAGGCGTGATCGGCAACGGCCCAGGCATCGAAATCCGGCAGCCAGCTTTCCAGCAACGCCCACGCCGCGCCGTCCGGTCGGATGCGCGCCTGTGTCAGCAGCTTGGCAGCGGCCAGACGGGCTTCGTGCACATTGGTCTGCCACAGCGCATCCGCCAAATGGACGCGCGTGGGCACGTCCAGTTCTTGTCGCCACGCTTTGGTAAGGTCGTTCAGAACCGGGTTGGCGACGCCCAGATAGGGGCGGTCCGCCTTGTGGTACGCCGCCATCTGCACGGCCTTTTCTGCGTCGGCATGGGCCTTTATCGCGGCAAGGGCGTCGTCCAGTGTCATCGGTCCAGCTTATGCAGAAGATGTGCGCGCACCGTAGGCCATTCCGGTGCGGTGATTGAATAGACGGCCGTGTCGCGCAGGGTTCCGTTGGCCATCACCATATTGGCCCGAAGGATGCCATCCAACTGCGCCCCCAGCCGCTCGATAGCCTGCCGGGATTGAGTGTTCAGCCGATGGGTGCGGAATTCGACCGCATGGCAGGACAGATCCTCGAAAGCGTTGCGCAGCAACAGGAATTTGGCTTCGGTGTTCAGCGGCGTGCGCTGAACCGCGCGCCCGATCCAGGTCGAGCCGATTTCAACCCGCCGGTTGACCTCATCAGTGTTCATGTAGGTGGTCATCCCAATAGGGGTGCCGTCTTGTGTCATGACCGTAAAGGGCTGCATATCGTGCAACCCCATGCGGCGGTCGATCTCGGCGTCCATCCCCTCGACCGTGGGGATGGAGGTATACCAAAGCTGCCCCAGATCCGCCGCCGCCGTTTTCAGAGCCTCTGAATGCGCGGGGTCAAGCGGTTCCAATCGGACGTGAGTGCCAACAAGCGTAGCAGGGGCAGGCCAGGTCATTCCACCGTCACCGATTTCGCCAGATTGCGCGGTTGGTCCACATCCGTGCCTTTGGCGACCGCCGTATGATAGGCCAGCAATTGGGCCGGGACCGAATACAGAATCGGGGCGAGGCTGGGGTGGATATGCGGCATGCGGATCGTGCTCCAGACGCCGTCCTCGGCCTCGGCAATGCCGTCGTCATCGGACACAAGGATGACCTTGCCTTTGCGGGCCATCACCTCTTGCATGTTCGAGACCGTCTTGTCGAAAACCGTATCCTTCGGGGCCATCACCACAACCGGCATATGCTTGTCGATCAGCGCGATGGGGCCGTGTTTCAATTCGCCCGAGGCATAGCCTTCGGCGTGGATATAGCTGATTTCCTTCAGCTTCAGCGCACCTTCCATTGCCAGCGGGTACATCAGACCGCGTCCCAGGAACAGCACGTCGCGCGCCTCGGACAGGCGCTGGGCGGATTTGCGAATGGCGCGGTTCTGATCCAGCGCTGCGTTCAGGACCGAGGGCAACCCGCGCAGGGCGGCGGCGTGATCGGCCAGATCCTCATCCGACATCGTGCCCCGGTCGGCTGCGGCTTTGAGGGCCAGCATCAGCAGCACGCTCAGCTGACAGGTGAACGCCTTGGTCGAGGCAACGCCGATCTCGACCCCTGCATGGATGGGCAGCGCCACATCGCTTTCCCGCGCAATCGAGCTTTCGGGGACATTGATGACCGACACAATCTTGTCCGCCTTGCCCTCGCAATAGCGCAGCGCGGCCAGTGTATCGGCGGTCTCGCCCGACTGGCTGACGAACAGCGCCATGGTACGGTCGGTGATGGGTGGTTCGCGATAGCGGAACTCGCTGGCGATATCGACCTCGACCGGCAGTTTCGCCAATTGCTCGAACCAGTATTTCGCGGTCAGGCAGGCATAAAAGGCCGTGCCGCACGCGACCATTGTCAGGCGGTCCAGCTTGGTGAAATCCAGATCGGTATTTGGCAACACGACCCGGTCGCCGCCGGTGGGCAGGTAGGATCGGATCGCCTCGGCCACGACAACGGGCTGTTCGGCGATTTCCTTGGCCATGAAATGCTTGTGCTCGCCCTTATCGGCGCGTGCATGATCCAGCTTGATCTTGCGCATCTCACGATTGGCCAGTTCACCGGCCTCGTTGCGGATTTCCAGCGAGGTGCGGGTCAGGACCGCCCGGTCGCCTTCTTCAAGATAGGTGATCTTGTTGGTCAGCGGCGCCAGCGCAATCGCGTCCGAGCCAACATACATCTCACCATCTCCGTGACCAATCGCCAGCGGCGAGCCCTTGCGCGCAGCCACGATTAGGTCATCCTGACCGTCGAACAGAAAGGCCAGCGCAAACGCGCCCTGCAACTGGTCGATGGTTTTGAACGCGGCCTCAACGGGCGACAGGCCCGAATTCAGCAGATGTTCAGCCATCAGTGCGACGGTTTCGGTGTCGGTTTCGGTCTCGAACCCGATCCCGTGCTCGGCCAGTTCGGCGCGCAGTTCACGGTAGTTTTCGACGATCCCGTTGTGGACCACGGCAACCGGCCCGGCCTTGTGCGGGTGGGCATTGTTGACCGAAGGCGCGCCATGGGTGGCCCAGCGGGTGTGCCCGATGCCGGATTTTCCGGGCAAAGGGTCATGCACCAGCAGATCGCTTAGGTTGACCAGCTTGCCCACCGCCCGCCTGCGTCCCAAAGCTCCGTCATTCACGGTTGCAATACCGGCGCTGTCATAGCCGCGATATTCCAGCCGTTTCAGGGCCTCAACCAGAATGGGGGCGGCTTCATGCTGTCCCAGAACACCAACAATTCCACACATAAAATCAGGCCTCTTTATCGCGGCGAGCCTTTTTCGCCTTTAACATATCAAACAATTTGCGCGCGTAGCCGGGTTTGTTTTCCTGCTTGGCACGGGCCACGGCCAGTGCGTCGGCTTCGACATCCTTGGTCACGACCGTACCTGTTGCCGTCATTGCGCCATCACCAAGGGTCACAGGGGCCACCAGCATCGTGTTCGAACCGATGAACACGTTTTCACCAATCGTGGTCTTGTGCTTCATCACGCCGTCATAGTTGCAGGTGATCGTACCCGCCCCGATATTTGTTGCCGCCCCGACCGAGGCGTCACCGATATAACTGAGGTGATTGACCTTCGCGCCCTCGGCAATCTCGGCATTCTTGATCTCGACAAAATTGCCGATCCGCGCGTTTTCGGCCAGTTCCGCCCCGGGGCGCAAGCGGGCATAGGGGCCGACAATTGCACCCTGGCTGACATGGCAGCCTTCCAGATGCGAAAACGCCCGGATCGTTGCGCCGCTTTCCACGGTAACGCCAGGGCCAAAAACCACGTTGGGTTCGATCACCGTATCCCGCCCGATCACCGTATCGGCCGCCAGGTAGACGGTGTCCGGGGCCATCAGCGTGACGCCCAACTCCAGCAGTTCAGCACGCGCTTGCGCCTGAAACACAGCGTCCGCAGCGGCCAGATCAGTGCGGGAATTCACACCCAGCGTCTGTGCCTCATCACAGGCAACCGCCGTCACGGTCAGGTCGCGATTGCGGGCGATTTCCACCACGTCCGTCAGATAATACTCGCCCGAGGCATTGTCGTTGCCCACCGCATCGATCAACGACATCAGCGTCTGCGCGTTGCACGCCAAAAGGCCCGAGTTGCAGAAGCTTATTGCGCGTTCTTCATCCGATGCGTCCTTGAATTCGACAATCCGCTCCAGCGTGTCACCGTTCATGACCAAACGGCCATAACGCGCCGGATCGGCCGCTTCGAACCCAAGGATCACCAAATCGTTCTTGGCCCGCGCTTCGATCATCCGCTCCAGCGTGTCGGGTTGCAAAAACGGTGTGTCCCCATACAGGACCACGACGTTACCCTCGAACCCCTGCAGCGCCTTACGCGCTTGCGCAACCGCATGGGCGGTGCCCAGTTGTTCCTCCTGCACCGCGATCTGGGCGGTCTCGTCCTCGGCCTGCGCCACCTTGGCGACGGCCTCGGCCCCGTGGCCTGTGACGATCACGGTGCGCTCGGGCGACAAGACCGATCCGGCGCGCATGGCGTGGATCAGCATCGGAACCTGAGCGATTGGGTGCAGGACTTTGGGGATGTCCGAATTCATCCTGGTGCCTTTCCCGGCGGCAAGGATGACAAGGGCAGTGGTCATGAAATCGTTTTCTCTTTGTGTTTTGTTGCCGTCCGTTTTATCCGCTGAGGGCAAAGGCGCAAGCCGTTCGGCCATCAAACTAGATTGCCGTTTGCAACACGACATGGCGGAAACCTGCCGAGCAAGGAGGCGCAATGCGCACGGTCATCTTCGATCTGGACGGGACTTTGGCGGATACGTCGGGCGATTTGCTGGCCGCGGCGAACCACTGTTTTCGCAAGATGGGGCATGGGGATGTGTTGGTTCACGGGCAGGATGCGGGTATCGCCGTGCGTGGCGGTCGGATGATGTTGACCCACGGTCTGAAACGGGTCGGGGCCTTTGATGAGGGCACAGTAGACGCCTACTATCCCGTGCTGCTTGAGGCCTATGCCAAAGACATCGACACCCATACACATTTCTATCCCGGCGCGTTGGACACGGTCGAGGCGTTGAAAACCGCAGGTTATGGCGTTGGGATCTGCACCAACAAACCGGAACGGCTGGCGGATCAATTACTGAGCCAGATGGGCGTGCGGGATCAGTTTGCCTCATTAGTTGGTGCGGATACCTTGTCGGTGCGCAAACCAGACCCTGAACCCTTACGCGAAGCCGCGCGGCGCGCTGGCGGGCATCCCGATCTGTGCGTTCTGATCGGAGATTCGGATACCGACCGCAATACCGCACGGGCCGCCGGAGTCCCCTCGGTGCTGGTAACATTCGGCCCCTCAGGAGACGACATGGCAGCGTTGCAGCCCGAAGCGCTGCTGCATCATTTCGATGACCTGCCAGAAATGGTGGCTGATCTGATCGGTGCGGCTGCATGATCTCTTGACCCGAACCGGATGCGACCCCAGAACTGAGCCATGACAGAGACATTCACCGGTAGTTTCACCCAGCAAGAGCCAATCCCCGATGAGGCAATCGACGCGGCGATGGCCGTCCTGCGCCATGGGCGCTTGCATCGTTACAATGTCGCGCCCGGTGAATTGGGCGAGACCGCGTTGCTGGAACAGGAATTTGCCGCTCAGATGGGGGCTAAATACTGCCTCGCCGTGTCGTCCGGTGGCTATGCGCTGGCCACCGCGTTGCGTGCCGTAGGAGTGCAGCCCGGCGATCCGGTGCTGACAAACGCGTTCACGCTGGCTCCGGTGCCGGGATCGATTGCCTCGGTTGGGGCCAAACCCGTTTTCGTTGGGGTTACGGAAGACCTGACCATCGATCTGGACGATCTTGAGGCCAAGCTGGATCAGGCACGCGTTTTGATGCTGAGCCATATGCGCGGTCATCTGTGCGACATGGACCGGCTGATGCGGATGTGCGACGCGGCCGGTGTAACCGTGATCGAGGATTGCGCCCATACGATGGGGGCAGCCTGGCGCGGTCAATTGTCGGGTCGTCAGGGCGCGGTTGGGTGTTATTCGTGCCAGACCTACAAGCACGTCAATTCAGGTGAGGGCGGTTTGCTGATCACCGATGATGAAGAACTGGCGGCCAAGGCCACCATGCTGTCGGGGTCCTATATGCTGTATGAACGCCATCTGGCCGCACCGGGGCCTGAGGTGTTCGAGCGGATCAAGTACACCACCCCCAATGTCTCGGGTCGCATGGACAATCTGCGCGCGGCCATCCTGCGCCCGCAGTTGCGGGATCTGGACCGGCAGGTTGAGCGTTGGAACGAACGATACCGCGCCGTCGAGGCCGGTCTGCGTGGCACGCCGGGGCTGACCGTGGTCGAGCGCCCGAAGGCCGAGACCTATGTGGGCTCGTCGATTCAGTTTCTTCTGTTGGACTGGTTGCCCGAACGTATCGCAGAGGTGATCAGCCGCTGCGCCGCGCGCGGGGTCGAGTTGAAGTGGTTTGGCGGGGCCGAGCCAACCGGTTTTACCTCGCGCTATGACAGTTGGCGCTATGTGGACAGCGAGCGGATGCCAAAATCGGACCGCGTGCTGGCGGGTGTGATGGACATGCGGGTTCCACTGACCTTTTCGTTGGAGGATTGTCAGTTGATCGCGCGCATCATTCGGGCCGAGGTCGGGGCCGTCTACCAATCGTGATCCAGCGGAGTGCGCCTGCGGCGCACGCTTGATGTTTGCAAAACGCCGCCCCGCATGGGCGGCGTTTGTGCGTTTTGGGGCCGATATCCTTACGGTGATTGACCGGTTGCAGATTCGCTGCTATCCAGTTATTGAACACTTGTTCATTAATTCTCGGGAGGAGCCCGCCAATGTTCATGGCGACTATGAAATTCGATCTTGGCGAAGACGTGAACGCGCTGCGTGAAATGGTGCATCGCTGGGCGCAGGAACGGGTCAAGCCGATGGCCGCTGATATTGACGCGTCCAACGAATTTCCCAACGAGCTATGGGCTGAAATGGGTGAGCTTGGCCTGCTGGGCGTCACTGTGCCCGAGGAATATGGCGGTGCCGGAATGTCCTATCTGGCCCATACGATTGCTGTGGAAGAAGTGGCGCGGGCATCAGCCTCGGTTTCGCTGTCCTATGGCGCGCATTCAAACCTGTGCGTCAATCAGATCAAGCTGAACGGCAATGAAGAACAAAAGCGGAAATACCTGCCGCGCCTGATCTCGGGCCAGCATGTGGGGGCGTTGGCGATGTCCGAACCCTCGGCCGGGTCGGATGTGGTTTCGATGAAGCTACGGGCGGAAAAGCGCAACGACCATTACCGTCTGAACGGCAACAAATACTGGATCACCAACGGGCCGGATGCGGACACTCTGGTCGTTTATGCCAAGACCGACCCGGATGCCGGATCCAAGGGCATCACCGCGTTTCTGATCGAAAAAGAGATGAAGGGTTTCTCGACCTCGCCCCATTTCGACAAGCTGGGGATGCGCGGGTCGAACACGGCGGAACTGATCTTTGAAGATGTCGAGGTGCCGTTCGAAAACGTTCTGGGCGAAGAAGGCAACGGCGTTGCGGTTCTGATGTCGGGTCTCGACTATGAACGTGTCGTGTTGGCCGGGATCGGAACCGGCATCATGGCGGCCTGTCTGGATGAAATCATGCCCTATTTGTCCGAGCGCAAGCAGTTCGGCAAACCGATTGGCAGCTTCCAACTGATGCAGGGCAAGATCGCCGATATGTATACGGCGATGAACTCGGCCCGTGCCTATGTCTACGAGGTGGCCAAGGCCTGTGATCGTGGGGATGTGACCCGTCAGGATGCGGCTGCGTGCTGCTTGTATGCGTCCGAAGCGGCGATGACCCAGGCGCATCAGGCGGTTCAGGCGATGGGCGGGGCGGGGTTCCTGTCGGACGCGCCGGTCAGCCGGATTTTCCGCGACGCCAAGCTGATGGAGATCGGCGCCGGCACCAGCGAGATTCGCCGGATGCTGATTGGCCGCGAGTTGATGAGCGAGATGCAGTGAACAGAATGCCTCGCCGGTTCCGGACCGGCGAGGCGTTTGCGGGATCAGAACTGATGGACGTAGGACACACCGACCAGCCATGGATCGATTTCGGCGGTACCAATGTCGGCACCGTCCAGTGTCACGTCCGAGTCGATGTCGAACCAGCGCACGTTCAGCCGGACGGCACCTTTTTCGGTGACCATATAGTCCAACCCGGCCTGCAGCGAGACACCGAACGAGTTATCGACCTTGAGCTCGCCCAGATCGGACTGCTCGTCAAAGAAGATGGTATAGTTCAGACCAGCACCGACATAGGGTTTCCAGGCGCTGTTGGTCGGGAAGTGATAGTTCAGCGACAGGGTGGGGGGCAGGTGCTTGACGCTGCCCGCGTCGACACTGCCGCCAAGGGTGATGTCGTGGCTGAACGGCGTTGCGGCCAGCAGCTCGATCCCCAGATTGTCGCGAATGAAATACTCGGCGGTGAAGATCGGTCGGGTGTCGGCATCGATCTCGGCGTCAGAGTTTGCGATCGTTCCGTTGTCGGATTTCGGGTCCAGGTATCCGACACCGACACCAAGGGTCCAGTCGCCTTGCGATTGCGCAAACGCGGGCACGGCCAGTCCGGCCAATGCGGTAGAAAGGGTCAAAGCGACGAGCGTTTTGGTCATAATCTTGCCTTTGGTTTTGTTGACGCCTCGGATGTGGCAGGCTGGGCCGGGTCACACTCTGATCTGCATCAAGTTTCAGTGTGGGGGTGGAACGGAGCGGAAGCCGAAAACGACAATGAAACAAGGGGTTATCACTATGATTGACCCTGCGCGCATACCGGGTTTGCGCCCTGGGGATAGCTGGGACCTGCCGGACCGGTTGAACATGGCGAAACAATGCCTCGACCATCCTGCTGAGAAGGTGGCCCTGATCGACCTGACCGGGGCATCTGAACAGCGCGTCACCTACGGGCAATTGCGACAGATGACGGACGGGCTGGCCCGGACACTGCTGCCCAAAGTGCAGGCCGGGGATCGGGTGGGCGTCTTGCTGAGCCAGTCGCCCTGGTGTGCCGCTGCGCATCTGGCGATCTGGAAGATCGGGGCGATCTCGGTGCCTTTGTTCAACCTGTTCAAACAGGATGCGCTGCGGTCTCGGGTTGGGGATGCAGGCGCGCGGCTCGTCCTGACGGATGCCGAGGGCGCGGAACTCTTGGGCGACCTTGCTGAGCCTTTGATCGCGTCCGAGATCGGTCAGCCGGGCGGGCCGGTGCCGTTTGCGGAAACCGCGCCAAATGATCCGGCGGTACTGATCTACACATCCGGCACAACCGGCAGCCCCAAGGGCGCGCTGCATGGGCATCGGGTTCTGACTGGCCATATGCCGGGCGTGTCGATCAGCCATAACCATCTGCGCGACGGTGACTGCCTGTGGACCCCTGCCGACTGGGCCTGGATCGGCGGTTTGTTCGATGTGCTGATGCCCGGGCTTGCCTTGGGAATTCCGGTGGTCGCAGCGCGGCTTGAGAAATTCACGCCCGAAGCCTGCGCCGATATCATCGCGCGTGGGGGCGTGAAGAACGTGTTTTTCCCGCCCACGGCGCTGCGGATGCTCAAGGCGGCGGATCAATCGATCCCCGTCCTGCGCTCGGTCGCCTCGGGGGGTGAGCCTCTGGGGGCCGAGATGCTGGCCTGGGGGCAGCAGGCGTTTGGCCTGACGATCAACGAATTCTACGGCCAGACCGAATGCAACATGGTCGTGTCCTCCTGCGCCGAGGACTTCCCGGTGCAGCCCGGCTGCATCGGCAAGCCTGTGCCGGGGCATGACGTGGCGGTGATCGACGATGATGGCAAGCCGACCACCGAAGAAGGCGACGTCGCCATCCGGCGTGGCTCAGCCTCGATGCTGCTGGAATACTGGAACCGACCCGACGCGACGGCTGAGAAGTTCCGGGGCGATTGGCTGATCACCGGAGATCGCGGCGTGTGGGAGGGTGATTACCTGCGCTTTGTCGGTCGTGATGACGATGTGATTACCTCCGCCGGGTATCGCATCGGCCCGGCTGAGATCGAGGACTGCCTGCTGACCCACCCGGCGGTGGCGACAGTCGGTGTGGTCGGTAAACCCGACAAGCTGCGGACCGAGATCGTGAAGGCCTATGTGGTGTTGAAACCGGGGGCTGAGGCGGCGGAGCGTGAGTTGCAGGATTGGGTCAGGGACCGTCTGGCGCATTATTCGTACCCGCGCGAGGTGACGTTTCTGGAGGAATTGCCGATGACGGTGACGGGCAAGGTGGTCCGGAAGGAGTTGAAGGCGCGGGCGGCGGGGGAGGTTCATGAATGAAGCAACTTCTGACACTGTGTGTATTGACCTTTGGTGCTGCCGCTCCGCTAGCTGCTGAGGAAACGATAGAAACTTTGGATGTTCCTGCTTGGTTTGACAGTTGCACAGCGCTTTCCACCACCATCATAGCGGACGAAATGGATGCTCGATGTATGTCTTCAGCATACGATTATTGCGAACTTGGACATCCAACCGAGGAACGGCGCGTTTGTATGGAGAAGTTAAACGCTCATCTTGTGGCAAAGATCCTAGAAATCGGGGAAGGCTTGCCAGATCAAGTAGCGGGTTTGAGCGGCTTTAAGAAATGGTCTTACCCGCGTCGTTTGGAGAAATTCAGAAATGACGAATTCGATCCAGACTGTTCTCAAATGACAGAATTTATGTGTGAAACTTTCAATATCATAGTGCGATGGAGCGCCGCCAGAGATCTTGAACGATTGTCAAATGCGCCTAGAGGATCAGAAGCAGAATGAAACTCACATCCAAAGCCATCCCAACCTCTGAGGGCTTCAAAGCAAACCGCACGGCTCATCTCGACGCGCTGGCGCAAATCTCTGCCGCTGCCGAAGCGGCCCGTATGGGCGGGGGCGAGAAATCCCGCGCGCGGCATGAATCTCGGGGCAAGATGCTGCCGCGTCGGCGGGTGGCGAACCTGCTGGACCCGGGGTCTCCGTTCCTCGAAATCGGCGCGACGGCGGCGCATGGAATGTATGGCGATGCGGCCCCGGCGGCAGGGGTGATCGCGGGCATTGGCCGGGTGCAGGGGCGCGAGGTCATGGTGGTCTGCAACGACGCCACCGTGAAGGGCGGCACTTATTACCCGCTGTCGGTCAAGAAACACCTGCGGGCGCAGGAGATTGCCGAGGAAAACCATCTGCCCTGTATCTATCTGGTCGATAGCGGCGGTGCGAACCTGCCCAATCAGGATGAGGTCTTTCCCGACCGCGACCATTTCGGCCGCATCTTCTATAATCAGGCGCGGATGAGCGCGAAGGGTATCCCTCAGATCGCCGTGGTGATGGGGTCGTGCACGGCGGGCGGGGCCTATGTGCCTGCTATGTCGGATGTGACGATCATCGTGCGCGATCAGGGCACGATCTTTCTGGCCGGGCCGCCTCTGGTCAAGGCCGCGACCGGAGAGGTTGTCAGCGCCGAGGATCTGGGCGGCGGCGACGTGCATACCCGCCTGTCCGGCGTCGCGGATTATTTGGCCGAGGATGATGCCCACGCGCTGGCCTTGGCGCGACGGGCCGTTGGATCGTTGGGCGGTGCCGGGCTGAAGCCCGGCCTACAGCTTGAGGCACCCGAAGATCCGGCCTACGACCCCGAGGAAATTCTGGGCGTCGTGCCTGCCGATCTGCGCACGCCTTATGACATCCGCGAGGTGATTGCGCGTCTGGTCGATGGATCCCGGTTCGATGAATTCAAGCCGCGTTTTGGTGAGACGCTGGTGACGGGGTTTGCGCATGTCAAAGGCTGCCCGGTCGGGATCATCGCCAATAACGGCGTGCTGTTTTCCGAGGCCGCGCAGAAGGGTGCGCATTTCGTGGAACTGTGTTCGCAGCGCAAAACGCCTTTGGTGTTCTTGCAGAACATCACCGGGTTCATGGTCGGTCGGAAATACGAAAACGAGGGCATCGCGCGGCACGGGGCCAAGATGGTGACAGCCGTGGCGACGACCAATGTGCCCAAGATCACCATGCTGGTGGGCGGCTCGTTCGGGGCCGGGAATTACGGCATGTCGGGGCGGGCTTATCAGCCGCGATTCCTGTGGACCTGGCCGAACTCGCGCATTTCCGTGATGGGCGGTGAGCAGGCGGCGGGCGTGTTGGCCACCGTCAAACGCGACGGGATCGAGCGGCAGGGCGGCACATGGTCGGCTGAGGAAGAGGCCGAGTTCAAACGCCCGACGCTGGAGATGTTCGAGGAGCAATCGCACCCGCTTTATGCCTCGGCCCGGCTGTGGGACGACGGCATCATCGACCCGCGCAAAAGCCGCGACGTGCTGGCCTTGTCGCTGAGCGCGGCGCTGAACGCGCCGATTGAGGAGACACGTTTTGGCGTGTTCAGAATGTAAACCCAATGGATCTGAAAAAGAAAATCTTCGAAAGCCTGCCAGAGTTCAGAGCTCCAGATCTGGCTAGAAAAGCAGAGATCTCTGTCTTTATGATCCACAATTCCCGAGACCCGGAAGATTATTTCTTTCTGTTCGACTTTGAGGAATTCGTCGATCGTTCGAATGGCGGGTATTTTGTTCGGCCAGTTTTGCGTGTTTTTGCTGGGCGTGATGATTTCAGTCGTACCAGCTTCGCGCGGGAGTTCCGTGAAGTCTTTGCCCGCGAATTCGACCGGATGCGGGCAGAATTGGCCGAAAAGAAGGGAAAACGCGGCTGGTTGACGTGGAGTTTTGGATTGAACTCGGCGCTGGACGTGATCGGTGGGCTGGTTGGTAATCTTGTGTTGGCCATCGCGTTGTCCGTGGGAAGGAAGGTGATCGGAGACATCTCTCTTCCGCGCCTTCTGGCTGGCAAAAGCGACGAAGCAAAGCTTGCTGACGAGATCGACCGAACCAAAGGCAAGGTTGAAAATGCACTGACCGAGATCGAAATCACAATTCACCCCGAGCTTTATTACCATGCCTATCGTGACGGGCATCTGGGCAAAATCAGCGGGATGGATAGGGATGCCTGGCCTTTGCCGAGCTATGTCCGAGCCCATTTGCAAGACGAAAAAAGCGGATCCTGGTGGTAGGAGATTGCCAATGTTCAATAAAATCTTGATTGCCAACCGGGGCGAAATTGCCTGTCGGGTGATGGAAACCGCTCAGAAGATGGGTGTGTCCTGCGTTGCGGTGTATTCCGATGCGGATGCGTCGGCCAAGCATGTGCAGATGGCGGATGAGGCTGTGCATATCGGCGGTGCCGCCCCGGCTGAGAGTTATCTGAAGGGCGACGTGATCATTCAGGCTGCGCTCGATACCGGTGCGCAGGCGATCCATCCGGGCTATGGGTTTCTGTCCGAGAATCCCGATTTCGTGGATGCGGTTCAGGCTGCGGGTCTGACCTTTATCGGCCCCTCGGCGGATGCGATCCGCAAGATGGGCCTCAAGGACGCGGCCAAGGTGCTGATGGAGCAGGCGGGTGTGCCCGTGGTGCCCGGTTATCACGGCGACAATCAGGACCCCGAACATCTGGCGGGGGCTGCTGACACCATCGGCTATCCGGTTCTGATCAAGGCCGTTGCGGGCGGTGGCGGGAAGGGGATGCGCCTTGTTGAACGGCCTCAGGATTTCGCAACCGCGCTCGACAGCGCGCGTGGTGAGGCAAAGACCGCCTTTGGCAATGATGCCGTGCTGGTCGAGAAATTCGTCGCCAAGCCGCGCCATATCGAGGTGCAGGTCTTCGGCGATGGCACCCATGCGGTGCATCTGTTCGAACGCGATTGTTCGTTGCAGCGGCGGCATCAGAAGGTGATCGAAGAAGCTCCGGCCCCCGGCATGACCGCTGAAATGCGCGAGGCGATGGGGCAGGCCGGTGTACGCGCGGCCGAGGCGATTGGCTACAAGGGCGCGGGGACGGTTGAGTTCATCGTCGATGCCTCGGACGGGCTGCGACCGGATCGGTTCTGGTTCATGGAGATGAACACGCGCCTGCAGGTGGAACATCCCGTTACCGAAGCCATCACTGGTGTTGATCTGGTGGAATGGCAGCTGCGCGTCGCGGCGGGTGAGAACCTGCCGAAACGGCAGTCGGACCTGTCGATCACCGGTCATGCGTTCGAGGCCCGACTTTATGCCGAGGATGTGCCAAAGGGCTTTCTGCCCGCGACCGGCACGCTGACCCATCTGCATTTCCCGCAGGATTGCAGGGCCGACAGTGGCGTGCGTACAGGGGATACGATCAGCCCTTGGTATGATCCGATGATCGCGAAGGTGATCGTGCACGGCCCGACCCGCGCTGTTGCGCTGGAAACGCTGCATCGGGCCTTACGCGGGACCGAGGTTGGGGGCACGGTCACAAACCTGTCCTTTCTGGGCGCATTGACCCGCCATGCGGGCTTTGCCTCGGGCGATGTGGATACAGGGCTTATCGGGCGCGACATTGATACGCTGGTGCAGGAGGGTGAGCCAAAGCCGGAAACGCTGGTTGCAGCAGCGATGCATGCGTTTGGGTTGCTGGAGGCATCAGATTTTACGGGGTTCACTTTGTGGGCTCCGCTGCATCGTGCGACGCAGTTGAAACGCAATGGCGAAATCGTCGACCTTGATGTGCAGGTCGAGGGACCGGACACGCAAATCTGGCAGGTCGGGGATCGCACAGTCACGGCGACCCGGCGCAATGGGCGCTGGCTGATTGACGGGGCGAGGATGCCCAATGTCTCGGTCGCAGGGTCTCGGATCACCGTATTCGAGGACTACGGCCAGGTGTTTGATATCGTTGACCCTCTGGACCGCGACACCAGCGCGGCGGGCGATACCAATGTCATCGAAGCGCCCATGCCGGGTCTGGTCAAAGCGGTGTTCGCGACGGCAGGCCAATCGGTCAAGGAAGGCGACCGCCTTGCCATTCTCGAAGCCATGAAAATGGAGCATTCTCTGCTGGCCGCGCGTGACGGAGTGGTGGCCGAGGTGCTGGCCGAAGATGGCGCGCAGGTCGAGGCCGGGGCGGCTCTGGTCCGGTTGGAGGACGCGTAGGCTGTTCGTCGGGCGCGCGGCGTGGCACAGTCGGGCCATCCGTATTTGAAACGAGAAGAAGCCAGAGAGGGCGAAGGAATGGGTGAGCGCGTCGAAATCTTTGAAGTGGGGCCACGGGACGGGCTGCAGAACGAAAAGCGCGACATCCCAGTCGCCGAGAAAATCGCCTTGGTCGATTGCCTGTCCGATGCCGGGTTCAACAGGATCGAGGTAGCCAGTTTTGTGTCGCCCAAATGGGTGCCGCAAATGGCAGGCAGCGCCGAGGTTCTGGCCGGTATCCGCCGGGCCGACGGCCTGCGTTATGCCGCACTGACGCCGAACATGCGGGGATACGAGGATGCTCTGGCCGCCGGTGCGGATGAGATTGCGGTTTTTGCCTCGGCGTCTGAGGGATTTTCGAAGGCCAATATCAACGCCACGATTGCCGAGTCGATTGAGCGGTTCGCGCCGATTCTGGACGCCGCACGCCATATTGACCTGCCAGTGCGTGGCTATGTCTCATGCGTGACCGATTGCCCGTATGACGGACCGACCCCGCCGGAAAAAGTGGCCGAGGTTGCGGATCTTCTGTTCTCGCATGGCTGTTACGAGGTGTCATTGGGGGACACAATCGGGCAGGGAACCCCGGACAAGATCGCGCGGATGCTGATGGCCGTGCGCGAGCGCGTGCCGGTGACCCGTCTAGCCGGGCATTTTCACGACACGAACGGGCGGGCGATTGACAATATCGACGCCTCGCTTTCGTTGGGGGTGCGGGTGTTTGACGCGGCCGTTGGCGGCCTTGGCGGGTGCCCCTACGCGCCCGGCGCCGCAGGCAATGTCGCGACCGAGGCCGTGGCAGCGCATCTGGAGCGATTGGGCTACGAAACCGGGTTGGATGCCGGAATTTTGGAAAAAGCGGCGCAGATGGCGCGCGCAATGAGGGGCTGAAATGTTCGACACCATAACCGTCACAACGGATGCGCGCGGCGTCGCGACATTGAAATTGGATCGTGCCGAAAAACACAACGCCATGTCGGCGCAGATGATTGCGGAACTGACTCAGGCGGCTTCTGATTTGGAGCAGGACGCGTCCGTTCGGGTGGTGGTTCTGACCGGTGAGGGCAAATCGTTCTGCGCTGGCGGGGATTTGGGGTGGATGCAGGATCAGATGGCTGCGGATCCTGAAACGCGATTTGCCGAGGCGCGCAAGCTGGCTGAGATGTTGCAGGCGCTCAACACGTTGCCGAAACCTCTGATCGGTGCGTTGCAGGGTAACGCGTTTGGGGGCGGGGTCGGTTTGGCTGCTGTCTGTGACGTGGCGCTTGGCGTTGAGACGCTGAAAATGGGGCTGACGGAAACCAAGCTGGGCCTGATCCCGGCCACTATCGGCCCTTACGTGATCGCCCGCATGGGCGAGGCAAGGGCTCGGCGAGTCTTCATGTCTGCGCGCCTGTTTGACGCGACCGAGGCGGTGACGCTTGGCCTGTTGGCCAAGGTTGTACCTGCGGACGAGCTGGCGGACGCTGTTGAGGCTGAAGTACGCCCCTATCTGGCCTGCGCACCGGGGGCTGTCGCCTCGGCCAAGGCGCTTGTCAGGGATCTGGGGCCGAAAATCGACGAGCAGGTCATTGACCACACCATCAACGCGCTTGTCGCTCGCTGGGAAACCGATGAAGCGCTTGAAGGCATCGGCGCGTTTTTCGACAAACGCAAGCCTGCGTGGATCAACGAAGTTTGACTCTGAAACTCGAAACGCACCAACAGGGGGGTGGCGAGGGTTTTCTTAGACCTGTCAAGCCCCTGAATGCCCCCCTGCGCGCTTGTGGTCGGTTGACCCTCTGATCCCGCAGGGATACAGAATATCCAGTCAACACGCCAATTGACGGCGCGCCTTGTCGGGGCCGCGCAAGAAAGGAGCCACTCGTGGAAGAGTTGTTGCGGGAATATCTCCCGATCCTGGTGTTTCTGGCCGTGGCCGTGGGCCTTGGAATCGTGCTGATTCTGGCGGCCGTCGTCCTTGCTGTCCGCAATCCCGATCCGGAAAAAGTCAGCGCATATGAATGTGGTTTCAACGCGTTCGACGACGCCCGGATGAAATTTGACGTTCGCTTCTATCTGGTCTCGATTCTCTTCATCATCTTCGACCTGGAAATCGCCTTTCTGTTTCCGTGGGCCGTTGGCTTCAAGGACATCAGTGATGTGGGGTTCTGGTCCATGATGGTGTTCCTGGCGGTGCTGACCATCGGCTTTGCCTATGAATGGAAGAAAGGGGCCCTGGAATGGGAGTGATGACGGGTGCAAACACCGCCGGCGTCGACAAAGAAGTCGCCACCCAGGCCCTGAATGCCGAGCTGCAGGACAAAGGGTTCCTGCTGACCTCGACCGAAGACATTATCAACTGGGCACGCACCGGTTCCTTGCACTGGATGACCTTTGGTCTGGCCTGCTGCGCGGTCGAGATGATGCACACCTCGATGCCGCGCTATGACGCCGAACGGTTTGGCATCGCCCCGCGCGCGTCGCCGCGTCAGTCGGACGTGATGATCGTCGCAGGCACCCTGACCAACAAAATGGCCCCGGCGCTGCGCAAGGTTTACGACCAGATGCCCGAGCCGCGCTATGTGATCTCGATGGGGTCCTGCGCGAATGGCGGCGGGTATTACCACTATTCCTATTCGGTGGTACGCGGCTGTGACCGTATCGTCCCGGTAGACATTTACGTCCCCGGCTGCCCGCCAACTGCCGAGGCGCTGCTATACGGTCTGATGCAGTTGCAACGCAAAATCCGCCGCACCGGCACGATTGTACGCTGAGGGAGAGGGCAGATGAGCGAAGCACTCAAGGAACTTGGCGCGCAGCTTGAACTGAAGCGGTCCGACTGCGTGCTGTCGTGGGACGTCACCCATGGTGAGTTGAACGTCGATGTCGCTCCGTCGAGCCTTGTTGAGTTCATCGAGTTTCTGCGCAGTGACCGCAACTGTCAGTTCTCGACCCTTGTGGACATTACCGGCGTTGATTACCCCGAACGGGCCAAGCGATTTGATGTGGTCTATCACTTCCTGTCGATGTACCAGAACCAGCGCATTCGCCTGCGGGTTTCGATCCGCGAGGAGGACATGGTACCCTCGATTGTTGACGTGCACCCCTCGGCCAACTGGTTCGAGCGTGAGGTGTTCGACATGTTCGGGATCCTGTTCTCGGGCCACCCCGACCTGCGGCGTATCCTGACCGACTATGGGTTCCGAGGCTATCCACTGCGAAAGGATTTCCCGACCACTGGCTACACCGAGGTGCGCTATGACGAGGCGCAAAAGCGCGTGGTCTACGAACCCGTCTCGCTGGTGCAGGAATACCGTCAGTTTGATTTCATGTCCCCGTGGGAAGGTGCGAATTACATCTTGCCGGGGGATGAGAAACAGGAGGCCGAGTGATGGGTGGTATCTGGTGGTTGATCCTTTCCGCGCTGACCATCATCCCGATGGTCAAGATACTGCCGTTCTTCGGGATCAACAAAGTCTGGTGCCTGCTCTGTCTCGTCCCATTTGGCACGATTGCCCTACTCTGGTGGGTCGGGATCAAGCTACAGGAATTGGAGCGCCGCTGAGATGATGCTGGGGGAACTGATCGCACTGGGGGCGCTGGGCGTTCTTCTGGCCGGGGCCGCTGCCAAGGCCGCCGAAGCGGAAAAGGTCCGGGTCCGGGCTGAGGCGAAAAAGAAGAAACGGGGGCGGTGATGGACGGCTCAAGATACGATGACGGCAGCACGGACGCGCTGAGCGGAGAACAAAAGATCCGCAACTTCAACATTAACTTCGGCCCGCAACACCCTGCGGCGCACGGAGTTCTGCGTTTGGTGCTTGAGCTGGACGGTGAGATCGTCGAACGCTGTGATCCGCATATCGGCCTGCTGCACCGTGGTACCGAAAAGCTGATGGAAAGCCGGACCTATCTGCAGAACCTGCCGTATTTCGACCGTCTGGATTATGTCGCTCCGATGAACCAGGAACATGCCTGGTGTCTGGCCATCGAAAAGCTGACCGGGGTCGAGGTGCCGCGCCGTGGGTCCCTGATCCGGGTTCTGTATTCAGAGATCGGACGCATCCTGAACCACCTGTTGAACGTGACCACGCAAGCGATGGACGTCGGCGCGCTGACCCCGCCGCTGTGGGGGTTCGAGGAACGCGAAAAGCTGATGGTGTTTTATGAGCGTGCCTGCGGTGCCCGCCTGCACGCCGCCTATTTCCGCCCCGGCGGTGTACATCAGGACCTGCCACCTGAACTGCTGGATGATATCGAGGCGTGGAGCCATGAATTCCCCGCCGTTCTCGATGACATCGACGGTCTGCTGACGGAAAACCGCATCTTCAAGCAGCGCAACGCTGATATTGGTGTGGTGACCGAGGATGACATCCAGAAATACGGCTTCTCGGGCGTGATGGTTCGTGGGTCGGGTCTGGCTTGGGACCTGCGCCGCGCGCAGCCCTATGAATGCTATGACGAGTTCGAGTTCCAAATCCCCGTCGGCAAGAATGGCGACTGCTATGATCGTTACCTCGTCCGCATGGAAGAGATGCGCCAGTCGCTGCTGATCATCCGCCAGGCCATCGCCAAAATCCGTGAGTGCCCCGGTGACGTTCTGGCACGCGGAAAGATCACGCCGCCGAAACGCTCGGACATGAAGACCTCGATGGAGAGCCTGATCCATCACTTCAAGCTGTATACCGAAGGTTTCCACGTCCCCGCAGGCGAGGTCTATGCCGCCGTCGAGGCCCCCAAGGGTGAGTTCGGCGTCTATCTGGTCGCCGATGGCACCAACAAACCCTACCGCGCCAAACTGCGCGCGCCGGGCTTCCTGCACTTGCAAGCCATGGACCACGTTGCCGGAGGGCACCAACTGGCCGACGTCGCCGCGATTATCGGGACGATGGATGTGGTGTTTGGGGAGATTGATCGGTGAAGTCGCTTATCTTCGCTCTTTCAGCTTTTGCGCTTCCCGGGCCGGTGTTGGCCCAAGCGTTGGTTGGCGAAAGCGACTATGTTCACTTGTCCGATCTCGCCAATACGGGTTTTGAGCCCTTCGCGACAAGTGGTCAGAACGGGGCCAGCTTCGGGATGAAGAAAGGCTCGGACATGTATTTTTGTTTCAGCGCGGATCGAGAGGAGTTTGCTGCGGTCCGGCGTGAGAAACTGAGCGCAGAAGTGCGCGATGAATCGCCTGATCGAAAGGTGCCCAACATATTTGTTGCGTGCGTCGCGATGCAGTAGGACCGGACCAATGCTTAGACGTCTTCACCCCGAACAACCCGAAAGCTTCGCCTTTACTGCTGCCAACCAGCAATGGGCCGAAGCGCAGATCACCAAATACCCCGAGGGGCGTCAGGCCAGCGCGGTGATCCCTCTGCTGTGGCGCGCGCAAGAGCAGGAAGGGTGGCTGAGCCGTCCGGCGATTGAATCCGTCTCTGAGATGCTGGGGATGGCCTATATCCGCGTGCTCGAGGTCGCCTCGTTCTACTTCATGTTCCAACTGCAACCGGTTGGGTCAGTGGCGCATATTCAGGTGTGTGGCACGACGTCGTGCATGATCTGCGGGGCTGAGGATCTGATCGCGGTCTGCAAGGAAAAGATTGCCGCCAAGCCGCATGAACTATCCGCCGATGGCAAGCTGAGCTGGGAAGAGGTCGAATGCCTCGGGTCCTGCGCGAACGCACCGATGGCGCAGATCGGTAAGGACTATTACGAAGACCTGACGACTGAAAGCTTTGGCAAGATCATCGACCGTCTGGCCGCTGGCAAAGTGCCGACGCCGGGCCCCCAGAACGGGCGCTATGCGGCGGAACCGCAGAGCGGGCTGACCAGCCTGACCGAACATGACGCCGGGAAACCTGCGCAGAATGCCTCGGTCGCTTTGGCGACCGGTCTGGGCGATACCGTCAAGCGCATCGACGGGACGGAGGTTCCGATCCTGACGCCGTGGCTGGACAAGGATGGCAAACAGGCCGGAGCCTCGGCTGCGGCGAAACCGCCCAAAGCGCCTGAACCGGCGAAACCTGCGGCGAAACAGGCGGAAGAAGCCAAGGCCAAGCCGACGCCCAAAGAGGCAAAGGAAGATCAGCCCAGAACACTGCCCGAGGCGCGCGGGGGCTTGCCTGACGACCTCAAACTGCTGAAGGGCGTAGGGCCGAAACTGGAAGAGAAACTGAACGATCTGGGCTTTTTCCACTATGATCAGATCGCCTCGTGGACGCCCGAGCATGTGGCCTGGGTCGATGCCCGGCTGAAGTTCAAGGGCCGGATCGAGCGAGACGGCTGGATCGAACAGGCCGCTAAGCTTGCAGTGGGTGATGAAACCGAATTCGCCAAACGTGCCAAAGAAGAAGGCACGTATGATGAGCAGACAGACGAAGACTAAATGACGGGTGCCCATTCGGGGCATCGAGGTGAGATGGACAAAGACAAGGAACTGGCCATAGCCCGCAAGGGCCGTCACATCGGCATCGTCATCGCGGTGACGATGGCGTTCTGGCTTGCCATGAACCTGTTCATCGGCCCTGCCATGGAACTGACCGCGCGCCATGCGCTGCTGTTCGACCTCGCCGCGCTGGCCGGGTTTATCTATGCGGGCGTCAACATTTTTCAACTCTGGCGCATGCGTCAGGATAGCCAAGGGTAACACGCGATGCTGAAGGATCAGGACCGGATCTTTACCAACATCTACGGGATGCACGAGCGTACGCTGCGCGGCGCGCAGGCGCGTGGGCATTGGGACGGCACCGCTGGCCTGATCGAGAAAGGCCGCGACTGGATTATTCAGACGATGAAGGATTCAGGGTTGCGCGGTCGCGGTGGCGCGGGCTTTCCAACCGGCCTAAAATGGTCTTTCATGCCCAAGGAAAGCGATGGCCGCCCGTCCTATCTGGTGGTGAACGCAGATGAATCCGAACCCGGCACCTGCAAGGATCGCGAGATCATGCGCCATGACCCGCACACGCTGATCGAAGGCTGCCTGATCGCCTCATTCGCGATGAACGCGCATACCTGCTATATCTATTTGCGCGGCGAATACATTCGCGAGCGTGAGGCGTTGCAGGCCGCGATTGACGAAGCCTATGACGCCGGTCTGCTGGGCAAGAACGCGGCAGGCTCGGGTTGGGATTTCGATTTGTTCCTGCATCACGGGGCAGGGGCCTATATCTGCGGTGAAGAGACCGCCCTAATCGAAAGCCTTGAGGGCAAGAAGGGCATGCCTCGTATGAAACCTCCGTTCCCGGCGGGGGCGGGGCTTTATGGCTGCCCGACGACGGTGAACAACGTGGAATCGATTGCCGTTGTGCCGACCATTCTGCGCCGGGGTGCCGACTGGTTCGCGGGTTTTGGCCGCCAGAACAATGCGGGCACCAAGCTGTTTGCAATCTCGGGGCATGTGAACAACCCCTGCGTCGTCGAAGAGGCGATGTCGATTTCCTTCGAAGAACTGATCGAGACCCATTGCGGTGGTATCCGCGGCGGTTGGGACAATCTGCTGGCGGTGATCCCCGGCGGCTCGTCCGTGCCATGCGTGCGCGGTGAGAACATGCGCGATGCGATCATGGATTTCGACTATTTGCGGGGTGAGTTGGGTTCGGGTCTGGGTACTGCTGCGGTGATCGTGATGGACAAGTCCACCGACATCGTAAAGGCGATCTGGCGGCTGTCGAAATTCTACAAGCACGAAAGCTGTGGTCAGTGTACGCCCTGCCGTGAAGGCACCGGCTGGATGATGCGGGTGATGGACCGTCTGGTGCGGGGCGAGGCCGAATTGGAAGAGATCGACATGCTGTTTGACGTGACCAAACAGGTCGAAGGGCACACGATCTGCGCCCTTGGCGACGCGGCGGCCTGGCCGATCCAGGGCCTGATCCGCAACTTCCGGGATGAGATCGAAGACCGCATCAAGGCCCAGAAATCGGGTCGCGCCAGTGCGATAGCTGCGGAGTAAGTCGAATGGAAGGTTTTGCCGAATACGCTCATGCCCTGGCCTCGCTGGTGATCTTCACGCTGGTTGTGTTGTTGCTTGCACCGTTCAGCGCCATGGCCAAGCAGAACAAGGGTCTGGCACCGGGCGCCACGCCCGAACAAGACTATGCGGACCGGGCCTATCGTCTGAACCGGGCCTATTTGAACGGCACGGAAACACTGCCCGCTTTTGCCATTGTTGTCGTGACGGCAATTTTGCTGGGGGTCAGCCCGTTTTGGGTCAACCTGTTGGCCTCGATTGCGCTGGTCGCCCGGCTTGTGATGCTGGGGGTTCACATTCGGGGCGTTGGTAAACCGCATTCGGGTATGCGCTCGGTTCTGTATGTGCTGGCCTGGGCCTGCATGTTTGTTATTGGGGTTATGGCTTTGGTGGCTGCACTGTGATGGGAATGAGTTATAGAAATCAAAGGTTTGCGAAGGCAAGCCGGGCCACGACATGCCTGACCATCGCGACTTTGACGTTGCTGTCGGCTTGCGGCACGATCACGACGTCCCGAAGTGACCGGGTTTTGTTCGAAGGCAATTACTTCAGAACCAAGGCCAAAGCCGTCGATAAGAAAAGGGCACCGACCGAGTTCACCATCGTCGTCAACGGTGTATCAGCTTCCCTGAACGGCGCGCGTGAGGCCGGGCGGTATGAAGGGATCAAATACTGCGTGCAGAATTTCGGCTCATCCCGCATCGCGTGGAAGGTGGGGCCGGATACGGACCCGCAGCAGCTGCGGATCGACAACGACAAGCTGGCCTTTGCGGGAACCTGCCAAAGACCATGACGCGCGTTCTTGCATATCACGGCATGTCGCCGCGTCTGCTATCGCATAGCAGATCGGCGGGTTTTTGTTTTGGTGCACCCAAAACAAAAGGATCAATCATGTCTGTTGCAAAAACTCTGGCAGTTGCCGCGCTGATGACCGTGCCGGGCGCGGTTCAGGCCAAACCTCCGCTAAGCGACGTCGCTGAGATCGACAACGAGCTTTATTATATCGCCATCGCAAACGAGATCTCCGAATACTGCCCCTCGATCAGCGGGCGGCGTCTGAAAGCGATTGGCGTGATGTGGGGGTTGCGGTCCAAAGCCAATGAACTGGGGTATTCGGACACGGAGATCCGGGCTTACGTCGAATCGGATGCCGAAAAGGACCGGATGCGCGCCAAGGGCGAGGCGTATCTGGCGCAGAACGGTGTCTCGTACGACAAACCAAATTCATTCTGCACGCTGGGGCGGGCGGAAATCGAAAGAAACAGCGCCATTGGCGTGTATTTGAGGGCGAACTAGACCATGTCTGACCTTCGGAAAGTGAATATCGACGGACAGGAGATTGAAGTCGATGGTTCGATGACCTTGATCCAGGCCTGTGAAGAGGCCGGGATCGAGATTCCACGGTTTTGCTATCACGAACGCCTCTCGATCGCCGGGAACTGCCGCATGTGTCTGGTCGAGGTCGTGGGCGGCCCGCCGAAGCCTGCCGCATCCTGTGCCATGCAGGTGCGTGACCTGCGCCCGGGGCCGGAAGGGCAGGCACCGCAAGTCAAGACGAACTCTCCCATGGTCAAGAAGGCCCGCGAAGGGGTGATGGAGTTCCTGCTGATCAACCACCCGCTGGATTGCCCGATTTGCGATCAGGGCGGCGAATGTGACCTGCAGGATCAGGCCATGGCCTATGGCGTATCCGGTTCGCGCTTTAAAGAGGCCAAGCGGGCAGTGGACGATCTGGATTTGGGTCCGCTGGTCGGTACCGCGATGACCCGCTGTATCAGTTGTACCCGCTGCGTGCGCTTCACGACCGAGGTCGCCGGGATCACCCAGATGGGCCAGACCGGGCGGGGCGAGGATGCCGAGATCACCTCGTATCTGAACCAGACGCTCGACTCGAACATGCAGGGCAATATCATCGACCTGTGCCCGGTGGGCGCGCTGACGTCGAAACCCTATGCTTTTACCGCCCGCCCGTGGGAACTGACGAAGACCGAAAGCATCGATGTGATGGATGCTCTGGGTTCGAACATCCGGGTGGACACCAAAGGGCGCGAAGTGATGCGCTTCCTGCCGCGCAACCATGATGGCGTGAATGAGGAGTGGATCAGCGACAAGACCCGTTTCGTCTGGGACGGTCTGCGGCGTCAGCGGCTGGACAAGCCCTATGTGCGTGAAAACGGCAAGCTGCGCCCGGCTTCATGGCCTGAGGCGCTGACCAAAGCGGCCGGGGCGATGAAGGGCAAGAAGGTTGCGGCGCTGGTCGGTGATCTTGTTCCGGTCGAGGCGGCTTTCGCGTTGAAGCAACTGGTCGAAGGTCTGGACGGCAATATTGAATGCCGTGTGGACAATGCGCGCCTGCCTGCTGGCAACCGGTCGGGTTATGTCGGCACGGCGTCGATCGAAGATGTTGATGATGCGAAATATATCCTGCTGATCGGGGCCAACCCGCGTGACGAAGCACCGGTTTTGAATGCACGCATCCGAAAGGCGTGGCTGAACGGGGCCAAGATTGCCAATATCGGACCGCAGGCTGATCTGACCTATGACGTTTTCCAGATGGGCGAGGGGCGGGATGCGCTGGCCGATCTGCAAAAGCACGAATTCGACGACATTCTGGAAAAGCCCTCGGTGATCATCGTCGGCATGGGTGCGCTGCGTGAAGCGGACGGCGCTGCGGTGCTTGGGCACGCTATGCAGGCAGCCGCGCGGACCAATGGTAAGCTGATGATCCTGCACACCGCTGCCGCCCGTGTTGGTGCAATGGATGTTAATGCCGTGACGGAAGGCGGGCTAGAGGCTGCATTCGACGGGGCCGAGGTGATCTATAACCTGGGCGCGGATGAGGTCGAGATCGATGATGGGGCCTTTGTGATCTACCAAGGTAGCCATGGCGACCGGGGCGCGCATCGTGCCGACGTGATCCTGCCGGGCGCGGCCTATACCGAGGAAAACGGGCTGTTCGTGAATACCGAAGGCCGCCCGCAACTGGCGATGCGCGCCGGGTTCGCGCCGGGGGACGCCAAAGAGAACTGGGCCATCCTGCGCGCCTTGTCGGCCGAATTGGGGGCGACACTGCCTTATGACTCGCTGGCGCAACTGCGCACCGCACTGATCGAGGCGGTTCCGCATCTGGCCCGCATCGACGAGGTGATCGAGAACGAATTTCAACCGCTCGAGGCAGGCCTTCTGGGCCAAGCCAGCTTCCGCCACGCGATCCAGGATTTCTACCTGACCAACCCAATCGCCCGCGCCTCGCAACTGATGGCCGAGCTGTCGGCGCAAGCGCAGGCGCGCAAGGCCGAAAAGATCGCTTCGGAATGAACCAGAGCTGTTTCATATCGCCAACCAGCGCGGCTGCCTTTCGGCAGGTCACCGCGCGGGGCGTGAATGTGGAACCAAAGAAAAAGGGTAGCGCGAGGGCGGCGGATGCTGTTTACACCTACGCGCCGACCCAGCCGCTGCCTCGCGACTATCGTGACGCAGGCGGAAAACGGAATACCCACGGTGTGAGGACCAATGGCTGAATTCTTTAACACCCCAGGCGGAATAGCCATCATCATACTGGCGCAAGTGCTTGCCGTTGTTGCCTTTGTGATGATTTCGCTGTTGTTCCTTGTTTATGGTGACCGCAAGATCTGGGCTGCTGTCCAGATGCGTCGCGGCCCGAACGTTGTCGGTGCATACGGCCTGCTGCAATCGGTAGCGGACGCGTTGAAATATGTGGTGAAAGAAGTCGTCATCCCGGCGGGGGCCGACCGAACGGTGTTCATCCTCGCACCGCTGACATCCTTCGTGCTGGCGATGATCGCCTGGGCGGTGATCCCGTTCAACGACGGCTGGGTTCTGTCGGATATCAACGTCGCCATTCTGTACGTCTTCGCCGTCTCCTCACTTGAGGTTTATGGCGTGATTATGGGCGGTTGGGCGTCGAACTCAAAGTACCCGTTCCTGGGCTCGCTGCGCTCTGCCGCGCAGATGATTTCCTATGAAGTGTCTATCGGCCTGATCATCATCGGCATCATCATCTCGACCGGTTCGATGAAATTCGGCGACATCGTACGCGCGCAGGACGGCTCGTTCGGATTCTTCAGCTGGTACTGGCTGCCGCATTTCCCGATGGTGTTCCTGTTCTTCATCTCGGCACTGGCCGAAACCAACCGCCCACCGTTTGACCTGCCCGAGGCGGAATCGGAACTGGTCGCGGGTTATCAGGTCGAATACTCGGCCACGCCCTTCCTGCTGTTCATGGCCGGTGAATACATCGCCATCTTCCTGATGTGCGCCCTGACATCGCTGCTGTTCTTCGGCGGCTGGCTGTCGCCCATCCCGGGCCTGCCCGATGGCGTGCTGTGGATGGTGGCCAAGATGGCGTTCTTCTTCTTCATCTTCGCAATGGTCAAGGCGATCACGCCCCGCTACCGCTATGACCAACTGATGCGGTTGGGCTGGAAAGTCTTCCTGCCGTTCTCACTGGTCTGGGTGGTCTTCGTGGCCTTTGCGGCAAAATTCGACTGGTTCTGGGGCGCGTTCGCCCGTTGGAGCGTAGGAGGCTGATATGGCAAACATCGACTACACCCGCGCTGCCAAGTATTTCCTGCTGCAGGACTTCTGGGTCGGCATGAAGCTTGGGCTAAAGTATTTTTTCGCCCCCAAGGCCACCGTGAACTATCCGCACGAAAAGGGCCCTCTGTCCCCGCGCTTCCGGGGCGAACACGCGCTGCGCCGCTATCCGAACGGCGAAGAACGCTGCATTGCTTGCAAACTGTGCGAAGCGATCTGCCCGGCGCAGGCCATCACCATCGACGCCGAACCGCGCGAGGACGGCTCCCGCCGCACCACGCGCTATGACATCGACATGACCAAGTGCATCTATTGCGGCTTCTGTCAGGAGGCCTGCCCGGTCGATGCAATCGTCGAAGGCCCGAACTTCGAATTCGCCACGGAAACCCGCGAAGAGCTGTTCTACGACAAGGAAAAACTCCTGTCGAACGGCGAACGCTGGGAGGCCGAGATCGCCCGCAATCTGGAACTGGACGCGCCGTACCGATGACTGACAGCCCGACAAATCCGTTCGAGCTGATGATGAAGCAGGCTCAGGACATGGCCAAGGCGATGAACCCGGCGATGGAGAAATTCTCGCCCAAAGGGTTCGAGGCGCTGTGGCCGACCATGCCCAAAGAGGTCATGGAGATGATGTTCGGCAATACCGTTAACAAGGACGGGCTGGATGCCAAGACCCGCTTGCTGCTGACGCTGGCCGGGCTAACCTGTCAGGGCGCACAGGCGGATTCAGCGGTGCGTCAGACCGTGCGCCATGCACTGGAGGCGGGTGCTAAGAAACAAGAGATCGTGGAAACGATCGGTCAGATGTCGGTCTTTGCCGGCATCCCGGCCATGACCCGCGCGCTGGATCTGGCGCAAGAAGTCATGGGCGACAACGAGGATGAGGATCAATGACCGTCTTTGCCTTCTACCTGTTTGCCATCAGCGCCATCACCGGCGGACTGTTCACTGTGATCAGCCGTCAGCCGGTGCATTCGGTGCTGTGGCTGATTCTGTCCTTCCTGTCGGCGGCGGGGCTGTTCGTGCTGCTGGGGGCCGAGTTCGTGGCGATGCTGCTGATCATCGTCTACGTGGGCGCGGTCGCGGTGCTGTTCCTGTTCGTGGTGATGATGCTGGACGTGGACTTTGCTGAACTGAAGGCAGAGATGGCGCGCTATATGCCGTTGGCCCTGCTGATTGGTCTGGTCATCCTGATGCAGTTCGTTATGGCCTTCGGGGCCTGGGACAGCGCGCAGGGAGCGGCGGCCAATCTGGCGCAGCCGGTTCCGGCGGACCGCCACAACACCGAGGCGCTGGGTGTCATCCTTTATGATCAATACTTCCTTCTGTTCCAACTGGCGGGCCTGATCCTGCTGGTGGCCATGATCGGTGCCATCGTGCTGACCCTGCGCCACCGTCAGGACATCAAACGTCAGGACATCATCGGCCAGATGATGCGCGACCCGGCCAAGGCGATGGAGTTGAAGGACGTGAAACCGGGGCAGGGGTTGTGATGCGTGAAGTATTCATAGCATTTGCTTTTGTTGCGTCTGCTGGAAGCGCCTTTGCTTGTAGTCTCGAGGAAGACCCTACGTGGAGAGATCAACCAATTTCGGTGGCTCCAAACGGAAGCTTTCAACATGCTGAAGACTCTGAACATCTTAAGTTATCCGGTGGAATGATCGTTGATTTGGGCGGCAAACGAGTTGCACAACGAATTACCCTTACGACCGCATGCGGTGGCGTTTTCGAGAGGCTATTGTTTGCGGATTGTCATCAAGCAGAAGTGGTGTCGATCTTGGGAGCAGAAAACCTTGACCAGCCCTATGGATGGCGTGACGAACTCGTGGATCTGATACAAATACCCATTGGAGCCATAGATGTGCGAGAAATTACTTCTGCGGCTGAACTTGTATCGATTGCTTACGAAAACGACTACAAAGTTTCTCTTAGTGTTGAGCAACAAATCGCAAACATGAAGCGCCGCAACCGTTATGACCCATTCAACGGCTGCAAAATCTACTACCCAGAGTCCCGAGGAGCAGGTCTATGATCGGACTTGAACACTATCTTACGGTCGCGGCGACGCTGTTCGTCATCGGCATCTTCGGTCTCTTCCTGAACCGCAAGAACGTCATCATCCTGCTGATGAGCATCGAGCTGATGCTGCTGGCGGTGAATATCAACCTCGTGGCGTTTTCAAGCTTCCTGGGCGATCTGGTCGGGCAGGTGTTTACGCTGTTCGTGCTGACTGTTGCGGCGGCTGAGGCGGCGATTGGTTTGGCCATTCTGGTCTGTTTCTTCCGCAACCGCGGCACCATCGCGGTTGAAGACGTCAATATGATGAAGGGCTAAGAGAACTATGGAAACCACCATCCTCTTCGCCCCTCTCGTGGGCGCGCTGCTTTGCGGGTTCGGCTGGAAGTTCATCGGCGAGAAAGCTGCCATGTGGACCGCGACGGGCCTGCTGTTCCTCGCCTGCCTGCTGTCATGGATCGTATTCCTGACCTTCGATGGCCAGACCCAGCAGATCGAAATCCTGCGCTGGATCGAGAGCGGCTCGCTGTCGACAAGCTGGGCGATCCGTCTGGACCGGCTGACCGCGATCATGCTGATTGTGGTGACGACGGTCTCGGCCCTCGTGCACCTTTACTCCTTCGGCTACATGGACCACGACCCGCAATGGCGTGAGGGTGAAAGCTACAAGCCGCGTTTCTTTGCCTATCTGTCCTTCTTCACCTTCGCGATGCTGATGCTGGTGACGGCGGACAATCTGGTGCAGATGTTCTTTGGTTGGGAGGGCGTGGGCGTCGCGTCCTACCTGCTGATCGGATTTTATTACCGCAAATCCAGCGCCAATGCGGCGGCGATGAAGGCGTTTATCGTCAACCGTGTCGGGGATTTCGGCTTTGCACTGGGGATCTTCGCGATCTTCTTCCTGACCGACAGCATCAATTTCTCGGACGTTTTCGCCTCGGCTCCGACGCTGGCCGAAACGCAACTGACCTTCCTGTGGGGGGAGTGGACGGCGATTGAGGTGATCTGCGTCCTGCTGTTCATCGGCGCGATGGGGAAATCTGCGCAGTTGATCCTGCACACCTGGTTGCCGGACGCGATGGAGGGCCCGACGCCGGTGTCGGCGCTGATCCACGCTGCGACCATGGTGACGGCGGGTGTGTTCCTGGTCTGCCGCATGTCGCCGTTGATGGAGTTCGCGCCGGGCGCCACCGCGTTCATCACCTTCCTTGGGGCCTCGACCGCCTTCTTTGCGGCGACCGTGGGTCTGGTGCAAACCGATATCAAACGCGTCATCGCCTATTCGACCTGTTCGCAACTGGGCTATATGTTCGTGGCGGCGGGCGTCGGCATGTACTCGGCGGCGATGTTCCACCTGCTGACGCACGCCTTCTTCAAGGCGCTGTTGTTTCTTGGTGCGGGTTCGGTGATCCATGCCATGCATCACGAGCAGGAGATGACCGAATACGGCGGGCTGCGGAAGAAGATCCCCTATACCTTCTGGGCGATGATGATCGGCACGCTGGCCATCACCGGTGTGGGGATCCCGCTGACCACGTTCGGCTTTGCCGGGTTCCTGTCCAAGGACGCCATCATCGAAAGCGCCTTTGCCGGTGGAACGGGCTATGCCTTCTGGATGCTGGTGATTGCCGCTGTCTTTACCTCGTTCTACAGCTGGCGTCTGATCTTTCTGACCTTCTATGGTGAGCCGCGCGGCGACAAGCACACGCATGACCACGCCCATGAAAGTCCGATGACCATGCTGATCCCGCTTGGCGCGCTGTCTATAGGGGCCGTCTTTGCCGGAATGATCTGGTATAGCAACTTCTTTGGCCATACCGATAAGGTTGGCAAGTTCTATGGCATCCCCGTAGCCGAAGCATCCGAACACGCCGAAGGGCATGATGATGCGACTCATGCCGAGCACGTCGCCGACGGCACCGCTGATGCGCATCATGGGGACGAAGGCCACGCGGATGACGCACATGCAGATGAGAGTCATGCGGATGGCAGCCATGGAGAGAAAGACGCCCACGGCGGCGACCATCACTACGTGTTTGCGGGTGAGCCGGGCGAGGGCGCGTTGTATATAGCACCCGACAATACCGTGCTGGACGATGCCCATGCGGTTCCGAAATGGGTCAAGGTCTCGCCCTTCGTGGCGATGCTGCTGGGCTTTGTCGTGGCCTATTGGTTCTACATCGTGAACACCACGCTGCCCGCGCGGCTGGCTGCAAACCAGCGCCCGTTGTACCTGTTCCTGCTGAACAAATGGTATTTTGACGAGATCTATGATGCGGTCTTTGTCAAACCTACCGTAGCCCTTGGCCGGTTCCTTTGGAAGCGCGGTGACGGCAATACAATCGACGGTTTCCTGAACGGAGTAGCCATGGGCGTTGTTCCCTTCTTCACCCGCCTCGCAGGCAAGGCGCAGACCGGGTACATCTTCACCTATGCCTTCTGGATGGTGCTGGGCATCGCCGCCCTTGTGACCTGGATGTCGATCGGCGGAGGGGCGCTGTAATGGACAATATCCTTTCCATCGTCACCTTCATCCCGGCCATCGCAGCGGGCATTCTGGCTCTGTTCCTGCACGGCAACGACGCGGCGGCGCAACGCAATGCCAAATGGGTCGCGCTGCTGGCGACCACGGTGACCTTCCTTGTCTCGATCGGCATCTACACCGGCTTTGACCCCAACGACACCGGCTTTCAGATGGTGGAAGAGGGTGAATGGCTGCTGGGCCTGAAATACAAGATGGGCGTTGATGGGATCAGCGTTCTGTTCGTGCTGCTGACCACATTCATCATGCCGCTGACCATTCTGGCCAGCTGGCAGGTGACGGATCGCGTCAAGGAATACATGGTCGCCTTCCTGCTGCTGGAAACGCTGATGCTGGGCGTGTTCATGGCGCTGGATCTGGTGCTGTTCTACCTGTTCTTCGAGGCAGGCCTGATCCCGATGTTCCTGATCATCGGCATCTGGGGCGGCAAGGACCGTATCTATGCCAGCTTCAAATTCTTCCTCTATACCTTCCTCGGCTCGGTGCTGATGCTGGTGGCGATGGTGGCGATGTATGCCGATGCGGGCACCACGGATATCGAGGCGCTGATGACCCATCAGTTCTCCTCCGAAGGGTTCAGCGTGTTGGGCGTCTATATCGTCGGCGGCATGCAGACGCTGATGTTCCTTGCTTTCTTTGCCTCGTTCGCGGTGAAGATGCCGATGTGGCCGGTCCACACCTGGCTGCCGGATGCGCACGTGCAGGCCCCGACGGCGGGTTCCGTGGTGCTGGCGGCGATCCTGTTGAAGATGGGCGGCTATGGCTTTCTGCGGTTCAGCCTGCCGATGTTTCCGGTTGGCTCGGCCGTGATGACCGATCTGGTGCTGTGGATGTCGGCGATTGCAGTGGTCTACACCTCGCTGGTCGCGCTGGTGCAGGAGGATATGAAGAAGCTGATTGCCTATTCCTCGGTCGCGCATATGGGCTTTGTCACCATGGGGATTTTTGCGGCGAACCAGCAGGGTATTGACGGCGCGATCTTCCAGATGCTGAGCCACGGGTTCATCTCCGCCGCGCTCTTCCTGTGCGTCGGCGTGATCTATGATCGGATGCACACCCGTGACATCGAGGCCTATGGCGGTCTCGTGATCCGGATGCCCGCCTATGCATTGGTCTTCATGCTGTTCACCATGGCCAATGTCGGCCTGCCGGGAACGTCGGGCTTCATCGGAGAGTTCCTGACCCTGATGGGCGCCTTCCAGGTCAACACGTGGGTGACGGCCGTGGCCGCGACCGGTGTGATCTTCTCGGCTGGCTATGCGCTGTGGCTGTACCGCCGGGTGGTGTTTGGCGATCTGATCAAGGAAAGCCTCAAGGCGATGACGGACATGAGCTCGCGCGAGCGGCTGATCTTTGCGCCGCTGATCGTGATGACCATCTTGCTGGGCGTCTACCCATCGCTGGTCACGGATGTGATCGGCAACTCGACCGCCGCGCTGATTTCGAACTATGACACGGCTCTGGCCGCGGCTGAGGCTGCGACCCAGACGGCCGCCTCGCATTAAGGAGGCTTTGGAGACATGATCCAGGCTGATCTGACAATAATCCTGCCGGAAATCGTTCTGGCCGTATATGCGATGGTGGCCCTGATCGGGGCCGTCTATACGACGAAAGACGGGCTGGCCCCGGTTCTGGTCTGGACCACCGCTGGCCTGATGGCGCTGCTGGCGATCTGGATTGCCACCAATGGTGACGGCACCAACGTGGCCTTCAACGGCATGTTTGTCGATGACGGCTTTGCCCGCTTTGCCAAGGTCGCGATCCTGCTATCCGCCGCCGCCGTTCTGGTCATGAGCCAGGAATACATGGCCCGCCGGGGCCTGCTGCGCTTTGAATATCCGTTGCTGGTGGCTTTGGCCGCCGTGGGCATGATGATGATGGTCAGCGCAGGCGATCTGATGTCGCTGTATATGGGGCTGGAGCTGCAGTCTCTGGCCCTTTACGTCGTGGCCGCGCTGCGCCGCGACAGTGCGAAATCGACCGAGGCCGGTTTGAAGTATTTCGTGCTGGGCGCGCTCAGCTCGGGCCTTCTGCTATATGGCGCATCGCTGGTTTATGGCTTCACCGGAACCACCCTTTTCTCGGGCATCATCGCGACTGTACAGGCCGGAGATGTCTCGGTTGGCCTGCTGTTTGGTCTGATCTTCCTGATCTCGGGTCTGGCCTTCAAAGTGTCGGCCGTGCCGTTCCATATGTGGACGCCGGACGTGTACGAGGGCTCACCGACCCCGATTACCGCGTTCTTTGCAACCGCGCCGAAAGTGGCGGCGATGGCCCTGTTCGCGCGGCTGCTGCATGACGCATTCGGCGGCATCGTGAAAGACTGGCAACAAGTGATCGTGCTGCTGTCTGTGCTGTCGATGCTGCTGGGTGCGGTCGCCGCCATTGGGCAGCGGGACATCAAGCGCCTGATGGCGTTCTCGTCGATTGCGCATATGGGCTATGCGCTGATCGGTCTGGCCGCAGGGACCGAGTTGGGCATCAAGGCGATGCTGATGTATCTGGCCATTTACGTGACCATGAATATCGGCACCTTCGCCTTCATCCTGATGATGGAGCGTGATGGCAAACCCGTTACCGATATCGACGCCTTGCGCCAGTATTCCAGGCATGATCCGGGCAAGGCGCTGGCGGTTCTGATCCTGATGTTCAGCCTTGCGGGCGTGCCGCCGATGCTTGGGTTCTTTGCCAAATTCGGGGTCTGGCAAGCGGGCGTCAGCGCGGGTCTGACGGGTCTGGTCATCGTCTCGGCCATCGCCTCGGTCATCGGTGCGTTCTATTACCTTCGGATCGTGTTCTACATGTATTTCGGGGCCGAGAACGAGGAACCGATTGAAACGCGGTCATCGCCCGTTTTGTGGGTCGCCCTGATGGGATCGGCAGCCCTGATGCTGGTCGGCGTGTTTTATCAGTTCGGTGTCGAGGGCGCAGCGGCAGCTGCGGCAGCCACGCTTGTCAACTGATCGTTTTGAACACTGTGAAGGAGGGGCTCGGTCGCGCGACCGGGCCTTTTTGATATGACCAAATGGCCCCAAGGCTACGGCCTGCACGAGGTGCAGGAAGTTGATAGCACCCTGAACGAGGCGGCGCGCATCGCCCCAAACGCCAGTGGTCCAGTGTGGATCATGGCGCATCACCAAACCGCAGCGCGCGGACGGCGCGGGCGGGCGTGGGCGAACCCCATGGGCAATCTGGCCGCGACCTTGCTGATGCGTCCGCAAGGTGCGCCGGAACAATCGGCTTTGCGCAGTTTCGTGGCCGCGCTGGCCCTGTTTGACGCCTGTGTGGCTGTCACCGGGCGGGCGGACGGTCTGTCGCTGAAATGGCCCAACGATGTGCTGCTGAATGGCGGCAAGCTGGCGGGAATCCTGCTGGAAAGCACCGGGCAGGGGCGCGGCGTGGCCCATCTGGCCATCGGCATTGGCGTAAATCTGGCCTCGGCCCCAGACCCCGAGGCGGTGGAGCCCGGTGCAATGCGCCCCGTCTCATTGCTGTCCGAAACCGGGGCCCATGTCACGCCCGAGGATTTCCTGACCGAACTCGCCGCCGCCTATGCCCGTTACGAGACCCAGTTTGTCACCTATGGGTTCGAGCCGATCCGCACCGCCTGGCTGGCCCGCGCGGCGCGTCTGGGTGAGGTAATCACCGCCCGTACCGGAACGTCAGAGACGGTAGGCACCTTCGAAACGGTGGACGCGGGGGGCAACCTTGTCCTAAACACCGCGAAAGGCCGCGTGAGCATTCCCGCGGCGGATGTATATTTCTGAAAGGGGCGCAGATGCTTCTGGCCATCGATTGCGGCAACACGAACACCGTATTCTCGATCTGGGATGGCGAAACCTTCCTGTGCACCCTGCGCACGTCGACCCATCATTCGCGCACGGCGGACGCCTATTTCACATGGTATTCGACGCTGGTGAAACATTACGGCATCGAGGCCGAGATCACGGATGTGATTATCGCCTCGACCGTGCCGCGCGTGGTGTTCAACCTTCGTATATTTGCGGATCGGTTCTTTGGCTGCCGGCCATGGGTGGTGGGTAAACCCGATTGCCTGTTGCCTGTGACGCCCCGCGTGGATGAAGGCACCGTGCCTGGCCCGGATCGTCTGGCCAACGCGGTCGGGGCGTTTGACCGGCATGGCGGCAATGTGGTGGTGGTGGATTTCGGCACCGCAACCAATTTCGACGTCGTGGCCGCCGACGGCGCTTATGTCGGCGGCATCATTGCGCCGGGGGTGAACCTCAGCCTGGAGGCTTTGCATCAGGGCGCTGCGGCGTTGCCGCATATCGACATTACGCGGCCGGACAAAGTGATTGGCACGAATACGGTTGGCTGTATCCAGTCGGGCGTGTATTGGGGCTATTCCGGTCTGATCGAGGGGCTGATTGCCCGCATCAAGACCGAATACGGAATGCCGATGAAAGTCGTTGGAACCGGAGGGCTCGCACCCTTGTTCGATCAGGCCGACGTGGGGTTCGACGCAATCGAAGATGATCTGACGATGCACGGCCTGACCGTGATCCATCGCTATAACAAGGAAAATGGCTCGACATGAGCAGCGAAAGACTGATCTACCTGCCGCTGGGCGGGGCCGGTGAAATCGGCATGAATGCCTATGTGTATGGCTATGGTGAACCGGGCAAGGAACGCCTGATCCTCGTCGATCTGGGCGTGACGTTTCCCGATATGGATACCACGCCAGGGGTTGATCTGATCCACGCCGATATTTCATGGCTGCAGGACCGCGCCGACCGGCTTGAGGCGATCTTTGTCACCCACGCGCACGAAGATCACGTGGGCGCCGTGGCCCATTGTTACGAAGCACTTGGCGCGCCGGTCTATGCACGTGCTTTCACCGCCAATATCGCCCGCCGCAAGATGGACGAACATGGCCATCCCGAAGACGCCGTGCGCACCGCCTCGGCCTGGCCCGAGCAGGTCTCGGCTGGCCCGTTCACCGTGGGTTTCCTGCCGGTCTCGCATTCGATCCCCGAAAGCGCGGCCTTGGTGATCGACACGCCTGCGGGCCGGATCGTGCATTCGGGCGATTTCAAACTGGACGCAAACCCGGTTGTGGGGGAAGCGTTTGACCCGGACCTGTGGACCGAGGTTGCCAAATCGGGTGTCAAGGCGCTGGTCTGTGACAGCACCAATGTGTTTTCAGCCCATCCCGGACGATCGGAATCCGAAGTTGGGCCCGAGATCACAAAGCTGGTCGAAAGCGCCGAAGGTATGGTTGTGGCCACCACTTTTGCCTCGAACGTTGCGCGGGTGAAGACATTGGCAGAGGCCGGGCAGCGGGCCGGGCGTTCGGTTGTTTTGCTGGGCCGCGCCATGCGCCGGATGATCGAGGCAGCGACGGAAACCGGTATCCTGTCGGACTTCCCCAAGGTGATCAGCGCCGAAGAGGCGGTGGACCTGCCGCGCCAGAACCTGATGCTGATCGTGACCGGCAGTCAGGGCGAACGCCGCGCCGCCAGCGCGCAACTGGCACGCGGCAAGTATCGCGGGATCGAACTGAAAGAGGGCGATCTGTTCCTGTTCTCGTCGAAGACCATTCCCGGAAACGAGCGCGGCGTGATCTTCATCATGAACCAGCTTAGCGAAAAGGGCGTGGATGTGGTCGATGACAGCTCGGGGCTGTATCACGTCTCGGGCCACGCCAACCGGCCTGATCTTGAGAAGGTGCATGCGCTGACTGACCCTCAGATGGTCATCCCGATGCACGGCGAACACCGCCACCTGCGCGAACATGCGAAACTGGCCGAGGCTGGCGGGCGGACCGGTATCCTTGCGGTCAACGGCACCATGTTGGACCTGACCGGCAATGCGCCCAAGGTTGTGGATTATGTCGAGACCGGACGCACCTATCTGGACGGCACCATCAAGATCGGCGCGCTGGACGGCATTGTCCGCGACCGTATTCGCATGGCGCTGAACGGGCATGTCACGGTCACAGTCATTCTGGATGAAGAGGACGAGCCGCTGGGCGAACCCTGGTGCGATATGATGGGCCTACCGGAAACCGGAACCTCGCGGGCCGCTTTGGTCGAGGTGCTGGAGGAAGACCTGAACCAGTTCCTGATGCGGGCCGAGGCCAAGACCCTGCGCGACGATGACAAGCTGGAAGAGGCGATGCGCCGGATCGTGCGTCAAACCGCCAAGACCGAGATCGGCAAGAAGCCCGAAGTTACCGTTGTGATCAGCCGGATGAAGTAAGCCCGGCGTCAGTCGGCATCCGGCATCGGGTATCCGCGCAGGCGCAGAAACAGGCTGGCCTCATCCTGGTTCTGGTAGAAGGGAACCGATGCCGGTGGCGTCGGATCGGTCACGCGCGCTGCGATTTCGGCCAGAACAACTTCGGTGATGAAGGGCAGGTCCAGATCACGGGCGCGGTCCAGCTGGACCCATTGCAGATGCGACAGCTCGTCCGAGGCGCGGCTGAAATCGTCCAGATCGCCCTGAATCTCATCCGCATCGACCAGAAAGAACCGCGCATCAAACCGGCGTGGGCGGCCGGGCGGCGTGACCGCGCGAAAAACGAACTGTAAGCCTTTGGCGGATGGCAGAAATCCCATGTCGGCAAATTCCGCCCAATCCTCGGGCACGGTCGCGGACCAAGTGCCGGGCTGCCCCAGAACCAGTCCGGTTTCTTCCCACAATTCGCGTATCGCAGCGGCGGCCAGCGCGGTTTGCAGATCGGGCGCGGATTGTTCGGCAAGCCGGTCTTGACACAAACCGGGCAGCGGCGTGGCCAAAGGAACACTCCCGTCCGACGGGTCAACCGCGCCGCCGGGGAAAACAAACTTGTTGGGCATGAACACGGCATTGGTGCCGCGTTGCCCCATCAGAATCGACGGATCCGTCAGGCGATTGCGCAAGACAATGACTGTCGCCGCGTCCCGTATTGCTGTTTTGTCGATGCTCATGCGTGGCCGGTTCCGATGGATGACCTCATGAGGCTTTCTCGAACCCGTTCATCCGGCGTGCCCATTGATAGGCCACCATGGCCCCCTTCAGGCGGGGCAGCAGGTACAGCGACAGCGCCACACAGGCAATGGAAAAGCCGATTGCCATGGTCCACGGATCCGGCCGCCAATGCACGTACGAGACGTGCAGCGCGGGGGCCAGCAGGTGCCCGACCACCAGAATCGTCAGGTATGCCGGGCCATCATCGGCGCGGTGATGAAACAGCTCCTGCCCGCAGTTCGGGCAGTGGTCGTTCACCTTCAGATAGCTGTGCAGCAGCTTGCCCTCACCACATTTGGGGCACCGGCCACGAAAGCCTTTGACCAAAGCAGGCCATGTCGGGCGCTCATCTTCGGTCGGGGTCTCGATCGTCTGGTCCATAATATAACTCATGCGCTCATCTTTGCCGGATATTGCGCCTTGTGTCCGCGAGTTTAAAGGGGGGTGCGTCGCTTTGTGCCGATGCGGGCAATGACGCGCCCAAGCCAAATATCAAAAAAAGTTTGACCTTTGCGACGGAAACCCCGGCGCGCCCCGTTTGAATGGATATGAGCAGCGGTGATGAGGCCGCGTCAAACAAGGGAAACCAACCATGAAAAACTCAACTTTCATCGCGGGTATCGTACTTGCAGCAGTCGCCATCACAGGCACATCGGTTCTGGCGGCGGGTCCCAAAGATCGTGAGCCCGTTTCGTTTCAGGAACTGGACGCAAACGGAGATGGGCAGATCACCAGGGACGAGATGACCGCCCATCGCAATGCGCGGTTCACGACGGCAGATACCGATGGCGACGGCCAATTGAGCGTTGAAGAAATGCAGGCGGCGGCCCAGAAACGGTCGGACGAGCGTATCACCAAGATGTTCGAAGAGCATGACGCCAACGCCGATGGCTTTCTGAGCCAGGATGAGTTGCCGAAACCACGCCGGGCTGACAAGATGTTTGACCGGATCGATGCAGATGACAGCGGCAGCATCTCGGAACAGGAATTTGCCGATGCAAAAGACAAAATGGGCCGGCATCACAAAAAGCGTCACAAGGCGGGCGCCGACAATAACTGATGCGGGATGGAGGATCTGACCTCCCATCCAGATACAGGTTGCGGCGGCGATGCCGCTGCAGCCGACCTTGGCGACGATGTGTTGCTGAGGCAGTTTGCTGATGGCGATGCCGGGGCCGCGCGGCTTTTGACCGACCGTCTGGGGCCGCGCAGCTATTCGGTGGCTTTGCGTATGCTGGGAAACCGGGCCGAGGCCGAAGACATCACGCAAGAGGCCATGATGCGGCTGTGGCAGATGGCACCGGACTGGGTGCCAGGGCAGGCCAAGGTCTCAACCTGGCTATACCGGGTGACGCTGAACCTGTGTGTGGATATGCGGCGCAAGAAACGGCCCGAGGCCTTGTCGGATGTACCCGAACCCGAGGACGATGGTGTCAGCGTGGTTGAACGCATGCAGCAAGAGGCGCGCAAGGATGCATTGCAGGCGGCCCTGTCACAATTGCCGGATCGGCAAAGACAGGCGGTTATCCTGCGCCATATCGAGGAATTGCCCAACCCCGAGATTGCCGGGATCATGGGGCTATCGGTAGAAGCGGTCGAAAGTCTGACCGCGCGGGGAAAACGCAGCCTGGCTGCCAATCTGGCCAGACGACGGGATGAACTGGGGTATGAAAATGGCTGATGATGACATGGAACTGGATGATCTGTTTGCCCAGGCAAGGGCGCAGCGCGACGACCTGCCGGATGGTCTGGCCGTACGCATTCAGACCGATGCCGAGGCGGTTCGCCTGCAACGTCTGAAAGCCCGGTCGCCGGTCGGCCCCCGACCATGGGTCCGTTTTCTAGAACAGATCGGCGGCTGGCAGGGGTTTGGTGGCCTGATCGCGGCCAGTGCCGCTGGTGTCTGGATCGGGTTTTCCGCACCTGCTTTTCTGCCCGACCCGGCCAGTTTGGTGACGTCGCAGGACACGTCTTATCTGATAGCGGATCTGGGCTTTGACACGAGTTTTCTGGAGGCCACGGAATGAGCGCGGAAACCAAACCAAAACGGCGTTGGATGCCGATTGTTCTGGCCCTCTCACTGGCCCTGAACCTGTTGATTGTCGGGATTGCTGCGGGGACGGTTCTTCGGTTGAAAGGCGGTGACCACGCCAAGGGCCCACCGGGTTTTGGCCCCGCCTTGTATCGCGCTTTGCCCAAAGACGACCGCAAATCCCTGCGCGGGGAATTGTCGGGGTTGCACCGGGAACGTTCAGGTAACCGGGCGCGGGATTTTGCAGCGATCAGCCAGGCATTGCGCGCGGTGCCGTTCGATCCGGCGGCTGTTGAGGTTCTGTTGCAGCAACAGGCACAGGAAACGGCCCAATTGCAAGCTGCGTTACAAACTCAATGGTTGGCGCGTGTCTCGGCGATGTCGGATGCAGAACGTCAGGGTTATGCCGACCGGCTGGAAGAGGTTGTTCAGCGTGGCCACCGCAAGCACCAGAAGCACGATTGATTCATGCCGCGCTTTGGCGGATCCGAACCTGATTGCGGCCTGCTCTTTTCGCGGCGTACAGCGCCTCGTCCGCTGATTTCATCAGCCTATCCACAGGCTCGGGCCGTGTATCTTGCGACGCATATCCGGGCGAGGCGTGTTTGAGGCCGATGCTGATCGTAACCGGGATCGGGTCCTGTGTGTCGGACAGGTGAAAGGGTTGTTGGCAAATACTGTCACACAGCGTCTCTGCCAGTTTGACGGCCCGTGCACGGGTCATGTTTGAGGCCCCGATCATGAACTCTTCACCGCCGATGCGGGCGACAAACCCGGTGTCCCCCAGAACCCGCTGCATCCGGGTCGCGGCCTGCGTCAGCACCATGTCGCCGCTGGCATGCCCAAAGCGGTCATTGATCGTTTTGAAATGGTCCAGATCGGCCAGCATGATCGCAAAGCCGCGCCCGGACCTCAGCGATTGGCGGGCGATCTGTTCCATCGCGTGCATACCGTAGCGCCGGTTGTGCAACCCGGTCAGCGGGTCGATCCACGAGTCGGCGATCCCGCGTTTCAGCGAGGCGCGCATCTGATCGATACGTGTTTTTCGGGCAAGCTGGTTTGCCAGTCGCAACTGGATTTCCTGCGGGCAGAAGCCGCCAAGGCAAACGGCATCCGCGCCGCGATCCAAAGCCTCGGACGCCATAGCGGCATTGGTGTCGTCCAGTACCCCGATCAGAACTGTGTGGCGCGTCGCGCTGCGAGATCTGAGGTCGGCGAGAATATTCAATCCGCTCGGGCTGGCATCCAATTCGATCACGACGGCGTCCGGGGTCGGGCCCGACAACAGCGCCTGCAGATTGGATTGCGTGTGCCAGCCGACAATGTGCCGTGTCTGATGGGACAGGGCCTTGTTCCATATCGCGCCGGTTCGGGGTGTCAGCGACAGAATATCGACGCGCGCTGGCTTGTGTGGGGTGAGAAATGCCGTGGCTTGTTCTGCGAATCCAATGGTCTGAGGCGTGTCGTTGACGTGAAGGTCCTGCGTGTCGGCCCGCGCCCGCAACAGGCTGCGAATGCGGGCCAGAAGCAGCGTATCCTTGAATGGATGGGTCATCACATCGTCCAGCCCATCCTCCAACGCGCGCAGGCGGGCGGCCTTGTCATTCTGAGGCGCAAGCGCCACCACGGGCACATCGCCCAGCTCGGGCTCGTTCAGGATAAGCTTTTTGACATCTGCGGCCGTCCCGTCCGGCAGGGTCTGCGCGGTCAGAACAAGATCGGGCCGTACCCGCCGCAGCAAGGCTCGCAGCCCCTTTAGCTTTTCCCCCTGCACCACGTGATACCATGCCGCCGTCAGCTGAACCTTCAGCATAATGCGGTTGGTTGATACCCCGTCGAGGACAAGGATGGTTCCCTGCACGGACATAGTCGCTCACCGTTGATTGCATGCGTCAACAAAGTGTTTATGAGTCTGGTTAACAAACCCTTTCCAAGACCGAATCCAGGGCCGGTTTATGTCACTTTCTGCCGATTCTGCCGAAACGCTTGCGCTGACCGCCCTTGGCTGGCTGGTCGGAAATGATGAGCTTTTGCCTGTATTTCTTGGCTCAACCGGCGCTGCGTCTCAGGATTTGCGGACCAATGCGGGCGACCCTGCCTTTTTGGCATCCGTTCTGGATTTCCTTCTGATGGATGATTCGTGGATCATCGCGTTTTGCGACGCGCATTCGGTCCCATATGCCCAACCCGCACAGGCCCGCGCGGTGCTGGCGGGCGGTGAAATGCACTGGACCTAACCCTATCTCAGCAGGAGCCTGCGATGCCCATTGATGCAATCGTCTTCGACAAGGACGGCACTCTGTTCGATTTCGCCAATACGTGGGGGGCATTCGGGCGGTCGCTGCTGACGCGTCTCGCCGGTTCCGATCAGACACGGGCGGCAGAGCTGGGCGCCGTCATCGGCTATGATCTTGAGCAGGATCGATATGCCGAAGACAGTATCGTCATCGCAGCCACGGTTGAAGAAATTGCCGAGCTTATGCTGCCTCATCTGGATGGGTACACGCTGGCCGAACTTATCGACCTGATCAATACCGAGGCTGCGGCGGCCACTCAGGCCCCCGCAGTGCCGTTGGAATCGTTTCTGGATGGTCTGCGGAAATCCGGCCTCAAACTTGGCGTTGCGACAAATGACAGCGAACACCCCGCGCTTCAGCACCTGGAGTCGGTGGGTATTCGTGACCATTTCGACTTTATCGCGGGGTATGACAGCGGCCATGGATATAAGCCCGGGCCGGGGCAGTTGCTGGCCTTTGCCGCGCATGTCGGCGTCGATCCGTCGCGTATTGCCATGGTGGGTGACAGCCTGCATGACCTGCAGGCCGGGCGCGCTGCCGGTATGGTGACTATTGGCGTTCTGACAGGCCTGGCCAAGGCCGAGGTACTGGCCCCTATGGCCGATGTGGTTCTGCCGGATATCGGGCATATTCCGGTCTGGCTGGCGCAGAACTGACCTCACCGACCCGAAATTCGGCATATCGGGATAAGAAACCGACATTTTCTGTCGCAGACAGAGCGGCTGTTGGACGGTCTTCAAGGCTTGCTTGGTATAAGCAAAGCAGGAGGGGACGATGGCCGACACCAGTACTCGCAAACGGCGCGGCGGCGGCCGCGCCGGGGCCGCCGCCCGACGCGGAAGCGCCGTCATCGATCAGATGCCATGGAACCCGCCGGTCAACACCGACCGACCGACCGAACCGCTGGGCCCCGAAGGGATCGAGGCGATCCATGATGGCGCGATGCGTATTCTGGAAGAGATCGGTATCGAGTTCTACAATGACGAAGCCGTTGAGATCCTGCGCGAGGCCGGGTGCACGATAGAAGGCGACAACGTTCGGATGGGCCGCGACTTCGTGATGGAGATGGTGGCCAAGGCCCCCAGCAGTTTCACGATCACCCCCCGAAATCCTGAACGCACGATTGAAATCGGCGGCAAGAATATGGTGTTCGGGAACGTCTCGTCTCCACCGAATTACTGGGACATGGAGATCGGCAAGAAGGTTCCCGGCAACCGCCAGATGTGTCGCAACCTTCTGAAACTGACGCAATATTTCAACTGCATCCACTTTGCCGGGGGCTATCCGGTCGAACCCGTGGATCTGCATGCCAGCGTCCGGCATCTGGATGTGCTGTATGACAAGCTGACACTGACGGATAAGGCCATGCACGCCTATTCGCTGGGCAAAGAGCGGGTCGAAGACGTGATGGAGATGGTGCGGATCGCAAGTGGCCTGAGCCACGACGAATTTGACGCCAGCCCAAGGATGTATACCAACATAAACTCGACCTCGCCTCTGAAACACGACTATCCGATGATCGACGGTTGCCTGCGTCTGGCCCGGCGGGGGCAGGCGATTGTGGTGACGCCGTTCACGCTTGCGGGTGCGATGGCACCGGTGACGATGGCGGGCGCGGTGGCGCAGTCGCTGGCCGAGGCGCTTTGTGCAATCGCGCTGTTCCAATATGTCCGCCCCGGCACGCCCTGCGCAATCGGGACGTTTACGTCAAATGTCGACATGAAAACCGGCGCTCCGGCCTTTGGAACGCCGGAATACATGCGCTCGACCCAGATGACCGGGCAGATGGCGCGGTTCTATAATCTGCCGATGCGATCCTCGGGCGTTTGCGCAGCGAATGTACCGGACGGGCAATCGGTTTGGGAGACGTCAAACTCGCTTTGGGCGGCGGTCCAGTCGGGCACGAACATGGTGTATCATGCGGCTGGCTGGCTGGAAGGTGGCCTGATCGCAAGCCCTGAGAAATTCATCATGGATTGCGAGGTTCTTCAGCAAATTCAACGCTATATGGACCCTGAAATTGTCGCGACCGGCCCGGATGAGATCGCCGTGGACGCCATCCGTTCGGTCGGGAATGACGGCCATTTCTTTGGCATTCAGCACACACAGGATCGGTACACCACGGCGTTTTATCAACCCTTCCTAAGCGACTGGAAAAACTATGAAGGTTGGGAGGTCGCAGGCGGCATCTGGACAGCCGAACGGGCGCATCACATGTTCAAAGAGATCATCACCAGCTTTGAGCCTCCGGCGATGGACGACGGAATTCGCGAGGAACTGGCCGAATTTGTTGATCGTCGCAAAGCGGAAGGCGGGGCACCCACGGATTTTTGACCTTAGACCGTCTTGCTTGGCCGGATTCTCGGCAAATCGGGCAGATTTTGGCTATTTGTTAAGGATTGTCAGACCACAGTAGGGTGAAACCAATCTGGGGCACCCTATGCATGGTCTGATCAATCGGGCGATCCAATCCTTTGTCTGTGCGACTTATGGTCAATCGTGCTGGCTGCGCGTGACCGAGGCGACGGGGCTGGGGTTTCACGAGTTCGAGCCCATGTTGATCTATGGCGAAGACGTGCTGGCGCAGGTTCTTGACGCGTTGAGCCACGATCTGGGGCGTCCGCAGCCCGAAATACTCGAAGACGTCGGCACCTATCTGGTCTCGCATCCCAATATGGAGGGTTTGCGACGGCTGCTGAGGTTTGGCGGCGTCAGCTATGTCGAGTTCCTGCATTCGCTGGACGATCTTGCGGATCGCGTCCGCCTGGCCGTGTCGGACCTGACCTTGCCAGCCTTGGAGTTGCGGGAACGTTCTGCGACCGAATATCAGTTGCTGTGTTATTCGGGGTTGCCGGGTTATTCCAGCGTAATGGTCGGGGTCCTGCGGGCCATGGCCGACGATTATGGTGCGCTGGTGATGCTGTCGCATGAGGGGCAACAGGACACGGCCGAGGTTATCTCAATCATGTTGGTGGAAAGCGCCTTCGCGGAAGGGCGGCATTTCGATTTGGGGGCGCGAAACGGATGACAGAACCCGAGGATCTGGCACATCTGCTGGAAACCCTGTGCCCGATGTTTCTGCTGCTGGATGAAGGCGGGAGAATCGAACGGGCCGGGCCTACCCTGCAAAAGCTGCGCCCGGACATGCCTCTGATCGGAAAAAGTTTTTTGGACGTGTTCCAACTGATCCGCCCGCGCACCGTCACCACCATTCCGGCGCTGATGTCCATGGCCGGGGCGAAGCTGCATCTGAAGTTTCTTGATGAACCCCGAACCGCCCTGAAAGGGCTTGTTGCGCCGTTACCGAATGGGCGCGGGGCGGTGATCAACCTGTCATTTGGCATCTCGATCCTGGACGCGGTGCGGGATTACGCCCTGACCAGTGCCGATTTTTCGGGCACCGATCTGGCCATCGAACTTCTGTATCTGGTCGAGGCGAAATCCGCCGCGATGGAGGCATCGCGGTCCCTGAACCTGCGGTTGCAGGGCGCGATGCTGGCCGCCGAGGAGCAAGCCTATACCGACACCTTGACCGGCCTGAAAAACCGCCGCGCGATGGATCATATGCTGGGGCATCTGGTATCGGCCAACGCGTCGTTTGCGCTGATGCATCTGGATCTGGACTATTTCAAAGCCGTGAATGACCGATTGGGTCACGCCGCCGGGGACTATGTATTGCAGCAAGCCGCCCAGATCATGGTCGAGGAAACGCGGGGCGACGACACCGTTGCGCGTGTCGGCGGCGATGAGTTTGTGATTATTTTCAAGGGCCTGACCCGAGAGGATGTGTTGGCCTCCATCGCCGCGCGCCTGATCGCGCGATTGAATGAGCCGATGATGTTTCAACAACAGCCCTGCCGTATTTCCGCAAGCATCGGAACGGCGATCTCCACCCAGTTCGATGCGCCCAAAGCGGCAGAGATTCTTCATGCCGCCGATCTGGCGCTGTATCAGGCCAAGCGGGAAGGGCGATCCTGCCATCGACTGTACTCAACGCTGTTGCAAGCGCAGTCGTGAGTTGACCCTTGTCAGGCGGCCTCGAAGGCGGCGCTCAGTTTCCGGGCGATCTGGAGTTGTATGGGCGGAAGCTCTCCGACCACGGGCAACAGCTGCCCTTGGAACCCGGCGCGGTCCAGTTCTTGCGGGACGTCTTCCAACACGTGCCCGCCTGTGCAGGCAAAGAAGGGCAGGCATATGGATTTCTGACCCACGCTGCTCGCTGCATCGGCAATTGAAGGGGGTTCCTCAACAAAGCCCACGTGAATTGATTTGAAGGCAAGAATCTCACCCAGTGTCTTTGCAAAATCCTGCGTCACGATCGCAGGATTGCGGCTGCGCCCCGATCCGTGGGCGGCGATCACCAGATCTGTTTTTGACGCCAGCCATTGGTTCGCGACCAACGCATCCTGCAGGGCCGAGGCCGCCAGATTGGCCAATTCCGGGTCAACGCCCAACGGGTCCAGAATCTGCAGGCCACGATTTCCGACACGTTTCGGCAGGGCGCTGGTGACGAACCAGCCCTTGGCCATGAACAAAGGGTAAATCACTGCGTTACCGGGCAGGCTATCCATCATGGCCTCAAGCGATCCGGGGGCCGCGAGGGTGGCAGAGTGCACCGATACACCGGTCGCCACGGCGTCTACCTGCGCGGCAAACCGCGACAAAGAGGCCTCGGCCGGATCGGGATCCGAGGGTTGACCATGGGCGACAATAATGGCGTGCGGCATATACGGCTCCTGTTCTTGGGCGATAGCTGTGTCGCCGGGCCTGCAAGTCAAGACAGGTGTTAGCCCAAAACGGCCAGCCAAAGCCAGACGGTCAGAATCGAAACGCCTGTTCCGATCAGAACGGATGAGGCGGCGACCCGTTTGGCGCGGCCATACATATTGGCAAAGATATAGGCATTGAAACCCGGTGCCATGGCCGCGTTCAAAACGCCCGAGCGGAACAGGTCCTGCGGCAGTCCGGTGGATTTGCCGAAGATCCAGACAAGGCTTGGGTGCAGCATCAGTGAGATGCAGCACACATAGGCAATCGTGCGCAGATCACCCTCGGGCTTGTATTTGACCAGCACGCCGCCCAGTGCGAACAGGGCTCCGGGCAAGGCCGCGCGGGTCACAAGGCCAAGCGCTTCATCGACCACGCGGGGAATGACAAGGCCCGAGAGGTTGACGACAAACCCAAGCGCAATGCCCAGGATCAAAGCGTTCTTGAACATCGCAGACAGGACCGAGCGTGCCATCCGCGCGCCGCCATGGCCGCGATTTCGGACGATCTCCATCACCGTGATGCCGACGCCATAGCAGAAGGGCGAATGGAACGCGATGATCGCGTAGTTTCCGGTCAGGTTTTCAGGCCCATAGGCACGCTCGGTTATCGGCAGGCCCAGCAGGACTGAGTTCGAAAACAGGCAGCAAAAGCCGATGGCGACGCAGTCTTCCCACTCGCGCCCAAAGATCAGCCGCGCGCCGAACAGTCCGGCGGTGAAACACAGCGCAGCGGCAGAATAGAAGCTGGCCAACAGGCGCGGATCGAAACTGGCGCTGAGGTCCAGATGCGCGATGGCCAGAAACAGCAGGCAGGGGATGGCGAAGCCCTGCGTGAATTTCATCAGACCATCGACATGCACTTCTTTGAAATAGCCCGACCGCGTCGCGGCATAGCCCGCACCGATGACCAGAAAGACCGGCAGGATGACGTCAATCAGGCTTTGAAGCATATCGCCCCCCGGCCTGGCGGTATCCGGATTGCGCGGGGCAGGGCCTTACAGCGCCTGATGGATCACCATCCCGTCATAGGCGGGGGTGATGTGGTCGGCGGTCTCGGCCTCGACGGTCGCATAGTCAAGATCGATATGCATATTGGTCAGTACCGCCTGTTTCGGTTGCAGCTTTTCAATCCAGCCCAGCGTCTTTTCCAGATGCGCATGGGTCGGGTGCGGCGTGCGGCGCAGGGCGTCGATGACAAGGCAATCCAGCCCCTCCATCGCAGGCCACGCGTCGTCGTAGACCTCGGCCACGTCGGGAAGGTAGGCAAGGTTGCCCATGCGAAATCCCAGCGCGTCGATCGAGCCGTGATTGACCTTGAACGGTTGAAAGGGGATCGGGCCACCGGGTCCGTCAACTTCGAAAGCGCCGTCAATGGATTTCAGATCCAGAATCGGAGGGTAGGGTGAGCCTTCGGGTTGGATAAACGCATATCCAAACCGCCCAAGCAGTGCGTTCTGCGTATCGCCATCAGCCCAGACCGGCACGCGGGATTTCATGTTGAAGACAATCATCCTCAGATCGTCGATGCCATGCACGTGGTCAGCGTGAGAGTGGGTATAGACCACCCCGTCCAACCGACCGGTGCCGGTATCCAGCAACTGGCTGCGCATGTCCGGCGTTGTGTCGATCAGGACCGATGTGGTGCCATCTGGCCCGTCCCGCTCCACCAGCATCGAGCAGCGGCGGCGGATATTGCGCGGGTTCGTTGGGTCGCAGTCACCCCATTGCCCGCCAAGGCGCGGCACGCCGCCAGAGGACCCGCAGCCCAGAATGGTGCACCGCAGCTGGTTCATGCAGCGGCCTTGTACAAAGCGGCCTTCGAGAACAGGCGGTCGAAATTGGCCTGCGTTTGCGCGGCGAATACGGCGTAATCCATGCCGAACACCTCGGCCCCTTTGCGGGCGGTGTGCGCAGTATAGGCAGGCTCATTGCGTTTGCCGCGATAGGGCGGCGGGGCCAGATAGGGCGCGTCGGTTTCGACCAGAATGCGGTCCACGGGCGCGGCGGCGAAGATGTCGCGCAACCCCTGACTTTTGGGGAAGGCAGCTATGCCGGACATGGACAGGTAGAACCCCAAATCCAGAGCAGCCTTGGCCAGCTCGGCGGAGGACGAGAAGCAATGCATGACGCAGGAATAGGGCGCGTTGCGGTATTCCTCGGCCAGAATGCGGGCCATGTCGTCATCGGCGGCGCGGGCGTGGATGATCAGGGGCAGGCCGGTGCGCTGGGCGGCTTCGATATGGATGCGCAGCGATTGTTTCTGCACCTCGGCGCTGTCGGCGGTGTAATGGTAATCCAGTCCGGATTCACCGATGCCCACGAATTTCGGGTGTTGCGCCAAAGCGACCAGCTCATCGACCGTTGCCATTGGCTCGTCTGCGGCACTCATCGGGTGGGTGCCCGCGGCGTAGAAAACCGGAGCGTGGGCCTCGGCGATGGCGCGGACGGAAGGCTCGTTGCGCAAACGGGTGCAGATCGTGACCATGCGGGTCACGCCTGCCTCGGCGGCGTTGGCGATGATCTGGTCCAGTTGCCCCTCGAAATCGGGGAAGTCCAGATGGCAATGGCTGTCGGTGATTTGGGGGGTGTCGCTCATCTGCTCTGACCGGCGGTTTCCTGTATCTTGAACACCGTATCTAGAACCAAAGCGGCAGGGTCAAGGTTCACCGCCTGACCATGGCGTGCACGGGCTGTGATTGTAGCGGCAACCTCGGCCCAGCGCCGCGCCTGATCGGGCGAGGCCGACAGGCGCGCGAGCGTTGCGGCCTCGTTCGGGGCGGCTTCGGGCGCGGGTGGGGTGCCGGTGGCGCCGGTCAAGGCAAGGCGGGACAGGGCGACGTCAATCAAAGTCAGCAGCAATTCGAACCGCTCTGCTGCGCCGCGCTGGGCGGCGGCTTCGGCAAGTGCCAGCGCGCGTTGGCGATCCATGCGGGGCAGGGTGCCAAGAATGGCGATCAATTCGGCGTAAATCTCCAACCCGCCCAGATTGATCAGGCGCACCGCATCACCGACCGACCCGGCAGCCAGCGCGGCCAGATGATCCGGCTGCGCAGGCAGTTCTGCCCCGGTCTGCGCCAATGCGGCCTGCATGTCCTCGGGCCCCAGCGGCGACAAGCGCAGGGTCCGACAGCGCGACCGTATCGTCGGCAACAGGCGCGAGGGTTGGTGCGAGATCAGAAGCAGCGTGGTTCGCGCGGGCGGTTCCTCAAGCATTTTCAACAGCGCATTTGCGGCGCTGACATTCATCTCATCTGCTGAATCCACGATGACCACACGCCGACCGCCATCCGCCGAGGACAGGCCGAAGAACTTGCCCAGCTTACGAATGTCATCCACCACAATCTCACCGCGCAACCGCCCCTGATCGTTTAGCGAGCGTGTGATGGCCGCCAAACCGGGCTCTGCCCCCGCCATGATACGGTGCGAGACCGGGTGATCCAGATCAATATCCAGTGTTTCAGGGGGCGGAGGCGCGCCAAAAAGCCCACCGTCATCAGCAGGGGGCGTTGCCAGCAGGAACCGCGCGATCCGCCAGGCCAACGTCGCCTTCCCAACCCCGCGGGGGCCGGTCAGAAGCCAGCCGTGATGCAGCCGGTCCGAGGTGTAGGCGGTCAGAAACGCCTGTTCCGCCGCGTCCTGCCCGAACAGGCGGGCGGTTTCACGCGGATGCGGCGCGCCGGGCGCCTGATCTGGGGTTGGGGTGTCGTCGCTCATCGTCTATCGCAGGGCTGCCTCGACGATATCTCTCACATCCTGTGCGACGCTGTCCATGTCGCGATTGCCATCGACGACGCGGAACCGGTCAGAGAATTCATCCGCCAAAGCCAGAAACCCGGCGCGCATCTGTTTTTGCAGGGCCGGGCCGAAATCTTCGAACCGTTCCTCGGTGCCTTGACGGCCTTTGGCACGCGACAGGCCGGTGTCCGGGTCCATGTCGATTAACAGGGTCATGTCCGGTTCGCGCCCGATCATCAGATCATGCAACTGATCCACCAGCCCGCGCAGATTGCCGCGCGACAGGCCCTGATACATGCGTGTGCTGTCGGCAAAACGGTCGCAGATCACCACCATGCCATCGGCCAGAGCCGGTTCGATGGTCCGCTCCAGATGGTCGCGGCGGGCGGCGGTGAACAGCAACAACTCGGTTTCCGCCGACCAGCGATCGGGGTCGCCTTCCAGCACCAGCCGACGGATTTCCTCGGCCCCCGGCGAGCCGCCGGGTTCACGCGTCAACACCACCTGATGGCCATCGTCGCGCAGATACTCGGCCAGCATCCGGGCCTGAGTTGATTTGCCTGATCCGTCTATGCCTTCAAAGGTCAGGAATAACCCGCGTTGCGTCACATCGACTCCAGCGGGTTATTGATCACGTCTTTCAGGACAATGCCGCCCACTGTCATCATGCGCACCACGAACCCGCCCAGCGGTACATCTTCGGCCGCGACCAGAGGGCGGCGGATTTCGGGCAGACCTTCGGGTTTGATCACCAGTTCGGCCAGTTGCTGGCCCTTGGTGACGGGCGCATTGATCGGGCCCTCATAGACCACCTCGGCCTCGACATCTTGCGCACCCAGAACGGGGAACAACACGTTCAGATCACCCACGGGCACCAGACCCACGGTCTTTTTTTCGCCCATCCACAGCTTGGCTTCGGCTATCGGCGCTTCTTCGGTGGCAACTGTCCTCTCGACAAAATTTCGAAACGACCAGTTAACCACGGCCTCAGCCTCCTCTGCCCGCTGCGCGGTACTGTCGAGACCCGATAGCACGAAAATCACCCGGCGGTCGCCCTGTTTGGCCGAGCCGACAAGGCCATAGCCCGCCTCTTGCGTGTGGCCGGTTTTCAGCCCGTCGGCCCCGATGTCCAGCCGCAGCAGGGGGTTCCGGTTGCGTTTGTTGGACGGTGCGCGCCCGTCAAATTCAAACTCTTCTTCGGCGAACAGGGGGTAGTATTCCGGGAAATCCGTGATCAGCCTGTCGGCCAGAACCGCCAGATCATGCACCGACATCATATGCCCGGCAGCGGGCCAGCCGTTCGAGTTGGCAAAGTTCGAATTGTCCATACCGATTTGCTTGGCGCGCTGGGTCATGTAGCGGGCAAACCCCGCCTCGGTGCCATCGGGGCTGAGCGCTTCGGCGATCACCACACAGGCGTCATTGCCCGAAAGCACGATGATCCCGCGCAGCAGGTCCTCGACCGTTACGCGATCCTGCGTGTTCAGGAACATGGTCGAGCCGCCATAGCTCATTGCATGTTGGGAAACCGGCAGGGTTTCCTGCAGGGTCAACCGCCCGTCGCGCAGCGCTTCGAACGCGACATACAGCGTCATCAATTTTGACATCGACGCCGGAGGCAAGGGTTGATCGGCGTCTTTCGACAGCAGAACCGTCCCGGTCGTCTGGTCCATCACATAAGCCGCGCGCGCCGAGGTATCGAACGCGTGCGCGGGCAGGGCCAGAACGGCCAGCCCAAGGGTGAATACGGATGTTCGCAATGCGGATAGCACGGGGCGCCTCCTGTTATCAGTTGGACACGGTGAACGCGTCGGTAAAGCCCAAGGCCTTCACGTCGCTCTGGATAGCCTTGCGTTCCGCGCGGGTCGCGGCGGGGCCGACCAGAACCCGCCAGACCGTTTTGTCTTCGGTTTTCAGTTCGCGCACGTCGGCGGTCATGCCGTTCTTGCGAACCTTGTCCGCTGCGGACTTGGCATTGGCCTCGACGCTGAACGTGCCGACCTGAACGAAGGGTTTCGACAGGTTCGAGGGGGCCGCCGCCGTGGCCGCCGCAGCGGCTGCCGGTGTAGGTTCGGCTGCTTCAATCGCGGCGGCTGCGCCTTCGATCGGGTCCAGCGGCGTCTGGGTGATTTCGTCTGGCTGCTTCTTTTGCCACCACTTGCGCTTGGCTGGCTTTTCGGGCGGCGGCGCGACCGGAGCATCGGACAGGCCCGGCGCGGCGGCTGCACTGGCTTCCGGTGCAGCGGCATCGACCGCCGTCTCTGCCGCGTCCTCAGCTGCGGACCCTGCTGCTGCGGCGGCGGCACCGGCTGCGCCTGCCGCGGCTGCGGGTTCCTTACGTTGCCACCATTTCCGCTTGGCGGGCTTTTCCTCGGCCGCGGTATCCGGCGCGGTTTCGGCTGCCGCGACCTCGGCCTCGTCACTGGTTGTTTCCGCTTCGGGGGCGGGTTCCTCGGCAGGTGGCTTCTGTTCGACCTCTTCGCGGCGCAGGGCAACGACACTGACGCGGGTTGGGGCACCGGCCAGCATTCCCAATTCCTCTGCTGCCGCCGAGGATACCTGCAGCGCCGGACCCGGCAAATTGCGTTCCCGCCGGAACAGCGCGCCGGTGATGGTTTTGTTGTTGGCGGTGTTCTTGATCAGCACGCGTTCGGGCTGCTTGACGTCAGGATGTGCGACCCAGATACCGCCCAGCGATGGACGCCCGTCCCACAAACCTGCCTCGGTGACGGAAAACACATCCGGCGCCTCGACATCACGTTGCGAGGCGCTGGTGACCTGAGGCAGCAACTCGATCTTCGAGTCGTCCCCGGATTTTGCGCCATCTTCAGACGCGTTCTGTGATTGTAAAACTTCCTCACACCCGGACAAAACGGTCAAAGTCACAGCCAAAACAGCCAGTCCTCGCGATCTTGCGCGTGTCTGTGTTGCTCGCTTCATCTTTTCATCCCTTGCCTGAAAGGGCCTCGTTTTTCCGAGCCCCGCCGCAGGGCCGGTTCTGCGCGCCAGCCTGCTACGGTCTTACCGCCAGAGCATAACGCGGGCGAGGTGTCATGGAAAGACTGCTGCGCAGGCTTCGGCAAGATTTCCCGATTTCGACTTGCCTCTGATTTCAGTTGGCCTTAGACCCTGCCTTCGACGGGGAGGTGGCAGAGTGGTCGAATGCGGCGGTCTTGAAAACCGTTGAACGTGAGAGCGTTCCCAGGGTTCGAATCCCTGTCTCCCCGCCACTCCAAAATCCGTATCGTACTGTTTGGGCATTCCGCCCTACGGCCCCCCACGTCAGCACAGCACCTTTCGGGTATTTTTGATAATCCCTCGCGCTTTTCTGCACTAACCTAACTCCACTTTGTGGAGGTCAAGGCACAGAGAAGGCCAATAGGTCCAAAGCCGCTGAGTCGAACGCAGGTCACAGCGTGCGCGCCAACACCCCGGCAAAGTCTGCAACAGGGGCGCAACGCGAGGGACTCCATGACTGCTTCATCTATCGGAACGCCAGAGCAACTTCGTGATCCGAACTATTTTCCTGCCATATATCGTGCCGTGCCGTTGGGCATTCAGCATGTGCTGGCCATGTTTGTCTCGAACGTCACGCCAGCGATTATCGTTGCCGGGGCCGCCGGTTTTGGCTTTGGCTCGAACAGTCCGGATTTCCCGGAACTGCTGTACCTGATCCAGATGTCGATGCTGTTTGCAGGCGTTGCTACGCTGTTGCAGACGGTCACCATCGGCCCGGTCGGGGCGGCCTTGCCCATCGTGCAGGGGACGTCCTTTGCCTTTATCCCGATCATGATACCGCTGGTCGCCGGAAAGGGCGTCGACGGTCTGGCCGCCTTGTTCGGAGGCGTCATAATCGGCGGCCTTTTCCATGCCTTGCTGGGTACTGTGATCGGCAGAATCCGCTTTGCCCTGCCGCCTTTGGTCACAGGTCTTGTCGTGACAATGATCGGGCTTGCATTGGTGAAAGTCGGCATCGAATACGCCGCCGGTGGTGTTCCGGCCAAGGCTTCGGGGTCTGAAACCTACGGCTCATTGTCCAGCTGGGCCCCGGCGCTGATCGTTGTGTTTGTCACATTGGGGCTGAAGTTCTTTGCCCGCGGGATGCTGTCTGTCTCGGCTGTGCTGATCGGCATTCTTGTCGGATATGTCTATTGCATCCTCGTCGGGAAGCTGCCGCTCGAGGCGATTTCGGGTTCGTGGGAACGGTCTGCGGCTTTCGCGCTGCCACAGCCATTCAAGTATGGGTTCGAGTTCTCTCTGGCCGCTGTGATCGGCTTTTGCCTTATGGCCTTTGTTTCAGCGGTTGAAACCGTTGGTGACGTCTCCGGGATCACGAAAGGTGGGGCGGGCCGCGAAGCGACGGATAAGGAGATTCAGGGCGCGACCTTTGCCGATGGTTTCGGCACCGCCATTGCCGGTATCTTCGGCGGGTTTCCCAACACCTCGTTCAGCCAGAACGTGGGCCTGATTGCGATGACCGGGTTGATGAGCCGACATGTCGTGACCATCGGAGCCATATTCCTGATCATCTGCGGATTGGTCCCGAAAGTCGGTGGCATCATTCGCACCGTCCCGATCGAAGTGCTGGGCGGCGGGGTCATCGTCATGTTCGGGATGGTTGTCGCCGCCGGTGTTTCGATGCTGTCCGATGTGGTCTGGAACCGTCGGAACATGGTGATCTTCGCGGTCTCGCTGTCGATTGGCCTTGGGCTTCAGCTAGAGGTCATGAATGTCGCGCCGGGTTCGGCCAACGCGCTGCAGCACCTGCCGGATACGCTGCGAGTTCTGGGTGCGTCGGGGATCTTACCTGCGGCCCTGATCGCCATTGTCCTGAACCTGATCCTGCCAGAGACATTGGCGGATGAAGCGACCGAGGAGGTTTCTGGCGGTATGTCAGGACATGGTCGCGGCGAGTTGGTGAAAGACGATCACGCCTGACATTTGACCGGCGGGCGATGGCTTTGTTCCTGTCAGGGAACCGGCTGTCGCCCAATCCTGCTCAGACAAGGCGCGGGGACTGCGACGTTTGGGTGTTAGGAACCCTGCAAGAATTCGGTGTCGAAGCTGATGCGTTTGCGTGTTCCGCAATCCGCCAAAACCTCCAGCCCGTCATCATGCAAGCTTATGGAGTGAACCGGAGAACCCGCAGGCCAGGCAATTGCGCCGATCACGTGTTTAACAACGGCAGAGCGGGCCGGAGATAGCTGCAAAGCACCGGGCCCGGACAGTGCCTTTTCGCGATCAGGTCCCAAAACATGCCCGGCCGCGCCTTCTTCGATGCCCAGGCAGCCAAAATGACGGCCCGACCACGGCGGATAATCCCGCCCTCCGTTCGAGTGCCACAGCATCGTCATGGGCAGGTATTCAGAACGCTTGAGCGAAAGGAACAGATCACCCTCGATCGGTCTGGTGACGGCTGTCCAGCCCAACCCGCCACCGGGTGCATCGAGACCGGCAACAAAATCCTCATGTCTTTGGAACCAGGGATAGCGCGTCAAATCTGTGGTGCCGTCCTGCGACGGGAAACGCGTTGGATCGTCACTGGACGCAGGGTAGACCAAGCCCGACCTGCCGCGTTTCGGGTCGGTTTCCTGTGGTGTCGCAGGCGTCATCCAGCGGGATTTGGCAGAGGTCCGGATAAAGCCACCATTTGGCAGAGAGATATTCGCATGATTGGCCACCGGGACCGACCCGGACCCGCCCACAAGCGTATGTTTTTGATAAACAAAGGGGTGATCCGGGCGCAGTGAAAGCTCTTTGATGACTTCCGCATCGTTGACGCGGTGATCCAACCGGGCTGACAATTGGTCCGGCGACAGATCAATGATCGACCAGCATGCGTTTGCAGGCCAACCATGCAGGGGTGCCCCGTCTTTTTCTTGCCCAAACGGTGCGCAGAAAAAATCTCCTCCCAGCTTGTATAGATGGGGCGCTAGCCCATCGGGAAGGGCCTCGTCCATTCCGACCCAAGGCGCGCGGTGCAACGGGGATATCCCAGCGTCGCCGTCCATCACCGTGAAGCTTTTGATCATGCCGATGCTGGTGTCGAACGACAGTCGGATGCCATCTGCATTCAGGTTGATCGTGTCTTCGGACATGGGACCGCCTTGTGGTTTTGGGCGCTGTTCGTCTTGAGGGCTGCGCGTCCGGTGAGATTATTCTTCAAACCAAAACGAAAACTCTGCCACCTTCAATCTTCGTCTCATAAGTTCCAAGTTTTGCACAGGCAGGGGCGCGCAAGGCTTGGCCCGAACGGTAATCGAAAATCCCGTTATGTTTGGGGCACTCGATCTCGTAATCCATCACCAGGCCATCGGCCAGATGAACCTGTTCATGAGTGCATAAACCGTCTGTGCAAAAGAAATCTCCGTCCGGGCCACGGACAATTGCAAAAGTTCGACCGACGTGGTCCCAGCGAATGACATCCTCTTCTTCAACGTCATCAATGGCGATTGCTTCGACCCAGGGCATGTTGGGCTCCTACCTTTTTAATCGTCACTGCTCCGGTCTGGCACATGGGAATGCAGATGTTCCTTGTAGGGCTGCGCCGTTTGCGGCAGCGTTTTCCTTAACGCATAGCCGGGGTCAGAGCGTTGACGCATCACGGCCCCCATCATCTCTTTGTAGGCGTCCCGGATTGAGGTGTTGGGCGCGGGAAGGTCATCTTTGATTTCCTCGTGCAGGGCAGGAAGCGCGTAATAGGGCACCATCGGGAACATGTGGTGTTCTACATGATAGTTCATGTTCCAATACAGCCAGCGGCTGATCGGGTTCATGTAGACCGTGCGGGAATTCAGCCGGTGGTCAATGACGTCCTCGGGCAAGCCGCCATGTTGCAACAGGCCGGTCATGACGAAATGCCAGCACCCGTAAACGCGCGGCCCTCCGATCAGCAGGATGGGGATTGTCGATTTCCAGCCCATGCCGTTTGCCAGCATGAACGCGGATACCAGCAACACGACCGCGTAGATGAGCATATGGATCCGCGCCCAGAACACGGCCTTTGGCCATTCGGATTGCGGGATGTAGTCCTTCTCGTCCGGCGACAAATACCCCAGCGCATTGCGGAACAGGACCTTGAGTGACAGCCAGGTGTCGTATATGCCGACAAACGCCAGTGCCTTCAGCATCAGGTTGATCGGATGCATCCAGGCGATTTCCGGATCGCGGCCCACGATCAGCGTATCGGTGTGATGACGCGCGTGGCTCCACCGCCAGTTCACAGGGTTCCTCATGATCTGAAAGGATGCGATGTGATACACAACATCGTTCATCCAGCGCGTTCGAAAGGCCGTCCCATGACCGCACTCGTGCCAACGGCTGTCGCAGGCCGAGCCATAGACCACGCCATAGGCCAGCCAGAACGGGACCGAAAGCCAGCTTCCCCAGAAGAAGATGCCCCCGGCGGCGAGCAAAATGTGAAGCCCAACCCACAATGCGGTGTCGCGCAAGGCAGGGCCGTCGCGGCGTTTCATGAGGGATTTCATCGTCTTGCGGGGGACGGTGCTGTGATACCACTCTGCTGCCGCAAGCCCGATCTCCTGCGCTTTTTTGCCGGTCTCGCCAGTCAGGGAATAATCCCGAACTGTTTCGGGCAAGGGCCCATGTTGAAGCGTGTCGGTCATCGGTTTACGCCGTCGTTATGGTTCTACCAATCGCAGGCCGTGTTGAGTGATCAGACGGCCTGTCCGGTCCACTGACAGCTTTGGCACATCACCCTGTCGCATCAAGTGCCATGGCCATCAGATTACATCAGCTATTTTCGGGTCATATCGCGTTTGGGCTCAGCAGAGGCGTAATTTAGAAAAACAAGACCGCTAAAATGATGTAATTTGATGCCTCAAAACAAGACGAGCGGCTTTTATCGTGCCAGTATGGTCCGCGACAAAGCAATCGATTGAGGTCTGCAAGCGCATGACGCGCGCCACAATTGCTGACATATCCAAACGGGCCGGGGTCTCGACGGCGACCGTCGACCGGGCGCTGAACGGGCGCAAGGGCGTCAGCGCCGCCAACCGGCAGCGTGTGATGCGGGCGGCCCGGCTTTTAGGGTATCTCCCGTCCGAGGGTATTCTGGCGCTGCCCTCGCGACCTGCGCGGCTCAGCTTTCTCATCCCGACTGGCGGCAATACGTTCCTACAGGATATGGCCGGGGCCATCACGCGGTTCTCGGACGCTCAGCCCTTGGTCGAAAGTTGCAGAATACAGGTGCTGGACGGCATAGGCCCGGACCCGCTGATCGAGGCTTTGGACAACCTGCCGCCAGATACCGACGGGATCGGTGTCGTGGCAACAGACGACCCGCGCAGCCGGGATGCCCTGCGGCGGATGTGTGAATCCGGTATTCGTGTGGTCACTTTAGCGTCGGATGTGCTGGCAACGCCGCGCTCAGGGTATGTCGGCGTTAACAACATGGTCGCCGGGCGCACGGCGGCTCAGATACTGGGTATGTCTGCCAGCGACCGCGCCGGAGATGTTGCGGTCTTCTTTGGAACGCATGCGTATCACGGACACAGCGAGCGGGAATTGGGGTTTCGGTCCTGCCTGTCCGCATATTACCCGACGCTTACCGCTTTGCCATCAGTCGAGACCGGTGAGAATGGAGAGCGTTTGTATCGCGAATTGACACGGCTTTATCGTTCCGGCGCGCGTGTGGTTGGGGTCTATTGCGTGGGGGCGGGGCGGAAGGGTCTGGTGCAGGCGCTTGAAACCATCCCGCAAGCCGAACGGCCCCTTGTCGTCATGCACGACCTGACAGAGGACACGCGGCGCTGGTTGGCCGAAGGGTTGATTCATGCGGTGATCGACCAGAACGCTCATCTTATCGGGGAACAAGCTGTCATTCGTCTGCTTGGGGCAATTGCGTCGGGGCCTGTCCAATTGCCGATGGAGCATATCGAGCCGAGGATCATTCTGAGGGAAAATATTCCAGCCGGTCGGGTGCCGGCATGAGTATCCCGCTGCAAGATATGGCGCTTGTCGTCACCGGAGCCGCTAAAGGCATCGGGCGGGCAATCGCGTGCCGGGCCGCTGCGCAGGGCGTTCGCCAGATTTTGGCGACGGACAGAGATCAGGCCGGTTTGCTAAGCCTTGCAGCGGAATTGTCGGGCGTCGCCCGGACCCAGACCTTTGTCGCGGATCTTGCCGAAGCTGGCGCTTGTGCGGATGTCGCGGCGGCAGCGCGGGCCGCTTTTGGTCGGATTGATGGCCTTGTGAACGCTGCGGGACTAACGAACCGCGCCAGTTTTCTTGACGGAACAGCGCAGGATTTCGACAAGATTTTTTCGGTCAACGCCCGCGCGCCTTTTCTGCTGATGGGGGAAGCGATCCGGGACATGCAAGCGCGTGGGTCTGGCGGAGGGATCATGAACATTCAATCCATGAATGCCCATTGCGGCGCGGCGGATCTGGCAATCTATGCGGCGTCGAAAGGGGCGTTGCAGACATTGACCAAGAATGCGGCCAACGCGCATCTGCACGATGGTATTCGCGTAAACGGGATCAATCTGGGTTGGGCGCTGACTGAGTCCGAGCATGAAACGCAAACCGGTGCTTTGGGCCAAGCGCAGGATTGGGCAGAGCAGGCAGGGCAGGGGCTTCCGCTGGGCCGGTTGCTGATGCCCGACGAAGCGGCTCGGTTGGCCGTATTCCTACTAAGCCCTGAATCATTTCCGATGACCGGCGTATGTGTCGATCTTGAACAGTCGGTTCTGGGCGCGCCGCGCTAGGTTACCTACCGCCTGTTTTGGGCGGCGCGGTGCTGGCCCGTTCGATCAGTTCAACAGGAACCGGGGCTTCCGGTTCATTTGCGCCAAGCCCCGACGAGAGCCGATCAAGCAGAAGTTTTGCGGCCCGTTGACCCAAAAAGTGCCGGTTCTGACGGATCGTGGTCAGTGCGGGCACATAATATTCCGACATCTCGATGTCGTCGAAACCCACAACAGACATATCCTCGGGCACCCGAACACCACCAGCCTGAAGCCCGGCGATCAGCCCAAATGCCACCATATCGGCCGAGCAGAATACAGCTGTGGGCCTGTCGTCCATCGCCAGAATGCGCGCGGCGGCCTCGTGTCCGGATTCGAGCGAGAAATCACCGCGAATGATCCACTCGGTCGGGGCAGGCAGGCCAAGACGTGCGCGCTCAGACACCATACCCTCTCGACGTGCGCTTGTCAGAACATTGCCCTGCGGCCCGGTGACATGAGCGATTTTTTCGTGGCCGAGGTTGTGCAGATGGCGGATTGCCAGCCGGGCCCCCTCGACATTGTCGCTTTTGACCACCGGAAAAGACTGGTCTTCGACCCATTCGCACAAGAACACAATTTTGTCTCGGGCTCCGGCCTGAATGCACCTGTTCAGCACTGTGTCCGACAACTGACCATCCAGCGAAATCGCGCCGTCGATACGCCCGTCCAGGAAATACTCGGCCAGAGTAGAATCGTGGATCGGATTGCTTTCCGTATCCGTAATCAGAACTGCATAACCGGTGCCGGAAAACGCCTCGCTGATGCCCGCCAGAATGCCGGAATAGAAGGGTTTGCCCAAATTCGGGACAAGGACCAGAACCGCATTCGCGCGCTGCATCCTGAGGTTTCTGGCCGCCTGGTTTGCCCTGTAGCCCGTGCTCTGGATCGCCTGCATGACCGCATCTTTGGTGGATTTCTTGACGACATCAGGGTTGGACAGAACCCGGCTGACGGTGGCCGTGGACACCCTGGCGGCGCGGGCGACATCTTGGATGGTTGCGGGTTTCTGGATCATGGGTCCTGGTTGCAAAGTGAGATTTCGGTTGACTCGAATCCCTGACACTGTCGATTATGTAATCGATTTCAAGGATTGAAAAGGGCGAATTTCTGCAAATGTAATCGTTTGCAGGTGTTTAATTCGCAATCGGGGGAATGCAATGATCCGTGCCGCCAAAGCTGGCAAAGACGACCTGTGGACCGGGGTGGCGGTTTGACTGCCGCTGCCCGGTTCGACTTCTCCGGCGCGCAGGTCGCCGTGATCGGTGCCAGCCGGGGTGGCATTGGGGCAGCCATTGCCCGCGCGTTCAAAGACGCCGGTGCCGAGGTCGAAATCACAGGGGCCGAGCCAGAGTGCCTGCCCGAAGACGCCGCCCGGTTCCCCTATACCCAGCTCGACGTCGTGGACACTGACGCGGTCGAAGCATTTGGTCGCGACCGCCTTGAATTGGATGTGCTGGTGAATTGCGCAGCGATCACGCGGCGAGGCGAGGAAATGGAGCCCGGATTCTTCAGCCATGTGCTGGATGTGAATCTGGTCGGAACCATGCGATGCGCGCGGGCGTTGCATACCGCGCTTCTGGCCCGAAAGGGTCGGGTGATCAATATCGCGTCGATGTATGCCCGCTTTGGATCACCGCAAAACCCGGCCTATGGCTCGTCCAAAGCGGGGGTCGAGCAATTGACCAAATCCCTGGCGGTCGCATGGGCGGCAGACGGAATTCGCGTGAACGCCATCGCGCCGGGGTTCATCGTGACCGAACAATCCGCAAGGGCCAGACAGGATCCGAAATTCGTCGACGCAGTCGAGGCGCGAACGCCGATGTCCCGATGGGGAATGCCCGCCGATATCGTCGGCGCGGCGTTGTTCCTGGCCTCGGACGCAGCCGCATTTGTAACCGGCATCTGCATGCCCGTGGACGGAGGATACTCGGTTGTCTGAAGGAGGTGATAATGTCTGATGTCTCGGCCATCCGCGCGGCAGTGATTGGAACCGGCTTTATCGGAACGGTTCACGTGCAGGCCCTGCGCCGTCTTGGAGTGCAGGTTGTTGGCGTGCTCGGGTCGTCAGCGGAACGGGGATCGGCGCGGGCTGCTGAGATTGGGGTCCATCAAGCGTATCCTTCGTTGGAGGCCTTGCTGGCAGATAACAGTGTCGATGTGGTCCACGTCACGTCCCCGAACCACGCCCATTTCCCGCAGGTCATGGCGATCCTGAAAGCCGGAAAGCACGTGATCTGTGAAAAGCCACTGGCAATGACCAGTCATCAATCGGCTGAGATGGTGGAGATGGCCGCCGCGTCGGGGAAGGTTTGCGCGGTATGCTACAACATCCGCTTTTACCCCCTGAACCAGCAAGCCCATGGAATGGTCGCTCAGGGGGAACTGGGGCGCATCCGCTTTGTGACCGGCCACTATCATCAGGACTGGCTGGCAAAGCCAACGGACTGGAACTGGCGGTTGCAGGCCGACAAAGGGGGCGCGTTGCGCTCGGTCGGGGATATCGGCACCCACTGGGTTGATCTGACGAGTTTTGTCACAGGGCTGAAAGCCAAATCCGTTTTTGCCGACCTGACGACCTTTCTGCCCGAACGGCAGCGACCGACCGGCCCGGTTGAGACATTTTCCAGCGCCGAAGGGACAACCGAAACTGTGGCCGTCGATACCGACGATGCCTCGGCGATCATGATCCGGTACGAGGGCGGCGCGAAGGGTGTGATGACCACCTCTCAGATCAATATCGGGCGCAAGAACTTATTGGTTTGGGATGTTGCAGGCAGCGCGGCCAGTGCGGCGTGGAACAGCGAAACGCCGGATCACCTGTTCATCGGGCATCGCGACGACGCCAATCAGATATTGATGCGGGATTTCACGCTGATGAATGCCACGGGTACCCGTGCCGCAACCTTGCCGCCCGGTCATGTCGAAGGATTTGCGGACAGTTTCTTCAACTTCTTCCGTGCCGTTTACACTGACGTCTGCGCGGGCAAGCGCGGGCCGGACAGCACCTGGGCGACGTTTGAGGATGGCCATTATGAAATGCGGTTCTGCGATGCCGTGGTGAAATCGGCCCGTGAAGATCGCTGGGTCGATCTGGACGAGGTTTAAGGGGGGCAACATGAAACTTGGACTGCTGACCGCGCCATTCGAAGATACGGACCTAATGGACGTCGCCACATGGGCATCTGGCAATGGGTTTTCGGCGCTCGAGATCGCATGTTGGCCGTCCTCCGGCGGTGAAAAGCGGCGCTATGCGGGCACGAGCCACATCAATGTCGATGGGCTGACAACCGCGCAGGGCAAGGAGATCGTGGATGCGCTGACCGGAATGGGTATCGAAATCTCGGGCCTTGGATATTACCCCAACCCACTGCACGCCGATGCGTCGCACCGGGATGAGGTTATCGAGCACCTGAAAAAGGTAATAACAGCCGCAGGCACGATGGGCCTGTCGGTGGTCAACACCTTTGTCGGCGGCGACAGAACCCTGAATGTGGACCAGAACTGGGCGCGGGCGCAGCAGATTATCTCACCCATCGTCGATCATGCCCGTGGGCAGGGTGTTCGCCTGTGCTTTGAAAACTGCCCGATGATCTTCAGCTACGATGAATGGCCCGGCGGTCATAACATCGCCTATTCGCCGAAGATCTGGCGCAGGATTTTCGAGGAATGGGGCGAGGATGTCGGGATGAATTTCGACCCGTCCCACCTGATCTGGCAGTTCATCGATCAGACCCGGTTCATCAAGGAATTCGGCCCCAATATCGCGCATGTCCACGCCAAGGACCTGATGGTGGATCACGACGGGCTTTATGAACACGGGATCATGTCGGCGGGCATGGGGTGGCAGGTGCCGCGCCTTTGCGGTCTGGGCGATGTCGACTGGTCCGACTTTTTCTCGGGCCTTTACCGGGTTGGATACGATGGCCCTGTCATCATCGAGCATGAGGACAGGCTGTTTGAAGGGACCGACGAAAAGGTAAAGCGCGGGTTCTTGCTGGCACGCGACGTGCTGCAACCGTTCATCAAATAGAAGGGCGAAAAGCCCCGGACATATCACTGAGTGTTCAAATGGGAGGTACTACAATGAAAAAGCTACTCACAGGTGCGGCGGCCATAGCTGTTGCTGCGGCGTTCACACCGGCGGCGTTTGCTGCCGATTACACGATCGGTGTGTCCAACACCGTGCAGGGCAACGGCTGGCGCGAACAGATGATCTGCGCCATGCGGGCTCAGGCCCTGGTCGAAGAGGATGTGTCGAACCTGATCGTGGCGCATCGCAACACGGATTCAGCCGGGCAGTTGGAAGACATCAACAACCTGATCGAAGCGGGTGTGGATGCGATTGTTCTGAACCCGTCAAACCCGGACGCTTTGAATTCGGCGCTGGATGCGGCGATGGAGAAAGGCATTGTCGTGGTCGCCGTGGATGCGGGCGTGACGGCGGATGGCGCGTATATCCTGTCGAACAATCAGGAAGAATACGCCTATCTGGGCGCGAAATGGCTGTTCGAGCAATTGGGCGGCTCGGGTGACGTCGTCTATATGCGCGGCATCGCGGGGGTGTCTGCCGATACCGACCGCGACAACGGGTTCAAGCGCGCCTTGTCCGAATATGACGGCATCAATGTGGTGCACGAGGTGTTCACCGGCTGGCAGCAGGACCAGGGCAAGCAGCAGATGTTTGACTTTCTGGCCACGGGCATTCCGTTCAACGGTGTGTGGACCAGCGGAATTGACAACGTGATCGTGGATGCCTTTGTGGAATCCGGCGCGCCGTTGGTGCCCATCGTCGGCGCGGACAATGCCGGGTTCGTGCAGTACCTGACCGAAGTTGACGGCCTGCAAGGGGCCGCGGTGACCAATCCCGGATCTGTTGGCGGGGCAGGGATCGCTCTGGCCGTCGACATTCTGAACGGCAACGCGCCTGACGACAAAACCGTTCTGGTGGACCCGGTGCTCTGGGAAAACGCTACGGATGACGGCGTTGCAACCATCACTGCGGCGCAAAACCCCAACCTTGATCCCGAATGGCCCGTCTCGGTCACGGTTCCCGGTTGGACGGACTACTCGATGGAACAGATCATCGAATGCAAAGGGCCGGGCGACAGCTAAAAGCGGTCTGGCCTTGTGTGAATTCCCCCTGCCCGGATCGGGCGGGGGGCAACCAAGTTGGAATAGTGGGCACCGATGACCGAAACACACCTTCTCGACGCGTCCGGGATTGCCAAGAACTTTGGTGCTGTCCGTGCTTTGACCGATGCCAATCTGAGCGTCTCCAAGGGCGAGGTGATCGCCCTGATGGGTGCAAACGGCGCCGGGAAATCCACCTTCGTGAAAATCATCACCGGCGCCTTGAAGCCGGATAGCGGCAAGGTGCTGATCCGGGGACAGGTGGCCCGCGTTGGCAGCCCAGCCGAGGCGCGCAAATCGGGCCTTGTTCCGGTTTATCAGGAACCCTCACTAATCCCTGATCTGGATGTGGCCGATAACCTTCGGCTGACCGATACACCGCTTGCGCCGTTCAGGCATTGGGTCAGTGAGCTTGGGATTGAAAAGCTGAACCTCTCGGACCTGATCGCAGACCTGCCGCTTGCCACGTTGCGCATTCTGGACCTCGCGCGCGCTTTAGCGTCCGAGCCGGATGTGGTTTTGCTGGATGAGATGACAGCCGCGCTGCCAACCGATCTGGTTGAGCGGGTACTGACGGTTGTGCGCGAGCAGGCAAATCAGGGCATGGGTGTCATTTACGTGTCGCACCGGTTCAGCGAAATCTCTGAGCTGTGCGACCGGGCCTCGGTTCTGCGTGACGGTATGACCGTTGGTGATCTGAGGATTGAGCCGGGCGTCGAAGAACGGGCCGTTGAACTGATGCTGGGTCAGAAACTGGACCTTGGGGATCGCGAAAACAACGGCGCGAGTTCTGTCGCGCAAGGCAATCCGCGCCTGTCTGTTCGAAATCTGGCGATTGCGCCGAAGGTGTCGAATATCTCGTTCGACCTTCATCCGGGCGAGGTGCTTGGCGTTGTCGCGCTTGAAGGGCAGGGGCAGGATGAGATGTTCGACTGTTTGGCTGGCTTTCTGCCTCCGACCGCCGGGGTGATCGAGGTGAACGCATCGCAGGTTGCGTTCAGGCACCCTGCCGATGCGATCTCGGCCGGGTTGACCTTTGTGCCGGGTGACCGGGCCGACGCGCTGTTGGCGCAACGATCGGTCAAAGAGAACATCGCCCTGCCGTTCTCGGCGCGCCTGCGGGATTGGGGCCAACTGAACCTGCGGCAAGAGCGTGAGCGGGTCGATTACGCCATCGAGAAGCTACAGATCGATACACGCGCGCAGGGTGAGGTGCAGCGCCTGTCGGGCGGGAACCAGCAGAAAGTGACCATTGGCAGATGGCTTGCCACGGGGGTCGAGACGCTGTTGCTGTTTGATCCGACGCGGGGGATCGATGTGCGGACCAAACGCCAGATTTACCCTCTGGTGCGGGAACTTGCACAAAACGGGGCCTCGGTCCTGTTCTATACGTCGGAACTGGAGGAGGTGCCGCTGGCCTGCGACCGCGCGCTGGTCATTTTCAATGGCCGTGTTGTGGACGTGATCGACGCCAAAAACGCGGACGAGCAAACCCTGCTGCGCGCGGCTTATGGGCTAACTGAAAACGAGAGTGCAGCGTGACCAAGACCCTGCGCAAACACTCCTGGCTTCTGGGTCTTGTCGCGTTGCTGCTGGTTTTGCTGGCTGTCACAAAACTCATACAGCCCTCTTTCGGTGCGTCTGGGTTGGAAAGCGTTGCCCGCGCCGCATTGCCCTTTGCTTTCGCAACGGCGGGCATGGCGGTGGTGGTGATCGTCGGCGGGATCGATCTGTCGGTTGCATCGATGATGGCTGTATGTGCCGTCTCTGCCGCTGTGCTGATGGAGCGGATGTCCGGACTACCGGCCATCGTGATCGTGCTTGGCATCGGATTGGCGATGGGACTAATCAACGGCGCCCTCATCGTTCTGACCCGAGTGCCTGATATCGTGGTCACGCTGGCGATGCTTTTTGTCTGGGAAGGCGTAGCGCTTTTGATCCTGGAAACGCCGGGCGGGTCAACCACCGATTGGGTCCAGCAGAGCATTCGCGGCAGTGTCATTCCTGGGGTACCTAGCGCCTTGGCCATCATGGTCGGATGTATTGCGGTGGTATGGCTGCCCCTTCGGCGATCCAAGCTTGGTATCTCGATCTATGCAACCGGATCAGACGAACGCGCGGCCTTTCGATCGGGGGTGTCCGTCGGGCGCGTCAAAATCGCAGCCTACGGAATTTGTGGGCTTTTCTGTGCCTTCGGCGGGCTCAGCCTTGCGGCACTGACCGGCATTGGTGAGCCGGTGCCCGGACCCTATCTGTTGGCCTCGGTCGCCGCCGTTGTTCTGGGCGGCGTGGTTCTGGGGGGCGGGCGCGGCGGGCTGCTTGGGCCGATTGTCGCTGTGTTCATCCTGCGCATCGTGCGCACGATCCTGACATTTCTGGCCGTGGACCCCAATGTCACGACAATCATCGAAGGGACGATCATGGTGGCCGTCGTATTGCTTGGCACCGCAGCCACCGCGCGAGGAGCAAGACGATGAGCATGGCCGTGAATGACCCACCCGTCGTCCGCTTTGGACGGTATCTGCGGGATAATCCTGTGATACCGCTTTTGATCTTTCTGGTCTTGCTGATCGCTGTGCTGGAGTTCATGCGGCCCGGTATTGTCACGCCGTTCAGGGCGGGGCGCGATGGGCTGGTCTCGACCTTCTGGGTTGGCAACTTGATCAAGTTTGCAATACCGCTTGCGATGCTGGCCGCTTGTCAGGTGCTGACGATGCTGACCGCCGGGATCGACCTGTCGGCGGGCATTGTCGCAACCGTCGCGGCCTTTGTCTGCGCCACCCTGACCTCGATCTGGGGCGTGACGCCTGCGGTGCTGGTCGCCTTGACCTCCGGTCTGGTTGTCGGGGTCGTCAACGGCCTTGGGGTTGGGTTGGTGCGGGTGCATCCGTTGATCATGACCCTTGGCACCGGCCTGATCGCCACGGGCTGTCTGCAGGTCTATCAGCGGATGGTGATCAATGCCGGGTCCGAGATCCCGGCCTTTTTGGCGTGGCTTGGAACCGGGCGCACCTTGTCCATGCCCAACGGGTTGTTTCTGTTTGTGCCCTTCGCCTTGTTCATCTTCTGGCTGATGCGATTCACCGGCTTTGGCAGGTTGCTGTTCGCGCTGGGCTCGAACGAAAACGCGGCCAAGCTTTCGGGCGTCAAATCCTGGCAGGTCTATCTGGCGCTCTACGCGCTGTCGGGGGTGATCGCGGCGGTCGCGGGGTTGCTATATCTTGGTATGATCCGGCAAACCTCGCTGAGCCTTGCCAATCCGCTGCTGCTGCCCTCGGTCGCGGCTGCGGTGATCGGCGGAACCTCGATCTTTGGCGGGCGTGGCAGTTTTGCGGGTGCCATTGTGGGCGCCTTGATCATCAGGGTTCTGGATACAATGCTGACCCTGATGCAGATGCCCGAAGGCGCAAGAACGGCGCTGTTTGGTCTGATCATCCTGGCGGTGACGGCCATCTATGTCAGGATCACGGGAAACCGTTAGAACGGAGGACGCCCATGTTTCGGATTGTTGGAATAAGCTTTGACCACATGCATATGGGCGATCTGCTCCGCATGGTGCATGAACACCCTGAAGCGGAAATTGCCGGTATCTATGATCCCGACAGGCAGAAAATGGCTTCGGCGGTCCAGAATTTCGATATTCCGCCAGACCGGGTTTTTACCGATTTCGATGCCTGCATGGCCGCGGGAACCTATGACATGGCCGTTTTATGCGTCGCCACGGCAGACCACGCCGATTACACTGAAAAACTGGCAGCGCATGGCGTGCATGTCTTCGTCGAAAAACCATTCGCTGCGTCCTCGGATGACGCGCGCCGCATGATCGCGGCCATGGACGGGACCGGGAAACAACTGATCATCAACTGGCCTTTGCGGTGGGTGGAAAGCCACGTTACCGCCAAGCGCCTGATCGATGAAGGACTGATCGGCGAGTTGCGAGAGGTGCATTTCTACGACGGCAATCGCGGCCCGCTTTTTCACCTTGCCGACAAGGTCGAGGTCAGCCCGGAAGAGGTTGAACAGGAAAAGCCAACCTCTTGGTGGTACAAGAAATCCTCGGGCGGCGGGTCGTTGCTGGACTACCTCGGATACGGCGCGACACTGGGGACGTGGTACATGGACGGGGAAGCCCCGATTGAGGTGACATGCACCGTCGACGAAACACCCGGTATCGAAGTCGATCAACATGCCATTGCTGTCTGCCGCTATGCGTGCGGTTTGTCCAAGATGGAAACCCGTTGGGGAACGTTTACTGATCCGTGGACCACTCAGCCGCAGCCTACCTGTGGGTTTGTCTTTGTCGGCACGGATGGAACGATCTCTTCGCCCGACTATGCCGACCACGTGACCGTCCAAACCCGCGCCCGGCCAGAGCGGCATGAAATCCCTGCTGATCCGCTGCCCAAAGGCCAGACAAACGCAATCGAGTACGTTCTGGGCTGCATCAGCCGCGGCGAAGCGGTGGCCGGTCCGCTGAATCCGCAATTGTGCCTGACGGCGCAGAGGATCGTGGACACAGCCGTTCAATCCGCCGCCGAAAAACGCACATTGGAACTGCTGCCATGAGCGACGATGCCGCCGACACAGACACCTACGCGCTGAAATCCAAGGACTTGCCGCAGATCAACGCGCCCGAGGTCGATTACCTTCCACCAAACCCCCGAACCTATCGCCCTCGGATCGGCATGATCGGAACGGGAGGTATTTCGAACAGCCATCTGGATGCATACCGCACTGCGGGTTGGGATGTCGTGGCGCTATGGAACCGAAGCCGTGCAAAAGCGGAAGGCAAAGCGGCAGAGTTCTTTCCTGATGCCCGCATTGTTGAACGCTATCAAGACCTTTTGGAAGACCGCGAAATAGACATCATCGACATAACTCTGCCCACCGACATACGTGCGCCAGTAATCGAGGCTGCTCTGAAAGCGGGAAAGCATGTTCTAAGCCAGAAACCCTTTGTATCCGATCTGACAACCGGAAAAACGCTGGTAGAACTGGCCGACAAACAAGGCGTGAAGCTTGCGGTTAACCAGAATGGACGATGGTCGCCGCACATGGCCTGGATGCGCGAAGCGTGTCGCGCTGGGCATATCGGAGATGTCCAGTCCGTCCACACCTCCATTCACTGGAACCATGGTTGGACCGCAGGCACGCCGTTCGACGAAATCGAGGATTTGATCCTGTATGACTTCGGGATTCACTGGTTCGATTTCGTGTCTTCTATTGTTGGCAACCGGGCGAAATCGGTGTTCGCCAGCGCCTCTCACGCGCGGGGGCAGGATAACAAGGTGCCGTTATTGGCGCAGGCCGTGGTCAGTCTGGAACAGGGGCAGGCCAGTCTGGTTTTCGACGGCAGCACGCAACACGGGCCACTGGACACGACCTATATCTCCGGCACCAAGGGAAGCATATCCTCAACCGGAGCAGACCTAGGGCAGCAAACGATCACCCTGACGACTGCAGATGGGTATAGCCGGCCCGCGTTGCAGGGCGCCTGGTTCAATGACGGGTTTCAAGGCGCAATGGGCGAGTTGCTTTGCGCCATCGAAGAAGATCGCTCACCGGACAATTCCGCCCGGAGCAATCTGAAATCTCTGGCGCTGACATTTGCTGCAATCCAATCGCAGCGCAGCGGCCAACCTGTCGAGATTGAACCGCCGATGTAACCATCAGGGCGCACCTATCCCTCGATTTGAGGGGAAATCGACGGGACTATGTGACACCATCGTTCGAAGTGCGGCCCAGCGAGGATGCCAGTTCGCTCCGGTACCGGTCCAGAACGCTGTCGCGCAACGTGACAAGAACCAGTTTGCGCTGCATCGTGGCTTTGGCATCCAGCACAACCAGGTCCGGCGCGCGGTAGCGTTCGACGTCAGGGACAGGCAGCAGCGTAAAGCCTAACCCGGCCGAGACGCATTCCATGATGGCCTCAAGATTATCCAGTACGACAGTCTTGGACTGGGCAGGGCGTTCATGGCTGACCATCACCCGCGCGATCAGCTTCCCGATCCCGGTATCCGGCATGAAGTGGAAGAACACGCCTTCGGACAACAAACTGGGCAAACCTTGATCGAGAAGGTCTTTGCGGGCTGCAAATACAAATGGCTCCTGCCGCAAAACTTCGGATGCCAGTTGGCTGGGCAGACCATCTGCGTCGGTGATGATCGCCGCATCCAGCAGCCCCGAGACGACTTTTTGCTGCAAGCTGGCAGACAAACCGGTTTCGAATTCGAACGAGGCCTGCGGCAATTCCCGACTGGCGGTCTGAAGAAATCCGGGCAGCAGGCGCACCGCCGCTGTGGTGACAAACCCCAAACGAAACTTGCCTGCCAGCCCTCCGCCTTGTCGGCATATCTCGATCAGATTGTCTTCGTGCCGCAGCAAAGGAACCGCCTCTTCGACGATTGCGCGCGCAATTGGCGTAAGGCGCGGTGGTCTGACCGAGCGGTCGAACAGTTCGGTGCCCAAGGCTTCTTCCAATGATTTCATCTGCATAGACAGCGCAGGTAACGTCATTCCAAGCTGTTCAGCCGCGTCGCTGAAAGACTTAACGTGAGAGATCTTAACAAGACTTTTTAGTGAACGGGTCTGCATAAATTCAGTGTACCTGAATTAGATGTCAAATTTAAGTTCGTTTTGCTGAATTACTGCATCTGTTACCCTTGCATTACCACGCTTTCGTGAAGTGCCGCGCAGGAGTCCCCGCAATGACTCATCGATTTGTCGAAACAGTCAAAGACCTATCGCCTGCGTTTGAAGCGCGGGCCGCCCATTGGGACAAAACCCGCAGCTATTGCTGGAGCAACGTCGCAGCCCTGACAGAAGCCCGGATCATGGGAATGACGATCCCAACAGAGTTCGGCGGTCAGGGCGCAAGTTTCCTCGACGTTGTGGAAGTGGTCGAAGAGATCGCAAAAGTGTGCACGTTGACCGCCCGCGTTGTGGTCGAGGCGAATATGGGTGGCATCAGCGCGGTCATGGCCTATGGCACCGAACAGCAAAAGGCGTTCTGTGCCTATCATGTTCTGGCGGGGGACAAACCGGCGATTTGCATTACCGAGCCGGACGCAGGCAGTGCGGCGACCGATATGCAGACGACGGCCCGGAAGGTAGGCGACACCTACGTCATAAATGGCCGGAAGCACTGGATCACCGGCGGCGGTGTTTCAAAGCTGCACCTGATTTTCGCCCGTGTGATCGATGAGGCGGGCGATGAGATGGGCATTGGGGGCTTTATTGTATTTGCCGATCCGATGAACGCGGACCTGCCCGAGGGGTTTGAGATCACCGGCCGGGAAAACACCCTGGGTCTATGTGGTATGCCCGAGGCGGAGTTGAAGTTCACCAATCTCAAGGTGCATGAGGATTGGCTTTTGAAGCCCCCCTCAGGGTTAAGGCGCGGGTTTGCCGATTTGATGCAGGCGTATAACTCGCAAAGGGTTGGTGCAGGCACGATTGCGATGGGCGTGGCAGCCGGAGCGTTGGAACGGGCGAAACGCTATCTGCTGGACCGCCAGCAATTCGGACGACCGCTGGCGGAATTTCAGGGACTGCAATGGATGGTGGCTGACATGGACACGCAGGTCCACGCGGCGCGTCTGATGTTGCAAGACGCTGCAAAATCACGAACCGGTGCCCAAGGCCAGTTTCCAGATATGGTCAAAGCGGCGCGGGCGAAGCTCTTCGCGTCGGAAATGGCGATCAAGGTCGTGAACGACGCGTTACAGATGTTTGGAGCGCGCGGCTATAGCGACCGCGAGCCGCTGGAGCGCATGTACCGGGATGTCCGGATGTTCACGATCGGCGGCGGAACCGCGCAGATTTTGCGCAATCAGATCGCCAGTTCCGCTTTGGGCATAAAATGCCCGCAAACGCGGGATGGGTATCTGGAACAGGACCTTTCGTTCCAAAACCTGGCCGCCGAATAAGGCTTGTGATGGATTAAACCACGCGCTGCGGAACCAAATAGCCGTGTCAGTCGTGTGCGGGGCCGAGTTCGTTCTGGTAACCGAACAGGGCAGGCAGCCCTCCGGTATGGATCATCACCACCTTTTGCCCGGGCTTGATCTGTTTTTGCTCGACCAGATCAATCAGTCCGGCAAAGGTCTTGGCCGTGTAGACGGGGTCGAGGAACACCCCCTCGGTCCGTGCCATCAGTGCCAGTGCGGCACGGGATTTTGGCCCCAGCTTGCCATAGCCGGGGGCCAGCGCTGTGTCCGATGTTCGGACGTCGGCCGCCACACTTGCCGGATCAACGCCCAGAAGGTCCGACAGCAGTTCAAGGACCGTCACCATCCGGTCCTGTTGCAGCGCGCTGTTTCGGCGAACGCAGATGCCATAAACCGGCGCGGACACGCCGCTGGTTCTGATGCCCGTCAGCAACCCGCCATGGGTCGCACCGCTGCCCGAAGGGACAATAACGGCGTCAAAATCCTGCATCTGCTGGCACAATTCCTGCCCGGCGGCAACATAGCCTAGCGCGCCCAATGGCGGATGATGCAGACCCAGATGGATGACATAGGGTTTGCGCCCCTGCGCCCGCAGTTCCTCGGCCCGGGCGTGCAGGGCAGCATCCGCCCCGGCTTCGTCTTCACCAACAGGATAATGCATGTGTTCGGCCCCAAGGATCCGGGCCAGCAACACGTTGCCGGATTGATAATAGTCCGGGCCCATATCCGGAACACGCTCTTCCAATTGCAGGACGGATGTCATGCCAAGCCGCGCCGCCGCAGCCGCGGCCGAGCGGACATAGTTGGACTGAACCGCCCCGGTAATCAGAACAGTATCCGCGCCCTGTGCCTGAGCGTCGCCAAAGTAGAACTCAAGCTGCCGGGTTTTGTTGCCGCCAAAACCTAGCCCGGTCAGGTCATCGCGTTTCAGCCAGAGGTCGATCCCCAGCTTTTCCGACATCCGGCCCAGACGCTCAACCGGTGTTGCACCGGTCATGAAGCGGGCCCTTGGGAATTTTGAGAGAAGATCCTGTGTCATCGGGTTCGACCTGTAAAGTTCATGCGACAAGATACGCGCGTTGGAAAAGAACATAGCAGGCCACTAGCGAGATGGCCCGGATCGCGGTTCTGACAAGGGGTTGGGGCAGGCGCGATCTGACCGCGCGTCCGACCAGACTACCGAAAATTGCGATGGCCACGAAAGTCCACAGTCGGGGGCCGAGTGGAATCGATTGCCAATCGGAAAGGCCATGCAGCAGAAACGCCGCGCCATAGGCGACCAGCGCGATGGGTTGAACCAGCAGGGCCACCGCCCGGGCCTCAAAACCCCGCGCGATCAGCCCGAACACCATCAATGGGCCGGGTGTCGCGGCCCAGACGGTTGCCAACCCGGACAGCCCGGACACGGCGGCAAAGCCGGTCGCGCCAATCGCGTTCCGCATCGGAAGCAGGGTCGTGACAACGCCGATCAGCAACAGCAATCCGGTCAGGGCCAGCACGAAGGCTTCGCTGAGCCATGGATAGACCATCAGCCCCGCAACCACGCCAATCAGGCAGCCCAAAATCGCCGTTGTGATTGTGCGTCGTTCGACCGTGACGATGCGCCAGTCCGTGGCGACCACCGAAACGATTGTGTTCAGCAGCAAAAGCGCCGGAACCGCTGTCGCCGTCCCCAGCAGGATCATCATGGGCGGACCGGCCAGAATGCTGAACCCGATGCCGATGCCAACCTGAAGCAAGGCGCCCAGAAAAACGGCGATCATCAACAAGGACAGTTCCAGAGAAACTTCAAACACCTTTTGCCACGCTCATCGCCTCATCGATCCACGTTAACGTCTAGTTTGGAGGCGGCCCAAAAGCGAGCGTCGAGGCAACGAATGATCAAGCCCAAGGCATAATGCCAGAATACGCAGACCGCACCGAAACCGCGTGCGCCATCTGCGCCAGCGTCGTCAGGTCAAAGACCGGCAGCTTCAGCGCGTCCTGTATTTGCGCGGCGTAGGGCGGCAAGTCGGTGCACTCCAGCACCACAGACCGGATGTCCGGCGTTTCGCGTTGCAGATCACGGGCGGCTTGCAGAACTTCGGCCTCGATCAGGTCGGTGTCCATGCGTGTCCGCGTGTTCCGCAGGATCACCTCGGCAAATTCTTCGGTGTCTTGCAGCCCTCTTACGGCGACGGGGATGTTTGCGGCTCCGACGCCTTCGAAATGCCGGGGCGTCAGGGCCCGGGCATCTGCGGTCAACACGCCAACAGGCGCTTTGGCCCCGGTCATGTGGAACGCCAGCGGCACTTGTATCAGGCTTGAGGCAAACACCGGGACCGAGACGCAGGCGGCCAGTTCCTTTTGAAACAAGGCAAGGAAACCGCAACTGCCGGTGATTGCGCGCACGCCTTCGGCCTCGAGCCGTTGTGCGCCTTTGATGAACGGGTCCAGCAATTCGGGCTTGGGGTCGTTCAACAGGTCCGGCACGGTGATGCCGTCGATCATTTCATAAAGCACAGGAAAGGGCAGGCTGGACGGGTTCTTGATATGGCCGGGCGGCTTGGGGAAATAGCTTTCCAGACACAGCACGCCAATGGACGCGCCGCAGATATTTTGTCCGCCATTGAAAACCGGCATGGGTGTTCCTTTCTTTAGCCAAGCTGAGGCGCGGGCAGGGTGCCTAGAACCGCCCCAGTGAAAACGGATCGAGATCGATGTTGAGCCGCCGACCGGACAGAAGATCGGCCACCAGCTCTCCGGTCTTTGGGGCCATCATCAATCCGTAATGCGAATGCCCGAAGGCGGCGTAGAGGCCCGATTTTCCGTTCACCTGACCAATGGCCGGTAGGCTGTCGGGAAAGGACGGACGCCGCCCCATCCAAAAGCGCGCGCCCTGCAGGTTCAGATCGGGCATCATCGCCTGCGCCTGTTGGGTTAGCAGCGCCTTTTTGCGCGGGTCCGGGGGGGCGTCGATCTCGGCAAACTCGGCCGTTCCCGCAACCCTCAGGCCGTCCTGCATGGAACTGGCGACAATCTTTGCGTCCACGTCCATCACCGAATGGCTGAGCGTGCTGTGGGCGTCCGGAAACTCGATATGATACCCGCGCTCGGCCACCAGCGGTAGCTTGATGCCCAACGGTTTCAGCAGGTCTGCCGACCACACCCCGGCGGCCATGACGACGTGGCAGGCCTGTATCGTCTTGTCCGAGGTCGTCAGGTCCCAGCGCCCATCAGGGGCTTGCGAGATTGCCTTGATTTCGGTTCTTACAAACTCGGCACCCTGAGTGCGGGCTTTCTCGGCCAGCACTGCGCCAATGCGGCCCGGAGACAGCGCCCGCGCCTGTCCCTTGATCAACACGGCGGCTTTGAAATCCCGGGACAAAGCCGGTTCAATACGCCGAAGCTCGGCCCCGTCGACCCGTTCGATCTGCCCGCCTTTTTCCTTGCGGATTTGATAATCCAGACCGTTCAGGTTGGCATCTTCCGCGCGGCGAAACGCGTGCACATAATAGCTGTCGGTGATCAGGCCTTCGTGCCCCGTTCCATTCAGGTGCTTGCGGTAGAGGTCGATCGAAGGGCGGCACAGCAGTTCCATCGCCTCTGACGTGCTGCGCACTTTGCTCTCGCTCGAATTGCCAAGAAACCGCAGGCCCCATGGGATCATCTTTGGCCAGAAACTCGGGCGCACTGACAAGGCGCTTTGGGGGTTCAGCAGCATCCGGGGCAGTTGCTTCCACACCCCGGGCATGGCCTGCGGGATGATCGACCAGGGCGAGATCACGCCCGCATTCCCGAACGAGGTCTCCTGTCCCGGTTCCCCCCGGTCGATCAGGCGCACCTGAATGCCGCGTTCCTGAAGCGAAAGGGCGCAACAAATGCCGACGATCCCTGCGCCGATGATGGTCACCTGTTCTGTCATAGCATCAGGCCGGGGAATGACTGCGGTTGCGCGCGATCAGTTGGGTGACGATGACCGGAGCGGCCACGGCCAGCGCGATCAGATCGGCGGTCAGGCTTGGCGCGACAAAGATCACCCCGGCGATGGCCATCAGGATGCGTGACACCATGTTCAACGGCTTCAGCCAATAGCCCACCACCGCCGCCGACAGGGCCACGACCCCGGCGATACAACTGGTGGCAGCATAGGTGAACTCCCACAGATTGAACCCGGTGGAGGACACGAACAGCAGGACCGGCGCATAGACGAATGCCATGGGTGCGATGACCTTGCCCAGCCCAAGGGTGAAAGCCGACAGCCCGGTTCGGAACGGGTTCGAGTTGGCAATCGCCGCCGCCGCATAGGCGGATGTGCAGACAGGTGGCGTGATCTCGGACACCACGCCGTAATACAGCACGAACAGGTGGCTAGCGATGGGCGGGACGCCAAGCTGTGCCAATGCGGGCTGCGCGACCGAGACCAGCATGATGTAAAGCGCGGTGGTCGGGATGCCTGCGCCCATCAGGATGCAGACGATGGCGATAAAGACCAGCGAGATGAACAATTGCAGGTCTTCCATCGCAAACAGCTGGAAACTGCCGAACGAGATCATGTTGTAGAGATCCGCTGCCAGATTGCCCGCGCCCTGCGTCACCATGAAACCAATGCGGAAACCGATGCCGGTGGTGTTGATCACACCCACCACGATGCCGACAGCGGCAGCGGCGGCCCCCACGGCCAGCGAGTATTTCACACCCAGTTCAACCGCGGCCAGCATCTCGGGCACTTCGATCCGTTTCTGGGGGTTAAGGGTCGCGATCAGCGACAGGCCACACAGAATGGCCGTCATGGTCAGGTCGAACCCGCCATCCGAGAATTTCCATAGCACAAAGGCCAGAAACGCCGCCGCGTAGATCAGTGTCGGAGGGTGTCTTAGACGCGACATGCCCGCAATCACCGCCAATGATATGCCGCAGAAGGCGGACATGAACGGGGTGTAGCCTGTAAACAGCACGACCAGCAGGCCGATCAACGGCACGATATTGGCCCAGCCCTCAGCCCAGACGGCCTTGAGCTGGGGCAGTTGCTCTTTCGCCAAGCCTTTCAGGTTCAGCTTGCGCGCCATCAGGTGCACCACGGCAAAGACGCCGACATAGTGCAGGATCGCCGGGAAGATCGCGGCGATGACGATGGTGGTGTAGGGTACCTCAAGGAACTCGGCCATGATGAAGGCAGCGGCCCCCATGATCGGCGGGGTGATCTGACCCCCGGCCGAGGACGCGGCCTCGACCCCGCCTGCAAAATGGCCGGGGTATCCAAGGCGCTTCATGTTGGGAATGGTCAGCGCGCCGGTTGATACGGTGTTGGCCACCGAGGACCCCGAGATCGTGCCGAAAAACGCCGAGGATACCACCGACACTTTGGCCGGACCGCCGGTATAACGGCCCGCCAAAATCGTTGCGTTGTCGATGAAAAGCTGCCCCAACCCGGTGCGTTGTGCGATGACGCCGAACAGGACAAAGTGGAAGACGATGGTCGACACCACCCACAGCGTGACGCCATAGATGCCTTCCTGCGGGAAATACATCGACGACACGAAGGTTTTGAAATTCACGCCGGGATGTTGCAGCAAGCCGGGGAAATACGGTCCTAGCAGCGCGTATGAGATGAAGACACAGATGATCAGCGGCAGCACCCAGCCCAGCGTCCGGCGAGCGATGTCCAGCACCAGCAGGATGATGACGACGCCAAGGAACACGTCATAGCCGTTCGGGTTGCCCATGCGAAAGGTCTGTTCCTCGATCCCCAGAAAGGGGATGCCGCGCCAGGCAACGCCCACATAAAGCGCGGCGACGATGCCGAACCCCATGAAAACCAGATCATAAAGGGGGATGTTTCCGATCCGAAAGCGGCTGATCTTGAGGGCATAGAGGCTTTTGGCCCCCACAATCGGAATGGTGGCGTAGACCAGAATGAACAGCAGGGCCAGATAGATGCCCATATGCCAGTGGTCGGCAGGCAGGCCGAAGCCTGCGGTGAAAAATTCGTAAAACGCAAAGATCAGGGCAACGACGCGCAGTACCTTGCCCATGGCGGGCGTGACCTGACGGACGGCTGCACCTTCGTCGAACTGTTCCTCGATGGCCGCCAGTTCCTCGGCCGTCAGTTCGTGGTCATCAAATTTCTGGGTCTCGGACATGATGGCCCCCTGATTTCGCATAGTTCCAGAATGCGGTGCCCCGTATAAGGGGCACCGGCGACAGGTTTCAGTCGGTTGCGATTACTGAAGCAGACCGGCTTCTTTATAGAATTTCTCGGCCCCCGGATGCAGCGGAACACCCAAAGCCTCGACACCGTCCAGCGCGGTTTCAGCCGTGATCTGCTTGCCCTTGGCGTGGCCATTGTCCAGCAGCTTGCGGGTGTTGTCGTTCCACAGCGCCTTGGTCAGGCCATAGACCAGTTCGTCGGACAATTCCGAGGACACAACCAGCATCGCGCTGACCGCAGGGGTTTTGGTCTCACCGTCGATACCTTCATAAACCCCACCGGGAATGGTCGAGGGGATATAGGCCGGGATGATCTCATTGATCTTCGCCATATCTTCGTCGGTGAAGGAATGCAGGTTCATCCCCTTGGTCGAGGACAGCTGCACCATCGCGGCAACGGGCCAGCCTGCGGCATAGAAATAGGCGTCAAGCTGACCATCGGCCAGACGCTCGGCGCTTTGGCTGTTGTTCAGCTCGGCCTCGTCCATGTTGTCGCGATTGACGCCCCAGGCGTCCAGCATCTGCAACACGGCGACCTGCGTGCCGGAACCGGCCTGCGCGATACCCACGCGCTTGCCCTCCAGATCGCTCAGATCATTGATCGTCTGACCGGCTGGCAGCACCAGATGCAGGTCTTCGGGGAATAGGTTTGCGACGATGCGCAGATTGGGGTGGGGCTTGCCTTCGAACTTACCCTCGCCCAGATACATCGAGCGGGTTACGTCGGCTGCGGCCAGACCGGCCTCAAGCTCGCCATTTTGCACAGCGGCGTTGTTGAACACCGACGCGGTGGTGGATTGCGCAATGGCGATCAGGCCCGGAACACCGCATTGGCCGCCTTCCTCGCAGGGGCGCGAGCCCGGAGGGGCAGAGATACCGTTTGCAATGGTGCCGCCAATGGGGAAATAGGTTCCACCGGCCCCGCCGGTGCCGATGCGGAAAAAGGTCGGATCCTGCGCCAGCGCCGGGGCGGCCAGCGCGCCAGCCAAAGCCAGACCTGTCAGGCATTTCACGAGTTTCATCGTCGTCTCCGTTGTTGGTTCGTGGGATTCGGTTTGACCGAACCTCGATCCCAAAAGCGTAAAGACAAATGGCATAAATACAAATTTGTTATATTTCACAAAACTAAAGTTTGGCTTATACGACAGGAATGAACCTGACGCAGCTCACAGTCTTTCGCGAGGTGATGGAAACCGGCTCCATCTCTCAGACCGCCAGAAAACTGAACCGCACCCAACCCGCGATCAGCCTGGCCCTGAAGAACCTGGAACAAACCCTTGGCCTGACCTTGTTCGAGCGTAAGGGCAGGCGGCTGGTTCCGGTTCCCGAGGCGCATTACCTGCTGGCCGAAACGACGGGTATTCTGGACCGTCTCGCGGCGATTTCCAGCACGATGGAGGGGTTGATCAAGGGCCATTCCGGTAGCCTGAACATCGCCACGATGCCGGGGCCGTCGGCCTTTCTGTTCCCGCGTTTCATCAGCCAATCGGTCGGAGAGAACCCGGACATCCGCATCACGCTGTCCACCCGCAGTTCTCCCCAGATCATGGAGCTTGCCGGGACGCAGAATATCGACTTTGGCTTTGCCGATTTCGAACACGCGACCGGGAAAGAGCCGCAATATTCTGCCGAGCTGATCCGGGCCGATTGTTTCTGTGCGATTGACCGGGACAACCCGCTGGCCGCGCGTGACAGTATCTCGATCTCGGACCTCGACGGGGTTCCGATGGGCGGGCTGCACGCAACGCACCCGTTCCAGCACAAAATCCGCAGCAAGTTTCAGGAGGTATCGGCCCGCTACAATTCGACAGTGACCTGCCAGTATTTTCTGCCCCTTATCCCGTTTGTAAGCTCGGGCCAATGCTGCACAATCGTGGACCCTTTGACCGTCGCGACGGAACAGGAGCTGGGCCTGTCTGCCGGAAAGGTCGTGTTCCTGCCGTTCGCAAACCCGCTTCGGTATGAATACGCAATTCTGGAACCGGAACACCGCCCGCCGTCGCAACTGGCGCTGAAGATCAAGGCAGGTTGGAAAGCCGAAGTTATCAGAATGCTTGACGACGTGGGGGCCAAGCCAACTGCCAAAATGATTTCTGAGCAGAGTGGCGAATGAAGTCGCCAGCTTTTCAAGCTTAGTAAATCAAGTTCAGCATCAACATCGAAACCACCAAAAACAGTATCGTCATCACGCCGCCGGATCGCACAAAGTCCATGACCTTGTAGCCGGCAGGCCCCATGATCAGGGCGTTCACTTGGTGCGTCGGAATGATGAAGCTGTTTGAGGTGGAAATGGCCACCGTAAGGGCGAAAACAGCCGGGTTTCCTCCGGCGGCAACTGCAATGGACACGGCCAGCGGCACAAGCAATACGGTGGCCCCGACATTTGACATCACAAGCGAAAACGCTGTGGCCAGTATCGCGACACCGGCCTGCAGCGCCCAGATCGGCCAGCCATTCAAAAGAACCATGATCTGTTGGGCGATCCACGCCGCCGTGCCGGTATTTTGCACCGCCTGACCCAAGGGGATCAGACAGGCCAGCAGGAAAACGGTGTTCCATCCCACGGCGCGATACGCCTCATCCACGCTCAGCACGCGGGTCAGCATCATTCCGGCGGCACCGGTCAGCAGGCACAGCGACAGCCGCACGTCGGTGAACAAAATCAACGACAGGGAAATCGCAAAGAAGGCCAGCGCCCAGCCAACCTTTTGCGGGCGCAACTCTTCCTGAGGGAAATCGGATGTGACCACGACAAAGTCAGGATCCTGCGTGATCCGCATCAGGTTGTCCCATCTGGTATGTGCCACCAGCATGTCACCTGCTTTGAAGGTTTCGAGACCGATCTGCGTGGACTCGTGCGTGTCCGTTTCGACATGGCTGAGTGTCTCTTCGCCCCGGTGGATGGCCAGCAGGGACATTCCGTAGGTCTTGCGGAACAACAACTCGCGGGGGCATTTCCCGATCAGTTTGCTGTCGGGTGTCACGACCACTTCGGCAATACCGGCATTTGTGGGTGCGAATTCTTCGACGAAAATGTCCAACTCGGGCAGGACCTTCAGTCCAAACTTCTGGGCAAATTCCTCTACCACCCAGCGGCGCCCGATGATGGCCAACCGACATGGCGCGGCAATTTCGGCCGTCAGAACCTGCACCATCGATGTTTTGCCGCGATAGAAGGTCGAGATGATATACAGGTGGTTTTCGTGGTTGATGTCAGCCAACACCTGACCGACTAAGGGGCTGTCTGCGGGGACCACAACCTCGAAAACATCTGCTTTCAGGCCGTAGACCCGTTGCAGATATTCCTGCGTGCCTTGGCTGGTGCCGGTATTGTCGGATCCGGTGTCGCCGGGCAGTACCCATCGGCCAAGCAGTAGAAAATACGCGATCCCGGTCAGGATCAGCGCCGCGCCAATCGGAGTGACCGAGAACAGGCCAAACGGCTGAATTTTCTGATCGTCCGGCAGCCCCTCATTCGCGGTCACAACCAGATCGTTCAGCAAAATCAGCGGCGATGACCCGACCATTGTCATCGTGCCGCCAAGGATGGCGCAAAAGCCCATCGGCATCAGCAGACGCGAAAGCGGAATACCGGACCGTGAGGATATGCGGCTGACAACCGGCAGGAACAGCGCCGCCGCGCCCACATTTTGCATGAAAGATGAGATAACGCCAACCGTTCCCGAAACGATAGGCAATACCCGGTTTTCAGCCGTACCGCCGTATTTCAGAATGACAGCCGCGACCTTGTTCATGATGCCGGTCTTGTCCAACCCGGCACCCACGATCATGACCGCGATGATCGAGATTACGGCGTTTGACGCAAACCCATCGAAAAGGTGAGAGACATCCGCCAGGTTCTCAAGACCCGGCGCATAGCTCAGCAGGCCGACCAGAACGAGCACCAATATGGCCGAAAGATCAATCCTGACGATTTCTGAAACAAACAGGAACACGGTAAACGCCAACAGCGCGCAAACGACTCCCATCTCGAACGTAAAAACAACCTGTTCCACAGAGTTCTCGGTAACTTTGTCTTCTTTTCGTTTTAAGTGAACACCTAAACGATCATGATGGCCTTGTCATGTTGTTTCGATTTCACGGGCGATAACGTAATTTAATTTCAAGCCGGGTTGGGTCGCTGGTTCTGCAAGTTAACCGGTCATGAGATAGTCCAACAAAACGCCGTTAAAAAGCGCGGGCTTCTCCATATGCACCGCATGCGCGCATCCGGGGATCACGGACAGGCTGGCGTTGGGAATACTGGACCAAAGCAGATGCGTCTGGTCCCACGAATAGGTTCGGTCCCGGTCGCCACAGACTACCAGCGTCTCCTGTTGCAGGTCTTGCAGGTGTTCTGCTCCGGACCAATTTTGCATTGCATCCAGACCGGCGAGAATGGCGTCTTTCGTGGCCATTCGGGCCAGGGTTTCGCAATCCTTGAAATGGGGCGCGGCCTTGGTTTCCCAAAACCACGTTGCCGCGATCCGGCTTGCGGTGGCTGCGACGCCGTCCTGTTCAACGCGGGCTTTGCTTTCGTCGATGGTTTCAAACCGTCCGGGCAGGACGCCAATTGCACCGGTCGCGTACAGGATCAGCTTCTGCACGCCGCTTTGATCAGCGCGAGCGATCTCTTGCACCACCATACCGCCCATCGAGTGGCCCAGAAGGTGGTACCTGTCTGTACCAAGCGCACGCAGATGCGCGATCACCCAGTCGGCCAGACCATCAATGCGGTCTATCGCGGAAAGATGTGCGTTCTTGCCAAAGCCGGGCAGGTCAAGGGCGACGACCTCGAAATGGTCTGAAAATGCCTTGTATTGCAAGTTCCACTGCGGGCTGCCGCCCATCAGGCCGTGCACCAGAACAAGGGGCGTCACTTGCGCTGGCCCTGAACAATGCGATCCAGGATCATTGCGCAGAACAGGATGGCGAACCCTGCAAGGATACCTTGTCCGACATTGGCATATTGCAGGGCCTCAAGAACATCCTCACCCAACCCCTTGGCACCGATCAGCGAGGCGACAACCACCATCGCCAGCGACAGCATGATGGTCTGGTTGATTCCCGCCCGGATCGACGGGCTGGCCAATGGCAGATCGACCTTGGTCAGCAGATACCATTTGTTGGCCCCAAAGCTGATCGCCGCCTCGCGCACGCTTTCGGGGACGCCGCGCAGACCAAGAACGGTCAGGCGTACCACCGGGGTGCCGCCGAAAATCATCGTTGTGACGACGGCGGCGGGTTTGCCTGTTCCGAAGAACGCAATTACCGGGATCATGAATACGAAGGCGGGCATGGTTTGCATGAAATCCATGATCGGTTGAATGAACGCATAGAACCGGGGACGGCGTGCCGCGAACATGCCCAGTGGGATTCCGATGACGATGGACAGACATGCCGCCGTTCCAAGCAAAGCAAGCGTTGTCATGGCTTTTTCCCAAAACCCAAGCAGGCCCATATAGGCCAGAAACGCGCCGGAATAGATCGCCATTCGCACACCGGCCGTCAGCCAGGTCAACAAGATGATCAGCGACGCAATCACGATCCAAGGGGTGCTGACAAACACCAGTTCCAGCGCGTCCAGCACCAGACGGATGGCATAGGTGATCCCGTCGAACAGCGCCTCGCCATTCAGAACGGCCCAATTGAAGAACGCCTCGACCCCGTCGATGCTGAGCAGTCGGAATTCCGGGTCCGTCGGAAAATCGCTGAGGATCGCGAAACGCCCCGGAAAGCTGTAGTTGATCATGGCGACCGTCACGATCAGAACCATGAACACCGCGCTGAACACGATCTGGGATACAGGCATCCCGGACCGGATCGACCGGTCCGACAGCCATTCAGAAAACCGAGCTTCCAGCGCCCAGTTGGCCATCACTGACTGAGCCACCTTGGCGATGATCAGGATGACAAGGCCGGTCAGGGCGATGGTTGGGCCTTGCTCTGCCAGCGCCTCGGCCTCGGCGCGAATGCCGCCGATATTCGCCTCTAGCCCGTCCACCGCACGCTGGAACGCGTCCACCCGGTCCGAGCCCGCCTCGATTGCCGCCGCAAGCTGTTGCTTGCGTAACTCTAAGGTGCCCTCGATAGACGCGATCCGGGCCATCGCGTCCGAGGCGAGATCTCCGAACAGGCCACGGGCGATCTGGACAAAGCCAATCGCCTCGATGATCAGAAAGCACAGCGCCCAAGACCACAAGCCGCGCGCACCAAACCAGATCGGCCCGAATAGCCCAGCGAAAAAGTTGAAGGTCGGCGTAAACCGCGCCGAGGCACCGACCTTGTCGAAATTGGCGATGTAGTAGTCGGGATGCGTGCGAACAAAGGTGCGAATATTCTCTTTGCGCTCTTCCGCATAGGCCAGCGCGGCCTCGCTTTCGGTGTCTTCCAGCGGATTGATGTTTTCGTCCCTCATGACACCTCGGTCCCTTCGATAACGGTACGCAGCAGGTCGGCGCGGGTGATGACGCCAACATCGGCACCCGCGTCGGCCACGACGATGGGATTGTCATCATCAATGGCCAGATTGATCAGATTGCTAAGCGTCTCATCGCTGCTGACGCGGTGCAGATCGGCGGGCAGGGGGCCGTTCCGGGACGTCCAGTCTTCAATCGGGCGCATGACGACCTTGGCATGCACCACTTTCAGACGCGATATCCCGGCGACAAAGTCGGCGACATAGTCATCCTGGGGATGCATGACGATATCTTCGGCCGTGCCCATCTGCACAACCTTGCCGTCGCGCATGATGGCGATGCGATCCCCGATCCGAACGGCTTCATCCAGATCGTGGGTGATGAACACCGTTGTCTTTTTGAGGATTTTCGACAGTCGGATGAATTCATCCTGCAATTGCCGCCGGATCAGCGGGTCAAGGGCCGAAAACGGTTCGTCCATCAGCAAAACATCCGGATTGGCCGCCAGCGCCCGTGCAAGGCCGACACGCTGCTGCATCCCGCCGGACAGTTCATGGGCGAACTTGGACCCCCAGGCCCCCAGCTCGACGATGTCCAGAATGGCCGCCGCCTGACGCATCCGTTCATTCTTGGCAACCTGCCTGATCTCCAGCGGCATCGCCACGTTGTCCAGAACGGAGCGGTGCGGCATCAGCGCGAAGTTCTGGAACACCATACCGATCTTCTGGTTGCGAAAGTGCTGCAGGTCTTTCGTGCCCAACGCCATCACATCGGTGCCTTCGATCTCGATCTTGCCCGCGGTGGGTTCCAGCAAACGGTTGAAATGGCGCACAAGGGTCGACTTGCCGCTGCCCGACAGGCCCATGATGCAAAAGATTTCACCCCGGTTCACCGACAGGCTGACATCCGCAACACCGACAACGCAGTTATACTCGGCCAGTACCTCGGCCTTGCTCAGGTTGCGCTCGCGAACAGCTTGCAGTGCGGCCTGTGGTTTAGCCCCGAAAATCTTCCAGACATTCGAAATCTCGATGACGGTTTCTGCGTTCATTTTTGCGCCACTGTTTGAAGAGATCAGGTCCGGGACCGGCCGAAACCGGTACCGGCAGTTCAGTTGGGCGCTTACAGCCCCAGCATCGAGTCGACGCGGTCCGAGTTCTCATTGACCCAGTCCTTCGCAACATCAGCCGGTTCGCGACCATTGGCGCTGATTTCAAAGGCCAGACCGCTGACATCATCGGCGGTCAGGGCAAAGTTGGCAAAAAACTCGGCAATGGCGGGCGAGCGGTCGGCCAGCGAGTTCGACCAAGCAATCTGAACCTGCTTCAGGGCGTCCTTCGTTGCCACATTGGATTTTTCGTACCAATCGGCATCGTCGGACGGTTGGATCATCACGTATTTTGCAGGGTCATAGGTGGGTTCCGTCAGCATCTCGACATCAAACATGAACCACACCGCATGCGGCTTGTAGCAATAGAACGCATATCCTTCGCCCTTGGCGATCGAGTCCTTGATGCGCGCGGTCTTGACACTTTCTTCGGCTCGGATCGGTTCGATGAAGTCCAATAGGCCATAGTCGCGCACCTTGACCTCGTTGACATTTGCCGAGGCCCAGCCGGGCGCGCCAATCCACATCTCGCCCTTGCCATTGCCATCACTGTCCATCAGCGCGGCCACATCCGGGCGACCCAGATCTGCGATGTCGGTAATGTTGTTGGCCTGACCGAAATCCTTGGACACGCAGAACCCCTGGTTCCCTTCGTATGGATTGGAGGACAGCGTCACTGTGCCCGCCTCATCCACATATTTCTTGGTAAAGCTCTCCTGGTTCGGCAGCCAGACGTCCGGATGAACATCGATGTCACCCTTGCCCTGATCCATCGCCTGAAAGATCGTGGCGTTATTGCCGGGAACATATTCGACCGTCCCGCCAATGCGGGTGGCGACGATCTCGCCCAGCACATAGGCGATGGCCTGAGCACCAGTCCAGGACGGCACGCCGATCTTGACGTCTTCGGCATAAGCGGTCGCCCCAAACGTGGTCAGCAGCGCCGCGCCGATGAGGGTTTTTTTCAGTGACATAGTGATCTCTCCTTGTTGGTCGCTTTTTGTTTTGTTCTTGTTTTTATGGTGTGTAACCGGGCAGTCCGAAGGCATCGGAATACCCAAACAGGGCCGCGCTTCCACCAGTGTGCAGAAACACGACATTGCTCATGCCGTCGAAATAACCCTTGCGGATCTGATCGATCAGCCCGTCGAGGCCCTTGCCTGAATATACCGGATCGAACAGCAGCCCTTCGGTGTGGGCCAACAGCTTGACCGCCCGGATCATCCCGTCGGTCGGCAGCCCATAGCCGGGCCCCACATAATCGCAATTCGCTCGCACTTCTGAGCGGGCGATCTGCGCGTCCAGTTCCAGATGCGCTGCGGTTTTGGTCGCCAGTTCAAACACCATCTGTTCCTGCTTGTCTTGCGGAGCCCGAACGCCAATACCCAGAAGATGCGTGGTGCTTTTGATCGCCGCCAGCCCGGCCACAAGCCCGGCCTGAGTCCCGGAACTGCCGGTCGCATGAACCAGCGCTTCAATCGACAATCCCATTCTGGCTGCCTGTTCGGTCAATTCGCGGGCGCAGTTGACATAACCTAGCGCACCAATGGCGTTCGAGCCCCCTCCGGGAATGATGTAAGGCTTCTTGCCCTCGCTCCGCAGGTGATCGGCCAACCTGTCCATTTCGGAATTCATGTCCGCACCGCCGTCGCGCTTGGACACCGAGGCCCCGTGCAGGCGGTCCAACAGAACGTTTCCGTTCATGATGTAGTTGGGGTCATCCGATCCGGTGCGATCTTCCAACAGTATGTGACACTCCAACCCCAGTTTGGCCGCCGCAGCAGCAGTCTGGCGGGCGTGATTGGATTGCGTAGCGCCCTGGGTAATGATCGTGTCCGCGCCCTTTTCAACGGCGTCCGCCATCAAAAATTCAAGCTTCCGGGTCTTGTTCCCACCGGTCGACAGGCCGGTACAATCGTCCCGCTTGACCCAAAGGCGCGGGCCGCCCAGCACCTCGCTGAGTCTGTCCATCGGTTCCAGAGGTGTCGGAAGATGCCCGAAGGAAATCCGCGGGAACCGGGCCAGACTGATCGACAGTTCCTTGCACAGGCTAAAGGTTAGGTCTGCGGTTTCGCCCGCAGTATTCTCCGAGATTTCTGCCGACTCTGCCATGCTCTGAGGTCCTTACCGTTGGGATCTCTCAAAGCGTTTCCTATCAAATCAAAGAAAAACAGTGCTTTTTTGTACGGCTACTCATACTTTTGCTTTGGCTGGGGGTGCGCTTTTCATGGATACACAATGGTTAGAGGACATTCTTGTTCTGCTGGAAGAGGGCAATCTAAGCCGGGCCGCCGCGCGCCGACATATCACCCAGCCCGCGTTTTCCAGGCGTATCCGGTCCTTCGAAGACTGGCTGGGCGTCACCATACTGGACCGCAAAACCAACCGGGTCGAGATCAGCGCCGCGCTGATCTCAAACGAACCCGAGATACGTGCGCTTCTGGTCCAGCTTCGCGAGCTACGCACAAAAATTGCCCATCATGACCCCAAGGCGACCACCGTCAGGATCGCGGCACAACATGCGCAGGTGTTTTCCCGGTTCCCGGACATGGCGCTGAAGGCCCGGTCGCACCTGCCGGGCGTCAGGTTCCGTCTGCATGCCGCTAACCTAAGCGACTGCGTCAGCATGTTCCTGCGCAAAGATGCCAGCATGCTGCTGTGCTACGAATCCGATCTGGCCGAACCGTTGGAGTTCGGGTCGGGCGTATTGCGCGGAACCTGGGGGCGGGATTATCTGATCCCTGTGGTGGGCGGGGCCCTTCGGTTTGCGGTGAAAGACGTGGGCGACATTTCCGACACTGCGCCGGCAGTCGTCTATCCGGATAACAGCTATTTCGGGCAGGTTCTGCGCCGAAAGGAGCGCCGGTTCGGGACGGCTGGGTACAGCACCAACCCGATTTGCGAGACGGCGTTTTCGACCGGTATTCTCGAGATGGTCCGCAAGGGCCTTGGGGTCGGTTGGCTGCCCTTCAGCATGGTGCACAGCGAATTGCAAAGCGGCGAGGTGATCTCGCTGGCGAATGCGTTGGGGCGTGAGCCCATGGACATCGCGATCTACGCGGACCGCACGGAATCAGCTGCTGCCGAATTGTTCGGGATCTGGAGCAACCAGGGGTCGAAGGCGCGACACCGCTGACCGCCAATCCAGGTGCGGAATCCCCCAACTGTCAAAGTCACGGATTTTGTGATATGCACAAACAATAGTTTGATTATTGTTATCCCACTGTCTTTAAGGACATTTTCGATGTTCGAAAGAATTCTGGACTCTCTGCTCGGCAGATTTGCCTCTATTTCTCAAAGATTTAGAGTTTGGCACGCTTGGCCGTTTTTGCCTGCGTTGGCGATTATTCTGGGCCACCGTGTCAACCTGCGGCACAACAACCTGATCGATACCGAAACCGCGCCGTTGGATGGCGAACGGCCCGAGGATTTTGACATTATCGGATGGCGCACCGCGGACGGGCAATTCAACGACCTTTCGCAGCCCCGCATGGGCGCGACAGGCACCCGGTTCGGACGCAATGTCGCGCTGAGGGACACCTATCCGCCCAGCGACGCGGATCTGATGGATCCAAGCCCCAGACTGGTTAGCGAAAAGCTTCTCAAGCGGCATGAATTTGTACCCGTTCCACATCTGAACGTGCTGGCGGCTGCCTGGATTCAGTTCATGGTGCATGACTGGCTCAGCCACGGTCCCAACGATCCGGATGCCGAGCCGTTGGACGTGCCGCTACCCGAAGGTGACGACTGGCCGGGCGGCAAGATGACCGTACGGCGCACGATGCCCGACAAACAGGTGACGGATGCTGATGCCAACCGTCCACCTACCTTCCGCAATGTCGAAACCAGTTGGTGGGATGGATCGCAAATCTATGGCTCGACCGAGGAACGTCTGCGTTACGTCCGCACCGCCAAACTGAAGGGCCGGCCCAAATCGGCCGAAATTGCTTTGGACGATGGTCTTTTACCCGTCGACAAAAAGGCCAAGCGCGAAGGTCAGGAACTGGCAGGTGTCAACGGCAACTGGTGGACCGGGCTGTCGGTGCTGCACACTCTGTTCGCGCGCGAGCATAATTCCATCGTGGCGCGGTTGCGCATTGATCATCCGGATGAAAGCGAAGACTGGCTGTTTCACAAGGCGCGGTTGGTGAACTCGGCGCTGATGGCCAAGATCCACACCGTAGAATGGACGCCCGCGCTGATGGACAGCCCCGAAGGCCGCATGGCGATGCGTGGCAACTATTGGGGCCTGATGGGCGAAACCGTGTTCAACGCGGTGGGTCGGGTCTCGGACAGCGAGGTGATGTCGGGCATTCCCGGCTCTCCGCGGGATCATCATGGCAGCCCCTATGCGATGACCGAGGAGTTCGGCTCGGTCTACCGGCTGCACTCGCTGATGCCGGACGCATATGAATTCCGCAGCCATTCCGACAACGCGCATCTGCACAGCGCCGGGCTGACCGAAGTGTCAGGTCCGGGCGCACGCAAGCTGTATGACAATCTGAGTTTCGACGACGTGCTGTATTCTCTGGCGACCGAAAATCCGGGTGCCTTGGTGCTGAACAACTTCCCCGAAACCCTGCGCCGTCTGGACAAGAAGGTTGAGGCGAATGTGTTCCTCGACCTCGCCGCCGTTGATGTCCTGCGTGACCGCGAGCGGGGCGTGCCGCGCTATGCCGATTTCCGGGCCGCCATCGGCGCGACGCGGCCTGAAACCTTTGAAGACATCACCGATGATCCCAACTGGCAGTCCACACTGCAAGAGGTCTATGGCACCGTCGAAAAGGTCGACCTGCTGGTCGGGACACTGGCCGAAGCGAAGTCGAAAAACCAGCCGCCGCGCTTTGGGTTCTCGGACACGGCGTTTCGTATCTTCATCCTCATGGCCTCACGCAGGCTGAAAAGCGATCGCTTCTATACCGATGATTTCCGACCGGAAATCTACACAGAGGCCGGGTTCCGATGGGTTGCCGAAAACGGATTTTCCGACGTTGTGCGTCGCCATTGCCCGGACCTTGCCGAAGCTCTGGTCGATGCCCGCAACCCATTCTTCCCCTGGCGGATCGCGGGGGGCTGAGGCATGGCCCGTCACATTCGCATCCCGCTGCTTGCCGATCTGATCCTGACCGATGACGCGGATGAGATCGGACAGCTTGCCGACCACGCCGCGCTGGATCGCGGGTTTCGCCCGCGGGGGCCGCTGATCAACCGGATACTGGCGCACCGCGTCAGATCGGCGTTGTCGCTTGGTGGCAATCCGCTGCCCAGCGCGATGATGCGGGACGACCCCGAAAGGCGTCGGATGTCTCAGGACATTGCCGATAAGTTCGCGCCGGGCAATTGGGATACCGACACGCTTAATCAGATGGTGGGCTATGTGAGGGGCGATCTGAGCAGGCCCGTGGGTGAGCTTGCGCAGCAGATCACGGGCCGCGTGTTTGATCCGACCTATGCGGCAAGCGCCGAAACCTGGGATGCAGCCAAAGCGATCGAGACACATCTGCAATCGTTTAACCCCCTTCGGCGCCTCATCGCCTTTCTGTCCGGCGCATTGCGGGACGCTCAAGGCGTGTTGGGTCAGGCCGCTAAGGGCGACAAGGGCGCTGTCCACGGCACCGGGATCGCGGTGCATAATCTGGCGCTCAGCCTGGAACGGTTGCAAGCGGCATGGGCCGATCAGCGGCTGCGCGCCCATCTTACCCCGGAACAGGCGGCTTTGCGCGTGATTGCCGCGCCGCGCACCGTGATGCGTGCCGGAAAGCGCCATAGCGACACAATCGGCGGGCGCGTGCGGCCAGTCACTTTGGTCGCCATGAACACGCGCAGGGCGGCGGGCGCAGGCATGGATGCCGATCTGGCCTTTCTGGGATCAAGCTGGAGCCGCTGCCCGGCCCAGCACTGGGTCATGGCGTTGCTGGCAGAGATCTGGAAACAGGCGGGAGAAACCGGATGAGCGACGATATCATCTTCACTCCGCTCAAGTTCCGCAACCTTGAGGTCAAGAACCGGGTCTTCCGGTCGAATATCTCGGGTCGCTTCGACGCCGAAAATGGGGCGCTGACGCAGACGCGGATCAACTGGGAATGCAAGTTTGCGCGGGGCGGGGTGGGGGCCGTGATCTCATCTTATGTGCCCGTGCGCATGGATGGCCGCATCATCGCCGGCTACGCCACCATTCATACGGATGAGTTCATTCCCCTGTGGCAAAAGCTGGGTGAGGCGGTCCGCGCCAACGGATCGAAATACATCCTTCAACTGTCACATTCCGGTCGCCAGATGGATTTGCCCGGCATCCACAATCAGCACCGCCCGACCCCAAGCCCCACCAACGCATACGAAACCCTGCACGGCTTCCCAACCCGCGCCATGAGCACGCATGAAGTGGGCGAAATGGTCGAAGATTTCGCCCAGGCCGCATGGCGCGCGCGTGAGGCCGGGTTGGATGGGATCGAATTGCACGCCGCCAATGGCTATCTGTTCACCCAGTTCCTGAGTTCCGCGATCAACGACCGGACCGACCATTACGGCGGCTCCCTACGCAACCGCGCGCGGTTCCTGCTTGAGGTGATCGACGCCATTCGCGCCAAGGTCGGGCGCGAATTCCATCTGCAAGTCAAACTCTCTGCCGTGGACCACAACAACGTCCTGCCGTGGGAAGGTAAGGGCAACACCCTGTCCGACACGGTGCAGGTCGCGCAATGGTGCGAGGCCGCGGGCGTGGATGCCCTGCACGTCTCGACCGGCTCGCTGTTTCCGCATCCAATGAACCCGCCGGGGGACCTGCCGCTTGAGGTTCTGGCCGTTACTTACGACGCGATGATTGCATCGGGCGTCAACGGGTTCAGAAACTACCTGTTCTTCCGCTTCCCCTTGCTGCGCCCGCTATTCCTGCGGCTTTGGTTCCGGCTGAAAAAAGGCCGCGAGGATGAAGGCATCAGCCTGGAAGAATGCCGTGCGATCAAACAGGCGGTGACCATTCCTGTGATCAACACCGGCGGCTATCAGAACGCGCGGGTTGTGCGTGATGCCATCACCTCGGGCGGCTGCGATGGGGTGTCCATCGCGCGGGCTCTGGTAGCCAATAATGATCTGGTCAAGCATTGGGCCGCAGGTGAAGATGAGCCGCCAAAACCTTGCACACGCTGCAATAAATGCCTGTGCAATGCGCCGAAACATCCGATGGGTTGTTATGAGGAGGACAGGTTCGAAAGCCGTGATGCGATGATCGAAGAACTGATGTCGATCTATGAAACCAAGCCGATCCTTCAAATCCCGACCCCTGACAGGGAGGCGGCAGAATGAGGAACCAGCCTGTCACCTTTGTTGAAGAGGCTCTGGTAAAACGCCGCCGCCGACGGTTGCCGCTGACCATTCTTGTGGGCCTGATGGCTTTGGTCGGGTTGCTTGCTTTGGTCGTCGCGCTTTGGTTGCTGTTGGCCTTGCTGCGCGGCGGGCCCGAGCATTTCAAGACTGATGAGCAGCATTTCCTGCACGGCTCTATCGGTTCGGAAACCTCCAGCGGATTGCCGTATGAGGTCTGGCAGGCGCTGCCCTATCTCTTCCCCGACGCGTTTGAGGGCAAGACGACCTACGAGGCGTTTGGGTTCCTGTATCAGGAGGATGAGAAAGGTCGCACTGACTTGCCAATTGGCATTTCCCGCCGCGATCAGTTGGGCATCACCTTGGTCTGGTTCAACTGCGCCGTCTGCCATGCCGGGACCTATCGCGAAACGGCTGAGGCCGAGGCGGTGATCGTGCCCGGAATGCCGTCGAACAACCTGCAATTTCATGCGTTTATCGAGTTTCTGCTGGACGCCTCGACCAGTCCGAAACTGGCCGCCGAACCGCTGTTCGACGCCATCGAACAAAGCGGCAATGGCCTTGGACCCGTCAAGCGGCTGTTCTGGCGCATTGCAGTTGTCCCCCGCATTCGCGAGGAATTGCTGGCGACCCGCGCCGCTTTGCAGCCCCTATTGGCGCGCCAGCCGGATTGGGGCACCGGTCGCGTGGACACGTTCAACCCCTACAAGGTGCTGGAATTCGACATGAACGGGGATGCACTGACCCCGCAAGAGGTCATCGGCGCATCTGATTTTCCCTCCATCTTCCTGCAAGGCCCGCGCGAAGGCATGCGGTTGCACTGGGATGGCAACAACCCTTCGCTGGCCGAACGCAACCTGTCGGCGGCGCTTGGGGCCGGGGTGACAGCGGAAACTGCGGATCATGGCGGGATTGAGCGCGTTGCAGCATGGCTCAGCGATCTGCCGCCGCCTGCGAACCCGGTACAGGTGGATGCCGAGGCCGCCGAACGGGGGGCCAACCTGTACGCGACCTTCTGTCTGGAGTGCCACGGGCGTTGGACCGGGACAGAGTACGAGTTCTCGGGCGACAAGTTGGGAACCGTTCAGCCAATCGCGTCCATTGGGACGGATCGCGCGCGGCTGGATAGCTACACAAACGAGTTCCAGCAGCGGCAGGTGACTGAACTGTTTGCGGACACGCCTTACGCGTTCCGGCAGTTCCGCAAAACCGACGGCTACGCAAATATGCCGCTGGATGGGCTTTGGGTGCGCGGCCCGTATCTGCATAACGGATCGGTGCCGACGCTGGCGGATTTACTTAACGCCCCGGAAGATCGCCCCAAAAAATTCCAGCGCAATTCGGATGTGATCGACCCGGTGAATGGCGGGTTCCTGTCACCCCCGTGCGAGGATGAAGGTGTCTATTGCTTCGATACATCCCAGCCGGGCAATTCCAACGCAGGCCACGTTTACGGCACGCATCTAAGCCCGACCCAAAAAGCCGATTTACTTGAATACCTTAAAACCTTCTGAACAAGGAGATGAGTAACATGACCGATACGTTATCCATCGGCTGGACCCGCGCCCAGGCCGACAACCGGATCAAATCTCATCGCCGTCTGTTCGGATTTGTGCTGGCGCTTCAAATCGTCATCGGCGGGCTTTTCCTGTTTTGCCCGGCGTTTTCGCTGGGTGTTGTGGGCCTGCCCGCTGGGGCCGAGAACCCCTGGCCCTCGGTCTGGGGGGCGACGCTGATCTTTGTGACCGTCATGCAAATCCCCGGCGCGCTTGATCCGGTGCGTCAGCGTTATCCCAATGTCATTGCCGTGCTGGGGCGGGCGCTGATGGTGGCAACCTTCGTTGCGCATGGGGGGCCGTTCCTATGGTTCGCTGCCTTCGACGCCGTGTTTGGCGTGCTTATTTTCCTTAGTTTTCGCCGACTGGTGATTGCCGAACTGATGACCAGACCGTGACCGTTTTCTGTCTCTGAGGTGGGCGATTGGGTAAATCTTATGTTTGCTTGGTTTCATACCCTGACACCGGCTGGGCAGGCGACGGTCGTGTCTGCTCTGGTCAGCGCGCTGGTCGCTGTTTTAGTCGCCTTTCTAAGCCCATTCAGCGCGCGCCGGTTGGAAAAGCTAAAGGCCATGCTGGCCAAGGACGCGGCGCTTAATGACGCGCGAACCTCATATGAATTCGAAGCACGCAAGAGACTGTATGCTGAGATCGAGCCGCTGTTTTTCCAACTGTTCGAGGCCGCAGAAGGCGGGTATTACCGCGTCGCCAGCTTGGTACGCACGCAGCGGCAGGGCCATCTGGGCGAAGCAGACGGACGTTGGCTGGCAACCGAGGGTTATTACCTTCGTTCAACCATCTACCAACTCTTCCTGCCGCTTGCGATATTCAGACTGATTCAAAGGTCCGCGACCTTCGTCGATATCGAACTGGATCAGAATATCCGCGCCCGATATTTCCTGTTGAAGCTGTCCTACTATGCGTTCACCGACGATTTTGAGCTTGCCGGGCTTGAACCTTCTTTGGCTTATTCTCCGAACGTTCCGGACTGGAGGGAAAAAACCCTTGAAAACCCAGCGCAATACCGGCGGCAAGGGTTGGTTATCGGGCATCTGGATCGCCTTATAGACGCCATGATCGTTGGTGATGATCAGTCGCAACGAACCGTTGATTATGGTGAGTTTGAAGAGCTTTGTCGTAACGATCAGGAGCTCAAGAAAGTGATGGCCGAGCCTGCACGACTATTCCTTGGATTTGGATTCACCAACCGACCTGTTCTGGCCCGGGCCTTGCTGGCGCATGCCTATACCATGCGGTTGTTGCTCTACACCTATTCTCGCGCGTCAGATTGCGGTGATCTTGCCGCTGTGTTGCAGACCTTTTGTACTTCGGATGAAGCGTCCGAAGACCTGGACTGGGGCGAAGGCTTTGGACAGGTTTCCTATTCTGTGGCGGGTTATGTGAAAGAGCGTTTGTCCTGGAGCGGGGCGGACGAGTACGATATTTCTTAATAAATTGCAAAAAGTTACTTGCAAGTGCCGAAGGTTCACGGTCGGGTTATTGTACGCGGAAACAGTCACTTGTTTCTGCGGCATGGTGTTGGGTTCACGGACCCGGATCAAACCGATCCAGCGCTCGCGCCGCCAGATAGGCGGAACGGCGCAGTACCTGATCCAACGTCACGGTAGTTTCCCCGTTGCGGGGCGATATCTCGGCAACATCGAACGGTCGGTTCACGGGATCAAGCACGACGATAATGGCGATCCTGTCCGCGATAACCTGGCCCGAGGTATCATTAAGATCAACTGAATCGAAGCGCACGATGCCGGTTTTCCGGCTGAAAAGCGGGGATTGCGGGTTTTCACGACCGAGGAAACGTAAATGCAGGCCGGGGTCGCTAATTAGTAAATCGCGCTGTGAATTCGATCCATTTACGCCAGAAACGATCGCGCTTCGTAAACTGTCGCTGATCTCAATATTATCAAGACCGAGACCTCGCGCAAAACTCAGGAAGAACAAGTTCACCTGGATGTCCGAGGCAGGTAACGGTGTCACGTGCCGATGATGAACTTGAACAAATGCCCTGAAGCTGTCGTTCACATTTGCAAAACCGATGCTGGTTGCTGCTGCAAAATTCACTTCGTTCGGGTTAAGAAGCAAGTTCGCCGGAGTGGATTTTAAGAACAGGATATCCGGGCTGTTATGCGTGACCAGCGGGCGGTTGCTGGGATTGGACGGGTCCGTTCGCGGGGCCCAGGCCGGGTCTGGCAGATCGCCGCGCCCGGTGTCGAATTCAAAGGTCCGGATATAGCTGCGCCCGACCGAGTGTGGGGTGCCTGACACGTCACGTTCCCAAACGCCCAAAGACACAAGCGCGGCGCGCAGATACCGCCGGTCGTCGGACCGGAACAGAGACAGGTCTTCGACCAGCGTCTGGGGTAACCCATCCATGATGGGTCGCCAGGTCCAGCTCGGATGCGCCCCGGACTGGTCGATCTGTCCTTCGAAAACACCAACCCGCGTGCCGACCCACACCACATCCTGATTATCGGGGTCCACAAGCACCGCATGGGCCGAGGCCGGGGTGCCGCTGGTCCCGGTTGCCACGTTCGGCTCGGTTGAATGCAGCCCGGTTGGATACCATCGCCCGTCGCCGTTATACCACCACAGCGTATCGAAGTTCGGATCAGTGATCAGGTCACCATCCCCGTCGCGGCGCGTCCGGCCCGAGGTTGTGACATACAGCGTCGTATCCGTGTGTCTTGCGATGGCAGTCCATGAGGTTCCGGAAAAATAGGGAAGGTAGTCCAGAAACGGATCAGGCTCATCGCCTTCGGCCTTTTTGTTGCTGGGCCGGTTGCCGCTGATGATGGCGGCCCTGCGTCCGGTCCAGCTGGGGTTGTTTCCCTCGAACGTGAATATCCGAACCGTGCGTTCGCACAGCACCGCAATGCTGGTGCCTTCAAAATCGGGCGGTTCGCCCTCGACCAGTGCATCTAGTGCGACGACCTTATCGCTTAGGGTTTCAAAACGGAGCTGGTCGCGAAAGACGCGGTTCCGCGAATCCCGGCCTGGCTCGGTGCTGCTGCGGGTTGAGTGAGGGTCAGTGGCGGATGGGAGTGTCACCCAACTCATCCAATTCGTTCTGGTGCGATCTCCGAACCAGTCGCTGCTCATCCAGATCCGGTCGGTCCCAATGAACACCCGCGCCGTATCGTCTGTTTCCCCCGGTAAAACCAGCGGATTGGAGTAAAAACTTGCCCGACCGTTTTCTTGCTTTTCCGAATCCCACATATCTGAACTTGCACGCCGAATTGCTGGACCACGCGGCTGTCGGGGAGGGAAAAAATCCCACTTGGCGTTATAAACCTGTTTGAAGACCATATGTCGTCGAGTTGGATGGTAGGCGCATCCTCCACCATCACCTCCGTCCACCTGGTCCCAGAAACTGCCGCCAATGCGTTCGATAAACCCATTGTCTTGCAAACCCGCAATCAGGTGGCCGTCAAGCGTTGGGTGGGATTGTATGTAGCCCGGTTCCAACGTCGGCAGGCCGACATTGCGCGACGTCCCCGAGCCTCCCGCCGTGAGTGGCCGGGTAAAGACACCGCCATCGCACGAAACCCAAAGCGTGTTATTCGCCGGACGCATGGCGTGAACATCTGCGTGGATGCCACGGCCGGCAAAGGTCGGGTCGGTATCGGCTGTCGTCTGGTTGGCGGCGGTGAACCCGGCGGACAGATCGTTTGCCGCAGCGGTGCCCGTGATTGGCAGACGGAATATCAGCGCGTTGCTGTTCATTCCCTGACCGCCGATAAAGACGACATCGTCGCCCGAACCATTGTCCACAACCGTGATGCACTGGTCATAATGCGATTGGTCACTTTCGATCACATAATCAGTCCCGTCCTGAGTGACCGAGGACGTATAGACACCCACGGGCCAGTCATCGATCGACACCGCTGCGACGGGCGTTCCGGACACTCCGGCAGGGGTGTGTGACAGATCGATCAGCCACCCCTGGCCAAGGCCTCTCTTGTCCGCCACGTTGGATTCTTTCAGCCCGGCAACGTAAATTCGCCTTGCTTCATTAGGGGAGGCCGCAAGGCTAAGGCGTGTGCCGGTATCATGGTCCGGCAGCGCGATGCGTTGGAACGTGCCGGTCGGCCCTCCGGTCGAAAGCCAGATGCCATCCAGATCCTCGTCCGCCCCCATCAGCGCGACAAACAGGCCCTGATCGGTCCAAAGCAGATCGGTACAGGCCCCATCGTCATCTTCGGTGAACTCACCATCCGTGAAGTCGACAAATGTCCAGCTTTGGTCTTCGACAAAACGGCCTTGGCGCATGAACAGACCACGGGACGTTGCGGCCAGAAGGGTCGCCTCATTTGCCGGGTCAGGGGCGAGAGGGGTTCCGGGGTCACGGGCCAGACGGTAGATTCCTGCGCCGATTAGTTCTTCACCACCTTCGCGCTGCCACGGGTTGACCCCGACCAGCGAAATCGCCTGCTCGACCGTTCCATTCAGGCGAAGTACCCCGATCCCTGCATGTTTGCCCCCGGGACCGAGTGAGAAATATGGTTTAAGCTCGCCGGTTCCCACATAGACCGCGTCCAAGGCGGGGTCGTCGGCACCTCCGCCGTCTTCTCCCCACTCGACCAGCAATGCGCCGACAGTCAGTACAAGATCGTCCCGGCTTGTGGCCGCGGCCAGGGCCCAACTGCCCAGCGGTGCCCAGCTTTCCCCGGCATCGTCGGTGTACCAGACACCGCCGTTGGCCGCCCCGGCATAGGCACGCTGGCCGTTTGGATGCACCTGAATATCGCGAATGCGCCCTGCAACCACTGGGTCGCCGTCCGCCTGACCGTTGCGCAGAATGAAGGGGCCCAGCGGCATCCATTGGCGTTCTTCGTCAAAGGCCCCCTCGATCACTTCGCCCAAGGCCGCAAGATTACCCAGATTCCCTCCGATAGCCGTTCCATTGGCGCGCGCTGCGTTGGCCTCGGCCCGACCAGCAAGGGATTCGGGCGGTTTCCTCAGATCGCGTGGCCAGTCATAGCGTGCCATCAGGTGCCTCCTTCCTCGCTGTTGTCGCTGGCCCCGATCCGTATCCAGCCTTCTTCAACCGAAACCGGGCCGTCCGGCAGGATGGCAGCCTGCGTTGCCGCCAGAATAGGATCGTCGCGCCAGGTGATTGGGCTGTTGCGGCGGGTCCACCGCTGGTCTTTGCCAAAGGCCGCGATCTTCGGCAGGCGCACCTTGTCGGGATCGATCAGAACCGGACCGATCCGCGCTGACGGGGCAATCTTTTCCAACCCCGGAGCCACCCAATCGCGCAGCAATTCCAAAGACTTTCTCGGCAAAATCCCGGATGTCGCATGCACCCGCGCGGCGGGGTTCATCAACAACGTCAACTGCACCTTCTGCCCCGAATGGGTGAAGATACGCCCGCCGGGTTCGATGTAGGGTGAGGTCAGCGGCGACGGTTCCGCCAACGTGGCCGAGCCCAGAATGGCGCGGAACCCAAACCCCAACCCGGCAGCGGGCGCAGCCTTGCTGACGGACTTTTCGATCAGGCGGAAGCGGCGGAAATCGTCGCCGACGAAATAGCCGTAAAGCCCGTCATAGCCCTTGGCGACCTCACCCAGCGCAACCTCGAAGGCGCGCGCTTTGATCGCTTCGAATACGCCTTCGTTGTCAAGCAGTTGGGACAATCCTTCGGCTGTTTCGCCAAAGGCATCAATCTGCGAAAGGTCGGTTGGGATATCCAGCCACAGCGTCGCCCGCACCACGGCGACCGGGCGTCCGACCAGCCCGGCAATCGTGGCTCCGGCCTGTACCTGCGCCTCGTCCACACCCCACATCGTTGTATCAACCGCGCGCAGGAAGGCCGACAGCGCGCTTTCGTCTTCTGCGGTCTCAGGATCCTGCGTGCGCAGCGCGTCCGCGTCGATCATCCCGCGCGCGATCCGGCCCAGCACCTGCGCCGCCGGGGGCAGGCCTACTTCGGGGTCGTTAACAGCCGGTCCGGGACGGCCAACCGCGCCTTCCCAGACCAGACCACCGGCGACCGGGTCCTGCAGAACCTCGCCCAGCGGGTTGCCTTGCGCATCGAACATCTCAAGCGACTCGTCGATGAAATCCGGCAGGATATATCCCGCGATGGGGCTGATGCCCTGCGACGGGTTCGCCTGGTTCAGACGGGCTTCGGCGGGTTCCTCCGATGTGTCTGCCGGATCGACAAAGCGGAACATCAGCCTACCGGGCAGCGATAGGCGTGGCGGCAATTCAAGGGCCGGGCGATCTTCGGAATCCGTGCTGGACAGTGCATGCGGGCGCACCAACCGCTGTGTGTTGAGGTCGCGGAACCGCCCGAAACAATCGACGATCCGCGCCCGGACAAGGCTCAGGCGGCCACTTGCGATCAGACGGGGAAGCCCGACCGCCCGAATGTTATCGGCGACTGCTTCGGGCACGTCACGCTCTTGCCCGTCGGGCTGGGGTTCGAGGCCCAGCCACAGGTCACCGACCTGATCCAGCGTGACCGACCCCAGATCCGCAAGGTCCAGATAGGTCTTGAGTTGCGCAAGGCGCGCCTCATGCGCCTCGGAGATCTCGCCAACCTCATCCTCGTCGCGCTGGTTTTCGGCGTCCAGATAGTCGGCAATCAGGCTCGTCCACGCATCGTGCAGACCATCGGTAATGGGCGAACGGCCGAGGATGTTAAGGGATTGCCCGCCAACGTCCGATGCCCCTTCGAATTCAATCCGGCCCAGTTTCCAGCCGTCAAAATCCTGGCCGGTTTCCAGACGCGCCTCCCATTCCAGCCAGACCGGCACCCAGGGTTGGGACCACATGGTTATTCCGACCGGGCTGGGCTCGCGCCCCTCGGCAAGCGAGAACCTGAGCAACTCGTCGCTCAGCGTCGCTCGTGCCATCGGTGTGGTACTCGCGGCCAGTGGCGGCGTGCCGTCATAGCTGCCGTCGGGTGAGAACCGCAGCGCCATTTCCGCGCGCACGCGGGTTTGCACCGCCGGGGCCTCTGCCGGTTCCGAGGTTTGCTCGATGGCTTGCAGCATCCAGGCCAGCATGTAGATGTCGAACAGGAAGCTGTGTTCCAATATCCGGCGGGTCTGGCCCGGCAAGTTGGACAGGTTGGGCAGCGCGGGTACATAATCGCGCGCTTCAAAGCGGCGACCGAAGGCGATTGGCAACTCACGCGCCCAATGGCAGCGCAAACGTCTGTCTTCGGTGAAACGCCAGTCGTCAAACCGGTTCGAGCGTCCAAAGTCGCGCAACCCAACGACCGGAGGCACCGCGCGATGATAGCGGGGCGCTGGGCGGCGAATGCGCCGGACGGTCGGGCCTTCGTCGTCGGGCTGGGTGCGGAACCGTTTGTCGGTTTCCAGCTTTGCCGTGCGGCGCAATTCGTTCAGATCGGCCTTTTTGGACCCGGATTTGGTGCCAAGCCACATTACGTCGGCCTTTGGCGGCGGCTTTGAGGCAAGCGTGGCGATCTTTGTGCGAACGGGCCGCCCGGCCTTGATGTCGGTCTGCCGCCGCTCGACAATCACGTCCTCATAGACTTCGCGGCCACGGAAGGATTCGAACCCGTCGCCATGTTCGGCTTCGTCCAGCGCGATGATGCCGTCTTGTTCGCCCAAGCGGCGAATGGCCCCATTTGCGACGGCGGTCAGCAGGCTTTCGGTGTATTCCCGTTCCTCGCCGTCGGTCAGGCCGAAGCTGTCGGCCACTTGCGCGGCGATCAATCGTTCAAGAGTAGGCCCAAGCGCAATTCCAATGGCAGGCGGGCGGGGGGCCAAATCGCGCCCGACCGGCCCGGTGATCCGAACCCCCATGACCCGTCCATGCAGAACGGTATCGTAGTGCATGGTCACCAGCGACATTGCCACCGCGTCGAAGACAAGCGGTTCGTACCCGCTGGCCAATGCGGCCTGCGCGCTGGACAGCGACAATGCAGTGCGCGTATCGGTGACCCGCAGGCCACGGGCCGAGACGGCCTCGACCGGTGTGTCGAAGCTGTCCGTCACCGTAGATGAGAATGCGCGGAACTGGGTCTGCGCAAAGCCCGCCAAACCGGATTGAACCGGTTGTGAGATTGCACCTTCATACGGGGCTGGGGACGCGGTCCACCCAAGCTCGTCCAGCGTGCGCGAGACGGCAAAGGGCCAGAAGCTTTTCGCCAGCGGGTCCGAGGCCCGTTCGGACCACCAGCCAATGATCACATATGAGGCAAGGCGAGTGGTGATCTGGTTTGGGTTCAGGTCCGTCAGCGGGTCGTGGAACCCGAACCGATTGCGGGTCGAGTCATACCCCGCCGTCCAGCTTGGTGAGCCGCCCACGACGCCGTCCAACTCGCCGGGTTCCAACTGATCGCCGTCGCCTGTGTTGTCGCCATCGGGGTAATCTTCCAGATCATAGACCCGGCTCGTCTCTGACGCGACGACCCAGGCGCGCAGATCAACGGTGCGTGTGTTTTCGGGGCCGGTCATCCGCACCACCAGCCAACGGTTCGGCAGTGGACGCAGGGAAAGCGGGCTATCCTCGTCGTCCTCAAGATCACCGCGCAACAACCCATCGGGCAGCGCCCAGTGAATGTGTATGCCGGGGTCTCGGGGTTGCGGATCCGAGAAGGGCGGGGCGGGTTCATCCGTATCGCTGGCCGGTCCGCCAAGCTCCATCGGAAGCCTTACATAGTCTTCGTCATGATTGACCGGCACGTAAAGCGCGCGGACATCCACCGGAACGATCAGCGCGGGTGGCGGCGGTGGCGGCGTTGCGAACCGGTCGAGGCGGGAAACCGCCGTGTCGCCCAGTTCAACGGCCATCGACCAGCCCGGACGGGCGAGGATGGCTTGCATCAGTTGCGGATCAATCGGGTTGGCCATGGCTCAGCTCTCGTCCAGGCGGTGGCGAAGGATTTCGGCGTAATCGGGCGTGACGGCCAGGTTCGGCGTAAAGGCCGCATCCTGAATGACAACGGTCGTGGTGGTCTGTGCAAAGACCTGACGGTAGGGGAAGCGGATCATCTGCATCGCAAACTCGGCCCCGTCGATTTCCGTGCCGGGATTGGGGTCTGTCATACCGGTGCCCTCGGCATCGGCAAAAGCGCGGGCGGTGTTCGACAGATCAAGCACCCCGGCGGACCCGGGGCGAAAGCGGACCGGGATTTGGGCTGCCAGTGCCGACAGGGCGGTGGGGTCGTCGTCATCCGGTTCAACTGCAACGCCATCATCATCCACATATCCGGCGGTCCGTACGTCCCGTGCGGGCACAAAGGCCCGCCAGCGCCCGCCGGATTGTTCATCCAGCCGGACGCCAAACTGAAGACCCTGCCGGGGTTCTTCGATATGGATGACATTGGGAATGCCGTCGAACAGCGCCAACAGCACCGACGGGGCCAGCCGTTCGAGCCTCAGCAGCTTGATCCGGTCTGGATGGGATTCAGGGACGATGTCTTCATCATTGTCCACCGGTTCCGCGTCATAGGCGCGGATGTGCATCCCTGGCCAGCCTGCCACGGCGGCCGAGCGCATCAGGAACCCGGTCACGATCCCGGCGGAGCCGGTCAGGTTCGGCTCGGACCCGGGTGAGCGGACACGGCGTTCCGCCTCGTCTATTTCTTCCTCGATCTGCGGATACAGCCGTTCCAATTGCGCACGTTCCAGCGAATTCGCGGTACCGACGCTCAGCGCTCCCTGCACCAGCGCGTCCGTCCAGGCCCTGTCGAGATAGAAGAACCGTATCGACTCGACCGGCAGAAGATCGGAATCCGGCACCAGAGTGTTAAAGGGCACGCCTTCCAACATGCGAAGCCGCGCCAGAAAGGTCAGCACACTGTCCGTCGCCACGGTTTCCCCATCAGGGGCCGCAAGGAACAGATCGAGGTTCAGGGCCGCGTGCAGTTGTTCATACCCAAGCTTGTCTGAAAGCTTCATCTGCGGGTCCTTTCGATACGGTCGGCGAGAAAATCGCCAAGATTGTCAAAGTCCTGCACCTGATCCAGATCGCCTGCCTCAAGCGCGTCGGGACCAACGGCAAACTGTGCAAGCTGCCGCACGCCGGAATCCAGCGTATCGACAAGCCGCGCCGCGATCTCTGCATCCGGCTGAACGGTGGCCCCTGCAACCGTTGGCGATTGCTCCATAAGTTGGGCCAGCGCGCCCTCGTCATCGGGTTGCCGTAGCAAGGCGCCGACGACGGCCCGGTCCAGTTGCAGACCTTCGGCCAGAATGCGGGTGGGGTCGTCGTCCAACTCGGGGACAGGGTTGCCGATATCCACGCGCGGGCGCAGGGCGGCGACGCTGGTTTCGGGGTTGATGCTGACGGTTTGGATCAGGCTGGCCTCAAGCTCTCGGGCAAAGCGGGCTTTCAGCAGCGTGTCAAACACGTTTGGATTTGGCACAGCAACCGCGGCAAGCCCAAGCTGGTCATTGATCGCGAAATCGATCCCGGCTTTGGCCCGTGCCGCGCCAAACCGTTCCGCCCGCCACCGTTTGAGCGCGGCGACGAACGACGGCTGCGACAGGGCCAGAAGACGCCCGGTTTCAAAGGCCACGGCAAGCGAGACATCCTCTTCACCCCCGGGCGTCATCGTTCGCAGATGGTCGCTGACATGTGCCAGCGTCCGACCCGACGTGCCGGGCAAATCGCGTTGCAGACGAACGGGTGAGAACGGCCCCCGGTACCACGCGCTTTCACCATCGCCGACGCGGGTTCTGTAGGGCAGGGACAGATGCCCGCTTTCCGCCACCTCCAGCGGCAAACGGGACGCCGGGGCGGGGCCAGAGCTGTCGCCGCCTGTGTCCGGCGTACAATCGGCCAGCGGGCGGGCGAACCCGCTGCCGGTCCGACGGCCCAGCAAGCCCACATCGAGGTTTTTCATCAACTGTTCGAAACTGCCCGCACCGCTGCAGGTGAACCGCCACGAGGTCAAAACCGGAAAGCGCAGGATCTGGTCCTGAAACACCTTGTCGACCGGGATTGAAAACCCGTCAAACACGCCTTGCAGTTTGAAGGTTGTGCTTTGGTTGGAGGACAGGGTCGCGAAGTCTCCGTCCAGTAAAGCCGCGCCAGAGATCGGCCCAAGATTGGCCAGACCACCATTGGTTGTCCCCGCCCGGTCGATCATGGCTCCGTCATGAAACACCACCTCACCCCGACGAATGGCTTCGGCCATCGCGTTGCCGTCCGTGGTGTCGAGATCCCTGATCTCACCATCGATCTGAGGTGTAATCGCCGCCCCGGTCTCGATGGCGTTGTTGACCACGGCAAGTTCGTCGCTGAACACCAGATCGGAGATATCAAAAAACGGTCTGGGCGGCAGCGGGGCGGGCAGGGCACCCAGTTGCCCCTCAAGGTTCACCAGACAGGCGGTATAGGCCTTGGGTCGGCAATTCACCCGATCGAACTGCGGAATCCTGTTGGCAATGACCACCGCAAGGAAGCCGTCATCATCGCCCATCGCGGCCTCGGTGTCGTCTATATTCACCTCTCGCACATGGGTCAGCAGCGGCAGATCTTCGACGGTTGGGAACACGCGCCTGACCACGGATGCGGCAACCGAAAGCCGGGTCGCGGTGGGGACATCCTTGTCGCCGGGCAGATCGACCCCTTCGGTCACGCAGTCCTGCCATGGAATGTCATGCTCGATCTGGCCTTCGCCCTCGGCGATGATAACAAGGGCCAGCCATGGCGTGCGCTCAGTCACCTCCTGATCGCCGAACATGGTGCCATCCTGTGCCGCCTTTCGATCCCACGGCAGGGTTTTCTTTTTCAGAACGATCTGCGGCAGGCGGGATTCATAGGCTCCTTCGGAATTCGCAGGCGGAAACGTCATAAGCGCCTGATCCGGCGGCAGTTTCAGCCGTGGCGCGGTGACGTTGATATGGGTCTCCAACGGGCGCACCCCGAGGTTCGAGGCCGCATCGCCGTCTTCCGTCGCCGCAATATCCAGATCGCCGCGCAGCCTGTACCGTCCCGCTTCAAGGGCGGGAACGATGCTGTCGTAGAGGAAGAAACGACCACGTGCGACCATCGCTAGAACTCCTGGTATTCGTCCTGCCGCGGCGTGACATCTGCCGGGGGACTCCATTTGAACGTGAGCCGCGCACCCTTGCCGCGCAGCAGACCGACCGAAAGCGATACGCTTTCGTTCAGCAGTCGGGTAACAAGACGATCCGGCTGCAACTGCGCCGCGATGACCCCATCCAGACGACCGGGGACCAGCCCGGCGACCCGAACCGCAAAGCCTGAATCGTCCTGCGGTTTCAGCGAGTACACGACCAGGGTTTTGCCATCGAACGGGGCGAGGATGGGCTTGTCGTCCAGCGCCTCGGCCCCGCGCACGGAAATTGCGAGGGATTCCAGATCTTCTGCGACAATCTCACCTTCCAGCAACAGGGCGACGGATGTGGCGGGCCGGTCAAAGCGGGTTTCGACAAGGGCAGACTGATCCGTCAGGTGCGATGCCCGGAACCAGCCGGTGCCACCAGCCCGTCCGCCGCGCACGCGGCTTGCGCCTTCGGCATAGAGGAAGCCGCCCCGGCACAGGGCCAGCGACCGCCCGAAATAGGCAACCGACTCGGATTCGGTCCACCCGGCGAATTCCGGGGTGGCGGCCCCGTCATCACCTGCCACGACGGCATAGGCGGCTGTTCCCTTGGGCAGCTTGACCCGCCGCGCGTCACCGGCGCTGTCCGACAGGACGCGTCCGTCCAGACCGATGGCGACAATACGGGCAGGACCGTTCAGCGCGACCACACCGCTTGTTTCAAACCGGGGCGAGCGGGCCGCACCCGGCAGATCAAAGACAGCGATTTCCCCGGGGGCCAGCCCTGTGGGCTTTATTTTGTCCGTACGCGCGCCCCGAGGCGGTTTGGCCCCGGCCATCAGGGCGGTGGCCGCCAACCGGTCCCGGGTCGGGCCGGATGCGCGTGTCGCGCTGGAGGACGCCTGAACGCCAGCCGCCAGCGTCAGGGGAACGCGTTGCTCGGCAACAACCGTGCGTCCGACCCGCGCATCGGCTGAGGCGGCCCGCAACAAGAGGGCCGGAGCCCGATCGACCCGTGCGGCCAGAACCTCATCCAGCACAGGCGGGCGGACACGTTTCGCACGGCGCGCCCGGTCGGCCGGAACGCGGGTGACACGTGCTGCCAGTGCGCCACCAGCCTCGCCCAGTGACACGTTGGGCAGCGCCAACTGCCCGCGCAGCCGGGGCGTGCCAAAGCGGATGGGGCGGCGTTCGGGCGGCGTCCGCAGCACTTCGCGTTTGGCACCGGGTGCCGCGTCACTGACGATGCGTTCAGTCAGCAGACCAACCCGCATCGGTGTCCGGCGGCTGCGGTCAAAGGCACGGGCACCGGTTGCGCCGACGCGAAGGCGTTGATCCTGCTGGAACTCCGCTGACAACTGCGCCATCTGAAGGTCGTTGATTGAACTCAGCAAAGTGCGATGTTCGGTGGCCAGTATCGCCACCGCGACGAAGAACTGCCCCACATCGCGCAATGGCAGAGGTTTGCGCAGATCGGATTCGACCTGATTGAACGCCACACCGCCGGTTGAGGCATCCGGGCGGCGGTTGAAGAACTCGGGCACAAAACGCAGGTCCACGCCTTCGGTCGCGCCGATCACCTTGCCTTTTGGCACTTTCTTGTCATCCAACCCCTGTGGCGGCCCCCAGACGCCGACCGGGAATGCACCGGTGTTGCGGGTGGTCATCTTGATCTTGTCCAGATCATCCAGCCGCTCGTCATTCGGGCGGTCAAGGCGGCGCAGTTGCAGCGACAAAGTGATCTCGGAAACGATCAGGTTGACCGGGGCCACCCCCAGCGTGGACGTGGGATCACGCTCGATCGGAGCGCGCCCCGGCCGGATGATCCGGGTCAGCGGAATGGTACTGGTCAGCGACAACTCAAACTCGCTCATGACGTCGAACGGATTGGCCTCGGACCCGTCGGCGGTACCGGGCGGCTCGCCGTCATTGCTGGCGGGCGGCAGCGCACCGCGCCCGGCGATGCCGGACAGCGCCTCGGCCAAATTGCCGCTTGCCAGCTCCAGATACTTGGCCGAGAAATCCACCCACGAGATGTACTGGATCGGCGGATCGCCCTGTTTGCCGAATTTGACCGTGACGTCGATGGGCCCGATCTTGATCCGTGCCTTGCCGTGGAACTCTGGCCCGGCGACCTGAATTTCAGCGCTGAGCGTGAAGGACAGTTTGATCGTTCCGAACCACGTCTTGATCCGGATACCCGCCGAAATCCGTGCGTAAGCGTCGGCCTCGTAGCGGAAGGGATCGAAATATACGATGGCGTTGCCGCCCCAGCCCAGAGACGCGAACACCGGCCCGAATTTGGCGGACGCTTCGAACAATCCGCCGCCCATGATCGCCTCGGAGGTCAGAGCAAAGTAGTTCTCGGCCTTGATGACGATGTTCGAGGAAACCGACCAGTTATATCCAAGCCGGGGAACAACCGGATAGCCTTCGGCGTCGAAATTCGGGTGATACCCGCCCAGCGTCAGGACAAACTGCCCCCGGTTCGGCCCCTTGAACCAACTGACATAGGCAAAGCCGCCGGTCAGGCGCGCGCTGGGGTGCAGCAGCCAGGAATTGTCGGTCAGCTGCGCCTGAATCCAGATAACACCCTCTTCGGTCGAGAACCGCGCCAGCAGGCCGAGCTCGATAGAAACAAGCGCGAATTGCGGTCTGGGAAGGGCCATCCGGGCCAGGCCAAAGATCGACAACTCGAACCCGTTACCGAATTCGACGGCCACAACGGCGATCCCGTCGACCAGCGCAAATGAGGTAAAGCTGATCCCCGCAGCGAACCAGAACTTGCCGCGAATGGCGGGGAAGGTGTTGCGCACTTCCTCAAGGTAGGCAATGACGTCCGTGGGCAGGTCTGCCGCAGGGTCAAGTGCCTGAATCAGAACGAAATCACCAAAATCGCCCAGATCCGTGGGTGGCACCAGATCGCGGTTGATGCCAAAGCCGCCGCCAATCCCGGTCAGGAAGAAGGCCGGCGCCCCGCCGATTGGACCAAGGAAAGACCCAACCGCGAAGAAGGCGGTATAGCGCCCTTGATCGTCCGAGGTGGAGGCGTAGCCGCCATAGATCGACAGGCCGTAAACCGCGAACCGCGCGGCGATCATGCCGACATATTCGATATCCGGCGTTTCACCGAATTTGCGCAATCCACCGGCAAGGCTGATCCCGGACAGATCGGCTGAGATACCCAGCCCGGCCAGATCGACGCCCCAGGATGCGCTGTCCAGCAGGCCACCCCGATCCGTTCTGTAAATCAGTTCCAGATCATCAACACTGGCTGCCAGCCCGGCAATCGTGACCGAACCATCGAAGAGCAGCGAAATGGATTGCAGCCCGTCGGTTTCATCCGATTGCGCACCCAGACCGATCTGATCGACATAAAGCGGGCCAAAGCCCTTGCGAATCGGCAGCCACCACGGCCCCGATCCTTCGCCTGCGCGGAACCCGAACCTGAAACCGCCGCCGGACAAGGTTTGGACCGACAGGGCCGGGCTGAACGCAGGGGCAAGAGCAGCGTCGCCGTCATTGGTTTCGCTCAGCAGGCCAGAGGCCACCGCATTGTCGCCGGACCCGCCGCCGACGGCTGCGCCCACTTCGGCAAGTTCGACCTGAGCACCGCCCAGAACCTCGCCAGTCTCAACGCGTGCAAAGGCGTGTATCGCAATTGATCCCAGCGCGATGGGGGATTTCACAAGCGGAGCGTTGCTGCGCCCGATCCTGATCCCGATGCCGTTGACGGCCAGCGTCGGGGCGAAATCCAGCCCGCCGCTTGTGCTCAGCAATCCGATCTGAAGGCCGGGATCCACATCCCCGTTGATCCAGCGGCTGTCATTCTCCAGCCAGATCGCTATGTCCCCGCCGACAATCTCGAACTTGTTGGCGATGCCAAGTGACAGGCCGATGGAGTTTCCGACGCGGGCAATGCCGATATCCACCTCGCCACCGACGCGCACGCTGGGCCCGGCATCGGCGATGTTTTCGATGAGGGTCAGCAGCCGGTCCAGCTTGGTCAGCAGCAGCGCTTCGATGTCTTCGCCGTCACCCGGCAGAACGCGGAAGAAGTCCGAGTCCAACGCACCGCCGGGCGTCAGGACAACACCGCCCAAAATGCCGCGCACATCGCTTGATCCGACTGGCAGATCGAGCAGTGCGTCAACCTCTTCAAGGCCAAGGACAAACCCACCGACAAGTTCCACCGCCAGATGCATCAGTGCGGCGGCGATTTCGGCCGGGGTGTCCGCGCCGACGCCCAGTCGGAATTGCTGTGTCTGGAAGTCGTAGGTCAGACGCAGCACCTGATTTGCTGCCGGATCGAAGGACAGGCCTGTGCTGATCTCGGGGGTCGCAACGCTGCTGCCGACGTCCATTTCAACAATCGGGCGCAGGACAAATCCATCGGCGACCGGAATAGCAGCGGGGCCTATGGTGGTATTCAGACGGGCCAGACCGCCAGCATCGACGCGGACAAGCACGTCGATGTCTTCTACAAAAGGAATGGCCGTCAGATCGGCGGCAAACTCGACCGCCAAAGGTGCCGTGAACAGTTCCACCGATACCGATGAACCGGGTGTGCCTGCATTGGCGACGGTCACGCGCAGCCCGCTTGCCGTGCCAGCAACCGAAACCCCGGCTGGCAGAACCGGACCCAGTTGGGCCAACCCGCTGGACAAAAGCGTCGGCCATCGGGCGGCCAGACTGCCTTGCGGATCAGCGGCCCAGTCAGCCAGCTCACCCGCGTCAAAGCTGCCCGCGACGCGCAGCGCGAGGGCGTCGCCAATATCGGCCACCACATCCCCGACATCGGTGCCGGTATCCACAATGGCGTCCAAAGCCTGCGGCAACGCCGCCACAAGGGCCGTTGTCAACAGGCTGGTCAGGTCGGGTGGGCCGGGATAAATTTCGATGTCGGCACCGGTATCGGGACGCAGCAACAAGCGCACGATGTCGCCGGATACCGACAGGTGGACCGCGCGTGTACCGGGGGTTCCGCCCGGCAAACCGGCAAAGAACGAAACCTCTGGCCGCGTCTGCCCGCCTGAGGTTGGAAAGCGCAGACCGAAGGCTCCGCCAAAGGCAATGTCGCCGTCGGGAAGGAATGCGCTGGGGTCGATCTGGAATTCCAGCACCAGGCCGCCGGCGTCTCGTGCAACCAGATCGACGCCCTGCGACAGCGTCCAGACACCGGATCCGCCGCCCACGCCAATCAATGGCCGCAGCGCATCCATGACGGCAATCACCCGCGCCGCGCGTACTCCACCGCCCGGGCCGCCCAGCACATCCGCCTGGCTAAACCAAACGCCGGGATTGGTGAACAGGATCGGAGGCACCCGAACCGGCTCGGCGTTCAGGCCAAAGGCTGCAAGCCCTGCATCGACAATAGGCGTCACGGCGGGATCGAAACTGCGCAAGCCTTCCAGCAGTCGGGAAAGCGCAAGTGCGGACAGGATCGGAGGCACGGCCCGCAGATGGGACACGAAATTCGGATCGGGCCACAGCGGCATTGATGCGGGAATGTCAGGTAGCCCGCCGGGCAGGGTGATCTGCGCCGAGAAGGGCGCGAAGCCCACCTGTAGACCAAGGCCATCGGGAACCCCGAACTCCAGCGCGCCTGACAGAAGGCCGGACGCGCCAAGGCTGGCCTCAAGCGACCACTGACCAAAGATCAGGTCATCGGCGCTGCCGCTGAGCGAGACGTTTAGTCGGTTCTGAGCGCTGTCGAATGAAATTCCGCTGCCGTTGCCCGCCACGAAGGACTGCACCAGCGCCAACAGGTCCGTGCCGAGGCCGGGATCACCCAACGCGACCTGAAGCTGTGCGGTTGGGTCGTCGATCCAATGCGACAGGGACAGCGGGTCAAAGGCATCGTCTGCGCCTAGAATGCCGGTCGCTCGTAGCAGGTCGAGCAATTCGGACATGCCTGCCGCAGGTGCGATTGAGGCTTCGGCAACGATTTCAGCCAGCAACTCGCGTATGCCGGGGGCTGTCGGGGCCGCGCTGGCGAGGCCCGGATCGCTGAGACTGTCGGGGGTGATCGCCAGCCGGGCATGGCTTTCGCCCAGTATCCGAACACCGTGGAAGATAAGTTCTATGCCATCCGTTTCCGGCTCGGATGTGCCGCCCGTACCGACGCAGGCCGATACTTCGATGGACCGAAGCGCGAGGGGGGCAGCGGCATCGTCGCTGTCCGGACCGCCGATCAACCAGCCATCTCCTCGGGTGATCCGGCCCGAAACCACAACCTTGCTGGCAAGGCGGGCGGTGATTTGAGGTACCGAGAGGCCATCGCGGTCAAGACCGGTCGATAACAGCTCGGCCATGGCCCGGCCTTCGAAGCCAATGGTGCCGTTTGCCGGGGCTTCACCGACGGGCAGATAGACGCCAAGCCCTGCCGCCTCGATACGTTTGGCGCTGGATCGTGCGGCACGGCCCACGGCGTAGGCGCTGAGCCCGGCCGCCGTAACGGCCGTCATCGCGCGCTGGATCACATCGCGCTGGATCACGCCATGCAAAAGATGGATTTCAAGGCCCGCACGCACCGCGCCGGTCCAACCGGCGGGCGGCGCAAGTTCGGACAGGGGGCGGCCATTGCGCCGTTGACCGATCAACTGCCTGCCCAGTGCCAGATCAGGATCGTCAGGCTCTGCCGGATCGATGGGGGGCAACAGCTCGTCCAAACGGCTCAGCGCCTCGGATGCTTCGGACGAAAGGGGATCGATACTCGCCCCCGCAAGACCGGCAATCAGCAACCGGTCTGGCCCAGCCGCCATACCGTTCAGCGCAAGCCACGCCGCGTGACCCGCCGACCGGTCCGCCAAGACGGCGGCATCGGCAATATTCGATGCCGGTGCCAGAGCGTGAGCAAGGCGCGCGGCTTGCCCGGCTGCCCCGCCTTCCGGGGTGTCCGGGCGCGGAGCCAGCAATATCGTCCAGGTGCCGCTGGCATCTGCCGGAACCTGCGGAAAGGCCGTTGGTTCACGGTCGCTGATGCGCAGATCGATGCGCCGAGCAGCCGTTGTATCCGCAGGTGGCGGGGCATTCTCGGACAGCGTTCTGACGACGAAGAGAACGGGCGGTGCGGCACCCAGATAGGGCTCGGCATCGGCAAGCGAGATCAGGCTGTCCGCGTCCGCGTTTTCAATGATGTGCAGAACCGTCTCGGTGGGGGCGCTGGCCGGTGGCCGCACCATGCCATCACTTAGGGTCCATTCGGTCGTCAGGGCGTCCAGCCCGACTTGAAATTCTGCGGTGCCCAACCCGTTCAGCGCGGCGGGCAATTCACTTTGCAAGGCCAAAGCCAGCGCGCCTGCCTCAAGCCCTGTGTTACCCGGACGCCATCTGTGCAGAGGCAGGGAATCAAACCGGTCCGGCGCTGGTTCCGAGCGTTCGGGCATCCGCCATGCGGCCAGGCCGGGGCCGTTTTCAATACCGGGCAGCTCGATGCGCCATGGATCCCCAAGCGTACCGGCACCGGACACGCGGCCGCTGGGTGTTTCCAGTGTGGCGGCGAAAACCTCCAATCTGGGGGCGATGCGCGAAATCGGGTCGGACAGCAACTTGCCCAACCAGCCCCGCAGCGCGTCAGCGGGTTCCGAGACAAGGGCGGCAAGTTGCAGGCGGTTGGGATCGGGCTCGCCGAACACCCGCCGCTCGCGACGCCAGCCGAGGCAGTCGACAATAGCCAGCAGGAAGGCGTTTCCGCTGCGCTCTGCCAGCAGGCCAAGCAGCCGTTCGATGCCATCCCATTGCCCGGGCGTGATCAGATCGACGTGGATGTCGCTGGTCAGATCGGGCAGGTCCAGCGGGATCTCGATTCCCTCGACTGAAATCGTGGGGTTGGGTGCGTCAAACCTGAACGAAAGCCCCGGCTGAGCGGCCCATGACGCCACAAATCCAAGGTGATCGACCTGAGCCGACAGCCCGCCAGCCCCGGTTTGCATCCGGCCACCACCGCGCGGACGCCCGGTCGCGGCAATATCGACAGACGGCACAAAGGCCGTCGCGCCCGAGGACAGGTTGATCGACACCAAAGCCAGACGCCCGCGCATCTCGAGCACGGTGCAGCGGTCGCCCAGATCGTCCACTCGCGTCATCCAGCCCAGACCAAGCGCCAGCGCACCGGTATCGGTTCGCCAGATCGCCACATGGATGCCGGGCCGGATCGACAGCCGCCATGGATCGACCTCGGTGCCCGTGCCGGTGACGTCGGCCGCTCCGGTCAACAGCGTCCGCAGGCTTTGCAGCACCGCTGTGACGTCGCTTGTGTGGTCTTCCAGGATTGTCAGCCAATGGTCGCGCAGGCGGGCGATTGGATCGCCCAGGAAGGTGATCGGATCCAGCGTCGGGAACCCGGCCCCTGCACCGGTGGGGGCCCGCCAGCCCAATGCAACGCCGATGAGTTCCGCGCCGGGGCCGAGATTGGACAACAGCTCGGTCAGGATGTCGGTCACGGCCTGTGCTGCCGCCGCCGCCAAAGCATCCGGGTTGGTCAGATCCAAGCGGGGGTGCGTGGTTTGGGAAATCACGGCGTTTTCGACCGCAACCACAACATCGGGACGCCGGTCTTCGTTCAGCGTCAGGCCAAGGATCAGGCGTTCAATCGATACGTCGGGCATGGCCAGACCCGACAGATCGAAGCGCAGCGATGCTTCAAGCGCAGGTACAGCAATTGCATCTGCAGTGCCCAGATCCAATTGCAGGATATCGGCGGTAAAACGCGCCTCGGCGGTGCCGCTGGTCAAGCCGAAGGCCAGAGAAACAGTGACCTTGGGCCGCGCCGTAGCACCGGGCTCGGCCATGAAGCCGATGCGAACGGTTCCGCCGCCCAGCGGAAGGTCAATGCCGGTTTGGTCCGCTGCGGCCCCGGACCCCAGAATATCGGCCAAAGCCTGAAGCCAGCGGGCGCGCGATGGTGCATTGCCCAGGACGTCAGCGATCCAGTCCGCAACCGCGTCCAGACCCCGGTCCAGCAAATCCGAGGCGGGAAAGGCCGGGATCTCGGGCGCGCCGCCAAGGCCCAGTGCCGTTGCAAGGGCGCGAACCTCGTCCCCGCCGCCGCCTCGCAGTTGCGCTTCGAGAAGCGACAGGATCAACTCCGTGGCCGTATCCTGCAACGCGTTGGGATCGGTGAGCGACAGAACCAGATCCCGCGGGGCCTGTTCGCCGGGCAATTGCAGACCGCCCAGGGACAGGGCCACATCCGGCGCGCCATCACCCGCCGCTGTTGGCAGGGCGATCCGGACACCAACACGTGCCAGCCCGGCCTCGCCCGGTTGTGGTGGCGGCCCGACAGTAATCTCGGACGACAGCGCAATATGGCCGCCTTCCTGACCGGCCAGAAAGGCGTCGGCTGGTGCCGGGCCGTTGGTTTTGGCCGCGCGAAACAGCGGGAACATCAGCGATGACGTGCTGTCCGCCAGCGCGCCGCCGGTGATCATGCGGATGCCGAGGAACAGGTTGACCTGACCCGCTGGCTGGTCATCGACCACCACGAAAAACGCTACATCCAAACCAGCCTGAACCTGTTCCGAGAACAGTTCGATCCATTGCCGCCCGTCTGCGTCCGTCTCAATCTCGCCTTCGCGAACCGTTGCGACAAATTCCAGCAGGGCGGCGCGCTGGTCATCATCGGCAAGGATGCTGGCCAGATAATCCTCGGGCCCCGTGATCCAATCGGCGTTGAACTCACCTTCGGCGTTCGACAGACCCAGCGCCTGCAGCAGAGAGGACAGTTCGCCAAAATCACCGGGTGAGAACGCGTTCACGGCTTGTCCCTCCGATACCGGAATGCGGCTTGTGACTGCACGACCAAGGCACCATCCCGAACTGCCAAACCTTGCGCGATAAGCCGGTCATTAAAGACGTCTCGACCCGACGCGCCCGCGATGTTGTCAGCGACCTCCAGCAAGGCCTTGTAGGCAAAGGCGATCAGCGCCTCGCCCCAGATTTCGGCGATCAGGGGATCGCCCAACGGGCGGTCGGGTGCTGCCGCAATCAAACCCGTCACGCGCTTTTCGCTGCCCACGGCGAAGGGCACGACCATCTTGGCGCTGCCCGCATCGGTTTCGACAGGCACCGTGACCCGCACAATGCCATCGTCCAATTCGGTTTCGACCTTGTCGGGGTAGACCAACAACTCATTTGTGCCGTCATCCCAGATCACAGGCTCCGAAGCCGTATCCGGGTCGGGATCAGATGTCGGATCGGCAAAGTTCTGTGCCGCAGCCAGCCGAACCAGATTTCCCAGCGCAGGCGCGGCCAGTGGCAGCGTGGCTCCGGGGCGGCCGACCTTCAATGGCCGATTTGGCAGCAGGTTGGGCGAGGTGTCGCGGATATTGGCCAGCGCGCCGTCAATTACGGAACTTAGTCCCTGCCCACGGGTTTCCGGCCGGTAAAGCTCGGCCTCGACGAACTTGTCCAGAACGCCGACATCGATCTTCAGGTCTCCGGTGGGAATATCAACCTTTCCGCCGCCGGGTGGACGGATATCGTCGATGTCGAGGATGAAGTCGCCGATGGTGCGGCCATCCCCCAAATCGATCTGGGCGATCTGATCGGTCGCGTTCCTCAGGCGATCACGGTCCAGATCGGACAGCACGGTATCCCCCAAAGCGCGCCCGATGGCCCGCTGCAAACGCGCTGACTGAACGGCGCTTACATCGCTTTGCTTTTCTTCATCGGTGTCATTGTCCACGTCATCACGCGACAGGATCAGATCGCCCAGATTTCGACCGCCCAACTCCACGCGTTCCAGATCTTGCAGCGCGTTGGTGACACGTTTGCGGATTTGGTCGGGAACCGACCGTTCGGTGACAAGCCGTTCGATACGCCGGCGCAGCCCGCCCGAGCGGCCATTTTCATTGTCGTCGTCGAACGGGTCCCTGCCGGACCCCCTTGGCGGTCTCATGGGCGTACCTTCAAGGCGCACCGATCACGCGCGTAAGAGCGATGCACCACAATTGAGTTCGCAAAAATCCCGCAAAGCGGGGCGAACCGGATTTATCTTTTGAGTTTTCTCAGGAGGGGAACGACGATGAGGCCGAGCACGAACCAAAGTGCGAGAAAACCAAGAAGCTCCAGACCGAAGCTTCCCCATTTGAAGAACACCTGCGCGATAACCAGGGACACTGAGAACGGTATCAATTCCTGCTCGAGAACGGTGCGCAGGCCGTTGGCATTGAAAAGAGAAAACATGAAATGACTGCCCCAAATTTGAATTCAGGATGCCTTGATTTTTACATCGAAGTTGACGTTGGGTCAATGATTCCGGGTGGCGGGAAACAGCCGATGGCGGCGAAACAGGTCCGTCGTTTGCTTGGTTGACCGAGAGGTAATTAGCCCACCAGTTTCACGCCGTACGCCCTGCGGGCCGACGTCAAAACGCGATGAAAAAAGTCCAAGTGGCCCCGGTCCGAGGCCACTTGGAAACGTCTTATTCGAAGTTATACGGTGCACCCGCCTGATTGATCACACTGTTGTATTCGCGGAAGATTCCCACGATCTTCTCGTGAACTTCGCCTTCCTGCGCGATCTCATCCCAGAACTCTTTGGCGGCGTTTTCAACCTCGGCCCATTCAGAGGCTGGCACTGACCGCAGTTCAAGCTTGTCGCCGTTGGCCCGCAGCGCGGCCTCGCCACCCCAATACCATTGGTTGCGGTAAGTATGGCCCGCTTCGATGCCCGCCATCACGATGGACTTGAGGTGATCGGGAAGCTCGTTCCAGCGTTCCTGATTGGCGAACCACGATCCGATCCACGCGCCCGAGATGTTGTTGGTCAGGAAGTAATCGGTCACATCGGCCCAACCTACGGTGTAATCCTCGGTAATCCCGGACCAGGCCATGCCGTCCAACTCGCCGGTTTGAACCGCCACCTCGGCATCTTCGTAAGGAATGTTCACCGGCACGACGCCGAACTTGGCCAGGAAGCGGCCAGCGGTCGGGAAGGTGTAAAGCTTCAGCCCATCCAGATCAGCAACCGAGGTGATTTCCTTTTTGGTGTTAAAGTTGCACGGGTCCTGACCGGCGGCAGACAGCCACTGCACCCCAACCTTGGCGTATTCGTCGCGCCAGATATCCGCCAGACCGTATTGGTTGAACAATACCGGCACGTCGAGAATGTGCTTGGTGGCAAAGGGGAAGTACCCGCCGAACACGCGCAGCGGCGTGGGTGACGCCATCGAGTCATCGTCCGAATGCACCCCGTCAATCGTGCCGCGTTGCAGGGCCTGGAACAGCTCACCCGTGGGGACGATCTGATCTGCGAAGAACAGCTCGATCTCCAGCTCGCCATTGGCGTTGGCGTTGATGTAGTCGATTGCAGGCTTGGTCACATGCTCGCCCAACGCGCCCCCGGCATAGGTCTGAAACCGCCACTTGATCGGGGCCTGCGCCTTGACGATGGCCGGTGCGGCAAGTGTTGCGGGCGCGGCCAGGGCGGCGGTCTGTAAAAATCTGCGTCTTGTAGTCATGGTCGTCCTCTCCTGTGCTTTTCATTGAACTTGATCCGGTTGACCCGGTTTCTCGTTCTTTACGTGCTCAGTTTCCGTAGACGATGCCCGGAAGCCACAATGCGATCTCTGGGACGGCCATCACCAATCCCAAAGCCAAGGCCATCACCGCGACAAACGGTATGATGGACCTGTAAATATCTCCAATCGTTACCTCTGGCGGGGCCATGGCCCGCATGAGGAACAGGTTGTACCCGAAAGGCGGGGTCATATAGGCGATCTGACAGGTGATCGTATAAAGGACCCCGTACCAGATCAGATCGAACCCCAGCGCGCCGACCAATGGCACGTATAGCGGGGCGACGATGACCAGCATGGCTGTGTCATCCAGAAACGTGCCCATCACCAGAAAGCTAAGCTGCATCAGGATCAGGATGATCCAGGGGTTCAGACCCAGCTGCACGGTGAACAGGTTCTCAATCGCCTTAACCGCACCCAAGCCGTCAAACACAGCGCCAAATGCAAGGGCGGCCAGGATGATCCACATGAACATGCAGGTGATACCAAGCGTCTGCTTGATCGAGATTTCAAAGACCTGCCACGTCATGCGGCGTTTCAGAACCGCAGCCAAGAATGCAGCGATTGCCCCTAGGGCCGAGCTTTCGACCAGCGAGGTCCAACCGTTCACGAAAGGCACCATCATCACGGCAAAGATGCCTATGGGCAGCAGACCGGCCCCCAAAAGGCGCAGTTTCTCGCCCCATGTGACCTGCGCACGTTCTTCTGCGCTCATCACCGGACCCAGCGATGGGTTCAGACGGCAGCGGATCGCAATGTAGATGATGAAGAGGGTCGCCATCATCAAACCGGGAACAACGCCTGCCAGCCAAAGTTGCCCGACCGGTTGGCGCGCGATCATTGCGTAGAGGACCAGCACGACCGATGGTGGCACAAGAATACCCAGGGACGACCCGGCCTGTATGACCCCCGTTACCATGCGTTTGTCATAGTTTCGGCGCAGCAGCTCGGGCAGGGCGATGGTCGCCCCGATCGCCATACCTGCCACGGACAACCCGTTCATGGCCGAGATCAGAACCATCAGGCCAATTGTGCCGATGGCCAGCCCGCCGGACAGGCCGCCCATCCAGACATGGAACATGCGGTAGAGGTCATCGGCGATCCGGGATTCGGACAGGATGTAGCCCATGAAGATGAACATTGGCAGCGTCAGCAGAGGATACCAGCGCATCACCTTGATCGCAGCCGCAAAGCCCAGATCATATCCGCCCCGGTCGCCCCACAGGAAAAACGCGGCGATCACCGCGACGAACCCGATGGCCCCAAAGACCCGCTGCCCGGTCAGCAGCATCAGCATCATGGTCGAGAACATGAGCGCGGCGATCAGTTCGTAACTCACCCGCGGTGTCCTCCGTCAAGGTCCTCGGGGGCCATATGCACGGGCTCATCATCCTTTGGGCCCATGTCATGGCCTTGCAGCCGCAAGATGTCTTTGAACAGTTCCGAGATCGCCTGAAGCAGCATCAGAAAGATGCCAATCACCATGATGGTCTTGATGGGCCAGATATAAGGGCGCCACGCGGACGAAGACCGCTCGCCCCCGTATTGGAACGAATACATCAGACTGTCCCAGCCGCCCCACAGCAGAAAGGCCAGATAGACGATCAGAAACAGCACCGTCATCACATCGATCTGGCTTTTGCGTCGGTCCGACCACTCTCCGTACAGCAGGTCCATGCGGACATTCGCGCCCATCTGCATCGCGTATGGGCCGCCAAGGATGTAATAGGCCACCATCGCGAACTGCGCCATTTCAAGCGTCCACAGCGACGGGACAAAGAAGGTTTTGGACACGGACGAATACAGCAGGATCGCCATCATGACGAAGATGCCATACATGATGATCCGCCCAAGCATCCGGTTAGCGCGGTCCACTTGCCGGACATAAGCCTTCATCACACCCGTCACGAAGCCGCCTTTGCAAGTTCTGAGTTGTCAGGCAGAAGGGGCACGCGTTCCTCGGGGCAGGTTCGACCTAACAGCCCGCATGCGCATGAAAAAACGCCGTTAGTGTCGCGCATGATCAGCTTTGCCCCCAATTCTCTCCGTCTTTATCAGAGCGGCATGTTGGTAAGCTGTCAAGTTGACACTAGCGCATCAACAGATGCGGCACCTTTTCGGGACCGAGTTTGAGGACAGAAGGCGTATGCCCCTTGACGTACTTCTGAAAAAAACGCCGTACCGCGCCGGACTTTTTCTATCCCGCGACATCGCAATGTCGCGGGTTTGGTATACTTGGGGCACCAAGCCGATTTAGCCGTAGCCTATGCTACGTGCTTTGAACGAAAACTGGGCCCTGTTCCTTGGCATGCTGATGCTGATGGTCGCCAATGGTCTTCTGGCGACATTGCTGACCATCCGGGGGGCCAGCCTGGGGTTCAGCGATTTCACGATCTCGATCATGCAGGCCAGCTATCCGCTTGGCGCGCTTGCGGGCACGGCACTGGCCCCTAGGCTGGTCGAAAACGTCGGACATATCCGGGCGTTTTCCGCGCTTGCGTCGCTGGTCTCAATCGCTGCGATTGTTCACCTTCTGACCAGCGATGCGGTCAGTTGGAGTGTGATGCGCTTTCTCGGCGGGTTCTGCTATCCCGGCCTTTATGTGATCACCGAAAGCTGGCTGAACGCAAAGTCCGACAACAGCATTCGTGCGCAAGTCCTATCGCTGTATTTCATCATTCAGCTTGCCGGACCCGCGTTGGGAACGGCGCTTGTCGGGTTTCCCGACCCGACCGGGAACCTTCTGTTCGGAGTCGTCTCGATCCTGATCTCACTGTCAATCGTGCCGCTTTTGTTGTCCGGCAACAAAGCGCCGGATTACACCGCGCCCGAGCGTATGCCTGTGACCCGGCTTTACAAGGTCTCACCCGTTGCAGTGATCGGAATTGTTATCGTCAGTATCGGGGTCTCTGCCTCGTATATCACGCTGCCCCTTTACGCATTGCAGCAAGGGTTCACGGCTGCGCAGGCGTCGGGCGCGTTGGTTGCGGCGTTAATTGCCGGGGCCGTCGTGCAATACCCGGTTGGCTGGATTTCTGATCATACCGACAGACGCTATGTGATCATCGGCCTGGGCGTTGTCGCGGCGTTGGCCAGTCTGTGGATGGCCATCGATACGTCACCGTCGAATATTGTCATCGGCTTTGTTCTGGTCGCAATCGGGCTCTATCCGGCATATTCGATCCTGACAGCGCATGCGAATGACCAGTTGAAACTGTCTCAGATCGTGCCCGCCAGCGGTACTATGGTGCTGTTGCTGAACATCGGCTTGTTGGTCGGAACGATACTGGGGCCAAACTCGATCACCTTGCTGGGGGGCAGGGGGCTGCAGTTCCTGCTTGCAGCTATCGGCATTTCCGTGGCCGTGGTCGCGCTGATCCGGCGCTATCAGGTCGAGGCCCCGGCAGAAACCGGCGAAGTGCAGGTTGTCGGCGTGATCGGCACCGGCCAGCCCGGCGTTCTGCAGGCCGAAAGCTGGGTTCAGGAGGAGGATGCAAATCAACAAGAAAACGCGTCCTAAACCGCAATTCACTTAACAGGGAAGGCGAGGATGAAGAAAGTCAGTTTCACCCAGATGAAAGACGGCAGCAAAGAGGAATATGAGTTCCTGACCGCGCAGGCCGTGGATGATGCCCGTCACACCGCCGGACGGCTGGTCAGGGCGCTGGTCGAACTTGATGATGAGATGGCCGGTTATCAGATCACGCGATTGGGGCATTCGGTACAATCTGCAACACGGGCCTGGCGCGACGGGGCCGATATCGATTGGGTCGTCTCGGCGCTGTTGCATGATATCGGGGACATTTTCGCGCCCTACAATCATGACGAATACGCCGCCACGATCCTGCGTCCGTTCGTGCGGGAACAATGCGCCTGGGTGGTTCAGACCCATGGCGATTTCCAGATGCTCTACTACGGTCACCATCTGGACGGGTTCGATCAACACAAGCGCGAGCGCCATCGCGGGCATCCCTGCTTTGATGACAATGCCGAATTCTGCGAACGATGGGATCAGGCCAGCTTTGATCCCGACTATGACACCCTGCCGTTAGAGTTCTTTGCCCCCATGGTTGAAGAGGTTTTCGCCCGCACCCCCTATGCCGAGGACGTCGTGCGCGCAGGCGAACGTGAACCCCTTGTCGTGCCAAAGATCGCCAAAGCACGCGCCGCGCCTGAGTGCAGATCCTGAGGAGGATAAGATGACCCCAACAGATGAAAACCTGCGCGCCCTGGCCGCCGACTACTACATCAGCCCCGAGGTTTTTGCCGAAGAGCGTGAGAAGCTGTTTTTCAAGTGCTGGCAATATGCCTGCCACATCAGCGAGCTGGCCGAGCCCGGCGATTACGTCGCCACCAGTATTCAAGGCCAGAACGTGTTTGTCGTGCGCGATCAGGACCACGAAATCCGCGCCTTCAACAATATCTGCCCCCATCGCGGCCACAAGCTGGTGGAAGGGTCCGGGCAGACCCGCGCCATCGTTTGCCCTTATCACCATTGGAGCTTTTCTCTGGACGGGTCGCTGCGGCACATGCGCAAACGGGACACCAGTTCGGTGCCCGAGCAGAAAGAGGTTTGCCTGAACACGGTGCGGGTGGATCGCCTGCTGGATTTCATCTTTGTCAATCTCGACCCCGACGCCCTGCCGATTGCCGAGTTCTGGCCCGGTATCGAGGCGCAGGTGCGCGAGAAATGTCCCAAGGTGGACAGCTACGTCTTAGGCGAAACCGCCGCCGCCATTCACGAGGTCGACGTGGCCGCCAATTGGAAGATTCAGATCGACAACTATCTGGAATGCCAGCATTGCCGCCACGGGCACATCTCGTTCTCGGACATGCTGGACATCAACAATCAGACCTATGAACTGACCAGAAACGCGGCCTATAACTTCATTCCCGGCAGCAAGAAGGCGGACAATCTGGCCTATCCGCTGGATCTGGACCATGACGAAACCGATCTGCATTTCTGGTTTCTGTACCCCAATATCGGCATCTCGCAATTTGCCGGTCCGGGCAATCTGACCCTGTTCCAATGGAACCCGATCGGCACCGATCGCGGACTGAGGTGGAGCATCAATCTGGAACCGCCCGAACCCACTGATCCGGGTATGCGCGAACGTCAGGAAAAGCGGGCAATCTGGGGCCGGGACGTGTTGCAGCCCGAAGATATCTCGTTCCTGCTGTCGGTGCAGGAAGGCATGAGCCAGCGGTGCTTTGATCAGGGTTGGTACATCGTTGATTGGAAAACATCGAGTTTTCCGAGGCCATGATGCGCCATTTCCACAATACCTATCTGGAACATATGGGGCGCACATCCCCAGCCACCGCGCAGGCCGCGGAATGAGCGGGGCAAGACCGCTGACCGGGGTGCGGGCTCTGGACTTCGGGCAATATCTGGCCGGGCCGCTGGTCGGCATGATGCTGGCCGATATGGGCGCGGATGTGCTGCGCATCGATCCGCCCGGCGGGCCGCGTTGGACCGATCCGGCCTTTGATATGCTGTCGCGTGGCAAGCATGTTCTGGAACTCGACCTGAAATCAGATGTCGGACGGGCGCAGGCGATTGAATTGGCCAAACGCTCGGATATCGTGATCGAGAATTTTCGGCCCGGCGTCATGGATCGACTGGGCGTTGGCGCGAAGGTTCTGCGAAAAGGTAATCCGGGGCTGATCTATCTGGCTATGCCCGGCTTTGCCTCGACCGATCCGGAACTGGCCGATCTGGCCGCGTGGGAGGCGATTGTTGCAGCTCGCACCGGGCAATTCACCGATATGGGGCTGAACCGGCGTCTGATGGGGATCAAGGCGTCGTTTTCGCCGCTCAACCTCGCATCGGCCTATGCGGCCAGTTACGGGGCAATGTCGGTTCTGTTTGCCCTGCAGTCGCGGGCCAAAACCGGTGGAGACTATATCGAAGTGCCGCTGGCCTCATCCCTGTTCGAAGGTCTGGCTTATAACCACGAACAGATCGAAGGCTATCCCGACCGCTACAAATCCCCGCGCGAACTGGAACTGGATCGCCGGGCAAGAACGGGTGAGCCCTGCGATCTGGACTTTGCTGAGTTGTCCGAATTTCTTGATCCGTTCTACCGCACCTATACCTGTCAGGATGGGCGCGGGTTTTATGTGGTGGCAGGCAGTGTTGCCACCCATCCGGCCCGCGTTCTGAGGACGCTTGGTCTGGGCGATCTGCTGGATGATCTTCCGTTGTTCGACCCTTATCTGGACACACAGGATTGGCCGGATGAATGGACGCTCAGCAACTACCCGGTCGGTGCGCGGGATCGCGCGCGGGTGTCCTCGGCCATGAAGGCCGCGTTTCTGACCAAGCCCGCACATGAATGGGACGCCCTGTTTGGTGCGGCCAAGGCCCCGGCAACGGCGCAGCGTACAACCCGAGAGTGGCTGCACGATCCGCACGCCACCACGTCAGGCCTGATCCTGAGCGTGGATGACCCGAAACATGGCGCGATGCAGCAGATGGGCAACGTGGCGTGGCTGGCCGGGGATCATGCGGTGGTCGAGAAAAAACCGGCTGTAACCGGGGAAGCGGCCAGAAAACACGTGGCGCAAATACTGGCTGAACCCACCCGTCCGCATGTTGAACCCTCGCAGCAGTCAGGCTGGCTGGACGGGGTCAGGGTGCTGGACCTGACCAATGTGATCGCCGGACCGACCATCGCCTCGACTTTGGCACGGTTTGGGGCCGAAGTGACCCATGTCCAACCCGTTACACCTTCGGTCGATCCGTGGAATACGGTGGTGTTCGGCTTGCAGGCCAATCGCGGCAAGGAAAGCGTTCTGCTGAACCTGCGTGACGAGGCCGGGCGTGATGCGCTGAACCGATTGATCCGGCAAGCGGATGTGATCACCCTAAACGCCACAAACGAACAGCGTGACGGGCTGGGCCTGTCGTCAGACGAAATCTCTCACATCAACCCCGATGCCATTCTGGTGCAACTGGATGCCTTTGGCGGGCCGATGCGTGGGCCGAAATCGGATCATCTTGGCTATGATGATCTGGCGCAGGCGGCCACGGGGATCATGATCCGCTTTGGCGGCGGTATGGACACACCTGAAGAACACGCCCATGCAGGTACGATTGACGTTCTGGCCGGGCTGACGGCCTGCGTTTCGCTGGGCGGTGCGCTGCTCTGGAAACAGGCCACCGGCAAGGCTGACATCGCGCGGTCGTCTCTGGCCGCGGCGGGGGGCATGATACAGGCGCAATTCATGTATGACTTTGCCGGACGCGCACCTTTTGATGAGCCTTCGGGTCGCGATGCGCTGGGGCAAGGGCCGTTTTATCACTGCTACGAAGCGTCGGACGGGTGGTTCTTTTGGGCTGCACCGACCGATGGACGCGACGTGCTTGGCAAGGTGGCAGAGCTTTCCGATTTGGTTTCGCTACCCGACAACACAGTGCAGGAAGAGTTAATCGCGCGTTTCAAATCCCGCCCCCTTTCTCATTGGTCTCAATGCCTGACTCAGGGCGCGAGCGCTGTTGTTCCTTTGGCATCCATGCTGGAAACGCGGGATCAGGCGCTGCAGGTTGAAAGCGACGGTCCGGTGGACATTGACATAGCCACCTATCGCGCGGTGCGTCACGATACGCACCCAATGGGCCGTTGGTGCGATCTGGCCGCCCCAAATGCGGTGCGCGCCTTGAATGCAAGCATCACCATCCCCGGTCCTGCGCCCAAATTTGGCGACAGCACACTGCAAATCCTTGGAAGGCTTGGGTACTCGGATGACGAGGTGCAAGAGATGCTGGCGCGGCAATCTGCTGCAACCAGCTGGGCGGCGCGCTACCTGCCCGAGTAGGACAGGCGGATGCAGGCGGGGCCTTCAAAGGCCTCGCCAAAGTGTCTAAGAAGGCAAGTGTCCCGTTTGCCTGAAAAAGGGATTAATCCAGCCCCTCATATCGGGCATTGGCATCGGCCAGCGTTGCCTTCAGGCCCTTTTCAAGGGTCGATTTTGAAAACGCCTCATATTCCGGAACCGGTTGCGCGCCCATGATCGCGACCTGTTCCAGATAATAATCCGTTGCGGTACGCAGGCCCTGCATCTCGTAGACCCGGTTCAGGTACATCTTGTGCATCCGCTGCATTTCACGCGGCATGCGTGCCATCAGCAGTGCCTTTTTGTGGGTTGCCTCTTTCAGCCTTTCCAGCGGCACAACCTCGGTAATCAGGCCCATTTCCTTTGCCTCTGTCGCCGTCAACTCACGCCCGGTCAGCAGCAGATCCTTGGCGGTTTTCATATTGACCAGCCAGGGCAGGAACATGCAGTGGCCCGAAATGCCATAGCGCACCTCGTTATACCCGATGCGGGTATCATCGCTGGCGATGGTGATGTCGCAGAAAAGGGACAGTTCGAACCCCTTGCCGATGGCGATGGAGTTGACCGATGCGATCACCGGCTTGGTGATCCGCCAGGGGGTCGTGAACTCATCGAACTGTTTGAAATAATGCGCGCGGTATTCGTAGATCGAGGTCCGATCCTCCTCGGCATCCTCATCCAGATCGTGCCCGGCGCAAAACCCGCGACCCGCACCCTGAATGACGATCACGTTCACATCATCATCCGCGTCTGCGCGTTCCAGCCCCGCCTGTAGCTCGGCGATCAGTTTCAGGTTCATCGCATTCAGCTTTTCGGGTCGATTCAGTGTCAGCCAGCAGATGTGGTCGGCGTCCACGTCGTAGATCAGATGAGTGTATTCGGTCATGTCTCAGCCTTTCAGGGTCAGAACCGCATCGGCAACCACCGCGCGGGTTTGGGTCAGCCGCAGAGGGTTCACTTCCATCTCTGCGATGCCGGGGGTGGCGGTGGCAAAGACGCACAGCGCCTCGATAGCGTTCAGCGTGACGGTCATGTCTGCCGCCGGACAACCGCGATAGCCAAGGATCAGGGGGGCCAGTTTCAACCCCATTAGCGCGGCCTCTATGTCGCGGCGCAGTGCGGGCAGGATCACGGTTGCGGTGTCTTGCATCAGTTCCACCGCAACACCGCCGATGGCCAGCGTCAGAACCAAGCCGATCTCTGGCACGCGGCGGATGCCGACCAGTAACTCGCCAATCGGGTTTTGGATCATCTCTTCGATCAGGTACGCGTCAGCCTTCAGGCCGTGTTCCGCAAGGCGATCTGACATGGCGCGGATCGCAGTCGAAAGATCCGGCGGCGCGAGATTTAGCGTCACAGCGCCCATTTCCGTCTTGTGCAGCAATCCCGGAACAATGGCCTTTAGCGCGCAGGTGCAGTGGACGTTCGGCAGGTCATGCGCGCCCGAAACGACCCATTGGCGGGGAATGTCCAAACCGTGCCCTTGCAGTTGCAGTTTTGCTTCGGCTTCGCTGAGGGTTCGGTCCGCTGTCACCAGCTTACCACTGTCGGCGTTCAAAGCCATGGCGTCGGCGTCCAGGCTGTTTCGGCTCGCGCCGTATCGCGCCGCAAGGGCGACCGCGCGCAGGCCGTCTTCGAGCCCTTGCAACGGGGCCATTCCATTGGAGATCATCCGTTCCCGCGCCTCTTTCGGCAGGGACTCGGCCAGAGTGTTGACGAAGGCCGCCGGACGATCCCCCTTGGCCTGTGCCAGCGCCCCGGTGGTTGCGTCCCATGTCGTCATGTCCCAACCGCCATCGGGCGGGTAGCACATGACTTGCGCGAAAAGATCATAGTCGTCGCGCGCGAAGGCTTGGTAAATTGGCAGTTGATTCGCCTGCGGCCAACCATGCGCGTCCGAGATGTCCAACGGATTGGCAGGGCCGACATAAGGCGGCAGCGCGGCATCAATGGCAGGCGCGGAGTCGGTTGAGGGTGGCTCCATCCGAAGGCCTGCTTTTTCGGCAATATCGCCTCCCAACACGGCATAAGACCCAGAGGATGTGATGAAGCCGGTTTTCAAGCCTTTTGGGACAGGCGTGAAGCTTAACATCTTGACGGTTTCAATAGCCTCGGACGGTGTTGTCACTTCGATCCAGCCGAAGCGTCGGAACAGGGCCGAGGCGACGGCCGCATCCCCCGACAACGACGCCGTGTGTGACTGTGCGGCTCGGGTGCCTGCCTGACTGCGACCGCCTTTGATGGCCACAACGGGAATGCCCTTGCGGGCGGCCTTGGCGGCGGCTCGGCTTAGCTTTGCCGCATCGGTAATGCCTTCGAAATAGATATTCGCCGCCGTCACACGCGGGTCGTCCAATACTACATCCAGCATGTCGGCAACCGTAACCATCGCCTGATTGCCCAACCCGATCAAATAGGCGATGGGTTGCGAGCGGTCGGCACAGCCAAGGTCGCTGAGGTATGCGCCACCGTTTGAGATCACGGCTACGCCCTTACCGGGTGCATGAGTGCCGAAGTGATCCATCATAAAGGCACTGCCATCCAGGAAATTGGCGATACCGGGACAGTTGGGGCCGATCACCGGCATGTCACCGGCGGCGTCGATCAGATCCGCCTGCCGGGCTGCGCCATCGGCGCTTTCGGAAAAGCCCGAAGTAATGCAGACAACACCACCACATCCTTGCGCCGACAGCGCGCGCACGGTTTCGATAACCGCGTCCTTGGGGATCACCAGAATTGCGACATCCGGCACCCATGGCAGTTCAGAAACCGACGCCACACAGGGAACGCCCGCGATCGTGGCCCGTTTCGGGTTCACGGCTACGGCGTCACCGGAAAACCCGCCCGCCTGCATGTACTCAATCGCGGGCGCAATACACCCGCCGCCGATCCACGCGACGCGCGCAGGCGACAGCATTCGTTTCAGACGATCCGCCTTTGTCACAGGTTGCACTCCGTGACCTGATTGCCAAATCTTGAGGTGCTGATGACTTTCCGGGTCCGCTCGGTCAGTTGTATCGCGGCCATTCGTTTGAAGATCATGACTGCGCCTCAGCTCGGAACTGGCGTTGCAGCGTGCGGATGCGGGAATGCAGTTCGTCGCGGTCGGAATAGATACCTTCGATGAACCGTGTGCTGCCTTTGGCCTCGTACCCGGCGCGGCCATGCAGGGCGCGACGGTTGTCAAAGGCCAGCAGATCGCCCGGCTCGTACCGGAAAACCATCATATAGCGCGGGTCCTGGGCCCGTTCGCAGAACGCCCGGTATGCCTGATAGGCGCGGCGCTGGATATGGACCGGAGCCCGCAGCGGCGCGCGCAGGAAGGTGTTGTACCGAACGCCGGTGATGCCTCCGGTCTCATCGGTCTCAACCACAGGCCCCCAACCGCGATAATCCGAGCCGCGCGCCCGGTTGCTGTATTCCCAGATATCCGTGGTCAGCGAGTGGAAATGCGCGGGCTCGTCGACCCGCAGGTCTTCGGCAATGCGGTATGCATCGACGTAAATCCCTTCGCCACCCGTCGTCGTGTTGTCGCGGGTATAGAGAAACTGAAGGCCAAACGGCGTTTCCCGCGTTGGCAGGTCGATATGCTGCAACAGCATGTCCGAGGTGAAGGCCTGACTGTCAGGATCATCCTTGATCTCTAACGTATACTGCCGCCCGAAATTGCTTTCGCGGATTGGACCGATGCGGGTGACGATCTGTTCCAGCAGGCCGTCCTGCTGGGGCAATCCGCGCAGGCGGGCCACGCCGTAGTCGCGCAAGGCCTCAAGCCATTGCAGAAACACCCGCGGATTGTTCAGCGCCTCGGGGCCGTCAAAGCTGGGCGGTTCTGGCTGATCCTCGCCTCGCCAAAGGATGGGTTGCGGCGTGTCATCCGCGCCGAACCACGCGATCCCGCGCAGCCAGCCGGGATGGAACCGGCTGGTTTTGCTGTCTGTAAAATCGACGGAGACCGCGCCGCCTGCTTCGACCCGTGCACTTCGTATACCCAGATCGCCATCTATCGCGCTGGGCGACACGCACATTTCGCGCGCCTTGGGATGGATTGTCTCGGGGTCGGGGCTGTTTTCCCGCAAAAGCAGCGCGTGGTACTGGCTGGTGGCCCCGTCCGACCAGGTGATGCTGAGAACATCCTTGGTATGCGTCACAGCGATCACGGTATGGAGAATGGGCCAGGTGTCGAAATCCGGTGTCCAGGGCAATTCGGTCATGGGGTGTCCTCCGTTACTTAAACGGTACTGCCTGTCCCGCAATTTCTCTTGATCTGAATTGGCAATTTCTTGATGATTTCTTGCAAATTGAGAAGGCCCAACCTTGCCCAGTGTCGACATCGTACTGACCGAGAACTTTCCGATCCTGTCGCTGACACTGGTGACGGAACCCCTGCGCGTGGCAAACCGGGAAAGCACCGAGCCTTTGTGGCGTTGGCGCTTCTTGTCCATCGAAGGGGGCGTGATGCTCAGCTCCAGCGGGATGCAGGTGAACACCGAGCCGTTGGACGACAAGGCTGCCGACGTTGTTCTGCTGCTGTCCTCTTATCACCCCGAGGCGTCGCTGGTGCCGAGGCTGTTGACTTGGTTGAAACGCCGCGCCCGTGCCGGGGCGGTGATGGGCTGCGTCGATACAGGTGCCCTGATCTTTGCCGAAGCCGGGCTGTTGTCACTTGCACCGGCAGCGGTGCATTTCGAAGCCCTGCGCGGGTATCGCGAACAGTTTGCCGATGAGATGTTCGTGGACCGGCTGTTCACCATCACCGGCAATCGCTGTTCCAGCGCAGGCGGGGTGGCGACGTTCGACATGACGCTGGGACTGATCGAGCGGTTCAACGGACAGGGTCTGGCGAAACGAGTGGCGGAGATTCTGACCTATCGCCCGACAGTGCATGAGGGGCCGCAGCAGAAACTGCTGACGGATACTTCGCTTGCCCGACTTGACCGAACCCTTGCGCTGGCGGTGGATCTGATGCTGGCGACCTTGGATCAACCCTTGCCAATCTCGGATATTGCCGACCGGGTTGGGGTGCCGATCTGGACCCTTGGACGGTTGTTCAAGCACTATTTGAAATGCTCGCCCGCCGCCTACTATCGTGGCTTGCGCCTTGTTGAGGCCCGCAATCTTATTCGCAATTCCAGTTTGCGTGTCAGTGACATCTCGGCCTTATGCGGCTTTGAAAACCCAGAAAGCTTTGCCCGAGCCTACAGGCGGCAATTCGGTCTGACCGCATCCGAAGACAGGGCAGGGCTAGTACATAATGCCGATGCGACTTGACACATCGAGGATTGATGAATACTTCCGATCACGCCTGAGGCAGTCAGCCTCGTGCAACGGAGATTTTATGAAAGAGACCCGGGCCTAACGCCCGTTCCTGGCGACCCAAATACAGGAACACCAACATTGATAGGCACACTCACGCGCGATGCTGAGTGAACCTGTTTCTGTGCTTTCGTAAAATCGAGACATCCCAATGAATATCTCAAAGCACGAACAACGTGTTTTGCACGAACTCGCCCTTGGCGGGTCGATCCATCATCAACGTCTGGAGAACGGTAAAATCCATGACGTCACCTGTTACACGCGCGACGGGTTCATTCTGACCGACTGCACCATGGGCATCTTCAAACGCCTGCTGAAACGTCGTTTCATACGGTCAAAGAATGGCAGCCCCTACCGCGCCTCTGCGTTGGGCATCAAATCCGTGCGCGCGCAAATGAACCAAAGATAGGAAAGAACAATGAACCATAAAGATATCGAAGCCATAACACGCGTTCACCTTGACGCGTTCGGCAAAGACGAAGGCCCTGAGGTTGCACAGCTTGCCAGAGGCTTTCTGGCGCTTGCGGACACAATTTCGATCAGCGTGACGCGCGATGGAAAGATCGCGGGGAATGTGCTGTTCACTCCGTTCCTGTTTCAGGATCACCCGCAGGCCAAGTGTTTTCTCCTGGCCCCTTGCGGGGTGGTGCCCGACTATCAGGGGCAGGGTGTCGGCAAGGAATTGATGGAGACGAGCATCGCGCATCTTACCTCGGTCAGTGCTGATGCTGTGTATGTCTTGGGCGTGCCCAGCTTCTATCCGAAATACGGATTTGTTCCGACGGATAAGCAAACGCCCTATCCGGACCTTTTGACTATGCCGGAATCCTGGATGGAGCTTGAGCTGAAACCCGGGTCCGCCAAGGCGCTGGGCGGCAAAACCACTGCCGTCGCGCCGATCATGCGGCCCGAGTATTGGGACACGTCTGCATATGGCTGAAATCACACGCGCCCCGCAAGAACCTGTCCTGAAACGCGACACTGAATGAGAATACCCGATGAAAACACCAATAGTTAAGCAAACCACCAAGGGTGATATTCCAGCGTTGCAAACCGTGCTGGATCAAACGCAGTTGTTTCCCAGTGAAATGCTGCCCGAGATGCTGCAGCCCGCGCTTGATCATAAGGCCGAGGCGATGTGGCTGACCTGCCATCTGGACGGCGTGGCCGTCGGGCTGTGTTATTCCATTCCCGAGGAACTGGCGCAGGGAACGTGGAATATGCTTGCGCTTGCCGTGCGACCTGATCTTCAGGGGCAGAAACTGGGAACCGCTCTGGTCGAAGCTGCGGAGCAACGTCTGAAAGCCGAAGGTCAGCGGTTGCTGATCGTTGACACATCCGGGACCGAGGACTTTGCACTGACGCGCAGATTTTACGCGCGCAACGGCTATGAGGAAGAAGCGCGTATTCGCGATTTCTGGGCGGCTGGGGATGACAAGGTGATCTTCCGGAAGGCTCTCTAACCGACCTTTGCCCTTCGCCAGTGACTTGGCGAGGGGCGCACTTGTTGATGGGAAAAGCCGGACCTGTGCGCGGACCAAATCCGCGCGTTGTGCCTTGAAACGTCAGCCTTGTCGCAAACGGGCCTGCGGGCCTGATGTCGCGCACCTACACTGTCCCGAGATTTGAAGGACAGCGCCATCACGACGACAGCCAACATACCCAGTTCACAAGACGCCCACAGATACGGCGTTTTCTTTGTATTTGCGGCTGGCGTTCTGTGGTCAACGGTCGGGCTTGGCATCCGGCTGATAGAAGAGGCGGGCGTTTGGCAAATACTGCTGTACCGGTCGGTTGCGATGTCGCTTTTTCTATACGCGGTCATACGAATTCGGTCGCGGGAAAACCCGTTTGTACAACTTCGCCGGTCCGGTTTTCCCGCCGTTGTCGCCGCGCTGTCGCTGCTGGCGGCGTATTCCGGTGCGATCTACGCGATCCAGAACACCTCGGTCGCGAATGCGATGCTGCTGTTTGCGACGGCTCCTTTTTTGACCGCTGTTCTGGGTTGGGTCGTCCTGCGCGAGCCTGTGCGCCGGGCCACCTGGGTTGCCATCGGGATCGCCCTGATCGGCATTGCTGTCATGGTTGCGGACAAGTCCGGGGGCGTGGCGCTGAAGGGCAGTCTGGCCGCGCTTGGATCGGCATTGGGCTTTGCGGTCTTTACCGTTGCACTGCGCTGGGGGCGCACGTCCGAGATGTTGCCCTCGGTCTTTCTGTCCGGGCTGTTTGGCGTCGCAATCACCTTTACGATCTGCCAGCTACAGGGCCTATCCCTCGTCCTGAGCCTGAATGACGGTGGTGTGGCGATGGGCATGGGTGTCTTTCAGGTGGGGGCCGGGTTGATCCTTTATACAATCGGATCAAGAAGCCTGCCCGCCGCCGAATTGACGTTGCTTTCACTGGCCGAGGTTCTGCTTGGCCCGGTCTGGGTATGGCTGTTTCTGGGTGAAACAGCGACCGTCAATACTCTGATCGGCGGGGCGATTCTGCTTGCCGCAATTGCCGGAAATGCCCTGACCGGGCAGCGTCGAAAGCCACCGCCGATTACCGCCCCGTAAGGAGTACAGCGATGAACTCAGCCTATGACCCCGCTCTGGCCGATTGCGCCCGTCCAGTCGAGGCGGCCTTTTCCATTCCGCCGGTCTGTTACACCTCGGACGATCACGCCCTGGCCGAAATGGACCTGGTGTTCCGCCAAGGTTGGATCGGTGTTGGTCGGGCCGATGTCGTTGCCAATCCGGGTGATTTCATCACGATGGATGTGGCCGGGCAGAACATCATTCTGCTGCGCGATAAGGCGGGTCAGTTGCGCGCATACGCAAACACCTGCCGTCATCGCGGCGCCCGCTTGGTAGACGGGCAGGGCAGGTGCAAGGGACTGCGCTGTCCGTTTCATTCGTGGTTCTACGGACTGGACGGCAAGCTTGTCGCCGCACCGCATATGGAGCGGGCGCAGGGCTTCGACAAGGCGGACTATGGCCTTGTGTCCTATCAGGTGGCCGAGCGGTTGGGCTTTGCCTTTCTCTGTCTGTCTCCTGATGCGCCCGATATTGATGCCTATCTGGGGGATCTTGCCGAACTCCATAGCCCTTGGCCCATGGACCGCCTTGTGTCGGTCCGCAGGCAAGAGGTCGAAGTGAATTGTAACTGGAAGATCTTCCTCGAAGTGTTCAACGAATACTACCATCTGCCGTTTGTGCATGCGGATTCGATCGACAGTGTCTATGACAGACCGGATGCAGCCGACGCCGTAAAGGGCGCCTTTGCCAGCCAATTCGGCGCGACCGAGGGGACCGGAGGGCTGCTGGAAGGCGATCAGGACAAATCTCTTCCCGAAATCCCCGGCCTGACCGGCAAGGCCCGCGAGGGTACGCGTTATACCTGGATCTTCCCGAATATGACCTTCGCCGCGAACCGCGACGCGCTTTGGTGTTACGAGGCTTATCCGCTTGGTGCATCCAGATGTCGGGTGGTTCAAACCTCGGGCTTTCCGTCAGAGACTATCGCCTTGCCGGATTTCGCCGAAAAATCGCAGGCGTATCTCCGCCGCATGGATGCGGCACTGGATGAGGATATCGAGGCGCTGGAAAATCAACAACGCGGGCTGGCTTGTCCGGATGCACGGCCCGGCCGGTTTCAACCGGATCTGGAACCCAACGTGGCCGCCTTTGCGCGATGGTACAGCAGCAAGTGGACGGAATTGTAAGGCTGGCCTAGTGGCTGGGCCAGTTGTGCCTTAGTTCCGGTCAGTGTGGCGGATGTCCTCATTTATGGTGTGTGAGGCAGATACCGTTCCATCCTGAACCCAGGCATCAAACTGTGCCAAAACCGCGTCGCAAAAAGCGGCGTCGTTTATATGGGCGTCCAACTCGGTCATCGGGATGCGACCGGACATGGTGGTGCGCGCTTCGTCCACCATTTCGGCCAACGCTTCGGGGTCGTATGCTTCTTCGCCTTCCTTGTCCCAGGCCTCGACCCCCTGAACAGGAAGGAAAAAGTGAACCGGTCCGGTTGCAGCTTCCAGCCGGTTGGCAAGCTCTCGCACCCAGGCGCGGCGTTCTTCACCCGTGAAGACCGAACTTTTGATGAGGCGGTTGTGTTCATGAAACGGGCGGTCCGCGTATTGGTCTGGAATGTCCTGCCAGCCTGCAAAGTCCAGCAGGTCCAACGCGCCGGGGGCCACCATCTGCGGGGTGCCCGCGCGGCCTGCATTGGTCACGCGATCCTCCCCGCTGGAGACCACTGAGCCCGCCATCAGGTTCCCGAACTCCTGCATGCAGAAATCCATCACGCATACAAATGCGCCTTCGCCTGCCAGCTTCTCGAACGCCATGCCGCCCATACCGGTCGAGTGGAACACGGCCACTTCGAAGCCACGGCTTTCCAGCGCAGGTTTCAGCGTCTTCATATAGCGCAGACAGGATGAGCCGAGGCTGGTCATCCCGATCAAGGGCTTGCTGCGATCAACCTCGATGGCCGCGTTGGTTGCCCCAACCACCGCCCCCGCAGCCTGGCTAAGCGAGGACCGACAGATCGAGTTCATGCCATACAGACCGCCCGCCCACAGGATCATCTGAATATCCGGGGCCAGCCGGTGCGGCGGGATCAGGGGTGAAAAGCTGACGGTTGAAACGATGTATTTCGGAACGCCCATCGGCAACGCCTGTGCGCAGTCCAGCGCAAGATCAGTGCCCATCGTGCCGCCAATTGCGAGCATCCCGTGAAAGCGCCCCCTGGCATGTGCTTCGGCGACGACGTTTGCGGCCCCCGCAGACATCACGCGGAAGGCCTTGTTTTCGTCGCCTTGCGCGATGACCTGATCAACGGTCATGCCCCCGGCGGCTGCAATCTCGTGCTTGCTGATATCGGTCGCGTTTCCCGGATCATCCAGTACCGAGACATCCATGGTCAGCACGTCGGCCCCCTGCGCCCGGACCACGCCTTCGATAAAGCGCATCTCGGGCTCTTTTGTGTCGTATGTGCCAATCAACAGGATCGTTTTTCGGGTCATTGGCATCCTCCTGTCGGTTCAGAGCTTGATCCACGCGGTCTTCAGGTCAAGGTATTTGTCGAACGCATGCAGTGACTTGTCATGCCCGTTTCCGGATTGTTTTACGCCACCCAAGGGCACAGTGATGTCCGCCCCGCCATACGTGTTGACATGCACGACTCCGGCCTGAATTTTCGCGATCATCCGATGCGCGCGCGACAGGTCTGCAGTCCACACGCCAGCGGCCAATCCGAACTCGGTGGAGTTGGCAAGGGCGATGGCTTCCTCTTCGGTGTCAAAGGCCTGAACGGTCAGAACCGGGCCAAACACCTCTTCACAGACAACACGGTCGTTGGGTTGCACGCCGGTAATGATGGTCGGTGCCATGTATGTGCCGCCTGTGTCCTGCAGTATCCGGGTGCCCCCGGTGGCAACGGTGCGCCCGGCGGCGCGGGCCTCGTCCACAAAGGCAAGGTTCTGCGCCAGTTGTCGTTCCGAATTCACCGCACCGGCATCGGTATCAGGGTCCAGCGGGTCGCCGACACGCATGGCTTCGGCGTTTTTCACCAGCATTGCGACGAAGTCGTCATGGATTTCGCGTTGCACCAGCAGTCGCGATCCGGCAACGCAAACCTGACCCGAGTTTCGGAAAATCCCCGCAGCCGAGACTTTGGCGGCCTCTGCCAGATCGGGGGCGTCTGCAAACACGATATTTGGGGATTTGCCACCAAGTTCCAGATAAACACGTTTGAGGTTGGACCGCGCCGATGCCTCCATCAGCCGACGCCCCGTTGCCCCAGATCCGGTGAATACCAGTACGTCCACGTCGTGAGACTCGGCAATCTCAGTCCCGACAACCGCGCCTTCGCCGGTCACGACGTTGAAAACGCCGGGGGGAAGACCAGCGTCCAGCGCCAGTTCGGCAAGGCGGATCAGGGTTAACGAGGCGGTCTCGGCCGGTTTCAAAACCGCGGTGCAACCGGCGGCAAGGGCCGGGCCCAGCTTCCAACTGCCGATCATCAGGGGGAAGTTCCACGGCACGATTGCACCCACAACACCTGCGGGCTGTTTATGCACCAGCCCCAGCGCGCTGGGGGCGGTTGGGGCGATCTCGCCATATATCTTGTCGATGGCTTCGGCAAAATACCGGATCGTCCCGGCAGCGCTGAGTGGTTCGGCTTTGTAGGCCATTCCGATCTCGGTTCCGTTGTTTTGCACGCCCAATACGGCAAGTTCTGCCGCCTGCGCTTCGATAAGATCCGCCCATTTCAGCATGATTTTCTTGCGTGCAGCAGGCGCGAGGCCAGACCATCGTCCGTCGTCAAAAGCTGCGCGCGCCGAACGGATTGCCAATCGGGCATCATCCCGCGTGCCTTTTGGCATGGTCGTCAGGGTCGATCCGTCGATGGGTGACACAACATCAAGCGTGCCGCCGTCCGAGGCATCACACCGCGCGCCGTCGATCACATGGCGGGCGGGCGGTACGCTTTGGGACCGGAGTTGGTCAATTATCGCTCTGTCCAAATCACGCCTCATCGGTTTAAATAGTGAACCATGGGTATCAAAAAAGTGTCTGATCAAATGCCGACATTTGTCAATATTGATTTTCGATTGACTGAGGAGGAAACCAGATCAAAATATCTGATACCAGTGGTTCAAATATTAAACCTATCAAAAGGTATCAGATGGGAACGATCACAAAAGCTTTGGACTTGCTGTCCCTGTACGCGCGCGACCGCGCAGAAATCGGGCTGGGTGAGTTTGTGCGCCTTACCGGGCGCGACAAGGCGACGGTTCATCGCCACCTGACCGAGCTTGCGGAAAACGGCTACCTGGAGCAACACCCTGACACGCGCGCCTATCGGCTTGGTCCGGCGCTGTTGCGCCTGTCGGCCTTGCGTGAGGCGGCGTTCCCCGTGCGAAAGCTGTTGCAGCCCATCGTGTCCGAATTGTCCGAAGCTGTTGGCGAACTGGCCCATGCCAGTCTGCTGCAGGGCGAGGCGCTGTCGCCGGTCGCCCACGCGGATCCTGCCCTGCACGGCATTCAGGTGAACTTTGACATTGCCGAGATGTTGCCCCTGCACGCGACATCGTCCGGCATCGCTGCCCTGGCTTTTTGCCCCGAGGATTGGCAAGCCCGCGTCATGGCACGGCCCTTGTCGAAATATACCGACCAAACGATCTCGGACCCGGCGGACCTGAAAGGCATGATCGACCGCGTCCGGCGGTTCGGCGTGGCGTCAGTCACCGGTGGGTTTGATGAAGGGGTCACGTCGGTCGGATGCCCCGTCTTCGGCGAAGGTGGGCGCGTTCTGGGCGCTTTGGCCGTTGCCGTCCCAAGCGTGCGGGCCAGGCCGGAGAAACTGCGCGACATTGCCCAAATGCTTTTGAATGAGGCCGACCGCGCCTCGACTGCGCTGGGCGGTGCGTTTCCACAAGGGTTCGAAGCCCTGCCGCCGGACTGGGGCGATGAAACCAAGACACAACAGGTGATGTGATGAAGGACAGCAATTTCCTGAAAGAAAACAACGCGCGCCACCTGTGGCACCCGATGGCGCATCCGGCGGACAGCCTTGCAAACCCGCCTGACATTATCGTCGGCGGTGACGGTGTGCGCATCACAGATGTGGATGGGAATACGGTTGTCGATGGGGTCGGGGGGCTATGGAACGTAAACCTTGGGTATTCGTGCCAGCCGGTGAAGGATGCAATTTCCCAACAGCTGGACAGGCTGCCCTATTATTCGATTTTCCGGGGCACTACCAATGATCTGGTCATAGAACTCAGCTGGATGCTGCGCGAATTCTTTGCCCCGGACGGGCTGTCGCGCGCCTTCTTTACATCCGGCGGGTCGGATGGCGTTGAAATCGCGCTGCGCCTTGCACGGCAATATCATAAGGTGCGTGGCGAGGCCGGGCGCGTCAAATTCCTGAGCCTCAAGAAAGGCTATCATGGCACCCATACGTTGGGCGCATCGGTGAACGGTAACCCGAATTTCCGAACGCAGTACGAACCGCTGATGCCCGGCTGCCATCACATTCCATCGCCCTATACCTATCGCAATCCGTTTGGCGAAACCGATCCGGAAAACCTGGCGCAACTGTGCCTTGCGGCGCTTGAGGATGAGATCAGGTTTCAGGACCCTTCGACCATAGCCGCAATGATCATTGAGCCGGTTCTTGGGGCGGGCGGTGTGATCCCGCCGCATGAAACCTTTATGCCCGGCGTGCGCGAGATTTGCTCGAAACATGGCATTCTGCTGATCGCGGATGAAGTGATCACAGCCTATGGCCGGACGGGGGCGTGGAGCGGATCGCGCCGCTTTGGCGTCAAGCCTGACATGGCGGTCACGGCGAAGGCCATCACAAACGGGTATTTTCCGTTCGGTGCCGTGATGATCAGCGATGCGGTGGCTGATGTGTTCGAAGGTGACCGCTCGGGCAAGGCGGCAATCGGGTCGGGGTATACCTATTCCGGCCATCCCGTGGGCGCCGCTGCCGCGATTGCGTGCCTGAAGGAAACCGAACGCCTGAACGTCAAGGACAACGCCGCGCAGCGTGGGGCGCAATTGCATGCGGGCCTTCAGGCGCTGGGCGAGACATACGACCTGATCGGCGATGTGCGTGGGGGGTATGGCCTGATGTGCGCGTTAGAGCTGGTTGCGGACAGAACCACAAAAACGCCCATCGACAAGGCCACTATCGGCAAGGTGCAAAAAACGGCCTATGAGGCCGGGGCCATGGTGCGCGTGTCGGGAAACAACATCATTCTGTCCCCGCCGCTGGTGCTGGGCGAAGAGGACGTGAACACTTTGATTTCGGCGCTGGACAAAGGGCTAGCGTCGGTGTGATTTCGTGACCTTTCAAGGGGTTGAATCCTGATCTTCAATCGCCAGGGCAAGCTTTCGCAGCAGCGCCAACAGGGTGTCGTGATCGTTATCCCCAAGGATGCTTCGGTAATGGGCGGCGATGTCCGAGGCCTCGGCCATGTGATCATCAATGATCGCTTGCCCTGCAGCCGTGATCGCAATGTGCTGGCGACGGCGGTCTGTCGCGTCGGCCTCGCGGGACACGAGCCCGGCTTTCTCCATCGAATGTACAATCCGGCTGAGGCTTGGCGACATCAGCGCCGCGCGATTGGCCAACATGCCGGCGTCCATCTTTCCGCCCTCGCTGAGCACGCGCAGAACGCGCCATTGCTGTTCGGTGATGCCCGCCTTGGCCAACATCTTGCGGATCGGGGCCATTACGGCCTCACGCGCGCGGATCAGCGACACAGGAAGTGACTGCGCCGTTGGGGGCAGGGCGTTGGGTTTTTTGGTTCGCGATGTTTCTGGCAATGGTCCGATCCCAAAATTACATCACATGTTAAATAAATTGTTTGACTCGAGGCCGCAACGTTCGATAGGTATAATATTACTTAACATAGCAAATAAAATGGATTGAGACGTGCCGCATATCCACATCGAATATTCCGCAAACCTGGAACAGGTCGTGGATATGGCCGGGCTGTGTGATGCGTTAAGGCAATCTGCGGCCCGGATCGACGCCTTGCCCATGCCCGGGCTGCGTGTGCGGGCGATCCGCGTCGATCATTATTCCATCGCGGATGGCGATCCCAAACACGGGTTTGTCGACATATCGGTCCGCCTGCGCGAAGGACGGGCGGATGCCGTCAAGCAGGACGTCATCAAGCAGATTTTCGACACCGCGCGGGCCTTTCTGAAACCCGCAATGGACACGCATTCGATCGCTTTGTCGTCTGAATTGCGGGAAATCGACGCCCGTCTTTCCCCAAAATGCGGCACGATCCGCGACCATCTGGAGGACCCGAAATGAGCAGTTTGGAGCAGAACCTGGAAAAGCTGAACGGGTTGCTGGCGCGGTTCCGGAAGGATGGGATCAAAAACCGGATTGCGGGTAAGGACCGGGACGGGTCCGCAGGCAGGTTCCAAACCACGTCTCCGGTCGACAAAAGCGTGATTTGTGAGGTTGCCCAGGGCAATGCGGACGATATCGACGCTGCGGCCAATGCTGCGGCAGGTGCATTTCCCGAATGGCGTGACATGCCCGCAACCGAGCGGCGCAAGATCTTGATCCGTGTGGCTGAAGGCATCGAAGCGCGCGCTGAGGAGATCGCCTTGTGCGAATGCTGGGACACTGGGCAGGCGTTGAAATTCATGTCGAAGGCCGCACTGCGCGGGGCCGAGAACTTTCGCTATTTCGCCGATCAGGTTGTGCAGGCGCGGGATGGTCAGCATCTGAAATCGCCGACCCTGATGAACATCACCACGCGCGTCCCGATTGGCCCGGTCGGTGTGATCACGCCCTGGAACACGCCCTTCATGCTGTCCACGTGGAAAATTGCACCTGCGCTGGCGGCCGGGTGCACAGTGGTCCACAAACCGGCCGAGGCCAGCCCGCTGACGGCAAAGCTGTTGGTCGAAATCGCGGAAGAGGCCGGTCTGCCAAAAGGCGTTTTGAACACGGTGAACGGTTTTGGCGAAGAGGCGGGAAAGGCGCTGTGCGAACATCCTAAAATCCGCGCCATTGCCTTTGTGGGCGAAAGCCGCACAGGCAGCCTGATCACCAAGCAGGGGGCAGATACGCTCAAACGCAACCATCTTGAGTTGGGCGGCAAAAACCCCGTTATCGTGTTCGACGATGCCGATCTGGACCGCGCTCTGGATGCGGTGATCTTCATGATCTATTCGATCAATGGCGAGCGCTGCACATCTTCGTCGCGTTTGCTGGTGCAGGACACGATTAAGGACGCGTTCGAGGCCAAGCTTGTCGAGCGCGTGAACACGATCAAGGTCGGCCATCCGCTGGACCCGGCGACCGAGATCGGACCGCTGGTGAGCGAGGAACATTACAACAAGGTCACCAGCTACTTTGAGGTCGCGAAAGAGGACGGGGCCACCATCGCCGCGGGCGGGACGACGGTCGGGGAGACCGGCTATTTTGTACGACCGACCCTTTTCACCAACGCAAACAACCAGATGCGCATCGCGCGCGAGGAAATCTTTGGCCCCGTTCTGACCGCCATTCCATTCTCGACCGAGGATGAGGCGCTGCAAATCGCCAACGACACACCCTACGGTCTGACCGGCTACGTCTGGACCAACGACCTGACCCGCGCCTTGCGTTTCACCGACAAGCTTGAGGCCGGGATGATCTGGGTGAACTCGGAAAACGTCCGCCATCTGCCGACGCCGTTCGGTGGTGTCAAAGCCTCGGGCATCGGTCGGGACGGCGGCGATTGGAGCTTTGAGTTCTACATGGAACAAAAGCACATCGGCTTTGCCACCGGTCAGCACAAGATCACTCGCCTCGGAACCTGACGCGCGTCGCCCTGACAATCCAATGTACTTAGGAGTTTGAAATGCCTGTACCCGCTCCGAACCTCTACCCGGATTTCAACACGATCCGCCTGAGCCATGTTTGCCTGAACGTAAGGGATCTGGCGGTGTCCAGGGCGTTTTACGTTGACATGTTCGGCCTGCAGGTGACGCATGAGACCGACACCCACATCTACCTGCGCGCGTTGGAGGAGCGTGGGCATCATAGCGTGGTTTTGCAGAAATCCGATGCGCCCGGCACGGTCGATGTCATGGGGTTCAAAGTCTTTGATGAGGCTGATCTTGATCGCGCCGAAGCCTGGTTTCAGGCCAAAGGCCGCCCGACCCAGTGGATCCAACGCCCGTTTCAGGGGCGCACGTTGCTGACCTCGGACAATTTCGGTATCCCGTTGGAATTCTATAACAAGATGGACAGGCTGCCGACGATCCATCAGGACTATGCCCGATACCATGGCGTGCGTCCCTTGCGGATAGACCATTTCAACTGTTTCAGTCCAAACGTCGATCACAGCGTCGCCTTCTACAGCGACATGGGATTTCGGGTTACGGAATATACCGAAGACGAAGACAGCAAGCGGTTGTGGGCGGCGTGGCTGCATCGCAAAGGCGGTGTGCATGACATGGCCTTTACCAACGGCACCGGGCCTCGTATGCACCATGTGGCGTTCTGGGTCGCCAACCCGATGCACATCATCGATCTTCTGGATGTCTTGTCGACCACGGGTTACGTCGAAAACATCGAACGCGGGCCGGGGCGGCACGGTATTTCCAACGCGTTCTTTCTGTATATCCTTGACCCGGATGGTCACCGGATCGAAATCTACAGCTCGGATTATCAGACACTGGATCCTGATCATGAACCGCTGAAATGGGATCTGAAAGATCCCCAGCGGCAAACCCTATGGGGTGCGCCCGCACCGCGCAGCTGGTTTGAACATGGGTCACGGTTCACAGGCGTTGACGTGGCCGAGGCGGATCTGAACGCCACCCCGATCATCGCACCCTGAGGAGGCGGGAATGGACTGGGACGAGTTTGGCCACTGGGGCAAACGCATATCCGACTGGGCCGCGGATTATCACAAGGCTCTGCCCGACCTGCCGGTGCGCGCGCAAACCGCCCCGGGTGAGATTGCCGCGCAGCTTCCCCAGCAGCCGCCCGAGCATGCTCAGGCCATGGACACCATCATGGCCGATTTCGAACGGATCGTGATGCCGGGGATGACCCATTGGCAGCACCCGCGTTTCTTTGCCTATTTCCCGGCCAATGCCGCGCCGCCGTCGATGCTGGCCGAGATGCTGGTCACTACAATCGCGGCGCAGTGCATGTTGTGGCAGACCTCTCCGGCCGCGACCGAGGTCGAAGGGGTTATGGTTGACTGGCTCCGGCAGGCGCTGGGCTTGCCCGAAGGCATGACCGGGGTCATTCAGGACAGCGCGTCCTCGGCCACCTTGTCGGCGGTGCTGACCATGCGCGAACGGGCCACGGGCTTTACCGGCAATCGTGAAGGGTTGAACACCAAAGGGGCGCTGCGGATTTATTGCTCGGATCAGGTTCATTCGTCGATTGACCGGGCCTGCTGGGTCGCGGGCATCGGTCAGGACAATCTGGTCAAACTGCCCGCCTATGGCCCGACCTTTGCGATTGACCCGGATGCGCTGGAGGCCGCAATCCAGCGCGACATCGCCGCCGGTCATGTGCCCGCCGGGATCATCGCCATCACCGGGGGCACCGGGGTGGGGGCATGCGATGATCTCAATGCGGTTGCCGATGTGGCGCAGAAACACGACCTATATACGCATCTTGATGCGGCATGGGCCGGGTCGGCCATGATCTGCCCGGAATTCCGCGCGGGGCTTTGGGCCGGGGCCGACCGCTATGACAGTATCGTCTTCAACCCGCACAAGTGGCTGGGCGCGCAGTTCGATTGCGCCATTCAATTCCTCAGGGACGCCACACCGCAGTTGAACACGCTGAAGATCGAGCCCGAATACCTCAAGACAACCGGGGCAGAGGTCACGAATTACTCGGAATGGACGATCCCCTTGGGGCGCAGGTTCCGGGCGCTGAAAATCTGGTTCCTGTTGCGCTCATACGGGTTGGAGGGGTTGCGGACCCGCATCCGCAACCACGTTACTTGGGCCGCTGAGCTTGCTGAGACAATTGGCGCGATGGAGGGGTTTGAGGTGACGACGGGCCCGATTCTCAGCCTGTTTTCCTTCCGTTGTCCTGGTGATGATGAGATGCAGCAGCGATTGGTGGATGCGCTGAACGATGATGGCCGGATTTACCTGACCCAAGGCCTGTTCGACGGTCGCAAGATCATCCGCTTTCAGGTCGGCCAATTCGATACAACGCGCGAAGACGTGCTGATGGCGGCAGAGGTCATCCGTGACGTCTGGGGAAAGATTACATGAAGTTTGCCACCTACACAACAGATAACAGGACGTTTTTCGGAGCCATCACCGATAACGGCGCTATCGCTCTGAATGATGCGTTCCCGGACTGCGCCAGCCTGTATGAGGTGATCGCCTCGGGTGCATTCGGGCAGTTGGCCAAAGCTGCCGAAGGCAGGCCCGTCACCCATACCGAGTTCACCTATGAGATGGTGATGCCGGATGCGCGCCGTATCCTATGTGTTGGGGTGAACTTTCCGGACCGAAATGCGGAATACAAGGACGGCAGCGCGCAGCCCAAATACATGTCGCTGTTTCCACGTTTTCCCAGCGGCTTTACCGGCCATGACCGCCCATTGATCCGACCGCCCGAAAACCACACGCTGGATTACGAAGGCGAGGTTGCCATTGTGATCGGCAAGGGAGGCCGCAGGATCGCTCAGCAAGACGCGTATGACCATATCGCGGCCTTGACCTTATGCAATGAAGGCACGATCCGGGATTGGGTGCGGCACGCCAAGTTTAACGTCACGCAAGGAAAGAACTGGGACAAATCGGGGTCAATCGGCCCGTGGCTGGTGCCGTTCACCGATGCGGCGCAACTGGATGACGCCCGCATCCAGACCCGCGTGAATGGCGAGCTACGGCAGGATGACACGCTGAACCGCATGATGTTCCCGATTCGGCGCGAGATCGAGTATATCTCGACCTTCATGACCTTGCAGCCCGGCGATATCATCGTCACCGGCACCCCCACCGGCGCGGGCGCGCGGTTCGATCCGCCAAGATACCTGGTGCCCGGCGACGTTGTAGAGGTGTCGGTCGACGGCATCGGCACCCTGCGCAACACGGTCGAGGATGAACAGGTATGACCCCCGAAGATCACGACCGCGCCGCTGCTGATCTGTTGCGGGCCGAACGGACGCGCGAACAGATCGGGTTGCTGAGCCTGCGCCACCCCGAAATGGGCATGGACGACGCTTATGCGGTGCAAAAGGCCATCTACCGTCAGAAACTGGCCGAAGGACGCAAGGTGATTGGCTGGAAGATCGGGCTGACCTCGAAAGCGATGCAATATGCGTTGAATATCGACATCCCCGACAGCGGGATTTTGTTCGATGATATGGTGTTCGCGAATGGCAGCACTGTCCCGGCAGGGCGTTTCATCCAACCCCGGATCGAGGCCGAGATTGCCTTTGTCATGCACTCCGCCGTGGGGGGCGAGGACGTCCGTCGTGAGGATGTCATCGCCGCAACGGATTACGTCGTACCGTCCATCGAAATCCTCGACACCCGTATTCAGCGCATGGACCCCGAGACCGGCAAGGCGCGCACTGTGTTTGACACGATCAGCGACAATGCGGCAAATGCGGGCGTCGTGTTGGGCGATGAACGCCATGCAATTGATGCGTTTGATCTGCGTTGGGTGGGCGCACTGACCTTCCGTAATGGCGAGATTGAGGAAACAGGGCTGGGGGCCGGTGTATTGAACGATCCTATCGAAAGCGTTGTCTGGCTGGCCCGCCGCATGGTGCAGTACGGCCAAAGCATCGAACCGGGTCAGGTCATCTTGTCCGGCAGCTTCATCCGACCTGTCGAATGCCCGTCAGGCGCTGACATCCACGCCGATTTCGGCGCGTTTGGCTCGGTCGATATTTCTTTCGCCTGAACGGAGCGTAACAGATGCCCGATCCGATCTACGCAATAGGCGACATTCACGGTCAATTTGGGATGCTGGAGGACGCCCTGGCGCGGATCGAACGCGACGGCGGCCCCGATGCCAAAGTGGTGTTCATTGGTGACTACACCGACCGGGGGCCACAAAGCCGCGAGGTTCTGGATTTACTGATCAAAGGGCAGGCCGAGGGCAGGAACTGGACGTTCCTGCGCGGCAATCACGACCAGATGTACGCGATGTTCCTTGAGGCGTATCCGCGCAATGATGCCCGACTTCTGATCGGTTATCACTGGCTGCATCCCCGGATTGGCGGCGTCGAGACGTTGCAGTCTTACGGGGTAGGGGTAGAGGACGGAGATCGCATCTATCAGGTTCACGCCAAGGCGAAACAGGCGGTGCCACAGGCGCATATCGACTTTATGACCCGGTTGCAGCCTTATCACCTGACCACCGATGTGCTGTTTGTCCACGCAGGCATTCGACCCGGTGTGCCATTAGAGCAGCAAGACCCCGACGACCTGATCTGGATCCGCGATGAGTTTCTGAACCACGAAGGCCAGCATCCGTGGCTGGTGGTACACGGCCACAGCCACGTATCTGCGCCGGATCACCGGGGCAATCGGATCAATATCGACACCGGTGCAGGCTATTGCCACCCGCTGACTGCGGTGGTGTTCGAAGGCACGGACTGTTGGGTGCTGGAGGCTCAGGGCCGCAATCGACTGGTGCCCTAAGCTGTATTTCGGATCTGTCGCCGGGTCTGAAGCTTTTCAAGCAGCGGCTTGCAGGGCCTGCCTGAGCGTTTCTTGATCCCCAATATGATTGGCCAGCACAAGGATCAGTCGGGCGTTCAGCGCTTCGCTATCCTCATCCGACAGCCCGTCATGGGCGGCGATCAGATCGGCGTAGAAATCATCCGGTGATGGCAGGTTTGGCTCGGTAATCAACGGCATGTGCTATTCCTTTCCGCAGGCTTTGCGAACCGCCGCGCGCGTCGCCGCCTCATCAAACGCCACCCAGCGGGCCGCTACATGCTGATCCGGGCGGATCAGATAAACGGCCTGTTTGTTCGCCCCAAGATAGCGGGCAGCTAAGGCATCGGTCGTCTGGACAGAGACGGTGCGCAGGGTGATCCCATCCACGTCCAGATGTGCCGGTGCATCCGTGTTGATCGCCAGAAGAACAAACTCATCCCCAAGCCGGTCGAGCAGGAAGCCATCGCCCAAAGGCGCATCTGCACATGTCGCACCGACGCGCGTTCCGCTTGGGCCGTCGGGCAGGGCATCCTCGCCGTTCAGGGATGAATGATCATAGGTGCAGGGCACGGACAACCGCCCCGAATTGACCAGAGGCCGGGCAAAGCTGTGCGTTTCGGCCAGCTTCAAGACTGCATCGCGAAACCTCTTGCTGGTTTTGGACTTCGGGGTGATGAAATCGGTCGAACGGGTCGAGTTGAGGATATTCTCATCCGCCGCAAACACCCGTTCCTGATCATAGCTGTCCAGCAGGCTGTCCGGTGCCTTTCCCGCAATCACAAGGCCAAGCTTCCAGCCCAGATTGTCCACATCCTGCATCCCCGAATTGGCCCCGCGCGCGCCAAACGGGGACACCTGATGCGCTGAATCTCCTGCAAAGATCACCCGGCCATGGCGGAAGTTCTGCATGCGGCGGCACTGGAAGGTGTAGATTGAGGACCAGACAAGTTCATATTCGACGTCGTCGCCCAGCATCGCATCCAGCCGTCTGCGGATGTTTTCCTCTCTCAGTTCTTCCTTGCGGTCCACATCCCAGCCGATCTGAAAATCCACGCGCCAGACGTTATCAGGCTGTTTGTGCAGCAAAGTCGAGGCCCCGGATTTGAAGTAAGGCTCGAACCAGAACCAGCGTTCTGTCGGGAATTCGCTGGTTTTCATCCTGATATCAGCGATCAGGAAGCTGTCCTGAAACACGCGCCCCTCGAACCCCAGATCAAGCATGTCCCGCGTCGGGGACCCCGCGCCGTCGCAGGCGATCAGCCAGTCCGCCTCGACCTGATAGGGACCATCCGGAGTTTCTATGGAAAGGGTCACGTGGTCGTCTTTGGCATCAATCGCTTCAACCCGGTTCTTGCCGCGGATTTCGATGGGCGCTCCGCGCTCCTGTTCGGCACAGATGGCCTCGAAGATGAACTTCTCGAAATAGGGCTGTTGCAGGTTGATGAACGCCGGGTTGCGATGGCCGGTTTCGGGCAGAAGGTTGAATTCATAAACCTGTCGGTCGTCCTGAAACACCTTGCCGACATTCCAGACCACGCCCTTATCCAGCATCGGTGCGCCGCACCCGTAGCGGTCTGCGATCTCCAGCGTTCGCTTGGCAAAGCAGATCGCGCGGCTGCCCATGCCGATCCCTTCGTGATCGTCCAGAACCAGCGCGGGAATGCCTTGCCGTCCCAGATCCAGCGCCATGGCCAGCCCGATCGGGCCGCCGCCGACGATAACAACCGGATGGCGCCTGGCCTGCGGTGCGTCCTGATCAGCGGATTTCTGATAGGGATATAGCCGAAACGCGAGTGAATATCTGTCCTGAAGCATCTGAATACCTGACGTGCCGAATTGGGGTGTAATCGGATCAGCCTTGCAACTGCTCCCACATCTCCAGATCGCGTTTGTCGGTCCATATGCGGGGGTGGGTGATCCCGCGTGCTTCGTCATAGGCGCGGCTGACGTTGAAGGGCAGGCAGTGTTCGTAGATGGCGTAGTCCTTGAACTTGGGGTCGCAGGCGTCGCGAACGGCGTCCCACGCGTCCTTGAGCGTTCCGCCCTTCATCGCTACACGCTGGGCAGGGGTGTAGGTCGAGTTCACGAAGTCCCGCGTGCTTTCGATGGCGCGCTCCACCGCCTTCTTGCCCACCAGCGCCGCACCACGACCCGGTGCAATGGCGTCCACGTCATAGGCCTTGATCGCGTCGAGCGTTCCGCCCCAATCCGCGAAATGCCCGTCGCCGCAATAACAGGCCGAATGATCCTCGACGATATCGCCGGTGAACATCACATTCTGGTCGGGCACATGGATCACTGCGTCACCTGCCGTATGGGCCCGGCCGATCTGTTTGATGTCCACCCGGCGATTGCCCAGATAGACGGTCATGCTGTCGCTGAAGGTCGTTGTGGGCCATGTCAGGCCGGGGATGCTTTCGTGTCCTTCGAACAGGCGCGGGAAGCGCTGGAATTCGCTATCCCAATCCTCTTGCCCGCGTTCGACAACCATCGAGCGGGCGACATCGGACATGATGATTTGCTGCGCATTAAAGGCCGACGCGCCCAGCACCCGAACGGCATGATAGTGAGTCAGCACAACGTGGGTGATTGGTTTGTCGGTCACGGTCCGGACGCATTCGATCACTTTGTTGGCCAGTCGTGGGGTGGCCTGCGCCTCGACAATCATGACGCTGTCATCACCGATGATGACGCCAGAATTCGGGTCGCCCTCGGCGGTAAACGCGTAAAGCCCTTCGCCAATCTCATCAAAAGTGATTGTCTTTTCGGTAAGATCGCCTTGCGATGCAAATGCCTTGGCCACGAGGATCGGTCCTTTTGCTGTTTTGACGAAGAAGGCCCCGGGGCGCTTCTGGTCCGAGTGTATAGGAAATTGCCTCAGATAATCGTTGCATTTGCAACGGTGTCAATATTTTTGTTGCATTTGCAATGAATATTTGGCCTCCATACGGAAAAAGGGACGTTGCCGGATGACGCCAAACACTTTGCCCGAGTTCGATCTGGAGAAATACCTGCCGTACCGCCTGACAGTTCTGGCTGCGCGTCTGAGTATGGACATGGCGCAGCAGTACAAAAGTGAGTTTGGCATTTCGATTCCCGAGTGGCGGGTTCTTGTAAACATTGGATACGCAAAGAACTTATCGGTGCGGGACATCGAAAAACGGGTCAGTTTGGAAAAATCGATGGTCAGCCGGGCAGCGGCGCGGCTAGAGGCGCGCGGACTTGTTTCCAAGACGGTCGACCCCAAGGACCGGCGTCTGGTGAAGCTTGAACTGACCGAAGAGGGGGCCTTGGTCCTTGGTCAACTGATCCCGATCGCCTCGGCCTTTCAGGCAGATCTGGAGCGCAAGCTTGGGGCGGAAAAAGACGCGCTCTATTCCGCGCTGGATAGGTTGGCGGATTGAGGACCGTTGGCCTTTTTGGCGCAACGCGGCAGGAAGGGCGTGGTCGCGCCCCGGGAAAAACGCAACGGAACTGTGGCCAGTTGCGTGCGCTTATACTCTAGTCAAACCAGGTATCGGGTTGAGAGGAGGGCCGGGCACACCGGCTGATAGGGGCGATGTTGGTAAAGGCGGCAAAGATCTTCGCGGGCGCGGCAGTTGCCGGCGCACTCGGTCTGACAGGGTATCTGTTGATTGCGCCGCCCGATTTGCTGAAGGTCGGCACGAATTACTCGGCCAAGATCGTCTGTTCCAACGTGTTCATCGCGGGGCGCGACCCGGATGAGGTTCTGTCGGTTGACGTGCAAGCCCCCGGGCATCCATTGCTTCGGCAAATCTCGATCAATGTGGACCGCGAAGCGCAAAGCGTCGAGGCACGGATTTTCCGGTTCTTTGCGCCTGCAACTTCTCAATACCGCGAGGGGTTAGGGTGTGCGAACCTGCACACGTCCGAACTCAGCGACAAGACCCTTGCTGCGTCGCCGTCATTGCCGGACGGCATCTGGCCGAAGGGAAACCGCGTAAACCCGTCTCAAGATGCTGAAATAGAACGCATTCTGTCCGACGAGACCTTGCTTGGCGAAGGGTATCGCGCTGTCGTTGTCGTGCAAGATGGTCGCATCGTTGGGGAAAGCTATGCGCCGGGTTTCGACGAAAACACCCCGCTGTTGGGATGGTCCATGACCAAGACCGTGACGGCGGGCCTAATTGGTACGTTGATACAGTCCGGCCAGATGGCGTTGGACGATAAACTGGTCGACAGCTTCCCCGAATGGGCCGATAACAGCCGCAGGGACATCACTGTCGCCGATATGTTGTCGATGGCAAGCGGGCTGGAGTGGAACGAAGAGTACGGGGATGTTTCTGACGTCACCAGAATGCTCTATCTGCGTGATGACATGGCCGGATTTGCGGCAGGTCGTCCAGCAGAGAGCGAAATTGGCACCGACTTCAACTATTCGTCCGGAACATCCACTGCACTGTCCCGCGTGTGGCAAGACGCGGTTGGCGACGGGGGGCTAAGCTATCCGAAGGAGGCATTGTTCGAGCCGTTGGGCATGACCTCGGTCGTGCTGGAAACAGATGCTGCGGATACGTTTGTCGGGTCCAGCTATATGTACGCTACGGCGCGGGACTGGGCGCGGTTTGGGCAGTTTTTGCTGCAAAAGGGCGTCTGGGATGGGCAGCAGATACTGCCCGAAGGATTTACGGATTGGATGTTTGAGCCGGTGGCCGCGTCGAATGGTGCCTATGCCAAAGGGCACCTTTGGATCGAGGCCCCGGGTGGCGTGCCGTCCTTCGAAGATTCGGTCTGGTTACAGGGCCACGACGGACAGACCATCGGCATTTTCCCGTCCCATGACATGGTCGTCGTCCGGCTGGGTCTGACGCCTTCGAAACTGGGGTATTCCTCGCTGCCGTTGGCGCAGGAACTGATCGCGGCCTTTGCTGAAAACTAACTTTGTAGCGGGAGGTTCTGATCCACGCTGCTAAGAATGCCAGCCTCGCAGAAACACAGCAGGTTTTGGATCATGTCGTCAGACTGCGGTTCGTCACCCGTTCCGCCGAGCGCGGCAATCCGCCAGTCAGAGGTACAGAGCGCCAGCATGGACGACACCGCAAACACCAGCGCGCCAGCGACGCGCGCCGGGTCCGCGCCGGGGAAACGCGCGCACAGCATCTGTACAACACGCGTGGCCACCGGATCGAAATGCGTATTGGCCAGCGCGCGCCATCGCGTGTCAGCTGAAACGATTGCCACAATGCGCGCATAGGCCAGCCACTGAGGATCGCCACCAAAGGCGCGGGTCACAAGCGGCAGCATGAAGGCTGACATCAGGTCGCCAACACTCCAGTCCTGCTGAGCCTCAAGCGCTCTGATGGACGCAAGGCGTTCTTCCGACAACTCGGCGGCCCGACGCGCTACGATACGCTCGAACAACTCGTCTTTCGGGCCACCGTGAAAGTTCACGCTGGCCTTTTGAACCTGCGCCCGTTCGGCAATGTCCCTGATCGATGCCCCTTCGAATCCCCGTTCTGCAAAAACCAGCTCGGCGGCGTCCAGGATTCGGTCCCTCGCGGCAAGCGATCGCTGCGAAGGTGCTCTTTTTCGTTCTTTTACAGCATGTTGGGCCATCTCAAAAACCAGTTTGCCTTATTTCGAACGTTCGTTCAAGATAAGAGATGTCGCAGGAGGAGGCGCGGATGGAACAGGGGCAGGTAAGAGCGGGCCAACCGGTTGAGGTAAAGGCCCGCCCCCAAGAGTGTTTTGCATTGATCGGCGCGGGGCCCATGGGTCTTGCAATGGCCAAGACACTGATCGAGCAGGGAGTGCCATTTCAGGGATTTGAACTGGCAGATGATGTGGGTGGTCTTTGGAATATCGATGCACCCAGGTCCACGATGTACGAGACCGCCCACCTCATATCCTCCAAGCGGATGACGGAATTCACTGACTTCCCCATGCCGGAGGACACGGCAGAATACCCGTCGCATCGCGAGATGAAGCGTTATTTTCAGGAATTCGCGAACGCCTTCGACCTGTATCGGCACTTTCACTTCGGTGCAGAAGTTCTAAGCGCCAAGCCTTTGCAGGATGGCGGATGGGATGTGACCTGGCGCGATAGGGCCGGGGTCGAACAGACCCAGACCTTTGCGGGTGTTCTGATCGCAAATGGCACCTTGTCGGAACCCAACATGCCCAAGTTCAAGGGCGAGTTCACAGGTGAACTGATCCACGCATCCGAATATCGGTATCCGACCCAATTCGCCGGTAAGCGTGTTCTGGTCATCGGCGCGGGGAATTCCGGGTGCGACATTGCGGTGGATGCCATCCACCACGGGCTGTCCTGCGATCTGTCGATGCGCCGCGGGTATTACTTTGTGCCGAAATACGTATTTGGCGTTCCGGCAGACACGATGGGCGGCAAGATCCGCCTGCCCATGTGGCTGAAGCGCAAGGTTGACGGGGCAATCCTGAAATGGTTCGTCGGTGATCCGCAGAAATACGGGTTTCCGAAACCGGACTATGCGCTGTACGAGTCTCACCCTGTAGTCAACTCGCTGATCCTGTTCCATGCCGGGCACGGGGACCTGAAGGTGCGCCCGGATGTGGAACGGTTCGAGGGTAAGACGGTTCATTTCCGCGATGGCAGTTCAGCCGAATATGACATGATCCTGACAGCGACCGGGTATTCGCTGCACTATCCTTTCATCGAAAAGGACTTGCTGAACTGGAAGGGCGACGCCCCGGACCTGTACCTCAATTGCATGCACCCGGACCGGGATGACTTGTTCGTTCTCGGCATGGTCGAGGCGTCGGGGTTGGGCTGGCAAGGCCGTCATGAGCAGGCCGAGATGGTTGCGCGGTATATCGCTGGTCTGCGCTCGGGCAACGCGGCAGCCAAGGCGATCCGTGCCAGCAAGTCCGAAGGGTATGAGCGGGCGACGGGGGGCATGAACTATATCGACCTGCCGCGCATGGCGTATTACGTCGACAAGGCAACCTATCGCAAAGAAGTCACCGGTCAGATCGCGGCGCTGCGGGCGGCTGAGCGATGAACGGGATCGATCAGGTTGCGCTGAACTTTGATGCCGGAAACCTCAGGGTTCTGAATGCGGTTCTGGCGATCATTATGTTCTCGATTGCGCTGGATTTGCGGATTGACGATTTTCGCCGCGTTGTGCGCGGACCCAAGCCACTGATTGTCGGGCTGGCGTCGCAGTTTCTGATCCTGCCTGCGCTGACATTTCTGATGATCCTTGTGCTTCGGCCCATGCCATCTGTTGCGATGGGCCTTATTCTGGTTGCGGCCTGTCCCGGCGGGAATATCTCGAACTTCATGACCCATCGGGCGCAGGGCAATGTCGCGCTGTCCGTTTCCATGACGGCCTTTGCGACGGTCGGGGCGATTGTCATCACACCGATAAACATTGCGTTCTGGGGCAATCTTTATGGCCCGACGCGCGAGATTTTGCAGCGTACGGAAATCGATCCGGTCTCGGTCGCGATAACGGTTGGGTTCATGCTGATCCTGCCGCTGATCCTGGGAATGGTCGTGAACGCGAGGTTCACTGCATTTGCCGACCGTATTCGCCGACCAATGCAGTGGGTGTCGATGGGCATTTTCGTGGCCTTCATCGCATTGGCGCTTGCCGCGAACTGGGCCCATTTCCTAAGCTTTGCCGGGGCGATCATCGGCCTTGTGGTAATCCATAACGCGCTGGCCTTTTTGGGCGGGTATGTCACCGCGACCGTGGCAGGGCTGTCCGAACGGGATCGCCGGTCCGTGACCATCGAGACCGGCATTCAGAACTCGGGCCTTGGGCTGATCCTGATTTTTGCTTTCTTCGGTGGGCTGGGCGGGATGGCCGTTGCAGCGGCCCTTTGGGGCATATGGCACGCGATCTCGGGGATCGCACTGGCGCGCTATTTCGCACGGCGAGCGGTTCCGGCATGACCCGGATATTGATCACTGGCGCAGCCGGGGCGGTGGGGGCCGCGCTTTTGCGGCGCCTTGGTGAACGCCCGGAACTGGATGTGGTTGCGACCGACATTCGCAAGCCTGAGGACTTGCCGCCCAACGCGCGTTTTCTGACGATGGACGTGACAGGCGACGACCCGCAGAGCATCATCCCTGCAGAACGCCCCGATACCGTTGTGCATCTGGCATCGATTGTAACTCCGGGCCCCGAGTCAACGCGTGAGATCGAATATCAGGTCGATGTCGAAGGCACCCGGAATGTGCTGAACGCGGCCATTGGAGCTGGGGTGCGGCGTTTGGTGGTCACGTCCTCGGGCGCGGCTTATGGTTACCACGCCGACAACCCTGTACCGCTGCGTGAAACGGACGCGATCCGGGGCAATCGGGAGTTTGCCTATTCCTGGCACAAGCGCTTGGTCGAAGAGATGTTGGCCGAAGCCAGAGAAAATGCCCCCGACCTGCAACAGGTCGTTCTGCGCGTGGGTACGGTGCTGGGCGAAGGTGTCGAGAACCAGATCACGTCCCTGTTCCATAAACCGCGATTGCTCGGGTTAAGGGGGTCGGACAGCCCCTTTGTTTTCATCTGGGATCAGGACCTTGCCGAGATTTTGCTGCGGGCTGCAACCGACGGGCCAGCGGGTGTTTTTAACGTTTCGGGTGATGGCGCTTTGACACTGTCCGAAATCGCCAATGCAATGGGTAAAACCGTGCGATGGCTGCCGCCGGGGCTGATCAAACTGGCCTTGACCGTGGCCCGGCCCTTGGGTCTGAGCCGTTATGGACCCGAGCAGGTCAGGTTCTTGCAGTATCGGCCCGTACTGGACAACGCATCCCTGAAATCCGACTTCGGCTATCACCCCAGCCTTTCCAGCGCCGAGGCGTTCCAGCGCTGGTGGGAGAGCAGGACATGACAAAGACCGCCGTCATAACCGGAGGGGCAGGCGGGTTAGGGCAGGCCCTTGCCATGGCGCTGCGGGATCAGGGTTGGCATACGGCCTTGATCGACCTTCCCGGCCCTGAACTTGATGCACTGGCGGCTTTGGAAAATGTCAGCGTCTACGCCTGCGATCTGACCAAGCCAGATCATTGTGCGGCGACCTGCGCCGAGATCATTAGTGACAGACCCTCGGTCGATCTGGTCATCTACAACGCGGGCGTTTCGCAAATAGCGGCCTTTGCCGACAGCGACATGCAGGCACACAGGAAACTGTTCGAAATCAACTATTTTGCAGCCGTCGAGTGTGCAAAACACTTTCTAGAACCCGTCCGCTTGGCCAAAGGAACCCATCTGGCAATATCCTCGGTCGCCGGGTTCGCGCCGTTGCTGCACCGCACCGCCTACGCCGCCAGCAAGCACGCGATGGAGGGGTTTTTTAAATCGCTACGGGCCGAGGAATTGCCTCATGGGGTAAACGTGGTCATCGCGGCCCCGTCTTTTGTCGCGACCAATATCGGGCGACCGCATGCCAACCAATCGGATTTTGTGCGTCCGGGCTCTGCGGCTGATGGTATCGAGTACATTGCGCCTCAGGACGCAGCACGGATCATTCTTCGCGGTGTGCAAAAGCAGCAGGATTTTGTTCCCGTTGGGCGTGTGGCCACGCTTTCGAACATTTTGAACCGCGTGTCCCCAACGCTTTACCTGCGCCAGATGATGCGAAGGATTGGGAAGGGTTGAAGCGCCCATAGGCTGGTGCAGGGTCAACTCAGCATTCTTTGCGAGACGTCTTCCAGAAGATCGTGCAAATCGAAATCCTGGCCTTTCTCTGCAAGCGCATGGTCTTTCAGGATGAAGGACAACCCGTGAACGAAACTCCACAACAGAAAGCCTCGGCGGCGGACCTCCTCTGTGATTTCCGATTCACCCAGACATTTCGCCACTTCGGCCAAGAGAATCCCAAAGCTCTGCTGCCCGCCTTCTTCAAGGCGCTGGTCGGCGATGCGGTCTGTGAACCCGCCGAATTTCAGCCGGAAAATCCCCGGCTCGTTCAGCGCGAAGGCAATGTACTCCATGCCGATTGCGGTGATGCGTTCGGGCGAGCCTTCGGGGATGCCCTTTAGCGCCGCCAGCATGTTTTCGCGATGCCGAACCATCCCTTCGAGAACGGTGGCGACAAGCATTTCCGTCTTGTCCTTGAAGTGTTTGTAAGGCGCAGCGGTGGATACTCCGGCCAGCCTGCAGGCCTCGGACACGGAAAAACTGTCGGGGCCTTTTTCTTCCACCAATTGCCGGGTCGCTTCGATCAGAGCGGCCCGTAAATCACCGTGATGATAGGCTTTCTTGCCCACGGCCTGGCGGTCAGCGCCCCTGGTTGGCGCGAGGATTTTTTCTGTGCTCGTCATGATCCAACATCTGCCAGATCGCGTACCCCTTGTCAAAGTAAGAAGTTCTAACATATGTTAGAGAGGCTAACTTGATGAGGTCCCCAAATGCCGAATCCTGCGACATCCCCCTCTGAACCTGCCAAGCAAGGTCTGTTTTCGCGCGTGTTGCGTGGCACGGTGCGGCTTGGATTGACCGTCAGCGTGATCGCCGTTGCAGCCGCCGCTGTTTACGTCGGAACCTCGGAACTGACGCGCAGGGCGGATGCTGTACCTGCACCAGACGCCGCCGCAGTGACCCCGGTATCCGTCACTCCGATCATCTCTGAAAACGCCTATACGGTGGATCGGGTCTTCATCGGGCAGGTCGAACCTCAACGCTCGGCTGATGTTTCGTTCGAACTGAATGGCAGGCTGGATCAGATTCTTGTGGATGAGGGCGATGCAGTGGCCAAGGGGCAGCTTCTTGCGACCTTGGACATTGCGCTGCTGGAGGTGGAACGCGATCGCCTGACCGCGTCACGAGATGCCATTGCCGCGCAGCTTGCCTTTGCAAAGAAAACAGTCGAGCGAAACGCAAAACTCATCGGGCAGGGCTTTACCAGCCAGGCCCGTCTGGACGAGGCCGTCGCGCAGCAGGATGAACTGTTGTCCCGGATTGGTGAGCTTGACGCTGGTTTGCGGGATGTGACGGTGCGAATCGAGAAATCCAGCATCGAGGCCCCGTTTGCGGGTCAAATCACCTCGCGGCACGTGGATGGCGGGGAAACGCTCCGGTCCGGTGAGTTGGTGTTGGGCATGGTCGAGCTTGTCTCGCCTCAGGTTCGGATCGGAATCCCGCTGGATGTCGATCCGGCGCTGCTGGCGGATGTTGAGATCGAAATCGCGGGTCAGAGCTACCTGGCAGAACTTGCAACCCTGCGCCCCGATATTGATCCGGTGACCCGTACGCGGACGGCACTGTTCGATCTGAAAAACGGGCCGGATGTTGCGTTCGGGCAGACTGCACGCGTGCATGTCCTTGATCCGGTGGAAAGTGCCGGGACATGGGTGCCCACGACATCCCTAAAGGAAGGGACGCGGGGGCAGTGGACGCTGCTGGTTGCCGATGCGCAAAAGACCGTTCGGCTTGCGACTGTCGAGGTGCTGCATGCTGAGGATGACCGGGTCTTTGTGCGCGGGCAGTTTCCGGACGGGACCGTCCTGATCGATCAAGGGCCACAACGTGTCACCGTTGGGCAGCGTGTCGCCTTCGGCCCTGACGAGTAACGGAGCGATCCCATGGAAACCCTGACCTTTCGCCACCCCCGCCTTGTCGCCCTGATCATACTGGTTCTGGTATCTGCGGGCCTGTCATCCTTCCTGTCGCTGGGACGTCAGGAAGACCCCACGATCACCAACCTTTTTGCAACAGTGACCACACAGTTTCCGGGGGCCGATCCGGAACGGGTCGAAGCGCTGGTTACGGCAGAGATCGAGGAAGAACTGCGAAAAATCGCCGAGGTGGATGAGATCAGTTCCGTGTCCCGCTCGGGCGTTTCGGTGGTCTCGGTCGAGTTGCTGGAAACACTGGACGAAGCTACCATCGAACAAGTCTGGGCCGAGGCACGCGATGCCGTCGAAGATGCCCGCCAGACCTTCCCGGCGGGCGTGCTGCCGCCGGACTTCGATGCCGAGGGCATTTCGGCCTATTCGGCGGTTATCGCAGTCGCTGCGGATAGCCCGGATTTCCCGGTCACATTGCTGTCGCGCCACGCCGAGGCGTTGGGGGATCGACTACGCGCGATTCCCGCAACGCGCGCCGTTGAGTATTTTGGTCAGCCAGACGAGGAAGTGCTGGTCAGTGTGGACATGGACAGGGCAGCGGCCTTGGGGCTAAGCGCTGCCGAGATCTCTCAGCGCATTGCCGATGCGGATGGCAAGGTCCAGTCGGGTCGTTTGCAATCCGACGTGGATTTGACCATCAACATCAGCGGTGAAATCGAAACGCTGGACCGCATTCGCAGCATCGTCCTGCGGGAAAGTGAAGAAGGGGCGGTGGTGCAACTGGGCGATATCGCCAGCGTGGATCGCGGTGCGCGCAATCCGCAATCCTCAATCGCCTTTGCCAATGGCAAGCCCGCCGTGCTGGTGGGCGTGCTTGCACAAGACGGCGTGCAGATCGACCGTTGGACCGGTTTCCTTCGGGAAGAACTTGCGGCAGGTGCGCCGTCGGTGCCGTTGGGCGTTCAGGAAGTGCTGCTGTTCGATCAAAGCCAGTATACAACGGACCGTCTGACCGAGGTCGGGATCAATATGGCCATTGGCGTCGCGCTGGTTGTGGCCGTTTTGTTCATCACACTTGGCGTTCGCGCTGCGGCCATTGTGGCCTTGGTGCTGCCTGTCGTCTCACTGGCGACCTTGGCCACGATGAACATGATCGGCCTGCCGATCCATCAGATGTCTGTCACCGGCCTGATTGTGGCCTTGGGTCTGCTGGTGGACGCGGCCATTGTCATGACAGACGAAATCCGACGACGCTTGCAAGACGGGATGGCCCGCATTGCCGCCGTGCAGGACGCCGTTCGCCGGTTGGCCGCGCCGTTGCTGGCATCGACGGTCACCACGGCGCTGGCCTTCACACCTATGATACTGCTGCCCGGACCCGCCGGGGATTTTGTGGGCGCAATCGCCATCGCGGTGGTTTTGATGCTGGTGTGGTCTCTGGTCGTTGCCCTGACCGTGACGCCGGCGATTGCGGGCTGGGTTCTGTCCGACCGCCCGGATGCCGGAATGCTGAGCCGGGGGATCAGCATCCCGCCGCTTGCCCGCCTGTTCGAAGCCTCCATTCGCCTGTCGGTGGCCAACCCGGTCCGATCCATCGCGCTGGCGCTGGTTCTGCCCGTGCTGGGGTTTGCCGCCTTCCCGACACTGACCGCGCAGTTTTTTCCGGGCGTCGACCGCAACCAGTTCTATATCGAGGTCGACATGCCGGGCGGCACATCCATTGCCACCACCGAAGCAACAGCGCGGCAGATCGACGCCATGCTGCTGGCCGACGAAGGCGTCAAAAGCGTCTACTGGACCGTGGGTGAGTCCGGCCCGGCCTTTTACTACAACATTGTCGGCAACCGCTCACGCGAGCCGGGGTTTGCGCAGGCCATGATCACGACCGACACCGCCGATGATGCAGCCCGCCTTGTCGGCGCGTTGCAAAGCCGTCTGGATACCGATTTCCCCGATGCCCAGATCATCGTGCGCAACCTGGTGCAAGGCCCGCCGGTTGACGCCCCGGTCGAGGTCAAAATTCAGGGGCAGGACATCACTGTTCTGCGCAATCTGGGCGACGAAGTTCGCTCGATCATGGCGAACTTGGATTTGGTGACGCAGGCACGGGCCAGCGTCAATGGCGGCAACCCTCAGATCCGGTTCGAGATTGATGAGGTTAAGGCCCGCCTGCTGGGGCTGGACGTGGCCGATATTGCCGGTCAGTTGGATACTGCACTTGTAGGAATTACCGGCGGGTCGCTGATCGAGGGCACCGAGCAATTGCCTGTGCGCGTGCGGCTGGGCGACGAAGTCCGCTCGGACCTGAGCGCGATTGTCAGTATGCCGATCCTGCTGCCGAATGCCCCTGCGGTTTCGGCCACCGGGGTTTTCCCTGCGGTACCGTTGTCAGAACTGGCGCGGCCCGTTCTGGAACCTGCCGAAAGCACCATCACCCGGACAGATGGCGTGCGCGAAAACACCATTCAGGCGTTCATCGTGCCGGGCGTGTTGCCGGAAGAGGCGTTGCAGGACGTGCTGGAAGCGCTGGACGCATCCGGATTTGTCCTGTCGCAAGGCTATTCGATGTCTTTGGGCGGGGACAGCGACGCGCGGTCAAACACCGTGGGCAATCTGCTGGCGTCTGTCGGCCTGATTGTCACCTTGTCGATTGCCACCATTGTGCTGACCTTCAATTCCTTCCGCCTGACCGTTGTAACGCTGGTCGTGTGCATTCTGTCAGCCGGGCTTTCGATGCTGTCACTGGCCGTCATGCAATTCCCATTCGGGATCACCGCGATCATTGGTGTGATTGGGTCAATCGGTGTGTCGATCAACGCGGCGATCATCATTCTAACGGGGTTGCAAAAGGACCCGGAGGCCAGCCGGGGCGACCTGAGTGCCATGGCGCGGGTTGTGTCGGGATCAAGCCGCCACATCATCTCGACAACCATCACCACGTTCGGCGGGTTCCTTCCGCTGATCCTTGGCGGGGGCGCGTTTTGGCCGCCCTTTGCCGTGGCAATCGCCGGGGGTGTTTTGCTGTCGACCGTGGTGTCCTTTTACTTCACGCCGCCCGTCTTTGCGATGCTGTATCGAAGACGGGCCAGCGCGGTATGCCTGCCTGCCAGCCGGAAATCCGAGCCTGGCAATGCCGTAGTCCCGCTTGCCGCCGAATAAGAGTTCTGACGCCTGAGGGCAGGGTTCTTTTCGGTTTCGCCAACCTATTTTGAGACGATCAGGAACAGATCGTCTCAATACGCGCCAATAAAAGCAGAGACCTACTCGGCCACCATTTGTGCAGACGGCGTGGACATCGAAATTGCCTGTTCCTCGTCCGTCATCTCGTCTTCGATCCCTTCGAACAAAGGTGTCGAGAGATAGCGTTCGCCCGTATCCGGCAGCATGACCAAAATCACCGAACCTTCGGGGGCATCTTCGGCCACCTTCATCGCCACCGCAAAAGTCGAACCACCAGAGATCCCGGTAAAGATACCTTCCTCGGCGGCAAGACGGCGCGACCATGCGATGCCTTCGCTGCCCGGAACGGGGATCAACTGGTCATAGTAGGATTGATCGATTGCTTCCTGCAGAACCCACGGGATGAAATCGGGCGTCCAGCCCTGAATCGGATGCGGCTCAAACTCGGGGTGGCTTTCGGTTGGCTGATGATCCGCATTGCGAGTGTTCACATAGCCCGACCCGACAAGGGCCGCATTCGCAGGCTCGGTCAGGATGATCTTGGTGTCAGGGCGTTCCTTGCGCAGCACGCGTGCAACGCCGGACACCGTTCCGCCCGTTCCATACCCCGTGATCCAGTAATCCAGCCGTCCGCTACCGAAATCGCCAAGGATTTCCTGCGCGGTTGTGTTTTCGTGGATATCCGCGTTGGCGGCGGTCTCGAACTGGCTGGCCAGGAACCACCCGTTTTGCTCGGCCAGTTCCTTGGCCTTGGTATACATCCCAAAACCTTTCTGCGCCCGTGGCGTCAGAACAACCTTTGCACCCAGAAACCGCATCAGCTTGCGCCGTTCGACCGAGAAGCTGTCTGCCATGGTCACGACAAGCGGGTATCCTTTGGCCGCACAAACCATCGCCAGACCGATCCCGGTATTGCCCGAGGTCGCCTCGACAACCGTTTGACCCGGCTTCAGGCGACCGTCGCGCTCGGCTGCTTCGATGATGTTGAGGGCCAGACGATCCTTGACAGATCCGGCAGGATTGAACGCTTCGAACTTGACATAGACGGACACATGCGCCGGTGCGATCCTGCCGATGCGGATGCAGGGCGTGTCACCTACCGTGTCCAAAACACTGTCGAACAGGCGTCCACGCCCCTTAGTCTTGCGAATAGCCATGAGGTCCTCCCAGTTTCCTTTGTTTGCGAACCGTGCCACAGGTCGGCTCAGATTGATACGTCGCTTGGTTGTTCTGCGGGGTCAGACGCTGATCGGAGAGATGCCGCCCGCAAAAGCCGCCAAAATGGGGGCGGCCAGCGCAAAACCCGCGCGCATGAAATCGCCGGGCCCATCTGACAGCCCGTGTTCCTTGCGCCAGTCCTGAACGTCAAAATCGTCCTCACCGCCTTCGTTCTGGCGCGCGGCGATTGCCAGATTTGTGACGCGGCCGTCCAGAATTACAGCCACAGGCAGGAAAAAGCTGAGCATCAGCAGGCAGAAATAGGTGCCGGTCAGCAAGGCCGATGCGGTGACCAAGGATGTGAATGCGGACTTTTCCGACTCGGCGATCACGGGCAAGGGCCAGTACATCCAGCTTGAGGCGAAGAACATGCCGAAAGTCAGGATCAGACTGGACAGGTAAAGCTGTTGCTTCATCTGGCGTATGTTGCGGGCCAATCGGACAGCGGTGTCTTCGATATCGCCGTTTTCGCCGGTTGCCAGGCACAGGATCATTCCCGCAATCAAAGCCCCGACTGCAAGACCCGCCAGCCCTGTGATAATGTCCATCACACGCCGGAACAGCGAAAACACCGGAATTTCCCCGCATGTGCCCATCAGCCAGCGATCGCCGACGCTCTGGCAGCCGGGCAGGGTTCCTTTGGACAGGGTCATCTCGAACACTTCTTTTCCCACCTGCCGGTAAATTTGCGGCGGCGTTCCCGTCAGGTGCTGTTGGATCACCGGGATCATGGCCAGCAAAAATACGACCACAACGGTCAGAACCGCCGCAACCCTTGTGTTCCGTTCGGTCGGGCGCATCAGGTTGCGGGCCAGCACTGCGACGGGCAGAATGGCCAGCGCGGCAAAGAACCAGGCGGCGGCAAGAAACCTGTATCTGCCGACCGTCTCCAACCAGTCCTTGTCCTGCACCAGAATGTCAGGGGAAAGGTCCAGATCCTTGGACAGCATATGGGTCTGGATCAGTTCATGGACCGCAAAGACGCAAATGGGCAGCGCGACAATGGAAAAGTAAACCAGTTCAACTCGACGTTTGCGCACGCCAGACCCCCTGCGTGAAAAATCATGACAAAACAAAGCATATCACGGATTTGAAGCAGCTTCATCGTTTCTGAGGTTCTGCCCACGGGCCACGCATGTCGGCAGTTTTCGGCCATGGCTTGGCCACGGTGTGTTATGATCAAGCCCGAGCAAGTTTTGGTGGGGCCATGATCAACCCGATTCAGAACTATCACTACAATCAACAGCGCCGCGCCGGACCCCGGCCCATCCTGTGTTACAGCCCGTCGACCAGCCTGTATTTCGGCACGGACGGCAATGTCTCAAGCTGTTGCTACAATCGCGAGCCGCTGGGCCGGTACCCGGATCAGTCCATCCACGAAATCTGGCAGGGGCGTCCGCGTCAGACATTGTGCCAGCGCGTGGCAAAAGGCGAACTTGGCGGAGGGTGCAACGGATGCGGATCGCAGATTGAATTCGGGAACTACGGCGCGGTCGTCGCGCAGCATTTTGATCGTTGGAGCGTTGATCCGGATCACCCAACCTCGTTTTCCTTCGAGTTGCACAATGCCTGCAATCTTGAATGCATCATGTGCAATGGCGAGCTGTCCTCGCGCATTCGCCGCTACAGGGAACTGCGTGCGCCCATGCAGCAAGCTTATGGCGATGGTTTTGTCGAGGAGTTGGAGGATTTTATCCCGTACCTCGAAGGCACGACCTTCTATGGTGGTGAGCCGTTCCTGATGCGGCTTTACTACCGGATTTGGGAGAAGATGATCACTCTGAACCCGGATTGCGAGATTACCATTCAGACCAACGCAACCCTGCTGCCGGATCAGGCCTTGTCCGTGCTGGAGCGGGGTAACGTACATATCGGTATCTCCCTCGATACGGTCCGGCGTGACACCTATGGCTCGATCCGGCGCAACGCGGATTTTGATGAGGTGATCCAAAACACCCGCTGGCTGGCTGACTATTCGCACCATCACAACCGGCCCATCGGCATCTCGGCCTGTATCATGACGGTGAACTGGCAGGAGCTTTCCGAACTGATGGATTTCACCGACGATCTGGGCGCGGTTTTGTATTTCAACACGGTGTGGGAGCCCGAGCATCTGTCGCTGGCCTATGCCGAACCCACCATGATCCTGCGCGTCATCGAGTATTACAGCCAACTGGCAGTCGAACGGGGGCTGCGCGGGCCGCATGATACCGCCGGAACCGTGACATCGACCAATCTGACGGGATATATCGCCCTGCTTGGAACCTGGTATCAGGCCGCTATCCGCCGGGCGGGTGAGGCGAAATTGGCGAATTTCAACAGTTTGGTGTAAGCTGGCCGCATTGGCGAGTGCAGCAGACAGAGGGCTGAGATGGCTAAAGCAACCGGCAAGCAACCCGCAAAACGCCCGCGTCCCAAAGCAAAGCAAACGGCGCCCAAGCCCAACCCCAAGCCGGAACCGGTTGAGGTTAAGCCGGAGGTCGAGGTTGCGCCTGCCGCTGTACCGCCCACGCATCACGGATTAGGCAAACAGGCGGAATTGCAGGCAGCGATGGAGGAAAGCTATCGCCAGCTTCAATCGATCTATACCGCCTTCACGCAGCAATACACCGATGCTGGTACGCAATATCAGCGATTGTCGGAACAGGGCTATGACCCTGACATGGCCGATCTCTACAAGGAATTCACCGAAACACGCGGGGCCGAGATTGCGCAGGAGGGGTTGCAGCTTGCGATCCGCTATGCGGCCTCGGCTCAGGTCCTGTCCAAGCGCTATACGGACGAACTGTTCCAGTTTCTGAACAGCCGGGGCATGAATGGCCTCGCGGCAGAACATTCCGCGCAACCCCAGACGGCCACGATCTCGTTAAGCGGTGTGGCTGGCAGCACCTTGTCGGCCAGTTTCGAGGTAGAGAACAGCACCGCCACAAGTGTCAGCCCCCGGATTTCGACCACGCCTGTTCTGGACGAGGACGGCGTTGCAGTTGAGGGCGCGATGATCGACGTGATCCCCGATCTGATCAATCTGGCACCCGGTCAAAAGCAACTGGTCAAGGTCATGGTTCCTGTCGATGCCGAACTGTATCGCGCGGGCCATACCTATTCCACCGCGCTGGTCATCGTAGGGTTAGGGCAGGCGCGCAATCAGTTGATTTCCATGGAAATCAACGTCAGCTAGTGGGTTTCCTGAGCCGCCAGATGCGATAGCTCCATTCCCCTGATTTCATTGACTCGTAAACCGCCGATCCGGGCGCGGCGAGGAAGTTGCTCATCTCCTGATCACCGCCGAAGGCACCAAGGCGCGACGCGGCAATCTCATCGCAGGACAGCAGAACATTCGGCGTGATGTCGCGTTCATCTTCGATGTCAAAGCCAAGGTCTTTCAAGCGTTCGAGACATTGGTTCAGTTTCCCGACGGGCAGCAGGTCAGTGTAAAGAAACGCGCCGCCGGGTTTCAGGACACGCAGGACCGAGGCATAGAATTTCTGGATCGCCGGATAGGTGTGTGAGCTTTCGATATTTGTAATCGCGTCGAATTGGCCATCCTCGAAAGGCAGGTTCTCGGCGTCGCCTTGCACAAAGGTCAGGCGGGGATCGGTATGCGTTTTCCGGCAAAACGCGATGGCGGCCCCGGATAAATCCAGCCCGGTGACAGAGGCGGGCTCAAAGAACTCCACCAAAGTCCGCGCGGTACCGCCGCGACCGCATCCCACGTCCAGAACGGAAGTGCCGTCAATTGGATGCGCTCCAATCACCTCCAACGCAAGTTTGACCGAGTTTCGGTTCATCATCGTGTCGCTTAGCCGAACATCCGACGCCTCGGGCGCACCGTTGGGCGCATAGCCGTAGTTCAGGAAATGCGCAAAAGTCCCGAAGGCCGAGCTATCAAGCTGGTTGGTCACGCCGTCATACATGTCCTGAAAGCTTTTCTTGGCCCCTTCCAGGTCCAGATCAGGCTCGGGCTGTGGGGCCGCAATGTCCGGCTGGATTGGTTTGTCGGTGGTCTTGCCGATATTGGCTTCGATGATCGGGGCCAGACCCGCGATTGTGGGCGTATCAAAGATCTGGCCGACCTCGGGGTTAAAGCCAAAGCGCTCCTCGATCCGCATGGTCATTTCGATGGCCAGCAGCGAATGCCCGCCCAACTCAAAAAACTTGTCATGGATGCCGACGGGGCTGAGACCCAGCAGATCTTCCCAAATGCCGGCAAGGATGGTCTCCATATCCGTTTTTGGTGCTTCGAACGGGTTGCTGAGGTTGGGGCGGCTATGACCTGTGGCAGTGGTTTCGGTGGCTTTGGGCGTGGCCGTGAACTCGACCCATTCCGCCAGACGTGCCTGCAGTGGGGTGGCTGAGATCACAATCTGATTGGTATTCAATGCAGACAAACGGTGCAGCGCCTCGACCCCATCTGCGGGCGAGATCGCGTCCTCTCCATGCGTCTGATCGGCAAAGGCCCATTGATCCCAGTTGACCGAAATCCAGCGGGTATCAGAGGGGCGCGAGGCGGCGAACGCGTCCAGCATCTGGTTCGCGACGGCGTAATATCCAAGGTTCAATCCGCCAAGAACAGCGGACAGGGACGAGCCCAGCATGACGAAATCCGGGCTGTGATCCTGCAAAACCTTTGCAACTGCGCGGGCCCCGCCGATCTTTGGGTCAGTCTGGCTGTGCAGATCGTCTGCTGTCAGATCGCTGAGTTTGCCAAACCCGCTGCCAACATTTCCGGCCATGTGGAAGACGCCATTGATAGGGCCAAGCTTTCGGGCGGCTTCGGACAAGGCGCTGCGCATCGTCTTTTCGTCCGACACATCTGCTTTCAAAACCATAACTTCGGTTTTGCGCGACAAGTCCAGCAGCCTGCGCGCCAGCATCGCGGTTTTGTCGAACTCGTTGGGGCCGTTGGCTAGCGCCTCCCATTCGGATTCCGCAGGTCCGCCGGAACGGGACAAAAGGACCAACTTGGCCTTGTAGCGTTCGGCCAGCATCTCGGCCATTGCCAGCCCGATATTGCCCAAGCCGCCGGTGATGACATAGACACCTTTGCGTTTGAACAGCGGTGACGCTTCGACGGGTTCCAACTGCTGCGCCTGATAGCTGAGGCGGCACCGTTTTCCGTCGATATAGGCAACCGAAGGGGCGAACTCTGGCGCTTGCAATTCGTTCAAAAGCCAGCCTGCGAGGCGATCTGCGGCAGGTTTGCTCCGGTCGTTTTCCGCAATGTCGACCGAGGTAACGCGCAGCGAGGGGACCTCCTGTCCCAGCACCTTCGCCAATGCGAGTGTTGCCGAGGTCTCGACCCCCGTCGTCTTGTCCGCTCGGGCAGGCTGCGCCTGCGCTGTGACCGAGATCATCCGAACCTTGGCCAGTCCGTTGGCTTTGGCGATGGCCAGAGCCGCGCTCTGCATCGCCATGACATTGGCCGAGGCGTCCAATAGCGCGAGAGGCCAGAGGTAAACGATATGTGTGATCGGCTTGTCGTTGTCCCGCAGTTCGCTTGCAAGCCGGGTGAAGTGTGTTGGATTGCTCGGATCAACCGAGAACGCCCTGTCCTTGCGGTGCATGAACCGCAAAGATGCGGTGACAATGGTAGCGTCGACCCCCTTGGATCGTAACGTTTTTTGCAAAACTCTGGCTGCTTGACCCTTGTCGCTGAAGATCAGGACACGCGCATCATCGGGCAAAGCTTCGGTGTCCGTGATCGGAGCGTCCATCCACTGGGGCACATACCCCCAATCGACCATCGCCTTGCGCGTTGCCGCCGCGTCCACGCTGGGATCTTCCGCACCGCCGACCCAATAGCTGTCCCGTTCGAACGGATACATCGGAACGGGTACTTTGCATCGCGCCTCGTCCGCATAATAGCGATGCCAGTCGATTTCAGCCCCATGCGCCCAAAGCTGCCCGAGCGTGTCGGTGGCCATGTCAGCCTCGAACTGCGGACCGGATTTGCTGTCCATCGAGGGCAGGGCAACCGAGCCGGTCCCGCTCAGTTGCAGCCCGGCGAGGTTGGTCAGGGATCGGCCGGGGCCGACCTCAAGGAAAATGGCATCGGGCAGGTCCAGCCCGGCTTTGACGCAGTCAGCAAACCGCACCGCGCTGCGCAGGTGCATGGCCCAGTAGGCCGGGTCGGTTGCGGCGGTTTTGGTCAGGACGGTGCCGGTGAGGTTCGAATAAATGTCGATCTGAGGCGCACGCAGGCGAATGCCCTGAAATGCGTCGATGAAGTCGTCCAGAATCGGGTCCATCATCGCTGAATGGAACGCGTGTGAGGTTCGCAGAATAGTGGCTTTGATCTTCTGGTTCTCAAGCCGCTTCGCCAGTCGCTTGATTGCCGGGCTCGGTCCGGCCACAACGGTCATTCCGGGAGCGTTCACAGCGGCAACCGCGATGTCGTCGGGAAGCAACGGGCGCAGATAGGCTTCCTCTTTCGGAACTGCCAGCATCGAGCCGGGCTTGCATGACGCCATCAGAGCTCCACGTCGGGCCACCAGTTTTGCCGCGTCCTTTAATGTCATTACCCCGGCCAATGTTGCCGCAACATATTCGCCGATGCTGTGCCCGATCATCGCGCGCGGTCGAACGCCCCACGACATCCAAAGCTGCGCCAGCGCATATTCTACGGCAAACAGCGCAGGCTGCGTGAATTGCGTCTGCTTCAATTGCTCAGCCGCGCGTTCACGGTCCGCTTTTTTGGCGAAAACGATGGGCTTCAGGTCCAGACCGCTGCTGTCCCGAAAGGCGCGGCAACAACGGTCGAAGGCTTTGCGAAACACCGCTTCCGACCGATAGAGGCCCTTGCCCATGTCAGGGTATTGCGCGCCTTGGCCCGAGAACATGAAAACGACAGGGCGATCCTCGCCGCTGGATTCAATCGTGCGGACCTTGTCGCTGTTATTCGCCAACAGGGCCAAAGCGCTGCCCGCAGGGTTTTTGGCATCAACGCGCACATAGCGCCGAAGGGCAAACCGCGCGCGGCTTGTTTGGGTTGTGTAGGCAATATCCGCCAGGTCCGAGGGCGCGGCGCTCATGATGCGGCGTGCATGTGACGGCGCCAACCGATCCAGCGCGGCTTTGTTGCGTGCGGACATGACGATCAATTGCTGCGGGCGCCCCGGCCCGGATGGGGCCTGTTTCGGAGGCTCCTCGAGCAGGATATGCGCGTTGGTTCCGCCAACCCCAAACGAACTGACACCGGCCCGGCGCGGACCGTCGCTTGCCGCCACCTTGGTCGCGTCGCGGTTGACGTAGAACGGGCTGGTCGGAAAATCGATGCCCGGGGCAGGGATGTTGAAATGGGGGTTGGGGGGGACCGTGCCGGTCTCGGCCACCAAAGCGGCCTTGATCAGCCCGGTTACTCCGGCAGCGCAGCTTAGATGGCCGACATTGGCTTTGACCGATCCGATCGCGCAGAACTGCTTGTCCTCGGTCGATTTGCGGAACACGCGCGACAGGGCCGCGACCTCGATAGGGTCGCCGAGCATGGTCGCGGTTCCGTGCGCCTCGATATAGCCGACCGAGCGGGGCGGGATGCCCGCCATCTGAAACGCGGTTTCAATTGCACGGGCCTGACCTTCAGCGCTGGGCGCAGCATAGCTAACCTTGTTCGATCCGTCGTTGTTATGCCCAAACCCCCGGATCACGGCGCGTATGCGATCACCGTCGCGCAGGGCCTTGTCTAGCCGTTTGAGCACCACAAGACCCACGCCGCTGCCCACGATTGTCCCTTGCGCCGCCGCATCGAAAGGGCGGCACTGGCCGTCCGGCGACAGGATGCCCCCGGCAGCAAACAGGTAGCCGCGTCGCTGGGGGACCTTGACCGTAACGCCCCCGGCCAGCGCAATGTCGCAGCTTTCTTCCAGCAGGCTCTGACAGGCGAGACAAGTCGCGACGAGGGAGGTTGAGCATGAGGTCTGAACCGTGATCGCAGGCCCGGTCAGGTTCAGCTTATAGGCCACCTGTGTGGCCATGTAGTCCTTGTCGTTGGTGATCATCAACTGCATGCCGTCCAGAAAGCCCAGACGGTCAAGATTGCGGTTGATCAGGTACAGGTAGCCCGACAATTCACAGCCGCCAAAGACACCAATGTCTCCTTTGTAGCGGTCGGGTACATAGCCCGCATCTTCAAGCGCGTGCCACGCGCATTCCAGAAACAGGCGGTGTTGCGGGTCGGTCAGTTCCGCATCACGCGGGCTGAAGCCGAAGAATTCGGCGTCGAACTTATCGACGTCATCCAGCAGGGTGGCTTTGTTGACGTAGTTCGGCAGCTCGTGCAGCTCTTTCGGGACCTGCGCGCCTTCCATTTGTTCGGGGCTCAGCGTCGTGACGGCCTCGCGCCCGGCCAGCAGGTTTTGCCACAGCTCATCCACACTGGCCGCGCCGGGAAAGCGGCCCTGCATGCCGATAATGGCAATCGACGCCTCATCCGGCGCGATGGAGGTCCTTTGAGTGTTCATTCAGGGCATCATCAACATAGTCGAAAAGAGTGTCGGCGAAATCCGGGTTGGAAAAGGGAAAGAAGTGATCGCCTGCAAACAGGCGGCATTCAAAACGGCTGCGCGTGCGGTGCCGCCAGCCGAGAATGCTGTGGAACGGAACCTGCGGGTCATTGTCCGAGCCGACCGCAAGGATTGGGCAGCTTAACGGGGGGTGCTTGCTGGCGCGGTCCGCGTCATACGCTTCGAGCAGGGCAAAATCCGCGCGCAAGGCAGGCAGAAACCGATCCATCAAGTCTGCGTTGGACAGAACATCGGGCGGCGTGCCGTTGATGGCCTCAATCTCGGACAGAAACCTCGACCTTGGCAGCCCGGAAATAGCACGATCACGCCGGGCCATCTGCGGTGCAGACCCGGCCACGACCAACAGGTCGGACGGCTTGCCCTGATGATCAAGCGCGCGGGTGATTTCATAGGCCAGCAAGGCCCCGAAACTGTGACCGAAAACGGCAAAAGGTCGATCTGTCAGTGGTTGAATCCCGGCCAAAACCGACTCGATCAGATCCGGCCAGTGATCCATCGGCGGTTGGTCCAAAAGCCGTCCGCGTCCGGGCAGGGTGACGGCCCTGACATCCAGAACCGGCGCAAATCCGCTCATCCAGTCGTGAAAGCGCTCTGCCGCGCCGCCTGCATGCGGGAAACAGACCAACCGACCCGACAGCCCGGCATGGGTAGGGTTCTGCGGAGTCAATGCGATTTCTACACTCACAGCGTCTGTCACCTTTGGTGATACCCTCGTTCGCGTCGCGCAGACGTCGTTTTGGTCAGCGCCTATCATATCACGAATTCAGGGGTTTGACGCCGTCCAAGCCGCCGGATCACAGGTTCACCCGTGAATCAGAGGCCAAAATATGCTACCTTGGCGATACTTTTTGCACAGTTTTCGTGCCAAGCGCTTACTCAGGTGCGGCTTGCACCGGAATGGATTTGGAGGTGACTATGCCAGGGGGCGGAGGCAAAGGTGGCGGTGGCCGCAGCACCGTAAACGTCAATAACGGACCCATCACAATCGACTCGGACACCGATGCCGATGTGACCATCAACGGCCTCGACGATATCGGTGTCACGCTGAACGGGGGGCAGACCCCGATCAAGACCGAGACCAAGCTGGAAGGCGGCGATCCGATCAAGACCGAGAGCGTTCAGGACCTGAAAATCTCGGAACCCATCGTCAGCGAAAACACCACCGACCTGACGCTTGAGATCAAGCCGCTGTCGATTGATCTGAAACCTGTGGCGCTGGATCTGTGCACGACCGTCAATTACGGCAAGCTTCCGACCGGTATCATCCGCCAGCCCTATCACCACCATATCGGCGTGACTTATATGGGCGTCGAATATTACGGCGTAACCTATAGCGGCGAAAGCAAGCAGGTCTACGAAGAGTTGCCCTTCCGCCCCTCGGTCCAATTGCCTGCGCAAAGCTCGGCCCCGTCCGGTGGGTCGAAAACGGCTAAGCCCAGCCCATCCTCGGGCGGCGTCAAAATTCACATCAAATAGGGGTGCGATATGGCCAGGGCTGCAAAGACCAAGACGCCGGATGTCACACTTCTTGAGCCACTTGTTCTGGTGGGCGCACCTGGCGCGGTGCACGGCACCTTGAACCTGGGCAACGCAAGTGCGGAACGCAAAGCCCTGCGTGATTTGAAACTGACAGAGGTCAAACCCACATCGGGCCGGGGGTCGCGGGCTGCGGCAGCGAAACCCACACTATCCGTGGACCTGCCGCGGGTGAAACTGCGGGCCGGGGCCAGCAAGTCCGTGCCGGTTACAGTATCGCTCAGCCCGACGACCCCGCCGGGTATCTACGCGATGACGCTGCCCGTTGATGGCACCGACCACCCGGCCGAGGTTATCGTGACCGAGGTGGTGGATTTCGAGATCAACCCAGATGAGGTGTTTCTGGTCGGCGCCGCCGGAACCAAGGTCAAAAAGCTGATGGCGTTTCGAAACCACGGCAATGTGCCGGTCGATGTTCCCGCCATTGGGGCCGTGCAACTGGATCTGGACCTGTTGCATTGCCGGGCGCAGCGCGAGACCCTGAAGAAACTGCGCGATACGGATCGGACGCTGGACGACGTCATGAAGGCCATGTCGCTGAGCTATGATGCCGAGTTGGAAAGCTTCACACCACTCAAGGTCAAGAACGATCCGGTAACGGTGGCTGCGGGGCAGACGGTCTCGCAAATGTGGGAATTCACGATACCGGGCACGATCCCCAAAGGGGTCGAGGCCAACGCGGCCATCCGGATTTTGTCTGAAACAGTGACAGTGCACATTCTGGCGGTTTGAACGCTCTGTCTGTGATGAGGAGGCAAGAAAATGCAAAGAACCATGACACGGCGCGGTAGTGGGAAGGGCAGAAACCCCGAGGTGTTTTATGGCTACTGCTACCGGACGCAGGGCATGCGGATGATGACCGTCGACGACTATCTCTGTAACCTGCGCGAGGGGTATACGCAGATACAAGCCTATACCCAAAGCCTGTACGGCGTCCCAGATGCGCGGCGGTCCTATTACGACGATTGTGGCTGCGACTGTGACCCGTGCGGGCACGACAGTTGCTGCGACTGCTGTATCTGCGATGGCGATGTGCTGATCGAAGCGCGCTGTTCTGAACGACGCGTTATCTCGCTGACCTTCTCAAATGACTCGCGCCGCACCCGCGACGTCACCGTTTCGCTGAGCAGCTTTTCAACCGCCAGCGGGCGCGATCTTGGCTGGGCGGCGGCCCTGTCGGACACAAAGTTCACGCTTGGTCCTTGCGAGGAAAAGGTGGTTCAACTTGTCGTAAATATCGATTGTTCGGTTTTCCACAAAGACGATCCCGCAAGCACGGCAGGTACGGCAAGTTCAGCTGCCAAGGCCCGCAAGGATGACAATAATCAACGCCTTGTGGACGTGGACAGGTGCGAGGTCGCCTATGCCCGCGTCAGTGCCGATGGCTGCATTTCGCGCCCCGTTCTGGTTGCGGTCGCCGTATTGCCGAACCATTGCGACAGCTACGTCGCGACGTGCAAATGCGATTGCTGCTGATCAGGTCGCGCTGCAATCAGACAACTGCATAATGTAAGCTGTGCCTTGCGTGCATGGCGCGTTGCGCTTCTCCCGCAGCAATTGTGGAAAGCGTTGCCTTTGCCCTATGGTTTTCGCCGAAGACATACGCAATTCGGCAAGTAATTCCGAAAATCTCGAATATTGGTTTTCGTAATTTCGAACAAACTTCGTTTCTGCTGTGTCGCGCTTGATGCGCAATACATTCGCATGTTTCACTTTTCCAACACGTGTATCGCCAATGGGTGCAGACTAACAAGCTGCAAACACACGTGTTGTCAAAAAAGAACAGGCGCGGGTGGGTGGGACCTGCTGAAACACCGTGCCCCATAAAGTTCAACATGGAGAGATCTTATGAAAAAACTATCGTTGCTACTGGGTGGTGCTTCTGCAGTCGTCGCCCTGCCGGCTTTTGCGGCCGACATCGTGATTGGCGTACCAAACTGGGCCTCGGTCAACGCAACGGCGCATATCCTTGAGGTTGTCATCGAAGAGAATCTGGGCCTGGATGTCGAACTGCAAAACGGCACCAACCCCATCGTGTTCGAGGCGATGGACAGCGGTTCAATGCATGTCCACCCCGAAGTGTGGATGCCGAACCAGCAGAACCTGCATGACACCTATGTCAAGGATAACGGCACCGTCGTGATGAACGAAAACCCGGTTCAGGCCGAACAGGGCATGTGTATCCCGACCTACATCGCGGAACAGCACGGCATCACATCGATTGATGACCTGAGCGATCCGGACAAGATGGCCATTTTCGACACAGACGGTAACGGCACGCCTGAGGTATGGATCGGCGCGCCCGGATGGGCCTCGACCGTGGTCGAGAAGATACGCGCGAAATCATATGGTTATGATCAGATCTTCGACCTGACCGAATACGAAGAGACCATCGCCTACGCCAATCTGGCCAACGCGACCAAGGCAGGCGATCCGTGGATCGGATTCTGCTATAGCCCGCACTACATCTTCGTGACGCAGGACCTGACTGTGCTGGAAGAACCCGCCCATGATCCGGCGACCTGGACGATTGTCCAGCCGACCGATGATCCGGACTGGCTGGCCAAGTCCGAAGCATCAACAGCCTGGAACGGTGCGACCTTGCACCTGCACTATGCGAAAGAACTGGAAGAGGCCTATCCCGAAGTGGCCGCATTGTTCCGCAACTATCAGATGCAGGGCGACGACCTGAGCGCGATGGGCAAGGCGCTGGCCGTGGATAATATTGAAGCATCGGATTTCGCTCAGCAATGGGTGGCCGACAACGAAGACACGGTAATTGGCTGGTTGACCAACTAAGCCGATGAAACCCGGGCCGTTGCGACAGATCGCGACGGCCCTTTTCCTATCTGCCTGGCGAAACCGCGCCTTATTGGGGGGCAAATGGACGAATCTGTCGTTAAACTTGAACATGTCTGGAAAATCTTCGGTAACCGCGCGCCCGAAGCAATGGAAGCCGTCCTGAAAGAGGGTCTGACCAAAGCGCAGGTGCTGGAGCGTTTTGGCTGTGTGGTCGGCGTACAGGACGCCAGTTTCGAGGTCTCGCGCGGCGAGATTTTCTGCATCATGGGGCTGTCGGGATCGGGCAAATCCACTCTGGTCCGGCACGTGAACCGCCTGATCGAACCAACGGCGGGCAAGATCGAGATACTGGGCAAGGATGTTTCAGCCATTTCCGAGACAGAACTGCGCCGCATTCGCGCGCAACAGATCGGAATGGTGTTTCAGCATATGGCGCTGATGCCGCATCGCTCTGTCCGCGATAACGTGGCCTATCCGTTGGAAATTCGCAAGGTGTCGAAATCCAAACGCTGGGCGGTGTCAGATCACGCGTTGGGCCTTGTGGACCTGACCGGCTACGAAGACCGTCTGCCCAAAGAGCTGTCCGGCGGGATGCAGCAGCGTGTGGGCATTGCGCGGGCGCTGGCTTCGGACCCTGAGATTTTGTTGATGGATGAACCGTTCTCGGCGCTGGATCCGCTGATCCGCCTGCAATTGCAGGATCAGTTCAAGGCGCTTGTGGCGCAGCTGAAGAAAACGACCTTGTTCATCACCCATGATCTGGATGAGGCCATTCGCATCGGCCACCGCATCGCCATCATGAAGGACGGCGTGATCGTTCAGATCGGCACGCCCGAAGATATCGTCATGAACCCCGCGGACGACTATGTGCGCGAGTTCGTACAGGGCATCTCGAAACTGAAGCTGGTCAAGGCGCATTCGATCATGGAGCCGGTCGCCAGCTATTCCGGTCCGCTGGATGGCGCGCCGCGCGCGGATGAAGGGGCCGATCTGGATCAGTTGATCGATCTGGCTGTGAACACGGAAATGCCGGTGGTTATCACCGACGCGGGCGCGGATGTAGGCGTCGTGACCAAGCCGCGCTTGCTGCGCGGAATTCAGGGGGGCAAAAATGACTGATGCAGCCATGGAAATGAAGGTCACCGCCGCCTCGGATATCGAAGTCGACCGCGAGACTCTGGATCGCTCGATCCACGAATTCGCTGGGCCAAACGGCGACTATTACGTCAACGCGTTTCACAAGATCCACGACGCGACCAGTGCGATCCCGAACACGTTCAACCTGTGGGCCGCCGTGCTGGGGCCGTTCTGGTCGGCGTCGCGCGCCATCTGGGGCATGTTCTGGACCTTCCTGATCCTTGAAATCATCGCCTGGGTCCAGATCGGGCGCGGAGCCTGGGGCAATCCGGGTGCGGAATTTGCCGACCGGGCAGCGCGTCAGCAGGAACGCGCGGACGAGTTGCTGGGTCGGGCTTCCGAGGCGACCGAGCAGGCAGATATCGACCGCTTCACCAAACTGGCCGAGAATATCCAGAAAGCGGCGGACACAAGCCTCGAACGCGCGCTGGCCGCGCAATCCGAGGCGACGGGCATCCTGATCACCGGGCTCTTGATGCTGCTGGTTTTCAAGGTGGTTCAGGGCTTCTACGCCGACCGCGTGTACGAAAAGCAGTATTCGAACTGGCGGATCAATCCAGACAAGACGGAAAGCGGGCGGTCCACGCGGAATATCGTTATGGGCGCGATCCTGATCGCTGCCATCGGGCCTCTGATCGTCTACAAGTTCACCGTGAACGCATCGCTGCCCTTGTTGGACGCCTTCCCGGAACAGGAGGTCTCGGCTGTCTTTTTGGGCGAGGATGGTGGGACGCTGTTCTCAGCGCTTGCCAGTTGGATGGAGGCGCAGATTGATGCCGCCGCGGCTGCCGGGGGTGATGTCTTTGACGGGATCGTGGCGGGTGTCCGATCCGTTCTGGATGCGCTGACCATTGCCCTGATCGGGTCGCCCTGGCCGGTGGTCATGCTCGTCATTTGCGTCACCGCATGGCGGGCGGCTGGCCCTCGGGTCGCGATCTTCACGGCGGCGTCCTTGGCGTATATCGCGCTGTTGGGATACTGGGACGTGGCGATGGAGACGGTTGCGCTGGTGGGCGCAGCGGTGATCTTGTGCGTGGTGTTCGGCATTCCGCTGGGCATCTGGTTCGGTAAATCTCAGCGCGCCTACCGTGCGGCGGAACCGGTGCTAGACCTGATGCAGACCCTCCCCGCGTTCGTCTACCTGATCCCGATCATCGCCTTCTTTGGCACCGGTAACCCACCGGGCATTCTGGCCACGATCATCTTTGGCATGCCCCCCGTGATCCGCCTGACGGCGCTGGGGATGCGCGGGGTGCCTGACAGCATCAAAGAGGCTGCGGTCGCCTTTGGTGCCTCGAAATGGCAATTGCTGAAGGATGTGGAGATTCCGCTGGCCTTGCCCTCGATCATGACCGGGGTAAACCAGACCATCCTGATGTGCCTGTCGATGGTGGTGATCATCTCACTGATCGGCGGCGGGGGCCTGGGCAAGGAAATCCTTGAAGCGCTGCAATACGCGGCCAAGGGGCCGGGCCTGCTGGGCGGCTTTGCCATCCTGTTCTGCGCCATGGTCATCGACCGCATCGTGCAGGGTGCCTTCCGGCGAGAAGACGAGAAAATCTGAATGCAAACGCCCTCGGTTCCCGCCGGGGGCGTTTTTCTTTTAGGGAGAGTGGAATGGTAGATCGCTACGAACAATCCATGATGGATAATCTGTACTGGTGGGGTGTGCCGACGCTGTTTCGCTGCCCCAACACAGGCCCCGAGGGGCAGGACATCGCCTTGGTCGGCGTCCCGCATTCCACGGGTAACGGCACGACCGAGCGGGACCAGCATCTGGGGCCGCGCGCTTTGCGCCACGTCTCGGCCGTGCAGCGCAGGGTTCATTCCCTGTTTCAGATCGACCCGTGGACCAGTGCGAAAATCGCGGATGTGGGCGACGTGCCCTTTCCCCGCGCCAATGACAACGAAGCCTGTATCGAGCAGATCACCAAGTTCTACAAAGACATTGACGCCGCCGGTGCGCGCCCGGTTTCCATTGGCGGCGATCACTCGATCACCGGTGGTATTGTTCAGGCGCTGGGCTGTGGCAAGCTGGCGGGGGGCGAGCCCGTAAGTTTCCTGCATCTCGACGCCCACACGGATGTGTTTACCAAGGTGGATCACTTTCTGGGTGCCAAGAAATCGGCGGCGCATTGGGGGGCGTATCTGGCCGATCAGGGGCAGGTTGATCCAAGCCGGTCCATGCAGATCGGTCTGCGGGGGCATCCGCGCAGTCTGGACTGGCTCCAGCCATCTTATGACTACGGCTATAACATCGTCACAATGCGCGAGTTTCGGCAGCGCGGTCTTGCCGACGTGGTGGCGCAATCGCGCGAAGTGCTGGGCGACCGTCCTGTCTATATCACCTTCGATCTGGATTGCCTTGACCCGACTGTTGCGCCCGCAGTGTCCAATCTGGAGCCCGGCGAGAAGGGTTTCGATATTGATGAGGCTGTGGGCCTTCTTCACGCGGCGCGGGGGCTGAACATCATCGGAGGCGACGTGGTCTGCATGATGCCTACGAAAGACAGCCCGAACAACATCACCGCGCTGACGGCGGCGGCGGTGATGTTCGAGATGATCTCGATGATTGCCGAAAACGTCAGCTAGCGCCGCGCGTCGACGGCCTGCGCCAGCACACAGAGCAGTTCGAACATCAGTGAAATACCAAGCCATGCCGTGCCCCCGCTTGGATCGAACGGGGGGGCGACCTCGACCAGATCGGCGCCGACAAGGTTCACGCCGGACATCTGGCGAATGACCTGCTGCGCCTGAAAGCTGTTGGGTCCGCCGATTTCAGGCGTACCTGTGCCGGGGGCATAAGTCGGATCGACAAAGTCTATGTCATAGGTGCAATAGGTCGGGGCTGTGCCGACAATCTGTCGGACCTCGGCCATGACATCGTCGATGCCGCGGTCGAACAGTTCCTCGATGCGGATGATGCGAGTGCCTTGCGCCTCGCCCCACTCGATATCCTCGGTATTGTAGGCGGTGCCGCGAATGCCGACCTGCACAAAGCGTTTGGGATCGACCAGACCCTCTTCGACGGCGCGGCGGAACGGGGTGCCGTGAGTGAATTTGTGGCCGCCGAAATAGGTGTCGAACAAGTCGGTATGGCTGTCGAATTGGATCAGACCCAGCGGACCGGATTCTGCCAAAGCGCGCAGGACGGGTAGGGTGGTCAGGTGATCCCCGCCAGCGGTAAGCGGCGTAATGCCATCCGACACAAGACGACTGTAGAAGCTGGTCACGCGATCCAGAGTATCGTCAATATCGACCGGGTTGGGCGCAACATCGCCCAGATCGGCGCAGTTCACCAAGGAAAATGGGCTGACGCCGGTCACCGGGTTCATGGCGCGGATCATGGTGGAATAGTCGCGCAATTGCCGGGGACCATGCCGCGCGCCGGGTCGGTTTGTGGTGCCACCGTCCCATGGGATGCCGACGAGTGCCAGATCGACGTCTTTGTATCGCTCATGCTCGGGTGTCAGGTTCGGCAGGCGCATGAAGGTTGGAACACCCGCAAAGCGGGCAAGGCCCATCGCCGATACCGGTTGAAAAAATGCGTCTGCCATGGTGCCCCCTGATCCGTGTCGGTGTGACCCTAACCGGCTGGCGGTGTGTCGCCAATCCATAGTTTGCGGTCAGTAGAGAATACGAAACCGCTTGCGAATCTCTGCATCCTGCTCGGGCGTCAGATAGGTGGGGTGATGTGTTTGCAAGGTCTCGATGGCTTGTTCGCGGGCGTTGGTCCAGGCGTCCTTTGCACCGTCCTCTTGCCACGTGCGCGGCTCGGTTCGATCTGCAAGGGCAGGGTAGAAATAGTCCCGCTCCATCGCTTCATAGGTGTGAGAGCTGCCGAGAAAGTGACCATCACCCAGAACCGACTGGCAGATCGCCTCGAAGCCCAGATTTTCCTCGGTCACTTCGATCCCCCTTAGCGCGCGATATGTGTGAGAGTGCATTTCGTTGTCCAGCACAAAGGCTTCAAAACTCGCACCCAATAGCGACGCGGTCATGCCCGAGCTTTCATAGATCAGGTTGCCGCCCGCCAAAGCCGCCGCCAGCGAGGTCATGCCCTTCTCAACCCCATATTGCGCGTCAATGGCCTTGGCGTCCGTCATCGAGGCCGCAACGCCCGAGGGCAGGCCCAGCCAGTTGATGATCTGGGCCGAGGCCGCGTTCAGGATGGCGGTCTCGCCACTGCCGCCCGCAAATGCCCCGGTCCGCAGATCCACGATGAAGGGCCAGTTGGAAAACACCATGGGAAAGCCGGGCTGGATCGTATTGACCATCACCAGACTGGCCAGTGTCTCGGCCAGCGATTGCGCCAGAAACCCGGCCAGCGTCGCAGGAGCCGTCGCCCCGGCCTGCGCGGCGGTGATGCAGGACATCGGGATGTTGTGCCGGATGCATTCATAAACCACGTCCACCGCATCTTCACCGTATCGCAGCGGAGAGATCACGGGGCTGATATGCGCCTTCAGGAACGGCCGTTCGGAAAATGCGCCGGGGCCACCTGCGGCAATGTCCAAAAGCGAGACAATAGGTGCGACATGCTCGGCCAGAGTGAACGATGTCGCGACGGGTTTCGTGGTGTTTTTGACCAGCGCGTAAGCGGTGTTCACGTCCAGATCCAAAACATCGGGTACATCTGTCGCGACGCAGCAACGGGTGAACCAACTTACATTGGCCAGCGTGTCCTGCAGCCGGGTGAAATCATGCAAATCTGCAAGGGTTGAAGGGCGATAAACACCGCTTTCAAGGTCCAGCGTCTGAACCGCTGCCCCCCCGGTTCCGAAAAACACCCGATCGCCACCGACTTGGATCGAGCGGGCCTCGTCCCGCCCATGCAGGGTGAAAGTTTTTGCCGCCGTGTTGATTGCACGTTCGACCATCGCGCGCGGGAACAAAACGCGGTCATGTTCAGCCTCCAACGCGCCTGCTGCCAGCAGGTCCTTGCGCAAACGATCCGGGACTTCGCCCATGCCAAGCGTTTCCAGCAGACGAAGCGCGGTGTCGAAGATCCGGGAAATCTCACCCTCGGTCAGCGGCTTGTAGAAACCACCAACCTGACCGGGCGCGCAGGGATCAACCTCGGGCTTGGCCGCGCGTTGGGCATGACGGGCCTTGCGACCGCTTCTTCTGTTTCCGTCCGATGCCATGCGCGGGGCGCTCCTCCGTCGTGTCTGGTCCCACCGTAAAACTCACATATCGCGGCCCGCAAAACCAGAAATCAGCCTTTCGAAATCTAAAACCACAGTTTCGATTTTTTCAAAGCAACAAAAGGCGCGTTGCTGAGAAGTCCTGTTTGTCCCCACCATCTGACCGACGCAGGAAGGAGCGCGCGATGAAGTCACGCACAAAGGTCGTTGTGATCGGAGGGGGGATCGCCGGGTGTTCCACCCTGTACCATCTGACGCAAGAGGGGTGGAGTGATGTGGTTCTGGTTGAACGGAACGAACTGACATCGGGCACCACATGGCACTCGGCCGCGCAAGTGACGAATTTCGGCATGAACCAGACGATGGTCGGGCTGAAATCCCACTCGATCCGGCTGTATAAAGAGCTGGCAGAAGACCCCGATTACCCGATCAACTACCACCACGGTGATGGCGGCATTCGGCTGGCCAATACCGAGGCGCAGATGCAGGGCTATCGCCATTTTGCCTCGATGGCGCGGGGGATGGATGTGCAGTTTGAGGTGATCGATGCCGAGGAATGCGCCCGCAGGCACCCTTTGATTTCCACGGATAACCTGATCGGCGGGCTATGGGACCCTTTGGATGGTGATATTGACCCGGCGCAACTGTGTCAGGCTTTGGCGCGACGCGCCCGGAAAGCAGGGGCCGAGGTTTATCGCAACACGCCCGTGATCGGATTGATCCAGCACAGCGACGACACCTGGACCGTTAAGACAGAACATGGTGATATCGACTGCGATATCGTCGTGAATGCCTGTGGCTATCGTGTGAACGAGGTTGGCGCGATGATAGGGGTGCATCATCCGGTTTCCTCGATGGAGCATCAGTATTTCCTGACCGAAGAGATCGCGGCCATTCGCGATGCCGGGCACCGAATGCCGCTGCTCAGATGTCCGATCAGCGACTATTATTGCCGTCAGGAAAAGAACGGATTGCTGGTGGGGTTTTACGAACAGGATTGCAAAACCTGGGGCATGGACGGGATCGACCCCAATTTCGTCAATGCTCTGTGCCCAAATGATCTGGACCGGGTGACGGACGTTCTGGAAGGGGCCTTTGCGCGGATGCCCGCCTTGATGGAGGTCGGTATTCATACGGTCGTCAATGGCCCGATCACCTACACCATAGACGGCGCGCCCTTAGTCGGGCCGATACCCGGCAAGCGCAACGCGTTCTGCATCATCGGGCTACGCGCCGGGTTGGGCGAGGGTGGTGGGCACGGTTGGCTGCTGGCCCAGCAGATCGTGCATGGTGAGGCGTGTTATGACACATGGTGCCTCGATCCGCGCCGGTTTACCGGGCACGCGAATGTCGAACTCACGGCGCTGAAGGCGATTGAGGACTATCAAAACGAATTCAGGTTTCATTTTCCGCATGAACACCGTCCTGCCGGTCGTCCAGCTAAGACCACGCCTCTGACCCCGGTTCTGGCTGCGGCTGGTGCCGAATTCACGGTGGTGAATGGGTGGGAACGTGTCGATTACATAAAACCCAGTTCTGAGTTTGAGCCGACGCTTGGCTTCGATTTTGACGAAACGTTCGACGTTGTCGCCGCAGAAGTGCAGAACATCCAGACAAATGTCGGACTGGCCGAGGTAAACGGGTTCAACCGGATCGAGATCACCGGCGCGGATCGCCATGCCTTTCTGGATCGCATGTTCTGCGGCACGGTGACGAAACGCGAGGGGCGGGTCGGGCTGGGTTATCTGCTGAACCATCACGGAATGATCAAAGGCGAAGCGACGGTTGCGAACCTGCCCGCCAGCGATCGCGGCCCTGCGCGGGTCTGGTACGGCTCGGCGGCGGCTAGCGAGTTTCATGATATGGACTGGCTGATCCGACATCTGCGCACGGACGAGGATGTGCATCTGAAAAGCCTGACCAATGACCAGACGATCCTTGTGCTGGCGGGCCCGAACGCGCGCGCGGTTCTGTCTGCCTGCGCGCGGGGCGATTGGTCGGCGGACGCCTTCCCCTGGCTTAGCGTGCGAGAGTGTTTCGTGGGCATCGCACCCGCGATGGTGATGAATATCAGTTTCTCGGGTGAACTGGCCTATGAGATTCACGTGCCCAACGCTTCGCTTTATGCCGCATACCTTGCCTTGCAACAGGCAGGTGCCGCGTTTGACATGCGCCTGTTCGGGGCGCGCGCGGTTGACTCGATGCGGATGGAGAAGGGATTTCTGCACTGGAAAGCCGACCTGATCACCGAATTTGATCCCTATGAGACGGGATTGGCCCGTTTTGTGAAACCGCACAAGGGTGAATTCATCGGGCGGGAGGCATTGGCCCAGCGACACGCCAAGGGGCCGTCGCGATGCCTTGTGCCCCTCGCGGTCAACGCCACCCACGCCCCGGCGCATGGAGGCGCGTCGGTAATGCAAGGGGACCGTGTGGTCGGGACGGTGACGTCGGGCGATTGGGGGCATCGGACGGGATTGAACCTGGCCTATGCCTTCGTCGATGCGCCCTTGGCCAGCGTCGATACCACGTTTGACATCGACATGTGCGGAACGCGGGCCGAGGCAAAGATCATCGCCCCGTCCCCCTATGATCCACAGTTCGAGCGGATGCGCAGCTAGGCGAAAACGGCCCGGTTTTTGGCCAACCGTGCTGCATTCGGTGGCCGAACTCCGAATTGAACATTGCCGATCCGACGATTCTCTGTTTCGATTTTACCGAAAGAAAGGGGCGGGAGGAGGCGCGCCTATGTCGAAATCGCTGAGCCTGCGCTGGCTGGAGGTGTTCCAGCTGATTGCCAAATCCGGGTCCATCCAACAGACGGCTTCGGAAACCGGGTTATCGATCAGCACTGTCTCGAACCATTTGCGTAGTCTGGAAACCGCGTTGGGGATTGATCTGGTCGACCACACCCGACGCCCCATGAGCCTGACCCCCGCCGGAGAGGTGTTCGCTCGATACGTACGCGAAGGTCTGACCGTGTTGAAACGGGGAGAGGCGGAAATCCGATCCGGCAACTGGCTGCATGCCACATCCCTGCGGTTGGCGCTGATCGACGATTTCGACAATCAGGTCGCGCCCGAGCTGTTTCGCTATCTCGCCCAAACCCTGCCGCGATGCAATTTCCGCCATTTCACCCGCCCCAGCCACGAAATCATCGCGAAACTGCAGGAACATAAGCTGGATGCAGGCGTCGCGACCCGGCCACCGGGCAAGACCGATGGGCTGGTCGAATACCCGCTGCTGCGGGATCCGTTCATTGTCATTCTGCCTAAATCCTTCGGTGGGTCGATTGAGGATGTGCTGAAACCCGACTCGGACCTGCCTTTCCTGCGCTATTCCCGCGATTATACCATCGGGAAACAGATCGAGATTCAGTTGACGCGCAGCAAGTACAACCTGCCCAACCGGTTTGAGCTGGAATGCAATCAATCCATCGTCGGGCTTGTGGCCGAAGGTAGCGGGTGGGCGGTGACCACGGCGGCCAGTTTTCGGCGCGCGCGGCGGTTTCATGACAGCATTAATGCACAGCCCTTCCCGGGCCGGAACTTTGTGCGCACCGTGTCCCTGTTCACCACGGATGTGTATCCAAGATCGACCTCTCTGCTGATCCACCGTGTTCTCGGTAAACTGATCCAAACCAATTATTGCGACCCCATCGGCGCAAAACACCGCTGGATGGAGAACGAGTTCAGAACCTTGCCCAGCGGGGCCGACGGTTAGCGCGGGCGTATCAAGCTAGTTCTTGGTGCAGGGCGTCGCTTCGTGCCACACTGATCGGGTCATCGCACCGGGATCGCGCTTATGTCTGACGCAAAGCTTAAAGGCTGGAACCACATGCCCGAGGTTCCGATACAGGTCTCGCCCTTTTTCACCTGGCCGCTCAGGCCGGTTCGGATGCTGCGCTGGGTCTGGGACTCTTGGCTGCTGATCTCGGAAAAGCTGATTATCCTGCTGATTTCCTGCGCCTGTTACCTGTGGCTCAGCCCATCCTTGGCAGAGACGACGCAGTTGCAGTTCGGTTGGATCGCGCAAATCTACGTTCGCAATCTGGTGCTGATCTTTTGCATCGCCGGGCTGCTGCACCTGTGGTTTTATAGGTATTCGGCCCAAGGCGATCGGCTGAAATACGACCCCCGGCCCCTGATGCTGAAGGGTAAACAGTTCACTCTGGGCGGTCAGGTGCGGGATAATGTGTTCTGGACGCTCGGTTCCGGTGTATTCTTCTGGACCGCTTACGAAGTGCTGATGTTCTGGTCGATGGCAAACGGCTTTGTCCCGTATGTCAGTTGGGCTGCAAACCCGATCTGGTTTGTTGCTATCTTCCTGCTGATCCCACTATGGGAGAGCTTTTTTTTCTACTGGATCCACCGGCTGATCCACATTCCGTTTCTGTATAAACACATCCATTCTGTCCATCACAGGAACGTCAATGTGGGGCCGTGGTCCGGCCTGTCGATGCACCCGGCAGAGCATGCGATTTATCTGGGGTCCGTCCTGATCCATTTCGTCATCGGCGCGCATCCGCTGCATATTATCTTCCACCTGCAATATTACACGCTGACAGCGGTCACGACGCATACCGGGTTTCAGGGGCTGGTGATCAAAGACAAAAACCGGCTGGCGCTGGGCACGTTCCACCATCAAATGCATCACCGGTATTTCGAATGTAACTACGGCTCGCTCGAGATGCCGTGGGACAAATGGTTCGGCTCGTTCCACGATGGCACCGTCGAGGCGAACGAGCGGATGCAGGACAGGCGCAAGTCGATTACGGGGAAGTAGCTTGCGCTGGCCCCAGCGATTGGCGGGTGATTACGGTGGTGTCCAGACGCAGCGAAGTCCCGGCCGAGCGTGTCTCGATCATATCAATAAGCTCGGCGGCGGCCTTGCGGCCCATCTCTCGGTGGGGGACGTGCACGGTTGTCAGCGATGGGGTAATGATTCGCGCAAGCTCGATATCGTCAAACCCTGTAATGGAAACTTCATCCGGGATTGAGATACCCATTTTCTGCGCTTGCCGCACCGCACCAACGGCCAGCACGTCATTGCCGCACAACACGGCGGTCGGGCGCTGGGGCAGGGACATCAGCCGCCCGAAGGCGTCGGCGCCGTTTTCGATTTCATAGGTCGTCTCGACCACCGACAGAGAGGTTTCGGGCAGGCCATTTGCCCGCATCGCATCCCGTATCCCTTCGATTCTGAACCGCGCCCGGTCATTGCCTTTGGTAAGAGCGGATATGGCGGCAAGGCGCGTGTGACCCAGTTTTATCACCTGTTCCGCCAGGGCCTGCATCGCCTGACGGTTGTCAAACCCGACCGACGGGGCGCTTTGGTTCGGGGCAAATGACCAGGCTACGACCACCGGAACTTTCTGCGTTTCCAGATAGTCGAAAATGCGCGGATCGCGGTCATGTCCGATCAGCAACAGCCCGTCCGCGCCGCGCGCGACAAGGGTGCGGATCTGTTCTTCCTCGGCTTCTGGCTGATAGGCGGAACTAGAGACCAGCAGGGTGTAGCCCTGGCTGTGAATTTCCTCCTGAAAGGCCTGTAACCCTCTGGCAAAGATCGCGTTTTCCATGGTTGGGATGATCGCGCCTATTGTGAATGAACGCTTGGCTGCCATGACACGCGCTGCGAAGTTCGGCGTATATCCAAGGTCTGAAACCGCCGTCATCACCCGGGCGCGGGTCGCTTCGACCACACGCTGCGGATTGTTCAGGCATCGCGACACCGTTGCCGTGGACACACCCGCCTTTTTGGCGACGTCATCCAGGGTCGGCGCGGAATGGGGTTTTGGCATCTTCAAACTCAGGTTTCGATTTCTCTTAACTCTACCCCGTTCCGCGGGCAGGGAAAAGCATCAATGTAAGCGCTTGCATTTGTGATGTAAGCGCTTACAAATGGAATTGGACCGATTCTATAGGGAGTCCCGGAAATGTTTCTTGCAGCCTCGATTGTCGTATTCGTCATCTACTTTGCGAATGTTGCGTTGGGTGCTTTCTCGAACGCAGCGTTTCTTGGGGATGTCGGAGAGATGTTGGTCCTGTTCGCGGCGTCGATCCTGTTCGTTGTCGCAATTCTGAAAAAGGAGGCCGACCGGGACACCGAAAACGGCGGCTGAATTTTTTGCTTGGGAGGGCAATTTATGAACAACGACAAGAACGAGCTGGCGTCCGCAGAACGTCGCAATTTTCTGAAACTCAGCGCCAGTGGGGCGTTCACGGCGGCGCTGGTCGCAGGGGCAGGCGGGGTGCTTTGGTCGTCCGAGGCCGCAGCGCAGACCGCCAAGGAAGAAAGCGAGCGGGAAAAGGCAGCCGATCATGTGATGACCATCGCAACGGCCTATGTGCTGGGCGCGTCGCGCAGCTATCCGATCATGCAGCTGGACCTGAAAGAAAACATCCAGAACGCCACCAATGGTAAGGTTTACGTGAAACTGGCGCCGGGTGGTCAGTTGGGTGCAGGTGGCTCGCTTGTGCAGAAGGTGCAGGGCGGAACCATTCAGGCCGCGCAGCACTCGCTGTCGAACTTTGCGCCGTTTGCTTCGACCGTCGACCTGATCAACATGCCGTATCTGTGTGGCTCGAACCAGCGGTTCACCAACCTAGTGCATTCCGACACCTGGAAAAACGAAGTGCATCCCAAGGTCGAGGCCGCGGGCTTCAAGGCGCTGTTCTATGTTGTCATCGATCCGCGCGTGGTTGCGGTCCGTCAGGGCGGCGATGCCGTTCTCACCCCGGGCGATATGAGTGGTATCAAGTTCCGCGTGCCGGGCTCGAAAATGCTGCAACAGTATTACCGCATGGTCGGTGCCAACCCGACGCCGGTGGCATGGGGTGAGACCCCCTCGGCCATCAAGCAGGGCGTAGCGGATGCGCTTGACCCGTCCGTGGGCGCGCTGTTTGTCTTTGGCTTCAAGGACATCCTCAGCCATGTGACCTTTACCCAGGCGGTGCCGGACAGTCAGGTCTATTCCTGTAACCTGGAATGGTTCAACTCGATGCCCGCCGATGTGCAGGAAGGCATCATGTGGGGCTCAGAGATGACGAGCCACCAGAACCTGTCCAAGGTGCCTTCGGCCCGCGCCTATGCCATGGCCGAGTTGAACAAGGCGGGCGTGCAGTTCCACTCGCTCAGCGACGATCAACTGGCCGAATGGCAGGACGCAGGCGGCTATCAGAACGCCGACTGGGATCCGTTCAAGACCGAGCTGGCCGGGTCGATGGACAACTTCGAGAAGCTTGTCGAAGCGGCCGGTACGCAGGGCAAATACTACGTCCACGACGCCTAAAGCGATCTAGGCGGGTGCGCTGCGGCGCGCCCGTTTGCTCCACAATAAGCAGCATATTGAAGCGGTTAGCGTGACTGCCTTCTGAAGTGCTGCCAAGAATTGGGACCGGACATGACTGTACTTCAGAAAATAGACCGGGATGCCGAGCGCTGGCTGCTGCTGGTGTTCTACGTGATGCTGGTCATCACCATGGCAATCGAGGTTCTGCGGCGCGAGATTTTCGCCTATTCCTCGATCTGGGGCGAAGAGATCGTCCGGTATTCCTTTATCTACCTCGCCTGGATCGGGGCCGCGGCCGCGGTCAAAGAACGCGCGCATATCCGCATCGATGTGATCATGCATTACCTGCCGCAGCGGCCCAAGGCACTGCTGTATATCTTCGGTGATCTGGTGATGTTCGTTGTGGCGGTTATCGCGCTCTACTGGTCCTACGAGGCGGTGCATGTCTCGGCCAAATTCGGATCGGTAACGGATGGTTTGCGGGTCTCGAAGGTCTGGTTCCTGATGGCCGTTCCGACCGGTTTTGCGCTGATGATCTGGCGCTTGATGCAATCCCTGATGCGCGATCTGAAATCCCTTCGCGACGGTACCCCCGTCTTCGAAGGCGACAAGCTGTTTGACTGAGGAGACCCGCAATGCTCTGGAATTCCCTCAATCAAACCGTTGAACTTGGCTGGGATTTTTACCTGCCTGTCATTCTGTTCGTTGGCCTGATCGCCATGGCCGTGCCCGTCTGGGCCGCCATTGGCACTGCCGCGATCGTCATGCTGGTCATGTCCGGCGACCTGCCGCTGAGCCTTGTGGGCGAAAGCCTGTTCACCGGCATCGATGCCTTTGCCCTGACCGCCGTGCCGCTGTTCATCCTGACCGGAGACGTGCTGGTTCGCACCGGTCTGTCGCGAAAATTCCTGGACGTGGCCGAAGCACTAACTTGCTTCGCAAAGGGCGGTTTCGGATCAGCCACCGTTCTGGTCTGCGGCATGTTCGCGGCGATTTCAGGCTCGGACGCGGCGGGGGCCGCCGCCGTAGGCCGGATGACCATCAACCGTCTGGTCGAAAGCGGCTACCCGCGCCCTTACGCCTGCGCGCTGGTGGCAGCAGGGGCCTGTACCGGCATCCTGATCCCACCATCGATTGCCTATATCATCATTGGCCTAGTGCTGGGGATTTCGGCCTCGACGCTGTTCCTTGCGGCACTGATCCCTGGCTTGGCCATTCTGGTCTCCATCCTGATCACCAACATCATCATGAACCGCCTGTATGCCTACGAAGGCGGCGGCATGATGACGATGGGTGAGTGGCTGGCCAATCTGGGCAAGGCCCTGAAATCCGGCTGGTATGCTTTCATCGTGCCGGGCATCATCTTCTACGGAATCTTCTCGGGCCGTTTGACGCCGACCGAGGCAGGGGCGACCGCAGTTGTCGTCACCATTATCATGGGCTTCATCCTACGCACGCTGACGCTGGCTGATTTCCCATCGATGCTGGTCAGCTCAGCCAAGGTGAACGGGGTGATCCTGCCGATCATCGCCTTCTCGGCCCCACTGGCCGAGGCGCTGGCGATCATGGGTGTGCCGCAGGGCTTTGTGACATCCGTGACCAACCTGACCGACGATCCCTACCTGCTGATCCTGCTGATGATCGGCATCCTGATCGCCGCAGGCTGTGTGATGGAGACGACACCGAACATCGTGATCCTTGCGCCGATCCTGAAGCCGCTGGCAGACAATATCGGCATGAACGAGATTCAGTTCTGCATCATGATGATTACTGCGCTTGGCGTGGGTTTCATCACCCCGCCGCTGGGTCTGAACCTGTTCGTCGTTTCGGGCATTACCGGAGAGTCGATCCTGAAAATCGCCGCTCGTGCTGTGCCCTTTGTACTGACCATGCTGATCGTGGTGATCCTGATCGCCTATGTACCAGCCGTTTCAACCACTTTGCTTCCTGCAATCTACCAATAGGATCTGCTGAATATGCCGCGTGACTATTTGAAAAAGGCAACCCTGACGGCGCAATCGCATGCGTCCGAGGTTCACGATACGGTCAAGACCATTCTGTCCGATATCGAGGTGGGTGGCGATGCCAAGGCGCTGGAATACGCCGCGAAGTTCGACAAGTTCGAGGGTAACGTTCTGATGACTCAGGACGAGATCGACGCCGCCATCGCGCTGGTGCCGGAGAAGCTGAAGGCCGATATCCGCTTTGCCCATGACAACGTGCGCCGCTTTGCCGAAACGCAAAAGGCCACTGTGTCGGATGTGCAGACCGAGATCGTGCCGGGCGTTGTCGCGGGGCAAAAAGCCATCCCCGTGGATGCGGCAGGGTGCTATGTGCCCGGCGGGCGCTACAGCCACATCGCCAGCGCGATCATGACGGTGACGACCGCCAAGGTAGCCGGGTGCCGCCACATCACGGCCTGTTCGCCTCCGCGTCCGGGTGAGGGTGTGGCCCCTGCGATTGTCTATGCCGCGCATATCTGCGGGGCCGACAGTATTCTTGCAATGGGCGGTGTGCAGGGCGTGGCCGCGATGACCTATGGTCTGTTCGGCTTGCCACGCGCGAATATCCTTGTGGGGCCGGGCAATCAGTTCGTGGCCGAGGCAAAGCGTATTCTCTATGGCAAGGTCGGCATCGACATGATCGCGGGACCGACGGACAGCCTGATCCTTGCCGATAGCAGCGCAGATGCGCATGTGGTCGCGACCGATTTGGTCAGTCAGGCCGAGCATGGCTATAACTCGCCCGTCTGGCTGGTGACCGATGATCGTGCGTTGGCGCAAAAGGTGATGGAGCTTGTGCCCGCGCTGATCGAAGACCTGCCGGAACTGAACCGCGAAAACGCATCCGCCGCGTGGCGCGACTATGCTGAGGTGATCGTCTGTGCAGATCGCGAGGAAATGGCCGCATGTTCCGACGACTATGCGCCTGAACACCTGACCGTCCAGGCCGAGGATCTGGATTGGTGGCTGAACCGTTTGACCTGCTATGGTTCGCTGTTTCTGGGTGAGGAAACCACCGTGTCCTATGGCGACAAGGCCACCGGCACCAACCACGTTCTGCCCACCTCGGGCGCGGCCAGCTATACCGGGGGCCTCAGCGTCCATAAGTATATGAAGATCGTGACATGGCAGCGGGCAACGCGCGAAGGGTCCAAGCCTATCGCAGTCGCAACTGCGCGCATCTCACGTCTGGAAGGGATGGAAGGCCACGCCCGTGCCGCTGATGTGCGGCTGGCCAAGTATTTCCCGGATGAGCAATTCGACCTGACCGCAGATGGATGACCCACGTTCGCTCTTTGACCTGACAGGGCGCGTGGCCTGCGTCACCGGCGCAAGCTCGGGGCTGGGGCGACGGGTGGCTTTGGTACTGGCGCAGGCCGGGGCCAAGGTGGTCGGCGTCGCGCGGCGGGCCGATGCGTTGTCTCAACTATGCGATGAGATCGGGGCAAATGCTGCCGCAGTAACTGGCGATGTTGCGGATCGAGGGAATATGGGGGCTTTGGTCGCCGAAATCTCTTCCCCCTTCGGCCCGCCTGACATCATCGTCCACGCCGCCGGGGTGAACACGCGCGAGGCGGCGGATGATGTGACGGGGCAGGGATGGGATGCGACTCTGGCCCTGAACCTGAGCGCACCGTTTTTCCTCAGCCAGGCCATGGTGCCCGCGATGAAGGAAAAAGGCTGGGGCCGGATCGTGAACTTTGCCTCGCTGCAAACAACACGGGCCTTTCCGGGTGGCATCGCCTATGGCGCGACCAAGGCCGGGATCGGGCAGTTGACCCGCGCCATGGCCGAGGCATGGTCGCCGCACGGCATCACCGCCAACGCCATCGGGCCGGGGTTCTTCCCGACCGAACTGACGCAGGCCGTGTTCGACGACCCGGAGCGCGCCGCGCGAAACGCCGCACAGACTTGCATCCAACGCAATGGGCGGATGGAGGATATGGACGGGCCGATCCTGTTTCTGTGCTCGAAGGCCTCGGATTATGTCACCGGGCAAATCCTCATGGTGGACGGGGGGTTCACAGCGAAATGAAAGCGCTTGTCTATGAAGGTGTCGAACAGGTTGTGCATCGTGAGGTGCCGGATGCCGTGCCGGAATTTGGCGAGCATCTGATCCGGGTTGAGGCGGTTGGCATCTGTGGCTCGGACATGCATGCCTATCTGGGGCATGACGCTCGACGCCCCGCGCCGTTGATCCTGGGCCACGAAGCCGCAGGCGTGATTGTCGGCGGTCAGCGCGATGGCGCGCGCGTGACGGTCAACCCTCTGGTCACCTGCGGGGGCTGTCCCGCCTGCAGGTCGGGTCGGGAAAACCTGTGCCCAAACCGCCAGATCATTTCGATGCCCCCGCGCGAAGGGGCTTTTGCGCAATATGTCACCATGCCAGACCGCAATCTGGTCGAGGTGCCCGAGGATGTGCCGCTAGGCAAGGCCGCTTTGGCCGAACCTCTGGCGGTTAGCTGGCATGCGGTTCGGCTGGCCATCGCAGCGCTGCATCCGGCAAGCGAAAAGCGCGCCCTGGTGCTGGGCGGCGGCGCAATTGGGCTGGCCGCTGCGCTGGCGTTAACCGCGATGGGCGTCGAAGAGGTCACTCTGGCCGAACCGAATCCGGGGCGGCGGGACTTTCTGCTGAGGCTTGGCCTGCGCGTTGTCGACGGCGTCATAGGAACCTATCCGATCGTGATCGACGCGGTCGGCTTTGCAGCGACCCGTGCGACCGCCTCGGCCTGCGCCGAACCCGGTGGCGTTATAGCTCATGTCGGTTTGGGTGAGGATACGGGTGGCTTGGACATTCGCCGCATGACCCTGCAAGAGGTCACGTTCATCGGAACCTACACCTACACCGCCGAAGATTTCCGCCAAACGGCGCAGGCCATTTTCGACGGCCGTCTTGGCCAGCTGGACTGGACCGAAGCGCGACCCTTGTCCCAAGGCGCTCAGGCGTTTCGCGATCTGCGCTCTGGCGCGGTTGCCGCGCCAAAGATTATCCTGGACCCGTGGCAATAGACCGGGCTGAAAAGGAGTTTGATATGTATAAGAAAGTTCTTGTCCCGATGGCGCTGGATCACGGCATTTCGCAGCACACGCTCGAGGTTGCCCGCGCGCTGTCCGAAGAGGGGGCCGAGATCGTCGCCCTGCATGTCTACGAGATGCCGCAGGGCTCGGTCAGCGCATATCTCGACAAGGCGGCGGTCGCCGAAGGATTTCAGCGCGCCCGTCTGGAGTTGCTGAAAAAGGTCGAAGGGCTGGACGGTGTGACCGCTGAGATCGTGAAGGGCCACACCGCGCGGACAATCATCGACTATGCCGGCAGCAACGATGTGGATTGCATTGTCATCGGTTCTCACAAGCCCGACCTCAGCGACTATTTCCTGGGATCGACCGCGTCGCGCGTCGTTCGCCATGCCCCCTGCGCCGTGCATGTGCATCGCGGGGGCTGAATTCCTCAAACGCGCCTATCGCGCCCCAATCAGGACCAAAAGCCGGACCATGAACATAGACAAGAAGATCACTGACGATCTGGTGGCGAACGATATCTCGTTCGTGACCACCGTCCCCTGCAAGCAACTGGCCGGGGTGATAGAAGAGATCGACCAACGCGACGGCATCTTCCACATCCCGTCAAACAAGGAAGACGAGGGGATGGGCCTGTGCGCCGGTGCCTGGATGGGCGGCAAACGCCCGGCCATCATCATGCAGAACACCGCCATCGGCGTGACGATCAACACGCTGGCGACGCTGATCCAGTATTACCGGATGCCGCTGCCCATGCTGATCTCGTATCGCGGAGAGCTGCGCGAGCCTGTGGCCTGCCAGGTCGAGATGGCTGTGCACACCAAAGCGCTGTTGGCGCAGATGAACATCCCGACCTACCATTTCCACAAACAATCGGATGTCGAAGAGCTCGACATGATCCTGAAATACACCTTCATGTGCAACAAGCCGGTCGCCATCCTGACCGATGCCAATTTCTGGGGAGGCTATGGCGACCAATGATCCGTTCCGAGATTCTGAAAGAAATCGCCCCAATCCTGCGTGACCAACTGGTGGTCTGCAATATCGGCATCCCCAGTCAGGAACTGCACGCCATCGACGATCAGCCGACCAACTTTTATATGCTGGGCACGATGGGGCTGGCTTCGTCCATCGGTTTGGGGCTTGCGCTGTCGCAACCGAAACCGGTGATTGTGATCGATGGGGATGGCTCGATCCTGACCAATCTGGGCACGTTGCCGACCATCGCCAACAACGTGGCGGATAACTATATCCTGCTGATTGTCGACAATGGCTCGTACGGGTCGACCGGGGATCAGCCGACCTATGCAGGCCAGAAGACCTCGTTGACGAAAATGGCACAGGCCGCGGGCTGTGAACGCGTGATTGAATGCGCCGCCGAAGACACGGGCCGTGTGCTGCAAGAGGCGCTGGATGCCAAGCAGATGACCATCATCGTCGCCAAATGCGAAAGCGGCAACGCCAAGATGCCGGTTATCACCATGGATCCGGTGGTGATCCGCGACCGTTTCATGAAGGCCGTACAGGCCTGATGGGCGCAAGCGCCATTCACTGCGCCGAAGACGCCCGCCGCCTTGCGCGGCGGCGTTTGCCTTGGATGGTGTTCGACTATATCGACGGTGCTGCGGGGTCCGAAGTCGGGGCTGCGCGCAACCGCGCCGCAATGGATGCGATGACCCTGCGCCCGCGCATCCTGCGGGATGTGAGTGACCGTTCGCTCGGAAGCTCGGTTTTCGGCAAACCCGCGCAACGTCCCTTTGGCATTGCGCCCATGGGCATGTGTAACCTGTCCGGTCCGGGAGCCGACCTGATGCTGGCGCGGCTGTCTGCGCGTTATTCGGTGCCTTTGGGGGTCTCGACTGTGGCCTCAACGCCCATGGAAGAGATGCTGGACGTGTCCGAAGGCAACGCCTGGTTTCAGCTGTATTTCAGTGGCGATGGATCGGGGACAGCCAAGCTAGTGGATCGGGCCAAGGCGGCAGGTTACGAGACACTGGTCCTGACCGTTGACGTGCCCGAGGTCGGGCGCAGACCGCGCGAATTGCGGCATGGGTTCCGTATGCCGTTCCGGCTGGGCCCGCGTCAGTTTCTGGACTTTGCCCTGCATCCGCGCTGGTCCCTGTCGACCCTCGCGCATGGCAAGCCTCAGATGGCGAATTTCCTGATGGAGGGCTACACGTTCGACCGAACCGAAAGCCGCGCCAAAGCCGATTGGGACACTCTGGCAAGGCTCAGGGATCAATGGCCGGGGCATCTGGTCGTCAAAGGCGTTCTGGATGCCGAGGATGCAGTTGCTTTGAAAACAGCTGGTGTGGACGCAATTCAGGTCTCAAGCCATGGGGCCAGGCAATTGGAAAGCGCACCGGCCCCGTTCTCGGTTCTGCCCGACATCCGCGCGGCGGTCGGTGAAGACTATCCGTTGTTCTACGACAGCGGGCTGCGATCCGGCGAAGATGCGCTGAAGGCAATCCGGAACGGCGCTGATTTCACCTTTTTCGGGCGCATTCTGCAATTCGCCATAGCCGCCGGAGGCGAGGCGGGGCTGAACCAGCTTTGGCAGGTGCTGAGCGATGAGATGAGCATCGCCATGGCTCAGATCGGGGCGACACGGGTCGCGCGATCAGCCGAATAGGGCACCATGTATCAGACCAAGGACCGGTCGTTTTTGAGGTGCCGTTGCACCATGTTGCGGACCTGTCGGCCTTTCGACGGGATGCGCCGCGCAGAGTGTGCCACGTAGCCCGGCAGCCGTAGGAACGGGAACAATTCTAAGATTTCGGCGCGGGCGGCGGACGGCAGGCTGCGCATGGCTTGCGGACCGGTGAACAGGCTTTCTGACGGTGCACCTTCGGCAAAGACGACCTCATGCCGGTCAAACAGCATGTGGTAATAGGTGACCTTCCTTGCGGTGTCTTCGCAATCAATGCCCGGCAGTTCGGTCAGCATATGCGCAGGCACCAACACCTCGGCCGCGTCGAACATCCGCGTGGCGATGGGTGAGCGGACAAGCATCCGGTGCTGCGGCGATACAAGCAGATCGCGACGGGGCAAACGGCTGCCTAAAGCGCCAGCTTCAATCCGTATCGGCCTTAGCTTGGGTTTGGCGGCCAAAGCCGCCTGATCCAACTGGCACGCGCCAATCCAGCGGATGGGCTGATCACCGTGATCGGCAGTGCAGACCAGATCACCGGCGGACAGAGATTCAATCGGTTTTGGCCCCGCAGGAGTCGTGATCAGGGTGCCAGCGACAAAACAGGGCACGTCGATGATCGCGGTTGGGTCTGACGTGTCAGGCGCGTTGGTCGGCGTGACATTGACCACCTGGATGTCATAAGTGACCCCCGGATCCAACGGTTCGGACGTGATGTAGCCAACCAGCGTGCCTTCGATTTCAACGGCATAAACCGTGATGTTGCCGCCACCGGGTACCGTCAGGATATAGGATTCCTCAAGATAGATGTCACCGCTGCCAAAAGTGGTCGAACCGTCCAGACTGGTCACAACACCGGTCTGTGTTGCGTCATCTCCGTTTTCGTTATTGAAGCGGTCCCCGTTGAAGATGGTGCCGTCATCCGGCAAAGGATTCGCGCCGTTCAGAATGGTGCCGCCTGCGTCGTCCTGAACATCAAAGACCCTGCGATCCGTGCCGGGGCTGTAGCTGGCCGCCAGTGTGATCGTATCCTGCCCGACAAAGTTCACTGAAATAACGTCCGGCGCGTAGCCGATATACGAGTAGTTCGCCATGACCTAACCCAAACCTCATCCCCTAACAAACCGCCCTGTTTCAATTCATTGATTAAGCCAGGGAGGTTGGCGTTCCCTTAACGGCACCAACCTGCGGCTGAGCTAGTGCGCCTTTGAGGCAATTTGTGGGCGCAGGCGATCAAAACTGGGTGAGGTGGCCAGAGTTTTGAAAGGAACTGAAACAGGTGCGCCAGTCCCCATGTGATCAGACCTTTTTGGCGCAAAAACCTCACACAGCGGTTTCAGTTTGGATAAGGTATTTCACATTGGGACCGTTTCGGAACACGATTGCAAAACCACAATAATGGGACAGAACCTTGGCCGATACTTCCCCGCGTGAGGCGGTGTTTCTGAACGGAAGCCTGATGCGGCATGTGACACGGATGTCACTGACAACCAGCATTGGTTTGATGGCGATTTTTGCCGTCGATTTCGTCGATATGGTTTTTATCTCGATGCTGGGCAATGACGCATTGGCCGCAGCCGTCGGATATGCCGGGACGCTGCTGTTTTTCACCAACGCGATCAATATCGGCTTGTCTATCGCGGCCGGGGCGCTTGTCGCGCGCGAGCTTGGGGCAGGCAGGCCCGAACAAGCACGGCACTACGCGTCCAGCGTTGCGACACTGGGCCTGATTGTCGGTTCAATTACCTCAGGTTTGGTATTGTTAAATATCAGCTTTTTGCTGTCATTGCTTGGCGCGGAAGGCGAGGTTTTGCGGCTGGCGACCCGCTATGTCTCGATCATTCTGCCTACCATGTGGGTTATGTCGATTGCCATGGCGGCGATGGCCGTTCTGCGCGCGCACGGGGACGCCAGACGGTCGATGATGGCCACGATCTATGGCGGGCTTGTCAACGCGGTGCTCGATCCGATCCTGATCTTTGGGGTTGGGCTGGGGCTGGACGGCGCGGCCATTGCCTCGGTCGTGGCGCGGGTGTGCATGTTGGCGGCGGCGTTGTGGCCCGCATTGCGCGTGCATCAGGGCTTTGCGCGCCCCTCGTTGAAACAGGTCGGGCGCGACCTTCGGCCTGTGCGTGCCATCGCGATCCCCGCTGTTCTGACCAATGTGGCAACGCCGATTGGCAACGCGATTGTCGTGCATGAGATTGCTCAGTACGGGACAGATGCGGTCGCGGGTATGGCGGTGATCGGGCGGTTGTTGCCGGTGGCGTTTTCGGTGATCTTCGCGCTTTCTGGCGCGATCGGGCCCATTATCGGCCAGAATTTCGGGGCCGAGAAGTTCGACCGGGTTCGCGCGGCCTATCTGGCAGGGATCAAATTCACGGCGATTTATGTCCTGGGCATGGCCGCAATCCTGTTTTTGCTGCGTGCCCCCATTGCGGATCTGTTTGTGGCGCAGGGCGAGACCCGCGTGCTGATCTACCTGTTCTGCGGGCCGCTGGCCCTGGCGTCGTTCTTCAACGGGGTGATCTTTGTTGCAAATGCCAGCTTCAACAATCTGGGCCATCCGGTCTATTCCACATGGATCAACTGGGGCCGCCACACGGTTGGAACCTGGGTATTTGCGACCTTGGGCTCGTACCTGGCAGGCGCGCCCGGAGTTCTGCTGGGTCAGGCGTTTGGCGGCGTCATTTTCGCCGTCATCAGTTGGGTTATGGTGATGCGCGTTGTCTCGGGCCTGCAAAGTTCGCAAGCGATTGAGCCTTTTGCGGATCAAAACCGCCTCCACTCTCTATTCGGGCGGCGAGGGTGGTAACGGTGTCAGTTGCCCTGATTGCGGGCTTCCAGCCGCTCCAAATTCACGACCGTTGACAGCATGATGCGATCATGGCTCCAGTCTCCGGTCTGTTGGATCGAAGCGGATCCCAAGGCCAGCAAGGCCGCGAAGATCAGCGTCAGTCCCAGAAAGGCCACCGGCAAGGGCGCGGAAACGGTCGGAGTGTCGGTCAACGCGATGACCCGCTGTCGCAGCACGCGCTTGGCGTTTCCGCTTGTGACCATTGCGACATGCAACACACGGGGGCTGCCTTTGGCGACCGAACGTGCGCAGTAATCCAGCAAACACGTCGTGTAGTCCCTTGTATCAATCCGCTTGCGCGCGACAACCGACTGGTCGCAGGCCAGTTCGCGCAGGCGGTCGAACTGGTATTTCAGGATCAGATAAGCCGGGTTCCAGAACAGCAGGGGGCGCAGAAGTTCGAACCCCAACTCCCACTCGACGTCGCCTGCGCGGATGTGCTGAAACTCATGCGCAAGTGCAAATCGCAGCTCGCGCGGGGTATCCAGAAGGTGACTGGGCAAGACCACGTGGCGGCGGCGCAGGCCGCGGACGGCGAAAGGAACGGTGATACGGTCGGACAGGCGGATATCGACCTTGTTGGATCGCCGCCAGAGAAAGCTGGACGTGACCGTGTCGCGGATCGCAAGCGCGTCGCGTGTGACACGCAAAGCCAGCAGTGCAGCGACACATGCCAGCAGGGCCAATAGAACGGTAACGGCAGAGGATTGACCGGACAGCACCAGATCGACCCAACGCTCGCGCGTATTCAGCAACGCTTCGAACTGGGTCGCAGGCATCGCAATGTCGCCACGCAGATAGGCGGCCACCGCGATATCGCCAAGGGCAAACCCCCGATCAGGCCAGGCCAGACTGGACAGTGCCGAAACGCCAAGCGCAAGGATCGGGCTGACCAGAACGCAAATACACAGCGCCTTGAACGCGTGCAGCTGCGAGATAAACCCGGTGCGCAGTGACGTGCGGGCCAGAGCCGCGCGGGCGATCAGCCAGATAAGGGCCGACAGGCCCAGCACGATGTTCATTTCCAGAAATGCGTCGAGTACCGGTTTAACCGCGGTCATTTTGCAGTCTCCTCTCTACCAGTGCTCGAATTTCCTCCAGATCGGTTTCGCTCAGACCTTCATCATCGACCAGCCGGGCGACCAGTGAGGCGGGCGTGTTGTCAAACAACGTCCGCGACAGGTTCTGAAGTGAGCGTGCCTGATACCTGTCCTTGTCCAGAAGCGGTCTGTAGATCAGGGTCTTGCCGTCCTTGCGGCTTTCGACAAATCCCTTTTCATCGAGAATACGCAGGATCGTGGCCCCTGATGTATAGGCCAGATTCCGTTCCGGGGGCAGGCGGTCCAATACATCCCGCACCGAGCCGTGACCAAGCGCCCAAAGCTCGTTCATGAACTCCAGTTCAACTTCGGTCAGCAGATTTGTTGTCTTTTTCTTACGCATCGATCTCGGTGTCGTCATGATTGGTCTGCCTGTCAGACAAGCATCCTTTCGCCGTTTCGCAAAGTCTAAACTTTCCAGAAGACGAAGATGCCCCAGCCGATGGACAGGAAAAGCGGGGTCCAGACCGGTTGGCCGACCAGCCCAAGCCAGGCGAGGAAGATATAGGCCGAGCCGAGAAGCGTGATGAACAGCCGGTCGCCCAGTGTGGTCGTCAGGCCCAAAACCCCGCGCCGCTCGACCCCGTCGCGGTATTTGAAGCCTTCCAGAATACCGATCAGGGCGATGGCCGAGAAGATGCCGACAAACAGGGCCAAGGTCGCCGGGGTCCAGGCCATCCAGAAATCGGGCCACAGGGGATCGGTCCACGAGAAGCCTTTTTCCTCTTGCTGGCCGACGCTGCCCCATCCGGATTGCTGGGCGAATGCCATGGTGGGCAAAAAGGGCAGGGTGAGAAGAAGTTTACGCATATCGAACCTCACACACGTCCCATCGCGAAACCGCGCGCGATGTAGTTGCGGACAAACCAGATGACGATGGCGCCGGGGATGATGGTCAGGGTTCCGGCGGCGGCCAGCAGACCTAACTCATACCCCGCGCTGGAGGCGGTGCGGGTCATCACGGCAGCGATGGGTTTGGCCTCGACCGCCGTCAGGGTTTTGGCCAGCAGCATCTCGACCCATGAGAACATGAAGCAGAAGAAGGCAGCGACGCCGACGCCCGCTTTGATATTGGGCAGGAAGATCGTCACGAAGAAGCGCGGGAAGGAATAGCCGTCGACATAAGCCGTTTCATCCAGTTCCTTGGGGATGCCGCGCATGAAGCCTTCCAAAATCCACACCGCCAGCGGCACGTTGAACAGCGTATGTGCCAGCGCCACAGCCAGATAGGTGTCGAACAGGTGGATCGACGAATAAAGCTGGAAGAAGGGCAGCGCGAAAACCGCCGCCGGGGCCATCCGGTTGGTCAGCAGCCAGAAGAACAACTGCTTGTCGCCCAGGAACCGATAGCGCGAGAACGCATAGGCCGCAGGCAGGGCCACACAGACCGACAACACCGTATTGATCGTCACGTAGATGATCGAGTTGATGTAGCCCCAGTACCATGTCGGATCGGTGAAGATGGTGATATAGTTCTCCAGCGTAAAGGTCTGGGGAAACAGGGAAAAGCCCGACAGGATCTCGTTTGTCGTTTTGAAGGACATCGCCACCAGCCAATAGATCGGCAGCATCAGGAACGCGATATAGAGGATCGGGATAAGGGACCGCTTCTTCATTGCGCGTCATCCTTTGTCATCAGAGTGTAGAAGACCCAACTCACCAGCAGCGTGATGGCGAAATAGATCAGGCTCATCGCCGCCGCAGGGCCAAGGTCGAACTGTCCCAGCGCGATTTTCACAAGGTCGATCGACAGCAAGGTGGTCGAGTTTCCGGGGCCGCCGCCGGTCAGAACGAAGGGCTCGGTATAGATGTTGAAACTGTCCATGAACCGCAGCAGGACGGCGATGGTCAGGACGGTTTTCATCTTGGGCAACTGAATATAGCGGAACACCGACCATGGGCTGGCCCCGTCGATCTTGGCGGCTTGATAATAGGCATCCGGGATCGAGACCAATCCCGCATAGCACAGCAGCACGACCAGCGACGTCCAGTGCCAGACATCCATGACGATGACGGTAATCCAGGCCGAGATCGGCTGTTGCGTCATGTCATAGTTGATGCCCAGAACGTCATTCAGGAAATACCCCAACAACCCGATCTTGGGCAGCGTGAAGATGTTCCACATCGAGCCCACGACGTTCCACGGGATCAGCATCGGCAGGGCCATCAGCACCAGACAGACCGGCACCCAGAAGCCTTTGCGGGGCATCGAAAGGGCGACGATGATGCCCAGCGGCACCTCGATCAGCAGGATCAGGAAGGTGAACAGGAACTGTCGCCCCAGCGCGGCCTGAAACCGGTCGGACCGCAGGATCTGTTCGAACCAGCCAAGCCCTTCCCAGAAGAACTGGTTGTTGCCGAAGGTTTCCTGCACCGAGTAGTTGACCACTGTCATCATCGGCACCAGCGCGTTGAAAGCAACCAGCGCCAGAACCGGCAGGACAAAGAACCATGCCTTTTGGTTTTCCGTTCTCATTGTGCCCGCTCCTGAGTTGCGATCCAGCCGTCGCGGTAGACGCGGGATTGTTCGGGTTTGAATTGCAGAAAAACCTGTGATCCCGGTTCGGGAACCTCATGTTCCGTGACAGCTTTGAGGGCGGTGTTGCCGACCATCGCGCTGACGACGTAGTGGCGGCCAATGTCGGAAACTTTGGTCACATGCGCCGGGATACCGGTATCGCCAAAGCCCACATATTCAGGGCGGATGCCCAGATCGGTGCGGCCTCCGTCGCCATGGGTCGGGCCTTCCAGCATGACCTCGTGGCCCTCGAACACGGCCCGATCGCCCTTGGCCTCGCAGGGCAGCACGTTCATGCCGGGTGAGCCGATGAAGTGGCCGACGAAGGTGTGCTGAGGGCGCTCGAACAGTTCAACCGGTGTGCCGATCTGCACCACCTCGCCGTCTTGCATCACCACGACTTCATCAGCGAAGGTCAGCGCCTCGGTCTGGTCGTGGGTCACGTAGATCATCGTGGCCTGCACGCGCTGGTGCAGTTCTTTCAGTTTGGACCGCAGCTTCCATTTCAGATGCGGGTCGATCACGGTCAACGGTTCATCGAACATCACTGCGTTCACGTCGTCGCGGACCAGCCCGCGACCCATCGAGATCTTCTGTTTGTTGTCAGGGCTGAGGCCCGAGGCGCGGGTGTTTAGCATATCCGTGACGTCCAGCATCTCGGCGATCTCATCGACGCGGCGTTTGATGGTCGCCGGGTCAACACCCCGGTTTTTCAACGGGAAAGCAAGGTTTTCGCCCACTGTCATCGTGTCGTAGATCACCGGGAACTGGAACACCTGTGCGATGTTACGCTGATCGGGGGGCAGGGCGGTGACGTCCTGACCATCGAACAGAATCTGCCCCTCAGACGGTGTCAGCAGGCCCGAGATGATGTTCAGCAACGTGGACTTGCCGCAGCCCGACGGGCCAAGCAGCGCATATGCGCCGCCGTCGCGCCAGGTTACGTCGATTTCCTTCAGCGCATAGTCCTCAGGGCCTTTGGGTGAGGGCATATAGCTGTGCCGCAGGTTTGAAAGCTTGATCTGAGCCATGTCACGCGACCCTTTGGCCGTCTTGGCCGAAATACCGGCAATGGGCCGGGTTCATGTAGAAACTGTGGTCCTCACCCACCCGGTAGGGATGTACCCCTGCGGCCAGAGAGACCCATGCATCCTCGCCATGCTGGAAATGTGCGCTGGAATCTGAGCCCGACAGTTCAGTCACGATCACCCGGCCCGTCAGTTCAACATCCGCTTCCGACGTTCGGAACGGAGTTACGCGATGCGGGCGTACGGCGACGGAGTAGTCGCCATCTGCCATGCCCGAGACATTCCAGCGTCCGCCGCCTTCCAATTGCGCCATCGCGCCTGTCACTTTGACCCGACCCACATTGATTGGCGGATCCGAAAAGACGCGCGCAGCGGCGATGTTTTCTGGGTTGCGGTAAATGTCGGCGGTGGGGCCGAACTGTGTCACGCAGCCATCTTCCATCAGGGCGGTGTGACCACCCAACAGCAGGGCCTCTTCGGGTTCCGATGTGGCATAGACCACCACTGCGCCGCGTCCTGCAAACAGGTCGGGCAGTTGCTCACGCAGTTCTTCGCGCAGCTTGTAGTCGAGATTGGCCAGCGGCTCGTCCAGAAAAACAGCGCGGCTTTCCTTGGCAATCGCCCGCGCCAGCGCAGTACGTTGCTGTTGCCCGCCCGACAGCTCATGCGGGCGGCGGTGCAGCATGGGACGCAGTTGCAGCAGGTCGGCAGCCTCTTCGACGCGGCCCTCGATCTCGGACTTTGCCATGCCCGCCACGCGCAGGGGCGAGGCGATGTTGTCGAACACGCTCATATGCGGGTAGTTGACGAAAAACTGGTGCACCAGACTGATCTGCCGCTTCTGCGTGTTCAGCCGGGTCACATCCTGCCCATCCATCAAAACCTTGCCCGAGGCGATCGGGTCCAGCCCGGCCATCATCTTGATAAGCGAGGTCTTTCCCGAGCCGGTCGCGCCCAGCAGCACATTGAAATGGCCGGTTTGCAGCGTCAGGTTTGTAGGCTTGATATGGATGACGTTGCCGACCCGTTTGGTCGCGTCCTGTAGTTCGATCATCGGGGAAACTCGTGGGGTATTTGGGGTAGGCCGGGCTGAAGCCCGGCCTACGATGTTGCGTTTACTGGGACTGCCAGCGCTGAACCAGTTCGTCATAGTTGACGGTCTGACCCTGCGGCTTTTCGTTCTCCAGCTTCGCCTTGGGCGAACCGGCCTTTTCCAGCCAGAAGGACGGATCCTGCGGCTCGTTCAGGCGGGGGCCACAGCCGCCGTAGACATTGGCTGCTTCGTCCGCCGCCTGCATCCGGGACATGGTGATGTCCATCTCTTCGGCCAGACGATCCATCGCCTCTTGCGGAGTGAACGCGCCCGAGTTCACGTCACCGATCTGCTGCCACCAGATCTGGGCCAGCTTCGGATAATCCGGCACGTTGATGCCGGTCGGCGACCAGGCCACACGGTCAGGCGAGCGGTAGAACTCGACCAGACCACCCAGCTTGGGCGCGCGTTCGGTGAACGACTCGTGATTGACCGAGCTGTCGCGTGCGAAGGTCAGACCCACGTGGGATTTCTTCACATCGACAGTTTTCGACGTCACGAACTGAGCGTACAGCCAGGCCGCCTGAGCACGATCCGAAGGGGTCGATTTCAGGAAGGTCCACGACCCCACGTCCTGATAGCCAACCTTCTGGCCTTCTTCCCAATAGGGGCCATGCGGGCTGGGCGCCATCCGCCATAGCGGCGTGCCTTCGTCGTCGACAGTATTGTTGCCTTCGGACTTCGGCTTGACCATGTCGGCGGTAAAGGCGGTGTACCAGAAGATCTGCTGGGCCACGTTGCCTTGGCTAAGCGCGGGCAGCGACTGGTAGAAGTCATAGGACGCCGCACCCGGAGGGGCGTAAGCCCGCAGCCATTCATCCCATTTGCGGATCGCATAGACCGCAGCCGGACCGTTTGCAGCACCACCGCGCGACACCGAAGCGCCAACCGGATTGCAGGTGCCCGCTTCCATGCGGATGCCCCATTCATCGACCGGAACACCGTTCGGCTCGCCCACGTCACCGGCACCGGCCATCGACAGCCATGCGTCGGTCATACGCCAGCCCAAGTCAGGCGCGCGTTTGCCGTAGTCCATATGGCCATAGATCGCCACACCGTCGACTTCCTTGACGTCGTTGGTGAAGAATTCGGCGATGTCCTCATAGGCCGACCAGTTGACCGGAACGCCCAGATCATAGCCGTATTTCTCTTTGAACGCGGCTTTGTTGGCTTCGTCATCGAACCAGTCCTTGCGGAACCAGTAGAGGTTCGCAAACTGCTGATCCGGCAGCTGATACAGGTTGCCATCCGGGCCAGTGGTGAACTGAATGCCCATGAAGTCATCCAGATCCAGCGTCGGTGAGGTTGTCGCCGCCCAGTCGCCGCCCATCTGTTCGGTGAGGTTATAAGCCAGTTGCAGGCGCGAGTGGGTGCCGATCAGGTCGCTGTCATTGACATAGCCGTCATACAGGTTTCGGCCGGTCTGCATCTGGGTTTGAACGGCCTGAACCACTTCGCCCTCACCAAGTATCTGATGATTGACCTTGATACCGGTGATTTCCTCGAACGCTTTGGCCAGAACCTCGGATTCATAGGAATGCGTGGGGATGCTTTCCGACAGAACGTTCAGTTCCATTCCGGCATAGGGTTCGGCAGCTTTGATGAACCACTGCATTTCCGCCATCTGTTCGTCTTTCGACAAGCTGGACGGCTGGAACTCATCATCGATCCAACGCTGTGCTGCGGCTTCGTCGGCCCAAACGGGACCGTGCCCCGCAATGACGGCAGCCGCCGCCACTGCGGAAAGTAGATGTCTCCGCATCTGTCTCCTCCCAAAGATTATGGTTGTCCGGCGCTAACCGGATGGCGCTCAGCATCAGCGATTTTTTGCATATGTGTCAAACTAAATTTTTAGTAAATGAGGATCGGAGAAGAATTTGGATGCGAACCCCTCGCCGTTTCTTTGTTTGCGCCTGTTGTTTAAGTGCTTGAAAAATATTATTTAAATTTCGAGACTAACCTAGGAATATATGACGCGTTCGAGTGAGAATAATCGATGCCCTGAACCCGTATGCTCTGAAATTCTGTTCCGAAGACTGACAGCGATGCACCTTATATGCGGCTGTTTTTGGCTCATTTGGCGGACACTGTTTTTGGGGGCCAATTACACGCTCGCAGCCCTACGGCGCAGCCAGAATCGCGATTCGCCTTCGACGGCAGGGCATGGCCCCCTCATAGTACCGATCCGCGCTGTTGCCCGAATAACCAACCCTGCCAGAGATCGCAGGGCGAATTGTAAATCTGCTGGATTTGCCGGCTCGGCTTCGTAGTTTGTACACCAGTTTGATTTTTCGGAGCCGACCTTGAAAAAGCCCGTCCTCAATACCCATCGCGAGCTTGAACTGCTGGACGCCCTCAAGCGTCTCGGTGGGACGGCCCGGAACTCGGAACTGGCCACGATGCTGAATGTCTCCGAAGAGACAGTGCGCCGTACGATCAAAGCCCTGTCCAGCGCTGGCACGGTCGAACGTGTTCACGGCGGTGTTTACCTTGCGGGGGCACAGGGCGATCCCGGATTTTTCCGCCGTATTTCGCAACATGCTGACGAAAAACGCCTCATAGCGCAGCATGTCGCGCGGATGGTTAGGGACCGGATGACCATCTTTCTGGACGTCGGATCGACGACCGCTTTTGTGGCAGAGGAACTGCGCCATGCCGAGAACCTGACCGTCGTGACAAACTCAATCGTGGTGGGGCTGACACTGGTGGGCGTCAATGGCAACCGGGTGCATTTGTTGGGGGGCGAGATGCAAAGCGACGAGCGCGGTACCTTCGGGCACGTGGCGCACCGGCAGCTGCAGCGTTATGCCTTTGACCTTGCGATCCTCAGCACCGATGCGATTTCGGACAGCAAAGGGTTTTTGTATCAAAGCCTTGGCGAGGCGGATCTTGCGTCCGCCGTGGTGCAGAATGCGGATCAGGTTGTAATGGCGGCAGCGCATTACAAATACGACGTATCGGCACCCTATGTGGGCCCGGATCCGCGCCGGATTCACATATTGGTAACGGACAAAGCCCCGGACGGAGCGCTGGCCGATCAGATCGCAGAATGGGGCATAGACATGCAAATCGCGTCTGCCTGAGCCATCGCAGCCGTTTTCGTTCGCGATATAGGAAGGAAATGGCAGCCCGTAGGGGAATCGAACCCCTCTTTCCAGGTTGAAAACCTGGCGTCCTAACCGATAGACGAACGGGCCACTGGGTCTTGGCACACAAGCAAAAATGGCAGCCCGTAGGGGAATCGAACCCCTCTTTCCAGGTTGAAAACCTGGCGTCCTAACCGATAGACGAACGGGCCACGCTGGCTTGTGGAGGGCCTTTTACGGTTTCACCCCGACCCCCGCAAGCCGAAAAATGCAGGGATGCGAAAGTTTTTTGGTGGCTCGAAACAGACCGGAAATCCACTCAATTGGCCTCCGCCGCATCCTCAAGCCGAAGCTGTACGTTTTGACGACCACCCCAGGAATTTACTTCGAGCCGGCCGGCAAAATGAAAGCGCGCGCCGCCGTGGTTCGAAAGCCTCTCGCCCAAGGGCCCGTCGAATGCCCCAAAGGCGATGGCGTCCAACCCGCTGCTCAGCCCGTCGGACAGGGAAAGTTTCAGATGCGACTCGCCCACGCGCTTGGCAAACCGTACCTGCAGATCGGGCATGGCATAGCGTGGGGCAGGGGCGCTGGCCCCGAAAGGTCCAGCCTTTTCAATCTGTTCGATCAGGTCTACGGTGGCTGCGCCGGGCATCAGGGCTCCGTCCAGTTTCAGGTCCGCCGGGCCGCCTTGCCCGGCACCCTGTTTCGCCAGCAATTCCGACAGACGCGCCATCGCCGGTTCCAGTTGGTCCCGCATCACGGTCAGCCCCGCCGCCATTTTGTGGCCGCCGCCTTTGACCAGCAGCCCCTCGGCCGCCAGCCGTTGGATCGAGGCCCCCAGATCAACGCCCGACACCGACCGACCCGAGCCCTTACCCTCATCGCCGTCAAAGCCGATCACGATGGCTGGGCGGTTCGCGGCTTCTTTTAGGCGCGAGGCGACAATGCCGACCACACCAGGATGCCAGCCCTCGCCAGCGGCCCAAACCAGCGGCGCGTCCAGTCCGCGTTCCTCAGCCTGTTCCAGCGCTGCAGCACGCACGGCATTTTCAATGTCACGTCGTTCGGAATTCAACGCATCCAGTCGCTGTGACAGGGCCTCGGCCTCGGTCATCGAGTCGGTGCTGAGCAACCGCGCACCCAGATCGGCCTGACCGATGCGCCCGCCCGCATTGACCCGAGGCCCCAGCAGAAATCCTAGGTGATAGCTGTTGGGGGCGGAATCCATCCGCGCGACATCCGACAGGGCAACAAGACCGGGCCGTTGTCGCCCGGCCATGACCTTCAACCCCTGCCGGACCAAAGCCCGATTGGCCCCGATCAAAGGGGCCACATCGGCGACGGTGGCCAGAGCGACGAGATCCAGCAAAGACACCAGATCCGGTCCCTGCGCCCCAGCTTCGCGCATTTGCCGCCCGGCCTCAACCAGCATCAGGAATACGACACCAGCCGCGCAGAGATAGCCCAGATCGCCGCTTTCGTCCTGACGGTTCGGGTTCACCACAGCGACACAGTCAGGCAGGGTCTCACCGCCCAAATGGTGATCCAGAACGATGACATCCGCGCCTTGGGCCGCCGCGATCGGCTCATGACTCAAAGTGCCGCAATCAACGCAAATGATCAGATCATGCCGCGCCGCCAATTCCTGCATGGCGGGAACATTCGGCCCATACCCCTCATCAATCCGGTCGGGCACATAAAGCGTCGCCTGCAACCCCATCTGACGTAACCAAACCAGCAGCAAAGCTGCCGAACTGCCGCCATCTACGTCATAGTCCGCGAAAACCGCGATCCGCTGTTTGTCCCGAACAGCTTTCAGAAACCGCGCCGCCGCAACTTCCATATCCTTCAAGCTGCGCGGATCCGGCAACAGCTCTTTCAGCTTCGGCTCCAGAAACCCCGCCGCCTCCATCGGAGGAACACCGCGCCGCGCCAGAACCTGACAAACCGCGCGCGGCAGGTCGGCTTGTTGGGCCAGCATCTCGGTCGCGCGCTCAACCTCGGGCGAGGGGCCCACCCAACGCCGCCCCGTCAAAGATTGCTCCACCCCAAGAAAACCCATCGCGCCCCTCATGTGCCAAGGCCGGACCCAATCGGACCCGGCCTCTTCATCTTTTTACAAATACTCGCGCCGAAGGCAGCGGCGCAAGCCGCTATCAGGTGTCGTGCGACCACATCGGCGTGCGATATGACATACGCCGAACCGACCCGGTTTTGGACCGCATCAGCAGCGTCGTGGTCTCAACCCAACCCGGTTCGCGCTTGATGCGCGGCAGCAGCGAGCCTCCGGTCACGCCGGTCGCGGCAAAGATCACATCTGCGGTCACCATTTCATCGCGCGCATAGACGCGGTCCAGATCGGTGATGCCCGCTTTGGCCGCACGGCCACGTTCGTCATCATTGCGGAACAGCAAGCGGCCAAAAATCTGACCCCCCATGCATTTCAGCGCGGCTGCGGCCAAAACGCCCTCGGGCGCGCCGCCTTGACCCATATACATGTCGATGCCGGTCACTTCGCTTTCGGCGCAATGCATCACGCCCGCCACGTCACCATCGGTGATCAGGCGGATCGAGGCTCCGGTTTCACGCACTTCGGCAATCATCGCCTCGTGGCGCGGGCGTTCCAGAATGCAGACGGTGATATCGGCAGGCTCGCAGCCTTTGGCCTTGGCCAGGGCCTCAACACGCTCACGCGGGCTCATGTCCAGATTAACGACGCCTTCAGCGTAGCCCGGACCCACGGCCAGCTTGTCCATATAAACATCCGGCGCGTGCAGCATCGACCCGCGCGGACCCATGGCGATCACGGTCAGCGCATTGGGCATGTCCTTGGCCGTCAGCGTGGTGCCTTCCAGCGGGTCCAGCGCGATGTCCACTCCGGGGCCGTTCCCGGTGCCGACCTCTTCACCGATATACAGCATCGGTGCCTCATCCCGTTCACCTTCACCGATGACGACCACGCCCGCGATATCCAGCAGGTTCAACTGCTCGCGCATCGCGTTGACTGCGGCCTGGTCGGCGGCTTTCTCGTCACCGCGCCCCACCAGCGAGGCCGAGGCAAGCGCCGCCTGTTCTGCGACACGCGCAAGTCCCAATGACAACAGGCGGTCGTTAAAATCGATCTTGGCAGCACTCATGCGATGTATTCCTTTGGTCGGCAATGACGGTACGTCTGGCATAGCCTGCACAAGGCGCAGGCCGCAAGGGGTCAGACCTGTTCGATCCGCAAGGCAACAGGCTCACCGGCAACAACATCCGTGTCGCGGAACCCGTCCAGCGCCACGTCAAGGGTCGCGCGGGTGGTCTTATGCGTCACGATCAGAACAGGCGCGGTATCTTCGCTGTGCCCATACTGACGCATCCGGTCGATCGAGACACCCGCATCGCCCAGAATGGCGGCGATTTTGGCCAGTGCGCCCGGTTTGTCGAACAGGGCCAGCCGCAGATAGTAAGGGGCAGGCAGGCCGGTACGGGCCGGGGTGGCGTCTTCCAGCGTGGTCGCCGGGCGTCCGAAGGTCGGGATCTGAAAGCCACGAGCCAGATCACAGACATCGCCCATCACCGCGCTTGCGGTCGGGCCTTCGCCCGCACCCGGGCCACGCAGCACAACTTGTTCCACCGCGTCGCCTTCGATCACGACCATATTGGTTCCGCCTTCCAACTGACCCAGTGGCGAGTCGCTGGGCACAAGGCAAGGCTGCATCCGCTGCTCCAACCCGCGCGCAGTGCGCTGAGCCACGCCCAGCAGTTTGATGCGAAAGCCCATGTCATGGGCCTGATCGATATCTTCCAGGCTGATCTGCTGAATGCCTTCGATCTCGATCCCATCGAAGTTCGGTTTGGTGCCGAACGCAATTGACGACAGCAGCGCCAGCTTATGCGCGGCGTCAATGCCGCCCACATCGAGGTTCGGATCCGCTTCCAGATAGCCAAGTTCGGCACATTCGTCGAACAGCGCGTTATAGCCCTGACGCTGCGATTGCATCCGGGTCAGGATATAGTTGCAGGTGCCGTTCATGACGCCCATGACGCGGGTAATTTCGTTCCCGGCCAGACCTTCGGTCAGCGATTTGATCACCGGGATACCGCCCGCCACGGCGGCCTCGAACCGGATGACGCGCCCTGCGGCCTCGGCCTGTTCCGCCAGGTCCTGACCGTGGATCGCCAGCAGCGCCTTGTTTGCGGTGACCACATCCTTGCCACTGGCCAGTGCCGCCTCGACCGAGGCTTTGGCCGGGCCGTTCTCGCCGCCCATCAGTTCCACATAGACGTCAATGTCGTCGCGCTTGGCCAAAGCGACCGGATCAACCTCCCACGCATAGTCAGAGAGGTTCACGCCGCGATCCTTGTTGGGGTCGCGGGCCGACACGGCCACGATTTCGATCCGACGCCCCGTGCGGGCCTGCAGCAGATCCGCATGACGGCGGATGATCTTGACGACACCCACACCAACCGTTCCCAAGCCCGCAATTCCAAGCCGCAGCGCCTGTGTCATTCCGTGGGTTCCTTTCCGCTCGACATGTTCTGAAACCGGACGCTTTTGTCCGTTCAGCGCTGCCTTAGCGGGTTCAGGCCGGGGGTGCAATCCGTCACTAGGCCCTGACCGGTTTAAGCTAGTTGGTTTCAGCGTTCTGAAGCGCTTCGGCCTTTTTCTTCAGCGCCTCGCTGCGGGTGGTCAGGTCTTCTTCGACCTCTTCCGCCTCGCTGACAGGATCCACCGGTGCGCCCAGCGTGTCCTGCAGCGGGATCAGACGTGGATAGGCGGCTTTTTGGATCCCGCGCGGTTCGACCCCGTCCAACTCCGGAATATCGGCACAGCTTGCCAGAACAACCGTCAGGATCAAAAAGGGCAAAGCTTTCATCGACAAAGGCTCTCTCTGGCGCAGGTCCCCCCGTGATGCACCTTTTGCCGGATCGGATCAAGCGGGCTTCTATCTGAACGTTTGTTCAGATACGGTGTTTTCATGGCACGCACACAGGGATCACATTCGGACATCACCGGACCGCGCATTCGCGGCGCCGCGTTAAGGCTTTTTGCCCGTCACGGCTATGCGGCGGTGTCGATGCGCCAGATCGCAAAAGAGGTCGGGGTACAGGCCGGGGCGCTTTACAACTACACCCCGGACAAACAAAGCCTGCTGTTCCGCCTGATGCGCGAACACATGCAGGATCTGTTGCAGGCCTATGCCGATTTGAACACCGCATCCGATCCGCAAGAGGCGTTGCGCCGCTTTGTTGGTTTCCATATCCGCTTCCATCTGGAACGCCCGGACGAGGTCTTTATCGCCTATATGGAGTTGCGCAATCTGACGCCCGAGAACTTTACCGAGATCGAAGACCTGCGCCGCCGATACGAAGACGCGCTGGAAACGATCCTGCACAAGGGCCAGCAAGCGGGTGAATTTGCGATTTCGGACACCAAGATCGCGACGCTTGCGGTGATCGCAATGCTGAACGGCGTCATGACATGGTATCGGGCCGGAGGGCGGCTGTCGCTGGACGAGGTCGAGCAGATTTACTGGGACATGGTTCGCCGCGCGGTCGCGGCCTGACCGAAGCCAGGCCGCTTTGACGGCTAATGCGCCGGGCGGATGAAGGTGCCGTTGCGCAGTTCGCGAAACGCCTGTTCCAGTTCGGCCCGCGTGTTCATCACAATCGGTCCATGCCAGGCCACAGGCTCATCAATCGGCGCGCCCGAGATCAGCAGAAAGCGCACGCCCTCGGGCCCGGCCTGAACGGTGACCTCATCGCCTGTTCCAAAGCGCACCAGAGTACGGTCGCCGGACATATCGCGGATGTTCACCTCTTCCCCGGCAACCTCTTTTTCCAGCAACACACCGGTCGGTTGCGAGGCGTCCGCAAACGCGGCCTGCCCCTGAAAGACATAGGCAAAGGCACGGCGGTAGGTGTCGATGCGAAAGGTCTTTTTCACACCCGCCGGGATCTGAACGTCCAGATACTGAGGGTCTGCCGCAATGCCATCCACCGGGCCGGTCTTGCCCCAGAACTCACCCACGATCACGCGCACAATTGTGCCGTCATCGTCAATGACCTCGGGGATATCCCTGCTTTGCACATCCTGATAGCGCGGCGCTGACATCTTCTGCGCCGAGGGCAGGTTGCCCCAAAGCTGAAAGCCATGCATCTGACCGCTGGTATTCCCGTGCGGCATCTCCTGATGCAGAATGCCTGACCCGGCGGTCATCCATTGCACATCGCCTGCGCCCAGCGTGCCGCTGTTGCCCAGCGAATCCGAATGCTCGACCGTTCCGGCCAGCACGTAGGTGATGGTTTCGATCCCGCGATGGGGGTGCCATGGAAATCCGGCCTGATAGTCCTGCGGACGCTCGTTGCGGAAATCATCGAACAGCAGAAACGGGTCCAGTTCCGACGGATCCTGAAATCCGAACGCGCGATGTAATTTGACGCCAGCCCCTTCCATCGTGGGCATGGCTTTGCGGGTTTCCAAAGTGGGTCTCAGGGACATGAGTGCCTCCTATTCCTTTGCACAGCATGTAACCCCTGCATTGCTGCGGTCAATTTGCATAAACCCACTGGACTTGTGCGAATTTGTGCAGATATCGGTGGCCCTGTTTTTCCGTGGAAAAAGCGGATAGACGGGTCCCGTACAAAGCGGAGGCATCCATGCAAGATGAAGTGCTGGCAACAATAGAGGCCTCTGCGCCCAGACGCTGGGCGGGGGTTGCTATGTTGTCAACTGTTGGCCTTCTTGTTCTGTATGTCGCCTTTGCCACCCCACCCGCGCTGGTGTGGCAGATTTTCCTGCTGATCGTTGGTGGGGCGGCTATGTGGCTGGCCTATCGCGTCTGGCACGCAACGCAGGACCGGATCGAACTGACCCGTACCGAACTGCGCACCGGAACAGGGCAGGTGATCGCAATCGTGGACGAGATCGAAGCGGTGGACCGGGGCGTGTTCGCCTTCAAGCCGTCAAACGGATTTCTGGTCCGCATGCGGTCGAAACCGGGTAACACCTGGGCACCAGGATTGTGGTGGCGGCTTGGACGACGTGTTGGCGTCGGCGGCATGACCGCCGCCTCCGAGGCCAAGTTCATGTCAGAAATGCTCTCGGCCATGCTGATGGAGAGGGAAGGGGTTTAGCAGTCGTCAGCTGCGACAATCTGCGTATATCCACGCGGTTGAGTGAAAATAAACTTGTCGATGGCGAACGAATGATCCCCGTACCCGATTCTGAAGGGTCGAGTATACCAGTCTTTTGTTTCGACCAGGATCATTGTGGCCCTGTCCGCCATTACAGGAATACGCCCTTTGAATTCTTCGTTAAGAGTTTGGTTATCCAATTCGTCAAAGCTGTCGCCTCGGACGCAAGACCAGAGCTTTTCGTAGCTTCCTCCGTCCGCTTCGTTTTCGCCCGCGTTAAAGCGGACGAAAGAAATTCGCATAGACACAGTTGACCGGTCTGCGACCATGAATTTTTGCAGGTCATACATGTTCGAAATGTAATTGGCCGTAACCAAGTTCTTTTCGCGAGAAAGAATGTCAGCGACTGCATAGGCCGCCTTCAGGTTTCGAGCGCTTTGACGATAGCCGTCAAAGAATGTGTAGGAGGCCCAGATTGACCAGAACAGAAGCGGAAAAATCATGACCGCCTCGATGCTCACGATCCCGTCCTCCTTGCGGAAGAAACGTGCGAGCCGATTGGCTGTTGGTTGAACGATGTACTTCTTAAAACGGTTCATGGACAAACACCGTTGTTGAATGCAGTTCGTACTGGCCGTCTGGGTCTTGTTGGGCCAATCGTCCCAGCGTTGTGCCAAAAAACAGCGGATCGACTTCAATGCAAGCCCGAACGACCATCAATTGATTGGACGTACCGGGCGTGAACAACTGGTCTTCTTTTCCGCGCACTTCTTCAGGCGTATCAACGCAATAAGGGTTGCTGAATACGCTGCCGAGATCTGACTCGGGATTGTCGCTGAAGATACTGTCTTCTGCGTAAGGATTGATCGAGAGCATTTCCAATGCCAGATTGTCGAAACAATCCGGGATGACGCCAGCCTTGTCGCAAATGATCTGTTTCAGCAAGGTATGCGTCCACACTGCGCCGATGCTAGAATCGTATTCTTCAATACGGTTCATACGGACGTCCTGAATGGTCTCATCCAGTGCCCGTTCCAAGTTGGTGTGGTTCCAGGCCACGATCCCCATTTCGACACCGGAATAGGTTGTCATCATGAAGACCGGGAACCAAAAGACGAATTCGATGGTGGCCATTCCGTCTTCTTTGCTGCGAAATCGGCGCAGATTATTTACAAGACGTTTGATCATTGTGTGAGCCTCAGGTTCCGAATGCTCGATGTAATCGAGGCAAATACGTTTGGCAGATCTTCTGGTGTCGCTTCATAATATGTTCCGACGTCCGTGCGGCAGTGCTGCATTATCGCACGGCCTGCGCTCGGGGCTTCCAATGAGATAGTAAAGATTACGACACCCATTTGGTCTTTCGCGTAGGTGCACATCGAGCGCACACGAGGATCTTTCGTACCCTGGCCGCTTGACGAAACGGCGTCATAGTAAAAGTCGTAGGCCCAGCTAGAACCGTAGTAGTCATAGAAGCGCTGGTACAGGTTGTATCGCGTTGCTCGTTCCCACAACTCTGGCCACGTCAGATTGTCCGAAGGCTGTACGTCTAAGTCGAGGTAGGTTTTTACGCGCGGATTGTCCCTATCAAGGCTTACGCATTCACCCGTGGTACCGGAGAAGGCCAGGCAGCGGTACTGAATAAACCCCCTTACGTACTCACCGGTTGGGTCTACTTCTTCAGCTGTCGCGACGCTGTCCGCGTTTACGTAAGTGAGGGTATCGGTGTTTACAATCGTGTTGCCAAAACAAGTGGGCTGGAGCTCGTCTCTAACCCAATACGCGCCGCCATTTGACGAGTCCCATTCGATCATGTCGACATCTGGCCAGATGTAGTCTGTACCGAATTCAATGGTGATTTCGTCATTTTCATCCAACTCTGCGTATGAAACGTATTCGTTCAGCCCATCGTTCCAGCAAACGCCGGACTTACCATCGCGGTAGGGATCGTTCGTCCAGTATTGGGTCGTATTCGCACCGTCCGTCATAAGTATCATAACTTTGAGTGTATCACCGCTTCGCGGGTTGTCTGGGCGAGATGCGAACTCAGATGGAACATCACCTGCGGCCGCCATCTGCGCAACTACGGGTTGGAAGCTGTCGTCAAGCAGGGTCAGGCCCCATTTAACGCCAAGGTCGATCGACGTATTCCCATCCGCGACAAACGATTCAATTTTATCTTTTAGAAGGTCTGCATCCTTCTGAAAGATCATTGCTTCACGGTTCTCGTCGGTCTCACAAATTTCGCTGTAGACCAGATTGTTATTCACCGGGCGCTGGTCGTAATTGTTCCAAGGAGTGAAATGCAGTGTGCGATCATACACCAGGTTCAGATCGAAATCGCTGGTCTGAAATTGAGCGGTTTCAAAGTTGATGCAATTTGCATGCGGATTAACACCGTCGGTGTTCAGGTATCCCATCACAGAATCCGGCAGCGCAACTTGCGTCGCGTAAGGAATGATCGAAATCGACATTTTGCCGTCTTCGGATTTATCGACCATTTCCTGCACAAATTCCTGTGCCGCCAGTTTCAGCGTCGTAAGGCGGCTGTTCCGGTTCATCGAGCCAGAAACATCCAGAACCATCGAAATCTCGACATTCCCCAGCGCTTCTTCCGCGGCGCTGACAACCGAAGTCGTGATCGTATCAACGTCCCACCACTGCATGAAGTGCATTTTGACGGGCATAACTGCGGTCGCCTCGACGCGACGGAAACCTTCAATGGTCACAGCGTCGGAACCGCAAAGGTTTGCAGGTTCGATGACAATTTGATCCTTCAGAAGAAATTCTTTTAAACCTTCTTTATCCAGATAATCTTCGATGACTTCTGTGGGGCAAAGGTCCTGCGCCAGGTCGGTCGCCGCCAAAACTGCACGATCCAGCGAGTATTGAAGCCGCGCGCGCTCGTGGTCAAAGCGCATGATGTCAACGGCAAATCCTCCGACGGCAAATACGATCATTATAAGGACCAGCGTGAAGATCGTCATGGTTCCGTCTTCTGACCGGACAAACGAATGCGGCGCAGATCCATGCCGGTCTGCGCGCTTTGTTTTGTCGATAATCCGCTTCCAGTCAAATTTCTTCATAACGAGTCCCTCTGCCGGTCAGGCACACTGATCTCAGTCCGTCGCAACTTTAATAAATTAGCCGTGGAACGTGGCGAGATTTGGGCGCCTTTGCCACTATGATGCTATTATTGAATGAAAATCGGCCGCAGTTTGGGGCTGCTTGTCAGCTTTGTTTCGTCAGGGAGAACAATTCCGGGGCAAGTCTTAACCGGACGACTCAGCCCCTTAACCGATAACCAATCCTTCAGGAAGTGATGAAAAAAAGTGCAAGAGAAGATTGCAGCATCGAGTAAGTGGTGCGACAAAACGTCATGACGTTTGTCAGTTACCGGTACGGAGGATTTTATGACCGGCATCAAAGAACCCAGCTTTCGTGAGAGTGTTGACCTGATGTTCAACAGGGCAGCGTCCCTGATGGATATGCCCCCGGGGTTGGAGGAAAAGATACGGGTCTGCAACGCCACCTACACGGTGCGGTTCGGTGTTCGATTGCGCGGCGAAATTCACACGTTCACCGGTTATCGCTCGGTTCATTCCGAACATATGGAGCCTGTAAAAGGCGGTATTCGTTACGCCACGGCGGTCAACCAGGACGAAGTCGAGGCGCTGGCCGCGCTGATGACCTACAAGTGTGCGCTGGTTGAAACGCCCTTTGGCGGCTCGAAAGGCGGGCTATGCATCGATCCGCGCCAGTATGAGGAACATGAGCTGGAACAGATCACGCGACGCTTTGCCTATGAGCTTGCCAAGCGTGACCTGATCAATCCGTCGCAAAACGTTCCAGCCCCAGACATGGGGACCGGTGAACGTGAAATGGCCTGGATGGCCGACCAATACGCGCGGATGAACACGACCGATATCAACGCTCGGGCCTGTGTGACCGGCAAGCCGCTGAACGCGGGCGGCATCGCCGGGCGGGTCGAGGCAACGGGGCGCGGCATTCAGTATGCTCTGCGCGAGTTTTTCCGCCACCCGGAAGACATCGCCAAAGCCGGGTTGTCCGGCAAATTGGACGGGAAACGCATTGTGGTGCAGGGGCTCGGCAATGTGGGCTATCACGCTGCGAAATTCCTCAGCGAAGAAGATGGCTCGCGCATTGTGGGGATCATTGAATGGGATGGAGCGCTGTATAACCCTGACGGTATCGACGTCGAAGCCGTGCGCCAGTGGATCGTCAAGCATGGCGGCGTCAAGAATTACCCGGACGCGACCCACTCTGCCGAAGGCGGGGCCGTGCTGGAGGCCGAATGCGACATCCTGATTCCGGCTGCTTTGGAAGGTGTGATCAATCTCAGCAACGCTGAGCGCATTCAGGCGCCGCTGATCATCGAAGCCGCGAATGGTCCGGTGACGGCCGGGGCAGATGAAATCCTGCGCAAAAAGGGCACGGTGATCATCCCTGATATGTATGCCAATGCGGGCGGTGTGACGGTGTCCTATTTCGAGTGGGTCAAGAACCTCAGCCATATTCGCTTTGGCCGGATGCAGCGCCGTCAGGAAGAGGCGCGGCATGAGCTGATTGTCAGCGAATTGGAGCGGCTCGATCGCTATCTCGGTGATGCCTGGTCGATGTCGCCGGACTTCAAGGCCAAGTACCTGAAGGGCGCGGACGAGCTGGAGCTTGTGCGGTCGGGCCTGGATGACACCATGCGCATTGCCTACCAGTCGATGCGCGAGGTCTGGCACAGCCGCGACGATGTCGAGGATTTGCGGACCGCGGCCTATATTGTCGCAATCGACCGCGTGGCCAGCAGCTATCGGGCCAAGGGACTCTGATCTCGGCCGGAAGGGGGGGCGGTTGGTCCGCCCCCTCATGAAACACCAACAACCTTTCCGAAATGGGCAATGGCAGGTCTGGCTGCGGGCGGGTAAGCTGCCGTCGAACAAACGATTCCGGGAGACCTAAATGTTGCGTATCGCTATCGCCGCCGCTGTGCTTGCCACGCCCTTGGCCGCTGCTGAAACCAAGGAAGAAAGCTGCAAGTATCAGGCCGATGTGGTTGCCGCGATTCAGCAGGCGCGTTTGGACAGGGTGAAGGAACGCGATGTCCCGCAGGCCGTTGCCGACAGCAGTCCGACCTGGCCCGAGAACTACAATGCCGCGATCCCGCTGATCACGCCCTGGGTCTACGAACAGAAGATGCGCGACGTGCGTAAAAAGGACCTCGGTGCCGCCTGGTTGGAGCTGTGTTTGCAGCAGTAATCCACAATCCCGCATTTCCTTGTGGATAAGCCCGTGCCTTCCCCTTGGCGCGGGTTTTCATTTCTGGCAGGTTTGATCCATGTCTTTGCCCCCCGGATTTCTGGATGAGTTGCGCACCCGGCTGAGCCTGTCTCAGGTCGTTGGCCGCAAGGTCATGTGGGACCCGCGCAAATCCAATCAGGGCAAGGGAGATATGTGGGCGCCGTGCCCGTTTCACCACGAAAAAACCGCGTCATTTCATGTAGATGATCAAAAAGGATTTTATTACTGCTTTGGCTGCCACGCGAAAGGCGATGCCATCAGTTTCGTGAAAGAGACCGAGAATGTCTCGTTCATCGAAGCGGTCGAGATTCTGGCGCGCGAGGCCGGGATGCCGATGCCTGCCCGTGACCCCAAAGCGCAGGAAAAGCAGGATCGCCGCTCGCAACTGGCTGATGTGATGGAGCAGGCGGTGCAGTTTTTCCGCCTGCAACTGAAGACCGGGGCAGGGGCTGCCGCGCGCGATTACCTGACACGGCGCGGGCTGGATGCTCAGGCGCTGGATCGGTGGGAGATCGGCTTTGCCCCCGATGGCTGGCAGGCACTGTGGGATCACTTGACCAATAAGAACGTGGCCGAGGACTTGATCCTTGGCGCAGGTCTGGCCAAACCGTCGAACAAGGGCAAGAAACCCTATGACACATTCCGCAATCGGATCATGTACCCGATCCGCGATCCACGCGGGCGCTGCATTGCCTTTGGTGGCCGCGCGATGGACCCCAATGACAACGCCAAATACCTGAACTCGCCCGAGACGGACCTGTTCGACAAGGGCCGCAGTCTTTACAACCATGGCCCCGCGCGTCAAGCGGCGGGCAAGGGGCAGCCGCTGATCGTGGCCGAAGGATACATGGACGTGATCGCGCTGGCCGAGGCCGGGTTTGGCGCGTCCGTGGCCCCTTTGGGGACGGCGATAACGGAACATCAACTGCAACTGCTGTGGCGTGTTTCGGACGAGCCGATCATTGCGCTGGATGGTGACACGGCGGGCCTGCGTGCGGCGATGCGAGCGGTTGATCTGGCCCTTCCTTTGCTGGAGGCCGGGAAGTCCCTGCGCTTTGCCATCATGCCCGAAGGGCAGGACCCAGACGACCTGCTGCGCGCCGAGGGGCCGGGGGCCGTACAGGCGGTTCTCGATGGCGCGGTCCCCATGGTCAAGTTGCTGTGGCAGCGTGAAACCGAAGGCAAAGTGTTCGACAGCCCCGAACGCAAGGCGGCGCTGGACAAGGTGCTGCGCGACAAGATCAAGCTGATCCGCGACCCATCGATCCGCTCCCATTACGGGCAAGAGATCAAGGATTTGCGCTGGCAACTGTTTCGCCCGCAGCGACAGTCACAAAACCGTGCGTGGCAACCGCGTGGCAAATGGCAGCCGCCGAAACAACCGGCAACGCCGGGCGCGCGGTCGTCATTCCTGGCCTCTTCGGAGAATGCGGATATCCACCTGCGCGAAGCGGCCATTCTGGCCATCGCCATTCTGAACCCGCAGGTGGTTGTTCAGTTCGAACACCAGCTTGAGGATATGGAGTGCCGCGATCCGGATCACGCGGCCCTGCGCGATGCCATTCTGCGCCACGCCATCGACGACCCGGACAATCTGAAAGACCACATCGCTGAAACTTTGGGGCCCGAGCCCCTTGAAAACCTGCTGGGCCTTCGCCATGTCGCAGTGATCCCCTGTGTGTTCAAACCGGGCGACGTTGAAAAGGCCGAGATGACGCTGGCCGAGGAACTCGCGAAAATCAAAGCGCTCCGGGGGTTGGATGCTGAGATTGCCGAAGCAACTGAGGAACTGTCCGACTTGGCTGACGAGTCACTGACGTATCGGGTGGGTCAGGCCGCCGAAGAGCGTAACCGCGCAAGCCGCAGCCAGAACGAGGACAGGGCCATTTTCGACATCGCCGACAACGGTGCGCGAATCAACCGCGACGAGAAGGATGCGTTTGAGGCGATCATGTCCGGTATCAATTTCGAGCGGAAACGCCGGTAAAGTGGTGTTTTCATAAGGCACTGGAAAAGAAAAACGGGTAAACGGGTGGCCGAATCAGTTTCACGCGCTAATGATTCGGTTCCAACGAATCACCCATCCCTGCAGGAGCATTGAATGGCCGCCAAGGATACGAACGAAGACCGCAAATCCGACGAGCAGGAACAGGAAATCTCGCTGGACATGAGCCAGGCCCAGGTCAAGAAGATGATCGCCGAGGCCCGCGAGAAAGGTTACATCACCTACGATCAGCTCAATCAGGTCCTGCCGCCTGATCAGGTCAGTTCGGAACAGATCGAAGACGTTATGTCGATGCTGTCCGAAATGGGCATCAACATCATCGAAGATGAAGAGGCCGAAGAGGAAGAGAACAAGGGCTCGACCGAACTGACCACCACGGAAAGCAACCGTGAGGTTGCGCTGGCTGGTGCCGCCACCGAAAAACTGGACCGTACCGACGATCCCGTCCGTATGTATCTGCGCGAGATGGGTTCGGTCGAACTGCTCAGCCGCGAGGGCGAGATTGCCATCGCCAAGCGGATTGAGGCTGGCCGGAACACCATGATCGCCGGTCTGTGCGAAAGCCCGCTGACCTTCCAGGCGATCACCATCTGGCATGACGAATTGCTGTCCGAAGACATCCTCTTGCGCGATGTCATCGATCTGGAGACCACTTTTGGCAACCAGATGGACGAGGACGGCGATGTTCAGGAGCCTGTGGTGGATACTTCCGCCGTTCAGGCCACCAAACCCGCCAAGGACACCGGCCCCGAACTGGATGCCGACGGTAACCCGCTGAACAATGACGACGATGACGACGACGACGATCAGGCCAACATGTCGCTGGCCGCGATGGAAGCCGCGCTGAAAGATCAGGTTCTGACCACGCTGGAACGGATCTCGACCGACTTTTCGATGCTGTCGGAAATGCAGGACAGCCGGATTTCAGCGACTCTGAACGAGGATGGCTCGTTCAGCGAAAAAGACGAAGAGACCTATCAGAAACTGCGCGCTGAAATCGTCGAGCTGGTGAATGGCCTTCACCTGCACAACAACCGGATCGAAGCGCTGATCGACCAGCTTTACGGCATCAACCGCCGGGTCATGTCGCTGGACAGCTCGATGGTGAAACTGGCCGACCAGGCCCGTATCAACCGTCGTGAGTTCATCGATGCCTATCGCGGGCGCGAACTGGACCCGAACTGGCTGGCCGAGATGACCGAAAAGCCGGGCCGGGGCTGGCAGATGTTCATTGAACGCTCGACTGACAAGGTTGAAGAGCTGCGCAACGACATGGCTCAGGTCGGTCAGTATGTCGGTCTGGATATTTCTGAATTCCGCCGCATCGTGCAGCAGGTTCAAAAGGGCGAGAAAGAGGCGCGTCAGGCCAAGAAGGAAATGGTCGAAGCCAACCTGCGTCTGGTGATCTCGATTGCCAAAAAATACACGAACCGTGGCCTGCAATTCCTTGATCTTATTCAGGAAGGTAACATCGGACTCATGAAGGCGGTGGACAAGTTCGAATACCGCCGCGGGTACAAGTTCTCGACCTATGCGACATGGTGGATCCGTCAGGCGATCACGCGGTCCATCGCGGATCAGGCGCGGACGATCCGTATTCCGGTTCACATGATCGAAACGATCAACAAGCTGGTCCGGACTGGCCGCCAGATGCTGCACGAGATTGGCCGCGAGCCGACGCCGGAAGAACTGGCCGAAAAGCTGCAGATGCCGCTGGAAAAGGTTCGCAAGGTGATGAAAATCGCCAAGGAACCGATCAGCCTGGAAACACCCATCGGCGACGAGGAAGACAGCCAGCTTGGCGATTTCATCGAGGACAAGAATGCCGTTCTGCCGCTGGACAGCGCCATTCAGGAAAACCTCAAGGAAACCACGACTCGCGTTCTGGCCTCGCTGACCCCGCGCGAAGAACGGGTTTTGCGGATGCGCTTCGGCATCGGCATGAATACCGACCACACGCTGGAAGAGGTCGGCCAGCAGTTCAGCGTGACCCGCGAACGTATTCGCCAGATCGAGGCGAAGGCGCTGCGCAAGCTGAAACATCCCAGCCGGTCGCGCAAACTGCGATCTTTCCTGGATCAATAGAAATCAAAGGCGCCCCGGATCCGAGGCGCCTTTTTTCTTTGCCATCACGGTTGGCTAGCACGCCAAACACATTGGCGCGAACTCACAAGGATCGGGTTCAGCACATCCTTATATCGGCCCTGTCCACTCATGGGACGGGCCGGGGCGAGGCGCAATCGCTGATGACCCCCGGTTCTAGTTGCGGATCGGATGTTCGACACGGGTTTTGAAGGCGCTGGGGGCCTGACCCGTCCACCGCTTGAACGCGGTCGAAAATGCCGCCTGATCCGCATATCCCAGCGAATAGGCGATCTCGGCCAGCGGCATCCGGTTGGTGATGAAGGTCTGCGCAAGATCGCATCTCAGGTCTTCGACAATCTCGCGGAAGCTTGTGCCTTCATCCTTTAACCTGCGCGCAAGAGTTCTGGGACTCATGCCCAGATTGGCGGCGGCCTCTTCGGCCTGAATGATATGGCCGGGCAGCGAGCGGGTGATCAGCCCTTCGACCTTGGCGCGGGTCTTTTGCTGGGGGGACCGGCGCTCGGCCAGGATACGCTCGCCATATTCCAGCAGATGCGCGCGCAGCTTTGGGTCATAGGTTGGGACGGGCAGGTCCAATGAGGACAAGGACAGAATGATCTCCATCCGCTCTGCACCAAAAACAACCGGAAAGCCTGCAAGTTTCTGAAAGGCCTTCGCGTTTTCGCCGATCTCGTGCTGAAACCGCATTTCGATGGGATAGAACTGTGTCTGGGTCAGGTTCCGCATTCGCGCCAGCGCGGCGAACAACAGAAACTCGGTTCTGCGATGATAGCGGGCAAAGCCGGGGTCTTTCCAATCCGCCTCGAACGCTGCGAAATTCCCGGCCATGCGCAGACTGAACGCTATGGAGGGATCAATTATGCCGTGAAACCGGGACGTGTTTTCGGTCACTTGCTTCAAATCGCGGGAATACTTGCTGATATATCCTGTCAGGGTTGAAACCGAGGTCACGTCCAACCCGGCCCGTGCGGCAAAGGTGATGTCGCGAAGCGCGTCGCAGGCATAGCGGACAAACAGCGCTTCTTTATGCGCGTCATAGGTGGTGGCGGCGGGATCCATATGGTCGGGTGCCAACCCGCTTTGCGCAAGAACACGTTGCGAGGTCGAGGCATTGCCGCTGTGCCGGTCCAGCGATTGGGTCAGGATATGAAGACGGCCGATATCAACATCCATTGCGGTGCCCTAATGCAACTAACCAAAACCGCCCTAGGTGGTGTGAAACCTGTTAGGCGCATTGGGATCATAGGCTGAAATGTCCGGAAATCGAATGGAATTGTCCGATGCGATCAAGAGATTGCCCCGAACGTATCCTACATCGTCAGTGCTGTCGGGTCGCGACCTTTATGGGGATGAGGTCAGAGCCACCATGCGATCGCCGCGATCGCGCGGAGGCTCCCCGGCACGCGCGCCGTCCCGCCATTCTTGTCGCATTGCCTGATCGAACGCTGCGTGACACCGTATTTTTGCGCAGATCGCGGAAAGGCGGTGATGTCATGCAAAAGTCTGATGTTTCGCGGAAAACTCACGATGGCAGCCTCATCGTCTTTGATGGGGTCTGTGTCCTGTGTTCCGGGTTTTTCCGCTTTATGCTGCGGCATGACAAGGCGCAAGTGTTTCAGTTTGCTACAGCTCAGTCACCATTGGGGCAGCGCCTTTACCGGGAACTCGATCTGCCAACGCAGGATTTTGAAACCAATCTTGTGATTGTGAATGGCGTGGTTCATCAGCGCCTCGATGCCTTCGCAGTGGCGATGGGGCAGTTGCGCGGGCCATGGCGTATTCTGTCGCTGTGCCGGATCCTGCCTAGGTTTGTGAAGGATCCGCTTTATCACGCGATTGCACGCAACCGATATGCCATCTTCGGAAGGTCGGAAACCTGCCTTGTGCCGGATGCGGCGACCCGCTCGCGCTTTGCTGTGCAAGGGTTTTAGATGGATCCATTTTTGCAGGCTGCGGCGGAACCGACAGGGCTTCCCGAGGCGTTACATGACTTGCACAGCAAGGAAGGCACATACATCGGTCGCTGCGATATTCAGCGGGGACAAGGGTGGCTGGCCGGTTTGTCTTTGTGGTTAGGGGGGTTCCCCCACTCCGGGCGCGACGTTTCGGTCAGGGTCACGGTGTCTCGGCGCGGGCCGGGATGGGAATGGAGGCGCGATTTCGGAGGGCATATCACCCAGTCCCGCTTGTCTTTTGATCGACAGTCCAACTGCGTGCGAGAGGATTTTGGTGCCTTGTCCATCTGGTTGAAACCGGTTGTGGCCGGGGCGCGTTTGCAGATCAATATCCGGCGTTTGACCCTGTGGGGCATTGCCGTTCCAAACGCGCTGCTTCCGCAGTCGTCAACGGTCGAATGGCAGGACGATCAGGGCCGGTTCCGGTTTGACGTGTCCGCCCGCGCACCGATGGTCGGGCAGTTGATCCGCTATCATGGCTGGCTCACGCCAGATCACAGTCACCCGCCAGTGGTCTGAACAGGTTGTGAGGGTGCCTGTTCTGCGCCGGACCCGATCCTAATATTTTGACCACACACAATCAGGGAAGAGATTAACAATGAAACAGATTTTAGCCTGCGTAACGCTCGCCGCCTTTGCCCTTGGCATTCCCGTGACCGCGGACGCCGCCCGCAATGGGTACCGAACCGAGCCGATCAACAGCACCGATTTCGAAGTCATCCCACGCGCCCAGCAATTCACGGACGGGTATTGGTGTGCGGCCGCCGATTTTGCCCGGCGCAAATTGGGTGCCGGCTGGCAGCAGCAAATTTACGTCCTGCGCGGATATGGGCCCAGCGTGACCACCGGGCGCAAAACGGCCGTTCAGTTTACGCTGAAAAAACCGGCCGAGGTTCCCGCGCAACCCAGCTTTGTCTTGACGCCCTTCGTTCCGGGGTCCAGCGTATCTGTACAAGGGGCCGAGGCACGGTGCAGGACGCGCCCGTTCATAAACTGACGCAGTGGTGAAACAGCGCGGATGCAGGCAGAATTCTCGATCCAGACGCAAGGCCCCGGACTCTATGAATTCACCAAGGATGTGCATCGCTGGCTGAACCCGGTGGCGAAGGATGGCGTATTGACGCTGTTCGTTCGCCACACCTCATGTTCTTTGCTGATTCAGGAAAACGCTGACCCCGAGGTTCAGACCGATCTGCACGCGTTTTTTGAACGGCTTGTGCCGCCCTCGAACCACCCTTCGATGGCCTATCTGCACCACACATATGAGGGGCCGGACGACATGCCAGCGCATATCAAGGCGGCGCTTATGCCGGTCTCGCTTTCGATCCCGGTCTCTGGGGGTCGTATGGCACTTGGGACATGGCAGGGGATTTACCTGTTCGAACACCGGACCGCACCGCATCGCCGTTTGGTCGCTGCGCATCTGGGGTAACCCTTTATCTAGGGGTTGAAAATTCCGACTACCCAAATCCTAGCGGCTGCCCTATAGTTGTGGATAAGTAAGCCGTAGCGCTTACAAAAAGAGGCCGAACATGGGACGAGGAGACGGCGGATGCGCTGCCCGTTTTGCGGAAATATCGACACTCAGGTGAAAGATTCACGCCCGGCAGAGGATCACGTCGCGATCCGCCGACGCCGCTTTTGTCCGGCCTGTGGGGGTCGGTTCACCACCTATGAACGCGTGCAACTGCGCGATCTGGTGGTGATCAAAACCAACGGCAAACGCGAGGATTTTGACCGCGACAAGCTGGAACGGTCAATCCGCATCTCGATGCAGAAACGCCCTGTTGATCCCGAGCGGATCGATCAGATGATCTCGGGGATTGTCCGGCGTCTGGAAAGCATGGGAGAGACCGACATACCCTCCGAAAAGATCGGTGAGATTGTCATGGAAGCTCTGGCGCGGATCGACACCGTCGCCTATGTTCGCTTTGCGAGTGTCTACAGAAACTTTCAGGCGGCCGATGATTTCGAGGAGTTTGTCCACGAACTGCGCCCGCCGCAGCCTCCGACGGACGAGTGAGCGAAACAGATAAGCGATTTATGGCGCTGGCCTTGTCATTGGGTCAGCGCGGCCAAGGGTCATGTTGGCCTAACCCGGCAGTCGGGTGCGTTGTCGTGCAGGGTGGCAGGATTGTCGGGCGAGGCTGGACCCAGCCCGGCGGGCGACCCCATGCGGAAACCGAGGCTTTGGCTCAGGCAGGAGACGCGGCCAGGGGCGCGACGGCCTATGTGACGCTGGAACCCTGTTCGCATCACGGTAGGACACCGCCTTGCGCTGCAGCCCTGATCGAGGCTGGGGTCGGGCGTGTTGTTGCAGCCGTGGAAGACAGTGATCCCCGCGTGGCGGGGCAGGGCTTTGCCATGTTGCGCGAAGCCGGGATCGAGGTTGAAACCGGCGTTCTGGCCGAGCAGGCCGAACGGGATCTGGCAGGCTTTTTCCTGAAGACCGAGCAAGGCCGCCCCTTTGTTACCCTGAAACTGGCCAGCAGCTTTGACGGGCGCATTGCAACCCAGACCGGGCATAGCCAGTGGATCACGGGCCCCGAGGCGCGCCGCGCCGTTCACGCGATGCGCGCGCGTCATGATGCGGTGATGGTGGGTGCAGGCACGGCGCGGGCGGATGATCCGTCGCTGACCGTGCGTGATCTGGGCGTCGCGCAGCAGCCTGTGCGCGTTGTCGTGTCCCGCCATCTCGACTTGCCGCTTATGGGGCAGCTTGCGCGCACCGCAGCCGAGGTTCCGGTCTGGCTGTGCCACGGCCCCCATCCCGATGCCGAACGTGCGCGCGCATGGGACGGGCTGGGCGCGCGCCGGATCCCCTGTGCCTTGCAGGATCACCATATTGATGCGGCGGATCTGTTGCAGCAACTGGGTCAGGCCGGGCTGACCCGAGTGTTTTGCGAAGGCGGGGCCGCGCTTGCTGCCTCACTATTGGAAAAGGACCTGGTGGATGAGCTGGTCGGCTTCACCGCGGGCCTGACCATCGGGGCCGAGGGTTTGGCCGCAGTTGGTCGGTTGGGGCTGGAAAAGCTGGACGCGGCCCCCCGGTTCGAACTGATCGAAACCCGCGCTATCGGTCCCGACATTCTGCATCGTTGGCGACGTCCAACGCAGTGACGTTCCGGTCAGCGCCACAAATGCGCATGTGTGGCAAACGCCCCCTGAAGCTTGGACAGAAACCGGTTCAAAGGCCCCGTTGGCGCGGCCGTGTCACTCACCAACCGATCAACGGCGACTTCGACCGGGCAGGGCTGTCCGGTCAACGGATCCATGTAGCGCGGGTAATCAATCAGCGTCGCATGAACCAGCCCTATCAAGGACGGGCGCGCGCCGCGCCGGACAGGCACCGCACCCAAATCGGTTGTCAGCCCCCAACCGGCATAAAAGGGCGCGCCCAGCGTCGTGACCTGAACACCGCGTAAAAGCGCCTCGAACCCCAGTAGCGAGGTCATGGTCCAGACTTCGTTCACATGAGGCAGCAAAGACGCCGGATCGCAATTGTCGAGGATCAGATCCGCCAGTTCCTCCGCCTCAATGCGCCCCTCACGCAGCCCGGCTTCGACATCGGGATGAGGTTTGTAGATCAAAACGGCGTCCGGATTCGCTTCCCGCGCGGTTTGCAGCAACTCAAGATTGGTGCGCACGCCGCTGGTGCCCAACAGGATCGAGGCATCATCCTCAACTTGTCCCGGCACAAGAATGCGGTGCCCATCTGGCAGGGTCGGCGCGGGCTGGCCGGTGTTGTATTTGCTCAGACCGTCCGAGAGCAGCCTGCTGACCAGCCGCTCGGCCCGCCGTTCCTGATCGGGGCGCAGGGTTTCGCGCTGGGCGATCAATTCCTCCAACCGGCTAGGCCGTGTGGGGTCGTAGTAAATCCCCAGATCGTCCGTCACCAGTGACAGAGGCGGAACCAGCTCGGCCCCCAATCCGCGCGAGCGCAAAAAGCCATCCTCGACCCGAATGGCCCCTTCGGCATCCCGGGCCTGATTGGCCCAGACCATGTGGGGGCGATCGGACGTTGTCGGCGGGGCCGAGGTGAATTGCATCTTTTTGTGACGCCCAAACATCTGTTGCAGATGCTTGCGCTTCCACAGCCGCATGCCCGACGCGGTCCAGCCAAACCGATCCTGCCGCCACGCGCGGCTCAGCGCTTCGAGCGTGTCCAGAACGGTTTCCAACTCGCACAATTGGTCCTGATATGGGTCGTACCAGACTGGGTAAAGCAGCATGGATGCCGCGAACAATTGCGGTCGGGTCAGATTGCGGGTACGGCGCGGGATTGGGTCTTCATCCTGCGTCAGTCCCCAACCCGCATAGAAAGGCTGCCCAAAGACGCGGGGCTTGTGTCCGGCCAGAATAGCCTCGAACCCCAGTTGCGACGATAGTGTGTAAACAGCAACCGCGCCTTCCAGCAGGGACCACGGGCTGATCGGGTCGCTTAGAAAGGACACCCGGTCAGACAGGTCCTGATCGCTGAAATGCCCCGCGCGATGACCGGCCTGCGTTTCCGGGTGCGTTTTGATGAGAATCCTTGCGCCCGGGTTTTCCTCTTGCGCGATCACCAGCATTTCTCGGAAGCGGGCATAGTCGCCGCCACTGGCCGTAACTGCCGCATCGCCTTGGGTCTGATCGATGACCAGCACATATCCGGGATCGGGCGGTGCAATATCCAGATCAAAGGCCGAGTATTTGCTGAGATGCAGGTCTTTCAGTCGCGCGATTGCCCCCCGAGCCCGGTCCAGCAGCGCAGTGTCATCCAGCGGGTGCGTGGCCAACAGGGTCTCAAGATCAGATCGCGCAGACGGGTCGAAATGCAACCCGGTCCGATCCACCAGCAAGCCCAGCGGCGCTTCGCCCTGACGACCGGGGTGAAGCGAGCGCAGAAACGCGTCTTCGACCCGCAGGACCGGGGCATCGTACTTACTCGCAACGCGCAGGCCGCGATGGGCGGTCGGACTATTGCCCCAAACCCCAACTATGTCGCCGGGTTTCGGCAGGCCCAGACGAATGTCATAGCCAGCCAAGGACAGGATGTGCCGAATGCGCCGATTGGTCAGAAATCCCCCATTATACACAAACAGCCGAAAGCGATCCGCCCCGGCTGCGGTGTCCATTTCGGGGGTCACGGATCAGTTGCCGGTCAGGGTCGCGACGTTTGCAACCGGAGTCAGCCCGCCCGCGATAAGCGAGATCGATTTGCTCCACTGCGCATAGGGTGCTTCGGTCACGTAGATCGTGTCGTCGTCGCGGATGACAAAGTCACGGGCGATGAACAGGCCATTCGGCGCGGTGAGGTTGAGCAGGTAGATCATCCGCTGATCGCCCTGCAGTTCGGCCCGGCCCGTAACGCTGCGGGCGATGTCCTGACGTTCTTTCCGCAGGATGAAAATCCCGGTCGGATCCGATGACAGGCCTTGCAGGCCGCCGACCTGCGCCAGGGCTTCCAAAGCTGACAGGTCCTGAGTGTCAAAGGCGATACGAGATTGCCCGCCGGTTGCGCCAAGCGCGATGTAGGATCGGCTGTCCGCCTCGACCAGAATACGGTCGCCGCCACGCAGCGCCACATCCAGCCTTGGATTGGTGAACAGGTCTTCATACCAGACCGTGCCCTTTTGGTCGCCCCGGATCAGGGTGACCAGCGCAATGTCCGATCCGACGGCCACGCCGCCCGCCTGAGACAACATGCCCAGCAAGGTGCGGGTGGGGCGTTCGATCGGGTAAATGCCGGGGGCTCCGATTGTGCCTGTGAGAGACACGGTCGAGCCATCGCCGGCAACGCGGCGCACCTCGACCTGCGGGTCAGGGGTTTGTTCTTGCAAGCGGTTGGTGATCAGGATGCGCAACTGCTCGGGCGTGTTCCCGGCGGCGCGCAGGCGTCCGGCATAGGGTACAAAGATGAAACCTTCGCTGTCGACCTGCACTTCGTCCAGCGCAGTGGCCGAGCCGGTTTCGCCCGCCAGCAACCCGTCATCCACGTTTTCCCAGATGGTCAGGCCCAGAACATCGCCGGGGCGCACCGTATCGGCCGCCACGCTTTGCGCACTGCTGAACGACGACGAAAAGCCAAACTGCGGAACGCTGGAGGTTGCCCGTGTGACGCGATCATCAACTTCAACCACGAAGGCATTGCCGCCATTTTCGACCGAGCCTGCCAGAATCTCTGATTTGTTCGGTCCGGATTTGGGAAGCTGACACGCGGCCAAAAGGCCGCAAAGGCCCACAAGGGTAATCCCCCGCATCCATCGGATTGGAAAGCTCTGCACTGCCGATGATCCTCAGTATTCTTAGTTTTGGGAAACTTACCCGCTTCGGGATACAACATCCAGCAGAGGATGCCCCATTTCACTCAACGAGCCGCAACTGTGGCGTCAGTGCCTCGTTGTTTCTGAGGACACTCTGATAAGGATCGTTGGCGCGCAACATCATATCTGCGGCGCGGCGCAGCAGTTGCCGGCGCCCCCGGCGCGAATAGAACCCGCCCGGAACCTGACTGGTTTCCAACAGGAACTGACGATAGATGCGGTAGGCCTTGGCGTCCGGCATATCGGGATTTGCATAGAAGTCTTCGATGGCTTGATGCGACACGAATTCTGGCTTGTCATAGACCGATTTGCCGAAGATCCGCAGCGGAATGCCTCGCCACAGCACCTGTTGACCGGCCGTTGAGTTGATCGTGACGGCCGAGTTCGCCTCATCCAGCAGTTTGGCCAGCTTGCCGCCCGGCACATAGTGAACGCGATCTTCGATCCCAAGCGCGCGTGCCATCTGACGTACGCGGCGACGCAGCGGTTCGCGGTGGTTTTCCAACGGGTGTTCCTTGATCACCAGCCGATGATGTCCCGGCGCGCCCTTGGCAAAACCCGTGATCATCTGTTCGAGAAACGCGCTCATCCCTGAGTAATCGGAATGCGCCTGAACCGAGCTGTCGTGACCCAGTTGCAAAAGAACAAGGTGATAGGGGTGGGGGCTTTTGCGGACCAATCCCGTGGACCAACCCCTTTGAATGCGATGGAACGGCATCAGCGCCAGCCGCTTGAAATATAGCCGGAATTCTTTTGACACCGGCAATTCCCGGTGCGGGCGGAAGTTCCGGTAACGGCGGTTCAGGAACAACACGAACCAATGGTAAAGCGCGCCGTAGAAGATGTGCTGGCGCATATCCCCCCAATGCGACGGTGGCGGCGGGGACTGCGTGTCCGAATGCTCCAGCGCCTGTTGCATATCCTCGACATTCAGCGACATGAGGCGCGAGTTTCCGTTCGAGCCGCCACGCTCATACGTGACCCACCAGGGCCTCAGATACCCTTCTTCGAATACATGCACGGTGATGCCGCGCGACCGCGCGATTTCAACGGCGCGCGTATGCACCGGGCGGGTGTCGCCATACAACACAATGTCGGTCACGCCTTTTCCGACGATCAGGTCAATCAGGGTTTCGGACCAACGATCCGGCGTGTCGCGAAAAGGGATATAGCTGGATTTGTCGAACCAGAACGCCCGATCACCTGCGTTGAACCCCACGCGCCAGACTTGCGCGCCCGATGCCTGCAACATCCGCCCAAGGGCGCTGAAAAACGGCCCATGGGGCCCCTGAAGAAACAGGAAGACGCGGTTATTTCGTGCGGTGGTTGAGTGGTTCATCTTGGTGACAATATCCAAACTTCTGGGCGAATCTATGCCGTATCTCGCCAGTTTTTTGTTCAATCCGGCCTTTTTTACCGTGTCGGGTCCTTGCCCGCGCAAGGGGATGGGCGTACCTCAGCTTGTGAAAACACGCTCAGGTTAGGGAACGAGGGTTAACAGGATGTTTACAGGGATCGTCACCGATGTCGGCACTGTCACCGAGTTGGAGCAGCAAGGCGACCTGCGCGCCCGCATCCAGACTGCCTATGACACGTCCGGCATCGATATCGGGGCGTCGATTGCCAGCGATGGCGTGTGCCTGACCGTGATCGCGCTGGGCGACGATTGGTATGACGTTCAAATCAGCGCCGAGACGGTGTCTAAAACCAACCTGAACAGCTGGACCACCGGATCGCGGGTGAACTTGGAACGCGCCTTGAAGGTGGGTGACGAACTGGGCGGTCATATCGTCTCGGGCCATGTCGATGGCGTTGCCGAGGTTGTTGCGGTTGAGGATGAGGGCGACAGCACAAGGGTCACGTTGCGCGCGCCTGCGGATCTGGCGCGGTTCATTGCGCCGAAAGGGTCGGTTGCGCTGAACGGAACCTCGCTGACCGTCAATGACGTGGACGGTCGTGATTTTGGTATCAACTTTATCCCGCATACCAAAGAGGTCACGACCTGGGGTGATGTTGCTGTCGGGGATCACGTTAACCTCGAAATCGACACGCTGGCCCGGTACGTCGCCCGCCTGGCCGAGATGTCCTGACCGCGAAATACGTCGCGTCCTGACAGGCCAGCGCCGTTTGCGCTCTGGCCTTTGGGCGCAGTGTGGTCTATCCCGCCTTGCAGAAATGCTCTTGTGAAAGGCTGCCCCATGAGCTTTGAAACCCCCGGTCCGGTCGAGGCCCAACTGCGTGACGCGATCAGCCCGATCGAAGAGATCATCGACGAGGCGCGCAAGGGCCGGATGTATATCCTGGTCGATCACGAGGATCGCGAGAACGAAGGCGATCTGGTGATCCCGGCTGAATTTGCCGATGCCGAGGCGATCAACTTCATGGCCACCCATGGGCGCGGGCTGATCTGTCTGCCGATGACCGCCGAACGCGTGGATGCTCTGGGCCTGCCGATGATGGCCGTGAACAACTCGTCGCGTCACGAGACGGCCTTCACCGTGTCGATTGAAGCGCGCGAGGGTGTATCCACCGGGATTTCCGCCGCCGACCGCGCGCTGACGGTGGCAACTGCGATCAACGAGCAGAACACGATGGCCCATATCGCAACCCCCGGCCATATCTTCCCACTGCGTGCCAAGCGGGGTGGGGTACTGGTGCGTGCAGGCCATACCGAGGCCGCCGTAGATATCTCGCGTCTGGCGGGGCTGAATCCGTCGGGTGTCATCTGTGAGATCATGAAGGCTGACGGCACCATGGCGCGTCTGCCCGATCTGGTGGAATTCGCGCAAGAGCATGACATGAAGATCGGTACGATCAGCGATCTAATCACCTACCGGTCGCGCAATGACAATCTGGTAGTCGAAACCTCGCGTGAAACCGTCAACTCGGAATATGGCGGCGAATGGGAGATGCGGATTTTCACCGATCAGACGCACGGCATCGAGCATGTGGTGATGGTCAAAGGCGATGTGACTACACCAGAGCCGGTTCTGACCCGCACCCACGCCCTGCACGAAGCGCCGGATATTCTGGGCCTCGGCCCCAAATCCTCGCGCGAGTTGCCGCGCGCGATGGAGAAGATCGCAGAAGAGGGGCGCGGCGTGGTCTGCCTGTTCCGGCAGCCGCGTAACTCGCTGTATGCGGCCGAAGATGAAGGCCCGCGCACGATCAAGCAAACCGGTCTGGGCGCGCAAATCCTGTCCAAGATGGGCATTCAGGAACTGGTGCTGCTGACGGACTCGCCTGAAACCGTATATCTGGGGCTCGACGCGTTTGGCCTGTCCATCGTCGGTACCCGTTCGATCCTGAAGGAAGACTGATCATGGCTGCTCAAGACGAACATGGCGTTTTGCCGACACCCAAATTCGACAAGCCGGTGAAGCTGTTGATCGTGGCGGCCCCTTTCTATCGCGCGATTGCAGACAACCTGATCGCCGGTGCGAAGGCCGAGATCGAAGCAGCTGGCGGCGCCTGTGAGGTTGTCGAGGTGCCCGGCGCGCTGGAGATCCCCACCGCCATCGCTATGGCGGACCGCCAGTGCAATTTCGACGGCTATGTCGCACTGGGCTGCGTCATTCGCGGTGAGACCACGCACTATGAGACTGTCTGCAACGACTCCAGCCGCGCCATTCAGTTGCTGGGCCTGCAGGGCCTGTGCATCGGCAACGGCATCCTGACTGTGGAAAATGACGATCAGGCCGAAGTTCGCGCCAACCCCGAAAAGATGAATAAAGGCGGCGGCGCGGCTGCTGCGGCCTTGCATCTGATCGCGCTCAGCCGTAAGTGGGGCTCTTCCAAAAAGGGCGTCGGATTCAAGCCGCCGTCCGAGTCCATCCTTGTGGCGGGCGACAGCAACGGACCCTCGACAGCATGACCAAGACAGACGCGCCGAAACCGGCCAACCAGAAACGCCTGATGAAATCCGCCGCCCGGCTTTATGCCGTGCAGGCGCTGTTCCAGATGGAGCAGTCGGGCCAGACGACCGAAGCCGTCGTGAATGAGTTTCTGGATCACCGGTTTGGCGCTGTCTATGAAGGGGACGAGATGCTGGATGGCGATATCAGCGTCTTCCGCTCGCTGGTGGACAATGCTGTGAACTATCAGGCTCCGATTGACCAGATGACCGACCGTGCGCTGGTCGCCAAATGGCCGATCTCGCGCATCGATCCGACCCTGCGGGCGCTGTTCCGCGCCGCCGGGGCCGAACTGACCCAAAGCGACACGCCGCCCAAGGTGGTTATCACCGAATTCGTCGACGTCGCGCGCGCCTTCTTCCCTGAAGGCAAAGAGCCGAAATTCGTCAACGCCGTGCTGGACCACATGGCGCGTGAGGCCCAGCCCGAGGCGTTCTGAGCCACATCACCGGACGACAAGAATAAGGCGCAGACTCGAAACCGAGCTGCGCCTGAACGTTTGCAATACACTTGTTAAAACAAGCCTCCGGTGTCCACCACTCACAGTTTTATCCAAAGACACCAGCACTTTAACGGAAATCCTCTGACGCGCCACCTATCGATTCCGATAGCGCTGCGGATCGATCAGGCCCAGCTGCATCGCGCGGACCAAGGCGGATTCGCGGGTTGGGGCCTGCAGTTTGTCACGCGCGTTTTTCAGATGGGTGCGTATCGTGATCTCGGACAGGCCCAATTGTTCAGCGATCCTGTCGTTGCGGTGGCCAAGCGCCAGCAGGTTCAGAACCTGCAATTCCCGCAGTGTCATGTCCGGCGCGGTCGGTGCGATGCTGGCGATGTCGTAGACACGGCCATGATTGCTGGGGATGTCCGACCCCAGATTGGTGGCCAGCACGGTGGCCAAGACGCGCATGTCCCGCTGCTGTTCGGTCATCATCAACTGGACGTCCTGTTGGTCCGAGGCCAGCACGACCAGCTTGGCCTCGTTGTCGGGGCAGGGCACGACCAGAGAATACAGGTGGATATATCCGGCCTTCTCCAGATCGTGGTTCAGACCCAGCGCCTTGTCGGAATGGCCATCCGACGGTTTCAGGCTTGCGGCCTGCACGTAAAGGCTTTCCTTGCCGTTCTGAACCTGCGCCAGCATGGGGTCCGCTTCGGCATAGCCTTGCGTGTCGTAGCGGTTCAGCCAGCCCTTGGACATCGAACTGCGCACCCAATGGATCGCGCCGGTCTCGGGCGTGAAGCACACCATGTTCAGCGCGTTGAATCCGATCTCGGCCAGCCGGTCTAACGTGAACTCCCACCGTTCCTGATCGTCGTGACGCAAAGACAGCGCTTCGAGTAGGTCAAGCGCGAACAGGCTGAGGGCATTCATTGAAACTCCGCATACAGTGTCGCACCCCGGCGGGGCGCGGTTTACTCTGTCCGACCATGCGCTATCCTCGTGGCATCAGACAAGGAGCTTTGTGATGCCCAAACTGATCCGCCTTTACATTACGCAAGTTGCATGGGGATTTGTGATCTCGGCTGTGTTTGTCGGCGTGCTGCTGGCGCTGAATGTCGCGAACCTGCGGGGGCTGATTTTCGGGTCCGAGGTCGGGTTGATCGCGCTTGCGATGATCTGGTTCATGAACGGGATCGTCTTTGCCGGGGTGCAGTTCGCCTACAAGATCATGAGCATGGCCGAAAAGCCCGGTGGTCCGCGTCGCGGATCGCCCGTCGTGCACAGCTTCAAGCCCGCTATGGCCAAGCAGGAAGCCCGCGCAGAGCGCTGAATTTCAGGGGAAAAGTGGCGGGACCGCCAGCCAACCGTGCGGTGTGATTCCCGAGGACCTGTATGTACAGGTGGGCGCCGGGTAATCAGGCCAGGACCTGAACAGAGCCAGCCCCCTCGGAATTGCTTAAGGCCACCAGAATGCTACCTGTCACAAGAAGGGCAGAACCCGCCAAGCGCTTAGTTAGGGCGTCTGACGGGTTCGCACAAGGGGTCACGCATCAACAGTTTCGTGCAATGCCGTGCGCATCTTGCCGAAATGCTCGTCCCAGCCGTTGTCCAGCGCCAGGATAAGGCCGAAGGCGTCGGCATTCTGCGGCAGGCCTTCGTGCAACAGGCTCAGACGCGTTCCGCCCGCAACCGGAGTAAGCGTCCATTTGACCACGCTGACGGCGTCGCCCATGGGTTTCACGGTGAAGGTGTATTCCAGATATTCCGGCGCGCGCGCCTCGCGGACGTCGCCCCAGATCAAAAGGTCGCCGCTGGTGGTTCCGTACATCTCAAGCTTTTGACCCTTGGCCAATGGGCGCTGGGGTTTGTGGAACCATTCCGCCAGCCTATCGGGCTCGGTCAAATAGGCCCATACGGTTTCCGGTTCGGCCCGCAGAAAAATCGTTTTTTGTAATACAGATTTGGTCATTTGTCTTTCCTTTCAATAGCTTCCTTGAGAGAGTTGAGGCGGTCATCCCAGAACTGGTCAAAGTAGCTGAGCCAGTCCAGAACCGGGGCCATACCGCGGGGTTCTATGCGATTGATGCGTTCACGACCGCGCGCCTCAACCGTGATCAACCCGCCATCAGACAGGACCGTCAGGTGTTTCTTGACGGCGGCGCGGGTCATGTCGAAGCGGTCCGTCAGTTGGCCGATTGTCATATCCTCGCACGCCAGCAGTTTGACGATGTCACGCCGGGTAGGGTCGGCCAGCGCACGAAACGCGTTTTGGGTTAGGGTCTGCATTTGTCACCTCGGTAAAGATACCATTTGGTATCATATTAATGCAGTACCATACGGTATCATGTCAAGTCCCGTGCGGAGGCTTTACATTTGTTCACGAATTGTTCACATTTCTCACATGACACTGGATCTGCAACCCGGACAGAAACTTGCGCGTGGCGTGGCGCGTCACCTGACCGCGCATGGTTTTGTTTCCGTTGAGGAATTCGTTCCGGCGCGTGGCCTGCGCGTCGATGTGATGGGGCTGGGCCCGAAGGGTGAGCTTTGGGTGATCGAGTGTAAATCCAGTCGCGCCGATTATCAGTCGGATTCGAAATGGCAGGGCTATCTGGAGTGGTGCGACCGATTCTTTTGGGCCGTGGATACCGAGTTCCCGACCGAGCTGTTGCCCGAGGAAACCGGCCTGATCATCGCCGACGCTTATGATGCAGAGATCATCAGAATGGCACCCGAAGACAAGCTGGCCCCGGCGCGGCGCAAGAAGATGATCCAGAAATTTGCAACCGACGCGGCCCGCCGTCTGCTGGCGCTGCGTGATCCGCGAATTTGAAGCTGGTCAGTCTTTGACGGCGCGCGCCGCCTGTGCTGCTGCGCGCAGTTCGTCGGCGATTTCTTCAGCCTCTTCGGGGTCGAAATCCATTGGAATTTCGATGCCATCGGCCTCGATGAACAAACGCACCATCCCCTGATCGGTAGGCCCGATCTGAAGGTTGGCCTGAATGTCTCGTTCGGTGTTGATACCCATACGCGCCTCCGGGACTGAGCACTCGTGCTAGCGCGCGCGGGGTTGAGAATCAAGCCGCCAATGCGCTCAGATATGGCATGGCAAATGTGGATCTCAGACAATTCCGGGCCGAAGATGCTCCGTGGCTGGTTGAACGGCACGGCACGCTTTATGCGCGGGACGAAGGCTTTGATGAGACATTCGCCCCGCTGGTGGCGCGTATTCTCGACGACTTCATCGCGGATCATGATCCGACCTGCGAGCGCGGCTGGATCGCCGAGCGGGACGGAGAGCGGTTGGGCAGTATCTTTTGCGTCAGGCTGGATGACCAGACGGCAAAACTCCGTCTGTTCCTCTTGGTGCCCGAGGCGCGCGGTTTGGGGCTGGGCAAGCGGCTTTTGGCAACCTGTATGGGTTTTGCTCGGGCTGCCGAATACAGACAGATGCAGCTATGGACCCATGAAAGCCACAAGGCCGCCTGCGCGCTGTACAAGGCCACCGGTTGGCAGTTGGTGGACAGCAAACCGGTGCGGTCTTTCGGGGTCGATCTTGTCGAACAAAGCTGGAAAATTCAGCTTTAATCCTCTTGCATTCCCCGGGCGCGTTCGGTAAATCGCCCCTCACGAGTGCCGCCTTAGCTCAGTTGGTTAGAGCGCTGGATTGTGGATCCAGAGGTCCCCTGTTCAAGCCAGGGAGGCGGTACCACTTCCCCAATATGAAACACAAAACTCGCGCTTTTTGGCGGGTCATTGCGGTGTGCCAATGGCGCGCCTGAATTCAGCGCGCCAGGTTCAGTTTGAACTTCATCTTGCTCTGTTTCGCGGCGGGCAAATGCCGGTTCAGGCGTTTGTTGACCAGTCCAAAGCCCCAGATGATCACCAGCGTCAGCAGGATGAAGTAGAAGGCCAGAATCGGGTAAGGCACAAACGGGTTGAACGTCTTGTCCGCGAAATAGCTGGCGTAATACAGCGCATCTCCGCGTTGTTGCCAGGCGGGGAAGGCCGAGAAGAAGACCAGCGTTGTGGCGTGGAACAGAAAGATCGCCTCATTCGTGTATGCAGGCCATGCCAGTCGCAACATAGTGGGCCATACAATCCGGCGGAAGCGGGCCCAGCCGGTCATGCCATAGGCATCCGCCGCCTCGATATCGCCTTTGGGGATCGAGCGCAGGGCGCCATAGAAGATCTCACCCGTATAAGCGGCGGTATTGAGGAACAGAACGATCAGCGCCCCCAGCCAGGCCGACGTGAAGGCGTCGAACATCGGATAGGGTTTCTTCAGCGACAGGAAGAAGAAATAGGCAAAGAAGAACTGGATGAACAAAGGCGAGCCGCGGAACAGAAAGATGAACCATTCCGCAGGCTTGCGCATCCATTTGTTCGGGGACGCCTTGCCGACGGCCAACGCGGTGGCCAGAAAGAACCCGGTCGCAAGGGCCATGATCCCGAAATAGACATTCCAGATCATGCCCGAACCAATCAGCGTGAACTGCTCGCACAGGGTAAAGTCGGATTTGGGCAACAAGCGCTCGCCAATGCCGACAGAGCGGAGGGCGTAGTCCTGAATTGTCTGGATGCAACTCATGCCCGGGCTCCTTGCAAAGGAGACCGCGTGCGCGAAAGCCATTGCATTGCAATCGCGTGCGGCACCCGGTTGAGGTTTTGAAGCGCGATTGTCATGCCGTCGTCTCCTTGCGCAGCAACTCTCCGCCCGCGGTGGCCTGACCGTGGGACAGGCGGCGCATCAGCTTTTCAAGCACGATTTCCGAGATGCGGGTCATGCCGAGATAGAAGATCAGCAGGAACAGGAAGTACCACATGCGCCAGTCGCCATGCGGGTAATCGGTGAAGCGCGAGGTTTTGGTGCCACCCAACTCTCGGGCCCAATAGACGATGTCCTCGATGCCCAGCAGGAACAGCAGTGGCGTCGCCTTGATCAGCACCATCCACAGGTTCGACAGGCCGGGCAGGGCGTAGACCCACATTTGCGGCACGAGGATTCGCCAGAACGTCTGGCGGCGGGTCATGCCATAGGCTTCGGCGGTCTCAAGCTGGGCATGCGGAACCGCCCGCATCCCGCCGAACAGCACGTTGGCTGCAAACGCACCGAAGACGATCGAGAAGGTGATGACGGCCAGCACGAACCCGTAGGTTTCGTGTACCCATTCCGGTGCGCTACCCAAGGGCAGTTTTGCGGCCTGACAGACGATGAAGTCATTGCCCTGACGCACCGGGTCGGTCCATTCGGGACACATAACTTGGTGGCGTGTCCATTCGAACGCCTGATCCAGAGCAATCACAAAGAACAGAAAGAACGCGATGTCGGGCACGCCGCGTACGACCGCGATGTATCCTTTGCCCAACCAGCTGAGCGGAGCGAAATGCGACCGGGCTGCCATTGCACCTGCAAACCCGAAACTCAGCGCGACCGGGGCGGTCACGGCCAGCAACCCGAGGACCTTCAGAAACGACAGGTAGAACGACCAGTGCACACCGTTGGTCAGGTAGCACGAGAACCAGCGGAACGTGCCCAGCGTGTCGGGATCAGCGCAATAGGAAAACATACGGCGTCTTTCGAACGTCAGCCCCGGCGCAAGGCCAGGACAGGTTCGGCGCTATGAGGGGCGCCGAACCCATGTGTGCAGATCAGTTGGTGACGACCGAACCGTCAGAGTTATAGGTCGGCACGCCTTCGCCGAACCACTTGACGATCAGCTCGTTCAGCGAGCCATCGGCCTTCATCGAGGTGATCGCCTCGTCGAACTTGCCGCGCAGCTCGCCATCGGATTCGCGGATGCCCAGGCCAATGCCGCCGCCCAGCGGGACGTCATCACCGACAAAGACCAGCTCACCACCGGATTCCTCGACGATCGGGACCAGGAAGTCCTTGTCGGCGAAGACAGCGTCAGCCTCACCGTTGCGGACGGCTGCGATGGTTTCTTCCGGGGTTGCGAATTCAACCAGAGTCGCGCCGGATTCGGCGACGTGACCGGCCTGAATGGTTGCAGTCTGCGCCGCAACGATGCCGCTGCTCACGTCAACGCCATCAGATGCGCCGACATAGGCCGAGGCTGCAGGCGGGAAGTAGTTCTGAGTGAAATCAATAACTTCATCGCGTTCGTCGGTGATCGACATGCCCGCGATGATGGTGTCGTAGTTGCCCGAAACCAGGTTCGGAATGATCGAATCCCAGTCGTTCTTGACCCATTCGCAGTCCAGATTAGCGCGTTTGCACAGCTCGTCGCCCACTTCACGCTCGAACCCGTCGATCTCGCCGGCGTCGTTGATGAAGTTATACGGAGGGTAGGCGCCCTCGGTCCCCATGCGGACCGTGTCGGCCATGGCGATACCGGCGGTTAGGGCCAGCGCTGCGGTGGACAGAATCAGGTTTTTCATTGGTTACTCCCCAGTTTGGTTCTGTTTTTGAAACTATGCCGCCTGAGTGGCAGAGAGAAAGCCCCGAAGCCGTTCGGATTCGGGAGAGGTAAAGATATCTTCGGCCGTGCCCTCTTCTTCGATCCGGCCTTGGTGCAGGAACACGACATGGCTGGAGATATCCGCTGCCATCTTCATGTCATGGGTCACGATGATCATCGTCCGCCCTTCGGCGGCCAGGTCCTTGATGACCTTGATGACTTCCTGCTCCAACTCGGGGTCCAGCGCCGAAGTCGGCTCGTCAAACAACAGCGCCTCGGGCTCCATGCACAGGCCGCGCGCGATGGCCGCGCGTTGCTGTTGGCCGCCGGACAGTTGCGCGGGGTAGACGTCGCATTTGTCACCGATGCCAACCTTTTCAAGGTACTTACGCGCGCTGTCTTCCACTTCGGCCCTGTCACGGCCCAAAACGGTTACCGGAGCTTCCATGACATTTTGCAAAATGGTCATGTGCGCCCACAGGTTGAACTGTTGAAACACCATCGACAGGTTGGTGCGAATGCGCAGGACCTGCTTGGGATCGGCAGGGCGACGTCCGTTTCCTGACCCGTTCCACTTCACCGGCTCGCCCTTGAACATGATCTCGCCCTGCTGGCTGTCCTCCAACAGGTTGCAGCAACGCAGAAGGGTGGATTTGCCAGAGCCGGATGAGCCAATCAGGGACACGACGTCGCCGCGTTTTGCGGTGATGTCCACGCCCTTGAGCACCTCGAGATTACCGAAGCTTTTGTGAAGGTTCCTGATCTCGATTACGGCAGATGCGTCTGACACGGAAGGTCCAGTTGTTGTTGGTATTGGTGCGGTAATAGGGCGGAAAAACGGGCGCAATGCAATGCGCAAATCACAGATTCGTGCGGTTAATCAACCAAAATGGCCAGAGGGTATGACCAAATCGGTCAGCTTCTGCGCGCAAATGCTTCGGGCGTGGGCGGAGTTGGAACCGCAAGGTATTGATCCGCCGGAATATCGATCAACCCGCAGATGTGAAGCCGCCGCCTGTCATCATCCGAAAGGTCCACAATGGCGGACCGAACAGCCTTGGCGATCTGGTCCGCATCTTGGCCGAGCGAGGTTATGAACGGCAAGGCAGGGGTCGGGGTCGTGCGGGCGATTTCGCGTAAACGGCTGCCCAGATCTGTATGCTCTTTCAGCAACTCCCATGTCAGCGCATCCAACGAGGCAAAGTCTGCGCGACCCTCCGCCACGGCCTGAGCGGACAGCGCGTGGCCGCCTGTTTCCAAAAGCTGGGTCGGAGCCAGACCCAGCGCGGTCAGATGCGTGATCGGGGCAGCCCAACCGGATTGAGACAGCGCCTCATTATACGCAAAAATTCCGTTGGTCAGATCGCCCAGATCGCGCGGATCATTCGCACGGGCGACAAGGACCGAGCAATAATGGCCAGCGGGGCATCCGGGCAGGTCGTAATCCGGGGTGCCAACCAACTGCACCTGACCATGCAGCCGGGTGCGGTAGGGCATCCCGCAGGTCTGGGCAAAAATCAGAGCGGAATCCTGCCAGACGTCCCAGACATCTCGGGATCGGTCCAGATGCTGCGGGCCATAGCCCAGATTCGCATGGATCAAAGACCAGAATCGGTCATTGGCGGCGCGCAGGGCGGGCATGTCATACATGCCCAGCATCGCTGTCACGCTTTTGCAGCCTTCTGACGGGCGCGCGCCGAATCCACGTCGCTGACGCCCAACAGGCTGACAACCAGACGCAGCAGCGAATCCTCTTCGCCGGTGCGCTGACCATCGGCCAGCGCGACTGACCACATAGCCTGAACCACGGCCAGACGATCCTCGTAGGCGACGGCCTCTTTTATGGCGCGGGTAAAGCGGACGGTGTCGGGGGCTTCGGCCTCAAGGTCTTCGGCCTGGGCGCGCAGGGCTGCGGCCTCGAACGGTGACAGGCCATAGCGCTCGGCCGAGACCTTGTCGATCCCGGCCATTTCAGTGTCGGCATAGTCATTGTCGGATCGCGCGATGCGGACCAACAGGGCCGTCAGGGCCAGCCGGGCATCGTTTTCGACCAACGGGTCGGGATCGGGCTGGGTCAGCCGGGACAGAAAATCACTAAACATGACACAGATATAGACGCGGCTTAGCTGGCTTCCAAGCGGCTTTGCACACGTTCGCGCGCGGCCTTGCTGTCGTTAAAGCTGAGCCCCATGGCAGCGCGGGCTTCCTCGACGATCTTGATCTCACCCTCATCCGAGTCGCCATCGGCCAGCACCACCTCCCACAGGGCGTCCAGCGCGGCCATGCGCTCCTCAAGACCCGTGGTCTCGCGGATCAGCTTGCCGAACGTGTCGGTTTCGGGGGCGGCTGCATGCAGTTTCTCGCAGGTTGCGCGCACCTTGGCGGCTTCGATTGCGTTATGCTGATAAAGGCGCGCCAGAATCCGGTCGATCAGGCTGATTTCTTCCAGCTTGTAATCGCGATCCGCCTGCGCCACCCGCACCATCAACGCCCCCAACGCCAGTTCGGCATCAGGGTCAGGCAGTTGCTGGGTCTGAGGCGGTCTGAACGCCTGAAAGAACTTTTTCAACATGAGGTCAGGTTAGTCCATATTTTGTGGCGCGCCAAGCTGGGACTACCCGTCATAGGCATGAATATTCACAAGATCGCCGAGAGCGACCGAATCCCGCCCAGCCTTGGCGAATTGGTATCCGCATTTTTGTGACACGTCGGGATACTGAGATTGTCCGGTCCCTGAATCTAGGTCACCAGACGCCTACTTGGCGTAGTCGATGGCGCCACGTGCCTGTTCCGTCAGCCATGCCACCATCTGGCGATAGGGCACTGGGCCATAGCTGACACGCGCCACGCCCAACGTTGCCAATCGCGGTGTGTCCGGGGTGCCGGGCAGGGCGATGATGTTGACCGGCAGCTCCGTTGCTGCGCAGAGCTGCTCAATCATCGCTTCGTCCTTCAGGCCGGGGGCAAAGAACCCGCTGGCCCCGGCGGACTGGAACGCCGCCGCACGGGCAACCGCGTCGTCCAGCATGGCTGCGTTATGCGTGTCGGCGTGCGCTTTCAGGAAGATATCGGTCCGGGCGTTGATATAGGCCGGAACCCCTGCCGCATCACACGCCTTGCGCATCGCTTCAATCCGTGTGGCCTGCTCGGCAATGGGGTAAAGGCCATCACCGCCGACGATCTGATCCTCGAAGTTGAAGCCCACCACCCCGCAGTCCAGGGCCCGCAATACGTTTTCCGCAATCCCGTCAGGATCAGCGGCATAAGCCCCCTCAAAATCCAGAGAAACAGGCAGATCGACCGCGGCCACAATGCGTTTTGCATTGTCCAAGGCGGCCTGCAGCGGGATATTCTCGCCGTCCTTGAACCCCTGCGCCATCGCGACCGGGGCACTGCCGGTCGCGATCGCCTGCGCACCTGCGTCGCGCACGGCCGCGGCGCTGCCTGCGTCCCAGATGTTGAACAGGATGACCGGATCACCTTTCTTGTGCAGGCGGGTGAAGGTTTCGGCGTGTTGGGCTTGGGTGGTCATGGGGTATCTCCTGTCGAAGCTTGTTCAACAGTTAACCCCATGCCGGGCATTCGCTAAGCGCTTAATTGTGTCGGTACATCACTTTGCAGCGACCGGATCAGACCAGACGCGACGTGTCCTTGGCCGCGCGCACAAAGTCGCGGAACAAAGGGTGCGGATCGAACGGTTTGGATTTCAATTCGGGGTGGTATTGCACACCGATGAACCACGGATGATCCGACCATTCGACGATTTCCGGCAACCGGCCATCGGGGGACATGCCCGAGAAATTCAGGCCCGCCTTTTCCAGCTTGTCGCGATACTTGATGTCCACCTCATAGCGGTGGCGGTGACGTTCCTCAATCTGAGTGCCGCCATAGACCTCTGCCACTTTGGAGCCGTCGGCCAGAACCGCGTTATAGGCCCCCAGCCGCATTGTGCCGCCTTTGTCATCGCCGACCTTGCGCTCGACCTTGTGGTTGCCCTGCACCCATTCTTTCAGGTGGTAAACCACGGGTTCAAACCGCCGCTTGCCCGCTTCGTGGTCAAATTCCTCGGACCCTGCCTCGGCGATGCCCGCCGCATTGCGCGCCGCTTCGATCACGGCCATCTGCATCCCCAGACAGATACCCAGATAGGGCACCTTGTGCTCACGTGCATATTGCGCCGCTTTGATTTTGCCTTCGGTTCCACGCTCGCCAAACCCGCCGGGCACGAGGATCGCGTGGAAGCCTTCCAGATGCGGGGCGGCGTCTTCGGTGTCGAAAATCTCGGCATCCACCCACTCGACCTTGACCTTGACGCGGTTGGCCATGCCGCCATGGGTTAGCGCCTCGGCAATCGATTTATAGGCGTCTTCCAGCTGGGTGTATTTGCCAACGATGGCCACCTTCACCTCGCCCTCGGCGTTGTGGATGCGGTCACTGACGTCTTCCCATTTGGCCAGATCGGGCTTGGGTGCAGGGCTGATCTGGAACGCATCCAGAACCGCCTGATCCAGACCCTCGCGGTGATAGGCCAGCGGGGCGTCGTAGATGGTCGAAAGATCCTGCGCCGCGATCACGCTGTCCGGGCGCACGTTGCAGAACAGTGCCAGCTTCTCGCGTTCCTTGGTCGGAATCGGTCCTTCCGAGCGGCAAACCAGAATATCGGGGGCCAGACCGATGGACCGCAGTTCCTTGACCGAGTGCTGGGTCGGCTTGGTTTTCAACTCACCCGACGCCTTGATATAGGGCAGCAGCGTCAGGTGCATGAACAGGCACTGACCGCGCGGCTTGTCCTGGCTGAACTGACGGATGGCTTCGAAAAAGGGCAGGCCTTCGATATCGCCGACAGTGCCGCCGATCTCGCACAGCATGAAATCAACCTCATCCTCGCCGATGGCGATGAAATCCTTGATCTCGTTGGTGACGTGCGGGATCACCTGAATGGTTTTGCCGAGGTAATCCCCGCGGCGTTCCTTTTCCAACACGTTGGAGTAAATCCGCCCCGAACTGACCGAGTCGGTCTTGCGGGCCGCCACGCCGGTGAAACGTTCATAGTGGCCAAGGTCCAGATCGGTCTCGGCCCCGTCATCGGTGACGAAAACCTCGCCATGTTCAAACGGCGACATGGTGCCGGGATCGACGTTCAGATAGGGGTCCAGCTTGCGCAGGCGCACCGAATATCCCCGGGCCTGCAACAGCGCGCCCAAGGCCGCCGAGGCCAGTCCTTTGCCCAAGGACGAAACCACACCACCAGTGATGAAAATAAATCGCGCCATAGTTTTTCGGCTGCTCCCGTGAGACGTCAAAATCAGCTGCCCGACGGTTCCGAAAAACCGCTGCATCACGGGACTTCACGTATAAAGGATTCGCGCGCATAGCGCAAGAGAACCGCAAGATGCTGTTGCAGTTCTCTTTCAGGTTTCTAGGTCTAGTGGATCAGTCGGCCTGCGGGATCAGCGGCGCGTTGTCGCCCTCTGCCGGGGGCAGCAGATCATCCGCCGACGGAACCGCCGGTGTGCTTTCTTCGGTCGCGGCAGGAGCCGGAACACCCAAACGGTCGATCACCGAACTGCCCGAAGATTTCTGTGCCGCCAGAATGGTCAGCGTGATCGAGGTCACGATGAAGCAGGCCGCCAGAATCCAGGTCACTTTGCCCAATGCAGTCGCCGCTGCGCGGCCGGTCATGGCACCGCCGCCACCGCCACCCATGCCAAGGCCACCGCCTTCGGACCGCTGCATCAGCACAACGGCAATCAGGCCCAAAGCCAAAAGAAGGTGGATGATGAGAACGACGTTTTCCATGGTGGTCCCGTGCAGCGTGACGTGTATCGCGTGGTACTTATGCAAGTTTCATCTTGGGGGCAAGACACGAGTTCACATCACCCCGCGTGATGTATCATATCACAGCAAAGGGACTGGACAGAGCGGTAAATCCTGACGCAGGCTTCGGCCTATGCCTCATGACGATCCCGACCATCCGCACGCCCTTTTGCCACCCGAACCCGCGCTGCGCGTCAAGGCGCTGGAGACGATTCTGATCCGCAAGGGGCTGATCGATCCGGCAGCGCTGGATGAGATCATCGACACCTATCAGAACAAGATCGGCCCACAAAACGGCGCGCGCGTCGTGGCAAAAGCCTGGAGCGATCCTGACTTCAAAACGGCACTGTTGGAAGATGCCACGCCGGTCGTTGCCGAGCTGGGGTATTACGGCCGTCAGGGTGAACACATGGTCGCCGTCGAAAACACGCTCCGGCAGCACAACATGGTCGTCTGCACTCTGTGCAGTTGCTACCCGTGGCCGCTGCTGGGTATCCCGCCCGGGTGGTACAAATCCGATGCCTATCGCGCCCGTGCCGTGCGGGAGCCACGAAAAGTACTGGCCGAGTTCGGCGTTACCTTACACGAAAGCACCGCAGTGCGTGTCTGGGATTCGACCGCCGAGATTCGGTACCTTGTCTTGCCGATGCGTCCCGAAGGCACGGAAGGTATGGGCGAGGATGAGCTGACCGCATTGGTGACACGCGACAGCATGATCGGGACAGGCTTGCCCAAGGTGCCCTCATGACACGTGTTCACGACATGGGCGGACGCTTTGGCGATGGCGAAATCCGGCCCGAGGCTGAGGACGCGCCGGTCTTTGCCGAAGACTGGCACGGGCGGGCTTTGGCCGTGACGCTGGCTGCCGGTTTTCTGGGGCAATGGAACATCGACATATCTCGCCACGCGCGCGAGAGGTTGTCGCCCAAGGATTACACCCGGTTTTCCTACTATGAGAAATGGCTCTCGGGCCTTGCCGATCTGTTGGTTGAACAAGGCGTACTGACCCTGGATGATCTGCGAGGGGCCGGAGATGATGCGCCGCATCCCTTGACGGACAAGACGCTGAAGGCCGAGGCTGTCGCCGCTGCACTTGCAAAAGGCGGACCAGCAGATCGGCCTTCAAACGTTGCCGCGCGTTTTACGATCGGTCAGCAGGTGGTGACAGCGCGACCAGCCGCCAATCGCCTTGTCGATGGTGGTCACACGCGCTTGCCTGTCTATGCTGCCGGCGCGCGAGGTCGTATCCTGCGATTGCATGGCACCCATGTCCTGCCGGATTCCAACGCGCATCGTTTGGGAGAGGCGCCGGAACCGCTATATGCCGTTGTATTCCCGGCATCCGAGCTTTGGGCCTCCCCTGAACACCCGGATGATGAGGTCGTGCTGGACCTCTGGCAAAGCTATCTGGAGCCCGCATGAGTGACTGCACCACACATTCCGCGCTGGAACCGGTGTTTGCCGAGCCCTGGCACGCGCAGGTCTTTGCCGTAACGGTTGCCCTGAATGAAGCCGGACGTTTCGACTGGCCCGATTGGGCGGCCCGGTTTTCAGACACGTTGAAGCGCAACGGGCTGGACCGTGAACTGGACGGCGGAGACGACTATTTCCACGCCTGGCTGGAAACGCTTGAAGGGTTGCTGGTCGAACAGGGCGCGGCGGTGTCGGAAGACGTGCAGATGCTTCACCGCGCGTGGGAGCAGGCGTATCTGACCACACCCCATGGCCAGCCGGTCTACTTGCGACTAGGCGGGTAGGGGGCGCTGCCCCCGCCGCCCGTTCCGGGCGACTCCCCCGAGATATTTTTGGCCAGATGAAGCAGGGGATCCGATCTTCATCTGGCTACAAATACCTCCGCCGGAGGCATCGCGCGGCAGCGCGATTTCCATCTGCGGCGAAATAGCGGTTTCCCTGTCCTCTGTGCCCCGTTATACGAGCCGAGTTTGATTACTCAGCACGAAAAGGACCGGATATGGCCAACGTGGTTGTTGTCGGCGCCCAGTGGGGTGACGAAGGAAAAGGCAAGATCGTCGACTGGCTCAGCGAGCGGGCGGACGTCATCGCGCGTTTTCAGGGCGGACATAACGCCGGGCATACTCTGGTTATTGATGGCGAGGTTTACAAGCTGAACGCGTTGCCCTCGGGCGTGGTGCGTGGCGGAAAGCTGAGCGTGATCGGGAACGGCGTCGTTCTGGACCCGTGGCATCTGGTCACTGAGATCGCGTCAATCCGTAAGCAGGGCGTCGAGATCACGCCCGAGACTCTGATGATTGCTGAGAATACGCCGCTTATCCTGCCGATCCATGGCGAGCTGGATCGTGCGCGGGAAGAGGCGGCCAGCAAGGGTACGAAGATTGGCACCACCGGTCGCGGAATTGGTCCGGCCTATGAGGACAAGGTCGGGCGACGCTCTGTCCGTGTTGCCGATCTGGCCGATGACGCGACGCTTGAGGCGCGTGTAGACCGCGCGTTGCAGCACCATGATCCGTTGCGCAAGGGCCTGGGCATTGATCCGGTCGATCGCGACGCGCTGGTAGCGCAGTTGAAGGAGATCGCTCAGCAAATCCTGCCGTTCGCCGCCCCGGTCTGGAAGGTGCTGAACGAAAAGCGCAAGGCGGGCAAGCGGATCCTGTTCGAAGGCGCGCAGGGCGCGTTGCTGGATATTGATTTCGGAACCTACCCGTTTGTGACCTCTTCCAACGTGATTGCCGGTCAGGCGGCGACGGGTGTGGGTATCGGCCCGGGGTCTGTTGATTTTGTGCTGGGCATCGTCAAAGCCTATACCACTCGTGTGGGAGAGGGGCCTTTCCCGACCGAGTTGGACGATGATGACGGGATGCGCCTAGGGACCCGTGGCCACGAATTTGGCACGGTAACAGGCCGCAAACGCCGGTGTGGCTGGTTCGATGCCTGCCTTGTACGCCAGACCTGCGCGACCAGCGGCGTGAACGGCATATCGCTGACCAAGCTGGATGTTCTGGACGGGTTCGAGACGCTGAAAATCTGCACCGGTTATGATTTGGACGGAGAGCGTCTGGACTATCTGCCGACGGCTGCCGACCAACAGGCGCGCTGCACCCCGATCTACGAAGAGATGCCGGGTTGGAGCGAATCCACCGAAGGCGCGCGCAGCTGGGCCGACCTGCCGGCCAACGCGATCAAATACGTGCGCCGCGTCGAAGAACTGATCGAATGCCCCGTGGCGCTTTTGTCCACCAGCCCGGAGCGGGACGACACCATTCTGGTGACCGACCCGTTCGCAGATTGATGGGCAAGGACAAAAAGCCGGGCCTGAGTTACAAGGCCCGCCGCCGCTGGTCGCTGGTGATTTTGCTGGTCGGCCTGCCGCTTTACATTGTTGCGGTGGTGACCGTTGTGAACTGGCTGGATCGCCCGTCGATCCTGGTTGAGCTGTTGGTTTACATTGCCCTTGGCATTGTCTGGGCCTTGCCCTTCAAGTTCGTCTTCCGGGGAGTTGGCAAAGAGGATCCGGACGAGTCTTGACTCGATACTGAGACATCGCCGCCTAAACTGCTGGCAAAAGAAAAGGGCCGAGAGGTATCTCTCGGCCCTTCGTCTTTCTGATTGAGTGATCAGCCCGCCGCGCGTTCATCATCCGGGCGGAAACCGATCAGGTTCGAGGCTGCGAACCGGCCACCGCCTGCTTTCTGGATCTTGCCGTCGCGCAGCAATTGACCAAAGGAGCGCAGGCTTTCTTCGCGGTTGAATTCGTTCTGCTTCAACGAGCGGACCTTGTTCATCAGCTGCGGGCGCGAGAACTGTTCCTGACCTTCGATGAAGGACAGATAGGCCGCCGCCGCTTCCAGAAGATCGGGCAGGGACTGCGCGCCCTGATCCTGCGCGAATTGCGCAAAGCCGCCTTCATCCGCTGCGCTGTCGTCCTGCTGCGTGGTTACGCGGCGGGGCATGACCGGGCCGGCTTCGACGGCTTCGTCGTCTACACGCTGTTCTGCAACCAGTTTCAGCGGCGCGGCGTCATCGGATTCCGGACGCATGCTGGTGACCTGAATTTCCGGGCGGCGCGGGCTGACAACCGAGGCAAGATCGCCACGGTATTGCTGGTCAGGTGATGCCTTGTCGATTTCACCTTCGGCTTCGGTGGCCGCTACAGCAGTGCGCAGGTGCGAATATGTCTCACGCGCGTCGCTGGTGGCCGGGTCGCCCATCTGTTCATCAGCTTTGGCCATCAGGCGTAGAACGTCCTGATCCGATGCGCGCTCATCCGGCTGTTTCTGGTCCACGCGGTCGGACATATCTGCCTCGACGCTCGAGATTTTGTTCAGCAGGTTGACCTCGTCGTCCAGCGTCAGAACACCGGGCGCAACGTCTTCCTGAGGTTCTTCTTCGGCTTCCGCCTTCGCTTCGTGATCGCTCAGGATGTTCAGAATGCCATCATCACCCGCATCGTCTTCAGCGATATCTTCGAAATCCGAGAACAAGACATCGGCGGGCTGATCGTCTTCCGCCTCATCTTCGAAGAACGCGGCCGGAGCAGGCGCCGGTTCTTTCATGGCCACGGGCTGCGGTTCGAACGTTGGCTTCTGCGGCTCGAGGTCTTCGGCGCTCAGCGCACCGGCCTCGAACGCGGCGGTTACGGCGTCAACCGGAGCCGGGGCGGCGCTGAGCAGGGCCGAGTCATCATCTTCGGAATAGGCGACAGGGGTGGCGTCCGAATGCGAGACCACGGCGCGGATGCGCTGGAGTTTTGCGGCGATGCTGTCGGCAGCAGGGGCAGGTACGGCATCAGCTTGTTCAAACGACGTCTGCGGCGCGGGCTGGTGCACCGGCATCGGGGCCGGAGTTCGGGCCACGTTCACCTCAGATGGTACGGGGGCAGGGGCAGGCGCGGCCAACGGTGCGGGGGAGGCTTCGGTGGCGCGCAGCAACAGGCCGCTTTCGCTTTGCCGGGCTTCCACGTGCTGCGAGGCGTCGCGCTGCGCAATACGGGTCAGCATCTCGGCGTCGGGCTGGGGGGGTTCCGAACCGAAATACCGGTCATCTGCTGCGAGGTCGCGAAAATACTCGGCAATGGACTTCATCGTTTCGAACGAGTCGTCAAACCCTTCCAAAGTGCAGGAGAAAGTCCCATAAGAAACGGTCAATACCTTGTTATTCTGTACCATCAGACGCACGTCCTCTACAAACTACGAGAGCCAACCTACCCGGAATCGGGCACACACATCGGCTCAGAACTTTCTGCATGAACCTATCATTTTGTGGTCTGAATGTGTCCAAATCCGGGAAAAATGATCAATCTTAGAAAAAATGAGCCGATTGTGCGTTCAAACGGTCCAATTGGCCTGTTTGGAGGGGGATTTGTCGGGTTTGATGACCTGGATTTGGTGCTGAATCGCGTCAGATCGGTTGTCGCGGCGGATGGCGGAGCGGCCATTTTGGTCGATTCGGACATAATTCCCGAGGCCGTGATCGGCGATTTCGATTCGATGAGTGAGCCTGTGAAGGCGCAGCTGCCAGCGGATCGGTTGTTTCAAATCTCAGAGCAGAACAGTACGGATTTCGACAAGGCGCTGAGGCACATAGAGGCCCCGCTGGTGCTGGGCGCCGGGTTTCTGGGCGGGCGGTTGGATCATCAATTGGCGGTTCTGAACACTCTGGTCGCGCGCTTGGATCGTCCCTGCATCCTGCTGGGTGAACATGAGGTGGTGTTCCACGCACCGCCCCGGATCACCCTGCACCTGACACCCGGCGATATCGTGTCCTTGTTTCCGATGCGGCGTGTCACGGGTCGCAGCCAGGGTTTGGAATGGCCGATCGAAGGGTTGGTGTTCGAACCGGATGGTCGGGTCGGAACCTCGAACCGCGCGGTGTCGGATGTCGAACTGCATATGGACGGGCCGGGCATGTTGCTGATGGTGCCGCGCGCGGCGCTGGATCAGGTTATGCAGGCGTTTCTGTCGGACCAGATCGGGCGGTGGCCCTCTCACGCAGAATGACGTAGAGCCCGGCACCGATTGTGATCAGAATGCCAAACGCCGCGATCCCGTCGGGCAAGTCGTGAAAGATCAGCCAGCCGATCAGGGTCGCAACCGGGATTTCCAGATATTGCATCGGTGCCAGCGTGGCCGACGGCGCATAGCGCAGCGACCAGGTCATCAGCAGATGCGCGACCGTTCCCAGCACGCCGATGGCCAGCAACAGCCAGTGGGTGTTGCCAGCGGGGATGATCAAGGACAATTCCCAAATCCCCGCATTGGTGCCCCAAAGGACCACCGGCAGCAGCAGGACCGTGGCAAACACCCCGGACACGGCCTGCAGGGAGACCGGATCGGTTTCCTTGGCGATCTGACGCGTCACCAGCATGAACAAGGCAAAAACCACGGCCACGATCAGGGGCAGCAGGGCGGGCAATCCGACCTCGGCAAAGCTGGGCTGGATCACCAGCAAGGTCCCGATGAAACCGACGATACAGGCGATCAGGCGGCGCGGGCCGACCTCTTCCTGCAAGACGTATCTCCCAAGCAGCAGCATGATGAAGGGCATGACAAAGGCGATGGCAATTGCATCCGCCAGCGGCAGAAACTGCAACGCACTGAACATGGCGGTTATGCCGATGATGTGCAGAACCGTGCGGATCAGGGTCAGCCGCAGAACGCGCCCCCGCATGCGCCATGGCCGTCCCGTGACTGCAATCAGCGGGATCAGAATCGCCGCCTGTATGGCAAAGCGCACCAGCACCAGCAGGCCCAGAGGCGTTGTTTCCCCCAATAGCTTGGCCATCGAGTCGCCAAGCGGCGCAAGCACGCAAAAGCCGAGCATCAGAACGATGCCGAATACGGGACGATCCTGGGTCATGGTCGCGACGCTAGCGGTTTCGCGGCGCGGGGGAAAGCTCTGTTCTCAGGCGTCCAGAAGGGGTTGGACCTTGGTGTAATCCGGGCCGGTGCAGGTCGGCAGACCATCATCCAGATGCAGCCAGTCCAGTTTCTCTTCATGCGACACATGCAGGGTCGGTTGCAGCGCTTCGGGGGTTTCCAGCGTCGCAACATACAAGTGCAGCACATCCGACATCTTGGCCGAGCGGAAAGAGATCGGCGTTCCGCAATGCGGGCAGAATGTGCGCACGACACCGGGAGAGGAATTGAAACTCTTCGGTTCCTCTTTGGTCCAGCGCCATTGGGTGTCGCGGACCGCGAAATAGGTGGTCATGGGTGCGGCGCATTGGCGGCGGCAGCTGTCGCAATGACACGAGACGCAGGACAGGATCGGAGGATCAACCTCAAACGCGATCCTGCCGCATAGGCAATGTCCACGCATGATGCCGCCTCCTGTCTGACCTCAGCAGTTTGGGATGTTCACAGCCAAGCCGCCAAGCGATGTCTCTTTGTACTTCTCATGCATATCATGCCCGGTCTGGCGCATGGTTTCTATGACGGAATCCAAGGGTACGAAATGCTTGCCGTCCCCGCGCAATGCCAGCGACGCGGCCGAGACGGCCTTGATCGCGCCCAGGCCGTTGCGCTCGATACAGGGCACCTGCACCAGACCCGCGACCGGATCGCAGGTCATGCCCAGATGATGTTCCAAGGCGATCTCGGCGGCGTTTTCCACCTGCTCGGGCGTGCCGCCCATCACGGCGCACAAACCGGCGGCGGCCATGGCCGAGGCGCTGCCAACCTCGGCCTGACATCCCGCTTCGGCCCCCGAAATCGAGGCGTTGAATTTCACCAGACCCCCAATAGCGGCGGCGGTCAGCAGGAAATCCTCGATATGGCTTTCCGATGCACCGGGCACGTGGTCCAGGTAATAGCGCAGCACCGCAGGCAGAACGCCCGCCGCACCGTTGGTGGGGGCGGTGACAACCTGGCCTCCGGCTGCGTTTTCCTCGTTCACGGCCATGGCGTAAACGCTCATCCAGTCGTTGATCGTGTGCGGCGCAGTCAGGTTCATGCCGCGTTCAGCCATCAGCGCGTCATAGATGCCCTTGGCGCGGCGACGCACGCTCAGACCGCCGGGCAGAATGCCATCGGTGTGCAGGCCGCGTTCGATGCAATCGTTCATCACTTGCCACAGACGCGCGCTTCCTTTGGCGAAACTCTCCGCGCATCCGCGCGCGATTTCGTTCTCGCGCTTCATCTGGGCGATGGACTTGCCGCTGGAGGCGGCCATTTCCAGCATCTCGACCGCTGACTTGAAGGGGAACGGAACGGGTGCGCCTTCATCTGTCGCTTTGCCTTCGGCCAGTTCCTCTTCGGTCAGAACAAAGCCGCCGCCGATGGAATAGAACACCTGCCGCAGGATCACATCGCCCTGCGCATCGGTGGCCATCAGGATCATGCCATTGGCGTGGCCAGGCAGGTTGTGGTCGTAGTCAAAGACCAGATCGGCCTTGGGGTCGAACTTCAGGGTCGGCAGCCCCTCGGGCGTGACCGTATGCGTCTCGGCAATCGCGGCCAGAGCGGCCTCGGCCTTGTCGTTGTCATAGGTGTCGGGCACGAACCCGGCCAGACCAAGAATTGTCGCCCGGTCGGTGGCATGTCCCACGCCTGTAAACGCCAGTGACCCATGCAGCGACCCGCGCAGCCCGGCGAACTCAAACGGTGAGGCGCGCATCATGTCAAGGAAACGCGCCGCAGCGACCATCGGGCCCATTGTGTGAGATGAGGACGGGCCGATGCCGACTTTGAACATATCAAAAACGGAAAGGAACATGTCAGATAGCTGAGCCTTCTGGAGGGTTGGCGTGGATCGGAGAGGTGAACGGGGTGACCCCAAGACCTTCGGCTGCAACGGCCGCACGGGTCGCGGGGCGGGATTCAAGCTGCATCAGGATAGCCTGCAAATAAGGCGTGTCGGCCAACTGATACCAACTGCGATCCGCGCTTGCCGGGTACAGCGCCATCCAGCGCATCATGCAGGCGAGATAGTAGGTCAGGACCGAGGGTTTGTCAGCGCTCAGCCAGTCAGGGGCCTTTGCGGCCTCGGTATCCAGATGTTTCAGATGGGTGCGCAGCCTTGGACGGATACCTTGGCGCAAAGGCTCGGCCTGCGCGGCATCGATGTATTTCTCGGCATAAAACAGGATACGCAGATCGGCATGCAGCGTGTTTGAGGCAAAAAACAGCCATTTCAGGAACGCCGCCCGATCCGGGCTGTCCGGTGCAGGGGCAAGTTGCCCATGTGTGTCAGCCAACCACAACAGAATGGCCGCTGTTTCAAATATTGGTCCGTTGGGCGTTTCCAGAACCGGGATCAGCCCGTTTGGGTTCAGCGCACGATAGGCCACGCTGTCCTGTTCGTTCTGCCGCCGGTCGACCAAAACGGTGTCAAAGGGTTGGCCCATCTCTTCCAACACCAGCCGGATCACCAGCGAGGCGTTGTCGGGGGCATAGTGCAGGCGGTAGGACGTCGTCATGAGGTCTATTTATACCGCACCGCAAATCCAAAAAGACATGATTGCGACGTTTCCTATCGGAAACGCGTAGTCTTGCGACATCTTTCGCAGGGATGCCGGGTGAATTGGGTCTCGAAGTCGCGATGTGCATTCCGTATAAGTCTGGCAGACCAATCAGGGAATGCTGCCAATGACCGGAGAATTGTCGCCAATCGATACCGCAAAATACGTCGCGGCCCGACGCGCGGCAGAGATGGTCGAAGACGGGATGCGTGTCGGATTGGGAACCGGCTCGACCGCCGCCTGGCTGGTGCGACGTTTGGGTGAGCGCACGCAGCAAGAAGGGTTGCGGTTCAAGGGTGTCCCGACCTCGACCCGTACTGCGCAATTGGCCCGAGAGGTCGGGATCGAGGTCGTCTCGCTGGATCAGGCCGGGTGGCTGGACCTGACGATTGACGGCGCGGATGAGTTCGACGGTGATCTGAACCTGATCAAGGGCGGCGGTGGCGCGCACCTGCAGGAGAAGATCGTCGCTACGGCCAGCGATCAGATGGTAGTCATCGCCGATGCAGGCAAAGAGGTCGAAACGCTGGGCGCGTTCCCTCTGCCGGTCGAGGTGATCCCGTTCGGCTGGCAAACCACGCGCACCCTGATCGAAGAGGCGCTGGATACGATGGATGTGCTCGGCACGACCTCGGCCCTGCGCATGAATGGCGAGGCGCCATTTGTCACCGACGAAGGCAATCATATTCTGGACCTGCATCTGCAACGGATCGGCAATGCGCGACAGATGGCGCTGGTTTTGAACCAGGTGCCCGGTGTGGTCGAGAATGGCCTGTTCATCGACATCTGCGACAAGGTCGTGGTCGGCCACGGCGATGGCCGGGTCGAACTGCGCGATATCAATGCAGGCACGATTGAGATGGACCAATTGATCGGCGGCGCGCGCGAAAACCTGTTTTCGGACCTTGCGGATTGATCCCGGCGCGACCTTTGATGCAAGCATCCGTGAAAAAACCGAAATATGTGCATCAAGGGGTTGGCAGTCTGGTTTTTGCGCCCAGATACCCAGAGACTTTTGAAAGCTGAACGAAGGAACCCAGCATGAGCTTTGACTATGATCTGTTCGTCATCGGGGGCGGCTCGGGCGGGGTTCGCGCGGCGCGCGTGGCCGCTGGCGAAAACGGGGCTAAAGTGGCACTGGCGGAAGAGGATCGCTATGGCGGCACCTGTGTGATCCGGGGCTGTGTGCCGAAGAAACTGATGGTGTTTGCCAGCGAGTTTTCGGGCATGGTTGGCGATGCGCAAGCCTATGGCTGGGACATTCAGCCCGGCGCGCTGAACTGGAACACGTTCCACGACAAGCTGGTGACCGAACTGGATCGTTTGGAAGGCATCTACCGCAATATCCTGAAGAACAACGGCGTTGAAAGCTTTGATCAGCGCGCCAAAGTTGTTGATCCTCACACGGTCGAACTGGCTGATGGCACCCGCAAGACGGCCAAGCACATCCTGATTGCCACTGGCGGTCGCCCGGTTGTACCGGACTTTCCGGGCTCGGATCTGGCCATCACCTCGAACGAGATTTTCCACCTTGAGAAGCTGCCCGAAAGCATCCTGATCGTCGGGGGCGGCTATATCGCGAGTGAATTCGCCGGGATCATGAACGGGATGGGTGTGAAAACCACTCAGTTCTATCGCGGGGCGCAAATCCTGCGCGGCTTCGATGAAGAGGCGCGCGGGCTGATCTGTGAAGAGATGCGCCAGAACGGCATCGATGTGCGTCTGGGCACCAACGTGCTTGAGATGACCCAAGAAGGCGACAAGATCCGCGTCAAGGCCACGGATGGCACCGAGGATCAGTTTGACGTGGTCATGTATGCCACGGGCCGTGCGCCCAATGCCGACAATCTGGGTCTTGAAGAGGTCGGGGTCGAGCGTGGCCGCAAGGGCGAGATCATCGTGGATGAATACAGCCAGACTGGTGTACCTTCGATCTACGCCATTGGCGACGTCACCGACCGTGTGAACCTGACCCCGGTTGCGATCCGCGAAGGTATGGCCTTTGTCGAAACCGTGTTCAAAGGCAACCCAACGCCGGTGGATCACGAGTTGATCCCGACCGCGATCTTCACCCAGCCGGAATTCGGCACCGTGGGCCTCAGCGAAGAAGACGCAGCAGCGCAGGAGCCGATCGAGGTCTATGCGACCTCGTTCAAACCGATGCAAAAGGCGTTTGCCGGAGGAACGCAGCGCGTTTTGATGAAGCTGCTCGTCAGTCAGGCGACGCGAAAGGTGCTGGGATGTCATATCGTTGCGCCGGGCGCGGGTGAGATGATCCAGCTGGCAGGCATTGCCGTAAAGATGGGCGCAACCAAGGAAGATTTCGACCGTACGGTCGCGGTTCACCCGGTTATGGCCGAAGAACTGGTGACAATGCGGCAACCTGTGCGCACTGCTTGATTTGCAAGCGCGCGCACACAAGTTACAAGAGACCCCGTGATCACACGGGCCTAAACGAAGGAATTGATACATATGGCGGGCAACAGCGGTGGCCCCTGGGGGGGCGGAGGCTCCTCGGGCGGCGGAGGAAATCGGGGAAATAACGGGGACGGGCGCAAGCCCCCCGAAGGCGACGGCCCGCAGATCCCCGAGATCGATGAGCTGATGAAAAAAGGCCAGGAACAGCTGCGCGTCCTGATGGGCGGTCGCGGCGGTGGCCGTGGCGGCAATGGTCAGGGTTCGGGCGGCGGTGGCCCGATCTTTACCAAAGGCACTGTAATAATCGGTGGCTTGGTGGCGATTGGCCTTTGGGCGGCTGCAAGTTTCTACACGGTTAAGCCGGAAGAACAATCTGTTGAGCTGTTTCTGGGCGAATTCTCTGCTGTGGGTAATCCGGGTCTGAACTTTGCGCCGTGGCCATTCGTGACGGCCGAGGTACTTCCGGTTACCCGTGAACAGACGGAAGACATGGGCGGCGCGCGCGGCAGCGATGATGGTCTCATGCTGACCGGTGACGAAAATGTGGTCGATATTGACTATCAGGTCGTATGGAACATCACCGAACCGGACAAATTCCTGTTCAACCTGCGTGATCCGCGTCAGACGATCCGTGCCGTGTCGGAATCGGCGATGCGCGAAATCATTGCACAAAGCGAGCTGGCACCGATCCTGAACCGGGATCGTGGCATTATCGCGGATCGCCTTCAGGAATTGATCCAATCCACAATGGATAGTTACGATTCTGGTATCAACATCGTACGCGTGAACTTTGACAAGGCCGACCCGCCGCAGGACGTGATCGCCGCTTTCCGCGACGTACAGGCCGCTGCGCAGGAACGTGACCGGCTGCAGAACGTCGCCGACGCCTATGCCAACCGTGTTCTGGCGGAAGCCCGTGGTGAAGCCGCGCAGGTTCTGGAAGAAGCCGAAGCCTATCGCGCCCAGCAGATCAACAGCGCGCAAGGTGAGGCAAGCCGTTTCAGCGCGGTTCTCGAAGAATACACCAAAGCGCCTGATGTGACCCGCAAACGCCTGTATCTGGAACGGATGGAGCAGGTTCTGGGTGATGTCGACAAGATCATCCTCGACGAGAACTCGACCGGTCAGGGGCAGGGCGTTGTGCCATATCTGCCGCTGAACGAACTGCGTCGCACCCCAGCCGCGGAGAGCAACTGATGCGTAAGTCACCCATTATCCTGATCATCGTTGCAATTCTGGCCGTTGCCGGGTTGTCCTCGATCTTCATCGTGGACGAGCGTGAACGTGCGCTGGTTCTGCAATTCGGTCGCGTTGTCGCCGTGAAGGAAGAGCCCGGTCTGGCGTTCAAAATCCCGCTGATTCAGGAAGTCGTTCGGTACGACGATCGGATTCTGTCGATTGACGTGCAGCCATTGGAAGTCACCCCGCTGGATGATCGTCGTCTGGTGGTTGACGCATTCGCGCGTTACCGGATCTCCGATCTTGAACAGTTCCGTCAGGCCGTTGGTGTTGGCGGTGTACCGGTCGCCGAAGATCGCCTGGACCGCATCCTGCGCGCCGAAACGCGGGAAGTTCTGGGTTCGGTATCCTCGCGGGATATCCTGAGTTCCGACCGAGCGGCCCTGATGCTGCGCATCCGCAACAGCGCGATTGCCGAAGCGCGGGCGCTGGGCGTCAACGTGATCGACGTGCGCCTGAAAGCGACCGACCTGCCGCAGGCCAACCTCGAAGCCACCTTCGACCGGATGAAGGCAGAACGCGAGCGTGAAGCAACCGACGAACGTGCACGCGGTAACGAAGCCGCGCAGCGGGTTCGCGCGCAGGCCGACCGGACCGTGGTGGAACTGGTGTCCGACGCCAACCGTGAGGCAGAGATCATTCGCGGTGAAGCCGACGCCGAACGCAACGCGATCTTCGCCGAAGCCTTTGGCAAAGACCCGGAGTTCTTCGAATTCTATCGCTCGCTGTCGGCCTATGAACGCGCGCTGGGCGGTAGCAACAGCTCGATGGTGCTGAGCCCGGATTCCGAGTTCTTCAACTACCTTAAATCGCCCACCGGGCAGGCGACCCAGTAATGGGTATGATCCTTCTGGCCTTCGGGCTGGTTCTGATTGTCGAGGGGCTGGCCTATGCGCTGGCCCCTTCGCTTATTGAACGTATGCTCGAGGCGTTGCGATCATTGCCGGAACAGGCGCGACGACTTGCAGGGCTTTTGTGTGTTGTCAGCGGTCTGGTCCTGCTTTGGGGCGCGTATCAGGTCGGGTTTTAACCCATCTGTTTCACTTGGTGGTGATTTCCCCGCGATCCTGAGTTGCGAGTGGGAACAAACCGACTACATTGGTTGCCAAGAAAGGTCTGCCTGCGGGCGGACAACAAGGATTTGACGACAAGGAGTTCCCAAGTGCAGGCACAAGCACGCAGTATTTCCGTCCGGCGGGACGATGGTGTTGGTTTCATGCGGCTGATGTGGCTGGCATTTGCGGGGATGATCCTGATCGCGGCGCAAACCGTGGCGGCCTATGCGCGCGGGGAAAGCCTTGCGCCGCTGGCGGAGCAGATCAGCCCGGCGGTAGTGAACATCACCACATCCACGCTGATCGAAGGCCAGACCGGACCGCAGGGTATCGTGCCCGAAGGATCCCCGTTCGAGGATTTCTTTCGCGAGTTTCAGGACCGAAACGGGGACGACGACGATGACAATCGCCCCCGTCGCAGCAATGCGCTGGGGTCGGGGTTTGTGATCTCCGAGGACGGTTACATCGTGACCAACAATCACGTCATTGCCGAAGCGGACGAGATTCTGGTCGAGTTCTTCCCGGGCGACGGTCAGCCCAAGAAAGAACTGCCCGCCAAGGTGATCGGAACGGATGAGAAAACCGATATCGCGCTGCTCAAGGTCGAGGCCACGGGGCCGCTGCAATATGTGCAGTTCGGTGACAGCGACATTGCGCGCGTCGGCGATTGGGTGATCGCGATGGGCAACCCGCTGGGGCAGGGATTCTCGGTTTCTGCCGGGATCGTCTCGGCCCGGAACCGGGCGCTGAGCGGGTCATATGACGACTACATCCAGACCGACGCGGCGATCAACCGGGGCAACTCGGGCGGTCCTTTGTTCAACATGAATGGCGAGGTGATCGGCGTGAACACCGCGATCCTGTCGCCCAATGGCGGCTCGATCGGGATCGGCTTCTCGATGGCCTCGAACGTGGTTGTGAAAGTGGTCGACCAGCTGCGCGAGTTCGGAGAAACTCGCCGTGGCTGGCTGGGTGTACGCATTCAGGACGTGACCGAGGATATGGCCGAGGCGATGGGTCTGGAAAAACCCGGTGGCGCGTTGATCAGCGACGTGCCGGATGGTCCGGCCAAGGATGCGGGGCTGAAAGCGGGCGACGTGATCCTCAGCTTTGACGGGGTCGAGGTCGAGGATACCCGTGGTCTGGTGCGTCAGGTCGGCGAAACCACCGTGGGCAAATCTGTCCGCGTTGTGGTCAGCCGCGATGGTGCCACGCAGACCATTCTGGTCACTCTGGGTCGCCGTGAAGATGCCGAGCGGGCCGAGAACGGGGAAGAGGACACCCCGGACGCGCCAGCCGACGAAAACACCGACATTCTGGGCCTCACAATCTCGCCGCTCAGCGACACGCTGCGCGAGGATCTGGGGCTGGACGCGGATGCCGAAGGGCTGGTGGTGTCGGATGTGGACGAAGCATCCGAGGCCTATGCCAAGGGCCTGCGCGCTGGTGATCTGATCACAGAAGCCGGTCAGCAGAAGGTTGTGACGGTCGAGGACCTTGAAGCGCGCATGGAAGAAGCCCGGACTGCAGGGCGCAAATCCTTGCTGCTGCTGGTCCGTCGCGGCGGTGACCCACGCTTTGTGGCGCTGAGTCTGGAGGAATAACGGACCGGGCGCAGGAACGCGTCGTAAGGACATGAAAAGGGGCTCCGATCCGGGGCCTCTTTTTCTTTTGGAACGGCGGGGAATTGCGACCATCCATTATGTCGCAAACGGAAGTGACCTGACCCAAGGCCCGTGTTACTGGCCGGATGAAAGGGTATCCCGTGGCAGAACATCAGAAATTACAAAACCCTACCGTCGGCATCGCCTTCATCCTGTTCGGCATGTTGGCGATTTCGTTCAACGATATGATGATCAAGTTCCTGTCGGGCGGTTACCCTCTGCATCAGATGGTTTTCGCCCGGTCCTTTATCGGGATCGGCTTCAGTCTGGCTCTGGTTCAGTTGGAAGGCGGCTGGCGCATTCTGAAAACGGATCAACCCGGTCTGCACCTGCTACGGGCCATATTCATCGTGATCGCGAACCTCACTTTTTTCAGCGCCCTGGCCGTCATGCCATTGGCCGAGGCCACGGCTGTTTTCTTCGTGGCGCCATTGATGATCACGTTGCTGAGCATTCCGCTGCTGGGCGAAAAGGTCGGGCCGTTGCGCATCGGCGCGGTTTTGGTGGGGTTTGCCGGTGTGATCATCATGACGCGCCCGTGGGAAAGCGGGGCCGAGCGCTCAGTCAGCCTGTGGGTTTACGCACTGCCCGTGGCGGCGGCGTTCACCTATGCGCTGAACAACGTGATGACGCGGTTTCTGGGCGCGAAATCCAAGGCGTCTGCAATGGCGGTCTATGTCCAGTCCGCGTTCATCGCCATCAGCATCCTGTTCTGGGCCGTGGCCGGGGATGGGCGTTTTGCAGAGGGGCTGGAGAACGAAAGCCTTGTGTTTCTTCTGCGGGCCTGGGTCTGGCCCGAGGGGCGAGACGTCTGGCTTTTTGCGGGCCTCGGTCTGAATTCTGCCATCATCGGCTATTGTTTGGGGCAGGCGTATCGCATGGCCGACGCGGCCACTGTAGCGCCGTTCGAATATGTGGGGCTGCCTTTGGCGATCTTTTGGGGCTGGGCGATCTGGGGTGAATGGCCCGATCTGCCGGTCGTATGGGGGATCGTTTTGATTCTGGGATCCGGCCTGTTTGTGTTCCTTCGGGAAAAGCAAAAGAACCGAAAGGTGCTGCGCGGCAAGCGCGTGAACCGCCGGTACTGACACGTAAACCTGCCGTGCCACCCCCTTGAAGGTAAATGAGCCATATGCCGGGACAGCATATGGCTCAGGTACAGGGAGAGGTCAGTGGACAGATATCGGGGATGATTCTCTGACCTCCTACGGTAACAAGATCACGCTAGCTTGAACCTGGGTTCTGTTCTGTGAACCAGTTCACACGGGCGCATCTGTCGTCAGATCAAATCCGATTCGGCCAGCTCGCGCAGGGCTTCGAAATCCTGAATTTGCAGACCGCCACGGGAGGCCTCGACCACGTTGTCGCGTTTCCAGGTCGAGATGGTCTTGGACACGGCTTCGCGCGTTGCACCGACAAACTCGGCCAGTTCGCTTTGCGACAAGGTGATGCGTTCGTTGGGGTTGTCCTGCAGGTTGGACAGGTGCAGCAGCTTGCGGGCCAGTCGGATCGGCATCGGCAGAAAGACCTGCTCGTTCAATTGCGATCCCATCCAGCGCATGCGCAGACCGGCCAGACGCACCATATCAACGGCCAGATCGGGGTGTTGGCGGAGTTGGTTCATGACATCGCGCCGCCTAACGCGCAGGACACGTGTGGGCTCGGCCGCGGCAACCGTTGCGGTGCGCGGGCCGCTGTCGAACAGGGCGATCTCACCAAAGACTTCACCCGGGCGCATCAGGGTCAGCGACAGTTTGCGGCCGCTCATGGCGAGAAACGACACCTCAAGCGTCCCTTCGATGATCGCATAAAGCGCATCGCCTTCATCCCCTTGTTCAAACAAGGTTTCGTCCTGGTCCAGGGATATTTCGGAAGCAAGCGCCGAGAGCATATCTCGTAGCTCGTCTGAGGCTTCGGACAAAAAGCCACTATTGGGAAAGGCCGTCATGCGGGCGGTGAACTCCGGCTGTGAATGGTGAGTGGTGCCTTAACCTTTCACAGCTTGCCCGCTAAGCCAAGGTTTTTTGTATGGATTTGCTCTCTTTACGGTTGAACCCGACGGTATGTTCCACGGTGCGAACCGTTTATTGGCGGTCGGGGTCGTCCATGTAGTTTTGCAACAGGCTGAACTGCAGCATCAGGAACGCCATCAGGGCAATCGGAAAGCCGAAGGTTTCGATCTTGACCCACAGGTCGGTGGACATGGTCCGCCAGACAATTTCATTGGCGACAGCCAGCACAGCAAAACAGGCACACAGACGGCGCGTCAGGATCATCCAGCCTTCGTGTTTCATCGGCAGCATCTCGTCCAACACATAGGCCAGATAGGATTTCCCCTGCAGCAGTCCGATGCCCAGAATCGTCGAGAAAACGCCATAGACCAGCGTGGTTTTCATTTTGAAAAACCGCTCATCATTGAACCAGGCGGTCAGCCCGCCGAAAAAGATGACCATGAAGGCGGTGAAAATCTGCAATCGGCTGAGTTTCCCGGTCAGGAACCAAAGGATGCCCATCGCGGCCAGCATCAGCGGCACGAAGATGATGGTGGCGATTATGAACCCCGAATACTCGGTGCCGCCGATCAGGAAGCTGTCTTCGCGCAGGCGCAGGTAGATGAAGAAGAAGGCCAGCGGGGGCCCAAGCTCCAGCACCTGTTTCAGAAACGGGTTTATGTCTTTTTTGCCTGTCATCATGTCTTCCTGCTGCTTACCCGCCCATTTCAACTATTACGGCGCCCAATGCAATCAATGCCATCAGGGCAATGCGTCTGGGGCCGACGGTTTCTTTCAGAACCAGCCATCCGATCAGGGCGGCGAATACGGTGGAGGTTTCGCGCAAGACGGCGGCCTCGCCCACCTTGTCCAGCCGCGTGGCCAGCATAATGGACCCAAAAGACAAGGGCGCGATGATGCCGCCCGCAAGCCCGCGCAACATCAGGGGCCCGATAGCCGGGCGATTGACCATGGCGCGCCATCTGAGGAAGGCGTAGATCGGCATCGCGGCCCCGTCGATCATGAAGAACCACGCGAGGAAAGTGAACGGGTCCGCAGTGGCGCGGATGCCATAGGCGTCATAGGTAGTATAAAGCGCCACAAACAACCCGGTAGCCACGGCCAACGCCAGCGCGATGCCAAGCGTTTCCCGGTTGGTCTCAAGAAAGCGCAGGTTGTAGATCGCGAGGCCGAAAATCCCGGCCAGAAGGACCGCCACGCCCAACCATTGGGTACCTGTGAAGGTTTCCCCGAACAGCAGATAGGCTCCGATCACGGTGAACAGCGGGCCGGTGCCCCGGACGACAGGGTAGACGACCGTGTAGGAGCCTTTGGTATAGGCCATGGCTTGAAGCGTTTTGTAGGCGATGTGGATCAGCCAGACGACCCCAAAGATGGGCCACATATAGGGTTCAGGCCATGGTACGACGAAGAAGGCGAAGGGGGCGGCCATCAGGCAATAGCAAGCGTCGATGGCCCCCCGCGACAGCCACGGGTCGTGGCGGCCTTTTTGAAGTGCGCCGAACGCGGCGTGCAGGAAGGCTGCCATCACCGCCAGCCCAAGGGCAAGCTGGTGGCCCGCTTCGGTGCCTTCGAGTGAGATCAGCCAGTCGCTCAAGTATCAGATCTTTGTGCTGGAGGGAGAGGCTGGGGGCTGTCTGCCCCCAGACCCCCGAAGATATTTTTAGCCAGATGAAGAATCGGATCAGCTTTGGTCGAGGCCGGTGAGGGCGGCGGCGAATTCTTCGGGGTCAAAGGGGGCGAGATCGTCGATTTGTTCTCCGACGCCGATGGCGTGGATGGGCAGGCCGAACTTGTCTGCCAGCGCGACCAGCACGCCGCCCTTGGCGGTGCCGTCGAGTTTGGTCATCACCAGACCCGAGACGTCGGCCAGATTTCGGAAGGTTTCCACCTGGCTGAGCGCGTTTTGACCGGTGGTGGCGTCGAGCACGAGCAGGGTGTTGTGTGGGGCAGTATCGTCGACCTTGCGAATGACGCGTACGATTTTGGCCAGTTCCTCCATCAGGTCAGCGCGGTTTTGCAGGCGGCCCGCCGTGTCGATCATCAGCAGGTCTGCGCCGTCTTCTTGTGCTTTGGTCAACGCGTCGAAGGCGAGGCTGGCGGGGTCAGAGCCTTCCGGGGCGGTCAGAACCGGGACGCCTGCGCGTTCACCCCAGACTTGCAGCTGTTCGACGGCGGCGGCGCGGAACGTGTCCCCGGCGGCGATGACGACTTTTTTGCCTGCGGATTTGAACTGGCTGGCAAGCTTGCCGATGGTCGTGGTTTTACCCGAGCCGTTGACGCCGACGACCAGAACCACCTGTGGGCGTTTGGGGTAGATGGGCAGCGGGCGGGCAACGGGTTCCATCACGCGGGCGACTTCCTGCGCCAGCAACTGCTTGATTTCGCGGGCCGAGAGTTTGCGGCCAAAGCGTCCCTCGGCCATATTGGCAGTGACACGCAAGGCGGTGTCGACGCCCATGTCAGAGGCGATCAGCAGTTCTTCGAGCTGTTCCAGCATGTCGTCATCCAGCGTGCGGCGGATTTCGGTTTTGCTTTCAGAGCGACTGAACAGACGACCCAGAAGCCCCTTGTTTTCAGGGACTTCGGGCGGCGTCGGCGCCGGGGTCGGGTCTGCGGGCGTAGGCTCGGGCACCTCGACAGGCTCGGTGGCTGGTGCGGGCGTCGGAATCTCAGGCACCGGCTGCGGTTCGGGCTCGGGCTGTGGGATCACCGGATCAGCGGCGGTTTCCTCACCGCCGTCTTCGACAATGGCGTCCAGCCCCTGTTCCAGGCGTGAAGAGGATTTGAACAGCTTGTCCTTCAGCTTTGAAAAAAATGCCATCTTCGATCTCCGCAGGTGTTCCCCCCCACCTAATGCGGATTTACCCGAGTTGCAAAGGGTCAGGTAAAGGCAATCAGCAGCCCGGCCTGCGCCACCCAATAGAGCGGCCAGATCGCATAGGGTGTGAGTTTCAGGGCCGGGTGGTTTGGGGGCAGAAGGAACTTTTCGGTCGCCAGAACCAGATCCGAGGCAATGAATGCCAGCGCGGCCGGAAGGGCCCAGACCAGCATGCCGGTGGGCGGCAGGGACAGGACCGAAATTCCCATTCCGAGAATGATGGGGATATAGATCAGAACGGGGACCTTCAGCTCTCCGGCGCGGGGCGGGAGGATTGTAATGACGACGACACCCAGAAGGATCAGCGACCAGAATATCCCCGGTCGATCAAGGATGAGGTCGGCTGCGCTGGCAGGATGAGACAGGAACAGGGCAATATAGGCGATGTGGCCTGCCGCAAATGCGCCGATGCCTGCCATGAAGGTTGCCTCGGACTCGCGTGAGAGCAAGGCGTCCCCGACCGCGCAGAGCGCCAGCGCGAGGATCAGCAGCATCGCGCCGCCTTCAAGTGCTGCGATCAGGGCCAGCAACGCGACCGAGGCGGTTTTGAGCACCGTTCGCGCAGCACCTGCCGGGCGCGGTGCCAGCGGAAGATAGGCCAGCGCACATGCCGCTGCGATCCAGAACAGGACGGTCATGTCGTATCCTCTCGGTTGTTTCAGGCCCACTGTCCTTCCTGATCTGCAGCCCAGGCAACAGGTGACGTTGAGGCAGGCGAAACCGGGCAATGCGATTAGCCTTGGCTGCCGGTATCTGACACTATGGTCGCATGGTGAGGTATCTTGCGATTCTACTGGCCCTCTCGGCCCAAGCCGTTGGCGCGCAAACAGCGCTTTCCGGCGCGGAGTTCGATGAGTATACGCGCGGAAAAACCCTGTTTTATGGTTTCCAAGGGAAGGTTTATGGGGTTGAGCAGTATCTGCCCGATCGGCGTGTCATCTGGTCGTTTCTGGACGGGCAGTGCAAGAAAGGCGTCTGGTATCAGCGTGAGGAACAGATCTGTTTTGTCTACGAAGACAGGCTGGATCCGCAATGCTGGGTGTTCAAACGGTCCGGCGGTGGCCTGATCGCGCGGCCAGACGGCGATCCTCAGGCAACCGAGCTGTATGGGATCGAGGATCTGGGCCAGGACATGGTGTGCCTTGGTCCCGAGGTCGGGGTCTGATCCTAGTTTACGCGAAGGTCGTCGTAGCTGATCATGACGTGTTCCTGATACGCAGGTCGCTGGCTCAGCCTGTCAAAGTAACGTTGTAGATTTGGTAAAGGTGCCCTTGGGATGTCGATATCATAATATCGGTACAGGATGTGACCCAACTGGATGTCGGCCAAAGTCAGGTCAGCTCCGGCAATGAAGGCCCTTCCTACAAGCTGCGTGTCCGCAATTTCAAGTTTTCTTTCAAGGGCTTTTACGGCGGAGTTGATGGATTTTTCATCCTGCTCTGACTTGGCCGTTCGCACAACCTGCCAGAACACGGGAACGGTGAAGGCCATCGCAATGTTGATCTTGGCCCATTCGGCCCATTTGTCGACCTCGGCCCGATGAGCCGAGTCTTTGGGCCAAAAGGTGTCGGGCCCGTAGCGGTCGGCGAGATAGCGCAGGATTGCTCCGGTCTCCCAAAGGGGTGGGTTGGGGCCGTCCTGTATCACGGGGATGGTGCGGTTTTGGTTCAGGTTCGCGAAGTCCGGCGTGTCCAGACCGCCGAAACGATGACCGACATCGTGTCGTTCATAATCCAGGCCCAGTTCTTCGACGCACCACATCAGAGCCTGCACATTGGATGACGTTTTGCGGCCCCAGATCGTCAGCATGGCTTAGAACAGCGAGCCCTGATCCGGGGTATCCGCTTTGGCCTTTTTGGCAGGGGTTTTACCGGCCCCTCCGGTCGTCAGGCGACCATCGGCGAATTCGATCTCAAGAGCCGGGTGCTTGGCGGCCTGCGATTTGGTGGTGACCACATCGCCTTCGGCCCGGACAACCGCATAGCCGCGCGCCAGAGTGGCCTTGTAGCTGAGCGTTTCGCGCAACCGATCCGTGGCGTCCAGTTGCTGACGCAGGCGATCCAGCCGGGTATTTTGGGCTGCGTTCAGACGTTCGGCCAGTCGGGCGGTGGCCTGCCGCTGTTGGTCGATCTCGCGCTGAATGGGGCGCAGGGACAGGCGAGAGGACAGGTTGCGCAGGCTTTCCTGACGTGAGGAAACGACGTTGCGCAAGGTCGAGGGGCGCAGATGGGCGGACATTTCGACCAGTTGCAGGCGGCGGTTCTGAACACCTCGGTTCAAAGCAGGTGTCAGGCGTTCCGCAATCAGATCAAGGCGTTGCCGGGGGGAGTTCAACAAACTGTCCGGGCGCGGCAAGGCGCGGGCAACATCGCGCAAACGCTGGGCGCGGCGCTGGACCGCATCGCTGGCGGCGCGGGACAGACGTGCGCCTTGCTCGTTGGTCCAGGCCAGAAGTTCCATCCGTACGGGCACGGCCAGTTCGGCGGCTGCAGTTGGCGTGGGCGCGCGGCGGTCCGAGACGAAATCGATCAGCGTTGTGTCCGTCTCGTGGCCCACGGCTGAGATCAGCGGTATGTCCGAGGCCGCCGCCGCGCGGGCCACGCTTTCTTCGTTGAACCCCCACAGGTCTTCGATCGAGCCACCACCGCGTGCGACAATGATCAGATCGGGACGGGGCAGCGCGCCTCCGGGTGTGAGCGCGTTGAAACCTTCGATGGCGCGCGTGACCTCGGGGGCGCAGTTGGCGCCTTGCACAGCGACCGGCCAGATCAGAACCTTGCGGGGAAACCGATCCCGCAGGCGATGCAGAATGTCCCGGATTACCGCACCGGAGGGGGAGGTCACAACGCCGATGATTTGCGGCAGATAGGGCAGCGGCTTTTTGCGTTCAGGGGCAAACAGCCCTTCGGCTTCCAGCTGCTTCTTGCGCTTTTCCAGCAGCGCCATCAGCGCGCCTTGGCCTGCGACCGCGACCTCATCGACATTCATGTTGTATTTGGACTGTGCACCAAAGGCGGTCAGGCGACCGGTGACAACGACCTCCAACCCTTCTTCCGGAACCACCGACAAGCCCGAGATCTGGCCTTTCCATGTCGTACAGGCCAGCACGTTCCGGTCGTCTTTGATGTCATAGTACAGGTGACCCGAGCGCGCCTTGAACACCCGTCCGACCTCACCCCGAACACGGATTCGCCCAAACGATCCTTCGAGCGTGCGCTTCACCTCGCCGGATATCTCGGAAACCGAATATTCAGGGGTGTTTTGGCCAGGAATGGGGTCGTCTAGCAGGTCGGACATTTCAGCGCCTTGTGTCAAATGCCCGGCCAGCTTAGAACGCCGCGCAGGCGAGGCCAAGCAGATCGGAGACGACCCCATGAACATCCTTATTCTCGGCAGCGGCGGGCGCGAGCACAGCCTGGCCTGGGCGGTGATGCAGAACCCCAAATGCGACCGTCTGATTGTTGCGCCGGGCAATGCCGGGATCGCTCAGATCGCCGAATGCGCGTCTTTGGATATCGAAAATGGCGGCGCGGTGGTCAATTTCGCCGAAGCCAACGCGATCGATTTCGTGATCGTCGGCCCCGAAGCGCCTTTGGCCGCAGGCGTGGCGGATCGGCTGCGTGAGGCAGGCGTGCTGGTCTTTGGCCCGTCAGCCGAGGCGGCGCGGCTGGAAGCTTCGAAAAGCTTTACCAAAGAGATTTGCGATGCCTCTGGCGCGCCGACGGCGGCTTATGCGCGTTTTACCGAGGCGGAACCGGCCAAAGCCTATATCCGCGAGCAGGGCGCACCAATTGTTGTCAAGGCTGACGGTCTGGCGGCGGGCAAGGGCGTGATCGTGGCGATGGACGAACGCACCGCGCTGGAGGCTATCGACGACATGTTCGGCGGTGCGTTCGGTGGCGCCGGGGCCGAAGTGGTCATCGAAGAGTTCATGGACGGTGAAGAGGCTTCGCTGTTTGTTCTCTGTGACGGAGAAAACATTCTGTCTATCGGGACCGCTCAGGACCACAAGCGGGTTGGCGAAGGGGACACCGGGCTGAACACTGGCGGAATGGGGGCGTACTCTCCTGCACCGGTTCTCAGCGCCGAGGTCGAGGCCCGCGCGATGGACGAGATCATTCGTCCCACCATGGCCGAGATGAAACGCCGGGGCGCTCCGTTTCAGGGGGTGCTTTATGCCGGTCTGATGATCAAGGACGGGCAGCCGCGTCTTGTGGAATACAATGTCCGCTTCGGCGATCCCGAGTGTCAGGTTCTGATGATGCGTCTGGGCGCGCAGGTGATGGACCTGATGCATGCAGCAGCCGAGGGGCGGTTGGATGAGACCCGCGTCAACTGGGCGGATGATCATGCGATGACCGTGGTCATGGCCGCGCAAGGCTATCCCGGGGCGTATGAGAAAGGGTCGGTTATCAAAGGCTTGGATGGTCTGCCTGAAGACAGCAGCAATATGGTATTCCATGCGGGCACCAAGGCGGTTGAGGGGCAGGTGCAGGCCTCTGGCGGACGGGTGCTGAACGTCACGGCGCGCGGTGAGACACTGCAAGAGGCGCGGGATCGGGCCTATGCGATGGTGGATGGGGTTGACTGGCCCGAGGGGTTTTTCCGCCGCGATATCGGGTGGCGGGCGCTTTGATCTGATTGCCGGGCTGCGCCCGTCTCAATTTTCTGGGCGAGGGGCCAGCCCCTCGCGCTCCCCGAGATATTTTTGGCCAGATGAAGAATGGATCAGCAGTCCAGGGCTTGGGCGAGGCTTTCGGGGCCGGCGAATGGGCCGATATCTGTTTGGGTCCAATCGTTTTGGTACGTGATACTGATGATCCGGGTCCAATCGGCGCTGGCAACGATGAGTTCCGGACCGTTGGCGCATGTGCGCAGGCCGCCTGAGATGAAATCCTCTCCGATCTTGTGGTTGGTCAGACCGGGGAGCGAGGCGATTTCGGTCAGGGCATCGTCTTGGTAGCGCCAGATGCGCAGGGTTTTGGCAAGGTGAGGGCGGTCGATATAGGCAATCTCGATATGGCCATCGCCGTCCAGATCAGCCGTTGCGATGGGGGCGAGCCAGCGGAAGCGTGTACCGATATGCGGTGTCGCGGCAATCTTTTCCCCGCGTGCGTCATAGACGGCGAGCTGTGCCCCGGTGTTGGCCTGGCTTTCGACGACAATGGCTTCGGGTGAGCCGTCTTTGGTGACGTCCACCAGCCGCGGCGCGAGGTCTTCGAAAACGCGATCTTGCGGTAAACGTATCGTCAATATTGAAGGGCTGGCGCTTGCGTCAGCGGTCTGGATGGTGAGCTCCAGCGCGCCATATTCGATAGTGTCGCCCAGAACGCCATGCGGATAACGAGTGGTGGGTTCTGTGAATCGGGCAGAGGCTATGGTGTCGGCGGTTGCCATGGGTGCCCCCGCCAGCCACATGCATAAGGCTGTCAGCGCGCCGCGAGCCCATCCTTGCCACAGGCGGACGGGCAGGCGCGGCGCTTTGGGATGCATCAGATCTGCTTTTCCGGCATCTGCACGACCAGACCGTCCAGCGCATCGGTGACCTTGATCTGGCAGGTCAGGCGCGAGCGGGCCGGGTCGGGTTCATAGGCGAAGTCCAGCATATCCTCTTCCATGTCATCCTTGGCGGGGATTTTCTCGACCCAGTCGGGGTGGATATAGACATGGCAGGTAGAACAGGCACATGCGCCGCCGCAATCGGCCTCGATGCCGGGGATATTGTTGTCACGTGCCCCTTCCATGACGGTCAGTCCGTTGGCGACCTCGACTGTATGTTCGGTACCGCCATGCTCGACATAGGTGATCTTTGCCATTGCGTGCGTCTTCCTTTTGCGATGTTCGAATTCTTCCTTAGTGAAGGCATTTAGGTCTTTCCAGTACCATTTGCGACTCGTGACGCCGTGTCTGGACTTTCCGTGTATATGTTCTATTTTTGTTCTTATGCTTGTTCGCCCCGTGGTTTCAAAGCGGGACTGGCCGCGCCCGCCGTCCTGTTTGCCGTCAGATCAGTTGACCGCACCGCCCGAGGGCGCGCGCGTGGCCGTGGCCGGGTTGGTGATCCTGCGGCAGAGGCCGGGGACCGCCAAGGGGGTGATCTTCGTCACGCTCGAAGACGAGACGGGTATCGTGAACGTGGTGGTCTGGCGCAAGATTTACGAGCAGTTCCGCCGCGCGGTGATATCGGGTCGGTTGCTGCGGGTTACGGGGCGGATGCAGCGGGCGCATTCGGTGACCCATGTGATCGCGGAAGAGATCGAGGATATTTCAGACATGCTGGATGTGCTGGTGCGGGGCGAGGGGCAATAAAGCAATCTGCGTATAGTGCGACCTCTGGACAGCCCGAATTTCCGGTCATAGCTCGGGTAGGTACCGAAACGGGAAGAGGGCGCTATGGCACACGGGCATTTTCTATGGACCGACCTGTCCACCTACGACATGCAGGCGGCCAGAGCCGATTACAGCGACGTCTTCAACTGGTCTTTCGGCGGCGATGGCGCCTACGACTTTGCCAGCATCAGCGGGCAGCAGGTCGCGGCTATCTTCCCGATGCCTGAGCGGTTGGCGCAGATGAACATGCCGTCTTTCTGGATGTCCTATATCCATGTCGATGATCTGGATGCGAAGGTCGAACAGGCACGTCGGCACGAAGGGGTTATCATCGAAGTGGAACCTCAGCCGTTCAGCGATGAGGCGCGCATCGCTCTGGTCCGGGATCCATCAGGCGCGGGTTTCACAATGTATGAAAGGCCGGAGATCACCTCTGCAACGTCGGGGCCCGGCGCAGTTGTGGCCCGATTTCATCATGTCCCGGACATCGCCCTGATCGAACCGTTTTACGCGGATCTCTTCAACTGGCGCTTTGAGAAAAGCGTGGAAACCCCGTGGCCCCGATACGATATTCGCCACCCTGACGGCACTGTGGTTGCGCAGGCCGAAGAGGTGCCCGAGGCCATCCGGGGCAAGTTTCGGTATTGGATGCCATGTTTCGGCGTGAGATCGGTGGACGACACCGTTCAGCGCATCAAAGCGCGGGGCGGGTGCCATCACAATGACTTGCCGGACGAGCGTATATTGGTCTCGGACCGGCAGGGTGCCCATTTCATGATCCAGCCCGCGTTTGGTGACTCGGTCGATGTTACCCAGGGGCTAAACTCCGATGTCACGCGAAAGACCCACGTGTTGGCGTGGAAATCGCTGATCGCGGTGACATGCGTTTGGCTTGCCGTGTTTTTGGATTTGCAGGTTTTCTGGGGCGTGCTGTTTCTGATCTGGACCTGGCTTGCCCTCAGAACCGGGCGTGCTGATTTTGTCGAGCCGATCGACCGCGCAACACGGCCCGGGGTGTTCTGGTTGATCACCGGGACGTGGATTGTTCTCAGCTTGTGGGTGATATTGGCTGCGGTCGCGGGCGTTATTTGATCCTTCGATCAAGACGGAAGGTTAAAACGGCTCACCGCTTGAACAATACCCCCTGCGATTGCTTGTCGCGATGATCGCCGCGCAATTCGGCATGTAGCGCACGACCGGCCTGAACGCCGGGGCGGGCGCTGACCGTTTCAAGCCAGCGTGCAAAATGGGGTTTGTCGTCCAGCACTTGTTGCTGCCCTTCCCACAGGCTCGCCCAGCCCCAGATCGACATGTCCGCAATCGAGTAGAAATCGCCCGCGACAAACTCATTCTCCGCCAGTCGGCGGTCGAGAACGCCGTAAAGCCGGCCGACCTCGGCGCGGTAGCGGTCTTTGGGGTAGGGCAGGTCCTGTGGTGGGTCCAGTTGCGGGGCGTATTTCAGAAAGTGATGCGCTTGCCCCGCCATGGGGCCGACGCCACCCATCTGCCACATCAGCCATTCCTCGACCGCGATCCGGTCACGCTCGGTTTCGCCGTAAAAACGCCCGGTCTTGCGGGCCAGATACATCAGGATCGCGCCGCTTTCGAACACGGAAACGGGCGCGCCGCCGGGGCCGTCGGGATCGACAATCGCAGGCATGCGGTTGTTGGGTGCGATCTTCAGAAACGCGGGGTCGAACTGGTCGCCTTTGCCGATGTTGATCAGGTGAGTCGTATAGGGCAACTCCATCTCTTCCAGCGCGATGGACACTTTCCAGCCATTCGGCGTGGGCCAGAAATACAGATCGATCATGATGTCTCCTCAGGTTGAGGAAATCATGAGGATTTCTGCGCAAACGGCAAGAGGGCTTGCGGGCGAGGCACCGCAAAAAGCCGTGACCAACGGCGGTTCGGCTGTTCGGGCACACCGTGCCGCAATGCGGTCAGGCTAAGGCGCTCGGGATCGCGCAGCAAAGTGTTGTAGGTGCGCAGAACGCCGGGCCGGGTATAGCTGGACCAGTGACAGATGCGCCGCTGCGGTGCCGCGAGGGGGAAGGTCAGCGTGGACAAGTGATCCACGGTCGCAGGGCAGTCGATCTGTAGCGTGACGGCATTGGGTGCGCTCAGACCGGCCCCGATGCTGCGATCACCCGGTGCAGGCGGCTGGATCAGCGTTTCGTAGAGGAAGTCGAACAGGTCGTTTTCGCGGCTGGTGATGTTGATGAATTCCGCCCGACGACCTGCGGCAGTCTGCAAGGCTTCAACGGCGCGCGATTGGTAGACGGCCCCGGTCAGCGAGACAATTCGGTTCAGCGCCCCCGGCTGAATGTGATGCAGCGCTTCCAGCGCCAGTTCTGTGCCCATCGAGTGTCCGATGAAGTGGATGGGGCGGTCGGGGTTCAGCCTGTGCATCTGTTGAATGACATCGGCCAGAACGCGCCCGGCTTCGACCGCGCGTCGCCGCGCTGTCCACAGCGGGCCGCGCGCGTCCCAGCCGAAGGCGATGGCCAGCCCTTCATCCCGGAACCCTGCGCCAAAGCCCAGATGTTGCGGCCAGCTGGGGCTGTACCACGGCATTGCTTTGGGGCGCAGCGACAGCATGTGAAGGTGCGGGCAGGCGTTGGGGTCATCGGGCCGGTATTTGTAGCCATGGGTCATGATGATGACCGGGCCGCTGGTGTGACGCGTTTGGCGCAAGACCCCAGTTATGGGTCGGGGGCTGCCGTGCAACCGGGCGTGTCCGTCGACAGCATTGATCCTGATTACTGGCATTGGCTCTGCCTCATACAAGATGTTGTGGTGCTGCTTTGTCATGACGCTATGACGCTTCGATGAATGAACGATTACAGAACCGTGACGTTGCCCCGGTCGGGGTTGACGAATTCGCGACTGCGGCGTAAGGGCAACAGCATCACGTGGCGATTTGTTACCGGATTGCGGGCCACGCTAAACAACACCGCTAAAAGGTCAGGATGAAAGGCCCCTTTCGCTTGACCGCGTCTGGGGTTTTTTTGATGCGCCTTGGGGATCAAGGCCGAAAGGAATGACATGAGCGAGAGCTGGAACAAACGCACCCAAGCCGTCCATGGCGGCATCCGTCGCAGTCAGTATAATGAAGTCAGCGAGGCGATCTTTCTGACCCAGGGCTTCGTCTATGACACCGCCGAACAGGCCGAGGGCCGGTTCCTGGAATGTGGCCCGGACGAGTTCATCTACGCACGTTACGGCAACCCGACCGTCTCGATCTTTGAGCAGCGCATTGCGGCGCTGGAAGGCGCCGAGGACGCGTTTGCCACCGCCTCGGGCATGGCGGCGGTCAACGGCGCGCTGACCTCGATGCTGAAGGCCGGTGATCATATCGTTTCGGCCAAAGCCTTGTTCGGATCCTGTTTGTACATCGTCGAAAACATCCTGACGCGTTTTGGCGTTGACGTGAGCTTTGTGGACGGCACCGATCTGGACCAGTGGAAGGCCGCAATCCGGCCCGAAACCAAGGCCGTGTTCTTCGAGTCCATGTCGAACCCGACGCTGGAAGTGATCGATATCGAGGCCGTGGCCCAACTGGCCCATGCGGTGGGTGCTCTGGTCGTGGTGGACAACGTGTTCTCGACCCCGGTGTTCTCGCGCGCGATCGAACAGGGCGCGGATGTCGTGATCTATTCGGCCACCAAACATATCGACGGGCAGGGGCGCGCGCTGGGCGGTGTCATTCTTGGCACGAAGGACTTCATTCGCGGCACGGTCGAGCCGTATATGAAGCACACCGGCGGTGCGCTGAGCCCGTTCAGTGCCTGGATCATGCTGAAAGGTCTGGAAACCATGGCGCTGCGGGTCAACGCTCAGGCCGCGTCCGCGCAGCAGATTGCCGAGGCGCTGGAAGGGCACCCGGCCTTGGACCGGACCCTGTACCCGGGTCTGAAGACTCATGCGCAGAACGATCTGGTACAGCGGCAGTTGGGTGGCAAAGGCGGCACCGTCCTGTCGCTGGACATCAAGGGTGGCAAGGATGCGGCGTTTGCGTTCCTGAACGCGATGACGATCCCTGTGATTTCGAACAATCTGGGTGACGCCAAGTCCATCGCGACCCATCCGGCCACAACCACGCATCAACGTCTTAGCGATGAACAGAAGGATGAGTTGGGCATCACACCCGGTCTGATCCGTCTGTCGGTTGGGCTTGAGGATGCAGGCGATCTTCTGGCCGATATTCAGAACGCGCTGAAAGCCTCGCAAGGTTAACAAGGCGCTGCCCGGGGGCCTGTCAGCCCCCGGATTTACTCTGCTGAATGGTTGTCAGCTGCATTCGCGGGCGGTTTTTGACTGAAAATGCCGCAAACGCGTCACTCATTTCGATCCGGACTGCTATTGCACGCGTAGTAGGTTTATCTGGCAAATAACTTGCCGTGGTATATATCAATGACGACCAATCGAGGAACCTCAGTCCATGAATGTTCACCCGCGCGACATTGACACCCCGGATCGTGATGAAGCTGCTGCTGCCCTGAAGGTGTTGCGGAAATGGGCCGAGACTGCGTCGTCGCTGGAAATCTCGCAGCTTGATCCGGCGGTTGCGCGTCTATTGCCGGGGACGGGTGCGGTGAATTATCCGACCCTTGCGCGGGACTATCCCGATGGCTTTGCCGTGGACGCCGCCTATCGTGCATCGCTGCCCGATCTGCAAAACGGCCCGTCCAGTCTGATCCGTGGCGCAAAGCAACAGATTCAGCATGTGGGGATTTCCAATTTCCGACTGCCGATCCGGTTCCACCGCAAGGACGGTGATGTCCTGACGCTGGAAACCTCGATCACCGGCACGGTGAGCCTTGAGGCCGAGAAAAAGGGCATCAACATGTCCCGGATCATGCGGTCTTTCTACAAACATACCGAGCGGACGTTCAGTTTCGAAGTGATGGAATCGGCGCTGAGCGATTATCTGACCGATCTGGACAGCTTTGACGCGCGTATCCAGATGCGGTTCTCCTATCCGATCAAGGTGAAAAGCCTGCGGTCGGGGCTGGAAGGGTACCAGTATTACGACATTGCGCTGGAACTGGTGGAACAGAACGGCGTTCGCCAGAAGATCATGCATCTGGACTATGTCTATTCGTCCACGTGCCCCTGTTCGCTGGAGCTGAGTGAACATGCAAGGTCTCAGCGCGGGCAGCTTGCAACGCCACACTCGCAACGGTCGGTCGCCCGGATTTCGGTTGTCGTGGATCGTGACGCGGATTGCCTGTGGTTCGAAGACCTGATCGAACTGTGCCGCCGCGCGGTTCCGACCGAAACACAGGTCATGGTCAAACGCGAGGACGAGCAGGCGTTTGCCGAATTGAACGCCGCCAACCCGATTTTCGTCGAGGATGCCGCGCGTCTGTTCTGCGCCGAGCTGCTGGCAGATCACCACGTCGGCGATTTCCGCGTGATTGCCAGCCATCAGGAAAGCCTTCACAGCCACGATGCGGTATCGGTTCTGACCGAAGGGCCGACATTCGAATCGGCCAGCCTTGATCCCAGATTGTTTGCGACTCTGTTCCACGTGGGATGAACCGCGGCCGGTAAGCGGCTGAAAATTCATCGCATAGTGCGACTACCAGCGTTTTTTCGCCGCAATGCAGCAGAAATGCTGCAATTGCGCAGTCGTTTGAGGTATGGATGGTCCTGAATGCAGCTGCGGCACGCCTGCGTACTGTGTGCGTGCCGCCCCGGAGGGACACCGAGACGTGCCACGCCTTGGACTGCAATACCCAACCTGCCGCCCGAGCGATCGGAGCGGGGCGGGTCTTACACTCTCACAGACCTGGCTGCATCGCTACTACAGGAGAGACATGTAATGAATCCGATTACCCAACCGCTGGAACTTCAGGCAGCGGCGTTTCGCGTGGCAGGTTACGCCATGGTGAGCCAAATCAAGATCATGCAGATCATGGCGCGTTCGGCGTTGGAACTGCCCATGGCCCCGGTCCACGCGTTGCACAATACGGCATCCAAACCCGCTCCGGCAGAGGCCAAGCCCGTTGCGACCAAACCGGTTGCCAAGCGTGCAGCGGCGACCCCGGTCAAGAAACCTGCGGCGGCCAAGCCCAAATCGGCACCTGCGGCCAAGTTTACCGCGAAACCACGCGCTGTGGCCAAACCGGCTGTGAAGCCCGAAGCTGAGGCGAAAGCACCCGGCAAAGCCGCAGCGCCCGCGCCGAAACTTGCGGCACCTGTTGCAAAGACCACCGAGGCAAAGCCGGCACCCGCAAAGCAAGCTGCAGCGAAACCTACGCCGGAAAAAACGGTGGTGGTCAAAACTGCGCCCAAGACTCCGGCTGCCAAACCCGCCCCACGCAAAGCAGCGGTCGCAAAAACCGCGCCCAAGGCCAAAACTGCCCAAGCGCCGAAACCTGCGGCCAAGCCTGTTCAGGCGGCTCCGGCAAAAGCGCCCGAGACGGCAAAACCTGCCGCTTCCGAGGCGCCTAAGCCGCAGGCACGCCGCACCCGGGCGCCTTCAAAACCACCGGTGATGCCGCAACCTGTTGCAAAATCCGACGAGTAATCGCGGATCATCGGCTTGACACGGTCGGGCAGGCGCGCCAACGCTGCGCCTCATGATGGACATTCGCCCGGTCGGATATGTGATTGGCTTGCTGGTCGCCATTCTTGGGGCGACCATGCTGTTTCCTATGCTCGCGGACCTGATCGAAGGGCGCGGCGAATGGTATGTATTCCTGGAAAGCGCGATCATCACCATGCTGACCGGGTCGGTTCTGGCCATGAGCTGCTCGAACGGGGTGGGCGAGGGGCTGACCATCCGGCAGACCTTTGTGCTGACAACCGGCGTCTGGGTCGCGCTGCCGGTCTTTGGCGCGATCCCGTTTCTGTTCGGTGAAACGGAACTGCGCTTTGTCGACGCGTATTTCGAGGCGATGTCCGGCCTGACGACCACAGGCTCGACCGTAATATCCGGGCTGGATGATCTGCCACAGGGCCTTTTGTTGTGGCGCGGCATCCTGCAATGGTTGGGCGGCATCGGCATCATCGTTGTCGCCATGGTGTTCCTGCCCGAGCTGCGCGTGGGTGGGATGCAGATCTTCCGCTCGGAAGGGTTTGAAACCATGGGAAAAATCCTGCCGCGCGCGCAAGAGATTGCGGGCCAGATTTCCCTGATCTACGTGTTTCTGACACTGGCGTGCGGACTGGTGTACGCCAGCTTCGGGATGAGCTTCTTTGACGCCACAGTTCATTCCATGACCACCATCGCAACGGGTGGCTTTTCGAACTACGATTCCTCGTTCGCGACCTTCACCGGTCCGGCGGAATATGCGGCCTCGGTGTTCATGATCCTCGCCGCGCTGCCGTTTGTCCGCTATGTGCAATTGGCCAACGGCAAGACCAACTCACTTTGGCAGGACAGTCAGATCAAGGCGTTTCTGGCGACGATCTTCGTTCTGGTCGTTGTCATGGCCGTCTTCCTGATGTCCGTCTTTCCGCACCACTGGGAGCGCGCCTTCCGCGAGTCGCTGTTCAACATCACCTCGATCATCTCGGGCACCGGCTATGCCAGCGTCAACTACATGACCTGGGGCAGTTTCCCGGTGATGCTGTTTTTCCTGATCGGCCTGATCGGCGGCTGCGCGGGCTCGACCGCCTGTTCGATCAAGGTGTTCCGGTACCAGTTGCTGTTTGCATCGATCAAAACTCAGATCCGGCGCATCCGGTCCCCGCATGGGGTGTTCATGCCGCTTTACGACGGACGCCCTGTCAGCCGCGATGTCCTGACTTCGGTCATGAGTTTCTTCATGTTCTTCGTGTTGTCCATGGGCGTCCTGTCCTGGGCGCTGGCCCTGACCGGTTTGGATTTCATAACATCGGTCTCGGGGGCGGCGACAGCACTGGCCAACGTGGGGCCGGGGCTGGGCGATCAGATCGGTCCGGCGGGTAATTTTGCCGGGCTGAACGACTCGGCGAAATGGCTGCTGACCATCGGCATGCTGGTCGGACGGCTTGAGTTGCTGGCCGTTTACGCAATCTTCACCGTTCAATTTTGGAGAAGCTGATGAAAAGAGCTCTTGGCGCGCAGATCTCGCATATGCTCAGGGATCGTGGCGTTGACGTGATCTTTGGTATTCCCGGAGTTCACAATCAGGAAATGTACCGCGGCATCGAAGAGGCCGGGATCAACCATGTTCTGGCCCGGCACGAGCAGGGGGCAGGCTTCATGGCCGACGGATATGCGCGCGCGACGGGCAAGCCGGGCGTGGCTTATGTGATCACCGGGCCGGGTCTGTGCAATACCATGACGCCTATGGGGCAGGCCTATAGCGACTCGGTGCCCATGCTGGTTCTGTCCTCTTGTCTGGACGAGACACACGCGCAGCGGGGGCAATTGCATCAGATGAAGGATCAGCAAGGGGCGGCGGGTACAGTCGCCGATTGGTCCGCACAGGCGAATACCGCGCAGGCCGCCTATGGCTTGATCGAACGCGCATTTGAAGAATTCGAACTGTCGCGGCCCCGCCCCAAGCACATTCAGGTGCCGATCGTACAGCTTGAGGCGGATGCCGATCCGGCCCCGTTTCCGAACCAACCCGCGCTGCGGACCAAGGCTTTGCCGCCGGATGTGGCGCCGGTAGTGTCCTTGCTGAACATCGCGAAACGCCCCTTGTTCATTCTGGGTGGCGGATGCCGGTCGAATGACTGGCGGCAGATTTTGACGCAGGTGGGTGCGGCTTGTTTCACCACCTATGCCGGACGTGGCATGGTTGGCGCGAACTATCCCCTGGACTTCGGCTCGATGTTGCCGCGCCCCGGCAGCGCCGAGGTGATCGCCTCGGCCGATTTGGTCATCGCAGTGGGGGCTGAACTGGGTGAGGTTGATCTTTGGCGGAAAGAGCTGGGGCACTCGGCCACTTTGATCCGCGTCGATCTGGACCCCGAGGTGCTGTCAGACCATCACCGCGCTGCAATCAAGATTCAGGCGGATAGCACAAGCTTTGCCCGCGCCCTTTGGGTCGCCACCGAAGACGCGAATCCGGCCACGGGCTGGACGCAGGAAGAGGTGGCCGAGGCGCGCGCCCGTTGGCGGGCCGAGGTTGATGCCGAACGTCCGGGCATCGTACCGATCCTTGACGCTCTGCGCGCCACGATGCCCGCCGACACGATGATCTATTCCGATATGACCCAGTTTGCCTATGTCGCGAAAGAGGTCTGGGATATGGCCTATCCCCATCACTGGCACCACCCAACCGGCTTTGGCACCTTGGGCTATGGCCTGCCAGCGGGGATTGGCGGGGCTGTGGCGCGGCGAGGCAAACCAACCGCTGTGATCGCCGGGGATTACGGGTTTCACTATACGATGCAGGAACTGGGCGTCGCGGTCGAACTGGGCCTGTCGCTGCCGATCATCCTGTGGGACAACGGCAAGTTGAAAGAGATTGAGGACAGCATGGTCCGCAGTCAGATCGCGCCGAATGCGGTCGTGGCGCGCAATCCCGATTTCTGCAAACTGGCCGAGGCGTTTGGGGCACGGTCCGCCGCGCCCGGCACTCTGGCTGCACTGCAGGAGGCGGTGAAGGCCGCGTTCGATGCGCCGGTTCCAACGCTGATCCACGTCACGCCGGAGATCCTGAAATAAGAAAACGCCGCAGAAATCTGCGGCGTTTCTTTTTCTGCGGATAGGGCTGGGATCAGTCCCAGCAATGAACCAGAACAGTCATTCCCGTTGCGCGGCGGTTCAATTCGTTCGGCGAGATTTGCGTTGCCTCTTCAGGGCCGGACTGACCGGAAACGCCTGCCTGTGTCAGAACGTCCGTCAAACGGTCCGCGGTCGCCGCAAGGCTGACCGAGGCGGGCAGGGTGCGTCCTTCGGTGGGTGTCGGCAGCAACATGCCCACCACATTGCCGCTGTCGTTGAACACGGGGCCTCCGGCATCGCCGGGCTGGGCGTTCAGGGCCAGACGTTTGACCCCTTCTTCACCGTTCAGACCACGAACATCCGCGATTTGCCCATAGGTCAGGGTCGGGGCGCCCAGTGCGCCCTGATAGGAATACCCGGACACCGCCACTTCGGACTGAATGCGCGGTGTGCCTGCGCTGAAGGCGGCAACGCTCATCGGGGCCAGGCTTTGGTTGGGGCGCAAGACAGAAACACCCAGATCGGTATCGGTCCAGGCGACCTGAACCTCCTGATCGCCATCCAGTGTGATCCGGGTGCAATTGTCCGCTGCCTCGGACACGGTCAGCACCGCGCCGCTTGTGTCGGCAAAAAAGCCCGAGCGGGACAGGCGCGGTTTGCGCACTTGCAGGCCCGAAACCAGATCGATCCGCTGATCCAAATTGGCCCCGGCGGTTGCGTCCAGAACCGCGTCGGTGGTCGCAAAGCTGGACGCCATGGCCGCCAGAACGCGCAGGCGGCGCGCCTCATCGCCTTCGGGCCAGACCAGCGTGAATCCTTTGATCCGCCCGTCGTCCAGCTTGGCTTGCGTGAACGAAACAACGCCATTGCCGCGCCCTTCCAGCGAGAACCGGTCGCCGCGCAGCTCGCGCGGGCCATCCAGCGGTACGATTTCCAGCGATTGCATCACCTCATACAACGCGCGCAGCGTGGATCTGTCGCCTTCCTGAGAAATCAGCAGCGCCTTGGCTCCGATATCCGAACCAGACTTGAAATGGGCAAAGGGGGCTTCGTAGCGATCAAACGCCAATGCCTGCAAAGGCATGTCCATCGCAATACCGGCCTTATCGTCCACATATTGCGCCATGCCAACGCTGATCAGCGGCGCGTTGTAGTCATCAATCAGCGCCTTGCGCTGCAAGGTGGTCAGAACGCCTGTCGGCTCATAGCCGTTAAAGCGCTGCCAGTCGCCCATCGACCGGCGGGTGCCTTGCCCGAATGCTCCGTCGATGGTCGAGTTATAGAACCCTGCGGCCTGTAGCGCGGTTTGCAGGTCCTTCCGTTCCTGCGCGCTCAGCAGCCGTTCGGATTGCAGCGCCTGCGCGCGGGTTTCGTCGGACGCCTGCGGTGTCACCTCGGACAGGTTTTGTTCCGGCTGCGGTTCGGGCTCTACCGGTGGTGTGGCGATTCCACGGTCCAGCAGGTTGGCGCCGACCGGCCAGAACTGCTGACCAAAGGCGCTGGAGAATGCGATGAAGCTGTCGCGGGGGATTTCCCCTTCGGCGCGGTAGACGCGCAGAACCTGTTCGGCATCGCTGCGGGCGTAAGGCCCAATGACGATGGCGTACCAGCCGCTGTTCAGACGAAACCCGTTCACATCGGGCAGGGCGCTGGCGTAAACCTGCGCGCGCTCCTGCGCCTCGCGCAAGGAAGGCTGAGCCTCGACCTGTACCCAAACGCCCTGGTCTTGCTGAGCGGATGCGGCGTGCAGGCCGAATAGAAGAAACAAAAGAAATGCCGTTAAAACTCGTGTCATTGTCTGCCCGTTTATGCAGTGTTGGTGCTTTGGCGCAGAATACGCGATTTCGTCCTTCAAATGCCATGGCGGGAATACGGGGAATTTACGGTGTGGCCGTGCAGATACAGCATGGGGCCATTGGCCCGTTGACGCCCCTTGGCCCCTTGCATAGGAAGGGCAAAACCGACCGGAACAGGGCGCAAGCGACGCCCAAAGGGAATGTCATGACCGAACCGTCCAGCGCACCTCGTTCTTTTCAGGAAATTATCCTGCGGCTTCAGACCTATTGGGCGTCCAAGGGCTGTGCGATCCTGCAACCCTACGACATGGAGGTCGGGGCAGGGACCTTCCATCCGGCGACCACCTTGCGCGCGCTGGGATCCAAGGCCTGGGCCGCGGCCTATGTGCAGCCCTCGCGCCGCCCGACCGACGGGCGGTACGGTGAGAACCCGAACCGGTTGCAGCATTACTACCAGTATCAGGTGCTGATCAAACCCAGCCCGCCGGATCTGCAAGAGCTGTATCTGGGCTCGCTGCAGGCCATCGGCATCGATATGGACCTGCACGACATCCGGTTCGTCGAGGATGACTGGGAAAGCCCCACCCTGGGCGCCTGGGGGCTGGGATGGGAGGTCTGGTGCGACGGGATGGAGGTCAGCCAGTTCACCTATTTCCAACAGGTCGGCGGCCATGACTGCGCCCCGGTCTCGGGCGAGCTGACCTATGGGTTGGAACGTCTGGCGATGTATGTGCTGGGCATCGATCACGTGATGGACATGCCGTTCAACGACCCGCAATCCCCCAGTCCGCTGACCTATGGCGACATCTTCAAACAGACCGAAGAGGAATACGCCCGCTGGAATTTCGATGTCGCCAATATCGAGGTCCTGTTGCGCCATTTCGAAGAGGCCGAGGCCGAATGCGCCGCCATTCTGGCGCAGGAACATGACGATCCGAAAACCGGCAAGCGCATCATCATGGCGCATCCCGCCTATGATCAGTGCATCAAGGCGTCGCATATCTTCAACCTGCTGGACGCGCGCGGCGTAATCTCGGTGACCGAACGGCAGGCCTATATCGGGCGCGTGCGGGCCCTAGCCAAACAATGCGCGGATGCCTTTGTTCAGACCGAGGCCGCAGGGCACGCGGCCTGATGCGTCCAACGGGAAACACGACCTCAAGGGTCACAGGGATTTGGTGACCTTGGCCTGAGAGTTGGACAGCGGGCGACGGGCGGACTGTACTGTCCCGTAGCACGCGCTACCTCTGCAATACCTGAGAAAGACTGCGAACGAGGGACCTTCAAAACATGACTGGCAAATTGCTCGCCATCCTTCTTCTGGTGTCCGCCGCGCTTGCGGGCGGCGGGATGTATTATTTGCAGGTCTATGGGTTCTATTACGATGTCGCACCATCGCCAGGTGAGGACGTGGCGCTGCTGGTCGACGGGGCCGATGCACCGGTTGCGATCGAATATTCGGGTTTTCAGGCGATCGACGCCGACAGTTCTCCGATCCGGTTTCGGGCCTGTTTCGACACCGATCTGACGCTGGATGAGTTGCAATCGACGTACCAGTTGGCGGACGAGGCGACCCCCCTGACCGCGCCGGGCTGGTTTGATTGTTACGATGCGGTCGCTCTGGCAGATGCTCTGAAATCCGGTCAGGCGCAGGCATTCATCGGGCAGAAGAATATCCACTATGGTGTGGATCGGATCGTGGCTGTCACACAGGATGGCAAAGGTTACATCTGGCACGCGCTGAACAATTGTGGCGAAAAGGCCTATGACGGCACCGTTGTAGGCGAAGAATGCCCGCCCCGGCCTGAAAGTTAAAACGCCATGGACGCGCAGACCCTGCAGATCCCGGATTTTCTAACGGCGACGCTGGGCTTCGCGGTCTACCTGATCGGGGCCGAGGTCAACGCTCGGGTCGCGGCGCTGCGCCAGTTCAACATCCCCGAGCCGGTGACCGGAGGTCTGTTGGCGTCTCTTGTCGTTCTGGGGCTGTATCTTCTGTTCGATCTGGAACTCGGCTTCGGCCTCGCGGCCCGTGATTTCCTGTTGGTTGTGTTCTTTGCCGGGATCGGCCTGAATGCGCGGCTGTCTGATTTGATTGCAGGCGGCAAGCCACTGTTTTTGCTTCTTGTTCTGACGCTTGCGACCATCATCTTCCAGAACGTGATTGGTGCTGCCGGGGCGGTGACGTTCGGCTATCCCGCGCAGGCCGGGGTGCTGTTTGGCTCAGCCTCCCTGATCGGCGGGCACGGAACGGCGATTGCCTGGGCCCCGGATGTGGCCGAAGTGACTGGCCTGGACGGTGCGACCGAGTTGGGTGTCGCGGTGGCGACCCTTGGCCTTGTTCTTGCCGCGCTTGTCGGCGGGCCGATTGCGCGGGTTCTGGTCGAGGGCCGGAACCTGCAACCGGCGCGCCCGGATGAGGAACACACAATCGGCCTTCCCGATGATGCGGACGAGCGCAATTCCAAGATCGATCACCTGACGATCATGCGCGTCCTTCTGCACCTCAACCTCGCGATCATCTTCGGATATGTGCTGAGCGAGGCGATCACGGCCGCCGGGTTGAAACTACCGCTGTTTGTTCCGTGCCTGATCATGGGAATCGTGATCGTCAACCTACGCGACTGGATTGCCCCGAATGCACCGCAAGTGTCGCGCACACCTTCGCTGGCGTTGATCTCGGAATTCTCGCTGGGCGCGTTTCTGGCCATGTCGCTGATGAGCCTGCAGCTTTGGACAATCGCGGAACTGGGGCTGGCCATCGTCGTCATCATGACGGCGCAAACCCTGTTTGCCGTCGTCTTTGTGATCTGGGTTCTGTTCCCCGTCATGGGCTCGAACTACCGCGCCGCCGTGCTTGCAGCAGGGTTCGGGGGCTTCGCCCTTGGCGCAACCCCCACCGCGATTGCCAATATGACCGCCGTAACCAAGCGATATGGCCCGTCGCCTATTGCCTTTATCGTGCTGCCCCTTGTATCCGCATTCTTTGTGGATATCGCCAATGCCATCGTCATCCAGACGATCGTTTCATTCTAAGGACCGAAAATGCCCGACCTGCTGATCGAACTGTTTTCCGAGGAGATCCCCGCGCGTATGCAGACCCGCGCCGGTGAGGACCTGAAAAAGCGGATCACCGATGGTCTGGTCGAGGCCGGTCTGACCTATGCCGGGGCCGCCGCCCTGACCACGCCCCGCCGCCTGACACTGGCGGTCGAAGGGCTGCTGGCTGAAAGTCCGACGATCCGCGAGGAACGCAAAGGCCCCAAGGTAGGCGCGCCGGACAAAGCGATCGAGGGCTTCCTGCGTGGCGCGGGCCTGACCCGCGACCAGCTTGAGGAGCGTGACACGCCCAAGGGCGCAGTCTATTTCGCGACCATCGAAAAAGCCGGGCGTCCGGCGGCCGAAATCGTGGCCGAGGTGCTTGAGGCGACCATCCGCAACTTCCCCTGGCCCAAGTCGATGCGCTGGGGCAGTGGCCCGATGCGCTGGGTGCGGCCTTTGCACTCGATCCTCTGCATTCTAAATGATGAGACCGGCGCACAGGTCGTGCCGTTGGAGGTCGAAGGGATTACTTCCGGCGATACCACCGCCGGTCACCGTTTCATGGCTCCGGCCCGGTTCTCGGTTTCGTCTTTCGAAGACTACGCCGCTCAACTGAAACGCGCGTTCGTAGTCCTATCGCCCGGCGAGCGCGCCGAGCATATCTGGAACGACGCCCAGAACATGGCCTTTGCCGCCGGTCTGGAAGTGGTCGAGGATAAGGGCCTGCTGGCCGAGGTTGCCGGGCTGGTCGAATGGCCCGTGGTGCTGATGGGGCAGATCGACGAGGAATTCTTGGAGTTGCCGCCCGAAGTGCTGCAGACCTCGATGAAAGAGCATCAGAAGTTCTTTTCCGTGAGGAACCCCAAGACCGGTCGGATCGAACGTTTCATCACCGTCGCCAACCGCGAAACCGCCGACAATGGCGCGACCATTCTGGCGGGGAACCAGAAGGTGCTGTCGGCCCGTCTGGCCGATGCGAAATTCTTCTGGGAGAACGACCTGCGCGTCGCCAAATCGGACATCGCCCAATGGACCCGCGCGCTGGAGAATGTGACCTTCCACAACAAGCTGGGCACACAGGCCGAGCGCATCGACCGCATCGCCGCACTGGCCCGCGAACTGGCTCCGGTGACCGGAGCGGATGCCGATCAGGCCGAAAAAGCCGCACGTCTGGCCAAGGCCGATCTGAGTTCCGAGATGGTCTATGAATTCCCCGAGCTTCAGGGGCTTATGGGGCGGTATTACATCGAAGCCGCAGGCGAAGACGCCGCCGTGGCCGCTGTGGCGCAGGAACATTACTCACCGCTTGGCCCGTCAGATGACGTGCCGACCGCACCGCTCTCGGTGACCGTGGCGTTGGCCGATAAGCTGGACACGCTGTCCGGGTTCTGGGCGATTGATGAGAAGCCGACCGGTTCGAAAGACCCGTTTGCCCTGCGCCGTGCGGCGTTGGGGGTTATTCGGTTGGTTTTGGAGAACGAGCTTTCTTCGTCACTTCGGGGCGACCTTCGCTATAGTCTTTTTTCCGTTGCGGTTGTCAATGCAGAGAAATACCGGTTTGCTCACTCGGTTCAGCATCCGGACGATGAAGAGCAATTCATCTTCGTCCCTTTCTGGGATGATGCGGGGATAGAATTCGATGGGCGGGTGCCCGTTGACATTGCTTTTTCGAAGGGTGAAATTGTTGAAACTGAATGGTCTCGAAAATCGCAATCTTTCGACTATAGTGACTTTCGGCAACTTCCCCCAGTGGAAGAACTCGTCGATGACCTTCTCTCCTTCTTCCACGATCGCCTCAAAGTCTTCCTCCGCGACGAGGGCATCCGCCACGACATCATCGACGCCTGTATCGCGATGGAGGGGAATGACGACCTCAACCTGCTGGTCAAACGCGCCCGTGCTCTGAACGCGGTGATCGCGACCGAGGATGGGGAAAACCTCGTGCAGGGCTTCAAACGCGCCAACAATATTCTGACGCAAGCCGAGGAGAAGGACGGGGTGGAATACTCCTACGGTGCGGATGTGAAATTTGCCGAGACGGAGAGCGAAAAGGCGCTGTTTGCCGCGCTGGATCAGGCGCAGGCGCAGATTGATCCGGCGCTGAAGGCCGAGGATTTCCCGACCGCCATGGCCGCAATGGCCGCGCTGCGCGGGCCGGTCGATGCGTTCTTTGAGGATGTGCAGGTCAACACCGACAACGACAACCTGCGCCGCAACCGTTTGAACCTGCTCAGCCAGATCCGCACGATCTGTTCCAGCGTCGCCGACTTGACAAAGATCGAAGGCTAACACACCGGGCGCGCGGCCTTGCGCGCCCAAATCACCCTTGCGCAAGGGGTAAAGCTGCCTATGCTGCGGTGAAACCAAAAGGTGCCGCAGTGCAGAATAACCCGCATACCACGCTCATCACGCCCAAAGCGCCCATCGCTGCCAATACACATGGCGGCCGGGCGAAATGTCTGCAACGTCTGGTCCGGCTTGAGATGCCGGTGCCGCGCACGGTGGCGTTGTCTTTCGATGCAGTTCACCGCATTGCGGAAGGGCAGGTGCCGGATATCGCGGCCATTCTGGACCAGTTTGACGAAGACGCCCTGCTGTGCGTGCGGCCCAGTTCGGAAGATCCGGATTGGGGTGGTCCGGGGGCTATCCTGAATATTGGTATGAACGAAGCCCGATACGGCGATTTAGCGGAAAAGATGGGGTCCGAGGCCGCCGCAGCCTTGTCGCTGCGATTTGTGCAAAGCTATGCCATTCACGTGGCGCGTCTGGATGCCGACGTATTTGACGATATCGATACCGTCGGTATGGACGGATTGCGGGACAGTCTGCGCGCCTATGAAGATGAGACCGACGAGGCCTTTCCGCAGGATCGGGGCGAGCAGTTGGTGGGCGTCCTGCGCTCGATGGCGCGGGCATGGGACGGAACGTCGGCCCGGTTGCTGCGTCAGGCCAAAGGGGCCCCGGCAGATGCGGGGCTTGGGCTGGTCATTCAGGAAATGATCCCCGGCGTGGGGCAGGGTGAATGCGGCTCGGGCGTGTTGCAACTGGTTGATTCCACAACCGGAATGCCCCAGATCACGGGGCGGTATCTGAGCCAGAGTCAGGGGCGCGATGCGCTGGGCGAAGGTGTCTCGGCGCTGTATCTTGAGAAGGACCCGCGGGGGCAGTCGCTGGAAGAGGTGGCGCCTAAGGCTTTTGCCGACCTGAAGGCACAGGCCGCATTGATGCGCGGGAAGCTGCGCGAGGAAATGCAGGTCGAGTTCGTGATTGAAAACGGCCACGTGCACATTCTGGACGGTGTGCGTGTGCAGCGGTCCGCGCGTGCGGCGATGCGGATTGCCGTTCGGTTGGCCGAAGACGGGATCATCCCGCAGCAAGAGGCGGTAATGCGGGTTGATCCCCACGCGCTGAACGAGCTGCTGCACCGTCAGGTCCATCCCGAGGCCGAGCGTGATGTGCTGACTACGGCGATTGGCGCAAGTCCCGGAGCCTCGACCGGGAAGATCGTGTTTACCGCCGCCGAAGCGCAGGCCAGCGCGGCGCGGGGCGAGGCCTGTGTTCTGGTCCGCCGCGAAACCTCGCCCGAGGATGTGCGCGGGATGCACGCCGCCGTGGCCGTGCTGACCGAGAAGGGCGGCATGACCAGCCATGCGGCGGTGATCGGGCGTGGTCTGGGCCTGCCCTGTATCGTCGGCGCGTCCGACATCCGCTTTCAGACCAAGAAGAAAATGCTGACCGCCCCGGATGGGCGCGTGTTCAAAACCGGGGACGTGCTGACCATTGACGGAAGCTCGGGGCAGGTTCTGGCCGGGCAACCCGCGATGCTGGAAGCCGCTTTGGACGATTGTTTTCAAACGCTTATGGGCTGGGCCGACGCCGAGCGCGATATCGAGATACGCGCCAACGCCGATACGCCAGCCGATGCACAAACCGCCCGGAACTTTCAGGCGCAGGGCATTGGTCTGTGCCGGACCGAGCATATGTTCTTTGATCCCGGCCGTCTGATCGTGATGCGCGAGATGATCTTTGCGCAAACATCGTCCGGGCGTGAGGCTGTGCTGGAACGTCTGTTGCCCATGCAGCGCGAGGATTTCGTGCAACTGTTCCGCATCATGGAAGGTCAACCGGTCTGCATCCGCCTGTTCGACCCACCTTTGCACGAATTCCTGCCGACCACCCGCAGTGGCCAGCGCGAACTGGCCGAGGCGCTGGATTTGCCGGTCTCGGATGTGGAACGCCGGGTTGCTGCGATGACCGAATATAACCCGATGCTGGGCCTGCGCGGTGTGCGTCTGGGTGTGACCGTGCCCGAAATCTATGACATGCAGGCCCGCGCGATCTTTGAGGCGACGTTGGAGGCCAGCAAAAACGGCGCCCCCGTGGTGCCCGAGGTGATGATCCCATTGGTGTCGGCCAAGCGCGAGGTCGAACTGGTGAAATCCCGCATCGACTCGGTCGCGGCAGCGGTTGCGGCAGAGCAGGGGCAGGAGTTTGAATACCGTCTGGGCGTCATGGTGGAAACGCCGCGCGCCTGCCTGCGGGCCGAGGAAATCGCCCCCAGCACCGCCTTTTTGAGCTTCGGCACCAATGACTTGACCCAAATGACCTATGGACTGTCGCGTGACGACGCAGGGCGTTTCATGTCGGCTTATGTCCGTCAGGGTGTGTTCACCGAAGATCCGTTTCACGTGCTGGACCCCGATGGCGTGGGTGAATTGCTGAAACTCGGGGCCGAACGGGGGCGTCTGGCAAAACCCGATGTGACGCTTTCGGTGTGCGGCGAGCATGGCGGAAATCCCGAATCAATCGCGATTTGTCGGGACCTCGGCTTTGACTATGTGTCCTGTTCCCCCTTCCGAGTACCGGTCGCTCGGCTGGCTGCCGCTCAACTGGCGATTTCGTCCAGACTTGGGGGTTGACAGCGCCATTTAACCCAAGGATTAGTGGGTTTCAGGCGAACTTGTGGCGGAAAAAATCTTCCCCACGAGCGATTTTCCACTTGCTTTTCCTTCGGTTCTGGACGTTTGCGCCGGACTGCGCTAAATGCCTCGTCGCGCCCGCCGGGGGAGGGTTAGGCGCGAGAAGTGCCTGTGCGAGGTTATCTGATGCTACGTTACATAATGGCTGTTGCCACATTGGCAGCAACCGTGCTGCCAAGTGCGTCCTTCGCCGAGAGGGAAGCAACCGATTCCGCCAAGGAAGAACTTGTCGCCCGCAACGAATTGCCGGCGCAAAGTTTCCGTGACTATTTCAAACTGTTCCAGCCTCGGAAGCCGGCTGCGCCGGTCGAAGTTTCCTACTCGAAGGACTGGCTGGATCAGCAACCCAAAGCAACCGGGGACGAGAACTGGAAGTGTCTGTCCGAGGCGCTGTACTTCGAAGCCCGCGGTGAAAGCGTGCGGGGACAGTTTGCCGTGGCTGAAGTGATCCTGAACCGGGTCAAAAGCAGCCGTTTCCCTGACAGCCTGTGCGGTGTGATCCGTCAGGGCACCGGGAAGAAATACCAGTGCCAGTTCACCTATACCTGCGATGGCCGCAAAGAGGTGATCCACGAAAAGAAAGCCTTTGAGCGTGTGTCGAAAGTCGCGCGGGCCGCGATGGACGGGATTGCAAAGGAACTGACCGAAGGCGCGACCCATTATCACACGACCGCGGTGCGCCCATCCTGGTCACGCGTCTACAAGCAGACCGCGCGGATCGGTGTGCACATCTTCTACCGCCACAACTATCGGACGGCGAGCAACTGATTGACGCACCCGCGCTGGAAGCTTGATGGCGCGGGGCGAGTTGCAGTCTATATTGCGGGCCAGGAGGCCCGTAATGCCATTCAACAGAAGACGATTTTTGCAAACCGCTGCAGCGGCTTCGCTTTTGCCGGCTGCGGTCAGGGCGAACGTCCCACATCTTGAGGCGCGTGTTACAAGTCAACAGCTTGCGCCTGTCGGGTTTCCTGAAACCGAAGTCTGGAGCTATGGAGGCTCGGTTCCGGGCGAGACGCTCAGATACAATCGGGGAACGCGCGTCCAGCAACGCTTTGTGAACAGACTTCCGCAGCCGAGTTCGGTTCATTGGCACGGAATTCGAATAGACAACGCGATGGACGGTGTACCGGGTTTGACGCAAGACGTCGTCGAAGCTGACGGGGCTTTCAAGTATGAATTCGTCGTCCCCGATGCGGGCACATATTGGTACCACGCCCATAACCGGTCGATGGAGCAGGTTGCCCGCGGGCTATACGGTCCCTTGATCGTTGATGAGGTCGTACCACCCGATGTCGATCAGGATCTGATCCTGATGCTGGATGACTGGCGGCTCGACCCGGAAACGGCTCAGATTGCCGACGATTTCAACAACGGCCACGACCTAAGCCATGCCGGACGCCTTGGAAACATTGTCACTGTTAACGGCTCGTTCGATCCGGCCTTTCCGGTGCGTCGAAACGAACGGCTCAGGCTCCGGCTGATCAATGCCTCGAACGCTCGGATCTACGATCTGGACTTGGATGGCCTTACGGGCTGGATTGTCGCTCTGGACGGGATGCCGCTGGAAGTGCCGCTTGCCCTGAGCGGGTCCTTCCCACTGGCCCCGGCGCAAAGGGCGGATTTGATCGTTGACGTTGTGGCTGATGGGCCGACCGCAAGCCTTGTAAGTGTTGAACGCGACGGGGCATTTGGATTGGCGCGTTTCGACATCGGCGGTCTGTCCGCCAACGCTCAACGAACGGACATAGTCGCGCTACCGCCTAATCCCCTGCCGGAAATCGCTGGGATTGACGATGCCCCGCTGCATCGAATGCGTCTGCAGGGCGGGGCCATGAGGTGGTTGGAAAGCGCTCGGATTGGTGAGACCGACCTGTCAGGGCGCGAGTTGGCGCAGTTGGGGCGATTCTGGGCATTGAACGGATATGCCGAACGTCCGTCGGATCCTTTTCTCGATGCGTCTCTGGGTAGCCTTCACAGGATCGAGTTCGTGAACGAGACCGCATTCCCCCATGCGATGCACCTGCATGGCCACCACTTCCGGCTTGTTTTGGACGACGGCGCGCTGGGTCCGTGGCGCGATACGGTTCTGATCGAGAGGGGACAAACCCGTCAAATCGCGTTATTTGCCGATAATCCCGGTGATTGGCTGTTGCATTGCCATATGCTGGGACATGCCGCCGCGGGTATGATGAGTTGGTTTCGCGTCACCTGACGCCGCAATCAGCGGCTGGAATGGCGCTTGTGTGAGTGTTATAGCCCCTCGGACCGCCTAAATTAGGCGAACTGTTCTGCAAGCCCGAGAAGGCCTGACCCATGAGTTCTGAAATCCGCCTTGCCTTTGCGCACCCGTCCGAGCGGTCCGAGGCGACCTCGCCCCGGGGGCCGTTGGATCGCATCTCATTGCGTGACCACACTGTCGAGGTTGAAATTGGGGCCTTTCAGGCCGAGCGCGGCACGACGCAGCGCATCTGCTTTAACATCGTGGTCGAGGTGCGCCCGCTGACCTCGGATATTGACGACGATGTGGACCGTATCCTGTCCTATGACCGCGTGACCGAGGCCATCGCCTATGAACTGGCGGCTGAACGCCTGAACCTGCTTGAAACGCTCGCCGAGCGCGTGGCCGAGCGCATCCTGCTGGAACCTCAGGCCGTTCGGGTTTTCGTGCGGATCGAAAAGCTGGATCGGGGTCCCGGCGCGCTGGGGGTAGAGATCGTACGCGGCAAGGACGCCGTTCATCATGACGTTGTTGAAGAAGAACGCCCGCATCCGCGCCTTGTGTTCCTGTCCAATGACGCGATTGCGTCGGGCAATCTGAAAGGCTGGATCGATCAGCTGGAAAATCGTCAGCGCCCGCTGATCCTGTGCGTCGGGGCCTCGGATCTGGCTGCGCCGCAGACCGGCCATGCCATGACGCAGCGCCGGATCGATCTGCTGTCCATCGAACAAAACGCCTGGGTTCTGGCCGCGCGGGATCATCGCTGTGTCGTCGTCTCGACTCGGACCGAGCTGGATTGGGCCATGAAAAACGGCCAGATCTGCGTCTGGGCCCCGTCCAAGATCGTTCTGGATGCGGTGGACGGCCCATCCGCCGCGCCGTCGGACGCGGTTGCTCTGGCCGCGTGGTTTGCCGCGACGTTTGAAGCCAGTGAGATGATGGTGATCGGTGGCGAGCTGCCGAAAGAACCCAAGACGCCCCTGCGCGCCGTCGCCGTCGATCAGGCGCAGTTGTGAGCCATTATTACCGACCGCTGGTTCAGCACGGCCCGGCCCGCCCGGATGGTGCAGTGTCTTTGGCCGGTCAGGCGTTGTGGTTCACACATGCGGAAGCCCTGTCGCGGTTGGATGCGCCCAAGGTCGTCCCGGCGGCTGAAATTCCAGCCGATGTTTTGCAACGCCTCAGCCGCCAGCGTGCAGCAATATCCGGTCTGGACATGGCGCAGCCGCATATCATGGGCATCCTGAACGCGACACCTGACAGCTTTTCGGATGGCGGCGTTCACAGCTCGGTCGAGGGTGCGCGGGCAGGGGCCGCTGACATGGTGGCGCAAGGCGCGACCATTCTGGACATTGGCGGAGAATCGACCCGCCCCGGTGCAGATTTTGTCCCAGAAGCGGAAGAGATCGCCCGCACGCGCCCGCTGATCGAAGCGATTCGGGCGGAAACGGAAGCCTTGATCTCAATCGACACCCGCAAGGCCGCAGTGGCCAAGGCCGCCTGCGCCGCCGGGGCAGGTTTGGTCAACGATGTCTCGGGCTTTACCTTCGATCCGGACCTCGCGCCGTTTTGCGCTGAATTGGGCGCGCCGGTTTGTGTCATGCATATGCAAGGCGACCCGGCCACGATGCAGGACAATCCCGAATACGACAACGTTGTGCTGGATGTTTACGATTTCCTCGAAGGTCAGATCGCGCGGCTGGAAACACTGGGTCTGAGCCGCGATCTGATCATTGTCGACCCGGGTATCGGCTTTGGCAAAACCGAACAGCACAATCTGGACCTTCTGCGCAACCTCAGCCTGTTTCACGGGTTGGGCTGTCCGATCCTTCTGGGCGTGTCGCGCAAGGGGTTCATCGGGTCCATCGGGAAAGAGCCGCAAAAAACTGCGCGCGCTCCGGGATCAATTGCCCTTGCTCTGGACGGATTGTCCCAAGGTGTGCAGATCATTCGCGTGCATGACGTGGCCGAGACAGCTCAGGCCTTGCGTCTATGGGCTGCGGTCCGGTAATCCGGTCGCAAACATTTTTGTGAGGGGTAGAAGATGCGCAAGCTGTTCGGAACTGACGGTGTGCGGGGCACAGCCAATACACATCCGATGACAGCGGAAATGGCCTTGCGCATCGGGGCCGCCGTGGGGCGGTATTTCCGTCGCGATGCCTCGGGCGTGCACCGTGTGGTGATCGGTAAGGACACGCGCTTGTCGGGCTATATGCTGGAAAACGCGCTGACTGCTGGTTTGACCTCGACGGGGATGAACGTGCTGCTGCTGGGGCCGGTACCGACGCCTGCCGTTGGGCTGATGACCCAATCCATGCGCGCCGATCTGGGCGTGATGATCTCGGCCAGTCATAACCCGGCGGAAGATAACGGCATCAAGTTCTTTGGGCCCGATGGGTTTAAACTGTCCGATCAGGCCGAGTTGGAAATCGAACGGCTGATCGAGGAAGGCGTTAAACCCGCGCAGGCCCAGAATATCGGACGCGCGCGCCGCGTGGACGATGCCCGGTTTCGCTATGGCGAGCGGATCAAATCCTCGCTGCCCCGCGATGTGAAGCTGGATGGCTTGAAAGTCGTGATCGACTGCGCCAACGGCGCGGCGCACCGCACTGCGCCCGAGGTATTGTGGGAATTGGGCGCCGAGGTGATCCCGGTCGGTGTCGCGCCGAACGGCAAGAACATCAACCTCAATTGCGGATCGACCAAGCCTCAGCTTGCCGCCGAGACCGTGGTGGCGCATGGCGCGCATGTGGGGGTCTGTCTGGACGGGGATGCCGACCGCGTTGTGGTTATCGATGAAAACGGTGACGTGGCCGATGGCGATCAGCTGATGGCCTTGCTGGCCTCGGCTTGGGCTGCATCCGGTCAGTTGAAAGGCGACGCGCTGGTTGCGACTGTCATGTCCAATCTCGGATTGGAGCGTCACCTGCAATCGCAAGGCCTGCGTCTGGAACGCACGGCCGTCGGCGACCGCTATGTGGTCGAGCGGATGCGTGAAGGCGGTTTCAATCTGGGTGGTGAGCAATCGGGCCATATCGTCATGAGCGACTATGCCACCACAGGTGATGGTTTGATGGCCGGGCTGCACTTTTTGGCCGAGATGGTACTGTCCGGGCGATCAGCCTCGGATCTGGCGCAGCAATTCGAGACCGTGCCGCAATTGTTGAAGAATGTCCGCTATGGCGAGGGGCAAATGCCGCTTGAAGCGCAAAGCGTCAAAGCTGCCATTGCCGATGCCGAGGCGCGCCTGAACGGGCAGGGCCGCTTGCTGATCCGAAAATCCGGCACGGAACCGTTGATCCGGGTGATGGCCGAGTGCGAAGATGACGCGCTGTTGTCTCAGGTCGTCGACAGCATCGTGTCCGAGGTCGAAGCCGCAACAGGCTAGCGCCCGGTCAGCAGTTTTCGCAGACTGAACCACTGGCTGATGGCCAGTCCGGTCAGAATCATGGCCAGTGCGATGAAGAAACGCAGGGGCAAGGCCTCGGATAGGACCAATGCGCCGAACACCATCGACCAGATTGGCACCTGATAATTGACCAGTGTCAGAAAGACCGACCCTGCGCTGCGAATGATCGATACGCGCAGAAGCGTGGCAAAGGCGGTGGGCAAAAGGCCTAGGATGATGATCGCAAGGCCCGGGCGCGTGCCTTCCCATGTTGGGAGGCCTTCGGTCACCAACATCAGCGGCACCAGGCATACTGCGCCGACGACCAGCGTCAGCGCGGCCAGCGTGACAGGGTCAATGGGCGGGCAACGACGGGTGAAGATCGAAGCCACCGAGTAACACAGCGCCGCCCCGATACAGGCGAGTTGCGCCAACGGTTCGAACCCTTGGCCGATCTGGGTCAAGCCGGGGCCGATCAGAACCAGAGCCCCGGCAAAGCCGAGAGAGACCCCGAAAATGCGGCGCGCATTCATCGGCTCATCCGAAAAGAAATGCGCCAGCGGCAGCACCATCAGTGGGATCGCCGCCATGGACAGGCCTGCGAAGGCCGAGGGCACGTATTGCTGGCCCCAACTAAGCATCATGAACGGAATTGCGGTCGACAACAGCCCGATGATGACGATTGCGCCCCATAGGGCGCGGTCCGGTCCGGGTATCCTGCGACCAGTGGCTGCCATCAGGCCCAGCAGGGTGACCGCACCCAGCGTTGTGCGCGCCGTTGCCACTGTGACGGGCCCATAGCCTTCCAGCGCCATGGCCACGACCATGAACGTACCGCCCCATATGAGGCCGAGTGTCAGGACGCCGCTCCAGTCGCGGTAATCGGGTTCTTGCACCATAAACCCCCCATATCCTTTGATTTTGCCGATGTCACGCGCCCGAGATTGACAAAGCGTTAGTTTTTACTTACCGTAAGTAATGGCTTACCAAGATGCATTTACCGCTCTGGGCGACCCGACTCGTCGGAAAGTGTTCGAAGCAGTTGCAGCCCGGCCCTGCGCGGTTGGGGCTCTGGCTGACACGCTACCTGTCAGCCGCCCGGCGGTGTCGCAGCATCTGAAGGTTCTGTCGGATGCGGGATTGGTCGGGTGCCGGTCGGAAGGGACGCGCCGGATTTACTTTGCCCGGCCTGACGGCTTGGCAGAAATGCGCGCCTGGCTGGATCGATACTGGTCGGATGTGCTGGACAGTTTTGCGACAGAGATCAATCGGGAAGGGCGAGATACATGACTGATCCAATCGTCAAAACCGTGGTTGTGAACGCCGCGCCGGATCGCGCCTTTGAGGTCTTTGTGCATCGCATCGCAAGCTGGTGGCCGATGGATGGTCACGCGGTGTCGGCCTCGAAGGGACAACCGGCGCTGGCCGTCACGATCGAGCCTTGGGTTGGTGGCGCAGTGTTCGAAACGATGTATGACGGCGAAAGGGCCGATTGGGGCACGGTGTTGGAATATGAAGAGGGGCACCGCCTGGCCTTCACCTGGCATCCGGGCACCAACAAGGACACCCCCACGCGGGTTGATGTCGCGTTTGAAAGGGTCGGTGCGAACCAAACTCAAGTGACCCTGACCCATTCCGGCTGGGAGGTCTGGGCCGAAGCCGCCGCAGACAAGCGAGGCGGTTACGATTCGGGCTGGGATTTTGTGTTGGGCGAGTGCTTTGCGACAGCATGCGCTGCATAGAAAAGGGCGGCCCGTTAAAGGCCGCCCCAGTGCTGATGGATATCAGACTTAGTTCTTTTCCTGATCGACCAGTTTGCCAGCCGAAATCCACGGCATCATGCCGCGCAGCTTGGCGCCGGTTTCTTCGATCAGGTGCTCGTCATTGGCGCGACGCGAAGCTTTCAGGGTCGGCTGGCCGACCTGATTTTCCAGCATGAAGTCGCGGACAAACTTGCCCTGCTGGATGTCGTTCAGAACCTCTTTCATCGCTTTCTTGGTCTGCTCGTAGGGCAGGATGCGCGGGCCGGTGACGTACTGGCCGTACTCGGCAGTGTTCGAGATCGAGTAATCCATGTTAGCGATGCCGCCTTCGTAGATCAGGTCAACGATCAGCTTCACCTCGTGCAGACACTCGAAATAGGCCATCTCGGGCGCATAGCCTGCTTCGACCAGGGTTTCAAAGCCGCAGCGGATCAGCTCAACCAGACCGCCGCACAGAACGGCCTGCTCACCGAACAGGTCGGTTTCGCACTCTTCGCGAAAGTTGGTTTCGATGATGCCCGAACGGCCGCCACCAATGGCCGAGCAGTAGGACAGGCCGATTTCCAGCGCTTTGCCGGTTGCGTCGGTGTCAACGGCCACCAGACAGGGCACGCCGCCGCCTTTGACGTATTCGCCACGCACGGTGTGGCCGGGGCCTTTGGGGGCCATCATGATGACGTCAACGCCTTCTTTCGGCTCGATCAGGCCAAAGTGAACGTTCAGGCCGTGGGCAAATGCAATGGCCGAGCCGGGCTTGATGTTGTCATGCACGTATTTCTTGTAGGTCTCGGCCTGCAGTTCGTCGGGCATGGTGAACATGATGACGTCACACCAGGCTGCCGCCTCGGCGATGCCCATGACCTGCAAACCTTCGGCTTCGGCTTTCTTGGCCGAGGCAGAGCCTTCGCGCAGAGCGACGACCAGGTTTTTTGCGCCCGAGTCGCGCAGGTTCAGCGCGTGGGCGTGACCTTGCGAACCATAGCCCAGGATGGCCACTTTTTTGTCTTTGATCAGGTTGATGTCGCAATCGCGATCGTAATAGACGCGCATTTTGCCGGTCCTTTCTGTTTCGATTGCTGCGCTTTTACCCGGGTGTTTTGCGATTGGCGAGCGTATTGAAGTTGAGTATTTATAAAAAAGATGAAGAACTATTCTTCATTTGGCCGAATGATGAGAAATCTATGCTTGATGACCTCGACAGACGTATTCTGCGCCATTTTCAGGCTGATCCCAGCCTGTCCAACGCCGAACTGGCCGAGCGGTGCCGGATTACGCAAGGTGTTTGCTGGCGTCGTATCGAAAAGATGCAGGCCGCCGGGATCATCGAGGGGCAGGAGGCGGTGATCGACTGGGTTGCACTGGGTTATGCGGTCGAGGTGTCGCTGCGGGTCACTTTGGACAAGACGCAGGCGCGCGCGTTTGACGAATTCACCGCTGCAGCGCGGGAGGTGCCCGAGGTGATCGAGATACAGACCTTTCTGGGCCGCGTGGATGTGCGGCTGTCGGTTCTGGCGAAGAACATGGCGCATTACCAGCAACTCTATCGCGACCGCATTCTGACCTTGCCGCATATCGCCGATATCGAAGCGCTGATGCATATCGCACGGGTCAAACGAGATGAGGTGCTGCCGGTATGATCGAGCTGGACGAAACAGACCGAAAGATCCTGCAGGCCTTGCGGCAGGATGCAACGCAAAGCGCCGGAGCGTTGGGGCGCAGGCTGGGGCTGTCGCAACCCGCCACATGGCGGCGGATCCGCAGGCTGGAAGAGGCGGGGGTCATCAAAGGCCGCCGTCTGCGCCTGAATGCCGAGGCATTGGGCTTTGGCGTCACTGTCTTTCTGGGCGTGAAGCTGGCGCGCAAGGGACAGGTCAGTCTGGAAGACTTCGAACGCGCTGTCAGCGCCATTCCCGAAGTGCAGACCGTCGAGCATGTGCTGGGGCTGTATGACTACCGTCTGCGCGTAGTGGCGCGTGACCTGTCCGATTTCGAACGGGTCCTGCGCCGACGGATCATGACGTTGCCCGGCGCGGGGGATGTCGAGGCCAATGTCTTGCTGAGCGAAGAACGCCTGCCCGGTCCGATAGGCTGATCGCGCCTAGTATTTCGTGCGAACGCAATAGCCGGGATGGTGGGTCATGCGGGCGAAGGTGATCGGGTTTTCATCCTTCCACGTCGTCCGCTCCATCTGGATCATCGAGGTTCCGGCGGTGGTGCCCATGAACTCGGCCAGACGACTGTCAGCGGAAATCGCGCAAAAGGCGACCTCGGCCTCGGTGAAGGGGGCAGCGTTCAGCAGCCATTCGTGGGGGCCGTGCGCGCTCAGATCGGCCTCTTCCACCTCGGGAACGGCTGCGATGTTGATCCACCGTTCCTCAAGCTGAAAGGGGCGGTTGTCGGCATAGTGCATGCAGATCACGTGCAGCACACGGGCCTCGGGCGAAACGCTGAGTTGCGAGGCCAGCCAACCGGGGCTGGGCACAACATTACGCTCGACCAGTGCATAGCGGTATGCGGCGTTCTGGTTTTCAATCATCTGCCGGGCCAGCGACAGTTCCAGCCTGGCGTGTTTACTGGGCTCTTTCTTGACCCGCGTTCCACTTTTGCGCTTGCGCTCGACAAAGCCCTGGTCGGCCAGTTCCCGCAGCGCGCGGTTCACGGTGGCCCGCGCGCAGTTGAATTCTTCGGCCAGCTGCGTTTCCGTCGGCAAAAGCGAGCCTTGTGGCCACACACGGCTTTCGATCCGTCGTTTCACTTCGTCACGAACGACCTGGAAGCTGATCCGCTTTTGGTGAGTCACGGGTTGAGATTTCCCTTCAAGCATAAAGTGTATGCATCTGTTCAGAAGCAAGTAGAAGTGTAAAGGGGAGGTGACTCTAATTGGCGTCATTTTTGAGGTTTTCGAACCAGTTGGTCTAAATATTTCGGTTTTGTTTTTCGTGACGTAGGGTCACTTTCGTGGCAGTGTACGCCGGAATCAGACAGGGCAATTGGGCCTGGCTTTGGGGAACGACTTCTGGAAAGGAAACTGAATGCCTGCATTGCTGGAAACCGTGGACCGGGATGGTCTTGAAGAGTTCTCGGTTGTCTTCACCGACCGCTCTTTGAACCATATGTCGGCCAAGTTTCAAAAGGTTATGCGCGATGTCTCGAGCATGCTGCGCGAGGTCTATAATGCCGACGGTGTTGCCATCATTCCCGGCGGCGGAACTTACGGGATGGAGGCCGTGGCCCGTCAGTTCGCGCGTGGTGCCAACGTTCTGGTGGTGCGCAATGGGTGGTTCTCCTATCGCTGGAGCCAGATCATCGAAAGCGGCGCGCTGACCGGATCGGTTACCGTTCTGAAAGCGCGGGAAACCGGCAATACCAGCCCGTCCCCCTTTGCGCCCGCTCCGATTGAAGATGTGGTTGCTGCCATTCACGAGCAGCGCCCCAACGTGGTCTTCGCACCCCATGTCGAAACAGCGGCGGGCGTGATCCTGCCCGACGATTATGTGACCGCCATGGCAGCTGCCGCGCATGAGGTTGGTGCGTTGATGGTTCTGGATTGCATCGCATCAGGCTGCGCCTGGGTTGATATGAAGGCGACCGGCGTGGACGTGTTGATCTCGGCCCCGCAAAAGGGGTGGAGCGCGTCGCCCTGCGCGGGCCTCGTCATGCTGTCTGAGCGTGCCGAAGCGCGGTTGCAAGAGACCGAGTCCGACAGTTTTGCGGTCGATCTGAAGAAATGGCGTCAGATCATGCAGGCCTATGAGAACGGCGGCCATGCCTATCACGCGACCATGCCGACCGATGCCCTGACGGCGTTTCGCGACACGATGCTTGAGACGCAGGAATACGGGTTCGAGAAATTGCGCGACGCGCAATGGGCTTTGGGCAATGGCGTACGCGCGATGTTGAAGGAGAAGGGCGTTGTCTCGGTAGCCGCGGATGGTTTTGGCGCGCCGGGCGTTGTGGTCAGCTATACGGCTGATCCCGAGGTTCAGAATGGCAAGAAATTCGCCGCTTTGGGGATGCAGATCGCCGCTGGCGTGCCGTTGCAATGTGACGAACCTGCCGGGTTCAGCACGTTCCGCCTGGGGCTGTTCGGCCTCGACAAACTGTATGATGTGGACGGCACAATTGCGCGTCTGAAACGGGTGCTGGATCAGGTTCTGTGACCGGGTGGCGGGCTGAAGCCCGCCTTGCCGCTTAACGCACGCCGAGGCCCATTTGCATCAGCGTCTTGCGCACCGGTCCCATGGAGTAGAGCGCGTTCAGCCCCAAGGCGCGTGCATCGCGCAGCGGCCGCGCCTCAAGCATTGAGGTGCGGTTCAACAGGTCGATGCCTTTCACCCGCAGCTCGATCTCAGCATGGCGGGCCTTGTGGTAGGCATCCAGCATCTGTTCATCGCCCAACCCGTCAGGCCGGGCTTGTGCCAGGTCCAGAAGGGATCGCAGATCGCCCAAGGACATGTTCAGACCCTGCGCACCAATGGGCGGCACCACATGCGCGGCCTCGGCCATCAGGGCGATGCGTTCGCCTGACAGGCGCGCGGCCGATTGGCTGATGATCGGCCAGATCGTCCGGCGTGAGGCCAGTTTCAACGGCCCGAACAACCCGCAGGACCGCTCCGTCATCGCGGCCTCGAAGGCCTCGGTGTCGAGGTTCAGCAACTCCACCGCGCGCGGCCCGCGTTCCATCCACACGATGGCGGATGAGGGCTGACCCTGCCAGTCGGGCAGCGGTACCAATGTGAACGGCCCGCCAGACCGGTGGATCTCGGTCGAGACGTTTTCATGCGCAATTGGATGCGTTACCGCAAAAGCAAGCGCTTTCTGACCATAGCGCGTAGTGTGGACGGGTATCCCGGCAGCCTCGCGCATCGTAGAGTTTCGCCCATCGGCGGCGATGACCAGTTTGCACCGGATGCGGCTGCCGTCGCTTAGCCCAACGCGCGCCTCGGCGGTGCGGGTGAACAGGCTGACGGTGCCAGTGCCTGGGCGGAAATCGACATTGGGCAGCTCGGCCAGCCGCGCCACCATTTCGCGCCGCAGCAGCCAGTTGGGCAGGTTCCAGCCAAAGGGCTGTTCCGAAATGTCCGAGGCGTTGAAATCGCGCACAACGCGCGGTTCGGGGACGTCTCCGCCCGCATCGACGATGCGCATCACTTGCAGCGGGGCCGCGTGGGCATCAAGCCGGGCCCACAAACCACATTGGTCCAGCAACCCGCGTGAGGGTTGCAGGAAGGCGGTGGTCCGCAGGTCCGACCCATCGACGTCGCGTTCAGTGATCGGCGGGGTCGGATCAACGCAGATCACGTTGAACCCGGCGGTCCCAAAGGCGGCGGCGGCGGTCAGGCCAGCGATTCCGCCGCCGGAAATCAGGATGTCACAGCTGTCAGTCATGGCACTTGTCTCCGTTCCCGGCAGACCCTAGTGCGGTTCCCGCGCCTGCGCCAAGTGACATCCTGTCCCGTGTCCTATCCGCGTGAAATCAGGATCAGGATCAGAAACATCACCGGCACCATCATCACGGCAGGGATGTAGAGACCGGGCAGGCCGAACAGCAGGGCAGAACAGCCCCACATGCTGAAGATCGCGGCGGCCGTATAGCCTAAATCCTCGGGCTCGCCATCGGCCACGTCGCGGGCCATCCAGCCAAACAAGGGGATTGCATAAAGCAGGCGTTGCCAAATCGGCAGGCGCTGCGGCATCAGGGTCGCGCTCATTGGGGTCTCCGTTCTGTTCGTCGCAGACGGGCATATATGGATGATTGTGCAGCTGCAGAATATGCAGATCGTCGCAGTGTGACAGCCTACCGCAGGCGGGCCAGGAATGCCGTTAGGTCATCCGTATGGTGGTGGATGTGATCGGCCTCATGCGGGTCCGGCGCGACGTGAACCGTGCGCATTCCCATCTCATGCGGCGCTGCCAGATTGCGGGGATCGTCCTCGAACATGGCGGCCTTTTCGGTCTGAATACCATCTTGCAAAAAGATCGCCTGAAAGGCCGCTTTTTCCGGCTTGGGGCGATAACCTGCATGTTCGACACCATAGATGGCGTCAAACAGACCGGTTAGCCCGCGCGCCTCAAGCACCCGTTCCGCATAGGGGGCGCTGCCGTTGGTGTAGACGATGCGCCGACCGGGCAGGGCGCGGATATGGGCGGCAAGCTCGGCATCGGTGTCCATATGGCTCATGTCGACCTGATGGACCGCGTGCAGATAGGGGTCGGGGTCCAGATCATGTTCGGCCATCAGCCCGGCCAGAGTTGTACCGTATTCGCGCCAATAGTGGCTGCGCAGGCGGTCGGCCTCGGCCCGGTCCACGCCGATGGCCTGCACGACATAATCCGTCATCAGCACCTCGATCTGGTCGAACAGGCGCATATGCGGCGGATACAGGGTGTTGTCCAGATCGAACACCCATTGGGTGACGTGGCTAAAGGCAGGTTTGACCATGATGTCGGTGTAGGGCGCGACGGCTGGGTTTTCAATGCTACACTTGATTGCGGCCCCCGGACACGGATAGACATGGCCGAACGAGGAGAGACAACACCCCATGCCCCAATCCCGACAGTCCAACAAAGATGCCTACAGCCTGATTCTCGAAGCCATCGATGTGGGCGTCTACAAACCCGGTGACCGTCTGGTCGAAAGCGAACTGGCCGAGCGGTTCGGTGTCTCGCGCACCCCCATCCGCGAGGCGTTGCAGCGGCTGGAGACTCAGTCGCTGCTGGAGCGGGACGGGCGGTCGCTGATTGTGGCGTCTTTGGACCACAACCAGATGGCCGAACTGTATGTCGTGCGGCGCGAGCTTGAGGGGCTGGCCGCGCGCCTGGCCGCGAAACACGCGACCGAGGAAGAGATCCGCGTGCTGCAGGAAATGGTGGCCGAGGATGATGCACTGGTCGATGATCCCTCGGCCTTGTCACGGGCGAACCGGCGGTTTCATGAGCAGATCCATCTGGCCTCGCACAACCGCTATCTGGTTCAGCAATTGGATCTGGTACATCGTACCATGGCCCTGATGGCAACCACGTCGCTGGCGGCGCAGGGGCGCAGCGAAATTGCGCAGAGCGAGCATAAGGGGATCGTCGAAGCCATCGCTGCACGTGACGAAGAAGCAGCCGGGCGGGCGCTGAAGGACCATATCTCGATCGCCTTCATGACCCGTCTCAAGCAGGACGCGGTGCGGCGTGAGTCTTAACCTTCAGGCTTGCGGCAGGTCCTCTTCGGCCTGCCCATGCTGGGTTTTGTCCCAAAAGAACGGGCAGATTGCGAGCTCCCACAACGCCTTATATGCGGCGAGGACGCCCAGCGGGAAATAAAAGCACATCGTCGGCACAAACGGCAAAAGATGCCGACGTTCCCGGGCGGACACGGCCAGCATGGCGACGGCCATATTGATCAGCTCAGCCGCCAGAAACAGCCAGAGCAGCGTGGTCATCACCGGTGCTGTCAGCAGGGTTTGCATCGGGTTGGGCAGTTGCAGCGCGGACAGCCAGAACATCCACAGGATCGGGGCCAGCAGGAACTGACCCAGCGTACCCAAAAAGAACGCCTGCACGCCCGCGAACCTGAGCGCTCCCAGTTCGCGATACAGGCCTACCGGGTTCCGCATATGCACCAGATAGGTGACCATGAACCCTTTCAGCCAACGCGAGCGTTGTTTCACCCAAGGCCATGAGCGAAAGTTGGCCTCTTCATAGGTGGTGGTCTCGACCATCTCGGTCCGGTACCCCGCGCGGCTGAGGCGTACGCCCAGATCGGCGTCCTCGGTGACGTTATGCGCGTCCCATCCGCCCAGTTCGATCAGCTTGTCACGGCGGAAGAAAAAGGTTGTTCCGCCCAATGGCACGACCAGCCCAAGGCGCGCGATGCCCTGCAGGATCACCCGAAACCAAGAGTTGTATTCGATGGTGAAGCAGCGCGAACGCCAGTTGGTGCGCGGGTTGTAGTAATCCAGCATACCTTGCAGACAGACCACATCCGGCGTGGCCTGAGTGAAATGCTGCACCACCCGCTCAATCTGATCTGGTTCGGGCGCATCCTCGGCATCCCAGACCCCCAGAATATCGCCCCGGCAGAAATCCAGCGCATAGTTCATCGCACGCGGCTTGGTTGTCAGCCCGTTCAGTGCGGGCACCTCGACGGTGCGAACCCAGCTTGGCAGGTCGGCTTTCTCGACGGTTTCGCGGGTGACGTCATCGCGTTCCTCCAGCACCAAAATCACGTCCAGAAGGGCTTTGGGATAGGTCAGCCGTTGCAGCCGTTTGATCAGCGCGCCTGCGATCTCACGCTCTTTATACAAGGGCACCATGATCGACACGCAAGGCTGTCGCAGCGAAACGGGCGTGCAGCCGGGATCGGTTTTGGGTGGTTTGATTTTTCCCAGCACAAAGGCCAGCGCACCTGATATCCGCAAGGTCATGAACAGGATCAGGGTTGCGACGGCTGCGATAAGCAGGGCTGCAAGCCCAAGCTGGGGAAGGGCCGCAAAAAACGCCATTAGCCCCAGAACAAGAACCGCAGGGCCAATGCGCGACCGGGGTGTCCAGGTGCGGCAGCTTTGCGCCTTATCCACACGGGTCTCGGCGGCCTCGGCCAGAACCTGCGAGAATTGGTGGGCAATCGCGCGATCAATCTGATCTGGTGCGGCCAGAACCGGAAGGACGGCGTAGGGGCAATCCTTCATTTCGGCGGTGACGGTCGGGAAGCGATCAGGGCGTGCAGTGGCAACCAACAGCAGCGGGCCGACGCGCATCCATGGTATGACGTTATGGGCCAGCCAGAATTCAACCGGCTTGAAATCGCACAAGCCGGGTGCGGGCGGGATCTGGTCCAGATCGGCGATTTGCCATCCGCTTTGCGCGGACAGGGCGGTCAGGACATCCGCGCGGCTGACCCAGCCTTCGCCAACCAGAATTTCGCCCAGCGGGGCCTTTTGCTGGGATTGCAGATGCAGCGCCTTGTCCAACTGCTCCCACGAAATCGCACCTTGCTCGATCAGGCAGGTGCCCAACGGTTTGCGTTGCCCTTGAGGGGGGATCGGGGCGGCAGTGGTAAAATCCTGAAGATTCAACTCAACCATTAAAAAAAACCCTGACGCAGTGACCTGTCGTCAGGGTTGATCAATCTAGGTTAACAGCGGGTTAACCCCGGGCTTTGCGCCAGCTACGCCTGCGCTTTTCTGTCCGCCATGGCGGCTGCGAAGCGTTCAAACAGGTAGAAGCTGTCCTGTGGACCGGGTGAGGCCTCGGGGTGGTATTGCACCGAATAGACCGGTCGGTCCGTCATGCGGATACCGCAGTTCGAGCCGTCAAACAGCGAGCGATGGGTCTCGACCACACCGTCGGGCAGGGTCTCGGCATCGACGGCGAAACCGTGGTTCATCGAGGTGATCTCGACCTTGCCGGTTTCCAGATCTTTCACCGGGTGGTTTGCGCCGTGATGGCCATGGTTCATCTTGATGGTCTGACCACCCAGCGCCAGCGCCAGCATCTGGTGGCCGAGGCAAATACCAAACACGGGCAGTTCGGTGCTGTTCAGGATCTCTTTGATCATCGGTACGGCATATTCGCCGGTTGCCGCCGGGTCGCCGGGACCATTGGACAGGAACACGCCGTCAGGCTCGTGCGCCAGAACTTCGGCAGCGGTCGCGGTGGCTGGCAGAACGGTCACGTCACAACCAGCCGAGGCGAGGCAGCGCAGGATGTTGCGTTTCGCACCATAATCCAGCGCCACGACCTTGTGTTGAGGTGCCTTCTGCGGCGCGTATCCCTCGGGCCAGGCCCACCGCATCTCGTCCCAGCGGTAGCTTTGGGCGCAGGTGACGTCCTTGGCCAGATCCATGCCTTCCAGCCCGGCAAAGCCACGCGCGGCGGCGACCAGCGCGGCGATATCGAAATTGCCCTCGGGGTCATGCGCCAGCGCCACATGCGGTGCGCCCTGTTGACGAATGGCGCGGGTCAGGCGGCGGGTATCGATGCCGCCAATCGCGATACGACCGCGACGTTCCAGCCATGTTTTCAACTCTTCGGCCGAGCGCCAGTTCGACGGCTCGGTCGGGTCCCATTTGACCACCATGCCCGCAGCCACCGGATCACCGGTTTCGTCATCTTCGGGGTTCACGCCCACATTGCCGATATGGGGGAAGGTGAAGGTGACGATCTGCCCGGCATAAGAGGGGTCTGTCATGATTTCCTGATACCCGGTCATGGCGGTGTTAAAGCACAGCTCGGCCACTGTCTGGCCGGTTGCGCCGAAGCCTGTGCCGTAAAACAGCGTTCCGTCGGCCAATGCCAGACATGCGGTGGGCTTGGACGGGGCGTTCTGGGCCATGGCGCAACTCTCCTACAGGGTAAATCGGCGCATACCTAAGGGGGTTAACCGCTTTGGTCAAGTGTGTTCAAATTTTCGGCTATTGTTGTTTTTCAATGGGTTAGCTGTGTCCGTGCCCTGTTGTGTCACGCTTTTTGTTTAGATATGTTCGGGGTTCCGTTGTCATGGGGATGGACAAACCAAATGGACATGCGATCACGGGTGAACACCGCCCTGAAGCAAGCAATGAAAGACAAAGCGGCCGAGCGTCTGTCGACCTTGCGCCTGATCAACGCTGCGATCAAAGACCGGGATATTGCGTCCCGTGCTTCCGAGAACGAAGAGGCGAAAGGCTGTGGCGATGCTGAGGTTCTTGAAATCCTTGGCAAAATGACCAAGCAGCGCAAGGAAAGCGCGCGCGCCTACGAAGAGGGCGGACGCCTGGACTTGGCCGAGCGTGAAATGCGCGAAGTTGCTATCATCGAGGAATTCCTGCCCAAACAGCTGGACGACGATGAGGTGACGAAGGCGATTCAGACCGCGATCACAGCCACCGGCGCGGGTTCGATCCGTGATATGGGCAAGGTGATGGGCGAGTTGAAGACCCGCTATACCGGCCAGATGGATTTCGGCAAGGTTGGCCCGATGGTCAAAGACCATCTGTGCGCCGCATCGAACGGCGGCTGCTGAACTCATAATCAGAATTGAAACGCTTACTGCGCGGCGGGTCCGCGCAGTCGCTGAACCAGATCGTCATAGAGGGTGATGCGCTCATCCTCGGACAGGAACGCGCCAATCTCGACCTCGCGCCCGTCTCCGATCAGGGTGACGTAATGCGGCACAGGTCCGCCCTTTTCGTGCATCTCGGGCCGTGCCCAGTAACGATTGCAGGACCATTCCTGCGCTTGCCTGCCCGGTGTTTGGTGGATCAACCGGGCCTGGTTTCCGTCCAGCGTCAGAACCTCCCAAACACTGCGGGCGCGGTAGTTCGTTTGAATCGCCAGCCACAGGCCCAATACGGTCAGCAGCAAGAACGGCAGCAAACCCCACAGGACGACTGACCCCAGCATGGCCAGTATCGGGATTAGGCCGAACAGGAAGACGGACAGGATCACAATCATCGCCCCGCGCGGCGGCAATGAATTATGCGGCCACAGGCGCAGTTCCTGTTCGGTGTCCGAGGTTTGATTCCATTGATACGGCATGGCCGAAACCTAGCGCAGTCTGCGGTCGTGTCTAAGGTTTATTGTCACACAACATGCCCGACACGAGCCCAGGACAAGGCGTCATCCAACCTGTCGTCGCCCCAGAAAACCTCATCACTTACGACAAAGCTTGGGGCTCCAAAAACGCCCAGCCTTGTGGCCTGCTCGGTTTGCGCGTCCAGCGCGGCGATGCAGTCCGGGCTGCGGGCGCGGGACAGGATCAGGCGCGGGTCCTGCTGACAGCGCAGCAAGGCCTCGGACAATGCGGTTTCGCTGCCGCCCTCGACGCCTTCTTCAAACCAGATCCGATACAAGTTTTGCGTAAACTCCTTGCCCCAATCCTCTTGCATACCCAGCAAGGCCACCTGATTGGCCAACCCAAGGTTCGAGATCGGGTAAGGGGCTGGCAGGTTGGCGTGGATGCGGTACTTGGCCGCCCGGCGTTCAATGTCGCGCCACATATAGGCGGATTTGACCGGCTTGCCTGCAAAGGGAATGTTCTGTTGCGCCGACATGATCGTGCGCACGTTGAACGGACGCCAATTCACGGTCGCATTGGTTTCCGCGCACCAGTCGTCCAGCCTCATGACGGTGAGAAAGCTGTAGGTGCTGCCAATCGAGTACCAAAAGTCGATTTCGGGCATCTGAACCCCCAGGGTTGCCGGATCAGTTGCCCGAACCATTCTAGCGTATTTTTCGTGATCTGGCGATCTGTGCACCGCATTGGCGTAGGGCAAAGAAAAAACCCCGCCTGTTCGGGCGGGGTTTTCTTAGGTCTCTGACCGGATCAGTGCGCGTGGCCTTTGTCCCAGTCTTCCTGCTTTGGCAGCTGCTCGAACGTGTGTTCAGGCGGCGGTGTGGGCAGGGTCCATTCCAGCGTATCCGCGTACTCGTTCCACGGGTTCGGACGTGTTTCTTTCGCGCCGCGCAGCAGGGCGTAGATCACGATGCCGAAGAACAGCAGGAACGAAGCGAACGAAATGAACGCGCCGATAGACGATACAAAGTTCCACTGTGCGAAGGCTTCCGGATAGTCGATGTAGCGACGCGGCATGCCCTGACGGCCCAGGAAGTGCTGGGGGAAGAAGGTCAGGTTGGCGCCGATGAAGAACATCCAGAAATGAACCTTGCCCCAGAACTCGGAATACTGACGACCGGTCATCTTCGAGAAGTAGAAATACATGCCCGCGAAGATCGCAAAGACGGCACCCAAGCTCATCACATAGTGGAAGTGCGCCACGACGTAGTAGGTGTCGTGATAGGCGCGGTCGATACCAGCCTGCGACAGAACCACACCGGTCACACCGCCGACGGTGAACAGGAACAGGAAGCCGAAGGCGAAGAGCATCGGCGTCTTGAACTCGATGGAACCGCCCCACATCGTTGCGATCCACGAGAAGACCTTAACGCCGGTCGGAACCGCGATGACCATCGTGGCCAGCATGAAATAAGCCTGCTGACGCAGGGACATGCCAACGGTGTACATATGGTGCGCCCAAACGACGAAGCCCAGAACACCGATCGCGATGATTGCCCAGACCATCGGCAGGTAGCCGAAGATCGGCTTGCGCGAGAAGGTGGCGATCACGTGGCTGATGATGCCGAAGCCCGGCAGGATCACGATGTACACTTCGGGGTGGCCAAAGAACCACAGGATGTGCTGATACAGGATCGGGTCACCGCCACCGGCCGGATCAAAGAAGGTGAAGCCAAAGTTGCGATCCATCAGCAGCATGGTGATCGCGCCCGCCAGAACCGGCAGGGACAACAGAATCAGCCACGAGGTGATGAAGATCGACCAGCTGAACAGCGGCACCTTGAACAGGGTCATGCCCGGGGCACGCATGTTCAGGAAGGTGGTGATCATGTTGATCGCGCCGAGGATCGAGGAGGCGCCCGATACGTGCACGGCGAAGATCGCAAGGTCCATGGACATGCCGCCCTCGGTCGTGGACAGCGGCGGGTACAGAACCCAGCCCACACCCGAACCGAGTTGGTCATTACCACCAGGGCTCAGCAGCGAGGCGACGCCCAATGAGGTGCCAGCGACGTACAGCCAGAAGGACAGGTTGTTCATCCGCGGGAACGCCATATCCGGCGCACCGATCTGCAACGGCATGAAATAGTTTCCAAATCCGCCGAACAGCGCCGGGATGACCACGAAGAACATCATCAGAACACCGTGATAGGTGATCATCACGTTCCACAAGTGACCGTTGGGGGTGCAGGGGTCGGCCATGAAGCCTTCCATGCACATGTACTGAACACCGGGGTGCATCAGCTCAAGCCGCATGTAGATCGTCATCGCGACCGAGATAAACCCGGCCAGCGCCGAGAAGATCAGGTAGAGAATCCCGATGTCCTTGTGGTTGGTCGACATGAACCAACGCACGAAGAAACTGCGCTGGTCTTCATGATCGTGACCATGAATGGCTGCGTCTGCCATTATAGGTGCCTCCTGTTGCAAATGCACCGCGCAGTCGGACCTCTCCGGCGCGCGGGTTTCCTGCTGGTTTTAGAATGCGAAGTCAGCACCTTCAATGGCCGAGTTTGATCTGGATCAAGAATAATTGTCGCGGGCAGGGAGCTGCACCGCGATTTTGGGTCTGAAGCAGCCCCATATCTGGGTATGTCTTCGAATTGTTCAAGAGACCGGTACCATGCACGTGGCGGTTCCACCTTGACCACCTGCCGCCGGACCCGCAGAACGGTTGGAAACGCTCCAAACCAGAGGCCCGCCATGTCAGCTTACGACCCGGATAACATCTTCGCCAAGATTCTGCGCGGGGAAATCCCCTCGACCCGTGTGTATGAGGATGACGACACGCTGGCCTTCATGGATATCATGCCGCGTTCGGACGGGCATTTTCTGGTCATCCCGAAAACGCCCTGCCGCAATGTTCTGGACGCCACACCGGAACAGTTAAGCGCCGTGATGGCGACTGTTCAGAAACTGGCCGTCGCCGCGAAGACGGCCTTTGCTGCCGATGGCATCACGATCCAACAGTTCAACGAGGCCGCAGGCGGGCAAGAGGTGTTCCATCTGCATTTCCACGTTTTGCCCCGTCACGAGGGCGTGTCGATGCGCCCGCCCGGTAAAATGGGGGATTTCGATCTGATTGCCGAACATGCAGAGAAGATCAAAGCGGCTTTGTAATCCGAGGGCCTCAAAAACCTAGCGGGCGGTTCCCGGACCAAACGAACTGCCCTGATCCCGCGCCACTCTGCGTGGCAATGGCAAAGCCCAGAAGTTAAGCGGAGTCATTTTCGCGTTGCGATGCAGCAATTCAGATGGCTGGGAAGAGCGGGGCCTGAGAATTGCCGTTCCGATTTGGGGTCGGAACGGCAGACTCGTAACCAAACACTTATCGGATTTCTCGGGGGCAAGCCCCGGAGCACCGGTTAACATACCACTCACTCTAGACTGGTCGTTATATGTTACTCTTTAACGAGTCCCATGTATCCAGAAGAACTGAATTTTAGTTAAAGAAAACGATAATTCCGCCTAATTCTGCTGAAATTGCCCCTGTCTTGGGAAACAGAACAGCAGTTGCGAGGGCATTGTTGTTTCCCTTTACGTCACTTTTCGATTCGCCGACCGGGTGCCGTTGGGGCGCTAGACCTCTGCGTTCTCGAACACTTCGGCAAATGTCTTCTGCAGTGCGGCATCCATATCACCCATCGTCACCGGCAGACCAAGATCGACCAGCGAGGTCACGCCATATTCGGTGATGCCACAGGGAACGATCCCCGAGAAATGCTCAAGATCCGGTTCCACATTGACCGAGATGCCATGAAAGCTGACCCACTTGCGCAGGCGCAGGCCGATTGCCGCAATCTTGTCCTCGGCGGGTTTGCCGGTCACGGTCAGCGGCTTGTCATCGCGCCTGACCCAGACACCAACGCGCCCGTCGCGAATCTCGCCCTGAACGTTGAATTCCGCCAGCGCGGAAATCACCCAGGTCTCCAGCTGTTTCACGAACCGCCGCACATCGCGGCCGCGCGTGTTGAGGTCCAGCATCACGTAAGCCACGCGCTGTCCGGGTCCATGATAAGTGTATTCCCCGCCACGTTTGCTTTCGTAGACAGGGAACCGGTCCGGATCCGTCAGATCCTCGATCCTGGCAGAGGTCCCGGCCGTATACAGCGGCGGGTGCTCCAACAGCCAGACACATTCATCCGCCTCGCCCGCGGCGATGGCGGCCACGCGCGCCTCCATAAAGGCAACGGCGTCCTCGTACCGGGTCAAACCATCGGTGATTTTCCATTCCATGCTGGCCTCATATCGCGCATGCGGGGCAGGGGGAAGGGCCTATGCCGCCTCGGCCAGACAGCGCTGCAGAACCTGCGCGTAGGTGTCTGTGCCCTGCGCGCCGGTCAACAGGTACTTGCCGCCAAACACCATCGACGGCACGCCCGAGATACCACGGCTGGTCCAGAATTGCTGTTTCTCGCGCACAGGCGCACCATGCGCGCCCGATTCCAGCGCAATGCGCGCGGCCTGAGGGTCCAGACCAACGGTCCCTACCGCATCCATCAGGACGTCAATGTCCGAGACATCCCGTTGCTGCGTGAAACAGGCATCGAACAGCGCCAGCTTCAGCGGATGCTGGCGCCCCTGACCCTCGGCCCAATCTAACAACTGATGCGCAGAAAACGTGTTAACAATCCGGCTTTCATCATTGAAATTGAACGAAAACCCAAGTTCCGCACCCAATGAGGTCAACCTGTCGCGGGCTTGCTGGCTTTGCTCGGGCGTGGACCCGTATTTCTCGGCAATATACTCGCGCAGATTCTGGCCCTCGGGCGGCATATTGGGGTTCAGTTCAAACGGATGCCACCTGAGACGCGCCAGAATGCCCAGCTGCTGCAAGGCCAGATCGAGCTGTCGAAAGCCAATGATACACCAGGGGCACACAACATCCGAAACAATATCAACCTGAACAATCGGGCGCGGGTCAGTGCTGGTCATATCAGTTTCCTGTCAGATCGAATTCTTTGGCTTCCTTGCGATAGATAAGCTTGGCCTGAGCGAATTTAAACCAAGACATTTTTGCCTCTTCACATCGCCAGCATCAGCGTCTATACGCCCCTCTACCAAGTCACTGGCAGTGCGGTCGTGGCGGAATTGGTAGACGCGCAGCGTTGAGGTCGCTGTGGGGTAACTCCCGTGGAAGTTCGAGTCTTCTCGACCGCACCAAATTTTCAAGAAAACATGCAGTTTAGGGCGTTAATCCGAAGCATTGGACTTTCGGTGTGGTGCCGCGCTGCGTTGGTTCCTTCAGCTCGTCAACTGGTTTACCAAAGCTGCTTTGTGAACCAACGGCTACTCCAAATCGAACCACTTTGAGTCCCACCGAACGAACAGCAAATCACAATCGGGCGCGTCCCTGTCGACGGGGCGCAGAGCCTCTATCAATTCAAAGCCGTGTTTGCCCATCTCTGCCACAAAATCGCTGAACCGGTACCCGTCCTTGAAACGCCGTTTTACCGAGACCTCTGCAATGACGAAATCGGTCCGCTTCAAGGTTTCTTCGGCCCCTCGGATAACGGCGAGTTCATTGCCTTCCGTATCGATCTTCAGACCAAATCGGCCAAGAATGTCGGAGGTGTAGGAATCAAGGCGCCGTTTGTCCACGATGCGCTTTTCCATCTTCACGATGCGATTTTCATATTCCTCAGAGAAACCCGCGACACTCGCCAAAGATCGCCGTTTGCGATCCGTGGTGGGGATGATCAGTTCGGCCTGGCCTTCATCTGCGTCCAGCGCCACGATGTTGAGGTCATAATCGATACGCTCGCGCCATGGTGCAACCCGTTGGGCTGTTTCTTCAATCGGATCGAACAGGACGAACTTCTTGTCGGGGAAAGCCTCGTACAGGAAAGGGGTTCCGGCGTCCACGCCGACATCAAGGATCGTGTCCACATCAAAGCCGAAACTGCCAAGGTTCTTCGCAGTCACACCCCCGCTGATCACGGACAGACCCGCGCTGTTGAGCCTGCGCATGACGGGTCGGGGGCCGATAAAGTCGCCACTTTCAAATTCGACAACTTTCAGGCCGACAGACCGCAACAATCTACGAAACGAAAAAGCATCAATCTTTGGCATTCAGCAGCCCCATGGGTTTGGAAGTGGCCTGAGAAGCGGAAGCCTCATCTTCGATCATCGCGTCCCGTAACGCCCGGCTTTGCAATTCCGGCCGAATTGATACCGCATGATCCATACAGACCGCACGGATTTTCAGCAGGTCTTCGGGATCAAAATCGATCAGTTTACGCATTTGGAACATCATGCCGCGCGGATTTCCGTCTGCGTATAGGAACTCGTGCGCGGCGTCCGGAAGGTGGTCTCTAAGCGGTCTGACGTTCGGCCCGACAATGGGTAGGCCATAGGTCAGCGCCAGATTCACCGAACCCGACGTCAGAATTCGGCTGAATGGCGCGACGCAGGCATGGCTACCTGCAATAACATCGCGCAGGTCTTGGTCTGGCAGATACCTGTCGTGAAACCTGACATTGGGCATTTCCCGGATCGGTTGCTGTCCCTTGCGCTCGCCCGCGATAACGGCCCCTGCAATGTCCAGCTCCCACGCTTGATCCCGGATATAGAGCGATTTCAGCGCTTGCCACATAAACTGCCCGCCGCGATTTTCCTGCACTTTTCCGATATGAACAAACCTGCGGTGCTGGGATGGTGCGAGAGCGCCACGCCGCGCCAAAGTGTCTTCGGCCGGCTCGTAGACCCCCAGATAGCTTGGATGCGCGACCAGTAGGATTTTTTCCCAGGGTATTCCGTAAGTTTCGGTCATCAGCTCAACTGCATAAGGCGTATGCAAGTGAATTTTGTCTGCTTGCCGAACCAGCAGGGCGCGCCCTTCGTGGATGGTGTCCATGTCCCTCGCAGAATTGTGCGGGTGGAAGTTGTGAACGGTCCAAACGATCTTTACGCCTTTTTCTCTCAACGCCGCCAAACCTGCTTCGATCTTTGCAAAACGATCTTGAGCCGGGATGTCATTCCTGCTGCCGAACTCAACTGTCTCCCAATGTATCCAGTATATGTCACCCTTTTGCATAGGGGGCAGTTCACCAGCATAAAACGCCCTGAGCCGCACAACCCGGACATCGTAGCCTGAGAAACTGCTGTAAATCATGCTCTGATACGGATTGTTCCCCAGCGGCGCGTTGGAAAAAATCGTCGGCATTAACTCAATCCCTATTCAGGCCCTTAAAGCGCAACGCAAAGTCGTCGTCGCATTTACCTGTATCAACAATCCGCCTGCCGACCTCAACCAGTAAGGTCTGTGTGGTCGCATATCGGTTGCGCAAGGCAATGGACTGATCAGTTGCTGTGTACGATCACGTTGTTCGTGGTGCATGACGCGCCGGTCAAGTGGCAAGGCGCTTATTTGGAAAAGGGACAATTGTCGGGGCATCGTGTCCGTGCGATCACGTCTGCTCGCTTGCAAAGCCCCGTGCGGAACCGTAACAAAGCTGGGCGTTCAAGTTTGTCTGCAAGCGCCCGGCAAGGCCTGATATTGCAGGAACTCCAACGGTTCGGAATGAAGGTCACTGGTGATAGTTGATGAGACTTGTCGTATCCACGATGAAAGACGAAGGGCCGTTCATCCTGGAGTGGATAGCCTACTATATTTCAATCGGGTTCACGCATTTCATTGTCAACTCGAATGACTGTTCGGACGGTACGGACGCCATCCTGAAACGGTGTGAAGAGCTTGGGTTTCTGGCGCACATAGACAATCCGGGCCCGTGGGAGTTCGGGCCGCAGGCGTCGGCCTATTCAAATGCGATGCAGCATCCCTGGTACAAGGAAGCCGAGTGGATCATGGTGTGCGATGTGGATGAGTTTTTTGACATCCGCGTCGGCGACGGAACGTTGGATGACCTGTTTCAGGCGCAGCCGCATGCCGACGGGTTCGCGGCGCTTTGGCAGCTGTTTGGTCACAATGGGATCGTGGATTTTGAAGATCGCTTCATAACCGAACAGTTCACCAAAGCAGGCGAGCTGGGTGCGGTGCTGCCACAAAATCTGCGCGCGTTCAAATCTCTGATCCGAAACAACGGATCGTATTATGCGCTCAATACGCACCGTCCTCGTGGACCTGTTCGTGGCAAGGCAGAGCGCTTTGCCTGGATTGACGGGGACGGGGATCCTTTGCCGCCCGCGATGCGGCGCAGGGGCTGGGCCTTTTCCACCACCGGTGCAGGGTTCGGGGGCAACTTGTTCCGCATGAACCACTATGCGGTGCGGTCCATTGAAAGCTACCTGATGAAGCGCGTACGGGGTGACGTGAATACCACGGCCTTTCATCCGAAGATGGAGGCGACCGGGCAGGCGTATTGGCATTTGCACTGCTATAACGAGGTTGAAGAAACCTCGATCCTGTCAAAGGTTGCGCGTCTTCGTGAAACCTTTGATCGGCTGCGGTCGGACACTGTTCTGGATGAATTGCACCAGCAAGCGGTGGCATTCCACAAGGATCGGATCTCGGTCATTCGGGAAACCGAAGCTGCAAGCAGTTTTATAAAGAAATACAGGAACTTCAAAGGCGGGCAGAATGTGAAAGCGCTGGATCTGGGGGTTATTGAAGAGGCCAATATTTCCTTTGATCCTACGATGTACAAAGATCCAAACGTTACATTTGCTCAGGTCGCCAAGTGGAACCGCATTGGGCAAATGGCGAAAGCGCAGAACTCGAAACCAAAGAATTATCCGTGGTTTGTGCGACTGGATGCTCTGGAGACGCCGCTACAGTATGAAGAGGCTGCCGCGCAGCACGCGATCATCACCGAACCAACACAGGTTTCTGTGCCCTTTGATCCCAAGGATTCCTGCCATCTGCCTATTGCTTCGCCCGAAATCGCAAGAACGGCAGAGCAGCGGCGAGATTTCTTGCAGTCAATTAGTGGGAAGAAAAATTGGGTTCTCATTGGGCAGGTTGAAACTGAAATCGTTGAAGAGATTCTTGCCTTACAGTCGGTTGCAAGGCTGACGATCCTGGCACCTTGGGGGTTGTCGTGGGACGGCTACGCTTGTGATGACACAACGCAGAACCCGGACCTTCAGGCAATGGACCGCGCGTTCTACGCATTTTTGGAGTTTTTTCGTGAACCAATTCTAGCAGGGCGATTGCGTATCTACCGTGCGATGCCACAACTGATGCTTAAATTCTTCAAAAATGAATCTGTTGGTGTTGCGATCATTAGGGGTGTGCGCTCTGAACGTATCACGAACCAATTGTTACGCCGGATTGACCGCGTCCTCGCCCCCGGTGGAAGCATCGCTTTCACGACCTATCGGCGCCGTGGGGGTGGGTCCTATGCTGGGATGAACGCGGCCATCAACAGCTTTTTGGGGCAGAATGCGACCCGTTATAGGGTGACCAGTCTGCAACCACCGTGGCTTGGGATCGACAAGTTACCGCCACTTAACGCAGAAGAGACTTAGCTTCTGGCTCTTGTCTTGTTGGCGTGGTAGCCATTGCTCAATGAACAAAACGGGTTCTGTGTGTGACTGAAACCCGTCTGCCAAGCGAGGTCGAGATGTCAAACGAACCCAAGGTCATAGGTGCAGCACCCGGAAGCCCGCTGAAACCGAAGGCGGACAAGGCGACCAAGCGCAAGAATTCGAAAGAGGCCATCCGACGGACCTTTCTTTCAAGGCTGCCCAAGGGTGGCGTCGCGGTTGAGATTGGCGTCTGGCAGGGCGAGTTTTCTCCGACCATTCTGAAACTGATCGAGCCAAGTCAGTTGTTCCTGATCGACCCGTGGAAGCACATTGGCGAAGAATCCCATACCACCGCGTTTGTTGGCCGGACCGAAGACGAGAAGATGGAAGCGATCTTCCAAAAGGTCGTGAAGGCGTTCGAGGCCGAGATCGAAGAGGGCAAGGTTGGCATCATTCGCGATTTCTCGGTTCCCGCGCTGGAACTGTTTGACGAAAAGAGTATCTCGTTCGCCTATGTCGACGGCGATCATTCCTACGAGGGGGTCTCGGCAGATCTGGCCGCGCTGTTCCCCAAGATGAAGATCGGCGGGATCATGGCGTTTGATGACTATCACCGCCGTGGCTGGTGGGGGGACGGGGTGATCCGTGCCGTGAACGAATTCCTGGGCCAGTATCCGCGCCACTTGCGTATCCGGGCCATCGCAGGCGCACAGATCGCGATCGAGAAGATCGAGCCTCAGGATGACAGCAAAGGCTGATCTGACCCAGTTTTGAGACCGAGCGCATCAGATGCAAAACCCTGAAAAAATCGTCATCACCGCCATGAAGAATGAGGGGCCTTACATTCTTGAATGGGTGGCCCATCACAAAGTGCTCGGCTTTGACAAGATCATCGTCTACACCAACGATTGCTCGGACGGGACAAATCGCATCCTGCGACGGCTGCAAGAGCTCGGGCATGTCGAGTTTCGCCGCAACCGGGTCGGCGTCGGAGGGATTCACCGGTCTGCCCTTCGGCAGGCGCGTCGATTGCCGGTGGTGAAAGAGGCAAAGTGGATCTATGTCTGCGATGCTGACGAGTTTCTGAATATACATGTCGGTAACCACAAGGTCGACGACCTGATCGAGGCGACCCCGGATGTGGATGTTATCTCGATCCCGTGGAAGATATTCTCGAACAATGGTCGTCATGTGTTGCGGGATTCTCCGGTTACGGCACAGTTTCTTGACGGCGAACTGGATTTTGAACAGGGCGGGGCCGGGCGGCGATTTGTAAAGTCGATCTTCCGGCAGGGGGAGTTTTATAACCGCTTCGGTCTGCACAACCCACATCCCAGGCCCGAGTTCCAGTCCAGCGTGTTCCGCTCTGTGCCGGGGGGGCATGCCAGGGAACCCGCGCCCTTCGGAAACCACGTCTCGCCGCCGTTTGGCTTTGAGGTCGCGCAGATCAACCACTATGCCGTGCGCTCGACCCAAGCATATCTGGCAAAACGCAGCCGCGGCCGGGCGAACCATTCGTCTCAGACCCTTGGAACCGAATACTGGGATCGCTGGAACCGAGGTGGATCGCGCGATGAAGCCATTCTTCGCTATCAGGATGAAACGGCGGAGATGCTTAAGCAGTTCAAATCGGACGAGGTGCTGCAGCGGTTGCATCGCAGGGCGTTTCGTTGGCACAAAGACCTTATTTCCGACCTTATGAAGGTTCTGGATTATAATGAACTGTATCAACGGCTTGTGGAGCGACCCGCAGCCAGCTTTGTTGAACAGGATCGTGGCGTGCGCGAACGCGTCAGAAGCGAACCTTTGCCGCGCCCGTCTGATCAAAATCAACCGGATATGTGATTAAAGACCCCGGAGTATCGAATTAATGGTTGTCGACAACAAGCTCCCGACGGTTGGAATGCTCTGGCTGGAAGGACCGCTGAGTTTTCTCGAGCAGATGTGTCTGCTGTCCTTTGTGGCGAATGGGCACAAAGTGGTGCTGTTCCACTATGGCGAGGTCGAAAACGTACCCGAAGGTATCGAGCTGGTGTCGGCGAATGAAATTCACGAGCCGCAGCAATTCATAATGAACAACCAGTTCAAAACTCCGGTTCCGCAGTCGGATATCTTCCGGCTGCAACTTATGAAGAAAACCGATTTTCTGTGGTGCGATACGGATGTAATCTCGCTGGCCCCGATCCCGAAAGCGGATCATATTTTTGGGTATTTCAACAATACCACGATCTGCAACGCGATCATGCGGTTGCCATCTGGCAGTCCGGCATTGCGGGGTTACACTGAATACAGCCTTGATCCGTTCCCGATCCGCCCGTGGATCGAGGGTGAAGAGCGGGAAGAGCTGGAACGCCAGAAACGCACCGGTGAGCTGCCTCATGCGTCGGAACAAGCGCACAGTGTGTATGGGCCAGGCGTGCTGACATGGTTCCTGAGACATCATGGTGAGATTGAACACGCGAGCCCTGTTTCGGTGTTCTATCCCCTTCCGTTCCGGCACACGGGGCAGGCGAACGATATTTCCGCGCGCGACTTCCGACGGAAGTATCTAACGGACGAAACCCTTGCTATACATCTTTGGGGCCGTCGGATGCGGTGGTGGATCGCCAAAGGAATTAACCGTCATTCATTTTTGGATCGGCGATTGCGGGGATTGGGCATCCGCCCGGCGGATGCGCCGTTGCCGAGAAAGGGCAAGGGCGCTCCGAAGAAGATCGTGTTTCCGGGTGACCTGCCTGAATTGCGCATCAGCAAGGAAGAGATCAGTGCATCCACCAAAGGTGTTATGTCCGTTGCGCAGGTTTCCAATTCGGAACAATACCTTAAGGTCGCTCAGCTTGAACTGGACAAGATCAGAGAACGCGGTCTCTACGGTGTGAACAGCGAACCGCGCGCAGGACATCGACGGGGCTGGGATCATTATCAAAGCGACGTGTCCCGCATGCATGCCTTGTCGATGTCCTTATCGCGCTTTGCCAACAACCAGCGCTATTTGCCGGACTTGTCCAACCCGAAGACCGTGACGGAAAAACTATTGGTCATGAAGCTGTTTGCCGAGATGCCGGTTGTCTCTGCCGCGGATAAGCTGACTGCTGAAGGATATGTGCCGGACACGGCCAGACATCTTCTAACCCCTGTCAAACGGTACTGGAATTCACCAACGCCAGAGTTGCCGGCGGATATTGATCTGGAACCGGGTAGCTATTGGCTTAAGTGCAACAATGGTCAGGGTCAAAATCATCGTATGACCTGGCCCATGACCGCCGAAGAACATGATCTGGCCAACGAAAAGCTTGTCAACTGGAGCAAAAAGCCGGTCCCGCACGGATATTGGGCGGCCGAATGGTGGTATTCGACCATCGACACGCAATACTTCATCGAAGAAGACCTTGCCACCGAAGGCGAGGACATCATCGACTGGAAATTCTGGGTTGTCGCCGGGCGGGTGCAGCTTGTTCAGGTCGACCGGGATCGGTCTCGCGGGCATGTGCAGATGATCCACGACCGGGATTTCAACTTCATTCCCAAAGAGTTGTATTTCAAAACCAGTGAAGACACCGAGCCAAGGCCCGAACGGTTTGATGACATGGTTCAGATCGCCGAAGCGATTGGTCAGCGGGTCGAATTTGCGCGGGTGGATCTCTATGCGATTGGCGACAAGATTTACCTTGGTGAAATCACGCTCTGCCCCTTTGGCGGCAAGCGGCAGATGCGCACGCCCGAGTTGGACACGCAATTGGGGGAGGCTTGGACGGGCACGCGTTTGTTCCCGAACTAAAGTCGCGGGGCTATTCGACGGGGATGTCCTGACGCAACCGGCCAGTTGTCTTGTCGAAAATCAGAATGCGGTTGTCATCGGTCACCACCGCGTACCAGTTGTTGCCAATCGTGACCGCTTGCGCCTGTGTCCCATCGGGCAATTCGACCTGATCGGGCAGGGTGGGGGTGCGGTCCGTTAAGCGGATGACAATCAGTGCGAATGTCACTAGAACCCCGCCAATCATCACCGCGGTCAGCAGCATGACCATGCGCCGCAGCAATCGCAGTTGCGGCGTCTCTTGCGGTTCGTCTTGGGGGTCGGAAGGAACAGTCATGGGCACCCGCCAGATAGAGTTTCAGATCGCGGCCGATCCGCCGCCTCGTCTTGATAAGGCGCTTTCGCGGGATGTGCCAGCCGATGAGAACCTGTCGCGCACCCGATTGGCGCGTTTGATCGAAGAGGGCGCGGTGTCCATTGACGGGGTCACGATTCTCGATCCGAAATACAAAGTACCCGAAGGTGCTGCGGTGGCCATCACCGTCGCCGAAGCCGAAGACAGCCATATCGGCCCCGAGGATATTCCGCTGCAGGTTGTCTATGAGGACGCAGACCTGATCGTGATCAACAAACCGGCCGGAATGGTGGTGCATCCTGCGCCGGGCTCGCCCAATGGAACGCTGGTCAACGCTCTGTTGCACCATTGCGGCGAGGATCTTTCCGGGGTTGGTGGCGTCAAACGCCCTGGCATCGTTCATAGAATAGATAAAGAAACCAGTGGCTTGCTGGTCGTCGCTAAATCAGATGCAGCACATCACGGGCTGGCCGCTCAGTTCGAGGCGCACAGCGTCGAGCGTTATTATCGCGCCATCTGCTACGGGGTGCCCGATGCCAATGATCCGCGTTTGCGTGGGGTGAAGGGGGTCAGCTTCGAACCCGGCAATATCATGCGTTTGACGACTCAGTTGGCGCGGCACAAGACGGATCGGCAAAGACAGGCTGTGCTGTTCCATGGCGGGCGGCACGCCGTTACGCGGGCACGGGTCGTCGAGACGTTTGGCGCTCCTGCAGGGTTGGCACTGATCGAATGCTGGCTGGAAACCGGTCGGACACATCAGATCAGGGTTCACATGGCCCATGCCGGGCACGGGCTGGTCGGAGACCCGGTCTATGGCGGCAAGCGCAAGCTGGCGGCCAAAGCCTTTAACCCGATGACTGCCGAAGCCGTGCGCGCCTTTCCGCGACAGGCGCTTCATGCCGCTGTTTTGGGCTTTGAACACCCTGTAACGGGCGAAAACCTGCGGTTTGAGGCCGAATTACCAGAAGATATGCAGAATTTGATCGACACCCTGCGCACACCGCTGACATAATCCGCAAACTGTCGTGAGTAAGGCTTTCTTATCTTTCCTTTACCTAAGCTTAATTCCAAACTGTTAACGGTACCTCTTGAAAGGGGTGGGTTCCTTACCTATCTCCTATGTTAAAGACTTAAACATTTGTCGGAGGGACATCATACATGGCCAATTACGCAAATCTCCCCGCACCGACGCCCGAGGGCGGCTTGAACCGCTATATGCAGGAAATCCGCAAGTTTCCTCTGCTTGAGCCGGAAGAAGAATACATGCTGGCCAAGCGTTGGGTCGAAGAGCAGGACACTGAATCCGCGCATAAAATGGTGACATCGCACCTGCGCCTGGCGGCCAAAATCGCCATGGGCTATCGCGGCTATGGCCTGCCGCAGGCCGAAGTGATTTCCGAAGCGAACGTGGGCCTGATGCAGGCCGTCAAACGGTTCGACCCGGAAAAGGGTTTCCGCCTTGCCACGTATGCAATGTGGTGGATCCGCGCCTCGATCCAGGAATACATCCTGCGGTCCTGGTCGCTGGTCAAGCTGGGCACGACCTCGGCGCAGAAAAAGCTGTTCTTCAACCTGCGCAAGGCCAAGGCCCGCATTGGTGCGCTGGAAGAGGGCGATCTGCGCCCCGAGAATGTCGCGCAGATTGCCAATGATCTGGGCGTGACCGAAGAAGAAGTGATCAGCATGAACCGCCGGATGTCGGGCGGCGATGCCTCGCTGAACGCGACCGTCGGATCCGAAGGCGAAGGTACCATGCAATGGCAGGACTGGCTTGAGGATGAAGACGCAGATCAGGCCGGTGATTATGAGGCGCGCGATGAACTGGACGCGCGGCGCGAGTTGCTGGCAGCCGCTTTGGAAGTTCTGAATGATCGCGAGAAGGACATTCTGACTCAACGCCGGTTGATGGATCAGCCCGTTACATTGGAAGAGCTGAGCACACAGTACAATGTCAGCCGCGAACGCATCCGCCAGATCGAGGTGCGCGCCTTTGAAAAGCTGCAGAAGAAGATGCGCGATTTGGCGCGCGAGAAGGGTATGCTCGGCACTGTCTGAACGGGCTGCTTGTGAACAGGATGACCGGCTCAACCCTGTTGGGCCGGTTTTCTTTTGGCTGATCCCGGCGAAACCTGCATGACAGCGCAACCTTCTGCCGTTAAGTAGAACCCAACTTTGGTTGCGCTAACGGCGGAGGGGGAAATGCAGAAACCGGTTCGATGGGGCGTTCTTGGGGCCTCGAAATTTGCGCGTCAGTATCTGGCCCCGGCGATCCACGCGGCGGACGGTGCGCAGCTTTACGGGCTGGCGACCTCGGATCCTGCGAAGGCCACTCCGTTTCAGGCGTTCTGTCCGGATCTGAACGTTTATGACAGCTACGAGGCGATACTGGCGGACCCGCAGATCGATGCGGTTTATATCCCTCTGCCAAACCACCTGCATGTAGAATGGAGCCTGAAGGCGCTGGATGCGGGCAAGCATGTGCTGTGCGAAAAGCCCATGACCATGCGCGCTGATGAGTTCGACGCTTTGATTGACAAGCGCGACCAGACCGGTCTGCTGGCGGCTGAGGCTTATATGGTCGTCCACCACCCGCAGTGGCAGTTGACCCGCAAGCTGATCGCCGACGGGGCCATTGGCAAACTGGCGCATGTGACCGGCGCGTTCAGCTTTGATAACCGCGCGGACACTGGAAACATCCGCAACAAGGCGGAAACGGGCGGGGGTGGCCTGCGGGATATCGGCGTTTACGTGATCGGCTCGACGCGCTTCGCGACAGGGCAGGAGCCGGGCAGCGTTCAATCTGCGATCCGTTGGGAAAACGGGATTGATGCCTTCACTGAGATTCGGGCGCAATTCCCCGACTTCACCTATTCGGCCTATGTCTCGATCCGGATGCACCCGCATCAGGAGATGGTGTTTCACGGCGAAGGCGGCGTGATCCGCCTGACCGCCCCGTTCAACGCGCGGGTCTTTGGCGAGGCGCGGGTTGAACTGCACCGCCCCGGGCTTGAGGTGCAGGTCACGCGTTTTCCGGGCGACGATCACTACAAACTGCAGATCGAGGCGTTTTGTCGATCCGTGCGCGAGGGTGTCGATTACCCTTGCCCGCTGGAATTCTCGCACGGGACGCAACAGATGATCGATCAGGTGTTTGACGGGGCAGTGGCCCTGTAACTTGCCTCCATAACTTGCCATAGGCGCTGGCTCGGTTATCCTGTCACCCTTCGGAACAGGAGAGGACCCATGGCAGGCGGCTGGGCACGCGACGGTGCGGTAAGCGAACAGATCGAGGCGTCGATTTCTGACGAACTGGCCCGGATGCAGGCGCAAAAGCGACCCGAGGGCGAAAGCCTGACCCATTGCGCGGAGTGCGAGGAACCGATCCCCGAGAAACGTCGCGCCGCGCTGCCGGGTGTGAAGCTGTGTCTGGAGTGCCAGCAGGAGCGGGACAGCAGTTTCAAGTCGCGCGGCGGGATCAATCGGCGGGGGTCCAAGGATAGCCAGTTAAAGTGACCTGTGTTGTGGCTGCTTTGACCCCATCTCAGCCGATGTTGCAATTTGCATAAATCGCGGACCTGCCCGAAACATTGCTGTCAGGATTCATCTAACGCATAACTGCCGTCTTCGCGGTGCACTTCTCGCCCGCTGAGGGGCGGGGTAAAGACGCAGACCAGTCGCAGATCACCATCTGTGGCGCGCACGATGTGCCGGTCATGCTGATCCAGGGCATATAGGGTAAATGGTTCAAGCGGATGCCAGGTTTCGTCGTTGAACGCCCTGATCTGGCCCCTGCCTTCGATGCAATAACACGCCTCCAGATGATGGGTGTATTCAAGCTCAAGCTCGGCACCCTTCTTGATAATCGTATCCGTCAGCGTAAATCCCATGCCGTCAGATGCCAGCAATAGCCGCCGGCTTTTCCACCCCGGGCCGGAAACGTCCCGATCTGTGCCAAGGATATCTTTGAGCGTCTTTACAATCATCTTTCGCCGCCTCGTTGTTATCGTACCGCGCGGTTCATCCCGCCGTCGGACAGTATACTCTGACCATTAATGTATCTGGCCCCCTCGCTGGCGAGAAATACGCAGGCCTGTCCAATCTCCTCGAATGTCGCGGGACGCTGCGCGGGGATTTCCCGGCGGGCCCGTTCGGACAGGTTCACGTTCTCGCAGAATCCCGGCAGCAGATTGTTCATGCGAATGTTGTGCCGTGCATAGCGGTCGCCGTAAAGCTTTGAGAAACTGTGCAGAGCACCGCGCAGCATGCTCATGGGGTAGGGCGCACGCGGCTCGATCGTGTTCATGGAAGAGATGTTCACGAATGCACCGCCGCCCTGTTCGATCAGGATGGGCGTGACGATGCGGGCGATCTTGACGACGTTCAGCACATACATGTCCAGACTTTCGTGCCAAAGCTCATCGCTCAGCTCCAACAGTGGCCCGTCAAAATCAGGATCGAAGCCCACGGTTTTGATGGCTTCCGGAACCGTCCCGCCATGACCCATATTGCTGACGATGGCATCGATCCTGCCATACTTGCTCATGGTTGTGTCGATCATTGCCTGCAGATCATCGATATCCAGCACCGAGCCTCGGCGGCCAATGCCGCCAAGTTCTTCGGCCAATTCCACAGACCGATTGGATGGGGACATCAGCGAGACCTTGTAGCCTGCCTTTGCCATTTCGATGGCACAGCCCCGGCCAATGCCTTGTCCGGTCCCTGTCATAAGTGCAACTTTGACGTCAGCCATAGTGTGTCCTTCCCGTGCGAAAGTTGTGTGAGGTTTTTTGAGTTAACGGCAGAATAACCCTGCAGGTTTAAGCGGACCTATCGAGTTTATCGGGCATAGCTGTTAGGTTTCCTCACATGACGGAAAACCTCAGACACCTGCGCGCGCTTCAGGCCTTTGACGAAACCGCAACCCATTCGAGCCTGTCCAAGGCCGCAGATGCGCTGAACGTCACGCACGGGGCGATCAGTCGGCAGATCAAACTGCTGGAACTGCATCTGGGTGTGACGCTCTTTCACCGTCGCCCGAATGGCGTTGAACTGACCAAGGCCGGGGAACGCCTGTATCACTCGACACGCGGCGCCTTTTCGGCCTTGCAACTGGGCGTGGCCGAGGTGAAGCGGCTGCATCACCGCCAGTCGATCACTGTGTCTTTGTCCACATCTCTGGCGCTCAAATGGCTTGTGCCGCTGCTGGGTTCGTTTCAACAGGAACATCCGGGGATCGCATTGTTGCTGGATACAAACGATGCCTTTGCGGATTTCGATGCGTCCGAGGTCGATGTCGCCCTGCGGTTTGGGGAGCCGGGTTGGGACGGGCTGTATCACGAGCAAATCAGACAAGAAGACCTGATTGTCGTGGCCGCGCCGTCCCTTGTTGGGAAAACGCGCTTGCCGATGCGGCCCGAGGATGTGGCGGACCTGCCTTTATTGCACGATGCCTTCAATGTCGGCTGGGAAAGCTGGGCCGCACAAGTCGGGTTGAACCCTGATCGGATCAACGCGCAGAGCATCAAATACGTGGACAGTGCTGTTTTGTTAGAGGCGGCGATAGACGGACAAGGTGTGGCGCTGGCCAGACATCTTTTAGCGGAAAGGGATTTGAACCTTGGCCGATTGATCCGCCTTGATGAAAGCCGTGTTCCTCTGGATCGTGGGCTCTACTTTGTCTGCCGCCCCGGCGATCAGGAGAGGGTCACGGTGAGAATATTCAAGAAGTGGCTCATGTCCCTTTGATCACCGGGCTCCCATCGAAGCCCGGCGAATGCGGTCAAAAGCCCGGTTTGTTGCGCAAAGCGTGGTCGTCAATCCTTTGAAGGGCCGCTTTAGCCCTCCATCGCCTCCAATTCATCGATGAAGCCCGAGATCATCGACAGGCCCTTGTCCCAGAACTTCGGATCGCTCGCGTCCAGCCCAAACGGGGCCAGCAGTTCCTTGTGATGTTTCGACCCACCAGCGCGCAGCATCTCGAAATACTTGTCTTCGAACCCCTCGGCACCGCTTTCGTAAACGGAATAGAGCGCGTTCACGAGGCCGTCGCCAAAGGCATAGGCGTAGACGTAGAAGGGCGAGTGGACGAAGTGGGGGATATAGGCCCAGAAGGTCTCGTACCCTTCCATGAATTCAAATGCCGGACCAAGGCTTTCGGCCTGAACGCTCATCCACAGGGCGTTGATGTCATCCGGGGTCAACTCGCCTTCGCGGCGTGCGGCGTGCAGTTTGCATTCGAAATCGTAGAAGGCGATCTGGCGGACCACCGTGTTGATCATATCCTCGACCTTGCCGGCCAGCAGCACCTTGCGTTGCTCGGGCGTTTCGGCCTGATCCAGCATCTTGCGGAAGGTCAGCATTTCGCCAAACACCGACGCCGTTTCAGCCAATGTCAGCGGCGTGGATGACAGCATCTCACCCTGATCCGCGGCCAGAACCTGATGCACGCCGTGGCCCAGCTCATGCGCCAGGGTCATCACGTCGCGCGGTTTGCCCAGATAGTTCAGCATCACATAAGGATGCACGTCAGTCACGGTTGGATGCGCAAAGGCGCCGGGCGCCTTACCCGGTTTCACCGCTGCATCGATCCAGCCTTTCGAAAAGAAGGGCGAGGCGATCTCTCCCATACGCGGATCAAACGCGTTGTATGCGTCCATCACCGTCTTTTCGGCCTCATCCCATCCAACGATGCGGGTGTCTTCCATCGGCAGGGGCGCGTTGCGATCCCAGACCTGCATGACGTCCAGATCCAGCCATTTGCGTTTCAACTCATAGTAGCGATGGCTGAGTTTGGGGTAGGCGGCCACGACGGCCTCACGCAGGGCCTCGACCACTTCGGGTTCGACATCGTTCGACAGGTGGCGGCCGGTTTGAGCTGTCGGCATGTTGCGCCGGCGGTCTAGGATCTCTTTCTCCTTGGCCTGCGTGTTGTGCACACGGGCGAAGGTTTTGATGTTGTCCTGAAATACGCTAGCCAGCTCGCGCGCTGCAGCCTCGCGTTTGCTGCGGTCCTGCTCGGTCAGCAGGTTCAGGGTGCCTTCGATGTTCAGTTTTTCACCATCGACGGTAAAGGTCAGCCCGGCGATGGTTTCATCGAACAGGCGTTCCCATGCGTCACCGACGACGCCCAGATCGTGCAGAAACTTTTCCAACTCGTCGGACAGTTGATAGGGTTTCATCGCGCGGATGCGGCGGAAGACCGGCTCGTACCGGGCCAGATCGGCATTGGCGTCGAAATGCCCCTTCAGCACATCGTCGTCGATGCGGTTAAGTTCCAGCGTGAAGAAGACCAGCGGAGTGGTGAAGATCGTGATCTTCTCCTGCATGTCCGACAGGAATTTGGCGCGGTCGGCATCGGTGGTCAGCTGGTAATAGCGCAAGCCCGCGAAGGACATGATCCGCCCGGCGATCGCGTTGATCTTTTCGTTGCGCAGCACGCAGGTCAGCAGGCCGTTGGCGTCCAGTTCGGCCAGCTTGCCTTCGTAGTCCGCAGCAAAAGACGCACATTCGCCTTCCAGCCATCCCAGATCGCGATCCAGCTCGGGCGCGTCTTCTGCGGTGTAGAGATCGCTCAGATCCCATTCCGGCAAGTTGCCCAGATTGTCGGCACCGCCGACGGCATTCGCATCACGGACGGGAAAGGGAAGGTCGCGCATAGATCACCTTTTGAAGACTGCTTTGGCAAACATCTAGGGCTGGCGCGCGGGGATCACAAGCGGCCAGTTTGCACACAGGTAATCAATACAAGTGGGGGCTAGGGTGTACCGTTGGATTGATTGGCCAGAAAATGCGCCGCGAGTTGGTCCAGAACCGGTCCGCGCACGTCGGGGGCCTCCATCAGAACCTCGTGTTCGCCATCCGGTATCTCGACCAGCTTCCCGTTGGGCCAGTTGGCCATACGCGCACGGATTGCCTTGCGATCCACGATCTGTTCGTGACTGCCCAAAAAAGTCAGGCAGGCTGTGTCCGGGGCAGGCTGATCCATCAACCAGGCGCATTCGTCCAGTGACTCGCGCAGCCACAGGTTTGACGGTGCGCCAAGCGACAGTTCGGGATGCGCCTCTAGCTGATCCTGCATCATCTTGTACATGACCGGATCGCGGGTCAGGACGTTGCCCTCGAACGGTTGCGTCAACACATAGCTGTCCAGCGAAGTTGTCGGCGGCGTCCGTTCGCCCAACCCAAGGGCCGTTCCCCAATACGCGGTGACACGGCTGAGCGGTTTCATGATCGGCGTGAAGAAAATGCCCCACATCGGCCCCGTGAAGGCGCACGCGGCAAAGCAATTCTTCTCGATCACCGCACGCAGGCCAATGGCACCGCCCATCGAGTGGCCGATGACATACCAGGGTTTCGGCAGGTCAAGCTGTGTCGCCAGATCCAAAACCGCATTCACATCGTGCTGATAGTCCGGGAAGTGGTCGACGTGACCCACACGCGGGTTGTCCAGCAGGCGATCCGCCAGACCCTGGCCGCGCCAGTCGACGGCAAGCATGGCAAAACCGCGTTCTGCGAACTCACCCGCTGTGCTGCCGTATTTCTCGATATATTCCGTTCGGCCCGGAAACATGAAGACCGTGCCGTGCGTATTGCCTTCGGGCCGCCAATGGCCCACGCGGATACGCTTTTGATCTGCGGTGTGCAGCCAATGGGCCGCACCACCAGCAGGACCGCCGGCCACATCTTCGAACAAGGGGGCCGGCGACAATTCCATCAGGCCAGCACCGAGGCAAGTTTCATGGCAATGCCCATGTCACCGTCCACGCTCAGTTTGCCCGACATGAACGCGCCCGTCGGGTTCAATTCACCGCTGAGGATTTGTTCGAACGTATCAGCATCGGCGGTCAGGGTCACATCTGCGTCTTCATCGCTGACGCGTGCGCCGTCTGCATCCAGAACGATGGCGCCGTGCTCGGCAATCGCAAACTTGGCCGAGGCGTCAAACGCGCCACCCGACAGTTTTTCGTTTAGTGCGGCTGCCGCCTTTTCAAGAATCTCGCTCATGGTGTTCCTCATTTAGTTAGTGCGCCGTGAATGGACATCCGCGGTCGCAACGCTACACTGACGATTGTTATGGGCATTGCAATGATCAATCTCAAAGGTACCGTTGCGGCACTTGCCGTACTAGTCATGTTTTCCGGAGTTTCTGCCGCTCAGCAGGCCGATTCCCGGGATGAGTCGCAGTTGCTGCAACAATTGGCGCAATCAACGCCCGAGCAGGCCATTGGCCTTGATCGGCAGTTGCAGGCGCTGTGGTCGCAATCGGGGTCGGCCTCGGCGGATCTGCTGTTGGAACGCGGGCGCGACGCGTTGGATGAGGGCGACGTTGACGCAGCTATCGAGCATCTGACCGCTCTGACGGATCACGCGCCCAATTTCGCGGAAGGCTGGCATCTGCGCGCCTCGGCGTTTTTTGGGCTAGAACGGTTCGGTATGGCTGCGGCCGATCTGGAATATGCCCTGACCCTGAACCCCAACAATTACGAAGCGATCTATGGTCTGGGTCTGATTTTCGAGGTCGTTGGAAAGCCCGAACAGGCATTCGATGCCTATTCGCGCGCGCTGGCTATACATCCGCACCACGAAGAAGTAACCAATGCCGTGAATCGACTGAAGCCTCAGGTCGAGGGCTCAGCGCTCTGACGAACCGGGGCAGGGGGCAAAGGTGAGCGGGTCATCCCGAATAGTGGCCGTACTTGGCCCGACAAACACAGGCAAAACCCATTACGCGATCGAACGCATGCTGGGGCACCGCACCGGTGTCATCGGCCTGCCGCTGCGCCTGCTGGCGCGCGAGGTCTACGACAAGATCGTCGCCATTCGTGGCCCCTCGGTCGTGGCGCTGGTCACGGGCGAGGAACGGATCGTGCCGCCGCGCGCGCAGTACTGGGTCTGCACGGTCGAGGCGATGCCCGAAGGCATGGGCGCCGATTTCGTGGCCATCGATGAAATCCAGCTTTGCGCCGACCCCGAACGCGGCCATGTGTTCACCGACCGCCTGCTGCGCGCGCGTGGCACCAATGAGACGCTGTTTCTGGGCTCGGACACCATGCGCGGGCCAATTGCAGCGCTGGTCCCAGAGGCGCAGTTCGTTCGCCGCGAACGCATGTCGCAGCTGGTCTATGCCGGATCCAAGAAAATCAGCCGGATGCCCGCGCGCAGCGCCATCGTCGGCTTTTCGGTCGATAACGTCTATGCCATCGCCGAGCTTTTGCGCCGCCAAAAGGGCGGGGCTGCTGTGGTCATGGGCGCGCTCAGCCCGCGCACGCGGAACGCACAGGTTGAACTCTATCAAAATGGCGAGGTTGATTATCTGGTCGCAACTGACGCCATTGGCATGGGCCTCAATCTGGACGTGAACCATGTGGCGTTTTCGTCCCTGACCAAATTCGACGGCCGCCGGATGCGCCCCCTTGCGCCCAACGAGTTGGCGCAGATCGCAGGTCGGGCAGGGCGCGGCATGTCCGATGGCACCTTTGGCGTGACCGGAGAGGCCCCGCCGCTGGACGAAGGCGTTGCGCAGGCGATCATGGACAGCCGTTTCACGCCGATGAAAAAGCTGAACTGGCGGAATGCCGCTTTGCGGTTCGGCTCAGTTGACGCGCTGATCGACTCGCTTGAGGTCAGCCCGAATGACGAACACCTGATCAAGGCGCGGCCTGCCGACGACCTGAACGTGGTCAAGTCGCTGTCGCAAGTGACCGAAGTGGCGGCCCGCGCCAGTGATGGTCCGTCGATCCGCCTGCTGTGGGATGTCTGCCGAATCCCCGATTTCCGCGGCATCAGCCATGCCGAACATGCTAGCCTGCTCGAGGTGATCTATGGCCACCTGCACGAACGCGGAGGCATCCCCGACGACTTCATGGCGCGGCAAATCCGCCGGATTGACCGGACCGACGGCGATATCGATGCATTGTCCAAAAGGTTGGCATATATTCGCACCTGGACATATGTTGCGCAACGAAACAACTGGGTACGCGACGAATCGCATTGGCGTGATGAGACGCGCACTGTAGAAGACAGGCTGTCGGACGCTCTGCATGACCGTCTGACCCAACGATTTGTGGACCGGCGTACATCCGTATTGCTGCGCCGGCTCAAACAGAAGGAGGCCCTTTTGGCCGAAGTAAATGACAAGGGTGAAGTGACCGTCGAAGGCGAATTCGTCGGTCGTCTGGAAGGGTTCCGGTTCTCGCCGGACAAAAGCGCGCAAGGGACCGAGGCGAAAGCTTTGAAATCGGCGTCCTTGCAAGCACTCGCGCCGCAATTCCATCTGCGTGCCGACCGCTTCTACAACGCGCCCGATACCGAAATTGATTTCACCGATCAGGGTGGCCTGATGTGGGGCGAATATGCTGTCGGCAAACTGGTTGCCGGGGCTGACCCCCTGAAACCCGTGGTCGAGGTTTTTGTGGATGAGGCCGCAGGCCCCGATGTGGAACAGAAGGTTCAGCGCCGCCTGCAGCATTTCATCGACCGCAAGGTTGCCGCGCTGTTCGAGCCGCTGCTGAACCTGTCGCGGGACGAGGAACTGAGCGGTCTGGCCAAGGGCTTTGCCTTCCGCATGGTCGAGGCGCTGGGCGTGCTGCCCCGCGCGCAGGTCGCGCAAGAGGTCAAGGATCTGGATCAGGACGCCCGTGGCGCGCTGCGCAAGCATGGCATCCGTTTTGGTCAGTTCACCATCTTCATGCCGCTCTTGCTGAAACCCGCACCGACGCGCCTGCGTCTGGTTCTGTGGGCGTTGGCACAAGGCCTGCAGGAGTTTCCGGATGCACCGCCTCCGGGTCTGGTCACCGTGCCGGTCGCCAAGGATGCGCCGCAGGGCTATGACACCATGTGCGGCTACCGCGACGCGGGCGAACGCTCGATCCGGATCGACATGCTGGAACGTCTGGCCGACATGCTGCGTGCCGAGGACAGCCGGGGCGGGTTCGAAGCCAAGCCCGACATGCTGTCGATTACCGGCATGACGCTGGAGCAGTTTGCCGACCTGATGCAGGGGCTGGGCTACAAGGCTGAACGTGGCGAGCGCGAGAAAGTCAAACCTGCGCCCGTCGAACAGCCTGCTGAACAGCCTGCGGCAGAAACGACCGAGCAACCCGCCACCGAAGAAACCCCGGCAGCCGAAGCCGTTGCGGAAGAGGTCGCCGCACCCGCCGAGGCGTCAGCCGAGGCCACCGACAGCACCGAGGCGGCAGCCGAGGCACCCGCATCAGATGAACCCGAGGTCGAGGTCTTCTACACCTTCACCTGGGGTCGCCAGCGCCAGCAATCCCGTGGCCCGCGCCGCGAGCAGGGGCAGGGCAAGGGCAAACCGCGCGGCAAGCCTCAGGACGGACGCGGCAAACCGCAGGGCAAGAAAGGTGGCAAGCCGCAAGGCTCCAAGACCTTCTCGTCGCGGCCTCCGAAAAAGGAAAAGGCCATCGATCCCGATAACCCGTTCGCTGCCGCGCTGATGGGCCTGAAGGACGGTAACTGATCGTTATCCAGCCTTTGGCGTTTTTTCTTGCAGGTTTCCAGAGGGTTCCTATATCATAAAGGCCAGATGGATTTGAGGTGGAATAGCGATATGCCCGCTCAAAGTAAGAAAGTTAAAAAGAAGTTCTCCTCCCGCGACATGATCGTTAACGGGGGGGTTCCCGCTTTGGGCGCGTGTGCGGCAGTTTTGGCTGTTTCCGGCCCGATGGCGCTGGCGGTTTTACTGGGTGCGGCTGCCGGTGTGTCAGGTGTTGTCCTGACAAATGAAATTCCTCAAAAGTAAGACAAAATGCCAAAATCCCTGACGATTTCCCTGGCGGCCGCCTTGATAGGAGTGGCCGTCTACTACTTTTGGACATTCGGGAACGGCGTCACGGAAACCCAAAATGACTTCATTGCCGTCGCGGTGAATTTCTTCAATATATCGGCGATCATTTGTCTGTTTTTCATTTTGGCAACCTGCGAAAAATCTTCAGCCGAAGAATTTGGCGGGGTCATGCGGGACAATATTTCCACAATCGTTGTGGCATTGTTCATAAATGTGATCATGACCGGCTATGATCTGCTGTTGAAATTCAACTTACTTACACCCTGAAGGTCATCATGACCACTGATACCAAGCTCCGGATCGACAAATGGTTGTGGCAGGCGCGGTTCTTCAAGACCCGCAGCCTGGCCGCCAAACAGGTCAGCGGCGGTCACGTGCGTTTGAACGGAAACCGGGTGCTGAAACCGGCGCAAGCGGTGGCGCCCGGTGATGTTCTGACCTTCCCGCAGGGGCGTATCGTCCGGGTTGTACGCGTCGAAAAGCTGGGCGAACGCCGCGGTCCGGCCCCCGAGGCGCAAACGCTTTACTTCGATATGACGGAAAAACGGGAAAGCCCTCCTGAAAATCCGGGATATGAGGGAAAAGGTCGTCCAACCAAGAAAGAACGCCGCGCGCTTGATCTTTCTCGCACCCACAAAGGGTGATCCTCTCTTGAAGAGGCGCGCAGACTGAATTAGCTAGACGCCCAAACCGCTAATGGGAATCCCACCATGACCTATGTCGTCACCGAAAACTGCATCGCCTGCAAATACACCGACTGTGTCGAAGTATGCCCGGTGGACTGTTTCTACGAGGGTGAGAATACGCTGGTCATCCACCCCGATGAATGTATCGATTGCGGCGTGTGCGAACCCGAATGCCCCGCCGATGCCATCCGCCCCGATACCGAGCCGGGGATGGAGCAGTGGGTCGAGTTCAACCGCAAGTTCTCGGAACAATGGCCGGTTATCGTGACCAAGAAAGACCCTCTGCCCGGCGCGGAAGAACGGGATGGCGAAGAAGGCAAGATGGAGAAGTATTTCTCTGAAGCTCCTGGCGACGGCGGCTAAGCGATTCGCCTGAACCGCGTTGATGTGATTTCAGCGCCAACGCGGGTTAGCCTGTTGAAAACAGGCCGAATAATGAAATTTTACCTTAGGTAAACTTTCGGGTGTCGCATTTTTGTGATATACTCCGATCCTACATGATGACTGAGATTGGGATGTACTCCGTAAGTATGCTCGCTTTGGAGTTCTGATTTTGTGACGAATATGCCGCCAGACGGGGCTGAACCAGACCCCGCTTGTGGCGTTTTGTCGTCTGCGTCCCGGTCCGTAACCAAGGAATAAACTGAATGACAAAGTCGAAAAAGCTTGAGTTCCGCCCCAACGACTATGTTGTCTACCCCGCCCATGGAGTGGGCCAGATCATCTCGATCGAGGAGCAGGACGTCGCGGGTTTCTCGCTCGAGCTGTTTGTCATCTCATTTGAGAAAGACAAGATGACACTGCGGGTGCCGACCAACAAGGTCACCGAATCCGGTCTGCGGTCGCTCAGCTCGCCTGACGTGATCAGTCAGGCGATGAAGACGCTGAAGGGCAAGGCCAAGGTGAAACGCGCCATGTGGTCGCGTCGGGCGCAGGAATATGAACAAAAGATCAACTCGGGCGATCTGATTTCAATCGCCGAGGTGGTCCGCGACCTGCACCGCACCGACGATCAGCGCGAGCAGAGCTATTCCGAGCGTCAGCTGTACGAAGCCGCGCTTGAGCGTCTGACCCGCGAAGTCGCCGCCGTTTCCGGTGCCGGAGAGATTTCGGCTGCCAAGCAGGTGGATGACGTTTTGACCTCGCGCGCTGCCGCTGCCTAAGTTTGCGACGCTTGAATTGGAAAGGCCGCCCTGGCACCGGGGCGGCCTTTTTCGTTGCTTGGTGGATTTCTGAAAACCGGCTAGTTTTGCTGTAGATGCAAGCAGATACAGGCTCGGGATGAAGCAGACGGTCAAGTTTCTTTACATTGGCAAGGACCCGGTTTCGGTCTGGTTCCGATATGGGCTGATCCTGTTCGACGTGGCGACAATCGTGTTTTTTGTCGCCACGGCCCATTTCCCGCATGGGCCATGGGTGACGGCGATCAGCATCATACTTGGCTTGCTGATCATGCTGGATTTTTCAGCCCGGATGTGGATATCAAAGGACCGGTGGAAGCTGCTGCGCCAGATTTACACGCTGGCCGATATTGTTGTGATCGTATCGCTTGTGCTTGATCCGTTTCTGACAGGCAATCTGGCATTCCTTCGTATCCTCAGGGCCCTGCGTCTGATCCATTCCTATCATCTGCTGCGCGATTTGCGGCGCGACAGCAACTTTTTCCGCACGCATGAAGACGCTGTTATCGCAGCTATCAACCTGCTGGTTTTCGTCTTTGCAACCTCGACCGCTGTGCTGGTGTTCTTCATCCCCGAGAACACGCCAAACCCCTATATTGATGCGCTGTATTTCACGATGGCGACCCTGACCACGACAGGGTTTGGCGACATCACGCTGTCCACGCCGTGGGGCAAGCTGTTTTCGGTTTTTATCATGGTGGTTGGCGTGGCATTGTTTGTGCGGCTGGCGCAGGCGATCTTCATGCCGCAGAAAGTGCGCCACAAATGCCCCAGCTGTGGCCTGTACCGGCACGACCCGGACGCGGTGCATTGCAAACATTGCGGTTGCACCCTGCACATCAAGACGGGCGGCGTTTCCTAGATCAAAGCGGTCAGGGCGATCAGGAAAGTGATCTCGGCCAGTTGCTGGGACGCGCCCAGAATATCCCCGGTCTGCCCGCCGATCTTGGCTTTGGCGACAAGCGCCAACCCCGCGACACCCAACGCCGCGCACAGGGCAGGCAGTAGGAATTGCGCACCGATCAGCAGCAGACCGATAGCAAGAGCCAAACCCAAGGAAATTACAACGGCCATAAAGGTCGGCGCGCCAACAGAATGGCTTAGCCCCGATTGCCGTGCGTTCGGCAGCCCGGCCATCAGAACGGGCATGACAGCGCGCGAAAACACGCAGGCCGCCAAAATACCCCAGACCGCGCCGGCAGCCAGAAGGCTTGCGATTGCCGAAATGCGGATCAGTTGCGAACCAATCATGGACAACACGCCATAGGTCCCGATTTGGCTGTCCTTCATGATCTCCAGCCGCCGTTCGCGCGTGAACCCGCCCCACAGCCCGTCGAACGTGTCGGCCAACCCGTCCTCGTGCATCGCTCCGGTCGTCATGATCAGGGTTGCCACCAGCAACGCGGCGCAAATGAATGGCGGCACCGAAAGCGTCAGCGCGATCCAGCCGACAAAGCAGGCCAATGCGCCGATCACCAGCCCGACGATGGGAAAGGCCCAAACCGCCTGTGCCTGACGGGCAAATACATGCTTAGGCAAGCGGGGAAGGGGCAGGCGAGTCAGCAGGACCAGCGCCAGCGGTATATCCCGTACGGAAACCGGATTGGTGTCGTTTTTATGCACCCTCGCGCCTTTCGGGGTCTTGTTGGTATCTCAGCTTCGGTTAAACACACAGGACCACTCTGATGCAATGAGGCTTTGATGCTGCCCGAACTGAATGATTTGAACACGTTCCGCGAAGCGTTGACCAACGCGCCGGAACCGGACACCGCCGCGGCGACCGGAGCAGCCGAGCGTAATGGTCAGTTGACCAAACCCCCCGGCGCGCTGGGGCGGCTTGAGGATTTGGCGATCTGGTACGCGTCCTGGCGCGGGGATGCACGGCCACAAATTGAAGCCCCTCAGGTCATCGTATTTGCGGGCAACCACGGGGTGACGGCGCAGGGCGTTTCGGCCTTTCCGCCCGAGGTCACCGTTCAGATGGTGATGAATTTCGAACATGGCGGCGCGGCGATCAATCAGTTGGCCAAGGCAGCGGGGGCCAAGATGGACGTCCACGCGCTGGAACTGGATCGCCCCACGGCGGATTTCACGCAAGAGCCTGCCATGACCGAGGCCGAACTGCTCAGCGCTCTGCAAACCGGTTGGAATGCCGTGGACCCGCAATCCGATCTGCTGGTGGTCGGCGAGATGGGGATCGGCAACACCACCCCCGCAGCGGCCATTGCCTGTGCGCTATTCGGCGGGGATGCCTCGGACTGGACCGGGCGCGGGACCGGTGTTGACGATGCGGGCCTTGCCAACAAAACCCGCGTTGTGGCCGAAGGCGTGGCACGCCATGCCGGCGAGGATGGGCTGGAAGTTCTGCGCTGCCTCGGCGGGCGCGAGATAGCGGCAATGGCAGGCGCTATCGCCGCTGCGCGCGTCCTGCGTATTCCGGTCATCCTGGACGGATTTATCTGCACCTCAGCCGCCGCGTGCTTGGCGCGTGTGTCCGCCTCGGCGCTGGATCACGCGGTTGCCGGTCACCAAAGCGCAGAGGGCGCGCATGGGGCCATGCTGTCGAAGCTGGGCAAGGATCCCCTGCTGAGCCTTGGTCTGCGGTTGGGCGAAGGCTCGGGCGGAGCCCTGGCGATCAACATCCTCAAAAGCGCGGTTGCCTGCCATTCGGGCATGGCAACCTTTGCCGAGGCAGGCGTTTCGGACGGATAAACAAAGCGCCTGACCCGGGCTGCGGCCCCGGTCAGGCGGATTTCTTGGCGTGTTCTTCAGCCAGTTCCAGAAGCGCCGTTTCCAGATCCTTTTCCAGTTTCTGCGCACGCTCGATGTACTTTTTGTTCTCGGCCGTCGGCATGCCCGGAATCCACAACTCGGCCAGTTCGCGCACTGACGTCCGGTCGTGGTGATAAAAGGTCTGCTCGGCCTGCGCGGCCTCGTATTCGCTGAGGCCGATATTCTCCAGAACATAGCGCCCGGCACGCAAGGAACTGTCGAACATCTCGCGGACAATGTCGTTGGCTCCGGCCTGATACAGCTCATATACATGGGTTCTGTCATGGGCGCGCGCGATGATGTGCAGGTCCGGGCGCTGTCTTCTGGCAAAACCGACCAGCCGCGTCACCGTTTTCCGATCATCCATTGCGGCGACAAGAACCGAGGCTTTCTCGAGCCCCGCTGCGCGCAAAAGTTCGGGCCGTGTCGGATCCCCCAGAAAACCTTTGACGCCGAAACGCCGCATCAACTGGATGGTTTCGATATCGTGGTCCAGAACGATGGTCTTGAAGCCGCTGGCCACCACAAGGCGGTTGACGATCTGACCGAACCGCCCGATGCCAGCGATGATCACCGGGCCTCTCTCGTCGATCTCATCCGGTTCCATCGTGGTGGTGGGTTCGCCGATTTTGCGCGACAGCACGTCATAGATGATGAACAGCAGGGGCGTGATCAGCATCGTCAGGGCAATGATCATCAGCAGTTTCTGGGCCAGATCCTGCGGGATGACGTTCTGCTGCCGCGAAAAGGCCAGAAGCACAAAGCCAAATTCGCCTGCCTGCGCCAGACCTAGGGTGAACAGCCAATGATCGCGGCCTTTCAGTTTGAAGGCCTTGCCGACGATATACAGGATGATCCCCTTGGCAAGGATCACCAGCAGGGCCAAGCCAATCAGGTCCAGCGGGTCGTTGAAGAAATAGGCAACGTCAATCCCGGCCCCGACGGTGATGAAGAACAGCCCCAGAAACAGCCCTTTGAAGGGTTCAAGGTCGCTTTCCATCTCGTGCCGGAATTCCGAGCTGGCCAGCACAACGCCCGCCAGAAAGGCACCCAAAGCGGGCGACAGGCCGACAAGGGTCATCAGGAAGGAAATGCCCACCACGATCATCAGCGCCAGCGCCGTATACATCTCGCGCAGGCGGGTGGCGTGGATAAAGCGGAACAGCGGGCGGGTCAGGTAGACGCCTGCCAGAATGACAAAAGCGATTGCGCCTAACGTCACCAGCGTAACCGCCCAGCCCGGCAGTCCTTCGACCAGAGACAGGCTGTGATGCCCGGCGTCATGCAGATGCTCGGCGCCGCGATCGATCGAACCGTCAGCCTCGATATGAGGGATGGCGGGCAGGGCAAGCAGGGGCAGCATGGCCAGAATCGGGATGACCGCAATGTCCTGCGTCAGCAGTACCGAGAAGGTGGCCCGCCCGCCATTTGTCTGCATCAGGCCCTTTTCCGAAAGGGTTTGCAGCACAATCGCCGTCGAGGACAGGCATAAGGTTAACCCCACGGCCAAGGCGACGGACCAAGGGTGATTTGCATAAAAGGCAACGCCCGCGATGACGGCAGTTGACAACAAGACTTGCAGCCCGCCCAGCCCCAGCAGCCTGTCCCGCATGTCCCACAAGGCCCGTGGCTCCAGCTCAAGACCGATCAGGAACAGCATCATGACGACGCCGAACTCGGCCACGTGCTGCAAGTCTTCGGTCTCCGCGCCGACCAGGCCAAGAATGGGGCCGATGATGATGCCGGCGGCCAGGTATCCAAGCACTGACCCCAGCCCCAGACGTGCCGACAGGGGCACGGCAATCACGGCGGCAGCCAGATAAATTGAAGCCTGGTAAAGGAAATCGTCCATATGTGTCCTCGTTGTCCGCTCAGGTCGGCAGGGGGGCGTCGCGTTTCAGTTGGTCCATCACGATCTGGCTTTGAACCCGTGCTACAGCAGGATGCGGCAGGATCACCTGATGAAGCAAGCTGTTGAGCGCGGAAAGATCGTCGCAATAGACATGCAGCAGGTAATCTGCCTCACCCGTCATCGTCCAGGCGCTGGTGATCTCGGGGCGGGCGTCGACCATTCGGGCAAAGCTGGCGGATTGTTCGGGGCCATGGGTGCCCAGATGAACCTGGATGAACCCCTGAACATGTAGCCCAAGCTTCAGCGGGTCCAGCCGGGCGGCGTACCCTGTGATATAACCCTCGGCCTCAAGCCGCTGACGGCGGCGACCCGCCTGACTGGCCGACAGGTTCAGCACCTCGCCCAACTGTTGCGCCGTCAGATGCGCGTCCCGCTGCAAAGCTGCAAGCAATCCGATATCGATATGATCAAGCATGTGCGGCGTTTTCTCAATTTTCTTTTCACAGATGCGAGTTTTGCGCGTCTTTCTTTATTTTACATGAAAACAATGCGCAGAAACAGCGTTGGTTAAGGCGTATTTTAGAATCAGCAAAGAATTACCGGCTTCCCAAGGAGACGCGCCATGGGTCCTTTCCCGCACAACGCCCCGAAATCCGTTATCAGTTCAGAAAACCCCGCAGGCACCGACGGGTTTGAATTCGTCGAATTTGCCCATCCGAACCCGCAAGAGCTGCGCGATCTGTTCGCCAAGATGGGCTTTGATCTGGTCGCCCGTCACAAGGGTAAACCCCTGGTCGAGCTGTGGCAGCAGGGCGATGTCACCTATATCCTGAACGCCGACCCGGACAGCTTCGCCGACAAGTTCGTGGCCGAGCACGGGCCCTGTGCCCCTGCGATGGGCTGGCGCGTGGTGGATGCGCAAAAGGCGTATGAGCACGCGGTGTCCAAAGGGGCCGAACCCTATGACGAGGCGGACAAAACCATGGACGTGCCTGCCATCAAGGGCATTGGTGGATCGTTGCTGTATTTCATCGATCAGTATTACGACACGTCGCCCTACAATCAGGAATTCGAGTGGATCAAGGAATCCAAGCCGCGGGGCGAGGGGTTCTATTACCTCGATCACCTGACCCACAATGTCTACAAGGGCAACATGGACAAGTGGTTCAGGTTTTACGGCGATCTGTTCAACTTCCGCGAAATCCGGTTCTTCGACATTCAGGGCAAGTTCACCGGGCTTTACAGCCGCGCCTTGACCTCACCCTGTGGCCGCATTCGTATCCCGATCAATGAGGATCGCGGCGAGACCGGGCAGATCGTGTCTTACCTCAAGAAATACAAGGGCGAAGGCATCCAGCATATCGCAGTGGGCAGCGAGGATATCTATGCCTCGACCGATGCCATCGCCGAGAACGGTCTGAAATTCATGCCCGGCCCGAACCGCGCCTATTACGACATGTCGAAAGAGCGTGTGACGGATCATGACGAGCCGTTGGACCGGATGATGAAACACGGCATCCTGATCGATGGCGAAGGCGTTGTGGACGGGGGTGAGACGCGGATTTTGCTGCAAATCTTCTCAAAAACCGTGATCGGGCCGATCTTCTTCGAATTCATCCAGCGCAAGGGCGATGACGGATTTGGCGAGGGTAACTTTCAGGCCCTGTTCGAATCCATCGAGCGTGAGCAGATCGAAAGCGGCGAGATTTCGGCGGCTTGACGCGCGCCTGATAGGCAAAGTGATCATCCACGCGGCATCGACAGGGTCACGTTGCGGCCCTTTTTCTGATACCGCAACTCACTGTCGCTGATGGCGATGACCTTGCCGCCGTCAACCCGGTCACCGACCTTCAGTTTCTTGTACCGACCGCTGGGCAAGCGGACCAAAGCGCGCCGGTTAGCGGGCGTACCATAGACCCCGATCAGATTCAGCCTGCGCAGGTTGATGGCGTTGTCGATGGTCGCCTGCCGCGCAACAGACGCGGTGGACGGGATTTTGGGGGCGACGGCCTTGGGCTGGAACGATCCGGCCTCGTCACTGTTTTGGTCGACAGCAGCGGTTGAGCCCAGATTGGATGCGGCAGGGGCTGCTGCCGCGACGCGCACAAGACCTGCAGGCCGTGTTTTGGGGCGCGGCACGCGCACAACGGCCAGGGCGGTGGGCGTGTCATCCACCTCGGGCGCGGCTTGCAGAGATTCGGGCCGGAGTTTTGGCCGCATCACCGCCAGTTCTTCCAGGGACCGACCGCCCAACTGCTGACGCTCGAACCGTTCGTCCAGATTGTCCGGGCGGGGTTTCGGGCGGAACCCGGCAAGGCGTGTGTCGGTTTCCTCGACCACGGGTTCCTCTTCGAAACGCGTGGGAACATCCGGCGGAACCGAGGAGGGGCGACCGAGATAGACCATAATGCCGTCAGGGTTCAGGGTGCCGTCCGGGGAAGGTACCACAAGCCCACGCTCATCCAGATCGAAACCCGCCACGGCTGCGCGCGTCAGGGCAGGGGCGTCAAACGGCAGATCCGTTTCGAAGCTTTCGGCAGGTGCCAGCGCCACCGCGTCGTTCGAGAAGTCGGACTTGTCGATTGAGGCAAGATACAGATCGTCCGGCTCGATCAGAGATGGTTCGCTGGGGCGGTCGGGTGCGAGATCAACAACCACGACGCCCGGTTCAACGTCTTGCGCGGTGTCGGAGTCCCGTTCGATCTCTTCCACCGGGGTTGGCTGCACCTTCAACGCCTCCAGAATCGCCGCGTCTGTTGGCGATAAGGCGGGCTGGTCGTCGGGCGCCTGCGGTTGTGGCGCCGAAGGCTCGGCCGAGGCCAAGGTATCTTCATCCGGCACAAGGTCGGTCGCTGGCGCACCTGCTACTTCGGTTTCAGTAGGCGGTGTTTCGGCAAGGTCTTGGGCGGCTTCTTCATCCGGTGTCGCGGTCAGAAGGTCTGGCTCGCCTTCGGCCAGAACATCCTCATCCTGCACGCCCATCAGGGACCATGCGCCGATTGCCACCGCCAACACAGCAGCCGCTGCGATGGCTGGAACGGTCAGACGTTTGGGATCAAAACCATTGCCACCCAAAGGCACATCAGTATCCGGCGGAACAGGAGAGCGGAAGGCATCGGGTGCTGCCGTTTCGGCAATGGCGTGGACCGTTGGCTCTGGTTCTTCCTCGACCTCGGGCTCTACCCGTGCAGCGGGATGTTCGATTTCGGGCACTGCAACGGGCGCAATCGGCGCAGGCTCCAGATCAAATATCGGCTTGCCGGGAAATGTGTCTTCGTCGGGGTCTGCCGTGTAGGCAACGGGGACAAACCCGTGCTCGGCAGTAAAGCTCTGCGCTTCGTTCAGCGTTTGCAGCGACACAGCCGCGCCAAATGTCGTTCCGTCCTGACGGACAGTGGCGAAACTCAGTTCCGATTGCTTATAAGGCGTTGCTGCAACCAGCTCATCGCGAACCTTCTGTGCGCTGTCTTCAGGCGACAGATCACCCGTTTCAACCGAGAGATAGCGAATCTGATCCGCCGGAATCACCACATTGCAGCTTAGGTCATTTTCCAGCGCAAAGGCCTGATCCCGCAACGCATGGATCTGCGCGTTCAGATCATCCGCATCCAGAGAAACGGTTCCAATACTGTACCACTCGCCCTCGGACAGGTGGTGCAGCGAAATTCCGGTTGTAGAAAATGACAGCGCAAAGGCGGGTTTCATAATCCCGTGGAACCATAACTCATATCATCAGCGCAAACGATAACACGCCTGCAGACCGACCCTAAAGCAGGAAGCCGCCGAGGGAAAGAAAAAGCCAAGCACCCCCCTTGTATGGCAAAGCCCTGCCAACCCATGTTGAAGGCAATTAGTTTGGAGGGATGACCTTGAAGACATTCGCTTTTCTGGCCGCCATGATGGCCGCAACAACCGCCGGGCTGGCACATGCGGAAGAACGTCGCATCAATGTGGACGCCACGGGAACCGTGCAGGTCGCGCCCGATATGGCGACGATCACGCTGGGCGTGACAAACGAAAACGCCGAAGCCTCTGTGGCGATGCAGGCGACATCGGACGCTGTGGCGCAGGTTCTGGCCCGTCTGACCGACATGGGGATCGAGGATCGGGATGTGCAAACGCGCGACCTGTCCCTGTCGCCGGTCTGGTCGAATCGAAATCAGCGGGACGGCAGCGCGCCCGAGATCACAGGCTTTGTTGCGTCGAACCGGGTATTTGTGCGGGTGCGAGATCTGAGCCAGTTGGGACAGATCATGGATGCCGTCATTCAGGACGGGGCCAATGATTTCGGCGGCCTCAGCTTTGGTTTGCAGGACCCCAAACCGATTGAGGTGCAGGCCCGCGCCAAGGCGGTGGGCGAAGCTACAGCCAAGGCCGAGCAACTGGCGCAAGCGGCAAATGTCACTTTGGGTCCGGTCCAGACAATCTCGGAACGCGGTGGCGGTGTGCGCCCTATGGCCGAGATGCGCGCTTTCAGCGCGGCGGATGCCGGTAGTGTACCCGTGGCCAGCGGAGAGATTTCGGTTTCGGTCAGCGTCTCGATGGAATTCGAGATTTCCGAGTAAGACTACGCCTCGGCGCGGGTCATCAGCGGTTTTCGTTGCTGGCCCGCCGCGTCGAAATTGTCGGGCGACAGCCATTCTTCGAACGCGGCCTTGATACGGGGCCAGTCACTGTCGATGATCGCGTACCACGCCGTATCCCGATTGCGGCCCTTGTAATGGGTCGCCTGCCGGAAGATGCCCTCGAACGTGAAACCCAATCGCTGCGCCGCCCGGCACGAGGCGGCATTGAGCGCGTCGCATTTCCATTCATACCGGCGATAGCCCAACTCGTCGAAGACACGTTTCATCATCAGGTACATAACTTCGGTCGATTGCGGCTTGCGCTGCAACAGGGGGGAGAAGTGGATGTGCCCCACCTCAATTGCCCCGGCCGCAGGCGCAATCCGCAGGTACGAGGCCATGCCCACCGGCACCTCATCCGCATCCAAGACTGTGTGAAACATCGGATCCGCATCCATACAGTTGGCGCGGGCCCAGGTTTCAAAATCCGGCTCGGACTCAAACGGGCCGTAGGGCAGGTAGGTCCAGTTCCGATGATCGGCGTCATTGGCAAACGCCCGGAACAATCCGGGCGCATGTCTGTTCACGTCCAGCGGCACGACCGAGCAATACTGGCCCATCATCGGCGTATAAGGCGGTGTCGGGCGCGGGAAATCGCCTGTGACCGGCAGACCGATGGGTTGACCCAGCGCGTTGGTGTCGTGCCCGCTCATGGCTTAGTTACTGGCTTTGGCCAGGGCCTGATCCAGATCGGCGATCAGGTCATTGGCATCCTCGATCCCGATGGATACACGCACCACGTTGGGGCTTGCGCCCGCAGCCTCTTGCTGTTCCGGTGTCAACTGACGGTGCGTGGTCGAGGCCGAGTGGATGATCAGCGACCGGGCATCACCCAGATTGGCGACATGGCTGAAAATCTCCAGCGCGTTGACCAGCTTGATACAGGCGTCATAGCCACCTTTGACGGCAAAGGTGAACAGCGCACCCGCGCCGCGAGGGTACTGCGCCTTGACCCGGTCGTGATAGGGCGACGAGGGCAGGCCCGCATAGGTCACGTAGTCCACGCGATCATCGGCTTCGAGCCATGCTGCGATCTTTTGCGCGTTCTCGACATGACGCTCCATCCGCAGCGACAGGGTCTCGATCCCCATCAGCGTGTAATGCGCGGCTTGCGGGTTCATGGTCATGCCCAGATCGCGCAACCCGATGGCGATGCCATGGAAGGTGAAGGCCAGTGGCCCAAAGGTCTCGTGGAATTTCAGCCCGTGATACGCCTGTTCCGGTTCGCTGAGTGAGGGGAACTTGTCATTCGCCGACCAGTCGAACTTGCCCGAATCCACGATGCAACCGCCGGTGACAGTGCCATTGCCGGTCAAATACTTGGTGGTCGAATGCACCACCAGCGTCGCCCCGTGTTCGATCGGGCGGCACAGGTAGGGCGTGGCCGAGGTGTTGTCGACGATCAGCGGAATGCCTGCCTCGTCAGCCACATCCGCCAGCGCGCGGATGTCGGTGACATAGCCGCCCGGGTTGGCGATGGATTCGCAGAACACCGCGCGGGTGTTTTCGTCGATGGCAGCCTTCACCGCGTCCAGATCATCGGTGTCCACAAACGTGGCCGACCAGCCAAAGCGTTTGATCGTCTGGCTGAACTGGGTGACGGTGCCGCCATACAAACGGGTCGAGGCCACCACATTGCAGCCCGGTCCCATCAGCGGGAACAGCGCCATGATCTGTGCCGCGTGGCCCGACGAACAGCAGACCGCGCCAACGCCGCCTTCCAGGGTCGCCACACGCTCTTGCAGCACGGCCACCGTCGGGTTGGTCAGGCGCGAGTAGATGAACCCAACCTCTTGCAGGTTGAACAGGGCTGCAGCGTGGTCGGCATCGCGGAACACATAGGCCGTGGATTGGTAGATCGGTGTCTGCCGCGCGCCGGTTGCCGGGTCCGGGCGTGCGCCCGCGTGAATTTGCAGCGTGTCGAAACCGTAGGTGGGGCCGTCAGACATCAAAAAATCTCCTGTTGGAATGTGTGTTGCCGAATCTGTAGGACATTGCCCGCCGTCACACAACGCTGCTGTCAGCGCATCCAAAGCCCTTGCGCTTTGATCCGGTTGCGAATGGCCTGTTCGCGGCTGGGCAGCGCGTTGCGGTCGAACAGGTCCCGGATTTTCTGACCCTTGCCCTGAACCACCAGCTTTTTGATCGGGTCATACTGTTTCAGGACCTTCTTGACCTTGTTCGGGGCCGTAACGGTTTCCAGAACATCGATCACATGGTCGCTTTCGCGGGCATAAAGCATCGGAAACAAGCGGTAGTGACAACTGACCGAGCCGTCCAGAAGCCCCTCGGGCAGGGCATCGCGTCCGCCGCCGAAGGAATGGATCACAAGGGGCAGGGCGGCCTGATCCAGCCAGGGATCGAGGTTCTGTCCGACCAGTTCCGGAAAATGCTCATCCCGGATGGTGCGCGCGTAGTCCAGGAACCGCTCACCGAACTGGCGCGGACATTTGTAGAAGAAATAGCCCGCGTTGAAATACAGATACCGCCGCCAGTGTTCGTGCGGTTGGCTTGTGTCAATCGAGCTGTCGAAGTCCAGACCAAATCGCTGATACAGCGCCGACCAGATGCCGTCAAAACCTGGCCCGTACAGCGTGGGCTTGGGCCAGGTGCCTTCGACCTTCAAGGATGCGCTTGGCCGGTCGAAATCAAACGGAACGCTGCCCAGATCGCCCGTGATCAGCGTGTCTGTGTCAAAGAAAACAAAGGGTTCGCCCTCGGGCAGGGCCAGAAGCGCCTCGATCTTGTTGCCATAGGGATAGCTTTCACCAAAGACATGGCTGTCGAAGGGCAGGATCTCGGCACCCAGATGTTTCAGCGCATTCAGAACGTCTTCGTCCTGAATGGCGGGGTTCTGAGGCCAACGCGGGCCGGGATTGGGCGTGGCGACAAACAGACGACCTTTAAAATCGGGCGAGGAATGGCGCAGCGAGGCTGCGAACAGCACGGCCTCGTATTGCAGGCGGTTGTTCTGACCGATGATGACGATGTTGAAATCTTGCGAAGCTGCCCGCATCTGTGCCCGTCCCAAACATGCGCGTTGTCTCACGCACCTGCCTTCGGGCTTACAGCAAGCCGGATGGGGCGTCAAAAGACAGTTGAGGTCCGGCGACCCGACTTGAACGGGTTATCCCGACACGCCGCCCTGCAAAATGCTTAGAAAGTGAGCAAAACGGGGCCAAATCCGGTCTGTATCGGCTGCCGGATTCAAATTTTTTTACCATTTGGCAAATTTTACCAATTGATAAAAAATCAAAATGTGGCAAGCTGAGGCCATAACAAACATATCTACAGGGAGTAGAGTGATGGCACAGGGCCAGATGGCACCCGGGATCGTCTCCGGGCGGCTTTCCAGCGATGAGCTGACCTCGAATTTCACCGATCTGCATCCGCCACTGGCCCCGCATGAGGCTGCCGTGGCCGCAGACCGCTGCTATTTCTGCTATGACGCGCCATGCGTGACGGCCTGTCCGACGGATATCGATATTCCGTTGTTCATTCGCCAGATTCAGGCAGGTCAGCCGCAATCGGCGGGGCGGACTATTCTGGACCAGAATATTCTGGGCGGTATGTGCGCCCGCGTCTGTCCGACCGAAACTCTGTGCGAAGAAGCCTGTGTGCGCGAAACAGCCGAAGGCAAACCGGTTGAGATCGGGCGTCTGCAACGCTTTGCGACTGATGATGTGATGGCCTCGGGCGTTCATCCGTTCGAACGTGCCGCCGCGACGGGCAAAACCATCGCTGTGATCGGGGCAGGGCCTGCCGGTCTGGCCTGCGCGCATCGGCTGGCAATGCTGGGCCATGATGTGGTGATCCATGAAGGCAAACCTAAGCCCGGCGGTCTGAACGAATACGGGATTGCCGCTTACAAATCGACCAATGACTTCGCGCAGGCCGAGGTGGATTGGCTGCTGAAGATCGGCGGTATTTCCATCGAAACGGGGTCGCTGTTGGGCGAGGGCCTCTCGCTTGAAGGCCTGATCGAGAATTACGACGCCGTGTTCCTGTCCATCGGTCTTGCTGGCGTGAACGCGCTGCGGGCGCAAGGGGTAGACAAGGACGGCGTGCGCGCTGCGGTCGATTTCATCTCGGACGTGCGGCAAGCGTCGGATCTGGCCGATTTGCCAGTGGGGCGCAATGTCGTTGTGATCGGGGGCGGCATGACTGCTGTTGACGCGGCGGTGAAGTCGAAACTGCTGGGTGCCGAGCATGTCACGATTGCCTACCGCCGTGGGCGGGACGCAATGGGTGCCAGCCGGTATGAGCAGGATCTCGCGGCATCGCACGGGGTTCGGATCATGACTAATGTTCAGCCTGTTGCGGTTCATGGCAACGGTGCGGCGGTCGAGGTCGAGTTGGAATATACCTCAAGCCAGAATGGTCAGCTGACTGGAACCGGCGAGACCATTCGCCTGCCTGCAGATCAGGTGCTGAAAGCGATTGGTCAAACGCTGGACGGCGCGCCCGAAGGTCTGGAACTGGACGGCAACAAGATCGCCGTCAGCGGGGCCGGACGCACCTCGATGGCTGGTGTCTGGGCGGGCGGCGACTGCGCCGCGGGCGGGGAAGACCTGACTGTGACCGCCGTTGCCGAAGGCCGGGACGCGGCGATGGACATCCACGCGAGCCTTGTTTCGTGATAGGGTGAGGCATTCAACTCATCCCATTCGCTGAGGTACCGTTATGTCCCAGATCGAAAACGCAGTTGCCCAACACTACACTACCGGCGCTCTGACGGATCGCGTGCGCGATGCCCTGAAAACCAGTGGCGTTGACCCCGACGCGGCCACGGTCGCGGACCTGAAAGCCGGTGACGAGTTTCACACTGGCGGGGTTCTCGCCACGGATCATCTGTTTGCCCAGCTGTCGCCCACCCATGCGACGCGGGTGCTGGATGTGGGCTGCGGGATCGGCGGGACATCGCGTTATGTCGTGGACCGGTACGACTCGAGGGTGACAGGGGTCGACCTGACACCTGAGTTTGTCGAAACGGCAACGGCACTCAGCGAGATCGTGGGGCATTCCGACAAGGTCGAGTTCCACGTCGGCAGTGCTTTGGACATGCCAGTACCGGATGCCGGGTTCGATCTGGCGGTGATGCTGCATGTCGGCATGAACATCGAAGACAAGGCCGGGCTGTTTGCCGAGGTGTCGCGCGCACTTGCCACGGGTGGCAGCTTTGCCCTGTTCGACGTGATGGCTGGTGCAACAGACGAACCGTTGGCTTTCCCCTTGCCTTGGTCGACTGTGGCCGAGACTTCGTTTGTGCACGCGCCAGAGGTCTATAAGGACGCAGCCGCATCGGCGGGGCTTGAATTGGTGACCGAGACGGATCGTACCGAATTCGCCATCAAGTTCTTCGAGGAAGTCTTTGCAAAGATTGCCGAAACCGGCCCCGCGCCGTTGGGCATCCACCTGATGATGGGTGATACGGCACCAGAGAAGTTTCAAAACTACGTCGCAAACCTGCATGCCGGGCGGATTCGCCCGACCGAGATGATTTTCAAGAAAACCGGCTGAGGAGCCGGAAAGGAGTACCCATGGCTGACCTGACGACAGACTTTCTGGGCATTTCCAGCCCCAACCCCTACTGGCTGGCCTCGGCCCCGCCGACCGACAAGGAATACAACGTCCGCCGCGCCTTCGAGGCCGGATGGGGTGGTGTGGTCTGGAAGACACTGGGGGCCGAGGGCCCTCCGGTCGTGAACGTCAACGGCCCGCGTTACGGGGCCATATATGGCGCGGATCGGCGGTTGCTGGGGCTCAACAATATCGAACTGATCACTGACCGGCCCTTGGAAGTGAACCTTGAAGAAATGGCGCGGGTCAAGGCGGATTACCCGGACCGCGCGCTGATCGCCTCGATCATGGTGCCGTGCGAGGAAGAAGCGTGGAAAGCCATCCTTCCGCGTGTTGCCGAAACGGGCGCGGACGGCATCGAACTGAACTTCGGCTGCCCGCACGGGATGAGCGAGCGGGGAATGGGGTCTGCCGTAGGGCAGGTGCCGGAATATATCGAGATGGTCACCCGTTGGTGCAAGATGTACTATGACCGCCCGGTGATCGTGAAGCTGACGCCGAACATCACGGATATCCGCAAACCCGCGGCTGCGGCGCGGAATGGCGGGGCCGATGCGGTCTCGCTGATCAACACGATCAACTCGATCACCAGCGTGAACCTGGACACGTTCAGCCCCGAACCCTCGATTGACGGCAAAGGCAGCCATGGCGGTTACTGCGGCCCTGCAGTCAAGCCAATTGCGTTGTCGATGGTCTCGGAAATCGCACGGGCCGAGGCGACGCACGGCATGCCGATTTCCGGCATTGGCGGCGTCACCACGTGGCGTGACGCGGCAGAGTTCATCTCATTGGGTTGTGGCAATGTGCAGGTCTGCACGGCGGCCATGACCTATGGGTTCAAGATCATCGACGAACTGACGGCGGGCCTGTCCGAATGGATGGATGAGAAAGGCTATACCAGTGTTTCCGAAGTTGTTGGGCGGGCGGTGCCCAATGTGACCGACTGGCAGTATCTGAACCTGAACTACATCGCCAAGGCCAAGATCGATCAGGACCAGTGCATCAAATGCGGTCGCTGCTACGCCGCCTGTGAAGACACCAGTCATCAGGCAATTTCGATGTCGCCAGATCGCGTGTTCGAGGTGATCGACGAGGAATGCGTCGCCTGCAACCTCTGCGTGGATGTCTGCCCGGTCGAAGGCTGCATCTCGATGGAGCCAATGGCAGCGGGCGCGGTCGATCCGCGCACCGGCAAGGTCGTGCAGAAGGAATATGCCAACTGGACGTCCCACCCGAACAACCCGATGGCGAAAGCCGCCGAGTAAGAGATACCGGTATCCCGCAAAAACCGGTTCGGTGATACAGTACCGCTGACGGACAGGATCAAAGGAGAATGTCATGCCAGCGGCACCACCGGGCCGGAACAAGGGTGGCAACCGGGTCACAAAGCTTGACCGGGACACATCCAAAAAGAACGTCGCCCTGTCCAAAGCCAAACAGCGCGATGCGCTGGCGGCAAAGAACTTCGTGCTGCACCAGAAGCAGGTCAAAAAGGACTTGGATCAGATGATCAAGCTGCGCCGCTCGATCGAAGAGATGCTGAAAAAGCTGAAAGAGGACCGTCAGCTGGATCAGCGCTTTCTGGGGCAGGTCAAGAAAAAGGTCAAAGCTTTACAGGATTTTGACAAATTCATCAAAGCGTCCGAGCGTGAGCATTCCATCGGCGTCCAGCAGCCCAAGATGTATACCGCCATCGTACGGGATGCCGGGAAAGTGCCCAAGATCAACACGGTTAACACAATGGGCGATCTGACCATATTGCTGGCCATGGCCATCGTGATTTTGAAACGAATACTGGCTCTGAAACCCGCGAAATAAACCTTAGGGTGTCAGCAGTTTGCGATAGAGCATCTCGACAAACGGCTCGGCCCCTTCGAACGGGTCTTCCTCGCCCAGAATGGCGCGGACCTGCACGTCAAAATCGGCGTAATGCTGGGTCAAGGCCCAGATCGAAAAGAACAGATGATAGGGGTGCACGCGGGCAATTTCACCGTCATCCATCCATCTGGTCAGGATCTCGGATTTCGAGTCGACCAGGGCCTTGAGGTCGGTGGACAGGGCATCATGTATGCGCGGCGCGCCCTGTACCAGTTCATTGGCAAACAGGCGGCTTTCGCGCGGTAATTCGCGGCTCATCTGCAGTTTGCGCCGGATGTAGGACAGGATTTCCTGCATCGGATCGCCGTTTTCGTCCAGATCGTGCAATGGGGCCAGCCAAACGTCCAGCAAACCGGACAAAAGCGCGGTGTGGATCGCCTCTTTCGAGGGGAAATAATACAGCAGGTTGGGCTTGCTCAGACCGGCCTCGGCCGCGATCTGATCGACGGTCGCCCCGCGAAACCCATGCGCCGAGAACACGTTCAAAGCGGCTTCGAGAATCGCGGCGCGGTTCTTTTTCTGAATTCGGGTTGGTGCGCGGTCTTTGGGCATGGTTCCTGCGTGTCTCTTTTTAGCCAAGTGAGTGTGAATTATGCGGAAAAATTCCGCTGTGTTTCGCAATTTCTTGACTGATGTCGAACCCGTGATAGCGTGAGTTTGACCAGATGGTCAAATCAAGACACCAAAAGCGAGCCAAATCGCAAGCGACAGGGAAAAAGACAATGGCAGCTCCGGCGCAGAATCTCAGGATCAATGGCGACAGGTTGTGGGACAGCCTGATGGAAATGGCCAAGATTGGGCCCGGCGTCGCGGGCGGTAACAACCGCCAGACATTGACCGATGAAGACGCCGAAGGCCGCGCCCTGTTCCAGACATGGTGCGAGGATGCGGGCTGTTCCATGGGGCTGGACCAGATGGGTAACATGTTTGCCCGGCGCGAGGGCACGGACCCGGATGCGCTGCCGGTCTATGTGGGCTCGCATCTTGATACGCAGCCGACGGGGGGCAAATATGATGGCGTTCTGGGCGTGCTTGGGGGATTGGAGATCATCCGGACCCTGAATGATCTTGGGATCAAGACCAAACACCCTATCGTGGCGACGAACTGGACCAATGAAGAAGGCACGCGATACGCGCCTGCCATGCTGTCCTCGGGCGTGTTTGCCGGGATGCACACGCAGGATTGGGCCTACGGTCGCGAAGATGCTGAGGGCAAGAAATTTGGCGACGAGTTGCAGCGTATCGGCTGGCGCGGCGATGAAGAGGTCGGCGCGCGCAAGATGCATGCGTTCTTTGAGTTGCACATTGAACAGGGGCCGATTTTGGAGGCCGAAGGCAAGGATATCGGGGTCGTCACCCATGGTCAGGGGTTGAGTTGGACTCAGATAACCGTGACCGGCAAGGATGCGCATACCGGATCGACCCCAATGCCGATGCGCAAGAATGCCGGGCTGGCGATGGCGCGCATTCTTGAGAAGGTGGATGAGATCGCCTGGTCCCATGCACCCCATGCCGTTGGGGCGGCGGGACATATCGACATCTATCCGAACTCACGCAATGTGATCCCGGGCAAGGCGGTGTTCACGGTCGATTTCCGCTCGCCCGAGTTGGATGTGATCACCGATATGGAGAACCGGTTGCGCGTCGCGGCCGAGGACATTGTCAATGAGATGGGCCTTGAGATCGAATTCGAGAAGGTCGGCGGATTTGATCCGGTCAAATTCGATGATGGATGTGTTGCTGCCGTGCGCGATGCGGCGGAACGGTTGGGTTATTCGCACACGGACATCATCTCGGGCGCCGGGCATGATGCCTGCTGGATCAACCGGGTTGCACCGACCGCGATGGTGATGTGCCCGTGTGTGGATGGGCTGAGCCATAACGAGGCCGAAGAGATCAGCAAGGACTGGGCTGCGGCCGGGGCCGATGTTCTGTTTCATGCGGTCGTCGAGACGGCGGAAATCGTGGAATAGGGGGCGCTGCCCCCGTCGCCCAAGGGCGACTCCCCCGAGGTATTTTTGAACAGAAGAAGCAAGTGGCGCAGACCACATCAGGGAGTTTAACATGAGCACAGTCATCAAGAACGGAACCGTTGTTACGGCAGATTTGTCTTACAAGGCGGATGTGCTGGTCGAAGGCGGCGTGATCATTGAGATCGGGATGGGCCTGAAGGGCGATACCGAGCTGGACGCGACCGGATGTTACGTCATGCCGGGCGGCATCGATCCGCATACGCATCTGGAGATGCCGTTCATGGGGACCTATTCCAGCGACGATTTCGAAAGCGGCACGCGGGCGGCTTTGGCGGGTGGGACGACCATGGTGGTCGATTTTGCGCTGCCAAACCCGGGCGAGAGCCTGCTGGATGCGTTGAAGCGCTGGGACAACAAGTCGACGCGTGCGAATTGCGATTACTCGTTTCACATGGCGGTGACCTGGTGGGGCGAGCAGGTGTTCAATGACCTCAAGACGGTGATTGAGACGCGGGGCATCAACACGTTCAAGCATTTCATGGCCTATAAAGGCGCGTTGATGGTGAATGATGACGAATTGTTCGCCTCGTTCAAGCGTCTGGCCGAGCTGGGCGGCACCGCGATGGTCCATGCCGAGAATGGCGATGTGGTGGCGGAACTGAGCGCCAAACTGCTGGCCGAGGGTAATACCGGCCCCGAGGCGCATGCCTATTCCCGCCCGCCGCAGGTGGAAGGCGAGGCGACCAACCGGGCGATCATGATCGCGGATATGGCGGGCGTGCCGCTTTATGTCGTGCATACCTCGTGCGAAGAGGCGCATGAGGCCATTCGGCGGGCCAAGATGCAGGGTAAGCGGGTGTGGGGAGAGCCTTTGATCCAGCATCTGACCCTGGATGAACGCGAATATTTCAATCAGGATTGGGATCACGCGGCGCGGCGGGTCATGAGCCCCCCGTTCCGGAACAAGCAGCATCAGGACAGCCTGTGGAACGGGTTGCAATCCGGGACGCTGAGCGTTGTGGCCACGGACCATTGTGCCTTTACCACGGAACAGAAACGCTATGGCGTGGGGGATTTCACCAAGATCCCGAACGGGACCGGAGGGCTTGAAGACCGGATGCCGATGTTGTGGACGCATGGGGTGAATACCGGGCGCCTGACCATGAACGAGTTCGTAGCGGTAACTTCAACAAACATCGCCAAGATATTGAATTGCTACCCGAAAAAGGGCGCTGTTCTGGTCGGCGCGGATGCCGATTTGGTGGTTTGGGATCCTGAGAAATCCAAGACCATCAGCGCGGGCACTCAGCAATCGGCCATCGACTACAACGTCTTTGAAGGCAAAGAGGTCAAGGGCCTGCCACGCTTTACCCTGACACGTGGTCAGGTCGCTGTGCATGATGGAGAGATCCGCACGCAGGAAGGCCACGGTGACTTTGTAGCGCGTGAGGCGAATACGACCGTGAACAAGGCGTTGAGCACATGGAAAGAGCTGACCGCGCCGAGGCCGGTCGAGCGGACGGGTATTCCGGCAACGGGCGTATGACGTAGATGAGCCGTCTTGCGGCGGCTCAAATCCACTCTTTTCAAGGCAATGGAATGAATACTGAAAGTAAGACCCCGTCCGTGATCGAAGCCAGGCAACTTGACCTGACCTTCCAAACCAATGACGGGCCGGTTCATGCCCTCAAGGATGTGAACCTGACAATCGACAAGGGCGATTTTGTCAGCTTCATCGGCCCTTCGGGCTGCGGTAAAACCACGTTCCTGCGCTGCGTTGCTGCGTTGGAGACCCCGACCGGGGGAACGTTGACCGTGAATGGCATGACCCCGGATGAGGCGCGGCGCAAGCGGGCTTATGGGTATGTGTTTCAAGCGGCAGGCCTGTATCCGTGGCGGACCATTGCCAAGAACATCAAACTGCCGCTTGAGATTATGGGTTATTCCTCGGCGGAACAGGATGAGCGTGTTAGGAACGTACTGGAACTTGTTGATCTTGAAGGGTTTGGTGGGAAATTTCCATGGCAGTTGTCTGGCGGAATGCAGCAACGGGCCAGCATCGCGCGAGCCCTGGCCTTTGATGCCGATATCCTGCTGATGGATGAACCGTTCGGGGCTTTGGATGAGATTGTGCGCGACCACCTGAATGAGCAGCTTTTGGCACTTTGGGCACGGACCGAGAAGACGATTGGCTTTGTGACCCACTCGATCCCCGAGGCGGTGTATCTGAGCACCAAGATCGTGGTCATGAGCCCCCGACCCGGGCGGATTACGGATGTGATCGACAGCCCCTTACCCAAGGAGCGGCCGTTGGACATTCGTGACACGCCGGAATTCATCGAGGTCGCGCATCGGGTGCGCGACGGGCTGCGGGCGGGGCATTCCTATGATGACTGACGCCGTCCAAATCAGACGCGCAAGGCCCGAGGATGTGGAGGCATGCGCGCGGGTGGTTCATGACTGGGCCAGCCAAACCGACTGGATGTCGGACGAACTGCCCGTAGGTCAAATCGCCGACATGATCCGCAAGGCGTTTGATGCGCGCGAAATCTGGGTCACCGGAGACCCGATTGATTGCTATATGTCGGTCGATCCAAAGGAAAACAAAATCGGTGGGCTCTATTGCAGCCGAACCGGACAGGGGATCGGCAAGAGATTTGTCGATCAGGCCAAAGAGGGGCGGGACTTTCTTTGGTTGACCACCCATACCCCCAACACGGCGGCGCAGCGATTTTACCGGCGCGAAGGGTTTGAGGTGACGGCCGAGGAACCGCCGGTGCCTCCGGACACCGTTCCTGTCCTGCGGATGGAGTGGCGGGCATGAAACAGTTCTTTGCAGTCATGACCGTTCTGCTGGCCATTGTTGTGCTGTGGTATCTGGCGGTTGCACCGATGAATATCCGTGTCTCGCTGGATCAGGCCGAACGCGCAGGCGAAACCGTCACGCCCGAGGCGTCACGGGACCGTCAGCAGGTCTCGGTCTGGGTTCTGATGACGCAGAATTCAGCGCATATCGTTCGCGGCTACGAACTCGACCGTCCGCGCCTGCCGACCCCGATTCAGGTGGGGCAGGAGCTGTGGAAAACCACTGGTGAGATGGCGATGCGCGGGCGGGCCATGTCAAAGAGGTCGTTGATCTACCACGGCTGGATCACGCTGCAATCCACCCTTTGGGGTTTCGTGCTGGGCACTGCCGTGGGCATTCTGGGGGCCGTCGCCATTGTCTATTCGCGTGTCGTCGATATGAGCCTGATGCCATGGGCCATTATCAGCCAGACGGTGCCGATTGTGGCCTTGGCCCCGATGATCATTGTCCTGAGTTCACAATTGGGGATCGAGGGGCGCGGGGTGCCGAAGGCGATTATCTCGGCCTATTTGTGTTACTTCCCGGTTCTGGTCGGGATGGTCAAAGGGCTGCGGTCGCCTGCCGTATCACAACTGGATTTGCTCAGAACCTACAATGCAAATGGACTGCAGGCGTTTCTGAAACTGCGCCTGCCGTCCTCGGTGCCGTATCTGTTTACCTCGCTGAAGGTGGGGATCGCGGCGGCCTTGGTGGGGACGATTGTGGGCGAGTTGCCGACGGGTGCAATCTCGGGCCTGGGTGCGCGGATATTGATCGGGGATCAGTTCGGCACGCCGCTGGCGATCTGGGCGGCGCTGTTTGCGGCGGCGATTCTGGCCGGCATCCTGGTGACGTTGCTGGACGTGCTGCAACGGGTGACCCTAAAACGCATGGGGATGGGCGCATGAACTGGCTGATCTTTTCCCTGATCTTCTGGGCCGGTGCGTGGTGGCTGAATGCCTGGCTGGCGCGGTCGATCTATCGCGACTCGAAGGGTATTCGGGTCTTTGTGCCGGTGCTGTTTGGTGTCACGCTGCTGATCCTGTGGGAAGGGCTGGTGCGGGGCCTCAACGTCTCACCCGTGATCCTGCCGCCGCCGTCAATGGTGGCGCAGACCTTTGCGAATTCGACGGATATTCTGTGGCAGGATTTTACCCAGACGGTCTTTAAAGGGGCGTTCACCGGCTTTGCCATCGGCAGCAGCGCGGCTTTCGTGACTGCAATCCTGATCGACCGGTCGGTGTTCCTGACACGCGGGCTGCTGCCCATCGGGAATTTTGTCGCGGCCCTGCCCATCGTGGGGATTGCCCCCATTCTGGTCAGTTGGTTCGGGTTTGACTGGCAATCCAAGGCGGCTGTTGTCGTCGTGATGGTGTTCTTCCCGATCCTCGTGAATACGGTGCAGGGCCTGCGCGAGGCGGGCGCCATGCAGCGCGATCTGATGCGCACCTATGCGGCCAGTTACATGCAAACGCTGATCAAGCTGCGCCTGCCTGCGGCGATGCCGTTTGTTTTCAACGGCCTCAAGATCGCCACAACGCTGGCGCTGATCGGGGCTATCGTGGCCGAATATTTCGGATCGCCGACGCGCGGCATGGGCTTTCGGATTTCGACCGGGGTGGGCAGCCTGTCCATCGATCTGGTCTGGGCCGAGATTGCTGTGGCGGCCATGGCGGGGACGGTGTTCTATACATTGGTGGCAGGGCTCGAAAAGGTGGTAACCTTCTGGCACCCCTCACAACGCGGATAACAAAAAGAAGACTTAACAGACCCCGAAAACGGGGCACAACACGCAACTAGGAGAAGATGAAGATGAAAAAGCTACTCAGCGGGGCGGTTGCCGCCTTTAGCCTGGCCGCCAGTTCAGCACTGGCCGCAGATGAGGTGACCTTGCAGCTTAAGTGGGTCACGCAGGCTCAGTTCGCTGGCTACTATGTGGCAAAGGACAAGGGGTTTTATGAGGAAGAAGATCTGGACGTGACCATACTGCCGGGTGGTCCTGACATTGCGCCGACGCAGGTCATTGCCGGTGGCGGGGCCGATGTGACCGTCGAATGGATGCCTGCCGCATTGGCTGCCCGCGAAAAGGGCCTGCCTTTGGTCAATATCGCGCAGCCATTCAAAAGCTCGGGCATGATGCTGACGTGCTGGAAGGATGCCGGGATCGCCGCGCCGGAGGATCTGAAAAACCGCACCCTGGGTGTTTGGTTCTTTGGCAACGAGTTCCCGTTCATGAGCTGGATGAGCCAGCTTGGCATCGATACCGGCGGCAAAAGCGAGAGCGGGGTTGAGGTTCTGAAACAGGGTTTCAACGTCGATCCGCTGTTGCAGCGTCAGGCCGATTGCATCAGCACCATGACCTATAACGAATACTGGCAGGTCATCGATGCAGGCGTCAGCCCGGACGAGCTGGTGACATTTAAGTACGAAGATCAGGGCGTCGCGACGCTGGAAGACGGTCTTTATGTACTGGAAGAGAACCTGAGCGATGAGGCTTTCGTGGACAAGATGCAGCGCTTCGTCCGTGCCTCGATGAAAGGCTGGAAATATGCCGAGGAGAACCCGGAAGAGGCCGCTCTGATCGTTCTGGACAATGATGCGACCGGTGCGCAGACCGAAGAGCATCAAAAGCGCATGATGGGTGAGATCGCCAAGTTGACCGCAGGCTCGAACGGCGCGCTTGACCCGGCGGATTTCGAGCGGACCGTTGGCACCCTGCTGGCCGGTGGCTCTGACCCGGTTATCACCAAACAGCCCGAAGGTGCCTGGACGCATCAGATCACCGATGCGGCATTGAACTAAACCAAACAGGCATTTCGCACGTCACGACGCGGTCCCAAACGGGGCCGCGTTTTTCATTCCAACTGTCGGAATTGTGTATGTACTTGGGGTCAAACCGGGTTAGTATTTCTTTGTAATTTATCGCATTTCATCCGATTTGCGTTGCAACTGGGAAAATAATGCAGGGATTTGCATCAGAATTCAGCGGCGCGCTGTCTTTGATCCTCAATGGGGATGCAGAGCTGTGGGCCATTGTGCTTCTGTCCCTGAAAGTTTCCCTGTTTGCGGTACTGATTTCTGCGCTGATCGGGATGCCGGTTGGGGCAGCTCTGGCTGTTGCCCGGTTCCCCGGACGGCGGGTTCTGATCGTGCTGATGAACGCGCTGATGGGCTTTCCGCCGGTGGTGGTGGGGCTGTTGGTGTATCTGATGCTGTCCCGTTCGGGGCCGCTGGGCGTGCTTGAACTGCTTTATACGCCCACCGCAATGATCATCGCTCAGGTCGTGCTGGTGACGCCCATCGTGGCCGCGCTGACCCGACAAGTGGTTGAGATGCTGGCCGAGGAGTATTCGGAACAACTCCGGTCGCTTGGGGTGTCGCGTCTGGCCTCGGTTCCGGTGCTGCTGTGGGATGCGCGGCTTGCTCTGATCACAGCATTGCTGGCCGGGTTTGGCCGCGCGATTGCCGAGGTCGGGGCGGTGATCATCGTGGGCGGCAATATCAACCACGTGACGCGGGTGATGACCACGACGATCGCGCTGGAAACCTCGAAAGGCAATCTGGCGCTGGCGCTGGCTTTGGGTGCGATCCTGATCGGGATTGCGGTGGCCGTGAATGCGATGGTCAGCGCCGCCAGCCTGCGGGCCGAGCAGGAGGGATTGCGCCATGCGTGATCTGGTCTCGGATATGACAAATCGCCTTCATGTCCGCGACGTGCAGATCCGCCGCAACGGGAAAGCTCTGCTGGACGTTGCTGATCTGACGTTGGACGGGCCGGGGCCGACCCTTTTGCTGGGACCGAACGGAGCGGGTAAAAGCCTGTTGCTGCGCTGTTTGCACGGGTTGATTGTGCCGGATCAGGGGCGGGTGATGCAGGACGACACACCGCTGAACGCCGATCACCTGTCGCGGCAGGCGATGGTGTTTCAGCAGCCGGTTCTGCTGCGACGCTCGGTCTCCGCCAATCTGGATTTTGTGTTGAAACGTCAGGGGCTGGCACGCGCCGCGCGCAAAGCCCGGATCGTTGAATTGCTGGCCGAGGGTGGGCTTGAGGACAAAGCCCGGCAATCCGCGCGTTCACTGTCAGGGGGTGAGGCGCAGCGGCTGGCGATCCTGCGCGCGCTGGCGGTGAACCCCGAGACTTTGTTTCTGGACGAACCCACAAGCGCGCTTGACCCAAGTGCCACGCAGATGATCGAACGTATGATCCTGCGCGCGTCGTCTCGGGGTGTGCGGATTGTGATGGTCACCCACGACATCGGGCAGGCGCGGCGGCTTGCGGCGGATATTGTCATGATGCAGGGCGGCCATGTGGTTGAACATGGTTCCGCAAAGCAGGTTCTGGATGCCCCGCAAAGCGAGGCATCCCGGCGCTACCTGGCAGGCGGTTTGGTCACTTAGCAGGAAACTTGGAGGTCGCGATGGTTCGGGCAGTTTTGCGCGCAGCACTGGTGGGTCTTGGCCTGATGGCAGGGACTGCTTTGGCAGAGGAGCCGTTCATTGTCGTGCAATCCACCACGTCTACCCAGAACTCGGGCCTGTTGGACTATATCCTGCCGGGGTTTGAGGCGGAGAGCGGGATCGATGTGCGCGTCGTGGCTGTTGGAACCGGTCAGGCCATTCGCAACGCGATCAATGGGGACGGGGATGTGCTGCTGGTGCATTCTAAGCCGGCCGAGGAGCAGTTCGTGGCCGATGGCTGGGGCGTTGAGCGATTTGACCTGATGTATAACGATTTTGTTCTGGTCGGACCGAAATCGGACCCGGCTGGCGTCAAGGGCGGGTCGGATATTCTGTCTGCATTGGCGGCGATTGAGGCGGTAGAGGCCGTTTTTGTCTCGCGCGGGGATGACAGCGGTACGCACAAGGCCGAGCTCGGCCATTGGGCGGAGGCCGGTATTGATCCGACCGAGGCGTCCGGGACGTGGTATCGCGAAACCGGCTCGGGCATGGGGGCGACGTTGAACGTGGCCAGCGGCATGGGGGCCTATACGCTGACCGACCGGGCAACCTGGCTGTCCTTTGGCAACCGGGGCGATCTTGAAATACTGGTCGAGGGCGACCCGCGTTTGTTCAACCAATATGGCGTGATCCTTGTGAACCCCGGCAAACACCCCACAGTGCGCGCCAACGCAGGGCAGAGGTTTATCGACTGGCTGCTGGGGCCGGACGGTCAGGCGGCCATCGAGTCATTCCGGCTGCAGGGGCAGCAGGTGTTCTTTCCCAACGCGCAGTGAATTGGCCTGCGGCCAATGCCTTCGGCGAGAGTATTTTTAAAAAGATGAAGTTTTACCCGCTGGCGCCATTATGGTGGATCTGTCCCAATCCGTTCAGATCGTAGCCGCCGAATTCGGAGGCCCGGGCGTGGAATTGGTCGGAACGCAAGAAGCGCAGCAATTTCTGCATCGGTGGGTCGAAATAGGCGCGTCGCCAGATGGCCAGATCCAGTCTTTCGGAATGGGTCGGGGCAAAGCCAAGATTGTAGAGGCTGGCTAGCGCACCCAGACCGAACCCGGCCTCGGCTTTTGTGTCGTACAAGGTGATGGCCAGTTCCTCTTCGGTGCGGGCGCAGTTTGGCAGGGCGTTCAGATCATCCCGTGTCATGCCATGCGCTTCGAGCTGCGCGTCAAACAGGCGCTGGCTTGCGGCACTGTTCTGGCGCAGGATGACGCGCCGATTTCTAAGGTCGGCAAACCCGCTAATGTCGGTGACACCGGGGGCGAGCAATAACCCGCGCTGCCGCTGGGCAATTTCGACCAGAACCATGGGCGCTTCGCCCAACGCATCGCGCAGGGAGGTTGTGTTGAACCCATCTTCTTCGTGGATGTGCAAGACCGCGGCTTGCGCGCTGCGATCTGCAAGGCGGGTCAGCCCGTCGAAAGAGCCGTCATAATAAGTCGCCAACCCCGATCCGCTTTCCCGCAGCGCCCAATCCAGCAGAGGATCATGGCTGCCCGCGACGATGGCGGGCAGGGGTGGTTCGGCCACCTGCGGACCGGATCGAGAGGCGTTGAGCCATGCGATCACCTCGGCGCGGGGGAACAGCAGTTTTCCCATGGCGCGGACGCAGGGCACCTCGCCCGAGGAGGCCAGATCGTAGGCCTTTCGCTCGCCGATCCGCAGCAGGTCGGCCAGTTCTTTGGTGGTCAGGTAGTCGGACATTCAGTCAAGGCGCACGGCTGAGCCGGAAGTGGCCTCTTCGGCGCTAAAGCCCATCTGCTCCAGCGTGTAAGGGGCTGCAACGGTGATGACGACCATCGCGGCCAGGGCGGCAAAAAAGGCTTTCATGGTCTCCTCCGGGTTCAGTCCTGGTCAACCGTTGCGCGGCGTAGAAAGGCGATCAAATCGTCCCGGTCCTGTGCTTGGGTAATCCGCTGCATCGGCATCTTTGACCCTGGAATGTAGTGATCCGGCCCTTCTTCGAAAAGGGCATTTATCGTCTCATCATTCCAAATGATATCAGTGTCTTGTAAGGTTTCCGAGTAGAAATAGCCCGGCAAGGTTCCGGCCGGGCGACCGAACAGTCCATACAGCGTTGGACCGGCGCGTCGTTGCCCATCAGGTGTCAGGCTGTGGCAGATCGAGCATTTGCGGGCGAATTGGCGCTCGCCATTGCTCATTTCGTCTGGGTTTTTCAGAAAGCTTGGCTCGACAGCGGCCATTTGGTCTTGATCGCCAAGGGCTGAAACCGGCCAGCTATACATGGCGTCGTCGATGCCGCCCGCGTGGATGTTCTGCCCGTCGGCGGAAAAGGCCAGCGCCCAGACCGGCCCGCGCAGGGTGGCGCGGAAATCCTGCGCGATGCGCCATTCGGTCGTGTCGATCACCATGATGTAGCCTTCGCCATCACCAACCGCCAGCAAGCTGCGGTCGGGGCTGAGGGCAAGCGCAAGGATCGGGCGGCGGTCGAGGGTGAAGTCTCGTTCTTCCCGCGTGGACAGGTCCAGAATGCGCGTGACGCCGTCAACCGCGCCATAGGCGATCCAGTTGTCCTGCGTGTTCAGGATCAATTCGTTGATGCCAAAGCCATGCTCGACCAACCGATCTGTTTCCTGACCGGTGGCAACATCCCAAAGCCGCAGAGCGCCATCGACCCCCGCAGAATAAAGATGCGCGCCATCTGGCGAAAAGGCCACTGCGTTCACACCGCTGCCGGTTGGTCCAAGCAAAACAGGGTCTGACCCGTCGACCGGCCAAAGCCCGATGGTGCCATCCCAACTGGCTGTGGCAACGTGGGTTTTCGAAGCTGCAAGCCCGACGATCTTGCCTTTGTGCTGGCCGACAATTGCACCGCCGGGCCAGCGACGCAGGGTGAAATCGTCCCCGGCGGAATAGATCGCGGTTCCGTTGAACACGACGCTGTTGACGGCGGCTTCGTGGCCTTCAAGCCATTCGGGGGATTTGCCCGACCATAGACCCACGGAATTGTCGAAACTGGCCGTCGCAATGCGCCCGTCCGGCGCGGTGGCGATCCCCATGATCGGGCCGCCATGACCCTTGAGCGTGAAGAACTCGGACCAGGCGGGCAGGGGGACCAGCGCCAGGGCCAGGATCAGCCCGCGCATCTATTCTGCGGGTGAAGCCGCTGCTTTACCGGCCTCTTTTTCCTGCACCTCTTCCAGCCACAGCGAGTGGTGCTCGCGCGCCCATTGCTCTTCGACCTCACCGGTTCCCATGGCATCGAATGCGCCCTCCATCCCGACCGAGCCGAGGTAGATATGGGCGATGATGATGGCAATGAAGACATAAGCCACCATAACGTGCCAGACCTGCGCATACTGCATCTCTTCCTGCGGTGCCATTTGTGTCGGCAGGTTCAGGCCCAATGCTTGCGGAATGCCGGTGGCGTTTGCGACCGAGAAAGTCTTGGCAAACATCGGCAATTCAAACGGGAACAGCAGCGACAGGCCCGACAGGCTGATCGAGACGCCCAGCAGGATGCAGGCCCAGAAGATGATCTTTTGACCGGCGTTGAACTTTTTGGCGGGCGGGTGAGAGCCTTTGGTGAAAAGCCCCCCTCCGGCAGCCAGCCATTTCAGGTCCGTGCGGTTTGGTATGTTGTGGGCGATCCAGTTCACGGTGACGATGATGAGCCCCAGCATAAAGGCCCAGGCCAGGTTGTTGTGCAGCCATTTGCAGCCCTGGGCGATGGTCGCGAAGCCTTCCTTGCCGAAGATCGGGATCAGGAAGTCGCGCCCATAAAGCGTCAGCAGGCCGGTAAGGCCGAGGATCAGGAAGGACCCGGCAAACAGCCAATGCCCGAAGCGTTCAAAACTGGTAAAGCGCAGGACAGTCCGGCCGGTTTTCTCGCCATCAATACGGATTTTTCCGCGGATCAGGAAGAACAAGACGATGATCGCAAGCATTCCTGCGACGATATAGCCGCCGTATTCGCGCAACGGTCCGGTGCGGAATTCCCACCACCACATGCCGCCGTCCTGTATCAGAACACTGTCGGCAGGCCCACGAGATGAGACGGTGACGACTGCCGAACCAAAGCGCAACGCACGGTAGACATCGCTGTCCGATGACACGCCGCTTGGGCCAAACTGGCCCAGCAGACCCTCGACATTGCCCTGGCCGGTGTTTTCCGAACGATAGGCGTTATCCACCTGTTCGCCGCGCTGTCGGGCCAGAATATCCTCAAGCGTCGTCGCGCCGCCGGTCGAACTGCGCTCGGTCGTGGGGGCAGGTGCTTCGGTCTCGTCGGATTGCGCAAGTGCGGCCTGCGCCAGTCCAATCGTAAGCGATAGTGCGAAGAATAAGCGGAACATCTGAACCTCGGTCAAAATTCCAAAGCAGGCGACCCGCACGGGCGGGTCACCTGAGTTTGATGCAGACGGTTTATCCGTCTTTCTGGTCGTAGGCCGTGCCCCAACCCCACGCGCCCGAACCAAACCCGCGCGCGACGACGCGCTCGCGGTAGATGGCCGAGACCACGTCGCCGTCACCGGCAAGCAGGGCCTTGGTGGAACACATCTCGGCGCAGATGGGCAGTTTGCCCTCGGCGATCCGGTTGCGACCGTATTTGGCGAACTCTGCGGTCGAGTGCGTTTCCTCGGGACCGCCGGCGCAGAAGGTACATTTGTCCATCTTGCCGCGCGATCCGAAGTTGCCCGCCTGCGGGTATTGCGGCGCGCCGAACGGGCACGCGTAGAAGCAATAACCACAGCCAATGCACAGGTCCTTGGAGTGCAGGACAACCCCTTCTTCGTTCTGATAGAAGCAGTCGACCGGGCACACCGCCATGCAGGGCGCATCCGAGCAATGCATACAGGCCACCGAGATCGAGCGTTCGCCCGGGTCACCGTCATTGATCGTCACCACCCTGCGGCGGTTCACGCCCCACGGCACCTCGTGTTCGTTCTTACAAGCGGTGACGCAGGCATTGCACTCGATGCAGCGTTCGGCGTCGCAGAGAAATTTTGCTCTTGCTGCCATTTTTCTCTTCTCCTCCCTTACGCTGACCAGATTTTGCAGAGAGTCGCTTTGGTCTCCTGCATCTGGGTCACTGAATCGTAGCCATAGGTCTGGGCGGTGTTGGTACTTTCACCCAGCACATATGGGTCTGCACCGGCGGGGTATTTGTGCCGCTGGTCCTCGCCCTGGAAATGGCCACCAAAGTGGAACGGCATGAAGGCCACACCGGCACCGACCCTGTTGGTCAGCATCGCCATCACCTTGACCTTGCCACCCTCAGGACCTTCGACCCAGACCTGTGATCCGTCACGAATGCCCAGGTTGTTGGCATCGCGGGGATTGATCTCGACGAACATGTCCTGCTGAAGCTCGGCCAGCCACGGGTTCGACCGTGTCTCATCACCGCCGCCTTCATATTCGACCAGACGACCTGACGTTAGGATTATCGGGTAATCCTTTGAAAAGTCGTTCTTTTGGATCGAAGCATAAAGGGTGGGCAGGCGATACGCGTGCCGGTCTTCGTAGGTCGGATAATCCTCCACCAGATCGCGCCGGTTGGTATAGAGCGGTTCGCGATGCAGCGGGATCGGATCCGGGAAGGTCCAGACAATCGCGCGGGCTTTGGCGTTCCCGAAGGGCGCACAGCCATGCTCGATCGCAACCCGCTGGATGCCGCCGGACAGGTCGGTTTTCCAGTTGGTCTCTGGTCCCGCAACGGCGTCGATGGCTGCGCGTTCCTCAGCCGTCAGATCGCCGTCCCAGCCGAGGTCCATCAGCATCTGCATCGTGAATTCGGGATAACCATCCTGAATTTCCGATCCAACGCTATAGACCCCTTCGGCCAGCAGGTTGTCACCATCGCGTTCCACCCCGAAACGAGCGCGGAAAGTCAGGCCACCTTCGGCCACCGGCTTGGACATATCATAGAGGTTCGGTGTCCCCGTATGACCCATCTCGGCCGTGCCCCAGCAGGGCCATGGCAGTCCGTAATACTCGCCGTCGTTTGGTCCACCAATGGCTTGCAGCGTGGTTCTGTCGAACGTGTGCTGGTTGGCCATGTGGCTTTTCAGACGTTCCGGCGACTGACCAGTATAGCCGATGGTCCAGAGGCCCGCGTTGAACTCACGCGTGATGCTTTCAACGTTGGGGGTCTCGGCATCCTCCATCTCGATATTGCGGAACAGACGATCCGCCCAGCCGAACTTGTTGGCGAACTTGGCCATGATGACCTCGTCCGGCAGGCTTTCGAACAGCGGATCCACCACCTTGTCGCGCCACTGAAGCGAGCGGTTCGACGCGGTGACAGAACCACGGGTTTCGAACTGCGTACAGGCGGGCAGCAGGTAAACGCCATCGGTGCGGTCATGCAGCACGGCGGAAACGGTGGGATACGGGTCGATCACGACCAGCATGTCCAGCTTCTCCATCGCCGTTTTCATTTCCGTCATCCGGGTCTGCGAGTTGGGCGCGTGGCCCCAAAGAACCATGGCGCGGACGTTGTTGTCCTGATCCATGTTGGCCGGGTCTTCCAGAACACCGTCGATCCAACGAGAGACCGGGATGCCGCGCTCATTCATCAGCGGCTTGTCCTTGCCTTCCTTGTCCTTGATCGTGGCGAACTGACCTTTAAGCCAATCCAGATCCTCACCCCAGACGCGGCTCCAATGGCCCCATGCCCCTGCGGACAGGCCGTAATAGCCGGGCAGAGTGTGGGACAGAACACCAAGGTCCGTTGCGCCCTGCACGTTGTCATGGCCGCGGAAGATGTTGGTGCCACCACCCGAGGTGCCCATGTTGCCAAGCGCAAGCTGCAGCACGCAATAGGCGCGGGTGTTGTTGTTGCCGTTGGTGTGCTGGGTTCCACCCATACACCAGATCACGGTGCCGGGGCGGTTGTTAACCATGGTCCGGGCAACGCGTTTCAGCTGCGAGCCGGGAACGCCGGTCACACGCTCGGTCTCTTCCGGGTTCCAGTTGGCAACTTCGGTGCGGATCTGGTCCATACCCCAGACACGGGTACGGATGAACTCTTTGTCCTCCCAACCGTTATCGAAGATGTGCCACAGGATACCCCAGATCAGCGCAACGTCTGTGCCGGGACGGAACCGGACATATTCATCCGCATGCGCTGCCGTGCGCGTGAATCGCGGGTCGCAGACGATCAGCGGAGCGTTGTTCTGCTCTTTCGCGCGTAGAACGTGCAGCAGCGAGACGGGGTGCGCCTCGGCCGGGTTGCCGCCGATGATGAAGATGGCCCGGGAATTGTGGATGTCGTTATACGAATTGGTCATGGCGCCGTAGCCCCATGTGTTCGCAACACCCGCAACGGTGGTTGAGTGGCAGATACGGGCCTGATGGTCCACGTTGTTCGTGCCCCAATAGGCGGCGAACTTGCGGAACAGATAGGCCTGTTCGTTATTGTGCTTGGCCGAGCCCAGCCAGTACACGCTGTCCGGCCCGGATTCCTGACGGATGTTCATCATGCCGTCGCCGATCTCGTCGATCGCCTGTTCCCAGCTGATGCGCTTCCACTCGCCGCCTTCCTTTTTCATCGGATATTTCAGGCGGCGTTCGCCATGGGCGTGCTCGCGGACCGAGGCCCCCTTGGCGCAGTGTGCACCCAGATTGAACGGGCTGTCCCAGCCGGGTTCCTGACCGACCCAGACACCGTTCTGTACTTCGGCAACGACCGTACAGCCGACCGAACAGTGGGTGCATACGGATTTGATGTTTTCAACGGCTGTGTTGGCCGCTGTCTGGGCGCTGGCTGGCGTCACGGTTCCACCCGTGGCGCTGATCGCGGCAAGGCCGCCGATCGTCAGGCCCGAGCCACGCAGAAATGCGCGGCGATCGACGGTTTTCTCGCCGACCTGGGACAGGATACTTGTCCGCTGGGGGCGTCTCGCAACCCCGTTGGTCTTTTTCCTTAACATTGGTTTCCTCCCTTGCTGGCCATGTAAGCCATGGCTGGCTTGGTGCTGGTGATGCCGACGTCAGGGCCAATCGCAACCGTCAGTCGGATGGTGAAAACGTCCGATCCTAGAACCGGGTGCTTTCATCGTCGCTCAAAAGCGCGTGCTTTCGAAGTATGCGCGGGTGTGCGCGGTGTCCTGCATGCGGGTCTCGTCCGTTGGCAGCTCGGCTGCTTCGGCCTGACCGCTCAGGCTGGCGGCGGCGACGGCAGCGGGTGCTGCGGTTCCGGCCAGTTTGAGGAAGTTCCGGCGCGTGGTGCCTTCTTCCTTGATCTTGCTCATGGGCTCCTCCTGTCCCAGTTGCGATCTAGCGCCAAACGGGGCGCTGGCGAGTGACAGCGCATCACGCTGTCGTCATTCGGAAGGCCTCGCGTTCGATCTCCATGAACAACCGACCGGCTGTGCCGACCGAGGCATAGAGAACCGACGCTTCGGCGGCTTCCAAATCCGAATAGAAATGTGCGGCCCAGGGGCCGATATGTTTGTTCCAGAACGCTTTTTGGTCTTCCAGCGTGGCAGGCGCGCCAAAGCGGCCTACGATCATGCCCGCCATCATCTCCATCAGTGAGGCGATGTTGTCCTCGGGCTCGAACACATTCTGCGCCCGTGTGATCCCACGCGCGGCCATGTCGTTGCGAAGCTGCGCGAGGGGTTTTTCGTTCAGGAACCCGGTCAGGTAGAAACTTGCGTAAGGCAGCAATTCTCCACGACCCAGCCCAATGAACAGCGCGTTGAACTCACGCTCGGCGGCAGCGGGTTTGGTGACTTTTGCCACCCGCGCCATCGCCTGAATGGCCTGACCCAGATCGGTGTCGTCGCCGCTTAGGCCCGCCATCTGATCCAAAAGCAACTGATCGGGCGGGCCAGCCAGCAGCAGACCCAGAAAGTTGTAGAAATCCGCGCGAAGCCGATCTTCGGCTGAGATGTCTATGGTCTGCGCGTTATCTGCGGTCATGCGTTATCCTTCGAATTCAAATCTCATACGGCGCGGGGAAGGGGGCAGTTCAGCCTCTTCCGGCTCGTGGGCTGCGGCTACCGAAACGGGTTCAGGAGGGGCTTGATCCAAAGCCGGTTCCTGTTCGATCTCAGGTGGCTCAGCCAGGTCTTGGGGCGTTTCTTCCTCTGCCTCAGCAGCTAGTGCTTCAACATGCGCCAGCATGCCTTTGCCAACCTGATACGCTGTCTGGAGGTTCTCGATCACGCAGGCGGCGTCCGTGTAATCCTCGCCGTAATCGACCAGCCCATCCACATTGGCCAGCACCGGGTTCAGCCGCCACAACCGACGTAGCGCCCGACGACGCAGCCGGTCCGGCACCGCCTTGGCCATGAAGCCCGAGACATCGTCGCCCGCCTGCAACTGATCCGGGTCGGGCAGGTTGAACTCGGCCAAAATTTCTGCGTCGGCCTTTTCTTCCAGTTCGGTGTGCTGTGCTGCGATAGCCTGTTCTTCCGCCGCAATCACTTCGGCCTTGGCTTCGGCCTGAACGGCAGCTTTGCGGCGGGACCAGAAATCGCGGGCTTGGGTCATTGCACAACCCTCCGCGGGGCGCGGTAGACGTCCGAGTCCTGCCGGATCCGCGCATCGCCCTTGCCGTCCTCAATCAGATCGGTCCGTTTCTTGTCGCGACGGCGTTTGACGAAAACCTCATCGCGGTGGTGCTCAAGGGTAAAGTCCCGCATCCAGGCAATCAGGCCATCGGTCATCGGGATTTTTTCGACGATCTCTTCGCCGGTATCGGCGTAATCCTGACCTTCGAAGGGCGAGGCGGTGATCAGCACCGCATCCATCGGGCGTTTCCCGTCCAAAGCATCGCGCAGAACCAGATAGATCGAAGGCTGACCGTCAGACAGGTTGACCATGTAAGCCTCGGTCTCATCTGCCCACAAGGTCAGGGGCAGGGTGGCGGCGTGATATTCGACCGCTTCGCCTTCGCGCCGCAACTCCAGCCAATCGGCCGGGCCCGCTCCGGGCAGCGCCGCAACAGCGCGCCAGTTCCACTTGGCCCAGCGGGTCACACCAGGTGTTTTGCGCACAACGACGCCAACAGGCATTTCGATACGGCTTGCGGCCTTGGCCACTGGCTCCTCCCCGTAAGGCTCTCCCCTGCCTTACCTAGCGTCTACTATGGTACACATAGCGCTATCATGCCAAGTCTCAATCATGTGAAAACGGGCGTGATCACCTAGAATTTAACATGTGAAATTCCGACCGATTCAGTCGGAAAACAAGGGGATTTCCGATTTATCCAACAACTTGCCGCTGCTTGGGCGCGGGGGCTGGATTGCCAGCGGCAGGATACCATCTAATGTAGACAAGTAAGGAAGCTGTCCGGGGGAGGGACATGGCCACCAAACTCATCCTATGTGACTGCGAAGGGTCACAGCCCGTTGACGCCGACCGGATAGGCTCAGCCTGCGAAGTCGAGTGTTCCAGAACCCACACAGCCCTGTGCACCCGCGAGCTTGGCGTGGTGGCCGAGTTCATGAAAGGCGATAATCCGGTTCTGATCGCCTGCGGGCAAGAGCAGGAGGTGTTCCGCGATCTGGCCGAGGACCTCGACGTCGATTTGCCCGCCTTCGTCGATTTGAGGGACCGCGCCGGTTGGTCGGATCAGGCCCGGGACGCTGCGCCCAAGATGGCCGCGTTGGCCGCCGAGGCGTTGGTGCCCTTGCCAATCACACCCAGCGTGGATGTGATCAGCGAAGGGACGTGCTGCATCATTGGCCCCGCCGAGGCTGCGTTTGAATTGGCGGAACGTCTGTCCGGTACCTTGGCGGTCACGGTTATGACGTCCGGGGACAGTGTTCCCTTCAGCCGCGCTTTTGATGTGGTGCGCGGGCAGGTGCGTTCGGTAACAGGTGCCTTGGGGGGATTCTCGCTGCAGATCGATCAGGTTCAGCAGGTCGAACCGGGTGGGCGCGGGGCCTTCACATGGTCAACTCCCCGCGATGGTGCGAAATCCGCATGCGATATCCTGATTGACCTGACCGGCGGCACGGCCTTGGTTCAGGCCCCGACCAAGCGCGAAGGGTATCTGCGCGCTGACCCGCGCGATCCGGTGGCGGTTGCCCGTCTGGCCTTTGACGCCGCGCAGTTGGTGGGGACCTTCGAAAAGCCGCTATATGTCCGGTTGGAGGAAACTCTGTGTGCTCATTCCCGCGCCGAACAGGTTGCGTGCACCAATTGCCTCGACATCTGCCCGACTGGCGCAATCACCCCGGCGGGTGAGCATGTTGCGATTGACCCGATGATCTGCGCGGGTTGCGGGGCTTGCGCCGCCCTGTGCCCCTCGACCGCGATTACCTATGAGGACCCGCCCGTGTCGGCGATCCTGTCCCGGATGCATGTTCTGGCCCGCACTTACCGCCGGGCCGGAGGTGCAGCGCCGCGCCTGCTGGTGCATGATATCCACGGGGCCGAGATGATCCGTATGGCCGCGCGCTTTGGCCGGGGTCTGCCCGCTAACGTGATCCCGATGGAGTTGAGCGTGATTTCAGGCTTTGGCCATGCAGAAATGCTGGCCGCCCTGGCCCATGGCTTTGCGCGGGTCGATATACTGCTTGCCCCCACAACCGAGCGGGACGCGCTGGACCAAGAGCTTGAACTGGCGAAAGCCATAGCCGGAGATGGCGCATTGGGACTAATTGATGAGGCTGACCCGGACACCGTGTCGGATCAGCTTTACGCGCAAGAGGTTCCGACACCGCTGGCCGATCCGGTTCTGCCCTTGGGCAACCGTCGGCAAATCACCCGGTTGGCTGCGCAGGCCCTGAACCCAGAAGCCGACGCGCCTTTGTCACTGCCGGAAGGTGCGCCATATGGGGCAGTTGCGGTGAACACCGACGCCTGCACCTTGTGTCTTAGCTGTGTGTCGCTTTGCCCATCGGGGGCATTGATCGACAACCCGGACAAACCGCAACTGAACTTCCAGCAGGACGCCTGCCTGCAATGCGGCCTTTGCCGGAATATCTGCCCGGAAGATGCAATTGCTTTGGTGCCGCAGCTTGACCTGAGCGATGCGGCCCTGTCCCAGCAGGTGTTGAACGAAGAAGAGCCGTTTGCCTGCGTGGAATGCGGCGCGTTGTTCGGGGTGAAATCAACGGTCGAGCGCATCATGGAGAAACTTTCAGGCACGCATCCGATGTTTGCCTCGTCCGAGCAGGCGCGGATGATCCAGATGTGTGACAATTGCCGGGTGAATGCGCAGTTCAAGATCCAGGACAATCCGTTCCAGTCCAATCCGAAACCTCGGGTGGTCACTACGGACGACTATTTCTCAAAACGGAAGGATCATTGATGCTGCAGCGGCGCGCCCAGATCCGCCGCATCGATGACCGAGACAAAGGCAAGGATGGCCTCAAGATCGTCCAGCGTCATTTCAACCGGATGAATGGGCGAGGGGCGCGACGGATCGAACGGCGGCGTCAATCCATCGATCTGCGTGAAAGCCGGGTGCGGGTTCAGCGCAAAGAAGGCCTGAAACCGTTCGGACCAGTCGGGCAGGGTGCGCAACACCGCAAAAGACGGGGTCGAGCCCAGACCGTTCATCCGGTTCTGAGGGCCGATCACATGGCACCTGCCGCAATGGGTCATCGACAGTTCCTCGCCCAATGCCGTGTCACCATCGGTGGTCGGGGTGTCGTCGGTAGTGACGACTTCGAAACTGGCGCTGAACGGCGCGCCTTGATCCGGTGCAAAACTCTCGACCGTGCGCTTGCCAATGTCCGACAGCAGCCAGTCACGGAACCGGGACTGGCGCGGGTCGTCCTGAATGCCCAGATGATAGATCACCGTATCGCGGGCAAAGACAGGATCGCCGCTGGGTTCAGCCGACAGCGTCATAACACCGTCTTCTGCGGCAATAACGCGTATCCCGGTCTTGAGTGAAAAGCGCGGAAGAATATGTTGCAAAAGGCCCGTGTCTGAAACCTCGGGCGGGGCGGCAAGGCCGATGGCCTCTTGCGACCCGGAAGGGGTGGCGGTGAGCGTCAGGCTGAGGCACAACAGGACAAAGCGCATGGCCAAACCTAACGGCCAATTGGCAAATGCGTCAAATGAACGAAGAAAGACGGAGACACATGCAATGAAAAGCAACCATGCGATGCAGGGTAAGGGGATGAAGGCATGAGTGTCCGTGACGCGGTTCTTGCAAACCTGAAAAAGATCACCGACCCGGTGTCCGGTCAGGATATCGTCAGCGCCGGTGTCGTGCGCGCGCTGAATGTCGAAGGTGATACCGTGCGGTTTGTGCTCGAGATCGATCCCAAGCAGGCCGAACGCATGGAACCCGTGCGCGCCGCTGCCGAACAGGCCGCGCAGATGGTGGACGGTGTCGCCAAGGTCTCGGCCATGTTGACCGCGCATTCCGACAAGGCCCCGCCGGATCTGAAGCCCAAGCCCAAACCCTCGCAAACCGGGCCGCAGGCGGTTCCGGGTGTGGATCGGATCATCGCAATTGCCTCGGGCAAGGGTGGGGTGGGTAAGTCCACCGTCTCGGCCAACCTCGCCTGTGCCTTGGCGGCTGAGGGTCGGCGCGTGGGTCTGTTGGATGCGGATGTCTACGGCCCATCGCAGCCCCGGATGCTGGGTGTCTCGGGTCGGCCCGCCAGCCCGGATGGCAAGACGATCCTGCCGCTGCGCAACCACGGCGTCACCATGATGTCGATGGGTCTGATGACCAACGAAGGGCAGGCGGTTGTCTGGCGCGGACCCATGCTGATGGGCGCGCTGCAACAGATGATGAGCCAGGTGCAATGGGGTGCGCTGGATGTGCTGATCGTCGATCTGCCACCCGGCACTGGCGACGTGCAACTGACGCTGAGCCAGAAGTTCCAGGTGGACGGCGCCATTGTCGTCTCGACCCCGCAAGATGTGGCCCTGATCGACGCCCGCAAGGGGATCGACATGTTCAATCAGCTCAAAACGCCCATCGTCGGTATGATCGAGAACATGTCGACCCATATCTGTTCCAATTGCGGGCATGAGGAACATATCTTTGGCCATGGTGGTGTCACCGCAGAGGCCGAGGCGCTGGGCGTCCCGCTGCTGGGTGAAATTCCGCTGCATCTGGACATCCGTCTGGCCGCTGACGGAGGTGCGCCCATCGTCGTCACCAAACCCGACAGCCCGCAGGCCGAAGCGTTCCGGAAGATCGCCCGCGACATGATTGCCAAGGGTAACGCATGACCGAACCGGTCTTCCCTCCGCTGCTGACGGGCCATCCTGCGCAGGGCGGGGAAGACCCGTTTGAGAAGGCGCAGGCCATGGCGGCACTGGGCTGTGATGCGGGGTCGGTGGTCTACAACATTCAGGCCGACCGCCTGCGCGTGGCCATCGTCTTCGCGCCTGAGGTGCCATTGCAGGATGCCATGGCGATGCTGCCGCTGTGCGCTGTGGGGTTCCAGAATGCGCTGGGCGCGCTGGCTCCGCCCGAAGTGGCCGTGCATCTTGGTTGGGACGGGCTGATCTGCGTGAATGGCGCGAAATGCGGACAGTTCCACGTCGCAGCCTCGACCACCGACCCGGATCAGATGCCCGACTGGCTGGTGATCGGATGGGAACTGGCGCTGCTGCAAACCAGCGATGCACCGGGGAACACCCCGGACATCACCGCGCTGTATGACGAAGGCTGCGCCGACGTATCTGCGACCCAACTGGTGGAAAGCTGGTCACGGCATATGCTGACATGGCTCAACCGCTGGCAAGAGGACGGCAACGCGCCGTTGCACGGCGAATGGCTGGGCCTTCTGCGTGGCGTCGGGGAACCGCTGGCCCATCGGGGCGTCTTTCTGGGCACGGATGAGCGGTTCGGTATGCTGATCCGGGACGGCGAAGACACCCACTTGCGCCCGCTGACAGAATTATTGGAGACGACCTGATGAAACTCGCCCGCGCGATCCATTTCGATGAAAGCGACATGAATGTGTTTCATTCCCCAGCGCGGACCGGCGAATGGTGCATCTCGGGCGGGTTCGAATTCTCGAACTGGGGGCAGGGCGATTTGGAAGGGAAATCCCGGCAGGCCTTCGCCAATGGCTGGTTGGGGTTAGAGACCTTCGGGCGCGTGACATTTGTTGCGGTGACCCAGATCGAAGCGGCGGAAAAAGATCAGATCATCCAAAACCTGGCCGAACATTTCGTGCAGCTCTACGGTGCGCCTTCGGTTGAGGATGCGCTGGGTGTGGCGCAGGCAGAAATCGAGCATATGTCGGAACTGTGCGATGAGCACGCGCCGAACATCCTGCTGACCGTCGCGCGCGAGCTGACCGAAAGCGGTGTGCACGAGGCATTCCGCGTGATCACGCCGCAAGAAACCCAGCTAGAGGCGCTGGCGGTTCATGGGTCGCTAGACGATTAAACGTTGTCGACAAAGCCGCCGAACTGACCGCGCTTGAAGATCAGGCCCTTGCCGGTGCGGTACATCACTTGTTCCACCTGACCGACAAGGATCAGATGATCCCCGGCCTCGTGTTTGGCATGAAGCTGGCAGTCGAACCGGGCCAGACACTCGGCCAGTTGTGGGCGACCGGCTGCATCCGGTTCCCATTTGGCATGAGAGAAATCGGTGCCGTCGCGCGCGAATTTCAGCGCGGCGTCCTGCTGTTCTTGTGCCATGACGTGGATTGCATAGTGCTGGCACCCGTTGAAGGCGTTGAAACGGTATGAATCCTTGGCAAGACACCATAGCACCAAAGGCGGATCCAGCGAGACAGAGGCAAAAGAGTTCACGGTGATCGCCCGCGGGCCGTTTTCCGTGTGCGTTGTTACGACCGTGACACCCGTTCCGAAGCAGCCCAATGCCTCGCGAAAGGCGGTGCTTTGTTCGGGGCTGGGGGTGAATGTGTTTTCGGTCATTGCACGCTCTTGGTTCCGGCGCGCCTGAGGTGCCACGCGCCATCTGGTTTGTCCATCAAAAGCTTAATGTCGCGCGCATATTTCCCGATCAGTTGAGGTCTTCCAGAAGACGCCCATGTTTGCGTGTCTCGGCAATAACCGCGCCAAACGTGGTCATCTGCCTTGCCTGCAACATCGGCAGCATCCTGACCAAGGCCTCGGCCGTTGCGACGGCGTCCCCAAGGGCGGTGTGGCGCAGCGCCTCGGGGATGGTGACGTCCAGCCGGTCACACACAGCGTCCAGCGTATGCGTTTCGCTGGCCCCAAACAGGACCGCCGACAGCAGAACCGTGTCCAGAATGGGGTGATCCCATTCGACATCCATGCGTTTCGCATGACGGCGCAAAAAGGCCATGTCGAACGGCGCGTTATGCGCCACGATCACGGCGTCGCGGGCGAATTGATGAAACACCCGTCCGGCCTGCGCGATATCCGGCGCGCCCTGAACCATGTGGTCGCTGACCTTGTGCACTTTGGTCGAGGCTGCGGGGATCGGGATGCCCGGATCGACCAGCATGTCCAACTGCTCACCCTCGACGATGCGCCCTTTGATGACACGCACTGCGCCGATCTGAACGATTTCATCCTTGTGCGGCAAAAGGCCGGTGGTTTCGGTATCAAAGACGACGAAGCACAAATCCGACAGGGCGCGCTGCTCGAACGCTTCCTCTGCAGCCGTGGTCAGCAGGTCGAAGTCATAAACCAGGGGGCGGGCGGCCTCAGGCGCAATCCGCGCGGCGCTGTCGTCGAAGATCAGCATATAGCCCGGCGCATCGCCCAAAGGCTTCATACGAGCCTGATAGCTTTGATTGCCGTCAATGCTGATCAGGGTGCATTCGACATCCATGCCGGTCTTGGTCAATCGGGCATAAGCTTTTTCCAGCGGCTCGGGATTGAGGTATTCGAACAGGGACGCGTTGAGGCGTGGGTGTGCGATCTGCGCCAAAACCTCTGCCGCCTGCGCGTCATAAAGAACGATCTTGTGCGATGGGCTGGACAGCAGCATGGCCACCGGGATTTCGGTCAACAACGCGGTCAGGCGTTGCTTTTCCGCGGCCAGATTGGCGGTTTCGGCGGCGACTGCCTCGGCGATATTCAGGGTTTTGTCGGATAGCTGATCCGCCAAGCCCGCAGCGGCAGGGGCCAGATCACCCAGATATTTCGCCGCATCAACATCCATATCGGTGCTGACCCCGGCATGCGCGCGGGCCCGTAATTCAGCCGAGAGGCGCTCAATGGGCTTGGCGACGTTGTCGTCGAACAACAGCCAAACCCCCGCGATAAGCGCCAGCAACCCAAACCCGATCAACAGGCCCGAGAAGACAAAGGCATCCAACAATTCCGGCATGTCTGCGCGGGCATAGCTGACCCACAGCGCAACGGTGCTGACGACCACCCCGCCAGCGGCAAGAAGGCAGAAGAACAGAAAAATCCGGATCCGAAGGCTGAGGCGGGTCAGCATGGTTACACTCCGCAGGTTGCCTCGATAATCGGGTCGCCGGTCTCGGCTGTGATCCAGTCGGCGTTCAGCAACTGACCGTCATCGCCAAATTCGGCCCCATCCGCCAGGCTCGCACGGCGATATTCGGCGCAGTTCACGGCGACGGGCAGTTTGGAGACCGGTGACCAGCGGCCAAAGAAATACAGATCGACCAGACGCTGATCTGGCACCTGATCGTTGGTCTTCACGGAGACCGTATCAATCGCGGCGAACCGGTCCACGAAGGGCACCGCATAGGTCCAGGGACGATAAAACGCGCGGCTTTCGACCTCTTGGATCACCGCCAGACTGTCGGGCAGAGTGTCCCGGGTGCGATCATACCAGGAATACTCGCTGGCGATCGTCATCCCGATCATCCCCAAACCTGCCGCGACCGGAGTGGCCCAACGCGGCAACAGACCGCCCGTCAGTTTGTTCAGCACCATCACGATCCCGGCGAATGCAAAACCCGCGAATATTGTGCCGATCAATTCCAGAAACATGCGGTTCCTCCAGTTTTCGGGCGCGACACGCCCCTTCTTCTCGTTCCAAATACGGTCGCCGAAGGCGATCCCTTGTGCGACACAGGCGCAGGTTTAGCCTAGCATCCCCTTGCCGTGACCCACAGCCGATTGCATCGTCTTGATGACAACAAACGCGTCCCGCAAATGGCTGCGCTCAAAATCCGACAGGTCCGAGGGCGGCAGGTAATTATCCGGTTCCCGTCCAGCTTTCACAATCCGGACCTGATGTTCCAGCCGGGTTTCTGCGATCAGGTCATAGGCATCCAATAGGTCCCGCGCCCCAGACGGGCTGAGAACACCTGCCGCCTCGGCAGCTTTAAGGCGCGCGCGGGTGTTTGCCTCGGTCAATTGCCCTTGCAAGGTGTAAATCCGGGCCAGATCGACCACGGGCACGACGCCGTTATGCTTCAGATCCAATGTGTTGCGATGCTCGCCTGACCGGATCGTGGCAAACCCGCGCAGCAAGCCCAGCGGCGGAGTATGTTTGAGCGAGTTCGAGATCATATGCGCCACAAAGATCGAGTTCGAACTGGCCGCTTTCAGCGTGTTGGCGTGCAAATCGGCAAACAGCTCGAACGCGCCGCCGATGGGGCGCAGGTCAAACATGACCGAGGCCAGCATCTGCGCCTCGGGGTTGGGTTTGGCAATCCAGCCGCTGAAATACTCGCGCCAGACCCGCACAGGCTGGCACCAGCACGGATTGGTCGCCATCATGTCGCCGGGGCAATAGAAATATCCGCACACGTCCAGCCCGTCCGAGACGAACTGCGCAAGTGATTGAAAATATGGCATATCGGCGTCGGAGGCGCTGTCATCCAACATCAGGCAATTGTCCTGATCGGACACGCCTGTCTGTTCCTGCCGCCCTTGTGAACCGCAGGCCAGCCACAGATAAGGAACAGGCGGTGGGCCCAGTTTTTCCTCGGCCAGCGCCAACAGCCGTCTTGTGGCTGTGTCGGCAATATCGGTGATCAGCCGGGTCACGATCTCGTGCCGGTTACCCCCGGCCACAAGCTGCACCAGAAGCTGCGGGATCTCTGCCGTGACCTTGGCCATGTCCTCGGCGCTGTTGGCATTGGCGATGCGGCGCACCAGCTCCGCCGAACTGACGGCCTGATAGTGGGTCAGGTCGGTTTGCGTTACGATCCCGACCAGACGCCCCCCTTCGCAAATCGGGATATGGCCGATCCCACGCTCCATCATCACATGCAGCACATCCGATCCGATGTCCGAAGGCGAAAGCGTCGTGGGGTTCGGCGTCATGATCTGCGAGACCGGGGTATCCGCCGACATCGCGTCCGCCACGTATTTGCCCGAGATATCCCGCAGCGTGGCAATTCCCACCAAGCCATCGGCATCCGTCACGCAGAGGGATGAAATGCGCTTGTCACGCATGATGCGCGCTGCGTCTTGCACCGGCGTCGCAGGGGGGCAGGTGGCCGGGTTATGCGCCATCAGCGTGTCGATGGCACTGGTTGCCAGACTTTGCGGACCGGCCCGGTCGCCGCGTGACCGGTCAAAGAATTTCGATACGATTTCGTGCCCGTCGATCAGCTCGCGCACCAGATCAGGCGGCAGAACGATCAGCACAGATGGCGAATGCGCCCGCGCTTTGGTGGCTGCCTTGCCGTCCTTCAGCAGCCCGCGTTCGCCAAAGGAATTACGCAGCCCAAGTTGCGAAACCACAGCGCCGTTTTCATCGGATATTTCGACCTGACCTTCGTAGATCAGAAATACGCCGGGCAGGGTATGGCCCAGATCATAGACTTCAGAGTCCTCGTCGACCTCCCACACTTCGATCTGCTGGGCGATATCCGCCAGCACCGAGTCGGGAAGCGCGTCATAGGGGTGTACGGATTTCAGAAACCGGGTGATCTGGTCGTGGGACAGGGGCATCAGATACCTCCGGATGGTCTGAGTAAAAATCCCGCCCGGTGGAATGCCGGGCGGGAACAGTAAGTCGAAAGACGCGGCACATAGAGGTTATCCATGCACCGCATCATGCTCATTTATTCTGAGCTGCGCCAGCACCACGGGGAATGCGAACGCTTTCGACCAGATCTTTGATCTCCTGCGGAGTCTCTTTGGTCATACCGGCAACGACGTAGGCAACGCCGAAGTTGATCATTGCACCAATGGCGCCGAACGAGGTCGACTTGATCGGACCCAGCAGCGGGTCAGCATCGGTGAACGAGTTGGTGCCCGGAATGAACAGCCAGCCCTTGTGCAGGAAGATGTAGACCAGGGTCACAACCAGACCAGCCATCATGCCAGCAACCGCGCCGGTGTTGTTGATGCGGGTCGAGAAGATCCCCATCATCAGCGCCGGGAAGATCGAGGCTGCCGCCAGACCAAAGGCCAAGGCCACGGTTTGCGCCGCAAAGCCCGGTGGGTTCAGACCCAGCCATGTTGCGACCACGATAGCCACGGCCATTGCGATCCGCGCCGCCAGAAGTTCACCCTTTTCAGAGATCGACGGGTTGATCGCACCTTTGACAAGGTCGTGGGACACCGCCGACGAGATCGCCAGCAACAGACCCGCAGCCGTGGACAGGGCAGCAGCCAGACCACCGGCAGCAACCAGACCCACAACCCAACCTGGCAGGTTGGCAATCTCCGGGTTCGCCAGAACCAGGATGTCGCGGTTGAACTTGGTCAGCTCGTTCCCAACCCAGCCTTTTTCTTCAGCGAGTGCCTGCATATCTGCATTGGCATCGTTGTAGTACTGGATCTTGCCGTCGCCGTTTTTGTCTTCCCAATCCAGCAGACCGGTTTTCTGCCATGTGGCCATCCAGTCATAGCGAGGATCGTTGTCGATTTCCTCGACCGACACGGCTCCGCCTTCGATGCCGCCATTGGGCCACATCATGTCACTGATGTTCAGACGCGCCATGGCACCAACCGCAGGGGCAGTCAGATACAGCAGAGCGATGAAGACCAGCGTCCAGCCAGCGGACCAACGTGCGTCAGACACTTTCGGCACGGTGAAGAAGCGCATGATCACGTGCGGCAGACCGGCGGTACCGATCATCAGCGACAGCGTGAACAGCACCATGTTCAGCGTGTTCGAATGGTGGGCCGTGTACTCGTTAAAGCCCAGCTCGGTCACGATCGCGTCCAGCTTGGTCAGCAGCGGCTCACCGCTTGCGGTATCGCCAAATAGACCCAGCGCCGGGATCGGTGTGCCTGTCAGCTGCAGCGAGATGAAGATGGCCGGGATGGTGTAGGCGGTGATCAGCACGCAGTACTGAGCGACCTGAGTGTAGGTCACGCCCTTCATCCCACCAAACACCGCGTAGGCAAACACAACTGCGGCACCGATCAGCAGGCCGGTGGTGTTGTCAACCTCGAGGAAGCGGCCAAAGGCCACGCCCACGCCGGTCATCTGACCGATCACGTAGGTCACCGACGCAACGATCAGACAGACAACCGCAACGACACGTGCGGTCTGGCTGTAGAAGCGGTCGCCGATGAATTCCGAGACGGTGTATTTGCCGAACTTACGCAGGTAGGGCGCAAGCAGCAGAGCCAGCAGCACGTAGCCGCCGGTCCAACCCATCAGGAAGGTCGAGTTGTCATAGCCGGTAAAGGCAATCAGGCCCGCCATCGAGATGAACGAGGCCGCAGACATCCAGTCTGCCGCTGTTGCCATACCGTTGGTGACCGGGTGAACGCCGCGACCGGCGGCGTAGAATTCCGATGTGGAACCCGCGCGGGCCCAGATCGCGATGCCGATGTATAGCGCAAAGGATGCGCCAACAAACAGCAGGTTGATGGTAAACTGATCCATTGTCCCCGCTCTCCCTTACTCTTCATCCACGCCGTATTCGGCGTCCAGCTTGTTCATGCGCCAGGCGTAGTTGAAGATCAGCACCAGAAAGACCAGGATCGAACCCTGCTGGGCGAACCAAAAGCCCAGATCGGTGCCGCCAACAGAAATGCCGGACAGCAGCGGACGCAGCAGAATGCCGAATCCAAACGACACCAGCGCCCAGATCGCGAGGCTGATGTAGATGAGGCGCAGGTTGGCCTGCCAATAGCCCTTATCGGCTTCGGCAGTCTGCGCGGAGTTTGTAGATTGATCCGCCATTGCGGGTTCCTCCTTCGCTTCCTCGTTGGGCGGCCCGTTGCCCAACTCCTCCAGTGCTGCGGGCCGCTTCTCGATGTTTCCAAACGCCCCGTGACGTCCGGCATAACTTCTCTGTTCCGCCAGGGCGGTTCATTGAAGTATTCTGTTGTAGGATCAAAGCCTTGCGGCCTTTCTCCTCCCCTTACTTCATCGCGTCGCTGACGATCACCTCCAGGTCGCGCGCGATGTCCTCAATCTGGCCCATGGCGTTTGTGCGTTTCAGCACGCCTTGGGTTTCGTAGTAGCTGATCAGCGGTGCGGTCTGCGCGTGATAGGCGGTCAGGCGCGAAGCCACCGTTTCCGCGTTGTCATCCGCGCGACGCTTGAACTCGGTGCCGCCGCAATTGTCGCAGGTGCCTTCAACGGCGGGCTGTTTGAACCGGTCGTGATAGCCTTCGCCACAGCCTGCGCAGGTGTAGCGGCCCGAAATGCGGATCACCATTTCGGCGTCTTCAACCTCAAGGCTGATTGCGGCGCTGATCTTCTGGTCGTTTTCCGCCAGCAAGGCATCCAGCGCCTCGGCCTGAACAGTTGTACGAGGGAAGCCGTCAAGGATGACACCCTTGGCGCAATCGGGTTCCGCCATACGGTCGCGCAGGATGGCGATGACGATCTCGTCACTGACCAGATCGCCAGCCTCCATTACTGCTTTTGCCGCATTACCTGCCTCGGTGCCTGCGGCCACAGCGGCGCGCAAAAGATCGCCCGTGCTGAGTTGAACGAGGCCGAATTTGTCCTCAAGCATCCGGGCTTGCGTACCCTTCCCGGCGCCCGGAGGCCCGAGAAGGATCAGAACAGCGGGGGATATGGTCGTGGCAGCGTCCATCACATCCTCACTTATTCGCACGGTTTTCGATCAGGTCTTCGACAACCGAAGGATCGGCGAGTGTCGACGTATCGCCCAGGCTGTCAAAGTCGTTCTCGGCAATCTTGCGCAGGATACGGCGCATGATTTTGCCTGAACGGGTCTTGGGCAGGCCCGGGGCCCACTGGATTACATCGGGCGAGGCAATCGGGCCGATCTCGGTCCGAACCCATGTGCGCAACTCTTTCAGCAGATCATCCGAAGGTTCGCGATCATTCATCAAAGTGACATAACAATAGATGCCTTGTCCTTTGATTTCATGGGGATAGCCCACAACGGCGGCCTCGGCCACAGCGGCATGCGCGACCAGAGCGCTTTCCACCTCGGCCGTGCCCATGCGGTGACCGGATACGTTGATCACGTCATCCACACGGCCGGTGATCCAGTAGTCGCCATCTTCGTCGCGACGGCAGCCGTCACCAGTGAAGTAATAGCCTTTGTAGTCCGAGAAATAGGTCTTCTCGAACCGCTCATGATCACCCCAGACGGTGCGCATCTGACCGGGCCAACTGTCTTTGATGCACAGAACGCCTTCGACGCCGTTGCCTTCGATCTCGACGCCGGATTGGGGGTCCAGAACCACGGGCTGAATGCCAAAGAACGGCTTCATCGCCGAACCGGGCTTCATCGCATGTGCGCCGGGCAGGGGGGTCATCAGGTGACCGCCGGTTTCGGTCTGCCACCATGTATCCACGATGGGGCATTTGCCCTTGCCGACAACGTCGTTGTACCAGTTCCAGGCTTCGGGGTTGATCGGCTCACCCACGGTACCCAGTGTGCGTAGATCGCTCAGGTCGCATTTCTCGACAAACTCGTTGCCCTGACCCATCAGGGCGCGGATTGCAGTCGGCGCGGTGTAGAACTGGTTGACCTTGTGCTTTTCGCAAACCTGCCAGAAGCGGCTGGCATCCGGATAGGTCGGCACACCTTCGAACATCAGTGTGGTCGCACCATTGGCCAGCGGGCCGTAGACGATATAGCTGTGGCCGGTCACCCAGCCGACATCCGCCGTACACCAATACACGTCGCCTTCGTGATAATCGAACGTGATCTCATGCGTCATGGCAGCGTAAACCAGATAGCCGCCGGTGGTGTGCACAACGCCTTTCGGTTGGCCGGTCGAGCCGGATGTATAGAGAATGAACAGAGGATCCTCGGCGCTCATCTCGGCGGGCGCGCAATAGTCGTCTGCCTCTAAGGCCATCTCATTGTAATCATAGTCGCGGCCATCGATCCAGGTGGTCTGACCACCGGTGCGTTTGACGACAAGACATTTCACCGTGTCTTTGCAATGCAGCAACGCCGCATCCGCGTTCGATTTCAGTGGCGTCTTGCGCCCGCCACGCGGTGCTTCGTCGGCGGTGATGACAACCTTGGCATCGCAGCCGTTGATCCGCGCCGCCAGCGCGTCCGGCGAGAAACCGGCGAACACGATGGAATGGATCGCACCAATGCGTGCGCAGGCCAGCATGGTATAGGCCGCCTCGGGGATCATCGGCAGGTAGATCACCACGCGATCGCCTTTGCGCACACCCAGTGATTCCAGAGTATTCGCCATCCGGCAGGTGCGGCGGTGCAACTCGGCATAGGTGATGTGCTGGGCAGGGTCGTTTGGATCATCCGGTTCCCAGATGATCGCTGTCTGATCTCCACGCGTCTCCAGATGACGGTCCAGACAATTGGCCGAGACGTTTAGCGTACCATCGGCATACCAGTTGATCTTGACCGAGCCAAAGCTGTAATCGACGTCTTTGACCTGAGAGAAAGGCTTGATCCAGTCAACGCGCTTGCCCTGTTCGGCCCAAAACGCGTCAGGGTCGCTGATCGAAGCTGCATACATCGCGTCATATTTCGCGGCATCGACATGCGCACGTGCGACGGTTTCTGCGGATGGCGGATAAGTCTTGGCATCTGCCTGGGCAGCGGTGGTCATTTTTGAGGCTCCTCCCTCTGGACTGGATTTCACTGGGTCATTTCTTTCCCCAAGATCGGGCAAAGTCGATCCCATTCCTCCCCGATCGCAGTATGGCCGGGTTCAGAAAATAATGAAATAAATTGCCGTAATCCTTGAATTTGTTTGTCAAAAAATTTCTTTCCGTTGAGTAAATTTGTAAACAAAATCTAAACTTTTGGTTAAATATTTTTAAAAAACAAAAGCTAAGTTGTAATGATGCCAACGGCGCTGGCTCGCCCTTAGGCTTCCATGTTGGGTGGGTGGATCCGCTGGATGCACCGATCAAGCGCCTCTCGAAGTGTCCGGCAAAACTTTGCCAATCTCTGTGCAGGGTTGGCATCGGCGAATGTTGGCGCTAGCTTTTTTCCAAGCGCCTCGGGAGGAGGTGCACATAAGGGAGAGATCACATGAAAAAGATGTTGAGCGGTGCTGCCGCCGCCGCAATAAGCATTGCCTTTGTCGCCGAGGCATCAGCGACCGAATGGAATGCCTCGGTCTGGGGCAAGCGCCGCGCCTTTACCGAACATGTCGAAAAACTGGCCGAGCTGGTGAATGAAAAGACCGGCGGGGATTTTACCATCAATGTCAGCTATGGCGGGTTGTCCAAGCCGCGTGAGAATCTGGACGGGATCGAGATCGGTGCCTTCGAGATGGCGCAGTTCTGCGCAGGTTATCACCGCGACAAAAACCGGGCGATCACTGTGCTGGAACTGCCATTCCTTGGCGTGAACAACCTGGCGGAAGAGGTTGCCGTCAGCCACGCGGTCTATGACCATCCCGCCGTGCAGGATGAGATGGCGCAGTGGAACGCGCGCCTGCTCATGACCTCGCCCATGCCGCAATACAATCTGGTCGGCACCGGCGACCCACGCGATCAACTGACCGAGTTCGAAGGCATGCGCGTCCGTGCAACCGGTGGTCTTGGGCAGGCGTTTGAAGCGGTTGGAGGGGTCCCGACCTCGGTTCCGGCCACCGAAGCCTTCAACGCGATGGAATCCGGCGTGGTCGACACAGTGGCCTTTGCCCAGCACGCGCATCTGTCCTTTGGCACGATCAATGAGGCTGATTGGTGGACGGCAAACCTGAACCCCGGCACGGTGAACTGCCCGGTTGTTGTCAATATCGACGCGTATGAAGCCTTGTCACCGGAACACCGCGAAGCGCTCGACAGCTCGATTGACGAAGCCATTGATCACTATCTGGCCAATTACGGCGGCTTGCTGGAACAGTGGGACAGCGTTCTGGAAGAAAAGGGCGTGACCAAGGTGATGATCGATGATGCAGTCATCGAAGAGTTCCGCACCAAGGCCGCCGATCCGATCCGTGAACAGTGGATTGCCGACATGTCCGCGCAAGGTCTTCCCGCGCAAGAGCTTTATGATCTGGTTCAGTCCACGTTGCAGCAACAGCGCGGCGGCAACTGATCGTATCTCCGGGCGCTCGGTCAGGGTGCCCGGACATCCCTGACATAAAGGATCACCGGAATGGCAGGTACAGCCACGGTGCTGGAAGACGGCAGCCGCCTCAGCCAGCTGGATCAGCGTCTGCTGACGCTCGAGCGTTTTCTGGCGCTGATCAGCGGTCTTGCCGTGTTTGGCCTGATGGTTCTGGCCGTTGTTTCGGTCAGCGGACGCAACGCAATCAACGCGCCTTTGCCCGGCTATGTGGACTGGATCGAGCAGGCGATGCCCCTGATCGCCTTTCTGGGTATCTCCTACGTCCAGCGGGATGGCGGGCATATCCGGATGGATATTGTCATCTCGCGACTGCACGGGCGTGCGTTGTGGCTGTTCGAAATGATCTCGGTCATCCTGATCCTTGCCCTGATGCTGGCCCTTGTCTGGGGCAGTTGGTCCCATTTCGACCGGTCCTTCGATTTTGGTGCACCGTTATGGAGCCGCGACAGTTCCATCGACATCGGAATACCTCTGTGGCCTGCTAAACTGCTGGCACCGGTGGCGTTCTCGGTGCTGTGTCTGCGGCTGGTCTTGCAGGTCTGGGGATACGGGCGCGCTTTTGTACTGGGGCTGGATGCGCCGGTGGCCGTACCCCTGATCCAGGACGCCGCAGCACAGGCCGCAGCTGAGGCCGATCAGTTCGAAGGGCAGGACTAGCGCATGGACACGATCGAGATCGGCCTTTGGGTCACAGGTGGCCTGCTGGTTCTGGTTGTAACCGGTATGCGAGTGGCCTTTGCGGCGGGTCTGGCCGGGTTGTTCGGCCTGATCTGGATCTTCTGGGCCAAGTTCGGTTACGACCCCGACCGGTTCGGCAAGGCCGTCACCGTTGCCGTCAAAACGGCGGGGCAGGTGCCGCATTCCAAGGTGGCGGCCCATACACTCAGCCTGATCCCGACCTTCATCCTGATCGGATATCTGGCCTACTACGCCGGTCTGACCCGAGCGTTGTTCGAAGCGGCCAAACGCTGGATTGCCTGGGTGCCCGGCGGGTTGGCCGTCTCGACCATCTTCGCCACCGCAGGATTTGCCGCCGTGTCCGGCGCGTCAGTCGCCACCTCTGCCGTGTTCGCCCGCATCGCCATCCCCGAGATGTTGAGCGTCGGCTACAACAAACGCTTCGCCGCTGGTGTTGTGGCCGCTGGGGGCACATTGGCCTCTCTCATCCCGCCATCAGCGATCCTTGTGATCTACGCAATCATCGTCGAGCAGGACGTCGGAAAACTGCTTCTGGCCGGGTTCATACCGGGCGCATTTTCAGCCCTTGTCTACGGGCTACTGATCGTTGGGATCGCGGTTGTGTTCAAATCCGTTGGCCCCCCCGTCACCGGCTTCAGTTGGAAGCAACGTTTCGCTGCTCTGCCGGGCGCAATCCCCATCGTTGCCGTCATCCTGATCATCATCTGCTTTGTCTACAACCCGTTCGGAGACAAAGCCTGGGGTACCCCAACCGAAGGCGGCGCAATTGGCGCTTTCATCGTGTTCTGCTTCGCCCTGTTTCATGGCATGCGCTGGCCCGAGTTCAAATCCGCCCTGCTGGAAACGGCCAAACTGACGGCCATGATCTTTTCGATCATCTGGGGCGTTTTGATCTATGTGCGCTTTCTTGGCTTCGCCGACCTGCCGGGCGCGTTCTCGGACTGGATTACCTCTTTGGAAATGTCCCCGATGCTGATCCTGATCTGCATCCTTCTGGCCTATGCCGTGCTGGGCATGTTCATGGACGCAATCGGCATGCTGTTGCTGACCCTTCCGGTGGTTTATCCGGCGGTCATGGCCCTGAACGGCGGTGAAACCGTCAGCGCGGCCGAGAGCGCCTTTGGCATGTCTGGCCCCATGTGCGCCATCTGGTTCGGAATACTGGTGGTTAAAATGGCCGAGTTCTGTTTGATCACGCCCCCAATCGGATTGAACTGTTTCGTCGTCGCAGGCGTGCGGCCGGATCTGAGTGTTCAGGATGTCTTCAAAGGCGTCACACCTTTCTTCATCGCAGATGCTGCGACGATTGCCTTGCTTGTGGCGTTCCCGGGGATCGTTCTATACCTGCCGTCTTTGGCCGGGTAGAGCCATGCGAGGCTCTGCCTCGCGCTCCGAGGTATTTTTAGCCAGATGAAGCAGGGATCCACTCTCTGACCGACAGGCCAGAGAGCTTCACCTGGCGCGGTCATCGGCGCCTCCGCCTGTACCGCAGAACTCTTTTCGACCAGAATGGTTAAGGATCCGTTTCTTCATCTGGCTATAAATATCCCGGGGGAGTCGCCCGCAGGGTGGCGGGGGCAGAGCCCCCTTTGCCGGCCATGGCTCAAGCAGTGATCGGTTGGGCTATCATCCCGCCCGCATCAACATCCCAAACAGGTCGCGCGGGTCGTCGGGGTCAGCGAGCATATCCAGCGGTTCGTAGAAATCGGTCCCCTCGACCACGCTTTTGATCACGCGCAGGGCCGAGAAATCCTCAATTGCGAAACCCACGCTGTCGAACAGGGTGATTTGCCTGTCATCGGTGCGACCTTCGATCTGGCCGGTCATGACCTGCCAGATCTCGGTGACGGGGTAATCAGGGTCAAGCGCCTGAATCTCACCCTCGATCCGCGTCTGCTCGGGGTATTCCACAAATATGTCCGAGCGCAGCAGGATATCGCGGTGCAGTTCGGTTTTGCCGGGGCAATCGCCGCCGATTGCGTTGATGTGAACACCGGGTCCGACCATGTTGTCGGTCAGGATGGTGGCGTATTTCTTGTCGGCCGTGCAGGTGGTGATGATCTGAGCACTCTCGATCGCTTCCTCGGCCGTTTTACAAGCCACCACGTTCAAGCCCTTTCCCTGAAGATTTGCCGCGCATTTGACGGTCGCGTTGGCATCGATGTCATAAAGGCGAACGGTTTCGATCCCACACATTGCTTTGAACGCAAGGCATTGGAATTCGGACTGCGCGCCATTGCCGATCATAGCCATGGTGGTCGCGCCCTTGGGCGCAAGATATTGACCCACCAGGGCGGAAGTGGCCGCAGTCCGCAGCGCCGTCAGAATGGTCATTTCCGTCAACAGCGTCGGGTAGCCGGTGTAAACATCTGCCAGCAGACCAAATGCGGTGACAGTCTGCAGCCCCTCAGACGTGTTCTTCGGGTGGCCGTTGACGTATTTGAACCCGTAAGCCTCACCATCCGAGGTTGGCATCAGCTCGATCACCCCATGTGGGGAATGCGCTGGGATGCGCGGGGTTTTGTCAAAGCTTTCCCACCGTTTGAAATCGGCTTCGATCTGAGTGGCGATTTTGGCGATCATCGCTTCGACGCCGATGTGGTGGACCAGCCTCATCATGTTGTCGACGGATACGAACGGGACCAGGGCCTTGTCGGAAGGTGCAGTCATCAGAAGCTCCGTGTGGGGCGGTCAAAGATCCGGCGTCCCATCAGCGACGCAGTCAGATCCACCATCAGTCGTGCGGTGCGCCCGCGTTCGTCCAGAAACGGGTTCAGTTCCACCAGATCGAGCGAGCTGACCAATCCGCTTTCATGCAGCAGTTCCATGGCCAGATGCGCCTCACGTTCAGTTGCGCCGCCGGGCACGGTGGTTCCGACCGCTGGCGCAATGGCCGGATCGAGGAAATCCACATCCAGCGACACGTGCAGCAGGCCGTTTTCGGCCCGAACCCGATCCAGAAATGCCATCAGAGGTGCTTTGATCCCGTGTTCGTCGATACTGCGCATGTCGGCCAGCATGGCCTGGTCCTGCTCGAGAACCGCGCGTTCGGCGGGATCGACAGAACGCAAGCCGATCATGCCGACCCGATTTGTAGGCACTGTGGCGGGCAGGGGCGGAAACGCCTCGAACCCCGGCTGGCCAGTGAAATAGGCGACCGGCGTGCCGTGCAGGTTTCCGCTGCCGGTGCTGGTCGGCGTATGAAAATCGCTGTGGGCGTCGAGCCACAGGACAAATAGCGGGCGGTCGATCTGTTGTGCATATGCTGCCATTCCGGCAACGGTGCCCATCGACAAGGCGTGATCCCCGCCCAAAAAGACCGGTGTTCCTTCGGGCGCGGCCTTCTGCGTTGCGCGGCTGAGCGCGCTTGTCCAACCCACGCATTCGGGCAGCGAAAACAGGTGTTCATGTTCCGGCATCTGCACCGCGTCAGGGGCCACATCGCCCCAATCGGTGACAGTATGCCCCAACTCGGCCAGCGCGGTTTCCAACCCGGCAACACGATAGGCATCGGGGCCCATTCGGCACCCCTGACGCCGTTTGCCGGCATCCAGGGGTGCACCGATCAATATGATGTTCTTGATATCCATGTGTCCATTTAACCGTTCGATATATCTTGCTGGAAGACGGCAAATTGTTCAAAATGAACTTAAGAAATCCGAAACGGAAACAAGTTATGGACGAACTGGACAATCGATTGATCAGCGCGCTGCACCGGGATGCGCGGGCGTCCCTGTCTGAACTGGCTGAGACGCTGGGGGTGACCCGCACAACCGTGCGCAGCAGGATGCAGCGGTTGAAACAGTCGGGTGAGATTGTCGGCTTTACGGTTCTGACTCGCCGCGATGTGGCGCAAAGCCCGGTGCGTGGGTTGATGATGTTGGAAATCGAAGGGCGCGGGACCGAGCGTACGATGGCCCGTATCGGTGCAATGCAGCAGGTACGGGCCGTGCATTCCACCAACGGCAGCTGGGATCTGATTGCCGAGATCGGAACCGAAACGCTGGTCGAATTGGACGAGGTGATTTTTCAGATCCGCAGGATGGAGGGGATCACCCGATCCGAGACGAACCTGCTGCTGTCTACTCGCAAGGGTCGGTTCTGACAGGGCATAGCGCTTTGACCCGGAAGGAATTTGTGACAGAGTTTCTTTGCGTGTCGCCCCAAAGGGGCGCGTCAGACCAAGGGGCTGGCGTCGCACACGGTTAAGAAAACGGCAGGGACGCGCAGCATGACAGCACAGGACCACAGCGACGAGTCCAAGGCGATGCAATGGGCTGAAAAGCTGACCGGGATGCTAGAAAAACCCTGGGTGCGTATCGCCATTCCGGTTCTGGTCACAGCGATCGCTTTGACGGTTCTGCACGAGCTGTCATCACATGTGAAATGGGCGGATGTGCAATCCGACATCGCCGCGACGCCCTGGACTTTGCTGCTGGTCGCCCTGTTCTGGGCCGGAGTAAGCTATTTTTCCTTGTCCTTGTATGACGTCTTTGCGGTGCAAAGCGTAGGCGGTGGCAAGGTACCCTTGCCGATTGCGGGCTTGGCGGGGGCCAGCGGTTATGCGGTCTCCAACTGCTTGGGGTTTTCCTACATCACCGGCACAGCGATCCGGTACCGGATCTACGCCTCGCTGGGCCTCGACCTTGGGCGTGTGGCCGGGGTGATCGCCACGTCCTGGGTTGCGTTCTGGATGGGGTTGGTTCTGATCCTTGGGGTATTGCTAACGCTGCATCCCGATGGGATCTCCAAAGTCCTGCCGATCAGCGAAACGGTCGAGACGATCATTGGCCTGTGTTTGCTGACCGGGTTGGTCGCAGTGTTCTTCTGGTTGGCAAGTGGAGGGCGCCGGTTCTCGTTCGCAGGGTTTGAGTTCAACCTGCCGGGTGGCAAGCTGGCCAGCTTGCTGACGCTGGCGGCCTTGGGCGACCTTCTGGGTGCGTCGATGGTTTTGTACGTGCTCATGCCCGACGATCTGGGCGTCGGATTTCCCTATTTCTTCACGATCTACGTGGCCGCCATTGCGGTCGGTATCCTCAGCCACGCGCCCGGAGGGATCGGCGTGTTCGAAGCCACCTTGATCGCGGGGCTGGGGGCCTCGGGTCGGTCGGACGTGATCGCTGCGTTGCTGTTGTATCGGGTTGTTTACACCTTTGTTCCTTTTGCAATTGCCAGCTTGTCCATCGCAGTCGCCTCGGCCCTGACACAGCGCCACCGGATTGGCGGGGCAGCGGTTTGGGTGTACCGGGCCATCCGCCCGATTGTGCCGATGGTCGCAGCGGGTGTGACCGCAACCGCAGGTATCATCCTGTTGGTTTCGGGCGCGTTGCCGTCGAATTCCCAAAACCTGAGTGTCTTGCGTGACGTGCTGCCCTTGTCCTTTGTCGAGGCGTCGCATCTGGCGGGCAGCGCGGTGGGGGTTTTGCTGCTGCTGGTTTCGCGGGGTCTGTTCCGCAAACTCTACCGGGCGTGGGTCGTGGCGATGTTGCTGATGGTGGCGGGCTTTGCCGCCTCACTCGCCAAGGGGTTGGACACGCATGAAGCCATTGGCCTGTTGGTCACGATTGCCGTGTTGGCGCTGTTCCGAGGTGCGTTTTACCGGGTCAGCGGGGCGTCGATCTTCCGGCTGAACATCCCCTGGCTGATCAGCGTGGTCGTATTGCTGGCGGTGATCTTCTGGATCGGTCTTTTTGCCTATTCCCATGTTGAATACCAGAATGCGCTGTGGTGGGAATTCGCGTGGAACGGCGACGCCTCACGCTTCCTGCGATCCAGCCTTGTGGTGGCGGTAATCGTGGGCATCGTGGCCGTGACCTCGTTGTTCGGGCGCGAGATACCGGCACCGGTCCGCACCGAAATCCCCGAGGTCGTCGAGCGGCTGGTGATGGAGAGTGAGGACACCGAATCCCAAATCTCCCTGACCGGAGACAAGCAATTCCTGATCGCTCCGGATCAGACAGCATTCATTGCCTATGCCGACACCGGCAACGCCATCATTTCCAAGGGCGAGCCGGTAGGGGATGAAAAGGCCGGGCAACAATTGGTCTGGCAGTTGCGAGAGATGGCGGATCGTGAAGGCAAGCTGTGTGCGTTTTACAGCGTTTCGACCAAGTATCTGCCGACTTTTCTGGATCTGGGCCTGTCGATCCTGAAAATCGGTGAGGTCGCGCGCGTGCCGCTGCAAGATTTCTCGCTGGATGGAAAATCCCGCAAACGGTTCCGGCAGGCCAAGAACCGGGCCGAGCGGGAAGGGTATGTGTTCGAGATCATTCCGAAAGAAAACCTCGCGCCGATATTGCCGGAGCTGCGGAAAATCTCGGATGACTGGCTGGCGCAGAAAGCAGGGGCTGAAAAAGGCTTTGCCCTGGGCGGATTCGACGACGACTACCTGTCCTATTTCGATCATGCGGTGCTGCGAAATGGTGAGACCGGGCAGATCATGGCCTTTGCCAACCTGTTTCAAGGCGGCAACAAGTCGGAACTGTCACTGGATCTGATGCGGTATGAACCCGACAGCCCCAGTTTTGTCATGGATGCGCTGTTTGCTGAGATGATGGTCTGGGGATCCGAGCAGGGGTTTCACTGGTTCTCGCTGGGCGCGGCCCCGTTTTCAGGCATTGAAAACCGCCAGTTGGCCTCGCTCTGGAACCGGATCGGCGGGTTTGTCTATGAACATGGCGAGCAGTTCTACCACTTCGAAGGGCTGCGCGCGTTCAAACAGAAGTTCGACCCGGAATGGAGCCCGAACTATCTGGCCAGCCCCGGCGGACTGGCCGCGCCGCGCATTTTGTATGAGGTGAATATCCTGATTTCAGGCGGGCTGCGCGGGCTGACAAAGTAACGCCTAGTTTAGACTCGCCCCGGTGGGGTCCTGTTGCAATAGGTCGCCCCAATCGGTGCGATACGCCATCTCGGCCAGAACCGATTCCGGCAGGAACTCCTGGTTCTGACGAATTTGCCATCCGCCACCGAGGCCTTTGTAAACGGCGACCAAATTGCTTGAGACCTGTTGCCGTGCCTCGATCAGATTGGCCTGAGACCGCAAGAGCGCGGTTTGCGTATTCAGAACCCGCGAATAGTCAGCGATCCCATCACGATATTGGCTGACGGCAATATCCGCGGCCTTGCGCGAGGCATCGACGCTTTGCTGGTACAGCCCGACCTGCTTGCGGGCCTGCGCATAGGCGACCATGGCGCTTTCGACCTCGGAATAGGCGGTCAGGACGGTATTCTGGTAATTGGCGATCAGCGCCTGATAGGCGGCGTCCTGCGCGCGGACGTTGTTCTTGATGCGCCCATAGTTCAGCACGTTCCAGACCACGCCCGCGCTGGCCAGACCCGTCGTGCTGTTCGAGCTGAACAGATCGCGCCCGCCCGAGGCCTGCAAGCCGATCGAGCCGGACAACACGAACTGTGGATACAGGTCCGCCATCGCGATACCCACCTGCGCCGATTGCGTGGCGGCCGCCAGTTCCGCCGCGCGCACATCCGGACGGCGACGCAGTAATTCTGCCGGAACACCCACGGCGACATTGGACCGGGCCGAAGGGATGCGCCCGGAGTTTCCCAAAAGGCTGGTCATTCGCGAGGGCGTTGCGCCAAGCAAGACCGCCAACGCATTCTTGGTCTGTTGCAGGTCGCTTTCCAACTCGGGCACCAAGGCTTTGGTGTTGTTCAACAGTGCGGTGGATTCCTGAACGTCCAGTTCAGTGGTGACGCCGTTGTTGAAACGTAGCTGGGTCAGGTCCAGCGACTCTTGCTGAAGGGTGATGTTTTCACGGGCAACGGCCAAGGATTCCTGCAAGGCACGGATATTGACATACAGTGCCGCCACATCCCCTGTCAGCGTCACCAGCGCGTCGTCATAGTTGGCCACCTGCAGGGCCAGATTGGATCGCGCGGCCTGAACGCCACGCCGCTGTGCGCCCCAGACGTCCAGCTCCCATTGCGCATCAAAGCCCACTTGCGAGGTCGAAAACTCGGTATCCAGCGGGATGATGCGGTTGATATCCGAGATCGGTCCAAGGTTATCGCTGATCTGTCGCCGTTCCAGAGATCCACCAATAGCCTGCGACTGAGGGTAAAGCTCGCCAAAGGCGATTCCCAATTGCGCGCGGGCTTGTAATACACGGGCTCCGGCAACCTGCAGCGTTAAGTTCTGGGCATAAGCCTCGACCACCAGTTTGTTGAGGGTCGGGTCATTGAACGTCTCCCACCATTTCACCACCGGCGCGCTGCGCGAGGTCAGGCCGCTTGGCCCTGTGCTGGGGCTGTTGACCTCGATCCACTCTTTCACGACCGGAGAGTTCGGGCGCACAAAATCCGGGCCAACCGGCGTGCAGGCGGTCAGCATTGCCGCACACAGGGCCGTTCCCATCAGGTATCGAAAGGGTTTGGCCCGTGTCATGCTCTGCGTCCTCAAATGTCCAGCGGTCGGATGAAATTGGCGAAAGAGTACAGGCGGATATTGATGCGCCTCAGAAACTCAAAGCTTTTGCCCTGACCGGTATAGATGGCTACGGCAGCGTGACCGCCGGCGGGAAGAATATGGTCTTCGGGCAGATCGACCGTAATCTGAACCGCGATCCGACCGGGCAGTTTCGGCAACTCAAAGCCGGGCAGGCGGCCCGAGGGTAGATACTGACCCTGTCGCGTCGCCCACCAGATTGCCTCGACCTTGCCGGGTAGGATTTCGCCGGGATATAGATCAAGTGCCACTTCAACCTCTTGTCCGACCTCGACGAATTTCAGGTTTTGTTGGCGGAACGTCGCCAGAAGATAGGGGTTGTCCTCGGTCACGAAGCTGGCGATTGCGCCCAGTCGAATGTCACCGACCACAAGACCCGGGCGGGCCTGTTGCGAGACGATCATGCCGTTTTCAGGGGCATAGATCGTTGTATTGTCTAAGAAATACTCGGCCTCGGCCAATTGCGCCTGTGCTTGTAAGATGCCGGTATTAACCCCGTCGATCTGGGATTCCTGCGCGAGAATGGATTTTTGCAGATTGGCTTCGGCTTGTTTCACCGCCGCCTGATCCTCGGTCACTTGTTCGTTCCAGCGATCCAGCTCATCCTGTCGTGCACCCCCGGCGGGAACGAGGTTCTCGTATCGGGCCTGCTGGGTGAAGGCATAATCCAGTTGCGCAATGGCCCGCTCAACCGCTTCGGTCGAGGCGATGACATCCTGTTCCAGAATTTTCGCGTTCTGCTGCGCGGCCACCAACTGCGCCTGCGCATTGTCCACCGCCAGCGAAAACACCGTGTCGTCGAAGCGATAGAGCGGATCGCCCTTGGTGACGGGTGTGTTCGGTTCCACCAGAACTTCGGTCAGGATTGTCGGTTGTGTCAGCTTGGGTACGATCTGAATTGTGGACCGTACGACGTGACTGTCGACCGAGAAAGGCTGGAAAAAGCGCAGCGCGACCAAAAAGATCAGCAACAGATGCGCACCGACCCAGAAGGATACAATCCCCCAGGCGATGTTGAACTTCAGCCACTCCATCTTGAAGAAGATGAACCAGACGAAAATGATGTAGAAAAGCGTGATGCCCAGGGCGACGAACATGTGCGGATGTTTCCTTTGGCCTTAGCTTTTCTGCGTCTCGTCCGACGCGGCCTGATATTCTTCTTTGACGGTCCCGCCTAAGCGTTCAATGTCTTTGCGGATGGCTTCTTTTTCTTCATCGGGGCCGCGACGCATATCAACCGTGATACCGTCGTGAAATGCCCACATGAAGGCATGGACCCATGGCACAACCGCCAGAAACCCCATCCATCCCATGATCTTGACGGCTTCGGCGTGCGGATGGTTGCGTTTGATCGCGATGCGACCGGGCAGACCCATGATGAACAGAAACAGGGCCATCACAGCGGCCAGCAGCAGGATCAATGCAACGAAGGTCAGGTAATCGTAGTAGCCCAAAGGCTGTCCCAGAAGTCCCATGCTCGCGCCTCCTTTCTGGACGGTTGCCCCATCCTCAGGTGTAGGGGGGCGATCGTCAATCCATTTATGGTGGAAGGCGGTCGCAATCCCGGGTCACGGGCACAGGCGAACGTTTGTGTCCCAGGCGGTGCATTTTTCCGACAGATCCGCAGGCAGTGGCTGATCGGTGTACACCGTGTCGATTGCGGCCAGTGAGGCGATCCGCGCCGGGGCCGAGCGTTGGAACTTTGAATGATCAGCCACCAGAAACGTGCGCCGCGCCTGTGCGATGATGGTTTGGCTGACATGCACTTCCTGAAAGTCGAAATCCAGCAAGTCGCCCTCGGTATCCAACGCCGAGCATCCGATTACCGCATAGTCGAATTTGAACTGTCGGATCGTGTTGACGGTCTGGTTGCCGATCAGACCACCGTCCGAGCGCCGCAACACGCCGCCAGCCACAACAATCTCGCAGCCCGGGTTTTCGACCAGTATGTTTGCAACATTCATATTGTTGGTCACCACCATCAGGGTCTTGTGGTTCAGCAATTGCCGCGCGACGGCTTCGGTCGAGGTGCCGATATTCAGAAAGATCGAGGCACCTTCGGGAATTTCCTGTGCGCAGGCCTGCGCCATCAGGGTCTTGGCATCCGCGTTCAGGGTGCGGCGATCCTCATACCCGATATTGGACACGCCGGAACGCAGAACCGCACCACCATGCACCCTGTCGAGTTTGCCGGCATCGGCCAGCTCGGTCAGGTCGCGCCGGATGGTTTGGACGGTGACCCCGAACCGCTCTGCCAGCCCCTCTACCGTGACGCGGCCTTCGGTGCTTGCGATCTCAAGAATGTCGGCTTGGCGGAAGGAAAGGGACATAGCAGTTCCAAATAGTCAGAGTTCTTTCGTTTTTGTTCTTTCTGGCCGAATTGGCAAGTTGCAATGCGTGAAATTCAAATCAGTGTTGCAAAGCGAAAATAAACGAACATAAAGCTTGATAATACGAATACCCTTCTGATTAATGCGCGCAGATGGGTTTGATTGGGAATCAAAAGCTATGACATCGACGGACGATCAGATCACCGACCTGTTCATCATCGGCGGCGGGATCAACGGATGCGGCATCGCGCGGGATGCGGCAGGGCGGGGAATGTCTGTCACTTTGGCTGAAATGAACGATCTGGCGTCGGCTACGTCTTCCGCCTCGACCAAGCTGTTTCATGGCGGTCTGCGGTATCTTGAGTATTTCGAAATCCGCCTGGTGCGCGAGGCGCTGATCGAACGTGAGACGCTGCTGCTTGCTATGCCCCACATCAGTTGGCCGATGCGTTTTGTGCTGCCCTATCACAAGGATATGCGGTTCGATTCTGAGACGCCGACATCAAAGCTGCTCAGCACCGTGATGCCATGGATGCGCGGGCGACGACCGGCCTGGCTGATCCGGTTGGGCCTGTTCCTGTATGACAACCTTGGTGGGCGCAAAATCCTTCCGGGGACCAGCTCTTTGAACCTGCGCAGCGCGCCCGAAGGTGTTCCGTTGCAGGACAGGTTCGAAACGGCTTATGAGTATTCCGACTGCTGGATCGAAGACGCCCGGCTGGTGGTTCTGAACGCCCGCGACGCCGAGGCGCGCGGGGCTCGGATCATGGTGCGGACCGAAGTGATTTCGGCCCACCGGGTCGACGATCTGTGGGAGGTTACGGTCAGGGATCGCGACAGCGATGAAACGCGTGTGATCCGTGCCAAAATGCTGATCAATGCCGGTGGGCCGTGGGTTGGGGACATCATCCAATCCAAAATCCACGTGAATTCGCGCGAAGGCGTGCGGCTGGTGCGGGGCAGCCATATCGTGACACGCAGGCTGTTCGATCACGACAAGTGTTATTTCTTTCAAGGTGAGGACGGTCGCATCATCTTTGCCATTCCCTACGAGCAGGATTTCACCCTGATCGGAACAACGGATCAAGACCACGCGGAACCGTCCGAACATCCCGTCTGCACCGACGCCGAGAAGGACTATTTGTGCGCCTTTGCCTCGAAATATTTCGCGCAGCCCGTGACGCGGGACGACATCGTCTGGACCTATTCCGGCGTCCGCCCGTTGTATGATGACGGTGCCAGCAGCGCGACAGCGGCGACGCGGGATTATACGCTGAAGGTGAACGCAAATGGCGGGGCACCTGTGCTGAACGTGTTTGGCGGCAAGATCACCACCTATCGCCGTCTGGCTGAAAGCGCGCTTGAGAAAGTGGCAGAGCATTTCCCGGATTTGTCGGGACCATGGACAGCAGGAGTGGCCTTGCCGGGCGGGGACTTCCCAGTTGATGGGGTGCAGGCGCTTACCGACGCGCTGCGCGCAGACTATCCATTCCTTAATGCCGCTTGGGCCGCGCGCCTGATCCGCGCCTATGGCACCGACGCGGCGGTGATGCTGGGCGACGCAAAGGAAGCCTCTGATCTGGGCGAGGATTTCGGCGCGACCCTGACCGCGCGCGAGGTCGCATGGCTGATGGACAAGGAATACGCCCGGTTGGCCGAGGATGTGGTCTGGCGGCGCAACAAGCTGGGGCTGCGTCTGAATGCCGATCAGATCGCGCGGATTGATCAGTGGATGGGGCAGCGCGCGCAGGCGCAGGTCGCCTGACCCTTGGATGGGCCGACAGATCGTGTTAGCCATCGGGAACGGTCGGCAGACACCGAGGCGTCGCTGCTCTGACATCAGAGAGCTAAACCTGCCATTCAGTTTGAGACGGCATCGCAAACCAAAAGGGGCGTTGTTTCGTCAAGTCAGCGACCGACGAGCGTGCGAAACGCCCGATATGGATGCATGATGACCAAAACACCTGTCCCTTTACACGTGGATGACCTGACCGGATTTGCCCGCAGCTTAAGCCGCCAATTGGGTGAGGGCAGCCCGTCCCATCTGACCCTGATGAACATGCTGTCCCGCGCTGCGGGGTACCAGAACCTGCAACATATGCGGACTGCGAGTGCTGCGAAACGGCGTATCGAGGCCCGGCCCGACCTTGTGCCCGTTGATATGCGTCTGGTCGAGCGGGCTCTGTTTCAATTCGATGCACATGGCCGCTTGCGCCAGTGGCCGTCCCGACGCGCGGTGCAAACCCTTGCGTTGTGGGCCTTGTGGGCCAGCCTTCCCGCAGGCATCAGTCTGAGCGAGAAAGAAATCAACAACATGCTGGGGCGCGAGCATCTGTTCCACGATCCGGCCACCTTGCGGCGCACGATGATTGGCTGCGGAATGCTGACCCGGCAAAGCGATTGCAGCGATTATCGACGTGTCGAACAGGCCCCACCGGCAGAGGCGCAAACCGTCATTAGCGCCGTCACCGCCCGGCGACGCGGTCGGACAGTTGCTGCGTGATATTCTGAACTAAAAAGCCCCGTGACCTGCACGGGGCTTTTTTCTGCATCATTGACTGGGTCAGGTTGCTTCGCCCGTTGGGTCCGGTTCTTTTTTGCTGCCCTTCAGCCATTCGCGCAGGCTTTGCATCAGGGCGTAGAGCACCGGCACCAGGATCACGCCGACAAGCGTTGCGGCCAGCATTCCGCCAAATACGGCCACACCAATGGCTTTCTGACTTGCCGCACCCGCGCCGTTTGCCGCCAGCAGGGGAACAACTCCAAGCAGGAAGGACAAAGCCGTCATCATCACCGCGCGGAAACGCTGATAGGCGGCTTCGGCTGCGGCATCCTTGATCGACAAACCGTTGGCGCGTTGTTCCATCGCGAATTCAACAATCAGAATCCCGTTTTTCGAGGCCAACCCGACCAGCATGATCATCCCGATCTGCGTATACAGGTTGATGTCGCTGCCCACGATGGCCACCGCCGCCACCGCCCCGAACAGGGCGACAACCACCGATAGCAGGATCGAGACAGGCATCGACCAGCTTTCGTACTGACCGACAAGGAACAGGTAGCCAAAAAGGATCGCCAGCCCCAGGATCACGATTACAAGACTGCCCGAAGCCAACTGCTGCTGCGCCGTTCCGGTCCATTCGAACGCATAGCCGGGGGGCAGGGCGGTCGCCGATTCCTCGGTCATTACATTGATGGCATCACCGGTGGACAGGCCCGGCGCAGGCACCGCAGTCACAGTGGCCGAGCGGAACAGGTTATGCCGCTTCAACAAAACCGGGCCCAGCACGTTTTCGACATCGATGAGCGTGCCCAGCGGAACCATCTCACCCTGTTGCGAGCGGACGTAGAGGTTCGAGATATCCTCGACATTGTCCCTGTATGTCCCGTCCGCCTGTATCATCACGCGGTAGACGCGGCCAAACAAGTTGAAATCGTTCACATAGTACGATCCCAACTGCGCCTGCATGGTCTGAAAGATCTCGGCAACCGAGACTTGCAGGGTTTTGGCTTTCTCGCGGTCCAGATCGACAAACAGCTGTGGCACGTTTGCGCGGAAGGTCGTGTAGGATTGTCCGATCTCGGGGCGTTGGTTCGCCGCATAAACAAAGGACCCCACGGCCGAAGCCAGATCCTGCGGTGTACCGCCGCCGGTCTGCTGCACCTCCATCTCGACCCCAGCGGACATGCCCAGGCCCTGAATGGGCGGTGGGTTGAAGGCCACGATCGAGGCCGCGGATTCGCCATTGGCGATGGCGAGCACCTTGGCCAAAATGGCATTGGCGCTCACATCATCGTCCTGACGGTCATCCCAATTGGTCAGGTTCACGAAGATCGCCGCGCCGTTTGTGGTTGTACCGTTCAGCAGCGAGAAGCCGTTGACCAGCACGGTACTGGCGACACCCGGGATTTCGCGGATCTTGTCGTCCACGCGGGCCGAGACCGTTTCGGTCCGTTCCAAAGTGGCCGCGTCGGGCAGTTGGATGTCCACGAACAGATAGCCGTTGTCCTCAAGCGGGATAAAGCCGCTGGAGGTGTTGGACATGATCGTCCCCGTTCCCATCCCAAGCGCCACAATGACACCCAGCGCGACGACGGGCAGGATCAACAGCTTGCGCACAATCGCGACATAGCCGCTGCGCACCGTTCCGATGAACCCTTCAAACAGGGCCAGAAGCCCCTTGGGCGGGCCGGAACGGGCACGCAGAACCAGGCCACACAGAGCGGGCGACAAGGTCAACGCGTTGATCGATGAGATCACAACAGCGGTCGAGATCGTCACCGCAAACTGCGAATACAGCCGTCCGGAGATGCCGGGCATGAAGGTCACGGGCACAAACACGGCCAACAGAACCAGCGTTGTCGCGATCACGGGACCGGTGATCTGGCCCATCGCCTTGCGGGTCGCCTCGGCAGGGGGCAGCCCTTCATCCGCGATGATCCGTTCGACGTTTTCCACCACCACGATGGCGTCATCAACCACGATCCCGATAGCCAGAACCAGAGCGAACAGCGAGATCGTGTTCAGCGACATGCCAAAGGCCAGCAGGAAGGCAAACGTTCCTATCAAGGATACCGGAATTGCCACCGCCGGGATGATGGTCGCTCGCCAATTCCCCAGGAATATGAACACGACCGAGATCACCAGAATGAAGGTCAGGATCAGGGTCGAAACCACATCGTTCAGCGACGCCTCGACAAAGTCGGTGGTATTGAACGGCACTTCATATTCCACATCCGTCGGGAAAGAGCGGGACAAGCGTTCCAACTCGGCCTGTACCCGTTCAGACACCGCAAGCGCGTTGGCGCCGGGGGCCTGATAGATGCCGATCACTGTGGCAGGAACCGCCTGAAAGTAGCCCGAGGCTGAATAGAACTGCGCCCCAAGCTCCACTCGTGCAATGTCGCGCACACGCACGATGGACCCGGCATCGCCGGTGCGGATAACAATTTCGCCAAACTCGGCGGCTGAGGTCAGGCGTCCTTTGGTTTTGATCGTGTATTGGAATGTCTGGCCTTCAGGCACGGGCGGAGACCCGATCGAGCCTGCCGAGACTTCGATATTCTGTTCGCGGATCGCATTGATTACATCTCCGGGGGTGATCGACAGGGCGGCCATCTTGTCCGGGTCCATCCAGATCCGCATGGCGTATTCCAGATTGGTCAGAACATCCGCCTTGCCCACACCCTGAACCCGCGCCAGCGCGTCTTTCAGGTTGATCGAGGCATAGTTGGACAGAAACACACTGTCATAGGTCCCGTTGGGCGAGGTCAGCGTCACCAGCAACAGCATGTTGGTCGATGCCTTTTGAGTGACCACGCCCGAGGATGTCACCTCGGACGGCAGGGATGACATGGCCTGTGCCACCCGGTTCTGCACGTTGACCGAGGCAATGTCCGGATCCGTGCCCACTTCGAAGGTAATATTCAGCGAATACGAGCCGTTATCGGACGAGGTTGACGTCATGTAGATCATGTCGTCCACACCGTTCACCTGCGCCTCAATCGGGGCGGCGACGGTGTTTTCCACGGTCTCGGCGTTTGCGCCGGTATAGGTGGTCGTCACGCTGACCACGGGCGGTGTGATGTCCGGGAACTGGGCGACCGGCAGAACCATATAGCCGATGCCGCCCATGATCGTCAGGACAAGCGAAATGACAAGCGCCAGCTTGGGCCGGCTGATGAACAGGGCTGAGAACATCCGTTATTCTCCCGGCTGCTCAGAGGCCACGACCGCATCCACGGCCACGCCAGGACGCACCCTTTGCAGGCCCTCGACGATCACGCTCTCGCCTTCGCGAAGCCCATCGGTGACGATGATGGCGGTGTCCACCGTGTCACCGGTCGTGATATAGCGCTGTTCGACCATCTGCTGGTCATTGACGACCAGAACAAACTCGCCCCGCTGATCCCGTTGCAGCGCGGCCTGAGGGACAAGCACCTGCAAGGTCGGCTCCAGCGCTTCGATCTGGACGTTAAGGAATGCGCCGTCGATGATCAGCCGATCCGCGTTTTCAAACTCGGCCCGCACGGTAATCGCGCCGGTCAGAGGGTCGATGCGGTTGTCGACAAACACGATTTCGCCGGTTTCACCCAATTCCGTCCCGTTGGGCAGGGTGACGTGCACATTGGGGCTCTTCTGACTTTCTGCCAGAGTGCTGGCATTCTCGCCAAACTGTTGAAGAACCGAAGTAAATTGTTTTTCGTTCAGCGAGAAGTTCACGTAGATCGGCGCTTCGCTGACCAGGTTGACCAGCGGAGGGTTCGACGGGCCAACAACGTCACCTACACTTGTGGCAACGCGCCCGATGCGGCCCGAAAACGGCGCCTGAATCTGCGTGTAGCTCAGGTCAAGCTGGGCTTGCTGGATGGCTGCGTTTGCGGCTTTGACTTCGGCTTCGGCAACCAGTTCGTTGGCGCGCGCAATGTCGCGTTCGGATTCCGGGGTTGCATCACGGCGGAACAACTCTTCTTTCCGGGCCAGATCGACCTTTGCCAGTTCCAGATTTGCCTCGGCGCGGTCCAGATCGGCCTTGCGCGCCTCAAGTGTGGCCTCATAGAGGTCGGGCTCGATGGTAAACAGAAGATCGTCTTTCTGGACCAGTGCGCCGTCCTCGACGTTCTGAGACTCAAGAAACCCGTTGACCCGCGCGACGATGTCCACCTTGTCTATGGCTTCCGCCCGACCGATGAAAACGGCTTCATCCGTGATCTCTTGGGTATAGGCCGCAGCGATGGAAACCTTTGGTGGCGGCGCGTCGCTTTGATCTTGCGCCGCAGCCCCATGCGCCACCCCAAGGCAGGTCAGTAAGGCAAGATGCCGCCCCAGCATTTTGGCTGACCCGAAGATGGGAAAACCGATATTCGTCAAATCAAGGGACATGGCGCGTGCCTCACAGTAGATATGAAATAGCTGCCCGGACCCCAAAGGCCCCGGCGCGAGTCGATAGAATTCCTCGACAGGATGGACGTTTTGAGACTTTATCTCAAGCTTCTTGAATACGACTGGTGCGGCCTTGGGCGCAGAAATTTCTTCGTGCTTCGGCTAACTTAGGACCCCAAGGGTTTGGCACCCCGGTAAGACAGCATGCGTCACGCGATGTATCGGCATAAAAAACGGGGGCCGAAGCGGCCCCCGTGTCGTATCTGTCACGATGGTCTGAATTCAGTCACGGGTGCCGGCAAAACGGGTTTGCCAGTCTTCGCGCTGTTCATCGGTGATTTTGGCGAACAGGACATCGGGAACGGTGAACTCATGACCGGCGGGCAGGGCGGACAGCGCCGCTGCCACATCCTCGGGCCAGCCGGTGTCCAGCGTGTTCATCGCGCTCAGCATCCGGGCCGAGGTGTCGGGGATGAACGGCGCGCTCAGCACCGCATAGAGCCGGATCAGGTTCAGGCCCAGACGTACCTGCGCGGCGGCTTGTTCGGGGTCTTCCTTAAAGGTCGACCAAGGGGCTGCGGCCTGCAGGTATTCGTTGCCCGCCACCCAGATGGCCCGCAATTCCTGCGCCGATTTGCGCACATCCATCGCCTCCATGTGGCCCTCATAGGCGCGGACACGTTTGGTCAGTTCTTCGATCAGCGTGTTCTCACGTTCGCCATAGGTGCCGCCTTCGGGCACAGCCTCGCCGAATTTCGAACGGCAGAACTTGGTGATACGGCTGACAAAGTTACCCAGCACATCCGCCAGATCCTTGTTCACCGATTGCTGGAAGTTCTCCCACGTGAACTCGCTGTCGCTGCTTTCGGGCGCATGGCTCAGCAGCCACCAGCGCCAGTAATCGGCGGGCAGAATCTCCAGTGCCTGATCCATGAACACACCGCGCCCCTGCGAGGTCGAGAACTGGCCGCCGTCATAGTTCAAGTAGTTGAAGGATTTCAGGTGATCGACAATCTTCCACGGCTCGCCCGAGCCCAGAATGGTGGCCGGGAAGCTGAGCGTATGGAACGGCACGTTGTCCTTGCCCATGAACTGCACATAACGCACGTCATCCGCGCCCTTGTCGGTGCGCCACCAGCGTTCCCAATCCGCATCCGTCTTGCCGTTCGCATCTGCCCATTCCTTGGCGCAGGCGATGTATTCGATGGGCGCGTCGAACCAGACATAGAAGACCTTGCCTTCCATCCCCGGCCAGTCCTGGTCGCCTTTCTTGACCGGCACACCCCAATCCAGATCGCGGGTGATGCCACGGTCCTGCAGGCCGTCGCCATCGTGCAGCCACTTCTTGGCAATGGATGTGGTCAGGATCGGCCAATCGGTCTTGGAGTCGATCCACGCGTCCAGTTGGTCCTTCATCGCGGATTGACGCAGATACAGGTGCTTGGTCTCGCGCACTTCCAGATCGGTCGATCCGCTGATTGCGCTGCGCGGCTCGATCAGGTCGGTCGGGTCCAGCTGCTTTGTGCAGTTCTCGCATTGATCCCCCCGCGCGCGGTCATAGCCGCAATTGGGGCAGGTGCCCTCGATGTAGCGGTCGGGTAGAAAGCGTTTGTCGGCGTTGGAATAGACCTGTTTCTCGCTGACCTCGCGGATCAGCCCGGCCTCGTCCAGCTTGCCCGCGAAATGTTGCGTCAGCACCTTGTTCTGCGCACTGGACGAGCGGCCAAAGTGGTCAAAGCTGAGCCCGAACCGCTTGGCGATATCGGCCTGCACGCCATACATCTCGGCGCAGTATTCCGCGACCGGTTTGCCCGCCTTGGCGGCCGCCAGCTCGGCCGGGGTGCCGTGTTCGTCGGTGGCGCACAGGAACATGACCTCATTCCCGCGGCCACGCTGATAACGTGCGTAAAGATCAGCAGGCAATTGCGAGCCGATCAGATTGCCGAGGTGCTTGATCCCGTTGATATAGGGGATCGCCGAGGTGATGAGAATCCGAGCCATTTTGCGTGTCCACGTAACTGTCTGCGCGCTCGTCTACAGTAAGTCACTGGCCAGCAAAAGCCCGGCTTTCGGGCAGAAGCGATTTTAACGTCTGTGTTGCCGACCCTAATGCGACCTCAGGGGTTCAGCCGCCGTTTGTTTCAGGGCGTTCCCAATACAAGGTCCCCAATGCGATATCGAAGACCGGAAAGATGATGTTGAAATTCGCCTCCTGCATCCGTTCGCGTTTGTGATGCAGGGCGTGAAGATGCCTGAGACGCCACCAGCCGGGTACGGATTGGAACATCGCCTCAGCCCGGCTGCCGGGCGGGACGTGATAGCTGAAGTGACACACCTCATAAAGCAGATATCCGGCGATGGTCGAAGCGGCAAACAACGCGCCGACATTTGGATTGAATATCCATCCCAGAACAAGGCCACCGGGCAGCGCAATGCCCATCGTGAACAGAAAGATCAGATAGAGCGGGAACAGAACCACACGCCAGTCAAATGGGCTTTCATATCCCATGTCGGTGTCCAGAAAAAAGGAATGATGATCCCCGGTGTGGCGCTGGTAGAACAGTTTGAGCACCCTGGTCTTTTCGTGACCAAGCCAGCGGTGCGAGGCATATTCGGCAAAGTTCACAAACAAAAGCGTCGCCGGGATCACCAGCAACTGTGACGCGGTCACGTCCGTGACGAAGGTCAGGCTGTAGCAGATGACGAAAAGGCCAGCGATGGCCACCGACAGCATATGGAAATACCCGCTGTACATTTTGCTTATGCCAGCGCGGTATTTCGCCCTGAAGGCCTGCATGGCTGCTCTGGTCATCATTGTCGTCTTCCTCCCGAGTATTCGGGGTCAGACTATATGCTTTTCCGGAATAAGCGCCTGCGACCCGACGTTAACTTGGACAGATTGAAGGTCAGTTTTTTTCAGGACTCGCGCAGGTTCCGCCTTGGGACGGTCGTTCAGGCATGATCCGCTCGCGGGGTTTTGGGTATAACACTCATGTTTCGCACCGTTGGGGGCAGATGCGATCAATGCTGGTCCTGCTTCTTTATCCTTCCCGGGACCGTTTCAGCAATCGGCCAATGGTGAAGGAGGTGCGCGGTGCATAGACGTAATTTGTTCGCTCTTCGGGCGTGGGGCGCGACCGCATTCGGGCCAGGCCAAATCCGATCAGGAAGATGTGACCCAGCGCAACAAAGGCAAACAGCGCCCCGGGACCGAATTGCTGGATCAGCGTTGATGAGATGTAGGGCGATGCAATGGCCCCCAGCGCATACCAGAACATCAGCGCCGCCGACAGCTCGACCCGCTGTTCGGTTGTGGCAAAGTCGTTTGCGTGGGCGGATGAAACCGAAAAGATCGGGAAGGTGGTAAAGCCGAAGAAACCAGCCGCCAGCATGACACCCACAGTTCCGGTGCCGCTGGCCGCCATGGTGACCCCGCAGCTTAGGACCGCGACGGCGGACAGCCAGATCAGAACCCAGCGCCGGTCATATTTATCCGCAAGCCAGCCCATCGGATATTGCGCCAATGCCCCGCCCAACACGAATGAGGCCAGGAAGAACGCGATCTGGTCCACGCCCAGTCCGACCTCCTGCCCATAGACAGGACCAACCATTCGAAACGATGCGGAACTCAGCGCGGCAACGATCACGCCCGCAACGGCAAGGGGCGAGCTGCGCCAGGCCAGTTTTGGCCGCAACCGAGGCGCATCAGGTGTCTGAGGTTGACTGGCCCGCGTCAGTGTCAGCGGCAACAACGCGGCGCAGCACAGAATGGCCAGCAGGTTATACGACACGTAAGAGGCAGGTGGCAGAACCGCGATGATCAACTGCGCGGTCAGCGAGGCACCCATGTCGACAATGCGGTACGTGCCCATCGCGCGCCCACGCGTTTCATTGTTGACTTTTGCGTTCAGCCAGGCCTCGATCACTGTATAGCACCCGGCGACACAGGTGCCCGATGCGATCCGCAGCGCGGCCCAGATATAGGGGTTTTCGGTCAGTGTGTGCCCGATCAGCCCCATCGCACCCAAGGCGGTGCAGACCGCGAAGGCGCGGGAATGGCCCACAGTCCCCATCAAACGCGGGGCCCACCAGCAGCCGACAAAGAACCCGATGAAATGTGCCGATCCCAGCAGACCGATCTGCTCGGTCGTGAACTCAAGCGTGATGCCCGAGATGGCGTCCAATGGCCCGACGCCGCCTGTCGACAGTTGCAACAGAATGACGGAAAGAAACAGGGCGGCGAAGGAAATGATCGTGCGCATAATGGGGTTACACTGACGCTCTGACAGGCAGATGCGCGCGCCTATTCGACGCGAGGGGGTCGTTTTTTGACCTTTGGCCGATTTCAGGCGCGTGAGATTTCGGCGTGGATGTCCAGCCCGACGTTTTCTGCCACCAGATCGGGATAGCCCGAGGCGCCAAAATCATGCCGGTTCAGCGCACCCGTCAGGCCGATGGACAATTGGTCCAGATCGTCCGGGGCTGTTCCGGGGCGACGATAAAGGCTCGCATCCAGGGTCACCGGACGGGTGACGCCCCGCACCGTCAGATCGCCGGTAATCCGCGCCCCGTCCGAGATGCGGCCCGACGGGCCAAGCTGAACGTCGGTCGAGACAAAGCGAATGGTCGGATGGCTTTTTGCGTTCAGCACGGTCTGCCCCAGCATCGGCATCCGGGCAAACGGCAGCCGTGTGCGCGCCTTGCTAACATCCAGCACCACGTCGACCCGGCTGTTCTGCAATCGGCGCGTATCGATCTGAACATTCGCCGACCGGATCGGCATCGACCCGGTCTGGGAAACGCCCGACAGATCGAAACTGAAACCGACGCGGGTGTCCCGAGCCGACAGAACATAGGGTTGCAAAGCGGCTTGCGCCGTCCGGGTCAGGGGCAGGGCAGCCAACCCGGCAAGGACACAGCGGCGGGTCAGGGTGGTCATGCCATGACCCCCTCTCGTCTGGGGCGGGAACGTTTGAGCAGCATCAGCACGATGGCGATGTTCAGCCCGTTCCACAGAATGCCGTTCACGAAGGCCAGTTGATAGTTTCCGGTCACGTCGTAAATCCATCCCGACATCCAGCCGCCAAGGGCCATGCCTAGAATGGTCATCATCATGACAAAGCCGACACGCGCCCCGGCCTCTTGCGGGGGCATGTATTCACGCACGACCAGCGCGTAGCTGGGAACGATGCCGCCCTGTGCCAGACCGAACAGCATGCTGATGACATAAAGCGAGACCATCCCGTCATAAGGCAGGAACAGAAACAACGCGATACATTGCAGGACCGAGCCGATCAGCAGGGTCATGACACCACCCAACCGGTCCGCCAGCAAGCCCGAGATAATCCGGCTGACAACACCACCCAGCAGCATCAGCGACAACATCTCGGCCCCCACGGCAGGCCCGTATCCCAGTCCGACGCAATACGAGACGATATGGACCTGCGGCATGGACATGGCCACACAACAGCCGATACCGGCAAGGCCCAGAATATATTGCAGCGCGCGGGGTGAGACGCCAACGCTGCGGGCGTTGATCTGCGCGGTCGCGGCGGCGGTGCTGTGCGCCTCGACCGGGACCTGACGGCGCAGCAGCAGCGACAGGGGAATGACGACCAGCAGGGTCAGGGCGGCCAGGGTCAGGTAGACCTGTTGCCAGCCATCGCGGGCCAGAATGTCGGACAGCAGCGTGGGCCAGATCGCCCCGGACAGGTAATTGCCGCTGGCCACCAGCGCCACGGCAATTCCGCGTCGCTTCATGAACCAATGCGAAATATCGGCGATCAGGGGGCCAAACCCAATCGATGTGCCCAGACCCAGCAGCAGATGCGCAGCCGACAGCAGCAGGATATTCGGGGCCCAAGTCGCCAGCAGATAGCTGACCGCACTCAGCATTGCAGCCCCGATCAGCGCTATGGTCACGCCCAGACGGTCAACCATTTGCCCCAACCACATATTTCCCAGGGCAAAGCCGATCATGGACAGAACATAAGGCAACGAGGCTTCGGCCCGCCCTGCACCGAATTCGGCCTCGATCGCGGGCATCACCACGATCACCGCCCACATGCCCACATTCGCCACCGTTGCGATGGCGAGCGTGATCAGAAGGCGCAGCCACGAGTAGCGGCTATCGTGGATCGGGTGAGTCATGCGGTGACGCTAGGGTGCAGTCCGGGGTTTGACCAGTCACATCTTGCGTGATCGATGCGGTCTCAGGTCAGAACATCCTCGGTTTCGACTCGTTTCAGGTGCAAACCGGCGCGGGCGGCGGTCATGGTGGCCTGCCATGTGACCGGCGGCAGCGCGCGGGCGCGGCGGCGGGTCAGGGTCCAGCGGCGGGCCTCTCCCTTATGATTGGCGGCCATGTGCCAGCGCGTCTCGACCCCTTGCGCGCCACCATCGCCGGGGGTTAGCAGCAGACCCAGCGGCGCGCGCGCCATCGCGCCGCCCTGTTCGGCAGCCAGATGCATCCGCCGGATCGGGGTCAGCCCCGGCGCGCGGGGCAGATCGCCGACGATCAGCGGAATGGCCCCGCTGCGCAGCGCCTCTTCCAGACACCACAGCAGATCTTCGGCGCGGGTGGGGTGGACAAAGATGAACCGGGCGGGATCGGCAAAGGGCATCATCCCGTCGGGGTGTAACTGGCCGGGCTCCCACGCGGGGGAAATCCACAAGACCGGCCCCTGCATCTGACCGGCCAGCCACATGGCAAAACTGCGCCGGGCCGGACCGCAGACTTCGTGCACGCGGCCCAGTTGCAGGGCGATTTCCTCATGAAGTTTGACCCCCGGCGCGGCGCGCGCGGATTTTTGACCAAGAAGCTGAGCAGACATGATATGTTCGTATCATGTTCTTATTTTGTTCTCAAGTGGGGTGCGTTTAGCGCGACAGGATCAGGCGACCATCGGTGAACTGGATGTTCGAAAACCGATGCAGGTAATCCATGCCCAGCAGCGACTGATGCAGTTCACCTTCATTGATCCAGGCCGAGACATTGCGGTCCGTGATCGGCCCCAGTTCCAGGCTATCCAGCCGCACGGGCGCGGTCCGGACCTCGCCGTTCGCGGTAATCGCGCGCCCGAAATAGTTCAGCTGATCCGGGTCAATGCCCACACGTTCCGCATCCTGCGCGCTGAGGACGATCTGGCTGGCCCCGGTATCCACAAGGAAGACAATAGGCTCGCCGTTCACCGTGACCGGCAGGTAATAATGCCCGTCCTGCGCGCGCGGAACCTCGATGGTGTCGCCGGTGACGGCCATTTGCGGAGCAGGGCCGACCGAGGACCGGATATCCTCCCACAAGCCAATGACCGCGATGACGCCCACAAAGATGAACACCCAGGCCATCACCTGTTGCAGGGTCTTGTTCAGGGATTGGCGGTTCTGGGCGACAAACCACAGCAATATGGCCGCGGCCAACACGACCAGATACACCAAACGCCCGATATCGTCGCCATTCATGCTGCTGCCCTTATCCTTGGTTCTGACCCTCTATATGGGGATTTAGGACGCAAAACCAAAGGCCTTGAGGCCATCCAGAATGAACTGCACCGACAGGGCGGCCAGCAGCATACCCAACAACCGGGTCAACACGTTCAGACCGGTTTTGCCCAGAATGCGGGCGATCAGACCGCCCGACAAGAAGAACAACAGAACCACCGCCATGACGGCCAGCATTACGGCCACTGCCGCAGCAATTCCCTGAATGCCCGGATGCTGCCCGGACAGCAGAATAATGGTCGCAATCGATCCCGGCCCGGCGACCAGAGGGATGGCGAGCGGAAAGACGGACGGATCGTTGTGTTCCTCTTCCTCGGCCCGATCCTCGCGCCGTTTGGTGCGGCGTTCGAACAGCATGTCCAGCGCGGTCAGGAACAGCAGTGCGCCGCCGGCGACCTTGAACGCCTCCATCGAAATGCCAACGAAACCCAGTACGGCCTCACCAAAGGCGGCAAAGGCAATCAGGATGCCCGAAGCCACAACGCAGGTGCGATAGGCCGTTCGCCGCCGGGTGCGCGCGTCCATATCCTGCGTCATCGCGACAAAGATGGGCGCGGTGCCAAACGGGTCGATCACCACGAACAAGGTGGTGAAGGCGGTGATGAAGAAGGCGGCGTCAGTCATGCGGCGCTCTCGGCCTGTTCCAGTTTTTCAGCCGCAGCAACCCAAAGCGCCTCGGCCTTTTGCATGGCTTCGGTGACTTCGGCGAATTTACGGTTCCAGGTTTCCAGATCGTTGATCTTGTCATCCTCGTACAAGGCCGGGTCCGCCAGCTTGGCCGACAGCTTGTCATGCATGTCCGTCAGTTTCTCGATCCGGTCCTCGCATTTGCGCAGATCGGCGCGCAGGGCCAGCATCGCCTCACGCGAGGGGCGCTTGGGCTTGGCGGTTTGCGGCTTCGCCTTCACGGGTTTGTCGCGGGCCAGCAGCAAGGAACGATAGGCCTCCAGATCGCCATCGAACGGCTTGACCGTCCCGTCCGAGACCAGCCATAGCCGGTCCGCCACCAGCGATAGCAGGTGCATGTCATGGCTGACCAGCACAACCGCGCCGGAATAGGCGGTCAGCGCCTCGACCAGCGCCTCGCGGCTTTCGATGTCCAGATGGTTGGTCGGCTCGTCCAGGATCAGCATATGCGGCGCGTCGATGGTGGCCAGCAGCAGCGACAGCCGCGCCTTTTGACCGCCCGACAGACGCCCCACCTTGGTCTCAGCCTGATCCGCGTTCAGGCCGAACCCGGCCAGACGCGAGCGCCACTTGCCCGGCGCCTCATCCGGGCGCAGGCGGCGCAAGTGGTCCAGCGGCGTCTCGTCCACATAGAGCTCATCCACCTGATGCTGCGCGAAATAGCCGATGCGCAGCTTGTTGGAGCGGCTCATCTTGCCCACCATCAGGGGCAGGCGGTCGGACAGCAGCTTGGACAGGGTCGATTTACCCTGACCGTTCTTGCCCAGCAGCGCGATGCGGTCGTCCTGATCGATGCGCAGGTTCAGACGGCGCAGCACTTCGGTCTCGCCATAGCCCGTGACGCCGCCTTCGAGATTGATGATGGGTGGCGACAGTTCCTCGGGTTCCGGGAAAGAGAACGCGCGCAACGCGGCCTCTTGCGGGGTTGAGACCAGTTGGATGCGTTCGATCATCTTCAGGCGCGATTGGGCCTGCACGGCTTTGGACGCCTTGGCGCGAAACCGGTCCACGAAACTTTGCAGATGCGCGATGCGGGCCTTGGCCTTGGCGTTTTCCGATTCCGCCTGCGCCAGCCGCTCGGCCCGGCGTTCGGCGAATTTGTCGTATGGCACCGCGTAGTAGGTGAGCTTTCGATCCTCCAGATGCAGGATCGAGCCCACCGCGCGGTTTAGCAGCCCGCGGTCGTGGCTGATGATGATGACCGTATGCGGATATTTCGCCAGATAGCTTTCCAGCCATAAGGCGCCTTCGAGGTCCAGATAGTTGGTCGGTTCGTCCAGCAGCAGCAGATCAGGCTGAGAAAACAGCACCGCCGCCAACGCCACGCGCATCCGCCAGCCGCCCGAGAAATCGGAACAGGGTTTCAGCTGGTCGTCGTCATCGAACCCCAGACCCTTGAGGATCGAGGCCGCGCGCGCCTCGGCCGACCACGCATCAATATCGGCCAAACGGGTCTGGATCTCCGCGATCCGTGCGGGGTCGGTGGCGCTGTCGGCCTCGGCCATCAGCGCGCTACGTTCGGTATCGGCGGCCAGAACCGTGTTGATCAGCGACACATCGGACGAGGGCACCTCTTGCGCCACCCCACCAATCCGCGCCCGTTTCGGGACCGAGATATTGCCGGACTCCAGCGCCAGTTCCCCCCGGATCAGTCGAAACAGGGTGGTCTTGCCGGTGCCATTGCGGCCCACAAGCCCGACTTTGTGCCCGTCGGGAATGGTTGCACTGGCCCCGTCGAACAGGGGGCGGCCTTCAACGGCATAGGTGATGTCTTCGATCCGTAGCATGAGGCCGCTCTTAGCAGAGCCGTGATGCCGCCGCCAGCGGCTTGGCATGTTCAACCGCCGGGCAATGTGTTAGCGCGTTCTGCAAGCACCGGAGACACCTTATGCGCGCGGCCCAATCGCACCCGACACTGATCACGCTGGTTCTGCTGACCGCGCTGTCGGTGCTGTCGCTGAATATGTTCCTGCCGTCACTGGCCCATATTGGTGAGGATTTGCAGGCTGACTATGGATTGGTCAATCTGGCGGTCGCGGGCTATCTGGCTCTGTCCGCTGTTCTGCAACTGATCATGGGGCCCTTGTCCGACCGGTTCGGGCGGCGGCCCGTTCTGCTGCTCAGCATGGTGATTTTTGTTGCGGCATCTGTCGGTTGCGCCTTGGCCGAGTCGATCTGGGTCTTTCTTGGCTTTCGCATGTTGCAGGGCGCAATCATCGCGGGGCAGGTGCTGTCGCGCGCTGCTGTGCGCGATATGTACGAGCCCAACGAAGCCGCCAGCAAACTGGGTTACATCTCGATGGCGATGGCCCTTGCGCCAATGCTGGGCCCGATGCTGGGCGGCGTGCTTGAAATGCTGTTCGGCTGGCGCGCGGGTTTTGTCCTTTATGCCATGTTGGGCGTGGCCATGTTGGTGCTGGTCTGGGCCGATATGGGCGAGACCAACACAAACGCCAACGCAACTTTCGCCGCGCAGATGCGGCTTTATCCGCAGCTGTTCGGCTCTCGCCGGTTCTGGGGCTATTCGTTCTGCGCGGCATTTTCGATCGGGGGCTTTTATGCCTTCATCACTGGCGCGCCTTTGGTCGCGGGCGCGTGGTTCGATCTCAACCCGGCTTTGTTAGGGGTAGGGATCGGGATTATCACGCTGGGGTTCATGGCTGGCAGCTTTCTGACCGGACGCCTCGCCGCCCACACAAAACTAAGCACGATGATCCTTGTTGGACGGGCAATCGCCTCGCTTGGTCCGCTGATCGGCTTGCTGACATTCCTTGGCGGGTTCGGCACGGTCTGGACGTTTTTTGGGTCCGCAGTCTTCGTGGGCTTTGGCAACGGTCTGACTGTCGCCAATGCAACGGCCGGGTTGATGTCGGTCAGGCCGCAGCTTGCGGGCAGCGCCGCCGGATTGTCCGGCGCGATCACCGTTCTGTTGGGCGCTATTCTCACCTCAGCCACCGGCGCACTGGTCAGTGCCCAGAACGCGCCCTTTGTCGTGTTGGGCATGATGTGCGCCAGCAGCTTTGCGGGGCTTTTGTCCATCCTCTATGTGCGTTGGATCGATCTGCACGACCCGCTTCCCGACACGATCTGAATGTCAGGCAATCATTGTCCTTTTCTTACGCCCGATACCATGCTACGCGGCGCGCGATGGATTTCGGCGCGAGTGTCGCGCCCTATGTTAAGGAGAGGCCGACATGGCACTGGAACGCACATTCTCGATCATCAAACCCGATGCAACCCGCCGCAACCTGACTGGCAAGATCAACGCCAAATTCGAAGACGCGGGCCTGCGCATCGTTGCGCAAAAGCGCATCCACATGACCAAGGAACAGGCTGGCAAGTTCTACGAAGTCCACGCCGAGCGTCCGTTCTATGACGAACTGTGCGAATTCATGTCGTCGGCTCCGGTCGTTGTTCAGGTTCTGGAAGGCGAAGGCGCCATTGCCAAGAACCGCGAAGTCATGGGCGCAACCAACCCCGCTGACGCGGCCGCCGGCACCATCCGCGCCGAGTTCGCTGAATCGGTCGGTGAAAACTCGGTCCACGGTTCGGACGCACCGGAAACCGCAGCAGTCGAGATTGCCTATTTCTTCTCGGGCATCGAACTGGTCGGCTAAGCTACGGCTTATATCGGATTTTGAGGCCGCTCCGTTTTGGGGCGGTCTTTTTCGTTCAGACCTGTTTCAGATCCTTGGCGGCAACACGCACGCCAATCGCATCCAGATCCGAGATCATCTGGTTTTCCGGAGCGGCTTTGGTGCTGGCCTTGATGGCGTCAAACCGCTGACGCAGCTGCTTTTTCTCTTCACCCTTGCAGTCGTTCCAAGGGCGGCCCTGCAGGCCCATCACCAGCACATAATACCCGATGAAATGCGCTTTGGTTCCGGCCTGTAGCAGCCGGGAATACGCCTCATCCGGCCCCAACTCGCGCAGTTCCTGCGCTGAATGGATGCCCGCGCGGGCGCAGGCTTGCTCGAAGGCGGGACCCAGATTGCGGATGGATGAGACGGGATCAGACATGCCCTTGGTTTAACCAGCCGTTGCAGGGCTGTCACCCGCGCATTTCGTCGGGTCGCGCCCGGTTTTACTTGCAACGAATGCAGAGTCTTGCATTCATAACGTCATGCCATCGCAGAAAATTGGATGGTTAGAACCAAAGGCTTCGGCCAAACTGTGGAGAATAGCGAAAAACACCCCACATTGGCTTGAGGGAAAGCCCCTTGGATTGCTGAAAAAAGTTCGATTGTAGAAAGCATCGGCATTCAGAAGGTCACGGAGATTCTGGTCAATGACGACCTTGAAGCAGAACGAAAGAGCAGTTCATGAATTCTGAGTCCGAGGCGCTTTTCTTTGTTCTTGGCGCGTTTGATCAGGCTGCGTTTGCGTCGGCCCTGACTGATATGTCGGTGAGAGTCACCAGGTCGTACGCTGGTAAGCCGTTTATTCTGCTGGATTGCCATGATCAGTCGATCCGCGCCTCTGGTCGGATATTGTTGGAAACGGAAGGGGCGTTGCACCTGTTGCAGAAGGACGGTGCGCGCCGGATCCAAAAAGGCAAGGGCCGGGGCCGGTTTGTGCAGGATCTGCCAACAGGTCCTGTGCGTGAGGCTTTGAGCGGCTTTCCCAAACTACGCGCCTTGATGGAAATCGCCACGGGAGAAAGGCAGGAAAGCGACGTGGCCCTGCTGGACGATCTGCAAAAGACGCAAGTGCGCGGCAGTGTGGTGTCGTTGTCTACGGAACATGGTCGGGCGACAATCCTGTGCCTTCGGCGATTGCGTGGATACGACAAAGCCTTTGACAAAGCCTGCGCTGCGGTCCGTGCAATGGTTGGGGCAAGCCCGGACATTGAATCACTGGCGGATGCGGTATCGGCGACCGACGCGCGTTATCGTGCCAAGCCCGAGATCGCATTGGGGACCGACGAACCCTCGATTCAAGTCGCGGCTGATATTATCAAGACTTATCTAAAGGTTGCGCAGCAAAATGAAAGTGGCCTGATCGCGGATATTGATACCGAGTTTCTGCATGACTACCGCGTGTCGCTGCGTCGAATTCGCTCGGTCATCAGCCTGTTCAAAGGGGTGTTTTCTGAGGCGCAGACCGCCGAATTCAAAAAGACCTTCTCGGAGCTGATGGCGCCGACAGGGCGGATGCGGGATCTGGACGTCTATCTTCTGGAAAAGGATATGTATTTCAACCTGGTGCCAAGCACGCTTCATGCTGGTCTGGACGCCATGTTTGCGCAATTCCAGAAGGAACGCGCCCAAGAACTGTCGCGCATCACGCGCCGATTGCGCAGCAAGACTTACCAAAGCCAGATGTCTGACCTCAGGGCGCTGTTTGACGGGACGGATAACGTAAAACCGGGACCGAATGCGCAGCGCGGGGCGTATGATTATGCCTGCGCGCTGATCTGGAAACGCTATCGCAAGGTCTGCAAGATCGCGCGCAGCATCACGCCCGAAACTCCGGATGAATCAGTGCATGGCCTTCGGATCGACTGCAAGAAACTCCGATACCTGATGGAGTTCTTTGCGCCCCTGTTCGACGCAAAGGATTTCAAATCGATCCTCAAGCCCCTGAAAAAGCTTCAGGATAACCTTGGACTGTTCAACGATTTCTCGGTCCAGCAAGAGGCTCTGCTGGCTTTTACGTCTCAGCAATCAAACGCCCAAGGCCGTGTGGATGCTCAGGTCGGTTTGGCTGTTGGCGGGCTGATCGCCGTACTGGATCAACGTCAGCGGGCCGAGCGTGACCGGGTGATCGCCAATTTCCAGCAATTCGATGCCCCCGAAACACGCCATCTGTTCCGCAGCCTGTTTCACCAGCCCAAGGAGTGAGGAATGAAGATCATTGCCTGTTACAGCAACAAAGGCGGTGTCGGGAAAACCGCAACCTCGGTCAATCTGGCCCATGCCTATGCCGCGGCGGGCAAGCTGGTGCTGCTGTGCGATCTTGATCCACAAGGCGCCTCGGGGTTTTACTTTCGGGTCAAGCCTTCGAAAAAGCTCACGGATGCGCGGTTTTTTGAGGATGTGAAGCGCTTTACCAACGCCATCCGGGCCAGCGATTTCGACGGTCTGGATATTCTTCCCGCAAACCTGACCTTCCGCGATTTTGACGTGTTTCTGTCTCGGATGCGGAACAAGCGCTCGCGCCTGAAAAAGGCTCTGATGGCGGCGGGCAGTGACTATGACGTCATCATCCTCGATTGCCCGCCGAATTTTTCGACCCTGTCCGAGAATATCTTTAAGGCCGCCGATGAGATTGTCGTGCCGGTCATCCCAACCACCCTGTCTGAGCGTACGTTCGATCAGTTGGTGGGGTTCTTTGACGAACACAAACTGCCGAAGAAAAAGCTGAAGGCATTCTTTTCGATGGTGCAGCAGCGCAAAACCCTGCATCAGCAGACGATGGAGACGATGCGCAAGGCTTATCGGAAGCGGTTCATGCAAAGTTGCATTCCTTTTGCCTCGGATATCGAGAAGATGGGCCAATATCGCGCGCCGGTGGTCACCTACGCCCCGCGCCGCGTGGCGGGGGCGGCCTACAATGCGCTGTATGAGGAATTGGAAAACGGGGTGGTTTCGACCAAATGAGCAAGGAAATCGAGCGTAAGTTTCTGGTCAACAGTCTGCCGGACCTGAGCGGCGCGCAGAAAGCGGTTGTCCGGCAGGGTTATCTGACGGCCCCTGACGATTCGACCGAGCTGCGGTTGCGGCAGAAGAATGACCGGTACTTCCTGACCCTCAAGGGCGGCGGAGGGCTGGTTCGGGTTGAGCGTGAGGCCGAAATCTCGGCCGATCAATTCGAAACCTTCTGGCCTGAGACCGAAGGGCGGCGGGTCGAAAAAGAACGGTTCACCGGCGCGTTGCCAGATGGGCGGGTGTTCGAGCTGGATATCTTCCAAGGCAATTTGGCGCCGCTGCAACTTGTCGAGGTTGAGTTCTCGTCAGAAGACGAGGCGCACAGTTTTGCGCCGCCCGCTTGGTTCGGCGCGGATGTGACCGAGGATAAGCGCTACAAAAACAAGAACATGGCCATCGACGGCGCGCCTGACTAAACCCGGCGCGCCAGATTCAGGGTGGTTTCAAGGCCCGGTTCGCAATTCCGGGCCGCGAACTGACCGCCATGCATGTGTGAGATCGCCGCGACCAGCGCCAACCCCAACCCCGCATTGCGTTCCGTACGGGCAGGGTCAAGCGTCACAAATGGCAGTTGCAGGCGATGCAGGTCCTCTGGCGGGACGCCCGGTCCCTGATCACGCACACTCAGGTGGGCCGTGTCACCATCCTCACCGATCGAGATTGTGATGGCGGTGTTTTCGGGCGCATAGCGCATAGCGTTTTCCAGCAGGTTCGACAGCGCCTGAGACAGAAGGGGCCGGTGGCCCTGTATCGGGGCGGCCTGTCCCTGAACCTTTAGCCGGATGTTCTGATCAGCGGCGACAGGTTCGTAGAGTTCAACAACGTCGCGGGCGAGTTGCTGCAAATCCACCTGTTCGAACTGTTCACGGCCCAGCCCGGCCTCGGCGCGTGAGATTTCCGTCAACTGCCCCAAAACCCGCAAAACGTGGTCGATCTCTCCGGTGGCGCGGGCAATATCAACCTCACGATCCAAGTCGCTTTTGTCGGGATCTGAAAGCGCCTCGACCCGTTGTTTCAGGCGCGACAGGGGCGAGCGCAGGTCATGGGCTATCGAGTTGGACGTGGTGCGCAGGTTGCTGATCAGTTCTTCGATCCGATCCAGCATGTTGTTCAGTGTTCCGGCCACCTGATCGAACTCATCGCCAGTGCCGCGCAACGGCATCCTGCGGGACAGATCGCCCGAGACGATGTTCTCGGCAGTGCTGGCGATGTCGGACAGGCGGGAAAAAACCAGCCGGGTGAACAACCAGCCGGTCAGCACGCTCAGCGCCAATGCGATGCCAAGGGCCAGCGCTACGGATCGCAGCAGAACCCGGTCGAATTGTTGCCGCGCGACGGCGTCGCGGCCGACGATTAGGCGCTCCCTGCCGGGCAGGCGGATCGACGCGGCCGAGACGGGGACGAGTTGATCGTCATCGGCGCGGCGCAGTTCCAGTTCAACCCAGCCACTGCCTGCCGTGATATGTTCGGGCCATTGCTTGAGGTTTCCGACCAGCTTGTTGCCGAACCGATCCGTCAGAAGATACAGCGCATCGCGTTCCGAGGCGCTGGGAAGGCGGCGTTCGATGGCTGTGATCAGCCCGATCAGGCCCCGGCGTTCATATTCATCAGCCAACCCCGTGAGTTCTGCTGACACGACCGAGCGGGTTTCGGATTCAATACTGCGATTGGCGGTAACATAGACCAGCGCCAGCACCGTCGCCGTCAAAAGCGTGCTGAGAACCATGCTGGCCAGAACCAGCCGTGTGCGAGAATTGTTCAGGGAAAGCCGCAGGTTATCCATCAGACATCATGTAACCCGCACCCCGGACCGTTTCAATCAGCGGCGCGTCGCCGCCTTCGTCCAACTGGCGGCGGAGTTTTGAGATATGGACGTCCACGACATTGGTGTTCGGGTCGAAGTGATAATCCCAAACGCCTTCCAGCAGCATGGTGCGCGATACGACGCGATTTTTGCGGCGCAGGAAGAATTCGAGGATCTGGAACTCGCGCGGGGTCAGCGTGATCTCATGCCCGTCGCGCGTGACTTTGCGGGTCAGCAGATCCATCTCAAGATCCTTGCAGGTCAGGGTAGGCGTTTCCTCGGATTCCTGCGGGCGACGTAAAAGCGCTTCGATCCTTGCGTGCAGTTCCTGAAAGGAAAACGGCTTGACCAGATAATCATCCGCGCCCGAGCGCAGACCTTTCACGCGCTCATCCACCGCGCTCATGGCGGTCAGCATCAGAACGGGGGTTTTCAACCCTGCAGCGCGCATGGATTTGATCAGGGACAACCCGTCCAAGCCCGGCAGCATCCGATCCAGAACAATGGCGTCAAAGCCGCCATCCGTGGCATGATACAGCCCTTCGCGGCCATCGGCGGCAACCTCGACCACATAGCCTTCCTCGCTGAAACCTTTAGCGATGAAGTCCCGTGTGTCTTCGTCATCTTCGACGATCAGCAGGCGTCGGCTCATGATCGGGGTTCCTTTCTATCGGGATTTAAACACAATTTTCAGATAAAGCACATGGTTTGAGAATGGTTCGTATCTGAGGGATCGAGCCGGGTGCGGCCTCGCGCACCCGGCAAGCCCGGCGGATTGCGGACAAATCAATTCCGCCAGGAAGCGCACGTCATATATCCCCATCATGTGACGCGCGCGGGTCTTCGGTCAGGCGATTTCAACCGCGACAAAGATCTGGTTGCCGCTGCGATTGATCAGCACCAGCGCCGGGTCGGTCTTTTCGCTGTCCAGCGCAGCTTTCAGTGCATCCGGCGTCAGCGTGTCCTGGCCACCCAGTTTGACGATGACATCACCGCGCTGCAGACCGGCCTTGGCGGCAGGGCTGTCAGGTTTCAGGTCCGTCACAACCACGCCGTCAACGCCTTCGGCCACACCCATCTCGGCGCGGGCGGCCTCGGTCAGCGGCGCAACGGTGACACCCAGTTGGGTACCAGTGGCTTCCGCATCAACGGGGCCGTCCACTTGGGCCTGGGCCGACTGGTGCTGGCCAATCGTCAATTGCAGGTCCTGTCGGGTGCCGTCGCGCAGCACGGTCAGGGTGCTTTCGGTGCCAACTTTGGTGGTGCCAACCAGAAGGGGCAGGTCGCTGCTGTTATCCACGGTCTCGTCATTGAAACTCAGGATCACATCGCCCTGTTGCAGAACACCGTCCGCCGGGCTACCGGCCACGACGTCCGAAACCAAAGCACCGGTCGAGCTGTCGATACCAAGCGCCGCTGCCAGTTCCGGGCTTACATTCTGGATCGACACGCCCAGCCAACCTCGGCTGACCTGACCGTCATCGCGCAGATCGGCTGCGATATGTTCCACGATGTTCGATGTCACCGCAAAGCCAAGGCCGACCGAGCCGCCGCTGGGCGAATAGATGGCCGAGTTTACACCGACCACTTCGCCTTCCATGTTGAACAGCGGACCGCCCGAGTTGCCTTTGTTGATGGCCGCATCGGTCTGAATGAACTCGGCATAAGGCCCTTGCGAGATGTTGCGGCCCTTGGCCGAGACGATCCCGGTGGTAACGGTCGAGCTCAGGCCGAACGGGTTGCCGATGGCCACCACGTCCTCGCCCACGCGGATCACGTCGCTGTCGCCCATTTCGACCGCTTGCAGGGTTTCGCCTGCGTCGATCTTCAGAACGGCAATATCGGTCAGCGGGTCGGTGCCGATCACTTCGGCGTCAAACGTGCGGTCATCGTTCAGGCGCACAGTGACCGATGAGGCGTTGTCGACCACGTGGTGGTTGGTCACGATAAACCCGGCCTCATCCAGAACAAACCCCGATCCCAGACCCTGTGCCGGGCCGCGTTGTGGCATTTGGAAACCTTCGGGGCCACCGAAGCGTTTGAAGAACTCGCCAAAGGGATGGCCTTCGAAGTCAAACTCCTGACCTTGCGCCGGGCTTGTGGCGATGTCCTGCTCGGCGATGATGGTCACCACCGACGGGGATACGGTTTCGACCAGATCGGCCAGTGCCTCATCCGCCATCGAGGGCAGAGCGGTTGTCGCCAGCAATGCAGCGCCCAGTGCGCTGACGCCGATCCAACTGGAATTTCGCGGCAAAAGAAGCGAGGATTTACGGATGCTCATTTGTGTCTCCTGTTCATATCGCGCGATTGCTGTCGCGCGTTAACAGGCAGATAGAACGCCAGTCTTTGGCTTACGTGGCGAGAGGGTTAAGAAATCTTAATTTTGCCACAAACCGCCTGTTCGGTGTGCCGCGATGTGGGTCAGAGATTCGGGCGAAGGCCTTGAGCGAATCGGAGGATTGTTGCCGAAACGTGTGTCAAACACTCAAAAGTGTTGAATTTCGTTTCCCTTGTGGACAATCGGGTGGCCTGAAATATCAAAAAGAGAGTGATCTTCCTTTAGTTGTGGACCGGTTCCAAAAACTGTGAGCCGACCGGTTTAACAACACGAGATTGTTATCAGATAGCGCATTACGCATGTGCATAACGGCCTTATTTGTGAATTCCTAAAAATCTAAGCACACTTGGAAGTTGTGCAAGCGAAAGCAGAATGTTGCTTAAAAGCCATTCGTTTGCTGCTGAACTGGGCAGTTTTGTCCAATTTTACGTTGTTTCGACGGATCGGATCGGGGAATATGAACCTGCCCAAGTGAGGGGGAACCGAAGGCACTAGGGGGTGCCAACGGTGATCTCGGTCTTAAGTAGCGCTAGCGGCATGTTAACGAGGGGGTCTTGTTTAGGTTTAGCGGCGGAAAACCCAGTCAGCCTGTTTGGCGAGATTGGTCGCGCTTTTGAGATCGAAGAAAAGTGGTAGTCCTGTTTGGGTACGCGGCCCGGTCGTCATCGACCGGGCCGTGATCATTTTGGGGGCTGGTTTTGGTGCCATGCGGCCCAGTCCTCGGGCGTGTCCAGATCCAGCAATGCATGTGAACCCGGCAAGGCAACTGTGAAAACCCGGTCCTTGTTTGTGCGCACGACGGATTGCGCGCCTTCGTCTCCGGTCAATTGGGCCAGCGCCGCAAACAGGCTTTGGTCGAACACCACGGGATGACCCGGCTTGCCGCTTTGTGTGGCACCGCGCCAGATCAGGAAGTCGGGGTTGTTGTTGTGTGCTGCCAGAACCTCCGCCAGATCGTTCGATGTCAGGTCGGGCAAATCGGCCAGCATCACCATGACGGCCGTTGCGTCCGGGCCTATATGCGCCAACGCACCGCGCAAGCTGGCATTCATTCCTTCCGCAGCGTCCGGAATCGGCACCCGACGAACATCAAGACCGTCCAGCGCCTGATACCGGGGATGAGGCCTTTGGGGCAGGGCGACCGTCACAGGCCCCACAGCCAGCGCAGTTTGGGCGGATCGCCTGAGCAGCGGAACACCGTCCACCTGTTGCAACAGCTTGTCCGCACCGCCCATCCGCGACGATTGCCCGGCGGCCAGCAGGATGATGGGAATCTTCGTCATTCCGCCAACATGCCGTCCGGGCGGCACCAAGTCATCCCCTCATCCGGGCACCATCCGCATCAAACAATGGGGTCGAGATCACGCGGGCCTTGCGCATCTGGCCCAGGATTTCGATTTCGACCTCCAGCCCGTCGCTTACACGGTCTGTTGGAAGAAAGCCCATGGCGACGGACTTCTGCGCATAATGCGAAAACCCACCAGAGGTGCAGAAACCGACGACGGACCCGTCCAGCCAGATCGGCTCGTAAGCATTCACATCGGCATCTTCGGCGTCGACCTCAAAAGCGACCAGCTTACGGGCGGTGCCATAGGCACGCTCCGCCTCGGCAGCGGCGCGGCCGATGAAGTCCGCGTTCTTGGAAAATGAGATAAAGCGGTCCAGCCCCGTTTCGGCGGCGGTGTAATCGGGCGAGAACTCTCGCATCCACGAGCCAAAGAACTTGTCCAGCCGCAGGGACATCATGGCACGCATACCAAAAGGCGCCATTCCATACGGTTGCCCGGCCTGCCACAAGGTCCACCAGAGCTGCCTTTGGGCCATCGGATCACAGTAGATCTCATACCCCAGATCGCCGGTATAACTGACCCGCTGGACGATGCAGTCGGTCATGCCGATTGTCATCGGGCAAACGTCGAGGAACCTCAGGTTTGTCACATCCTGACGTGTGCAGGCCGCCAGTACTTCGGTGGCCCTTGGCCCTGCAATCTGGAAGCCGTTCAGACGATCGCTGATGTTTTCAACCGTCACGCCCTCGGCCAAATTCTGTTGGAACCAGCGCATGTGATAAGCCTGACTGCCATATGAGGCCGTCAGGCGGAACTCGGTCTCGCTCAGGCAGGAAACGGTGAAATCGCCGATCAGCTTGCCTTCGAGCGACAGCATTGGCGTCAAAGACACGCGCCCCGGCTGCGGAATGCGTCCGGCCATGATCCGGTCCAGCCACGCACGGGCGCTGGGGCCGGTGACGCGGTATTTGCCGAAATTGTGGACCTCGTTGATGCCGACGCTATCGCGGACGGCGCGCACCTCGCGGCCCGTGGCGTCGAACGCGTCTGAACGTCGGAAGGACGGCGTTTCGTAGTCCGGCTCATCCCCTTGGGCGAAGTAATTCGGCACCTCAAGCCCGTATTGCTGTCCCCACACCGCGCCCAGATCGCTGAAGATGTCATACATCGGGGTCGTGCGGTTGGGGCGGGCGGCGGGCAGTTCCTCGTTCGGGTAGGCGACGCTGAAGCGTTTCTGATAGTTCTCGATCACCTTCGGGCGGGTATAGCCGGGGCTGATCCAATCGCCAAACCGGGCCACATCCATGGCAAAGACGTCGCGTTCTGGCTCACCCTCGATCATCCATTGCGCCAGCGTCAGTCCGACACCTCCGCCCTGAGAGAATCCGGCCATCACGCCGCAAGCCGACCAATAGTTGCGCATCCCCGGCACCGGCCCGACCAGAGGGTTCCCGTCCGGCGCAAAGGTGAACGGCCCGTGGATCACCGATTTCACGCCAGCCTCGGCCAGAACGGGGAAGCGTTTATAGGCGAACTCGATACTGTCGGTGATCTTGTCATAGTCATCCGGCAGCAGCTCGTGCCCGAACTCCCATGGCGTTCCGTCCACGGCCCACGGCTTGCACGGCTGTTCGTAGAACCCGATGCACAGGCCACGCCCTTCCTGCCGCAGATAGCTTTCACCGGCGGGGTCCATCACATGCGGATGCTCGCCGCCCGCGTCGATGATTGCCTCGATCTGCGGGATCGAATCCGTCACCAGATACTGATGCTCCATCGGGTGCAGCGGGAAATAGACCCCTGCCATCCCGCCGACCTCACGTGCCCAGAGGCCGCCTGCGTTGACCACATGCTCGGCATGGATCGTGCCCTTGTCGGTGACTACATCCCATGTGCCGTCGGCGCGCTGGTTGGTTTCGCGCACCATGCAATGGGTCTCGATCGTGGCTCCGCCCATCCGCGCCGCTTTGGCATAGGCGTGGGTCGTGCCCGAGGGGTCCAGATGCCCGTCCAGCGGATCGTAAAGCGCACCGATGATGCCGTCGGTGTTGGTGATCGGGGCGATCTTCTTGATCTCGTCCGGGCCGACAATCTCGGTCTCTAGCCCCATGAAGCGGTGCTTGGCCCGTTCGGCCAGCAGCATGTCAAAGCGGTCCTGATTGTCGGCCAGCGTCACACCGCCAACATGGTGCAGCCCGCAGGACATGCCGGTGATCTCTTCCAACTCTTTATACAACCGGATCGTATAGCCTTGCAGCGCCGCCATGTTGGTGTCGCCGTTCAGCGTATGAAACCCGCCCGCCGCGTGCCAGGTCGAACCGCTGGTCAGTTCCGAGCGTTCCAGCAACATCACATCCGACCATCCAAGCTTGGTCAGGTGATACAGCACGGAACACCCGACAACGCCGCCGCCTATCACCGCCACACGGGTTTGAAGTTTCATGAACGCCTCCGATTTGCTTGGTTTCCACTGTGATCTGCGCGCGCGCAGATGCAACGCCAAATGCGACAAGAATTGTCGCTGGACGAAATCCTCAATTCCGGTCAAAGACAGACAAAAGCGGTCACAAGGCTGTTACAGAATCAAGCTAACTGCCGCGCCGACTGGATCCCTCCTGAAACACTCAACAAGGAAAATGAGATGAGCAAGTTTGACCTCAAACCGCTGTCGCTGAGCCGCCGTGAATTCATGGCAAAAGCAGGCGCACTGGGCCTGAGCGCCGCTGCGGCTAACCTGATCTGGGCCGAGGCCGGTCTGGCGGATACCCCCAAGAAGGGCGGCCACTTCGTGTTGGGCCTGAAGGGCGGCGAAAGCACCAACACGCTGGACCCGGCGCTGTCGGCTTCGCATGTGACCGCCAAGGCGCTGCGGGCCTTTGGCAACACGTTGACCGTTGTCTCGGCTGATGGTGGGCTTGAGCCCAGCATCGCTGAAAGCTGGGAGGCGTCTGAAGACGCCAAAGACTGGACCTTCCGCATTCGCAAAGGGGTCGAGTTCCACAACGGCAAGACCCTGACACCCGAAGACGTGCAACTGACCCTTGCGCGCCATTCAAACGAAGAGTCGCAGTCCGGTGCGCTGGGGATCATGCGCGGGATCGAGGATATTCGCGTCGATGGCGACAATGTCGTGATCAGCCTGACCACCCCCAACGCGGACCTTCCTTACCTGATGTCCGACTATCACCTGATCATGCAGCCGGGCGGTGGCATGGACAACCCGGCCGAGGGGATCTCGACCGGTGCCTACAAGGTGGTCGCGGATGAGCCCGGTATTCGCTACGCGTTCGAGAAATTCGCGAACCATTGGGACGACAGTGTCGGCCATTTCGACAGCCACGAGATTCTGGTTCTGAACGACGACACCGCCCGCTCGGCCGCGTTGCAGGCCGGTCAGGTCCACGCGATCAACATCGTGCCGCCGCGCACCGCGAAACTGTTCGGTCGCGCGCCGGGTGTGACCATCAACGCAACCTCGGGCCGAGGGCATTACATCTTTGTCATGCATTGCGACACCGCGCCGTTCGACAACAAAGACCTGCGTCTGGCGCTGAAATACGCGATCAACCGCGAGGAGCTGGTCGACAAGGTGCTGCGTGGCTACGGCTCGGTTGGCAATGACATTCCGATCAACGAAGCCTATCCGCTGTTCGACGGCACGATGGAGCAACGCCAGTTCGATTTGGCCAAGGCTGCCGAGCATTACAAGGCGTCGGGCCATGATGGCTCTCCCATCGTACTGCATGTCTCGGACGGTGCCTTTGCCGGTGCGATCGATGCGGCGCAGCTGTTCCAGCTGTCGGCGCAAGAGGCCGGTATTCCGCTGGAAATCCAGCGTGAGCCTGCAGATGGTTACTGGTCGGAAGTGTGGAACAAAAAGCCGTTCTGTGCCTCGTATTGGGGCGGGCGTCCTGTGCAGGATCAGATGTGGTCGGTTGGCTACCTGTCGACTGCCGACTGGAACGACACCCGTTTCAAGAACGAAGAATTCGACGCGCTGCTGCTGAAAGCCCGTGCCGAACTGGATGAGACCAAGCGCAAAGAAATCTACGGTCAGATGGCCCGGATCGTTTGGGAAGAAGGCGGTCTGATCAACCCGATGTTCAACCAGTTCATCGACGGCTATTCGGACAAGGTGACCGGCTGGGCCGCGCATGCCAATGGCGACCTGATGGACGGTTATGTCGCAAGCCGGACCTGGTTTGCATAACCCCTTAAACAGAACCGGCGCCCTGTGATCGGGCGCCGGTTTTTCTTTCGGCTGGTTACAGCGGGCGGATTTTCAGGCCCGTTACCCGGTTGCCCTCACGGGCCGTGACCTCGAACCGGAAGCCGTGGAACGAGAAGACCTGACCCACAACCGGGATCATCTGCGCCTCGTGAATGACAAGCCCGGCCAGTGTGTTGGCCTCTTCGTCCGGCAGGGACCAATCCAACGCGCGGTTCACGTCGCGGATCGTCATCGCCCCTTCGACCAGATACTGGCCATCATCGGTTCGGGTGACCGGAACCTCTTCTTCAAGGTCGAACTCATCGGCAATCTCGCCGACGATCTCTTCCAGAATATCCTCAAGCGTGATCAGACCACGCAGCGAGCCGTATTCGTCCACAACCAGCGCAAAATGGCTGTGCATGCGCAGGAACTCTCGCATCTGGTCGTCCAGAGTGGTCGTTTCCGGCACGAAATACGGGTCATTGGCGACCCTTGAGATGTCGAACGCTTTCAGACGGTCCGTGTCACCTTCGGCCCCGCCGACCTGCGCGTACATGGCGCGGAACAGGTCCTTGGCGTGGACCACCCCGACGATATTCTCGGGCTCATCCCGAAAGACGGGCAGGCGGGTATGGGGGCTTTCCAGACATTGCTTCAGGATCGCCTCGGGTGCTGCATCTGCATCGATCATCTCGATGTTCGAACGGTGGAGCATGATTTCTTCCACCACCCGGTCGCCCAGATCCAGCGCGCCCAGAATGCGGTCGCGGTCTTCCTTTTCGACGACACCTTCGGAGTGACCCAGTTGCAAAGCACCAGCGATTTCCTCGCGCACGGCAAGGATGTTGCTGTCGGGGTCGATCTGCACCCCGAACAGGCGCAGAACAGCCCGCACCAAAAGCCGAACCGCAGCCACGATGGGGGAAAACACCGTGACCACCACGCTGATGATCGGGGCAACGGCTGCGGCCGCTTTTTCCGAGTTTGTGATGGCGTAGGTTTTCGGCAAGACCTCAGCGAAGATCAGAACCAGCAGGGTCATGACCAGCGTCGCCAGCGCCACGCCGCTTTCCCCAAACAGGCGCGTGAACAGGGCCGTGGCCAGCGAAGCCGCCAGAATGTTCACAAGGTTGTTGCCCAGCAGGACCGATCCGATCAGACGCTCATTATCGTCGGTGATTTCCAGCGCCTTCTTGGCCCCGCGCGAGCCCTTGTCAGCCTGCGCGCGCAACTTACCGCGCGATGACGCTGTAAGTGCCGTTTCAGAGCCGGAGAAAAAGCCAGACAGGAAAAGCAAAAGCAGGATAGCGCCTGAGGTTAACCAGAATGCGCCGTCGATCAGAGAGGATGTGGGTTCCATCGGTCCTTGGTTGTTCGTGTTTCTGCATCCGTTATGGGGATGCTGCCCCTATGGATCAAGGGTTTAGCCCTTGTCGCCGGGGTCTTTCGCCAGCGGGTGATGCTCTAACACCAGTTCCGCAAGTCTTTCGTCCAGAACATGGGTGTAGATCTCGGTCGTGGCAACATCGGCATGGCCCAGCAGCGTCTGGATCGAGCGCAGATCGGCCCCGTTGGCCAGCAGATGGGTGGCAAAGGCGTGGCGCAGAGTGTGGGGCGTGACCTTTTCGGGCGATACACCGCCCTGAACCGCCAGTTCCTTGACCAGCAGGAAGAACCGGTGCCGCGTCAGATGGCCGGATTTACCACGTGACGGGAACAGGAACCTGGATCGCTGCCCGCCTTTTTCGACCGTCTTGTCTTCGGCTTCGTCCCGCATTCTCAGCCATTCCGAAAGCGCCTCGCGGGCCGGGGGCGACAACGGCACCATGCGTTCCTTGCCGCCTTTGCCCAGCACCAGCAACATGCGCGGATCACCCCGCGCCGATGACACAGGCAGCGAGACCAGCTCGGTCACGCGCATGCCGGTGGCATAGAGCAACTCCATCAAACAGGAATTGCGCACGCGGTCGGCTTCGGTGCGCCCGGTATTGCGGGCGGCTTCCAGCAGCCGGTCGACCTCGGGCACGTCCAGCGTTTTGGGCAGTTTCTTGGTTCGTCCGGGGCCTTTGATCTGAATGGCGGGATTGACCTCGCGCCAGCCTTCCTCGAATGCGAACCGATACAATTGCTTGATCGCCGAAAGCCGCCGCGCCCGAGTGGATTTCGACAACCCCTGTGCATCGCAATCGATGAGATACCCTTCAATCTGGTCGCGATCAGCCTGTTCGAAGGTGATGTTGCGATGTTCCAGCCACGACGCGAAATCCTTCAGGTCTCGCCCATAGGCCAGCAGAGTGTTGGTAGCGGCCCCCAACTCGGCCGCTTGCGCCTGCAAAAAGGTCGAGATCCACAATTCTTGCGAGGCTGGTCCACCCATGACCGTCACCCCTGCAGGATCAGATGGTTCAGCGCCGCGCGTCTGGCGGTGTCTTCCAGTCCCACGCGCCGAAAGGCCGCAATGGCCGCTGTCAGATCGACCAGATTGCCGCGTGCACCATGGGTGAACAGTTGCATGGCCTCCAGAATGGCCTCTCCCAACTGGCCCTGTTCCAGCAGGGCGTCGATATCCGATGGAACAGGCGCGGCCCATTCGAACCCCTGCGCCACCGCATCAGCCAGCGGCGAGGGCGATACGGCGCGACCGGGGTCCCCTTGCGCAAGGGCCACGAGGAACTGAGCCTCGGTTGATTTGTCCGGTGTTGTCAGCGCTGCCCGCTCGTATTGCTCGGACAACATCAGAATACGCCAGCGCAGGTTGTCCGTGGCCGGAACGGGCAGGGTCACGTCGGCCAGCCGGTCGGCGAACAGCTCGGCAAATGGCACCTCGAGCCCGACACTGCGCATCTGATCCCATGCGCGGGGCAGGGTCTTTCCGATCGCTTCGGCATTGCCGCTATCCAACGCGCTTTCGAACTGCTGGATGGCCGCGACCCGATCCCAAACCGCGCCGGATGCAGCTGGGTCCCGCTCGGTATAAAGCCCGAGCAACTGGTTGGGCGTCAGGGCCCCGATACGCGTCAGACGCTCGGCGGCCTCGATCTGGGCTTTCCACCCGGCCACATCGCGCAGGTCTGCATTGGCAAAGGCGCGGGGCAGCGGGGCAGATGGCAATCGTTCCCCGATCGCTTCGAACAGGCGGAAGCTGAGCGGCGTTGGGTCTTCGGGCTGCGGCAGATACGCTGCGTCTTCGTAAAGTTCGGGGCTCAGGAAACGGTCCAGCACGTCCAACTCATCCTGCGGCAGGATTTTCAGCGCATGCGCGGCCTCCAGCGTCAGCGCAGCCGAAGGCCAATCGCCCCGCCGGGCCTTGCAGAAAATCTGTGCCGCATAATCACGCGACAGATGAGGTTGCGCGATCAGGGCAGTACAACTGCGGTCTTCGTCCCCGGTCAGTAGAGTAGCATCGAACCAGCGTTGAAACCGAGCCTGCGAATCCGTGGGACCAGCCAGTTGCACCAGCGATTGCGCCGGATCAGCGGCCCCCAATTGCATCAGCCGATCAAGGCGCGCCAGTAGCAAAACCTCTTCGGCGCCGGAACCTGCGGGCGCGCGGGCTTCGGACAGCAGCAGGGTGAACAGCAACCGCTGCATGGCCGGGTTATGTTTGACTGGCACCCGCGCGATCAGTTCGGACAGACGTTCCGGGTCGCTGCCCTGCCATAGATCAACCGGCAAGCCGGTGACAGTGGATGACACCAGACCCAGCGGCTGCGACAGCGCCTCAAGCGGTGTGACCTCGACCTGAGGCTGCACCCCGTTCTGGGTGACAGGCGGCTCCAGCAGGACGGTTCCGGGCAGGTTTTCCGGCGGCTCGGTCAGCCATTCGATAGCCGACAGCGGCTCTTGCGCCTGCGCGGCCCCGGCCAGCAGCAATGCCACCGCAATGTGCTTAGTCGACATCCAGAGTGACCGGTTCACGGATTTCAGTTTGCGGGGCCGAGAAATCCGCCCCGAAATAGGGGCCGATATAGGCATAGGCCACCAGCCCGATGAAACTCAGGCAAATTAAGTAAATCAGGAACTTGATCAGACGACCCATGGCGCCACGCTGCCTCAATTTTTGATTTTGGCCAAGTTATAACTGGCATTTTTTCCAAGATCACGTCATTCACGGTGAAATGAGCGAAATTAAGCATAACACGCATCCGGCGGATACGGGATCACGATATGATCTGCACAAAACCGTGGTTCTTGTCGGCATGATGGGGGCAGGGAAGACGGCTGTGGGCCGTGCCCTGGCCGCGCGGCTGGGTGTTCCGTTTCTCGACAGCGATGCCGAGATCGAATCGGCGGCCAACATGACCATCCCCGAGATCTTCGAACGGGATGGTGAGCCGTTTTTTCGCCAGAAGGAAACGCAGGTTATTGGCCGTCTGCTGGATGAGGAACGCGGCATCCTGTCCACCGGCGGCGGCGCGTTCATGGCAGAGGGCAACCGCGTGATGATAAGCGAGCGGGGGGCCTCGGTCTGGTTGCGGGCCGATCTGAACGTGCTGTGGAACCGGGTGCGCCATAAGGATACCCGCCCGCTGCTGCGCACTTCCGACCCGTATGCGACGCTCAAGGCCCTGTACGAGGATCGCGTGCCGGTCTATGCCGAGGCTGATCTGATTGCCGAGTCGGATGGTGAGACCTCGATCGACAATATGGTGGACCGCGTGGTCGAGGCCCTGTTGGCCCGCCCGGATGTTTTGGAACGGAAGTAAATGCATCAAACCGTACATGTGGAGCTGGGCGAACGCTCGTATGATGTCGAGATTGGCCCCGATCTGCTGGCGCAATCCGGTGCGCGGATTGCCCCGTTGCTGCACCGTCCGAAGGTTGCGGTTCTGACCGATGAAAACGTAGCGGCACTGCATCTGGACGCGCTGCGTGACGGTCTGGCCGCTGCCGGGATCGAGATGTCGGCGCTGGCCCTTCCGGCAGGTGAGGCGACCAAAAGCTGGCCGCATTTCGAACGTGCGGTGGAATGGCTGTTGGCCGAAAAGGTCGAACGGCGCGATGTGGTCGTTGCCTTGGGCGGTGGCGTGATCGGCGATCTGGCTGGCTTTGCCGCTGCCGTGCTGCGGCGCGGGGTGCGGTTTGTGCAGATCCCGACCTCGCTGCTGGCGCAGGTCGACAGTTCGGTGGGTGGCAAGACCGGGATCAACGCACCGCAAGGCAAGAACCTGATTGGCGCGTTCCATCAACCCTCGCTGGTGCTGGCCGATACCTCGGTTCTGGGCACCATGACGCAGCGAGATTTCCTGTCCGGTTACGGCGAAGTGGTCAAATACGGCCTGCTGGGCGACGCGGAGTTCTTTGAATGGCTGGAGGCCAACGGCCCCGACGTTTCATCCGGTGATATGGCCGCACGGGTGCGGGCTGTCACCCGGTCTGTTCAGATGAAGGCCGACATTGTCGCGCGGGATGAGACCGAACAGGGCGACCGCGCCCTGCTGAACCTCGGCCATACCTTCTGTCACGCGCTGGAGGCCGCGACGGGCTATTCCGACCGCCTGCTGCACGGCGAAGGCGTCGCCATCGGCTGTGCGCTGGCGTTCGAGCTATCGTCCCGTCTGGGTCTGTGTTCTCAGGAGGACCCAAGCCGCGTGCGGGCGCATCTGAAGGCCATGGGGATGAAAACCGATCTGGACGACATTCCCGGAGAGCTTCCGGGTGCCGAGATTCTGGTCGATCTGATGGCGCAGGATAAAAAGGTCATTGACGGTCAGTTACGCTTTATTCTGGCGCGCGGGATCGGTCAGGCCTTTGTCACATCGGATGTGCCGCGCGATGCGGTGATGTCGGTGCTGCAGGACGCGTTGGCCAAGGCCTGATCCCAGCGCGTGCGATCTTTAACCTGAAGCATCATGCGACAGGAATGGCCCGAGAGCGCTTTAGGCGTGGCAGGGCATTCGTGTCTCGGGTTCCAGGCCGCGCGCTCTAGCGCCCCCGGATCACCATCAATTCGCCGATGTTTTCCCGCGTGATATAGCCGATCATACGACCCGTGCGGCTGGTGACAGCAATCGCCGGGGCACCCTTGTGCAGCCCTTTCAGAACCGCCTCAAGGCCCGTAGTCAGTCCAACCTGAGGGATGTCGCCCTCCATGATCGAGGTCGCAGGGTCCGACCGGGGATGATCCCCCGCCAGCGCGGCAAACAAACGATCCCGCGTGACAAATCCAAGCAAGGCGCCATCGGTATCCAAGACGGGGAACTCGTGCTGCGTTGTGTGAATGACGGCTTGGGCGGCGGTGTTCAAACTGTCCTGCGGCGACAGCGCATGAAACTCGGTGATCATCGCATCCCGCGCCAGCACACGGCGCGCGACGGATCGCAGAGCGACGTCCTGATTTTCGGCATTGGCTGCGATGAAGACAAACACAGCAATCAGAACAAGGATCGGATTGCCCGAGCTCAGGCCCCAGAATCCAAGCCCAATGGCAACGATCTGCCCGCTGAATGCGGCAATGCGGGTGGCCTGAACCCGGTCCATCCTGAGGCACAGCAGGGCGCGGACAACACGCCCCCCGTCCATGGGGAAGGCCGGGATCATGTTGAAGGCCGCCAGCAGCAGATTGACATAGGCCAACCGTTGCAAGATCCCGAAACTGGCCGAGTCCAGATCAGTGACTGAACCGGGCGATATGCCCGCGCCCAGCAGAACCAACACCAACCAAATGACGATATTCACCGCAGGCCCGGCCAGCGCCACCCAGACCTCTTGCATCGGTTTTTCGGGCATCCGTTCCAGACGGGCCAGACCGCCGATGGGCAACAGCGTTATATCGGGGGTTTTGATGCCAAAGCGCCGGGCCATCAGGGCATGACCGAACTCATGCGCCACAACGCAGGCAAACAGGGCCAGCACAAACAGCAGATTGTCGATGACCGCAGGCCAGCCACCGTTGGAGTAGGCGGCAAAGCCGACCCAGGCCAACAAAAGGAAGAAGGTGACATGGACCCTCAGTTCGGACCCGAGGAACCGGCCGAGGGCGAAGGACCATGTCATGTGTTTACTCCGTTTCGCTTAGAACGGAATCTCGTCGTCGTCGATTCCGCCGGATGCAGTGGCAGGGGCGCTGGATTGGCCACCATAGGGGTCGCCATAGCCGCCACCGGCCTGACCGCCGCCATAGCCGCCCGACTGTCCTCCGCCATAACCGCCACCGCCGCCGCCTTCACCGCCGCGGCTGTCCAGCAGTGTCAGTTCACCGCGATAGGGGCGCAGCACCACTTCGGTCGAATAGCGATCCTGCCCCGATTGATCCTGCCATTTGCGCGTTTCCAACTGGCCTTCGATATAGACCTTGCTGCCCTTGCGCAGATACTGCTCGGCAATGCGGGCCAGCGGTTCCGAGAAGATGGCAACCGAGTGCCATTCCGTCCGTTCCCGGCGTTCACCGGTGTTGCGGTCTTTCCAGTTCTCGGAGGTGGCGATGCGCAGGTTGCACACTTTGCCGCCGTTCTGAAATGACCGAACCTCGGGATCGCGGCCAAGATTGCCGACCAGAATGACCTTGTTGACTGAACCCGCCATGTATTTCCCCGTTCTGTATTGATCTGAGTGCGCCGAATCTGGCGCCGGATGTCTTTGCGACCCTATATCGCCTGCGTCTTGGTTAAAACATGATTGATCACGACAACGTTCGGCAAGAATTCTTGCGTCTGTCTTTACCAAGCTTTCATTTTTGACTGGAATACCTATACTCCGACTGATTTTTGAGCGAGCGGGATAGGCTTTCATGCGTTCTGTGTGTGTTGGGTTAACGGTTCTAGGCGTTGTGCTGCTGTCTGGATCTGTGCAGGCGGACACGTTGTCCACGAAAAGCCGGATGGACATTTTTCTAAAGCAGTCCAAGGTTTTGGATAACCGCGCAGCGACGCAATATCGCGGGTCCGAGCGCCTTAAGCCAAAGACCGAGCGGGTCAAGGTGAACAAGCGCTATACCGGCAGCTACCGGGGCGAATACCTGAGCCTCGCGCGCGATGCGGCCCGGTTGCACAACATCCCCGAAGATCTGTTCCTGCGGCTGGTGCAGCAGGAAAGCGGCTGGAACCCGCATGCCAAATCTCACAAGGGGGCGTTGGGGCTGGCGCAGCTGATGCCTCAGACCGCCAAGTTGCTGGGCGTGAACCCGCATGATCCCAAGCAGAACCTTGAAGGCGGCGCGCGCTATCTGTCCTGGCAATATCGCAAGTTCAAATCCTGGCCCTTGGCGCTGGCGGCGTATAACGCTGGCCCGAAAGCGGTTGAAAAGCACGGCGGAATCCCACCTTACAAGGAAACTCAGAACTACGTGAAGGTAATCTGGGGCGGCTGATCGGGTGATGCTGCAAGGCGGCATGATCTGATCCTTGATCCGGCACTGACCGCTGACCTAACCTGTAGGCGATCTTTCAGGACCCGAACAGGTGCCGATGTTGCAAGACCGACCGGAAATCCCCGCTGAAACAAAGGCCAATTGGCAAAGGTTGGTGGACCTTGTTGCCAAGCTTGCCGATGTGCCTGCCAGCCTGATCATGAAAACGGATGCGCCGGATCATACGGTCCTGATCACCTCGGACCACCCTCAGAATCCGTATCCCGTGGGGATGAACTTTCAGTTGAATCCCAAGCTTTATTGTCAGGGCGTGTTGCAACAGGACAGCGAGTTGGTGGTCGAGGACGCCACCTGTGATCCCGTCTGGAGCGGTAATGACGACATGGAACACGGCATGTCCTTTTACATCGGATTGCCGCTGAAATGGCCGGACGGGGCGGTGTTCGGAACCATCTGCATTCTGGACCGGCACCGCAATCGTCGCGCGCTGTTGTTTCGCGAAGGGCTGGCACAATTCGCGCGTATGGTCGAATCCGATCTCGCTTTGATTCAAGAGGTTTATCTGCGTCGCGCGCTGGAAGAAAAGCTGAATCAAACATTGGCGCAACTGGAAAGCCGGGTGCAGGCTCGCACCCGTGAATTGCAAGAAACAAACACCGCCCTGCGCGTTCTGCTGACCAGCGTCGATGATGACCGCAAAGACCATGACCAGGATATTGTCGAGCGGGTGCGCCTGATGGTCTTGCCCTATCTGGACAAGCTGCGCGGACATCTGCCCGAGGGCGGCGCGGCCCATGCTTATCTGGATCTGGCCGAAAACAACCTTAGGGATATGACCTCGATGCTGTCGGACAAACTGTCCGATGCGTTCTCGATCATGACACCGACCGAGATCGAAATTGCGCAGTTGGTGATGTCCGGGAAAACGACGAAAGACATTGCGCGGGCCTTGTCGCGTGAGACGTCGACCATCGATTTTCATCGCAACAACATTCGCCGGAAACTGGGCTTGGACGGGCGCGATCAGAATCTGCGCAGTCATCTGCTTTCTATTTCCTGAACATCGAATATGGGGAATGCCCCCATATTCCCCCCAGATTTTTCTGATCTGAGCCTGTTGTTCCCCCGTTGTTACCCTTCCGATCAGGTGCGCCGCACGCGCGCCTGACCAACAAGGAGGTACAAGATGGATCGCAAAGATCTGAAGCCCACAATCCTGAACGGACAGAAAGACAGATTGGCCAAGGGCCTGTCGCGCCGGTCTTTCTTTATGGCGGCAGGCGCGGCCGGAGTCGGGGCATCGCTGCTGAACGGAAAACCGGCCCAGGCGCAATCGCAAGCCTGGCTTCAGCCGGGCAACAATAACCACGTTATCGACCTGCAAGGCTCGACCGGTCAGGCCAGTACAGGCACGGTCGGGATCGACTATTACGGGCATTGCGCGATCAAGATCACCTCGCCCAACGGTGCGACCGTGCTGTTCGACCCGTGGCGCGATGATCCGTCGGGTGCGTGGGGCCTGTGGTTCCGAAACGAGTTCCCTCAGATCCCTGTGGACATAACCCTGTCGACCCACGCCCATTTTGACCATGACGCGATCGAGCGCCCAAGCTCGACCATGGTTTTGGACAGGATGGTCGGCCATTTCGAATTTGCCGATGTCAAAATCACCGGCTTTGCAGACAAACACGCCTGTGTGGCACCGGGTTGGTACGAATGGACCAATGCGCTGGCCGAGTTTGGCGTGGAAGCCTGTCCGCCCAACAACGTGGGTCACATGGATATGGTGGTCTATCTGGTCGAAACCGGCGGCATCCGCACGCTGATCTGGGGCGACAACCGCCACAACCCGCCGCAGGAATTCTGGGATGCAATCGGGCAGGTGGATGTGCTGACCCTTCCGGTTGACGGATCTGAGCATATCCTCAGCTACCAGCAGGGCAATGACATCGTCTCAAAGCTGAAGCCGAAGGTTGTCATTCCGACCCACTATCTGAACGAGGTCACGTCTTACACGCTGACCACGCTGCAATCGGCAGATGACTGGGTGAAAGCCCAGCCCAGCTACAAAATGCTCGACAGCGCGAGCCTGACGCTTGAGGCCGGAGAGATTGGCGGCATGACTCAGGAATTCATGCATTTCGGCAACAACGTGATGACCGGTTGATACAAGGACCGGCAAAACCACCACTCGCAAATCAAGTGCGCCGGTAATCTGACGGTTTTCCCGCCTCAGGGCGCAAAAGAAAGGGCCGGTCCTTGAACCGGCCCTTTTTTCCAGTGTTGCAGGGTTTATTCCGCTGCGATTTTGATCACCGGTTCCATACGGGCCAGAACCTCGTCGGCCAGATGGCACTTCACCTGATGCCCATCAGCCAGTGTCTTGACCGGTGGCACATCCGACTCGCATCGCCCGTCCGGAACTTCGGACTTCCAGCGGCAGCGGGTCTGGAACGGGCAACCCGGCGGCGGGTTCATGGCCGAGGGGATATCGCCCTCCAGAACAATATGCTCTTTCTCGATCGAAGTATCCGCAATCGGAACCGCGCTCAGCAAGGCCTCGGTATAGGGGTGATAGGGCGGCGAGAAGACCTGATCGGTTGTCCCCAACTCGACCACATGGCCCAGATACATTACCATCACCCGGTCGCTGAGGTATCGGACAATCGACAGATCGTGGCTGATGAACAGCAAGGTGGTCTTGTGTTCGCGCTGAATCTCCATCAGCAGATCGGTCACTGCGGCCTGTACTGACACGTCCAGCGCAGATACGGGTTCATCCGCAACCACGATCCGTGCATCGCCTGCAAAGGCGCGTGCGATACCGACGCGTTGCTTTTGGCCGCCCGACAATTGCCGTGGCATTCGGTCGGCGAAGGCACGCGGCAGTTTCACCAGATCCAGCAGTTCCAGCATCCGTTGCTTTCGCTCGGCCTCGGAATTGCCGACACCGAAGATTTCCAGCGCCCGGATGATCTGTCGCCCAACCGTCATCGACGGGTTCAGCGTGTCAAACGGGTTCTGGAACACCATCTGAACCTCGCCCACGGTCTTGGCATCGCGCTCCTCAATAGGCACCGCTTCGATATTGCGGTTGTCCAGAAGGATCTGACCGTCCGTTGCCGTCTCAAGCCCCATCAACACCTTGGCAAAGGTGGACTTGCCGCATCCGGATTCACCCACAATGGCGAGGGTCTCGGATTCATGCGCCTCAAAGCTCAGCGTCTCATTGGCTTTCACAACTTTGGTTTCACCGCCCCCGAACAGGGCGTTGGCCGCCACCTCATAGTATTTCTTGAGGTTGTCCATTTTCAGGACCGTGCGCCCGATCTCGGCCTTTTCTTTCTGTTCGCCGACGGTAATGGGCGCATTCCAGTCAATTTCCTTGAACTTCAGACAGCGCGTGTGGTGGCGATCATTGCCCGGCACAGCCTCCATCAGAATATTCTGCGCGTCACAGCGACCCTCTTCGAAATAGTCGCAGCGCGGGCCAAAGTTACAGCCCGGCGGGCGTTCATGTGGCAGGGGGAAGTTCCCCGGAATGGCCACAAGCGGGCGTGCGTTCTTGTCCGCGCCGGGCAGGGGGATCGAGCGGAACAGCGCCTGCGTATAGGGGTGCTGCATCTCGTCGAACACATCCTTGATCGAGCCACGCTCGACCGCCTCGCCCGAATACATCACGCACAACCGGTCGCAGGTTTCCAGAACCAGCCCCAGGTTGTGCGAAATGAACAGCATCGAGGTGCCGTATTTCTTGCCCAGATCTTTGACCAGTTCCACCACGGCGGCCTCGACCGTCACGTCCAGCGCGGTGGTCGGCTCGTCCAGGATCAGCAGCGCAGGCTTCGACATCAGCGCCATCGCGATCACGATCCGCTGTTGCTGACCGCCCGACAACTGATGCGGGAAGGAATTCAGCATCCGCTCGGGGTCGGGCAGGCGTACGTCGGTGACAACCTCCAGCGCGCGGGCATAGGCCTCTTCGGCACCGACGCCCTCGTGGATCATCGGCACTTCCATCAGTTGCTTGCCGATCTTCATCGCGGGGTTCAGCGATGCCATCGGCTCCTGATAAATCATCGCGATTTCATTGCCGCGAATGTCGCGCAATTCATCCGAGGTCATCTCGGACAGGTCGCGCCCTTTGAACTTGATCGTGCCGCCGACAATCCGGCCGTTCTTGCCAAGATCTTGCATTACGCCAAGGGCCACGGTGGACTTACCGCACCCGGATTCACCAACCAGCCCCACAGCCTCACCGGGCTGTACGCTGACCGAGAAATCCATCACGGCAGGAATTTCACGCAGACGGGTAAAGAACGAAATCGAAAGCTTGTCGATCTCCAGAATTGGACCGTCATAATCCGCCAGTTTATTCATCTTGTATCTCCTCGCGAGAGTCCGGGGATCCCCTTCATCTGGCTAAAAATATCCCGGAGGTCTGGGGGCAGCGCCCCCAGAACAGATCACATCAGTCCTTCAGACTTTCTTCGCGCAAACCATCTGCCAGCAGGTTCAACCCAAGAACCAGCGACAACAACGCCAGCGCGGGCGGCAGGGCCGGGTGCAGATAGATCGACAGAAGCTTACGCCCCTCGTTGATCGTCGACCCCCAATCCGGGCTTTCCGGCGGCAGGCCCAGCCCGAAGAAACCCAAGGTCCCCAGCAGGATGGTGGTGTAGCCAATGCGCAGACAGAAATCGACGATCAGCGGGCCGCGCGCGTTGGGCAGGATTTCCCACAGCATGATGTACCACGGGCCTTCACCACGGGTCTGCGCCGCCGCCACATAATCGCGTGTCTTGATGTCCAGCGCCAGACCGCGCACGATGCGGAACACCGTGGGTGAGTTGACGAAGACCACCGAGACGAACACCACCAGAATCCCGCCCGGAATATCGAACAGGTCCAGATAGGTCGGCAGACCCCAGATGCGATAGGCATCAGTATCGATGATGTAGCCGCCGGATGAGATCAGCGACAGATACAGCCAGATCGTCACCCCCAACACCCCGATCAGCAACGGTGTGCGGAAATTGGGACGCGTGTAGTAGCGCGAGTTCAGCAATACACCCAGGAACAGGATCGGGAACACGAACAGCACGGCAGCCATGTAGTTCGGAACCCCGGTCGCCACGATCTCGGGCGTGACCAGCAGGTAGAATAGCAGGATCACGGGGAAGGCCAGGATCAGGTTGGCCAGGAACGAGATGAACGTGTCCAGACGACCACCGTAATATCCTGCGGGCAGACCCAGCGTAATGCCGACCATGAAGGCAAACATGGTCGCCAGTGGCGCGATCTGAACCACGATCCACGCGCCCTTGACCATACGGCTAAAGACATCGCGGGCAAGGTTGTCGCCGCCCAGCAGATACCAGGAATACGCGCCTTCTTCCGACCCCGGCAGGGGAGTTCCCGGCACCTTGTTCTTCATGCCCGAGAGCTGCGCCAGCGGGTCATGGGTGATGATCAGATCAAGCGCTCCGAAGATCCCGGTGAACACCCAGAACATGACCAGCCCAAAGCCGATCATGCCGATGGGGCTGTCGAACAGCTTGCCGTAAAGACCCAGCTTGCGTTTGAACGCGATCGACATTGCATAAAGCAGGATCAGTGACAGCCAAACCGGCAGGAACTGTTGCGATATCGCGCCGATGATACCGGCGCCGGTGCCCATCACGATCCCGAGGACGATATAGGCTACGGCAATCCCGACACTTGCAAGAAAGCTGTAGCGAAGCGCGCCCTGGATCATGTTGCGCAGCCCCGAGCTTGAGGTCAGCGTGCCATCCGGGTTCACGGTCATCTGGTCTTCGGGCAGCACGATGCTGGCCAGCATCCAGACAATGATCGACAGGAACATCAGCCCCAGTGCAAGCACCAGAAGCGGGTTGAGGAAGGCGATAGAGCCGGTCCAGGTAAGTGGTTCCATGATCTATCCCTCCTTATGCGATGCGGATGCGCGGGTTGAGGTAGACATAGCCGATATCCGAGATCAGCTGCGTCACCAGCACCACAAAGACCGACACGACCGAGATCGCCAGCAACAGCTGAATGTCGTTGTTGCCCGCCGCCTGTACCAGCGCCCAGCCAAAACCCTTGTAGTTGAACAGGGTCTCGACGATCACAACGCCGTTCAGCAGCCATGGGAACTGCAACATGATGACGGTAAAGGGCGCGATCAGCGCGTTGCGCAGCGCGTGTTTCATGACGATGTTCGGGAATGAGACACCTTTCAGGCGCGCGGTTCGGATGTATTGCGCCGTCATCACCTCGGTCATCGAGGCGCGGGTCATTCGGGCGATATAGCCCATCCCGTACAGAGCAATGGTCAGAACCGGCAGGAAGAAGTTCTCAAACGTCGGGTTCTCCATCGCCTGTGTTGCCGTCCCCTTGAACCATTTCAATCCAACAGCAGAGGAGGTGAAGATCGCGATGAAGATAACGCCCGAGACGTATTCCGGCGTTGCCGTCGTGGTAATGGCAAAGGTGGACAACGTGCGATCCGTGGCCGAGCCTTCTTTCATCCCAGCGAGAATGCCAAGGATCAGCGCCGAAGGGACCATCAGCAGCATGACCCAGAACATCAGCCGTCCAGTCAGCGCCAGACGGGTTCCTACAACCGCCGAGACCTCGTCTTTGAAGACCGTCGAATAACCCCAGTATCCCTGCAGGATGCCGCAGAAATTGGGCGCTTCTTCCGCAGGTTGACCGGGCAGAATGCAGCGGCCTTGAACGGTGCCGTCCTCATTGGTGTGCCGGTACGAGGGTAACACGCCCAGCCATTCGCCGTATTTTATCGGCGTCGCCTGAAGATAGCCGTTCTTTTCCAGGAAACTCTCGACCTGTTCATCCGACATGCGGAAGTTGCCTTGCGTCTTCGCAAGCTTTTCAAGGTTCGGGTAGAGGTTGGTCAGAAAGAAAACCAGGAACGTCAGGCATAATGCTGTCAATAGCATGATGCCGACGCGCCTTAGAATGAATAGTCCCATGTTAGCCCCTGTTGGTAGGCTGGCGTGAATGTCGTCTGGCTTCACGCTTAGCTGTTTTTATGGTCGCCGCATTCAGGACGAAAAGGCCGCGCCAGCGCGGCGCGGCCTTGGGTTTTTCGGCTTAGGACAGAATGCCGAATTTGTAGATCTGCGGCAGGTCCGCGATGTGCTTTTCAACACCCACCATGTTTTCACGATGGTGACGCATCGCCGTGCGCCAGTAGGGTTGGATCACAACGCCTTCTTCGATCATAATCGCCTGCAGCTTGCCCATCACTTCGCGACGGCGGTCTACATCGGCAATCGAGTTGGCCTCGGCAAGCAGCGCGTCAAACTCCTCGTTCGCGAAACCGGATTCGTTCCATGCCACGCCTGACTTATAGGCCAGCGCCAGGATTTGAGTTCCCAGCGGACGATGGTTCCAGTTGGTCGACGAATAGGCGTATTTGGTCCAGTCGTTCCAGAAGGTCGAGCCAGGCAACACGGTGTGCTTCGCCTTGATCCCGGCGTCATTCAGCTGAGCAACAACAGCTGCGGTTGTGTTCCGGCGCCAGTCATCGTCGATGGACTGAACTTCATGCTCGAAGTCGCCCATGCCGGCCTCGTCCATAAGGGCTTTGGCCTTTGCAGGATCATAGGGAATACGAGTGACCGCTGAATCATGTTCCGGGTGCATCGGACCGACATGGCAGTTGTCCGCAGCGATGCCGTAGCCGGACATACCAAGCTCCAGACACACTTCGTTGTCCACGGCCATCGCCAGCGCCTGACGCACGCGTTTGTCGCCGTAGATCTTGTTGCCATCGGCGTCTTCGGCCAGTTGGTTCGGACGAATGACGATGGTAAAGCCCGACGGGATTTCCGAGCGGGTCAGGCCGATGCCGTCAAAGATGTCGACAAATTCACCGACCGATTCCCAGTTCATGTCGATTTCTTCGGCTTCGTATGCAGCCAGGAAGGCGGCAGGGTCGGTGCCGTAGTCGATGAACTCGATCCGGTCGATATAGCCGCCTTTTCCGGCTTCATAACCCCACCAGTCGAAGCCTTCGTTGCGCACCAGAACGCCTTTGACGCCGACTTCGTGGCTTTCGGGCAGCATAAAGCCGGTTCCGATCGGGTTGCCCAACATGTTGTCGGGGTCGTGGCTGCTGTGAACAATGGCCGCCGGATAGTCAGCCATGCCCGGAATGATGGTGATGTCCGGCGCGTTGCACTTCAGCTTTACGGTGTGCGTGTCAACCACGGTGATCGCACCGTCGGCTGCTTTCTGGGTGCTTTCGTCAACCAGGGACGCCATCCGCGACGCCATCGAGTTGCCCTCGACCGACGAGTCGCACCAGCCGGTGATATTGCGGGCAACATCTTCGGCTGTGAAATCGTCGCCGTTGTTCCACTTAACACCCTTGCGAACGTTCAGAGTGTATTCGGTGGCGTCGTCATTGGCCTCCCAGCTTTCCAGCAGCATGGGCTTGAACGAGCCGTCATTGTTATATTCGACCAGATATTCCAGCCAGCCTGCGGTGAAGGTGGCAATCTGTGTCCAGTCGAAGGTGCGCGGGTCTTTCAGCGCGCGCACTTCCATCTGATAGCGGATGGTGCCGCCACGCGGCGGTTCCTGTGCGGCTGCCGGTGCTTGCAAGCCGATCAGGCCATAAGCCGTGGGCACTGCAACGCCCAGCGCGGTGGCGCGGGCCATAAACTCGCGTCGGCTGAGTTTACCGTCGCGGCATTCCTGGGCGTGCATCTCTGCTGCCCAATGAACCGATGCTCCGGTTGGTGTTCGATCTGACATTTACTCTATCTCCCTGAGTAACAGTTTTTTTGATTTTATGAACGAGCTTACCCGGCGCAGTTCGCGCCGACGGGTAAATCTACGGGATTTGTTCTTTGGATTCTCTGCATCCCCATGGGCGTATTCGGCACCAGAATTTGGAACGCGTCAATGTTCGAAATCGTCATTCGAGGCACAAAAACGACATTGGCCGGTCTTGTGTTCGGGATGTTTTCGGTAACAGGTTGCGCCTGTCTGTCACGAAATTCGCAGTTTTTCCGCCTATTTTTAGGGGATTGCGCATCGATTCCTTGCGTAACGCGGACAAGGATTAAGTTTTCTTCAGGGAAGGGGCCCGCGTCGTAATCTTACCATCTTGTTACTTGGAGAAATCCACATTTGCCCAGCGTTTCATGCGTGCGCGAAACCACGTGCGCTGACGTTTTGCGAACTGGCGCGTCGAAATCGTGGCTCGTTCGCGTGCCTCGTCCAGTGTCATTTCACCGTCCAGATAAGACATCAGCTCGGGCACGCCGATGGCCTTGAAGGCGGGCAGTGACGGATCGTAGCGGTCGCTCATGGCTGCAACCTCGTCCAAGGCACCTGTCCTCACCATCTGATCAAATCGGCGTGAGATCCGATCCAGCAGCCACGCTTTGTCCACATCAAAGACGATCGGAACGCAGTCCTCCAGCTTCAATGCAGGCGGTGGCGTATCCGATTGCCAGGATTGAAGGCTGCGACCCGTCGCGGTCTGAACCTCCCACGCGCGCTGAACGCGGGCGCGATTGTTTATGTCCAATCGGCTCAGCGTTTGACTGTCCACGCCATCGATCAGATCCGGCAGGGACATCTGATCCGCGATCTGCCGAACTTCGGTGGGGGTGGCGGGGATCTCGGCCATCCCTTCGGTCAGGGCGGTGAAATACAACCCGGTGCCGCCGACGATGATCGTGCGTTCCCCAGCGGTCAGCAGAGGCACAGCCTCACGCAGCCAGTGGCCGGTTGAATAGCTATGATCATAGGCGACATGGCCATACAGCTTGTGCGGTGCACGCGCCTCGTCCTGCGGCGACGGTCTGGCCGAGATCACCTGCCAGCAGTCGTAAACCTGACTGGCATCGGCGTTAACGATGACCCCACCAAAGGTTTCGGCGATCTGCAAAGCCAGGTCCGATTTGCCGGATGCGGTCGGGCCTGCGATCAGCACGGGCTTGCCATCCTCGATAGGCGGCAACCGGTCCCAAATTCGTGTTGCGGGTCGGTCCGCCATCAGGGTCGCTTTCTTCCTAAGCATCCGCATTGAACCTGCGGAACTTTTGCTTCATTTTGCGCCGCAAATAAACCCGTGCCAGCCCGGAGCGCAATATGAGCCTGACCCCATCACCCGAAACAACGAAACCCAAGTATAACCGCGTCATGCTGAAAATCTCTGGCGAGGCGCTGATGGGGGATCAGGGATTCGGTCTGCACCCGCCAACCGTGCAGCGGATAGCGCAAGAGGTGAAATCGGTTCACGATCTGGGGGTCGAGATTTGCATGGTGATCGGCGGGGGCAACATCTTTCGCGGCCTCAGCGGATCGGCACAGGGGATGGAGCGGACCACCGCTGACTATATGGGAATGCTGGCCACCGTGATGAACGCGCTGGGGATGCAGTCGGCACTGGAAGAGATTGGGGTGTTCACCCGCGTGATCTCGGCCATTCGCATGGATGAAGTGTGCGAGCCCTATATCCGCCGCCGTGCGGTGCGACATCTGGAGAAAAAGCGGGTCTGCATCTTTGCCGCCGGTACCGGCAACCCGTATTTCACAACCGATACCGCCGCGACCCTGCGCGCCAACGAAATGGCCTGTCAGGCGATCTTCATGGGCAAGAACGGCGTTGATGGCGTGTATGACAAGGACCCGAAAGAGCACGCCGATGCGGTACGCTACGACACCGTCTCTTATGATGATGTGCTGGCCAAGCGGCTGCGGGTCATGGACGCCTCGGCCATTGCGCTGGCGCGGGACAACAACCTGCCGCTGATTGTGTTCGGCCTTGATGAGCCCGGAGGCTTCCGCGGCATTCTGGCGGGCGAGGGAACCTATACCAAGGTTCAGGGCTGACGCGGCGCTTTTGAAAGCAATTGGGGAAGGGGACCGGCCATGACGTCTTTGGATATCGATTTCGTTCGGGCTCAGTTCCCGGCCTTTTCCGAGCCCAGCTTGAAAGGGCAGGCTTTTTTCGAAAATGCGGGCGGGTCTTATACGTGCAAGCCGGTGATTGACCGGCTGACGCGGTTCTACGCCCAGCGCAAGGTGCAGCCTTATGCGCCGTTTGAGGCAAGCCAGCTTGCAGGGGCTGAAATGGACGAAGCCCGCGCGCGGCTGGCGGCCATTTTGGGCGTCGACACCGATGAGCTGAGCTTTGGACCCTCGACCACCCAAAACACTTATGTTCTGGCGCAAGCGGTACGGCAATGGATAAAGCCGGGTGAGGCGATTGTCGTAACCAACCAGGATCACGAGGCAAATTCCGGTCCGTGGCGACGCCTAGCAGATGCGGGGATCGAAATCCGGGAATGGCAGATCGACCCCCAGACCGGAGCGTTAAACCCGCAAGACCTTGAGAATCTGCTGGACGAGAAAACCCGCCTTGTCTGCTTTCCGCATTGCTCGAACGTGGTGGGTGAGATCAATCCGGTGACGGAAATTACAGCCATTGCTCATGCCGCCGGGGCGTTTGTCTGCGTTGACGGCGTGTCTTATGCGCCGCACGGGTTGCCGAATGTCGGGGATCTGGGGCCGGATATCTATTTGTTCTCGGCCTACAAGACCTACGGCCCGCATCAGGGCTGCATGGTCATTCGGCGAACGCTTGGGGAACTGCTGCCGAACCAGGCGCATTACTTCAACGGGGACGTTCTGTATAAGCGCTTTACCCCCGCTGGTCCCGACCACGCGCAGATCGCGGCAAGTGCGGGGATGGCAGATTACATCGAACTGCTGTGCCAGCACCACGGCGGACCAGACACAGGTGCGGCCGCACAGGGGGCTTTTGTCCATGATCTGATGCGCGCCCATGAAGAGGCGTTGCTGCAACCGGTTCTGGATGCGGTCAAATCGCGCAATGCCGTGCGCCTGATCGGACCTTCTGATGCGGCGCATCGTGCACCGACGGTCGCTTTGGCCTTGGGAAAACCGGCCGAGCCTGTGGCAGCCGAGTTGGCCAAATATGGCATCATGGCGGGTGGCAGTGATTTCTACGCGGTGCGACCGTTACAAGCCATGGGCGTTGATCCGGCGCAGGGCGTATTGCGGGTCAGCTTCACGCACTACACCTCGCAACAGGAAATTGATCAATTGTTGGAGGCGCTTGATCGCGTTTTGTGATCCACTCAAAGCCCTGTTTCGTATCACGAAGAAAACACCAGGGCGGTCATGTCATCTATACAGTCCCCAATCATTATCTGGTTCCGACGGGATTTGCGCCTGTCGGACCATCCGGCCTTGTCTGCCGCCGCGCAAACCGGTCGGCCTGTCATTCCGGTATTCATTCTTGATCCACTGACCGAGACACTTGGCGCTGCACCCAAATGGCGTCTGGGTTTGGGGCTTGACGCCTTCGCGCAATCGCTGGGTCAGGCTGGCAGCCAATTGATCCTACGGCGCGGCTTTGCGTTGGATCAGTTGCAGAAACTGGTGTCCGAGACCGGCGCGACCGAGGTCTACTGGTCTCGGGCCTATGATCCAGAGTCGATTGCGCGGGATATCAAAGTCAAAGCGGCCCTGATCGACCATGGCGTTCAAACCAGGTCCTTTGCAGGCCACCTGCTGTTCGAACCCTGGACCGTTGCCACGAAAACCGGGCAGCCGTTCCGCGTGTTCACTCCGATGTGGCGCGCAGTGCAGGGGCGAGAGGTGCCCGAGCCATTTCCCAATGTAACCAACCTGACCGCGCCCACCCATTGGCCTGTGTCAGAAACGCTGGTTGACTGGAGTATGGGAAAATCGATGAACCGGGGCGCTCGGGTCGTTCGCCCGCATGTTCGACCCGGTGAGAACGCGGCCTATGACCAACTGAACGCCTTTTTGGATCGCGTTTCACGCTATTCCGAAGACCGGGACCGACTGGATGTCGATGGCACCTCGAACCTCTCGGAATATTTGTCCTTGGGCGAGATCGGCCCTCGGGCGGCGTGGCACCGTGTGCAACAGGCCGCGTTGATGGGAACGACCGGGACCGACAGTTTCCTGCGGCAGTTGGTCTGGCGCGAGTTCGCCTATCACCTGATGTATCACACGCCGCACCTGCTGACCGGCAACTGGCGACCCGAATGGGATGCCTTCCCATGGAATACCGACCCGGACCACCCCGAGGTGTTGGCCTGGAAACAGGCCAGAACTGGCATATCTGTAGTCGATGCGGGCCTGCGCGAGATGTATGTGACCGGCCGGATGCACAATCGTGCCCGGATGATCGTCGCAAGCTACCTGACCAAGCACCTGATGACCCATTGGAAAGTCGGGATGAATTGGTTTGAGGACTGCCTGATCGACTGGGACCCGGCCTCAAACGCGATGGGCTGGCAATGGGTGGCGGGTTCAGGTCCGGATGCGGCCCCGTTTTTTCGCATCTTCAACCCGCAAACGCAGCAAGAGAAGTTCGACCCTAGGAACCATTATCTGCAGCGTTGGATCGCCGAAAGGCACGCAAACCCAAGCGCCACCGCCTTGGCCTATTTCGACGCGATCCCGAGGTCCTGGGGAATGAACCCGTCCACGCCATACCCGCCACCGGTCGTGGATTTGGCTGACGGGCGCAAGCGCGCTCTGTCTGCGTATGAAAGCCGAAAAACCCAGTAAGGAACTGAAAACTTGCCAGAAACAAAAAGCCGTCCTAGCCTGAACCAAACACCGCAGAGGGGAGAGCGGATGATCCTGACGTCGACCGAGGGGCAGACAGACCTGCCCAGATATTTCGCGCAAGTCTTCAAGATGCTGGGCAAGATGGAGTCCGGGCGGCTGGATATCACTTTGCCGGATGGTCGCGTGTTTCGATCAGAAGGCTCCAAACCCGGCCCGATTGCAGCGGTCGAAATCCACGACCCGGATGTTTTTGCACGTCTTATCCGGGAAGGAGAGCTTGGGTTCTCGGACGCCTATCTGGAAGGACATTGGAGCACGCCCGACCTGCGATCCTTTATGGATCTTGTCCATCTCGGTTCGGAAACGGTTTATGACGGGTTCACCGGCAAGTTCCTGGTGCAGGCCTATGAACGGCTGCGGTTCTGGCTGCATCGCAACAATCGGAAACAGGCCAAGAAGAACATCTCGTACCACTACGATCTGGGCAATGACTTCTATGGCCTGTGGCTTGACGACACGATGACCTATTCCAGCGCACTGTTCGAGACCGGACAGGAGAGCCTGGAAAAGGCGCAGACGGCCAAATACGCCAGCCTCATTGACGAAATGGGCGTCAAACCCGGCGATCATGTGCTTGAGATCGGATGCGGCTGGGGCGGCTTTGCCGAATATGCCGCGAAAGAGCGTGGTTTGCGCGTCACCGGCCTGACCATTAGTCAGGAACAGTTGAACTTTGCGCGACAACGTATGGAAAAAGCTGGACTTTCCGATATGGTCGAGCTGAAGCTTCAGGATTATCGAGACGAGCGCGGATTGTACGACGGCATCGCCTCGATCGAGATGTTCGAGGCTGTAGGACAAAAGTACTGGCCTGTCTATTTCGAGACGGTGCGCGAACGTCTGAAGCCCGGCGCTCAGGCCACGTTGCAGATCATAACCGTGGGCGATCACCGCTGGGATTTTTACAAGAACGGCGTTGATTTCATTCAGAAATACATCTTTCCGGGCGGCATGTTGCCATCGCCCACGATCCTGCGCCAACAGATCGATCTGGCGGGGCTTGATCTGGTGCGTTCGAAAGAGTTTGGCAAAAGCTACGACCTGACGCTGCGCCGCTGGTATGACACGTTCAACGCCAAGTGGGATCAGATCGCTGACATGGGGTTTGATGAGCGTTTCCGCCGCATGTGGAATTATTATTTGACCGCATGTGGCGCGGCCTTTGACACGGGCAATTGCGATGTGACACAGATCACCATAGCAAAGCCCAGTTAAGGAACGGAATTCGTAAATGCCCACAGCCGCGCGATTAGTTGCCGCCCTTTGTCTTGCGGTGGTGGCCTTTCTGGTCTCCAGCATGGTTATCAACAACGGGGAAGAGGGTAAGGATTACGGCTATTTTACCGTGGTGAACCTTGTAATCGCTGTCGCATGTGGCTGGAAAATCATGGGCAAACGGGCAGGGCGCGGCTGGACTGCCGGGATCAACAACGGGCTGACCGGCGTGGCCTCGCTGGTGTTCTGGGCGCTGTTTGTGCAGGGCTGTTACGAGATGTTTCGCCTTGCCATGCGCAACCGCTATGACGGCCCGTTCGAGGCGCTCAAGGCGATCTTCGTGATCGGTGTCGACTATGGGCGGTTGCTGCTGGTTCCGGAAATCCTGATCACTCTGGCCGTCGGGTCGGTTCTGGCCGGTCTGGCCACGGAAATCGCCAGCCGACGCTGGCGCTGATACCCTCAACCTGACAGGAAAGCTGTTCACCCGTGTCTGATTTGTTCTTTTACGGCACCCTGCGCTACGTTCCACTGCTGGAACGCGTGCTGGGTCGGTCCGCTGGGGATGTGTCGCTGACCCCTGCCAGTCTGCCGGATCATGCAGTTCATGCGGTGGTAGGAGAGGACTTTCCGATGATCCAGCCAATGCCGGGGGCTGAGGCCGACGGCCTTTTGGCCCGCGACCTGACCAAGCAGGATCTGGCACGACTGGCCTATTACGAAGGCGGGTTTGACTATGATTTGCAGCCCTTGGCCGTAGCCTTACCCGATGGCAGCACGACGACCGCTCAGGTGTTTTTCCCGGCCCCCGGTGCCTGGGTGCCTGCGGGTCTTTGGTCGCTGGAGCGGTGGGCCGAGAAACTGGGCGAGGTCACCGCGCTGGCCGCCGAAGAGGAGATGGCCTATTTCGGCAAGGTTGATGCCAAAAAGATGACCCGCAGCATCCCGGCAATACAGACTCGCGCCCAGGCCAAGTTGTTTGCCCGGCAGCGCCGCTCGGGTGATCCGCGCGATACGGCAACGGATGTTGTCGTCCACAGTCATACACGCGCCTATGTCGATTACTTCGGCATAGAGGAAATCCAGCTACAGCACCGCCAGCACGACGGTTCGATGGGTCCTGTTCTGAACCGCAACAGCCTGATGCAGGGCAGCGCGGTTGTGGTTCTGCCCTATGACCCGGTGCAGGACACCGTGATGCTGGTCGAGCAGTTCCGCCCCCCGATCTTCCTGATCGAAGACCCCGAGCCCTGGATGTGGGAGCCGGTGGCGGGCATGATCGACGCTGGCGAAACACCGGAACAGGCGGCCCATCGCGAGGCGTTGGAGGAGGCTCAGGTCACGCTCGATGCGCTAGAGTTTGCGGGTGGGGCCTATTCCTCAAGCGGGTCTTCGACCGAGTATGTCTATCTGTATGTCGGTCTTGGAGCTTTGACCGAAACGACCGACGCAGGCGGATTGGACAGCGAAGGCGAGGATATTCGCACCCGAATTCTGCCGTATTCGGAATTCATCAGTCTTGTGGACAGCCATGCCTTCAAGGATTTGCCCTTGCTGTCGCTGGCCCATTGGCTGGCCCGTCACCGGGACCGTTTGCGCCAGTGACTATCGCGCTTGTGGTTGCGGCGGCTCGGCTGTAAATCTTCCCTGATACCAAACGACAAGAGGGCGCCATGCGCATTGCACGAGACCTTGCCGACGCAGTCGGGAAAACACCGCTGATCCGGCTGAAGCGCATCAGTGAAGAGACCGGATGCGAAATCCTCGGCAAGGCCGAGTTCATGAACCCGGGACAGTCGGTCAAGGACCGCGCGGCGCTTTATATCATCCGCGATGCGGTCGCGCGGGGTCAGTTGAAACCCGGTGGCACCATTGTCGAAGGCACGGCGGGCAATACCGGGATCGGCTTGGCGCTGGTTGGTGCCTCAATGGGCTTCAAGACGGTGATCGTGATTCCGGAAACCCAGTCGGAAGAAAAGAAAGACATGCTGCGCCTTGCCGGCGCGCAACTGGTTCAGGTTCCGGCGGCGCCGTATCGCAACCCAAACAACTTTGTGCATTACTCGCGCCGTCTGGCCGAGGAACTGGCGCAAACCGAACCCAATGGCGCGATCTGGGCCAACCAGTTCGACAATATCGCCAACCGTCAGGCCCATGTGGAAACCACCGGCCCCGAGATTTGGGAACAGACCGATGGAAAGGTGGACGGTTTTGTCTGTGCCGTAGGTTCAGGCGGAACGCTGGCCGGTGTGGCCGACGCTTTGCAGCCCAAAGGTGTGAAGATCGGCCTGGTCGATCCGATGGGGGCAGGGCTTTACTCCTACTACACCACCGGTGAGATCGCGATGGAGGGCAGCTCGATCGCCGAAGGCATCGGACAGGTGCGCATCACCAAGAACCTGGAAGGCTTCACGCCGGACTTTTCGTACCAGATGACCGACAATGAGGCGCTGCCCCTGATCTTCGATCTGCTGCGCGAGGAAGGTCTGGTTATGGGCGGTTCAACCGCGATCAACATGGCGGGCGCGGTGCGTCTGGCCAAGGATCTGGGCCCCGGCCATACTATCGTGACCATCCTGTGCGACTATGGCACGCGCTATCAGTCCAAGCTGTTCAACCCGGAATTCCTGCGTGAAAAAGAACTGCCGGTACCGGATTGGATGACCGAAGCACCCCGCAGCATTCCGGGCGTGTTCGAGGACGTATGATGCTGCAGCAGGTCCGCCTGTGCCTTGTTCTGGTTGCCCTGTGTCTGTTCGGGTTTGTCGGCGCGGCCACCGCGCAACTGACCGACCGGCAGAGCGAATACTATCAGGGCTGGATCAAGACGGCGGACCGGGCCGAAACGGTGATCGAGGCCAACAGGGCCTCGAATGCTGCGTTAGAAAATCTACGTTCTGAAATAAACAATTACCGCGAGGACTTTAATCAGGCGCGCGGGGCAAACACTGACCGCATTCAGACATTGGAAGGCCAGATCAAGGCGCTGGGTCCCAAGCCGGAAGGTGATGCCGAAGAACCAGAACAACTGGCGATGTTGCGCGCGCATCTGGACGAACAACTCAACAGCCTGCGCGTCCCCCGGATCATCTCGGAAGAGGCCTATAGCAGGGCCAACGGGTTGATCAGCGAGATTGACCGGATCATCCGGGACCGCCAGAAAAAAGAGCTGTTGCAGCGTGGCCCGTCTCCGATCAACCCGATCTATTTGCGGCCGGCCTGGGCGGATGTGACCGAAGCCACCCGCAGCCTGTTCAACGAGACCGCCAAGAACCTGCGTACAGATTCCGTCCGCGAACAAATCCGCGAGCGCGGCCTGGGCATTTTTCTGTTGATGGTTGCCTCGGCGGTTTTGCTGATCTTTGGGCGCTACTGGTCGGAAAGAGGCGGGGACTACCTGCGTAAATTGGGTGGTGGGGGCACCGGGGTCTGGACCTTTGTCGTCTCGCTGTTCCGCATTGCTCTGCCCTGGTTGGGTGTCTGGGCCGCCGTTCAGGCGATCACGCTGACCGGGGTGCTGGGCTTGCGCGGCACGTTTCTGTTGCAAAGCGTTCCGTATTGGGCGGCGATCATTTTCTTCTACGATTGGATCGGTCGGCAGATCTATCTGATCGGAGAGGCGCAGAATTTCCGCCGCCTGTCGGCAAATAAAATCAAGGAATTGCGGGTCTATCTGGATCTGCTGGCCATCATGCTGATTTTGCACGAACTGGCCATTCTGTTCGATCAGATCGAGAATATCTCGGACGCGACGCGGGCTGTTGTCAGCTTCCCGGTTGTCGTCATGACCGCGTTGCTTCTGCTGCGGGTGCGCCATATCCGGACCAATGACGTTCAACAGGACGAGGTCGACCCAAACGCGTCAACCCGGGGCGCAAGCCTGAGCCAACTGATCGAGCTGCTGCGCCGTGTTCTGTTCCTGCTTGGCATCGCGACGCCAGTTCTGGCGATGTTCGGCTATACGAATGCAGCCGAGGCCATTGTTTTTCCGGCGGTCAAGACGCTGATCCTGATTGCGGCGCTGGTGATCGCGCAGCGCTTCCTGACAACGGTTTATGGTTGGATAACGGGGCAGGGCGACGCCGCGCGCGACTCATTATTTTCGGTTCTGCTGGGGTTTGCGCTTGCGATCCTGTCGGTGCCCGTTCTGGCCATCTACTGGGGCGCGCGCGAGACTGATCTGATCGAGGTCTGGACGCGCATTCTTCTGGGCTTCGACATCGGTGGAGTCACGATTTCACCCAGCAATTTCCTGACCTTCGTGGCCGTATTTGCCATCGGCTATACGGTGACGCGGCTGGTTCAAAGCGGGTTGCGCAACTCTTTGTTGCCCAAAACAAAAATTGATCCCGGCGGCCAGAACGCGATTGTGGCCGGGTCCGGCTATGTCGGGATCACCATCGCTGCGCTGATCGCGATTATGGTGGCCGGGTTCGATCTGTCCTCGCTTGCGATTGTGGCCGGGGCGCTGTCTGTCGGGATTGGTTTTGGCCTGCAGACCATTGTGTCGAATTTCGTCTCGGGCATTATCCTACTGGTCGAGCGTCCGATCTCGAAGGGGGATTGGATCGATGTGAACGGTATGATGGGCTACGTGCGCGATATCTCGGTCCGGTCCACGACGATTGAGACCTTCGACCGAACAGATGTGATCGTTCCGAACTCGGACCTGATTAGCGGCGTGGTTACGAACTATACGCGGGGCAATACCATCGGGCGGGTGATCGTACCCGTAGGCGTGGCCTATGGCACTGACACGCAGCAAGTCGAAACGATTCTGGGTGAGATCGCAAACGCCCATCCGATGGTTCTGGCGAACCCTGCGCCCAGCGTGGTGTTCCAGGGCTTTGGCGCGGATTCGCTGGATTTCGAAATCCGGGCCATCCTGCGCGACGTGAACTGGGTGCTGTCGGTGAAATCCGACATGAACCACGAAATCAACCGCCGCTTCGCCGAGGCCGGGATCGAGATCCCGTTTGCGCAGCGTGATCTGTGGCTGCGCAACCCCGAAGTTCTGCACCCGGCGCCCCAAGGCCCGTCCGAGCCGCCTGAGAACGAACCCGAGGCCCCGAAAAAGGCGACGTCTGCCCCAATCCAAATGACCGAGGCGGATCTGGACCCTGACGCCGGGGATGAGCTTTGATCCGTCCATAGAAGGCATCGGATATCGACGTTACGGATTTGTTTGAAACCGTTCACTTTCCCTGAATTCGGCCCTTGCAAATCCACCGGCATTGGTCCAAATATCGCCGTCACGGAGAGGTGGCCGAGTGGTCGAAGGCGCACGCCTGGAAAGTGTGTAGGCGGGAAACCGTCTCCAGGGTTCGAATCCCTGTCTCTCCGCCACAGGACTTTCGCGAGAAAGGCCAACCATCTTCTGATCAAAGCGCTGAGCGGCAGTCGTTCCCAAGGAACGATGAGAGCTTGTGAGGTTCGTACAAAGTTCCTTCGTTTCCGCCACTTTCACCCAACTCACCGTCCAATTTCCAAGCTGTGAGCGCCGGTGCGCCAACTGCTTGCATTGTAACGAATTGATGACGGGATTATATTCGCCTCAAGCGGACAATTCTGCATATCGGCAGACAGGACAAAAAACAAAATGATTGAGCTGGACGGTAATGCGCCGCTGCGCAAAAGCCAGAATTACGAGATATTCCAACATCCTGAACTGGAAAACGCCTTGTTGAAGGTTCGGGTTGATGAGCCAAAGCGCAACCATCTCATTCCGCGCTATGCCGAATGGCGGTACGGAAATCTGCGTCAGTGGGCGCGTGAGGCGAATGAATACCTGGCGGCCCTGAATCGTGGGTGTCCCGAGATTGAGCGTCTGGCGCGGTTCATGGGCTATGCGCCGACCTCTCGGGGACCGGCCATTGTGGTTGAAAAAATGACCGGGCCGGACGGAGATCTCGCGCCCTCGCTGCACGCTGAAATGGTGGCGGCAAAGGATAAACCCGAGGTTCAGCAAAAGCTGAAGGCCGAACTACTGGAGCTTTTGGACGATCTGGAGCGCGGTCGTATCATCGTGGGCGACCTGTGGGCCGCAAACATCGTCCGCGCGCAGGAACGCGGCGGTCGGCTTGTTGTGATCGATGGGCTGGGTGAGCGGGTTCTTTTCCCGTTGACCGTGTTCAGCGATTGGGCCTTTCGGCAATCAATCGCCCGGCGGCGCGCGCGTATGGCGCGCTGACGCGTGTCGGAAAGGGGTGCGCATTTGTGATTCCGGGCCTTGGCGGTTCGGCCTGATTTGCTCTATCCCTTACAGAGTTCGTCAATTTGATTGTCTTTCGCCAAGAGGTGCGCCGTGAAACTTGAAATCCCGAACTCCACGCCACCTGCAGATGCGTCTCAGCGCAAGGCCATTGAACCCGTCATCTGCTATCCGCCAGACACGCTGGACCCGCCGGACCTGACCGGGCTGCGTGCCCTGCGCAACGCAGCCGTCAAATCCGCCGACGTCACTGCGGCCCCGCGGGATGCGGCGTGTATCGACGTCCTCGCAGGCGCGTTTTTTCGAATTGTGTCGGTGCAGGGGTCTCAGGTCGGCGATCTGAACCTGTGGAACAAGCACGATCTGACCGAGCGGTTCTATTCCGGAAAAACCCGCGCGTTGCATGGCACGCATCTGTCGACCGGAGACCGGATGTGGTCGAGTTTCCCTGCCATGCGCCCGATGGCGACCATCATTGACGACACTCTGGACTGGTATGGATTCGATGAGTTCGGCGGCTCGGTCCACGATGTTATCGGGACGCGCTGTGACCCGTATACCGGTCGTCTGTTGTCTGGTGATGACTACCACTATTGCTGCCATTCCAATTTGACACGCGCCTTGTCCCGGCATTGCAGTCTGCCGCTGCACGAGGCCGAGATGCACGTGCATGACGTGTTGAACGTTTTCATGTGCACCGGATTCACGCGGGACACCGGTCAGTATTTCATGAAGGCCAGCCCGGTGCGTCCGGGAGATTACCTTGAGTTTTACGCCGAGATTGATCTGATCGTTGGTCTGTCGGCCTGCCCGGGCGGGGATTGTTCGTCCGAGCATTCCTCGGACACCGCCGCTTGCTACCCGTTGTTGATCGAGGTCTACGACCCCGGTGAAACAGCCCGTGCTGCGCATGAACCACCGGCCGTTTCGACCTATAGCCGCACACATGGAACGGATTGAGTTTGGATATTTCGCGGCGCTTTCCGGGTTCAAAAAACAGCCCCACAACAGGCGAATAGACCCTTAAGTCTGATAAACGTTAACAAAAATCGGAATTTGTTATAGTCTTGTGGCGTTATTCAATTGGTAACGCCCGGGTATTGGTGTGACACAGACGCTTTATGAGAAATACGGTGGTTTCAAAACGATCAGCCGGGTGGTGATGTCCTTCTACGAAATGGCATTGGATTCCGACGAGATCGGCGACTATTTCGAAGATATCGATATGCCGCGCCTGATCGACCATCAAACCAAATTCGTTTCCTCTCTGATCGGGGGGCCTGCTGCATTCAGTGACGACAGGATCGAGGCGGTTCATCGCCATCTCAACATCAGCCATGAGGATTTCGACGCCATGGCCGTGTTGTTCGGCGAGGCGCTGGAAATGCACGGTATGTCAGAGCCCGACATCAAGACAGCCCTTGGCGCGATTGAAGGAAAACGGTCGATCATCGTCGCCCGGGACGCTGCATGAGCATCCATGCCATCAACGAGCAATTGTTACGCGCTATTGGCGTCGGCGTGGCCGTGGTGCGGGCCGAGGATCTGGAGTTTGTCTTTCACAATGGCTCTTTCGCCGAATGGTTCGGCAAGCCAGAGGAGGGTCAAACGCTGCTGGATCTGGTGCCCGATCTTGATCTGAGAGAGTTGGATGACGTCAAACAATCTGGCCTGCGCTACTCGGTCGAGTTGCAGATCAAGCCCAGACGCCGGACCTTGATCTTTGCGGTCACAGTGTCATTGGCCAATGGCCTGTCCGAGCAGGTTCTGATCATCGAATGCCAGAACATCACGCGCATTCGCGAACTTGAAAGCATGATCGACAGCTACTCGACCATGGTGGAGCGCAACACCCGAGAGTTGGAGCGCGAAAAGGAACGGGTCGAACGTCTGCTGCTGAACGTGATGCCGCGCGCGGTGTACGAAGAGTTCAAGACCTTTGGCGTTGTGACCCCGCAATTGTACGATCAGGTCTCGGTCGTGATGCTGGATTTTGTCGGCTTCACCGACTTTGCCGCGAAAACCGATCCGACAGTGACGCTGAGCGAGTTGAACGACATCTTCACAGCCTTTGACCGGATCGTAGAACAGTTTGGATGCGAGAGGATCAAGACGATCGGTGACGCCTATCTGGCCGTTTCGGGCATGCCCGATGCGACGCCGGATCATGAAACCGCCGTGGCCCATTGTGCCGTGCGGTTTCTGCGCTATCTGGAACGCCGAAACGAAAGCCACCCCCATAAATGGCAGGCGCGTGTCGGGTTGGGCATGGGGGCTGCGGTCGGGTCGGTCGTGGGTATTCAGAAATACGTCTACGACGTCTTTGGCCCCGCGGTGAACACCGCCGCGCGTCTGCAAGTCTTTGCAAACCCGATGAATATCGTCGCGCCGGAGGAAATGAAATACGCCCTGATCGACGAATTTCAGGTCTCGGATATCGGTCTTGTCGACATCAAAGGCATGGGACAGATGAACCTGATCAATGTCACCTCGGGCCTGAGCGTGCCGCAAAACAGTCAGCGGGTCTGAACCACATCAGTCGTCCTGCGGCACCAACCCCAATCCACGCAGATAGATACCGATACCACTTTCCAGCAGGTCCTCGGGCGGGAAGGGCGACGTTGCGCCCGTGTTGCGGGCGTAGAGTTCGACAACCCCATGGCTCATCGCCCAGATATGTGCGCTGAACATCGAGGCAGGCGGGCGCTTTTCCGGTGGAATATGTTGCGACAGATCGGCTGCGGCCTTTTCCAACACGTTCTTGGCACGATTGGCCGCCAGAGACAGCTCGGGCGTGCGGTTCAGAGACACGCCGCTTTCGAACATCGCGATATAGTGGCCGGGATGTTTGCGGGCAAAAGCCAGATAGGCGCGGCCCGTCGCCTCGAACGCGGCAAGGGCCGAGGGCTGGCCTTTGTCATAGGCGTACTGCATCAGGTCGGCAAACATCTCGAAGCCTTGCTTGGCAGCTTCTGCAATCAGATCTTCACGCCCGTGGTAGTGCCGATAAACAGCCGCTGGCGTGACCCCGGCCGTCTTCGCCGCCTCGGACAGAGTGAACCCCGTTGGGCCTTTTTCCTCGATCAGGGACAACGCAGCCTCAATCAGGGCTTGTTTCAGGTTTCCATGGTGGTAACCGCGTTTCGTCATCCTGGCCTCAGGTCAGTTTTCATTCCTTGGGAAGCAAAGACATAGTCCACCTGTGTCTGAGCGTCCATCACTTGGTGCTGCGTGCCTACGAGTCCCAAATCTCTGGCCCGCCGCAGATTTTTGGGTCAATTTTACCCACCGCGCCCTTGTCTTTTTCATCATAGTCCAGCGCGCCAAGAACCGTCTGAATCGCTGCGATGCGGGCGCGTTTCTTGTCGTCTGATCGGACGATGGTCCAGGGGCAATGCTCGGTATGGGATCGGGTCAAAGTCTCCGAGATCGACTGAGTGTATTCGTCCCATTTGTTCAATCCCGCCACATCAATGGGGCTGAGTTTCCATTGCTTCAGCGGGTCGGTTTCTCGCGCGAGGAACCGGTTCAGCTGTTCGGCGCGCCCGACATTCAGCCAGAACTTGAACAGGTGGATGCCGTCATTCACCAGCCCGGTTTCTAGCGGCAGAACCTGACGAAAGAAACGTTCGCGTTGTTCAGGCTCGCAAAAGCCAAAAACGTTTTCAACCACGCCGCGATTGTACCAACTGCGGTCGAAGAACACGATTTCCCCAGCCGTAGGCAGATGCTGGATATAACGCTGGAAATACCACTGGCTGCGTTCGGCGTCGGACGGTTTGGCCAGCGCCACATTGCGTGCGCCGCGCGGGTTCAGGTTTTCGCGAAAGCGTTTGATCGTGCCGCCTTTGCCCGCCGCGTCGCGGCCTTCGAAGATGATTGCAACCCGCTGACCGGTCTCTTTGACCCAGGATTGCATCTTGACCAGTTCGATCTGCAACGCCCCGATCTGCGCCTCATACTCCTTGGACTTCATCTTTTCCGCATAGGGGTAGGTCGGGTTCAGGATGTCGCCCTTCTTTGCCTTTTTGATCAGGTCGCGCACATCCTTCGGCGCGCCTTTGCGGAAGTAGTTATCGATGGAGCCTTTTTCGGACCGGGCCATGCATCACCTCGCAATAAAATCCATTTCTTACTATGGATTAGGTGCCTGCCTAACGCAAACCCGCACGCTGCGCGGCCCGATCTATTGCGGCGGCCACTTCCTCGGCAGCCACGACCTGCGGCATGTGGCCGATGCCGGGCAGTTCGATCAGCTCTGCCCCCGGTATCTGTTCGATCAGGCGGTGCGAGTGCCACTCAAGCCCCACGGTGTCGTCGGCGGTGCCGTGCAGGATTTCCGTCGGCACCGAAATCTCGGCATAGCGGGGTTGCAACGTGGCGACTTCGTCCAGCAGGTTGGCGCGTTGTTTGGCATTGGCGTGCATCGAGGCCCGGCGCATCGTCAGTTCCGGCCCGAAATGCGCGGCATATCCTTCGGGGGCCGTCTGCGGGGCGAAGACCTTGTCCATCGCCTGTTCGACATACCAACCCGGCACGTAAGAGGTGATCAGGGGCAGTGCGAGCGTGTTCCCGACCGGGGTCGAGGCGAGGCGGTTGAACCCATCAAGCGGCGTCTCCCACGGGATGGCGGCGGGGGCGATCAGAACAAGGGCCGAGATATTGTCGGGCCGCGTTACGGCCCAGGCAAGCGAGACGGATCCGCCATAGCTTTGGCCAGCGACGATGGGTTTATCAGCCCCTAGCTGAGCGGCAGCCTTCTGCAGGATGTCAGCCTGTTCGGTGATGGTTTCTCCGTCAGGATTGAAACTGGCGGAATAGCCCAGCCCCGGACGATCAAACACGATGACACGGTAGGTCTGGGCAAGGATTGGCGCCAACGCAAAGGTCATGTCGCGCGTGTTTCCGCTGGACCCGTGGATCAGTACCACATCGGGGCCTTCGCCCATCACGACAGCGTGGACTGCGATCCCATCGACATCTAAAATCTGACCTTCCGGTGGAAAGGCAGCCTCGGCCCGTGTTTCGATCTGGGCGCTGCGCCACGCGGTGAATGCGGCAAAGCCAAGAACGAGTACGGCGAATGATATCAGAAGCTTAACGGCCAATTTCGTCCATGTCGAAAGGTGTGGTCTGGTAAATCTCGTTGATCCAGTTGCCGTACAAAAGATGCGCGTGGCTGCGCCAGCGGTTTTTCGGCGTCCGGGTCGGGTCGTCATCGGGGTAGTAGTTCATCGGCACGTTTATCGGCGTGCCATTGGCCACGTCCCGATCATATTCCTGCTTCAACGTATCGCTGTCATACTCAAAATGGTTGAAGATATAGAGCGCACGATGCCCCGGATCCTCGACCAGACAGGGGCCCACATCGTCGCTGCCCAGCAGGGTGTTCAGCCCCGGTGCGCCGTCAATCTCGGCCTGTTTCATTTCGGTCCAGCGGCTGACCGGAATGACGCAATCATCCGAGAAGCCGCGCAGGAACGGAGACGCCGCGTTCAGGTTCCGGTGTCGGAAACAGCCAAACGCTTTGGCATCCAGCATGTGCTTTTTGACGCCGTGGAAATGGTTGATCATCGCCATCCCGCCCCAACAGACGCCGAAGGTGGAATGCACGTTGGTCTGGGTCCACTCGAAAACTTCGCTGATCTCGTCCCAATAGGTAACGTCCGGAAATTCCAGATGTTCAATCGGAGCGCCGGTGATGATCAGGCCATCGAACTTCTGGTCCTTGACCTCCTGAAAGGGGCGATAGAACTCGGCCATATGTTCGGCTGCGGTGTTCTTAGTCCGATGCTCGGTCATGCGGATCAGGGACAGATCGATTTGCAGCGGCGTTGCACCGATCAGACGTGCGAACTGATTTTCCGTCTGAATCTTCTTGGGCATCAGATTCAGCAACCCGATCTTCAGGGGGCGGATATCCTGACGCATTGCCTGATCCTCGGCCATGACCATGACGCCTTCCTTGGTCAGGACGTCAAAGGCGGGCAGGTCTGAGGGGATCTTGATCGGCATCGGTTCAGGCTTTTTTGGGTTTTTACAGAAGCTTGTAGTTAGGCGTTCTTGGGTTGGGTCTCAAGGGCGCGTTCGATCAACACATCGAAATCGGCCGCGTCGCGCACCTTGCCTATCTCATCGGCGGTGATGGTGATGCCCCAGTTTTTGGCCATGGCCGCATATCTGGGCTGACGATGGGCCAGCGCCTGCGCATAGGTCCAGCGGATGAAGGCATTCGGATCGACCTCGGCCTCGGCGCAGCCGTGCTGGTCCAGATAGTCGGTCCACACGCGGGTCAGGAATTCGGCCTGATAGGACATCGGTTTCGGAGCTTTGTCGAAGCGGCGGACAAGTTCTGCCGTGTGATCCTCGTCCCCTTTCAGCCAGATCATCAGCGTGTGCTTGGACAGTTCGGTCATCACCTGATCAGACGGATCATTCGGATCGACCCATTCGCAGATCGACCCGCCGGTGTCGCAGATGAAATGCGGGTAATGATACAGACGCTGCGCCCTGTCGATGAAATACTCGGTATCCAGCAAGGCATGAATCTCGGCCAGTCGGAACTGTTCCTGACGGCGGTGGTATTCGGGCATCTCAAGCCCGCCTTTGGCTGGATCGCCGGGCTTGCCCAGATAGGCGGCGACAGGTGTCAGGTTCTCGAATGAGATGTTTGAGCCGATATAGATCGAATCCGACAAAAGCAGGTCGCGCAGAAACGGCACCTTCATCGCCTCGGCCTTGGCATTGTCGGTGATGTATTCGCCCATGTAGCGCGTGCCGATCCTGTAATCGATCGAGTAATGGAACCAATCGCCCGAATCCCGCAGGATGTTCGACACATAGGTTTTGCCCAGGCCCGACATGCCGAAAAACAGCACTTTCTTCCGCGCAGCGCTGCGCCAATCCTTTGCCGAGCCGTAGATCATGTTCCGCTGTCCCTTAGTTTTGCCTTTGCTAGAACGGGCAGGGGACCGCGTCAATCGCGCTTGCCCGAGCGGTTCAGGATTACCAGCCCAAAGGCAAGGATTGCAAAACCGACATAGGCATTGGGCGGCAGCGCTTCGTCCCTTAGCCCCGCGCCAAGGACAATGGCGACGGGCGGGATGACCAAAGTGACCAGCATCAGGTTGCCGCTGCCAGCCATTGCCAGCACCCGGTAATACAGAAGATAGGCCCCCGCCGTTGCAATGATGGCATAGTATCCAATGGCCGCCCATGTTGCCGGCGGAAGGCGCAGGGTTGGCACGCCATCAACCATCAGCGTGATCGGTAGGATCAAGAGTGTCGCGCCGGTCAGCATACCCGCCGCTGCGACGACAGGGGACATGCCCGACAGGTGTTTTCGGCCCCACACGCTGGCGAAGGCATAAGACACCGTGCCCGCCAAAACAGCGAGCTGAGCCAGGCTTTGCAGGTTGAAACCTGCAAAGTTGCCAAGGCCGATGGCGACCGAAACGCCCGCAAACCCAAGAACGACCCCGGTCAGGCGCAATTTCGTCAGCCGTTCATCCGCGAAGACTAAGGCCGCAACCAGCACGCCAAAGATCGCCGTTGCCGCATTCAAAATAGCCACAAGCCCGGTGTCGATGTGCAACTGTCCCCACGCCATCAGCGAGAAGGGGATGACGTTGTTCAGAAGACCCATGATCAGGAAGGCCAGCCAGACCCGCGGGTCCCGGGGCAGCTCAAGGCGTTTGATCCAAACGACCAGCCACAGCGCGGCCATGGCCCAGAACGTGCGGTGCAGGACCGAAGTCATCACCGGGATCGTATCCAGCGCAATGCGAATCGACACAAAGGACGCGCCCCAGATCAGGCCAAGAAGCAACAGTTCGGCCCAGGCGCGGGATGAGAGATGTTTCTGAGGTTCCATAGGGCCAACCTGTCACCACGCGAACGCCGAAGCGACCCGAAACATGCGACAAAAAAGACCCCGCCGAATGGGCGGGGCCTTGTGTTTGCGTGATCGGTCAGATCAGTCCAAAGCGTAGGTGATCTGGAAACCAACACTCCAGGCGCTGTTGCCTGAGAAGTCGGCGCGCGCGTTGGGGCCTGCGCCGTCCACGGTCGCATCGCCGATGTCGGTATAGCGGATGCCTCCCGAGATTTTGGCTTTTTCCAACGAATATGTTCCACCGACACCGATGCTCCAGAAACCGTCGGTCGGACCAAGGTTCGATACTGGTTCACCCTCGTCGGTTTCATAGCCAAGTGTTACCGCACCAGAGAATTCGTCGGAAAACTGATAACCAAGACCGAGCGAATAGGTATAGGTGGCGTTGTCGTAGTCGACAAGTGGGTTAAATGGATAATTCGGCGGCGAAAAGTTGAGCTGAGGCCAGTCAACCCAACGAATAGATCCGAAAAGCAGGGTCTTCGGGGCGACGCCAGTCTGAAAATCCAGATTGACCGATTGCGGTGTTTCGATCTCGGTTCCTGAGTTGAGTGTACCGGTGGAATCAAGTGCCTCGGTTTGCGAGAGGTTATGGCTGATCTTTGAGTTATAAGTCAGTGCGACACGAGCAGCAATTTCCGGTTTTTCCCAAGCGACTCCGACAACATATCCGAACGAAATGTCCGCGTCCGTATTGACTTCATACCCGGCTACAAGTGGTACGCTAACCGATGCCTTTACGCGCTGCGCGCGTACGCCACCCAGTGCGCTGAACCCGTTGTCAAATTTGTAACGCAAAAGCGCGGTCACAGCATCTGTGTCTGCGGTTGCATTCAGAGTATCCTGGCGTCCAGCAGGGTTTGGGTTGATCGACAGCGGGTAATCATCGGCATATTCAATGTCCGCGCCGAAAGGTTGATCATACATGATCGCAAAGTCCAACTGTTCAGTCAGAGCAGTCTTGTACCCCAGGTGCGGTGTAAAAAAGTCATTTGCAACGTTGCCCGAATCGACAGGTTGACCAGCATTTGGCCCGATTAACGCAGGCATTGTTCCCGATACACTTGGGTTGGTGTACCCAAGGCGAAACTGAACTACCGATCCCTCCTCAAAGATCAGGTTGATGCCTTGCCCGCTTCGATCCAGGCCACCTGCATGACCAGCTGTCGCCCCAAAGCAAAGCGCACATGTCGTCAGTAGCGCTTTTTTCATTTTGAACCTCCCTTTACAGTCCCTCGCAGGTGCTTTCGGCTACGCGTTGAGTGTGAGTTGCGTACCAACCTGCAAAAATGTGCCCGATACTTTCTTTCCGGTTAGTTTAAGGTCAAGTCGTGACCGTGCGTTACTAGTTACGACTAGAGTCGCGGACTGTTGCCAAACTGTTACGATTCTCGGACCACACGTTCAGGAAAATCCCCGAGAAGATCACGGCGGCCCCCAGCATTGTCCAATGATCGATGGGCTCGTTGTAAAGAAGCATTCCGACCACGGCGATTGTGGGGAGACGCGCGAAGTCAAAGGGGATGACCACAGTGGCCGGAGCGATGGCTAACGCGTTGGTAATACAGAAATGTGCCAGCAATCCGGCCAGCCCGACCAACAGCAAGTAGGGCGCTGTTTGCAGGGTGGGAAGGGCGATCTGACCGTCCAGACCCGCTGCTGCGGCCCCCAAAACGGCCTGCATAACGGCCAGCCAGAACATGATGCATCCGATGCTTGCAAACCGCGTCAGCTTTTTGGTGGTTATCGTTGTAAACGCGAAGAAAATCGCCGAGGCGGCAGCCATCATCAGACCGGGGCTTAGTGGGGCGGTGCCGGGGCGCGTTACGATGAGGATCCCTGCAAAACCGATCAGGGCCGCAGTGACCTTGAGTGTTGTCAGACGCTCATTCAAAAACAACGGCGATAAAAGGATGACCCACAGCGGCTGTGTGAATTCCAGGGCGAAGACCTGTGCCAAAGGAATCACCCCGACTGCGTAGAACCACAGATTCTGTCCGGTGAAATGCAGCGCGTTTCGGATCGCATGAAGGCTCAGGCGTTCGGTGGTGACCTGATGCCACCCGCGAATTGCGCTTAGCACAGTCGCGACGACAATGATGCCCACGATGCTGCGATACATCATGATTTCGAACGTGTCGTGATGCAGGCTCAGTTCGCGCCCGGCGACAGCCATCGAGGAAAACGACAGGATCGCGCCGATCATCCAGAAACCGGCCTTGAAGACCTGGACCGATCCTTTCTCCACCCCGCACCCTCCACGCTTTGTTCCTGTGTCTTACAGGGCTTAAACGGATTCGGTCGGATCGGGCACCCTGAATCCGGTTTTGACGGATCAGCTCTGTATCGCGCAATGGGTCACGCCTGAGTTCAGCAGGGTCCTCAAAACCCTAGGTCGGCGCAGAAGCCGCGCCAGTAAACAAAAAAAGCCGGGATGGTGATCACCAATCCCGGCTTTTGCGATGCTTTATCATTCCCACTCGATCGTTCCGGGGGGCTTGGATGTGATGTCATAGGTGCAGCGGTTGATGCCCTTGACCTCGTTGATGATTCGCGTGGCGGTTTCGCCCAGGAATTCGTGGCTGAACGGATAGTAATCGGCGGTCATACCATCGACCGAGGTCACAGCGCGCAAGGCACAGGCATAGTCATAGGTGCGGCCGTCACCCATAACGCCAACCGTGCGCACGGGCAGAATGGCAACGAAGGCCTGCCAGATATCGTCGTAAAGGCCGTGTTTGCGGATCTGGTCGATGTAGATGGCATCGGCCTCGCGCAGGATCTCCAGCTTTTCGAGGGTGATCTCGCCCGGGCAGCGAATGGCCAGCCCCGGTCCGGGGAAGGGGTGGCGGCCGATGAAGCTGTCTGGCAGGCCCAGTTCGCGGCCCAATGCCCGGACTTCGTCCTTGAACAATTCGCGCAGAGGTTCGACCAGTTTCAGTCCCATCTTTTCCGGCAGGCCGCCAACATTGTGGTGCGACTTGATCGTCACCGAAGGCCCGCCCGAGAACGAGACGGATTCGATCACGTCGGGATACAGCGTTCCTTGCGCCAGGAACTCGGCCCCATTGATGGTGTCGGCGTGTTTCTGGAACACGTCGATGAATAGCTTGCCGATGATCTTGCGTTTGGTTTCCGGGTCGCTCTGACCGTCCAACTCGCCAAGGAACAGCTCGCTTTCATCTGCGTGGATCAGTTGAATATTATAGTTGTCGCGGAACATGCCCACGACCTCGGCGGCTTCGTTCTTACGCAGCAGGCCGTGATCGACAAAGACGCAGGTCAGTTGGTCGCCGATGGCCTCGTGGATCAGGATCGCCGCGACCGAGCTGTCGACGCCGCCGGACAGACCGCAGATGACCTTTTTGTCGCCAACCTGTTCGCGGATCTTGCGGATCATCTCTTCGCGATAGGCACCCATGGTCCAATCGCCCTTGAACCCGGCCAGCTTGACAAAGTTTTCGTACAGCTTCGCGCCTTTGGGCGTGTGATGCACCTCGGGATGGAATTGCACCGCATAGAAGTGGCGCGCGGGGTCTGCCGTGATTGCGTAGGGCGCGTTGGGCGAGGTGCCGTAAACCTCAAAACCCGGGGCGATTTCGCTGACATGGTCGCCGTGGCTCATCCAGACCTGTTCGTCGCCGTCAGCGAACCAGCCGTCCAGAATGTCTAGCTTGCTTTCTGGTGTAACAAAGGCACGACCGAACTCGGCAGTGCCATGGCCGCTTTCGACCTTGCCGCCAAGCTGGTGCATCATCACCTGCTGACCATAGCAAATGCCAAGGATCGGCACGCCGTAGTCGAAAATCTCTTGCGGGGCGCGGGGCGATCCCTCGCGCGTGACGCTGTCCGGGCCGCCTGAAAAGATCACGGCGCGCGGCGCCATCTGGCGCACCACATCCATCGTGACATTTTGGTAGGGGTGGATTTCGCAATAGACGTTCAGTTCACGCAGGCGACGGGCAATCAGCTGCGTCACCTGGCTGCCGAAGTCGATGATCAGAAGGCGGTCATGGGTGTCTTGGGTCATATCCGCGCCTTAGGCCAAGCGCACCTGTTTCGCAAGAGCAACCTCTGATTCTGAAAGGGGTTCAGCGATTCAAAAAAAGGAATTGTAAAAGTTTTGTAACGAAAATATGACAACTCGGCTGGATCGATGTATATACAAATAGAACAAGGGACCGAAATTGCCGATTTCCATCGAGATTGCCGCACTGAATCTGGCTTTGGCGCTGTTTTGCGGCGCGCTAATCGGGTCCGAGCGTCAGGTCCGCCAAAGAATGGCCGGGCTGCGGACAAATGCGCTGGTCGCGCTGAGTGCCGCTGCGTTTGTTGTATTCTCGGCGCTGTTTCCGGATGAGGTGAGCCCGACGCGCGTTGCGGCGCAGGTCGTTTCGGGAATCGGCTTTCTGGGGGCCGGTATCATTTTCCGGCACGGATTCACCATTCATGGCCTGAATACGGCTGCTACCCTGTGGTGCTCGGCTGCTGTCGGAATGATGGCGGGGGCAGGGGCCTGGGTGTTTGCCGTCATGATGACGGGTTTCGTGATTTTTGTGAATCTCGGGCTCAGGCCGTTGGTGAAATGGCTCAAGCGCACCACACGTGCCGGGGTGCCGCTGACGCAAGAGTTCAAGATCCTTCTTCAATGCTCGGAAGAAGCGCAGGCAGATGCGCGTGTCGCTGTTCTCAAGGCGTTGGCGCAAAACGATGTTCGAATCGTTGGCTTTGAAAAGGGCGATGCGGTGGAAGGCAAACGAACAATCGCTGTTCTGGTCTCGATGGAAGATCACCCCGAGGAACTGCAGCACAAGGTTGTCGCTCCTCTGATGCTTGAGCCGAGCATCGACAGCATTGAATGGGATACGGTGTCCGAAGCGTAACGCGACGGTGAAGATCTACGCCAACGTGAGGTCCAATGTCGCTTTTCCCCCCAGAGCGCCGTAAACCATATGCTCAATGACGCTCAATCCTGTAACTAAACGGTCAATCTAACCATTCAGACGGGATTTTCTCATGGCAGAGGCAAACACCCGGCGCAGGGCGAGAGGCGGCGGTGGCGCTGCCCGCCGGGCCGAGCGCACCGCGGTTCGCATCGAAACTGCAAAGTATATCGAACGCAATATTCCGAATTTCGAAGTTCTCAACGAAGAAGCGTTGGAGATCATCGAATACAACGCGGAAACCGTGCTGGAAGAGATCGGCGTCAACTTCGTCGACAACCCGGCGGCGCTGGAACGCTGGCGCGATGCGGGCGCGGATATCGATGGTGAGCGTGTGCGCATCCCGCGCGGTCTGGCGAGTGAGTTGATCAAGACCGCCCCCAGCCAATTCACACAACACGCCCGCGACCCCGAGAAATCGGTCGAAATTGGCGGCCGCAATCTGGTGCTTGCCCCGGTCTATGGCCCGCCATTCGTGCGTGACGCGCAGGGCGGTCGCCGTTATGCGACCATGGATGACTTCAACAAATTCGTGAAACTGGCCTATATGTCCAAGTGGCTGCACCACTCGGGCGGGACAGTGTGCGAACCGACCGATATTCCGGTGAACAAGCGTCACCTGGATATGCTCTTGGCGCATATGACCCTGTCGGACAAACCCTTTATGGGATCCGTGACCGACCCCAGCCGCGCGCAGGATTCGGTTGAGATGTGCGAGATCCTGTTCGGCAAAGAGTTCGTGCAGGAAAATACGGTGATGACCTCGTTGACCAACATCAACTCGCCGATGACCTTCGACGATGTGATGATGGGGTCCCTGGAGGTCTATGCGCGCAACAATCAGGCCTGCATCATCTCTCCGTTCATCGTGGGCGGCGCGATGGCTCCAGTGTCGGTTGCCGGGACGCTGACGCAGGTTCTGGCCGAGGTTCTGGCCGGTGTCGCCTATAGCCAGATCATTCGCCCCGGCGCGCCTGCGATCTTTGGCGCGATGGTGACCTCGATCGACATGAACTCGGGCGCGCCGACATTCGGAACGCCCGAAGCCTCGCACATTACCTACGGCGCGGGCCAGTTGGCGCGGCGTCTGAACCTGCCTTACCGTTCGGCCGGCTCGTTCTGCGGGTCGAAACTGCCGGACGCGCAAGCGGCGTATGAAACAGCCAACTCGTTGAACATGGGTCTGCTATCGGGTGTGAACTTCATGCTGCATGCCTGCGGCTGGCTTGAAGGCGGTCTGGTCGCTGATTTCGAGAAATTCGTCATGGATGCCGATCAACTGGGCATTCTGCACGGCTTGGCCAAAGGCGTGACCTATGACGAAAACGCGCTGGCCATGGACGCGATCCGCGAAGTCGGGCCGGGCGGTCACTATCTGGGTTGCGCGCATACGCAGGCCAATTTCAAGGACGCGTTCTGGAAAACCGAAATGCTGGACTACAAGCCGTTCGAGACCTGGCAGGAAGAAGGCGCCCGCGATACGCGCGCCCTGGCAACGGCGCGGGTCGAGCATCTGCTGGCAAACTATCAGCAGCCGCAGATGGACCCGGACAAAGCCGCCGCGCTTGAGGCTTATGTGGCGGAAAAGAAAGCCTCCATGCCGGACGCTTTCATCTGATCAAGTAGTGTACGAGGCGCGGCTGGCCTGATACAGCTGCGCCTCGCCCAACAGGGCAATCAGAAGATCCAGATGCCGGACCAGAGAATAGGCAGCATCTTCTTCTTTTCGTTGCTCATTTACCTCTCTCTCAAGCTCTAGCAACCGCATCAGGGCCGCGCCTGTGCCGGGCAGCGAACCATATCCCAGAATGCGTTGCAGGTGCCGGTCCCGATTGTAATCCTGCGCCCCGTGTTTGGCCGCCCGTGCCAGCAGTCGGGGGCGGCGAAGCGTTGTGATCATGGTCATCAGGTCCTGCATGTTCGTGTTCCCTTGTACGAGCTTTGACGGCCTGTTTGTCACACAACCTAAGCGGGTGTTGCCTTAGTTCGGCTCCCCCCGAACGATGGTTTCACGACTGTTTATCTTTTTGAATCAAATCTGGTTCCAGGCCGTTGGGGTTAACGAACGAGTAACGAAAGCACCTCTAGTTAGATTTGGTTAACTCAAATTCCGAGGGCGAAAAGTGGCAGTCTGTTTTGTCGACGAGGGCAAATGAATATGGAAAACAACGTGGCTTTCACCATCCCGGCATGGGTGCCTGAAGGGGCGCAAAGATACCTTGCTCATACCGAGACCGGCCGATCGATACGGGATATCGCGCGATCGGCAGGGTGCCATGCGTCGACCATTCTTCGGCAGATCAGACGCATTGAAATGCGCCGTGACGATCCGCTTGTGGATGCAGCCCTGCAATCGCTGGCCCAAACCCATTTTTCGAATTCCGAAAACCACCGTGCCTTGCCGGACGAGGGGGAAGAGGACGTTTTCGATCAGGAAGCCATGCGCGTTCTGCGCCGTTTGTGCGAAACCGGGTCGGTGCTTGCCGTGGCCGAAGATATGGACAAGGCAGTTGTCGTTCGGGATACGGGCGAGGCCGGTGCGACCCGAACCGCCGTGGTCGAATGCAGGATTGCACAGGCGCTGGCCTTGCAGGACTGGATCACCTGCGACAATCCCGGGCGGATTTCACGGTATAGGATATCGGCATCAGGTCGCACCGCGCTAAGCCGTCTTGTGGCCAAGGCCGAAAACAAAGCCCGCGCGCGCAATGAATTTGGTATGGCCGAGGCGCAAACACCGTTTCAGGCCAAAGCCGCCTCGGACCAAGGCGACCGGGCGCGGCGCATCCGCTATAGCGCTGCAGAAAGCCCGCTGATCGCGCTGGCGCGGCGTCGGGATCGGGACGGTAAACCCTTTCTGGACGAGACCCTTGTCAGTGCAGGAGAGCGCCTGCGCGAAGATTTTGAACTGGCGCAGATCGGCCCTCAGGTGGCGCAGAATTGGGACCGGTTTCTTACAAGCGGTGGCCGGGGCAGTTTCGGCAGCGAGTCGCATGGCGGACGCGGGTCCTCTGATGCGCGCGACCGGGTGGCGCGGGCCTTGTCTGATCTGGGTCCGGGTCTCAGCGATGTTGCCTTGCGGTGTTGCTGCTATCTGGAAGGGCTGGAATTGGCGGAAAAGCGTATGGGATGGTCGGCGCGGTCCGGTAAAATCGTCCTGCGCATCGCTTTGCAGCGCCTGAAACGACACTATGAAGATCAGGCTGAACGGGATCGGATGATCGGTTAGAAGTCATACATAACCCTTGCAGATCACTTGGGTGGTGATAAGCAGGGGTTATGAATTTCACACTCAGACAGCTGCAATATTTTCAGGCCGTGGCCGAGCAGCGCAACTTTGGGCGCGCGGCGCAGGTCTGTAACGTATCGCAGCCTGCTTTGTCCGTTCAGATCAAAGCGCTTGAGGAAACCATGGGCGGTGTGCTGTTCGAACGGCAGGCGCGCGATATACTTCTGACACCGCTTGGCCGGGATGTTCTGGACCGCGCGCGGCTGATCCTTGGTGCCGCAGACCGTTTGGATCAATTTGCGCGCGATCATTCAGGCGGGCATCGGTCGCTGTCGATCGGGATCATCCCGACCATTGCGCCGTATCTGCTGCCCGGCGTTCTGGCCGGGTTAAGGGCCGGCGATGTCTTGCTGCGGGTGCAGATCCGCGAGGCCAGAACCGAACACCTGCTGACCCTGCTGCGTACCGGAGAGATTGACGCCGCTGTTCTGGCCCTGCCTGTCGCGGGGTCGGAGTTCAGGGAGACGCCCCTGTTTCAGGATCAGTTCCTGTTGGCAGGCAGCGCCGCGCGGTTGGAAAAAGTATCCGCAACCCCGGACATGCTGCGCCCGCTGGACCTGCAATCTGCGCAATTGATGCTGTTGGAAGACGGTCATTGCCTGACGGATCAGGCGCTTGAGGTATGTGGTCAGGATCGGGGCAGCGGCCAGATCAACATGGGCGCATCCTCGCTGGCGACCCTGTCGCGCTTGGTGGCCGAAGGGTTTGGCCTGACCCTGATCCCGGAACTTGCCGCACGGGCCGAGGGTGAGGCGGTTCCCGGCCTGAAACTGCTCCGCTTTGGCGCGCCACAACCGGCCCGCACTGTGGGTCTGGTCCGCCGTGCGTCCAGCGGGGATGAAGACTGGTCTGACCGGCTGGCCGAGGTTATCCGCGAGGTCGGAGAATCCATCGTGTCCGCCACCCGAAACTGAAAAGGCCCGCCGAAGGGGCGGGCCAATCCGATAAAGACGGATCGTGCCTCAGGCCAGTTCAGGCTCAGCCACCTGTTGCAGGTGCTGCATCAGGTTTTCCGGCGAGGACACGCCATAGGGATCTTCAGGGCAGTTATCCATCAGGCCGGGCTCTTCGAACCATGCCTCGACCACGCCGTCATTGATGATCGCAGCATAGCGCCACGAGCGCATTCCAAAGCCCAGATTGTCCTTGTCGACCAGCATGCCCATCTTGCGGGTGAACTCGCCGGATCCGTCCGGGATGACCTTGACGTTTTTCAGGCCCTGATCCTGCGCCCATTTGTTCATGACAAAGCTGTCATTGACCGACATGCAGTAAATCTCGTCCACGCCCTTGGCGACGAAATCTGCGTGACCTTTTTCGAAACCGGGCAGTTGATAGGTCGAGCAGGTCGGCGTGAACGCGCCAGGAAGCGAGAACAGGATGACCCGCTTGCCCGCAAAGTAATCTGCGGTTGTCATGTCCTGCCAGCGATAGGGGTTGGGGCCTTCGACAGCCTCGTCGCGGACGCGGGTGTGGAAGGTAACCTGCGGCAGTTTGGTTCCGGTTTTCACGTTCAAGCTCCTGTGATTCACATGTGATCCGGGCGTGATTTAAAACAGGTCTAAACTGCCTTCAATCCAAGAAATGCTGCGGGCGCAAAGCGTCGCGTTTGGGTTTGTCTATTGAAATGTATGGCAAAGATGTAGTTTAAGGTTAAACTAAATTGCACTATTGGGATGGCTTGCATGGCGGCTATGCGTCGCTGGCGTAACACCTATGACTGCTTTATGTTATGAGAACAGAAAGTTGACCCAAAGTCAGGAAAACAGCCCGTGCGAGATCTGAAAATCCCCGAGCAACGTCACCCCGAAAAGGCGCATCGCCCGGACAATGCACAGCCCAAGAAACCGAAATGGATCCGGGTCAAGGCCCCCGGTGGGAAAGGCTATGCCGACACCCATAAGATAATGCGTGAAAACAATCTGGTCACCGTCTGCGAAGAGGCCGGGTGCCCGAATGTAGGCGAATGCTGGAGCCAGGGCCACGCCACCATGATGATCATGGGCGAGATCTGTACGCGCGGCTGCACCTTCTGCAACATCGCCACCGGGCGCCCCGATGCGCTGGACGTGTTCGAGCCCGGCCGCGTGGCACATGCGGTTGAAAAACTGGGTCTGAACCACGTGGTGATTACCTCGGTGGATCGCGATGACCTGACCGATGGCGGGGCCGAGCATTTTGCGCAGACCATCCGCGCGGTCCGTCATCGCTCGCCCAAAACGACGATTGAGATTCTGACGCCGGATTTCCTGAAATGCGCGCCCGAAGTGCTCGAAACCGTGGTCGAAGCGAAACCGGACGTGTTCAACCACAATCTTGAGACCGTACCGGGCCTTTATCCCGAGGTCCGCCCCGGCGCACGGTATTTCCACTCGCTGCGCCTGTTGCAGCGCGTGAAAGAACTGGACCCGTCGATCTTCACCAAATCCGGCATCATGGTGGGTCTGGGTGAAGATAAACAATCGGTCGGTCAGGTGATGGACGACATGCGCGCAGCCGATATCGATTTCCTGACCATCGGGCAGTATCTGCAACCGACGCCCAAGCACCACGCGGTAGATCGGTTTGTCACGCCTGAAGAGTTCGAGTCGTACGAAAAAGCGGCCTATGGCAAAGGGTTCCTGATGGTCTCGGCCACGCCGCTGACCCGGTCGTCCTATCACGCAGGCGATGATTTCGCCCGCCTGCGCGCCGCCCGGCAAGAGAAGCTGGGGCAGGCGTGACACCTGACACGCTGGCGCGGCTGATCCGGCTGCGCCACGACTTGCACAAACAGCCCGAACTGTCCGGAGCCGAGCACGAGACCGCCGCCCGGATTGCGGATGAGTTGCGCGGCATCGGCGCGGATAGCGTATTGACCGGGCTTGGTGGGCACGGCGTCGCCGCTGTGTTCGACGGCGGTCGGGACGGGCCATGCGTTGGTATTCGGTGTGAGCTGGATGGGTTGCCGATTCAGGAACTCTCGGATGTGCCTTACGTCTCGCAGAGACCGGGCCGGGGGCATCTGTGCGGGCATGACGGCCATATGTCGATGGTGTTGGGCGTGGCGCTGGCGTTGCAGGAACAGCGCCCCGAACGCGGTCGCGTTGTTCTGATCTTCCAGCCTGCCGAAGAAACCGGGCAGGGGGCCGAAGCCTTCCGGGTTGATCCGCAATTTGCTGAAATCGCGCCTGATTTCGTGTTTTCGCTGCATAATCTTCCGGGTTTGCAGCTTGGCGCGGTCGAGCTGTGTAAAGGCCCCGCCAATTGCGCGTCACGCGGGATGCGTATTGCGCTGACCGGCAAAACTTCGCACGCAGCGGCGCCTCAGGACGGCGTATCTCCGGCCGGCGCATTGGCGGCTTTGATCCCGGCTTTGACAGCGCTTGGTGGCGGTGGCGTGCTGAACGCGGATTACGCGCTGACCACGATCACCCATGCCAGCTTGGGAGAGCAAACATTCGGCGTCGCCCCCGGACAGGCCGAGCTTTGGGTAACGCTGCGAACGGTATCCGACGACCGGATGTCCAAACTGATTGCGGATGCCGAGACCCTGGTGCAGCAGGTCTCGCAGTCCGATGGGCTGGGTGCCACGATAACTTACGAAGACGTTTTCGACGCCTGCACCAATCATTCGGATGCGGTAGAGATTTTGGCCCAAGCCTGCGCCGCCCAAAACGTTGCGTGCAAACGGACCAACACACCGCAACGGTTTTCCGAGGATTTCGGCCAATTCAGCAAAGGCGCGAAGACCGCGATGTTCTGGCTTGGGGCCGGGCGCGATCATCCGCAGTTGCACAACTCGGATTACGATTTTCCCGATGTGTTGATCCCGATCGGAACCGGAATCTTTCTGAATGCGGTCCGTCAGGTTTTGGGTTAAGCCAGCCGCTTACGTGTCTTCGGTAAAGCGCACCTTGCCAATAAAGGGCAAATTGCGATTGCGCTGTGCGTAATCAATTCCGTAACCGACAACAAACTCATCCGGGATCTCAAACCCGATCCAGTCCGAGCGGAAATCAACCTCGCGTCGGCTGGGTTTGTCCAGCAGGGCGATGGATTTCAAACGCTTCGGATTGCGGCTGTGCAGCAGGTTGGTGACGTGGTTCAGCGTGTGACCGGTGTCGACAATATCCTCGACCACCAGCACGTCGCGCCCTTCAATTGCGCCGCGCAAGTCTTTGAGAATGCGCACTTCCCGGCTACTTTCCATCGAATCGCCGTAAGACGACGCCTCAAGAAAATCGACCTCGATGGGCAGGTCCAGCTCGCGCACCAGATCGGCGATGAAGACGAAACTGCCTCGCAACAGGCCCACCACAACCAGCTTGTCGGTATTGCCGAACTCCTCGGAAATCTTGCGGCAAAGCTCCTCAATCCGCGCCGCGATGGCCTTGGCCGAGATCATCTCATCTATCACATAAGCGCGGTCAGTCATCGCAGCCCCCTTGATCTTTGGCGCGCAACATACGACATGACGCGCCATTGTCACCTTTAAATGCCTGAATGCCATGCCCATCCACTCGGAAACCCGCCACCTGCCATACACCGCCCAGCAGATGTATGATCTGGTCGCGGATGTGGCGAAATACCCGCAGTTTCTGCCCTGGTGCGCAGCGGCCCGTATCCGCAAGACCTATGCGGCAGGCGAGGCCGAGGTGATGGAGGCCGATCTGGTCATCTCATTCAAAGTGTTTCGCGAACGGTTCGGCAGCCGGGTGACGCTGTTCGCGGATCAGAAGAAGATCGACACCGAATATCTGGACGGTCCGTTCAAATACATGAAATCCGACTGGCAGTTCGAAGACGCGCCGGACGGGGGCTGCAACGTGTCGTTCCATGTGGATTTCGAATTCAAGAACGCCATCCTGCAGGGCATCATTGGCGTGGTCTTCAACGAGGCCATGCAGCGCATCGTTCGCGCGTTTGAGGCTCGTGCCGCCGAGCTTTACAGCTAAGGCTTTACCAACGAACGGCGCACGTTAGACTGCGCCTCATGTCAGATTTCACATCAGCATTGGCGGCTTTTGCCGCGGGCCCGATCTCGACCACTGCGCAGGCACGGATTGTCACGTCGCTATCTGTTCTGGATTGGGTCGCCGTTGGCCGCGCCGGGGCGGATGAACCAGTATCCAATACCGTTCGGGATATGGTGCTAGAGGAGGGGGGCACCGCCCAGGCGCATATGTTCGGCGGGGCGCGCGCGCCCCTTCGCGCGGCGGCTCTGGTCAATGGTACGGTGTCCCATGCCTTGGATTATGACGACACCCATTTCGCCCATATCGGCCACCCTTCGGTCGCGGTTCTGCCTGCAGCGCTGGCGGTGTCGGAATGGGATGATCGTATTCTTGTGGACTTCCTCGAAGCGGCCCTGATAGGGATGGAGGTCTCGATCCGCATCGGCCTGTGGCTGGGGCGCGGCCACTATCAGGCCGGGTTTCACCAAACGGCAACGGCCGGGGCCTTTGGGGCGGCGGTGGCGGTGGGGCGTCTGTTACAGTTCGACGCCGATCAGATGCGTCAGGTGCTGGGCCTGACGGCGACCCGTTCGGCGGGTCTGAAGGCTCAGTTCGGCACGATGGGCAAGCCTTACAACGCGGGTTTGGCAGCCTCGAATGGGGTTGAGGCGGCGCTGCTGGTCAAGCGCGGATTTGAACCCAACGCGGACGCGCTGGAAGGGCCCTATGGCTTTGGCGCGACGCATCAGGGGGCTGCGGATGCTGCGGCCGCTCTGGATGGGTTGGGCGACGAATGGCTGTTCGAATCCGTCAGCCACAAGTTCCACGCCTGCTGCCATGGGTTGCACGCGGCGCTAGAGGCGGCGCTTTCTTTGGATATCGCCGAACCCGAAGTGGCCGAGATCAAGGTAATAACCCACCCGCGCTGGATGAGCGTGTGTAACCAGATATCTCCGACCACCGGATTGGGCGCGAAATTCTCGTATCGCACGGTGATTGCAATGCAGGCGTTGGGATATGACACCGCGTTACCGGGCAGCTACTCTGAGAAGGTCTGTGCCGACCCGCGCATCCGGTCGCTGCAAGATCGTATCACTGTCGAAGCGGATGACTCCCTTTCCGAAACTGAGGCTCGCCTGACCTTGCTGCGGCGCGACGGGGCGCGGCGCGAGGCAACCTATGACCTCATGACCCCAATGTCTCTGTCCGACCGGGAAGACCGGGTACGTGCCAAAGCCTCGAAACTGATCGGAGGGATTGAGGCGGACGCGATCTGGTCGATGCTGCGCACCGGTGGTCGCGCCCGCGATCTGGCTGCAAAACTGGCGGGTTAGTCCACGCGCCAGTGCAGGGGAAAACCGGGGTCGAACACGGTAACCGGGCCATCTCCGGTTTCGATCTTGTCGGGGTATTCGACCGGTTCGCCTTTGGTCAGCGTGATCGAACCTTCGTTCACAGGCAGGCCATAGAAGGCAGGCCCGTTCAGGGAAACGAACCCTTCCAGCTTGTCCAACGCCCCTTCGCGGTCGAACATCTCGGCCACCAGCGACATGGTGTTGGTCGCCGTGAAGCACCCCGCGCACCCACAGGCCATTTCCTTGTTGTCATCGGTATGAGGCGCGCTGTCGGTGCCCAGGAAATAGCGTGGATCACCCGAGGTCGCGGCTTTCAGCAGCTCTAACCGATGCTCCTCGCGCTTGGCGACGGGCAGGCAGTAGTAATGCGGTTTGATCCCGCCAACCAGAATGTGGTTGCGGTTGATGATCAGGTGATGCGCCGTGATTGTTGCGCCCAGATCGGTGTCGTTGGCTTTGACGTACTGAACACCGTCACGGGTCGTAATATGCTCCATCACCACCCGCAGGCCCGGCGTGGACTTGCGGATCGGGTCCAGAACGCGGTCGATGAACACCGCCTCGCGGTCGAAAATGTCGATCTCGGCATCTGTCACTTCACCATGCACACACAGGGGCAGGCCAATCTCGGCCATGCGTTCCAGCACAGGGCGTACATTGTCGAAATTCCGCACGCCGGAATGCGAATTCGTCGTGGCCCCCGCCGGATACAACTTGACCGCCTTGACCAGCCCGCTTGCATGGGCAGCGGCCAGATCGTCCGGGTCCGTATCCTCGGTCAGGTACAGGGTCATCAGTGGTTCAAAGGATATCCCCTCGGGCAGCGCGGCCATGATGCGCTCGCGATAGGCGGCGGCATGGGCACCGGTCACCACCGGGGGCACCAGATTGGGCATGATGATCGCACGGCCAAAATGGCGTGCGGTTTCGGGCAGAACGGCCTGCAGCATCGCGCCATCGCGCAGATGCAGGTGCCAGTCGTCGGGGCGGCGGATCGTGATGCTATCGGTCATGACGCACCCGCTAGCACAGACCCCGCCGCCGGAAAAGACCTTGTCAGCGCGCAGGATCGCCGTACCTCTTCCCCCACCGCAGGCTTGACGAAGACCCCGGCCCATGACCTGTTAGGCCGCAAGGAGAACATGCATGACCCAACCAAGTTCCATTGATGCCGTTCAGCAAACACTGGGCGCGCAAGGTTACGTGTGCGGCCGGGCATTGGCGACGGTGGTTTTTCTGGCGCTCAAGCTGGGCCGCCCGCTGTTTCTGGAAGGTGAGGCAGGCGTTGGAAAGACCGAAATCGCAAAGGCATTGGCCGCGGGTTTGGGGCGCCGCCTGATCCGCCTGCAATGCTATGAGGGGCTGGATGCCTCCTCAGCCGTCTATGAATGGAACTTCCCGGCGCAAATGGTTGCCATCCGCACGGCTGAGGCCGCAGGCGGTGCGGACCGAACAGCCCTGCAAACCGAGCTGTTCTCGGACGATTACCTGATCGAACGCCCTTTGCTGCAAGCCATGCGACCGGATGAGCACGGCGCGCCGGTTCTGCTGATAGACGAACTCGACCGCACCGATGAACCTTTTGAGGCGTTCCTGCTGGAAGCGCTCAGCGACTTTCAGGTCACAATCCCCGAACTCGGCACCGTCCACGCGCCCGAACCGCCCATCGTCATCGTCACCTCGAACCGCACGCGCGAGGTGCATGACGCCCTCAAACGCCGCTGCCTCTACCACTGGGTCGACTACCCCGACTTCAACCGCGAGATCGAAATCCTGCACGCCCGCGCGCCCGAGGCCGCCGAGGCGCTCAGCCGCGAGGTTGTCGCCTTTGTTCAACGCCTGCGCACCGAAGACCTGTTCAAAAAGCCGGGTGTGGCTGAAACCATCGACTGGGCCAAATGCCTGCTGGCGCTGGACGTCATCAATCTCAGCCCCGAGGTTATCGGCGATACGCTCGGCGCGATCCTGAAATACCAGGACGACATCCAGAAACTGCAAGGCTCTGAGGCCAAACGCATTCTGGATGAGGCAAAAGCCGACCTCGAACCCGCTTGATGCTTCTTCTGTTTAAAAATACCTCGGGGGTATGGGGGCAGAGCCCCCATGAAAGGTAATGGCCGAACACCTCACGCTCGACACCCCCGCAGATCCGAAACTGGCGCAAAACATCACCCATTTCGCCCGTGCGCTGCGCAAGGCGGGACTGCCCATCGGGACAGGTCGGGTGGTCGACGCAATTCGTGCCGTGCAGGCGGCGGGTTTCACCCAACGGCAGGATTTCTACTGGACCCTGCATGCCTGTTTCGTGAACCGACCTGAACATCGCACCGTCTTTGCACAGGTTTTTCGCCTCTACTGGCGCGACCCGCGCTATCTGGAACACATGATGTCCATGATGCTGCCCGCCATTCGGGGCGTGCAGGAAGAACGTAAAGCAGACGCTGCCGAAAAGCGCGCAGCCGAGGCGCTGCTGGACGGGGTTGACCGTGATCTGCCCGAGGCTGCGGAAGATGAAGGCGAAACCGAGCTCGACATTGACGCCTCGCAAACCGCGTCTTCCGAAGAACGCCTGCGCAGTCTGGATTTTGAGCAGATGAGCACGGATGAAATCGCGCAGGCCAAACGCCTTCTGGCGCGTCTTGCCTTGCCGGTTCATCCGATTGCCAGCAGGCGGGCGCAGGCCAACCCTCTGGGCCACCGCATCGACCGCGCCAGAACCCTGCGCGCAGCCATGCGTCAGGGTGGTGAGATACGGGACATTGCGCTGCAAAAACCTAGGCCACGCTGGCCCAATCTTGTGGTTCTTTGCGACATCTCGGGTTCAATGAGCCAATACAGCCGCTTGATCCTGCATTTCCTGCACACCGTCTCGAACGCCAAAGGCGCGGGATGGGCCAAGGTCCACGCTTTCACCTTTGGCACAAGACTGACCAATATCACCCGCCACTTGCACCAACGCGACGTGGACGCCGCGCTGGCCGCCGCCGGGGCCGAAGCGCAGGATTGGGAGGGTGGCACACGGATCGGGGACTGTCTGCACGCGTTCAACCGCGACTGGTCGCGGCGCGTGATGGGGCAGGGTGCCGTTGTTCTGCTGATCTCGGACGGGCTGGATCGTGGCGACACGGACGCCTTGGCGAAAGAAACCAAACGTCTGCACCTGTCGGCGCGCCGTCTGATCTGGCTCAATCCGTTGCTGCGATGGGATGGGTTCGCACCAAAGGCGCAGGGTGTGGCTGCCATGCTGCCGCACGTGGACAGCTTCCGCGCCGGTCACTCGATTGCATCGCTCGAAGATCTGGCGACCGTCATTTCGGAACCACAGGATGTAGGTGAGAAAGCGCGGCTGATCTCCGCGCTTTCCGGCTAAGCGTCAGCCCAGCTGTTTTTCATTGCACTCGCGCGCCATTTCGATGGCTTTGTAAGTGCCGGTCAGATCGACAGTGAATCCAAAGGATTTTTCCGGGAACACGATCATGACCTTCTGTTTGGCCAGATCTTCCGCGAATTGCGGATCGTCCGACAGCACGTAGCCGCCTGAATATCCCTTGGTGATGTTTCCCTTCATGCCCGTGGCCTCGCCCAGATACAGGTTGTCGCCCAGAATGATCGCCACGGCTTCTTTCTCACCGCGCTTGATGTCCGTTTCGGCTTTGGTAAAGACGCCGACATAGCCCACGGCGCGATCCTCGGTCAGGCCCATTTGAACCACGTTTTCCGAGTCATCGATCGCTTCGATCAGGCAGGATTTCTTTTCATTGTCGATGAAGACCTTCCAGCCTTCGACCTCGCCATAGCGTTCAAATGTATCAGCCCAGGCTGCGGTTGACGCCAACAGCCCAAAGGCTGCGCCGAGTGTAAGAATGCGTTTCAACTCTCTGTCTCCGTTTTGAAAATGGGGGCACGTCCGGGATTGGCCCCGAAGGTAGCTGCAGGCTAAAAGCACGGGCGCAGACAATCAATGCTTTGCTTATGTGAATACGAAGGAGCCTTCGCCCCCAAGCGACCTCGTCCTTGAGCGGGGACCGCCCCCCACATGCTTTTCTTCCCGCTTTTCCTGACTATGTTGAGTCCGATGACCTCAGGAGGCTTCGATGGAGCGATTCGACAACAGCCCGGAAACCGCTTTGGACTGGCACCGCAAAGGACGCGGTGCGGCCTTGGCGACGGTGGTCGAGACCTGGGGCAGCGCACCGCGCCGGGTGGGCGCTCAGTTGGTGATTGGCGGTGATGGGCGGATCGAAGGGTCCGTGTCCGGCGGGTGCGTCGAAGGCGCGGTGATTGTCGAGGCGCTGGAAGCCATTGATGAGGGCGAGGCACGATTGCTGGAGTTTGGTGTCAGCGACGAAGACGCCTTTGCTGTGGGTCTGGCCTGTGGCGGCACCATCCGGGTTCTGGTTGAACCGGTTGGCCGCGTCCTGCCAGAATCGATGCTGGCCGAACTGGTCGCCGCGCGGGCAGCGCGCGAGCCGCTGGCTTATGAGGTCAATATCAACAGCGGCCACCGCGCCCTGCGGCGCAACAAATACCCCGACCGACTGCGTATGGACCGGTCAGGGTTCGAAGAGGATGCAGAGACCTTTGTCGCCGTCCATAACCCGCCGTTGCGCCTGATCGTCGTCGGTGCGGTTCACATCGCGCAGGCTCTGGTGCCAATGGCGCGGATTGCGGGATATGACCCGGCCATCGTGGACCCGCGCGATGCCTTCGCGTCGGATGCGCGTTTTCCCGGTGAAAAGATTCTCACCGATTGGCCGGACGAAGCCGTTTTGAAACTGGGACTGGACACGCGCACAGCGGTTGTTCTGCTGACCCATGACCCCAAGCTGGACGACCCCGCGCTGCAAGCCGCGTTGGAGGCGGACGTGTTCTACATCGGCGCGCTGGGGTCAAAGCGAACCCATGCCAAACGGGTCGAGCGTATGGTTGCTGCCGGGTTTACCGATGCGCAGATCGGCAGAATACACGGGCCAATTGGTCTGGACATCGGGGCCACTGATCCTTCGGAAATTGCCGTTGCGATCCTGGCTCAGATGACGGCTGTTCTGCGAGGCAAGGCATGAAGTTTGGCCCGGTGCCCGTAGCCGATGCAAGCGGGGCGATTCTGGCGCATTCGGTCATGGCCGCGGACCGCAAACTGCGCAAGGGTCTGAGACTGACCGAAGATCACATCGCACAACTGACACAGGCCGGTTTGACCGAAATTGTCGTGGCCCGTCTGGAACCCGGCGACTGTCACGAGGACGAAGCGGCTACGCTGCTGGCCAAGGCTTTGGTACCTGACCCGGCAGCGGCGAACCTGCGCGTGACCGAAGCATTTACGGGGCGCGTCAATCTGCTGGCCAACGGGCCGGGCGTCGTGGCGCTGGACGTGGCCGCGCTGGAGCAATTTAATCAGGTCAACCCAATGATCACCGTCGCCACAGTTCCGCAGCATCAGCAGATGAGCGACGGCGGAATGGTCGCGACGATCAAGGTTATTTCCTACGCCGTGCCCGAAGTAGACGTTCAGCGCGCAGCAAGCCTTGCGCAAAGCGCAATTCAACTGATTGCGCCGGTTCACAAGACCGCTGGTCTGATCGTGACGGATATTCCCGGCGGACCACCGAACGAAAAAGGCATCGCGGCCATGCGGGGGCGGGTCGAACTGTTGGGGATGGAGTTGTGCGACGTGCAGATCGTCGCGCATGACACCGATCCCCTTGCGAAGGCCATTGCCGGAACGCAGGGCGACGTTCTGATGATCCTGACCGCCTCGGCCACCTCGGATGTGGATGATGTGGCACCTTCGGCTGTGCGGGCAGCGGGTGGGGCGGTGGATCGGTTCGGCATGCCGGTCGATCCCGGCAACCTGCTGTTTCTGGGCGCGATGGGGGATCGGCCCGTGATCGGCCTGCCGGGTTGCGCACGCTCGCCTGCTTTGAACGGCGCGGATTGGGTTCTGTCCCGCGTTGCCTGCGGTGTCGAGACCACAGGCGCGGATATTGCGGCCATGGGTGTGGGCGGATTGCTCAAGGAAATCCCGACACGACCTCAGCCGCGCGCCCAGCGCAGGCCGTGACGCTACGGCATTTTGACCTCTATCCCCGCCACTTTAGGTTATGAGTGTTAAGCGACGCTTGGGGCGTTGAACGCGACAAGATTTTTGTTCTCAAACGAAAATTCCCGTGTTTAACTCGGTCGCAAGGGAGAAAATCAAAACTGGGAGGAACTCATGACACAGGTCTCAATGACCGTGAACGGTAAATCCGTAAGCGGTGACGTCGAAGGCCGGACCCTGCTGTCCAGCTTTCTGCGCGACCACCTGTCGCTGACGGGCACACATGTAGGCTGCGACACGGCCCAATGCGGCGCCTGTGTGGTGCATGTGAATGGTGAGGCGGTCAAATCCTGCAACATGCTGGCGCTTGAGGCTGATGGGGCCGACGTGGGTACCATCGAAGGGCAGGCCAATCCGGACGGGTCGCTGAATGTCATTCAGCAGGCATTTCAGGATCACCACGGGCTGCAATGCGGGTTCTGCACGCCGGGTATGGTGATGAGTGCCGCGGCCCTGCTGAATGACAGTCCGCGCCCGACCGAGGCCGAGATCCGCAAGTATCTGGAAGGCAACCTGTGCCGTTGCACCGGATACCACAACATCGTCAAGGCGATCATGGCCGCTTCGGGTCAGGACGCCAGCAGCATCGCTGCCGAATGATGCCACTGCGGGCGTAAGGGAGACGCCCGTGGGATGACAGAGGATGCATCCGCATCCGTTTATGGGAGGAGAACAAGCAATGCCCAAAGACAGTGGCATCGGAGCCAGTTCCAAGCGCCGCGAGGACGTGCGCTTTCTGACCGGAGCAGGCAATTACACCGACGACATCAACGTACATAACCAGGCCTATGTGCATTTCCTGCGGTCCGACATAGCGCATGGGCGGATCAAATCCGTCGATACTTCGGCGGCCGAGGGGATGCCGGGTGTGGTCAAGGTTTTCACCGGCAAGGATTTCGAAGGCGTGGGCGGGATGCCCTGCGGCTGGGAAGTGACCGACAAGCACGGCGCGCCCATGCAGGAACCTCCGCATCCGATTCTGGCCCAGGGCAAGGTGCGCCATGTAGGCGATCCGATTGCCGCCGTTGTGGCCGATAGTCTGGAACAGGCCCGCGACGCCGCCGAGGCGATTGAGGTCGATATCGAAGAACTGCCTGCCGTGATCGACATGAAGGCCGCCGCGCAGGATGGGGCGACGCTGGTCCATGACGATCTAAAAAACAACATCTGCTATGACTGGCAGTTGGGTGAGGCCGACGATGCCAAGGTCAATGAGGTGTTTGCCAACGCGGCGCATGTGACCACTCTGGATCTGGTGAACAACCGATTGGTTGCTAACCCGATGGAGCCGCGCGTTGCTGTCGCTGAATACGCTCGGGCGACCGAGGAATATACGCTTTATACCACCTCGCAGAACCCGCATGTGATCCGTCTGCTGATGTGCGCCTTTGTTCTGGGCCTGCCTGAACACAAGGTCCGTGTGGTCGCGCCGGATGTTGGCGGTGGTTTCGGCACCAAGATCTTCCACTATGCGGAAGAGGCGTTCGTGACATTTGCCGCCAAGGCCTGCGGCCGTCCGGTCAAATGGTCGTCCAGCCGGTCCGAGGCGTTCATGTCGGATGCTCATGGTCGCGATCATGTCAGTACCATCGAACTGGCGCTGGATGCCGATAATAACTTCATCGGTCTGCGCACGAATACCTTCGCGAATCTTGGGGCGTATCTGTCGACCTTCTCGAGTTCAGTGCCCACATGGCTGCACGGCACGTTGATGGCGGGCAACTACAAGACGCCGGTCATTCAGGTGAACGTTAAGGCGATGTTTACGAACACTGTTCCGGTGGATGCTTATCGCGGTGCGGGTCGACCCGAGGCGACGTTCCAGTTGGAACGCGTGGTGGACAAGGCCGCGCGCGAGTTGGGCGTCGATCCGATTGCCCTGCGCCGCCAGAACTTTGTCACCCAGTTCCCCTATGACACGCCGGTGGCGCTGACCTATGACACCGGCAACTACAATGGGACTATGGACAAATTGGAGGCCGCCGCCGATCTGGCGGGCTTTGCCGCGCGCCGGTCGGCCAGTGAAGCCAATGGAAAACTGCGTGGTCTTGGCATCAACTGCTATATCGAGGCGTGCGGGATTGCGCCCTCGAACATCGTTGGCATGTTGGGGGCCCGCGCGGGTCTTTATGACGCGGCGACGGTGCGGGTGAATGCCACCGGTTCGATCAGCGTCATGGTCGGCGCGCATAGCCACGGGCAGGGGCACGAAACCGCTTTCCCGCAGGTTGTGGCCGACATGATCGGCATCGACGAGTCGATGGTTGAGATTGTGCATGGTGACACCTCGAAGATCCCGTTTGGGATGGGGACCTATGGGTCTCGGTCTCTGGCGGTCTGTGGCTCGGCCATGGTCAAGGCGACAGAGAAGGTGATCGAGAAGGCCAAGAAGATCGCCGCCCATCTGCTGGAAGCGTCCGAGGCTGATATCGAGCTGAAGGATGGTCAATTCAGCGTGGCAGGCACCGACAAGTCGGTGGCCTGGGGCGATGTGACCCTGACCGCCTACGTGCCGCATAACTACCCGCTGGAGGTGGAGCCCGGGCTGGAAGAGACCGCGTTCTACGATCCGGCCAACTTCACCTTCCCGGCAGGGGCCTATGCGTGTGAGGTCGAGGTCGATCCTGAAACCGGTCAGGTCAGCATCGAAAAGTTCACCGCTGCGGATGACTTCGGCAACATCATCAACCCTATGATCGTTGATGGTCAGGTTCATGGCGGGATCGGGCAGGGGATCGGTCAGGCCCTGCTGGAGAACTGCGCCTATGACGAAAACGGGCAACTGCTGAGCGCGTCTTTCATGGATTACGCGATGCCACGCGCAGATGACGTGCCGTTTTATGGCGTGGATCATTCCAGCCAGACGCCGTGTACGCATAACCCGTTGGGGGTGAAAGGCTGTGGTGAGGCCGGGGCGATTGGCTCTCCGCCTGCGGTGGTCAATGCGGTGCTGGATGCGCTGAATTCGGGCGGCAAGGCGGTCGATCACATCGACATGCCCGTGAGCCCGTCGCGCGTTTGGGGGGCGAAAAACAGCGGAGAGTTTGGGGTGCGAGGGGCCACCCCTTCGCGCTCCCCGGGATATTTATAGCCAGATGAAGGGCGGATCCGCGCCTTTCGGAAAGGAAGACGAAATGTACAATTTCGAGTTTGAGAAGCCCTCGACCATCGCGGATGCGGTTGCTGCGTTAGGGTCTGAAGATGCGCAGGCGCTGGGGGGTGGGCAGACGCTGATTCCGACTCTCAAGCAGCGGTTGGCTGCGCCGTCGAAACTGGTGTCGATGAGCGGGATTGCCGAGATGCAGGGGGTTTGCATCGAGGATGACGGCTTGGTCGCTATTGGCGGGGCGACACCACATGCGGTGGTGGCGCGCGAGGCTGCGGGAAACTATCCGGCGTTGGCAGCGCTGGCGGGCCAGATCGGTGATCCGGCGGTGCGTAATCGCGGCACCCTTGGCGGGTCCATCGCCAATAACGATCCGGCGGCGTGTTATCCGGCTGGTGTGTTGGGATCGGGCGCGACGGTTGTGACCAATACGCGGCAGATTGCGGCGGATGATTTCTTTGACGGCATGTTCAGCACGGCACTGGATGAGGGTGAGATCATCACATCGGTCCGGTTCCCGGTGCCGCAGGCGGCGAGTTATCAGAAGTTCCTGCAGCCAGCCTCGCGCTTTGCCCTGGTCGGTGTGTTTGTGGCGCGGTTCTCGGATGGTGCACGTGTTGCCGTGACGGGGGCCAGCGAGGATGGCGTGTTCCGGTGGTCCGAGGCCGAGGCGGCGCTGAAAACTGCGTTCCGTCCTGATGCGTTGATGGATCTGAAGGTCAACCCGATGAACATGATTGCCGATCTGCATGGCAGCAAGGAATACCGTGCGCATCTGGTTGGGGTGATGACCAAGCGGGCCGTTGAAGCCTGTATGTGAAGCTGGCAGGTTTTTCTGGAAAGCCCCGGCCCGTGCGCCGGGGCTTTTTATGTGCTGCGTATTCTGGGCAGTTTCGGGGCCTGCCAATAGGCGCCTGTATCCTCGCGAGCCTTTTCATAGGCTTCGACCCGGCGTCTGGCGTCTTCGCCACCCGCGGAGAAGAGATGGCTTAGAAGGCATTCCAGCACGGCCATCGCCCCGGAAAAGCTGGAGAAATGGTGCATCGACCGCGTGCTGATCTGTAAGCTGACATCGGGTCGCAATCCCGGCGCGATCACATCGCTGTCCGAGATCAGGATGATCCGGACCCCTTTGTCTGCCGCAAAGCGCATGGTGCGGATGGTTTCTGCCGAATAGGGCCGCAGGGTCATGGCCAGCAGGCAATCGTTGCTGTCCGCGTCCAACAGGTCGTCGGTGGCAGAGCCCATGTGCCGTGGCACCAGTTGCAGGCCGGGATGGGCCATGCGGCCTGCGTAGTGGAAATAGTAAGCCAGGGCATAGCTGGCCCGCGTCGCGGTGATGAAACAGCGCTGCGCGTTCAGAATAAGGTTGGTCGCGTCCCTGACGTCGCCGGGGTCCATCAACCGCAGTGATCTTGTAACCACATTCAACTCGTTGCGGGCGAAATCGGCCTGGGCTGCGCTGAACGGCCCGTCTGTCCCTTGGCGTGACAGCCAGTCCTGATGCAGGCGGTCCTCTCCGTCCGTGACCAGAGCATGCCGGAACGGGCGGCGGAAGGCGTCGTAGCCGTCAAACCCCATACGCTGGGCAAGGCGCACAAGGACGTTTGAACTGACACCGATCTTCTCGGCTGTGATGCGGATCGGGTCGAGGCCAAAGTCGCCGGGATGGTCGATCACGTATTTGGCCGCCGCCTGCAATTGCGCCGGCATGTGGTCGATGTCGTGTCTGAGAGCGTTGGTCAACTGGTTGAGGGTGTCGGTCATGGTGTGAAAGAAAACATATGTTTTTAAATTATCCAATTGAAAACGTCCGGGGCATGGATAGATCGGCTATGTGTTTGACGGAGCAACCGATGACCGACCTGCCAAAGCAACCCTACATCCTTGTCGCACCCAATGGCGCGCGGCGCGGGCATGTGGATCACCCGCACTTGCCAGTTACCATGGAAGAGACGGTCCAAACCGCGCGGGCGTGTCGTGAGGCTGGGGCAGATGGCTTGCATCTTCATATTCGGGATGCGCACGGGCAGCATTCGCTGGATGCAGGGCGGTATCTCGAAGCCGTCGTGGAACTGAAAAAGCAGGTGCCCGATCTGGACATTCAAATCACGACCGAAGCTGCGGGCATTTATGGCGTTGATGCCCAGTATGGGTGTTTGCGACAGGTGCGGCCCGGTTGGGCATCGGTCTCGGTGCGCGAGATCGCGCGGGCGCCAGAGATGGCGGATCGTGTCTATGGGCTGTGTCAAGATCAGGGGACGCGCGTTCAGCATATTCTGTATGATGCCGAGGATGCCGCATTGCTGACCGAATGGCAGCGCGCAGGCACTGTCCGAGAGGGGCAGGAGGATCGCCTGTTGGTTCTGGGACGCTATTCGACCGGTCAGGTTTCGTCGCCCGAGGATCTGGATCAGTTCCCGCAGGATCGCTCACCTTGGATGGTGTGCGCCTTTGGGCCGCGTGAACATGCGTGCTTGTACAAGGCCGCGCAGCGCGGCGGTGATCTGCGGGTCGGGTTCGAAAACAGTCTGACGAATTCTGACGGACAGCCATGGGCTGACAATGCGGCGTCGGTTGCGGCGCTGGTGTCTTTGATCAAGGGAGTTTCGAAATGAGCCATGTTTTTCCGCGCCACACCAAGGCTGCTTTGCCCGTCGCCGCCGGGGGCGAGGGGTGTTACCTGATCGATGCCGACGGTAAACGATATCTGGATTGTGGCGATGCGGCGGTGTCCTGTCTGGGGCATTCCAATCCTGCCGTTATCGAAGCGGTTCAAAAGCAGGTCGAACAGATCGCTTTTGCTCATAGCGGGTTCATGACCTCGGAACCTGCCGAGGCGCTGGCGGATTTGCTGATCGAGCATGCTCCGGGTGATCTGGATCGGGTGTATTTTGTCTCGGGCGGGTCCGAGGCGACCGAGGCCGCGATCAAGCTGGCGCGGCAGTATTACCTTGAGATCGGCCAGCCCGAGCGCCGCCATGTAATCGCACGGCGGCAAAGCTATCACGGCAACACGCTGGGGGCCTTGTCGGCGGGCGGCAATGCCTGGCGGCGCGCGCAATTTGCGCCGATGCTGATCGAAATGACCCATATCGCGCCCTGCTATGAATATGCCGAGAAGCCCGAGGGTGAGAGCAGTTTTGACTACGGCCAACGTGTCGCCAATGAGTTGGAGGCCGAAATTCTGCGGCTTGGTCCCGAGACGGTCATGGCGTTCATGGCCGAGCCGGTTGTCGGGGCGACGCTGGGCGCTGTTCCGGCGGTGGACGGGTATTTCAAGCGGATTCGCGAAATCTGCGATCAGTACGGCGTGCTGTTGATCCTGGATGAAGTCATGTGCGGCATGGGGCGGACCGGGCATCTGTTTGCCTGCGACCGTGACGGGATCGCTCCGGATATTCTGTGCATCGCCAAAGGGTTAGGGGCTGGCTATCAACCGATTGGCGCAATGTTGTGCACGGGCAGGATCTATGAGGCCATTCAGAACGGCTCTGGCTTCTTTCAGCACGGGCATACCTATATCGGCCATCCGGTGGCCACGGCGGCGGCTTTGGCGGTTGTTAGCGAACTGACCGGGCGAGATCTTCCCGCGCGCGCCGGTGTGATGGGTGAAAAACTGCAATCGGCGCTGGAAGCTGCCTTTGGCCAGCACCCGAATGTGGGCGATATTCGCGGGCGTGGCCTGTTCCGGGGGATCGAACTGGTTGCGGATCGGGACAGCAAGACCCCGTTCGATCCGGCGCATGGTGTGGCCGGAAAGATCAAGAAGGCGGCAATGGCCGAGGGGCTGATCTGCTACCCGATGTCGGGAACCCGCGACGGCAAGAACGGCGATCACATCCTGCTGGCACCGCCCTTCATCATCGAAGAGCCGCAGATTGACGAGTTGGTTTCAAAACTGGCGAAAGCCATCGATGCGACGCTTCCGGTCTGAAAAAGGGGTCAGAGGGCCGTGTTCTGCATGGCCTTCTGATAATGCGCGTTGAATGCCATGATCGGATGCTCTGACTGGGACGAGCAGGCATTGTCCACCACCAGCGCACCATGACCAATGGCACCGCTTTCCAATCCGCGCTGCACCGAATCCACAATCGGGCCGTCCTCGGCAAAGGTGGTGGTGCGGTGTTGCAGGATGATCTCGCGCTCAACCGTGTTGGGGGTGGCGTCGGGCAGCCACCAGTCGACCTCGATCTTGGTGGAGTTTACGCTCAGCGGTTTCCAGCGATAGGTGTTCACGATGCCACCGGGATAGACTTGAAGCGCGAACAGGGGAAAGAACCACCAGGTCAAGAATTTGTCCGTGCGCGCAGCGGGGTCCGCCACATACTCATAGGATTTCTGGGAATCCGGCCGAGCCGGGCTTGCGTGGCGAATGCCATAATCGTGACCGCGCGTCTGGTATTGATCCGGGTCGACAACGCCTGTCGTCAGGGTCTTGTGCACCACGGCGCAGTGGTAGCATTCGTTGAAATTCTCCGCCACGACCTTCCAGTTCGCACTAGCCAAGCGTTCCGTGCGATCGGCGCGCTGGTAGGTGGGCAGGTTGGGGGCATAGTCCGAAATCTCGCCAAGCGCCTCCTGTGCCAGTTCGGCCATCGGGCGTGCATCCGCATCCAGATTGACCAGGATCAGCCCAAAGAAGACCTCAATCCGCACCGGGCGCAGTTTGTACTGGCTTTTGTCGAACCCGGGAAAGGCAGTGGCATTTGGGGCGGCGCGCAGCTGACCGGTCGTGTCATAGGTCCAGGCGTGATAGGGGCAGGTCATCTTTTTGGCGCAGCCCTTGCCATTCAGCAGCTCATGCCCGCGATGCACGCAGACATTGTAGAAAGCGCGGATTTCACAATTCTGACCCCGGATCACAATCACCGAGATGCCGCTGATATCCTCGACAACATAGTCTCCGAGGTTGGGCAGGTCGGTTACATGGCCAACCAGTTGCCACGCGCGTCTGAATATGCGGCTGCGTTCGGTGGCAAACACGGCCTCGTCGCAATAGGCCTGCGACGGAAGCGACTGATAAACGCCGCCGGCAAAAGACATTTCACCCATCGTAGCCTCCCAAGGATCCGTGGCATTCGGATTGATCCAAACCCCGATCCACATCTTTCCGGATTGCGCCAAGGCGGCGTCGAAATCAGAGCGTCTGAAATCGACCTGTTGTCGCTTTCCGGCTTTCAGCATGTGCGGATTATCTCGATGGGATGCAAATCGCGATCAATGACGTTCAGGTGAACAAAAAAACCCTGCCAGATCGTCTCTGGCAGGGTTCGAATTGGGATTGCTTGCCGGGGTTATTTCTGCGGCAGCGGGCCGATCATCATTATCATCTGACGGCCTTCCATCTTCGGCATGTTCTCGACCTTGCCGATATCCTTGATGTCTTCGGCTACGCGTTCCAGCAGTTCGCGCCCCAGGTTCTGGTGCGCCATCTCACGACCGCGGAACCGCAGGGTGACCTTGACCTTGTCGCCCTTTTCCAGAAACTTGAAGACGTTCTTCATCTTGACGTCATAATCATGCGTGTCGGTGTTGGGCCGGAACTTGACCTCTTTCACCTCGATGATCTTTTGTTTCTTGCGGGCCTCGGCTTCGCGCTTCTGCGTTTCGTATTTGTACTTGCCAAAGTCCATGATCTTGCAGACCGGCGGATTCGCGTTGGGCGAGATCTCGACCAGATCGAGGCCGGCATCGGCGGCAAGTTGCATGGCTTTGGCGGGATGAACCACCCCGACATTTTCACCTTCAGCACCAATCAGGCGGATTTCGGGGGCACGGATTTTGTCGTTGACGCGCGGTCCGGTATCTCTCTGCGGCGGCGCGTTGTGGGGTCTGCGAGCTATGGGTTCATTCCTTTGATGATTGCAGAATTTCGAGCCCGGAATTTAGACCGGGCCGGGCAGCGTTTCAAGCAGCATAAACGCCTGTAAGTCGGAAATTCCCGTGAATTATCGCGGGAATCGGCTGGCCGGGTCAGGAAAGGCCCGGCCAGCCGTGTCGATCAGCCGACAAATGCCTTTTCGATCACGAATTCCTTGGGTTCCGAGTTTGCGCCCTCGCGCAGGCCGAACTCTTCCAGGATTTCCTTGATGTCCAGGTTGAAGGCCAGCGAGCCGCAGACCATCGCGCGGTCGGTTTCGGGCTTGATGCCGCCTTCGATGCCCAGATCGGCAAACACGGTGCCGTCTTTCAGAAGTTCCGTAATGCGGCCCATCTTGGGGCTCTCTTCCCGCGTTGTTGTCGGGTAGTAGCGGATCTTGTCGGCAAAGCCTTCGCCCATCAGTTCGGCCAGCAATTCGTCCTGACGAATGCTTTCAATCAGCTGGCGGCCATATTCCAACTCGGCCACTTCGCGGCAGGTGTGGGTGATGATGACCTCATCATAGTCCTCATAGGTCTGCGGCTCGCGCAGCAGCGAGGCAAATGGCGCAAAGCCGGTGCCGGTGGCAAAGAACCACAGACGTTTGCCGGGCAGCAGGGCATCATGGACCAGAGTGCCGACGGGCTTGGGCCGCAGGATGATCTGATCGCCGGGTTTGATATGCTGCAGCTTCGAGGTCAGCGGGCCGTCCTGCACCTTGATCGAGTAGAATTCGAGCTCTTCATCCCACGAAGGCGAAGCAATCGAATAGGCGCGCAGCAGAGGTTTCTGACGCCCGGTCTTGGGGTCGGGGTCGCCCATCAGGCCGATCATCACAAACTCGCCCGAGCGGAACCGCAGCGTCGCAGGGCGCGACACTTTGAACGAGAACAGGCTGTCGGTCCAATGCTTCACATCGGTCACAGTCTGCGCGTCGGGCAGTACGGGGGCCTTTACGGCGGTTGCTTCACTCACGGGTTTCATCTCTGTCATCGTTTCACTGCCGGTGAGGTAAACCGACATCTCCGTTTAATCTTTGATCCAAGTCAGGAAAAGGGGACAGTTTGCCCCCTTCCTTCACAAGCTGGCGATGGCGGTCTTAGCCGCGCAGGCGGGCCTGGTAGTTATTCTCTTTCCAGTCGGCGCGGGCCAGCCACTGATCTTCGGGCTGACGGGTCGCCAGGGCGTTGTCGATTTCAACTTCGTCAAACCCGCTGCGGCGGGCCATGGCGTATTGGTCGGCCAGAACGTGCCCCTTGGCGCGCAGACGTCCGGTAAAGCCTTTCAGACGCAGCACGCGCGCGATGGTGAACCCACGCCCATCCGCCGAGGACGGAAAGTCCACGCGTACCATTTTTGCGCTGCCCAGACGGTCAATCAGCTCATCCGGGTCGGTGTCCGAGGCCACATCCAGCGCCACAACATCATTCGCGGCGTCTTCCAGGGCCACAAAGCCGTCGGTCCAGTCATCGGGGGCGAACCCCTCATCCGTTACGATTACGTTCATGTTTTCTCTCCGGCGCGCACCATTTTGCCATCGACAAAATGGATGCCGCATTCTTCCTTGTTCTGGTCGCGCCAGCGCCCGGCGCGGGGGTCTTCGCCCTCTTTGACCGGCGAGGTGCAGGGCGCACAGCCGATCGATGGGTATCCTTTAGCCACCAGCGGATGCCGGGGCAGGTTGTTTTCTTCCATATAGGCGCGCACATCTTCGGGCGCCCAATGGGCCAGCGGGTTCACCTTGATCCGGCCTGTTCCGTCCTCGACCTCGAAGAAATCGAGCGCGGCGCGGGTGCCGGACTGGAATCTCTTGCGCCCGGTAATCCAGCCGCAATACCCGGTCAATGCCTGTTGCAGCGGGAAGGTTTTGCGCAGGTTGCAACACGCATCCGTATCCCGCAGGCGCAGCGCGCCATAGGGGTCTTCCCGCTGAATGTCCTGATCATCCGCGCGGATGATATGAACGTTTTTCAGGCCCAGACGCTCGCTGACCTCCTGCTGGTATTCCAGCGTTTCGGTAAACAGCATCTGCGTGTCCACAAACAGCACGGGGGTCATCTTGTCGACCACCGCCGCCATATGCAGCAACACCACCGATTCCGCCCCAAAGCTTGAGACCAAAGCAAGCTCGTCGATCTCTTCGATTGCGCCATGCATGACGTCATGGGCGCTGTGGTGGCGGAACCGGTTGTTCAGCGCGTCAACCTTGTCGGTCAGCTCGCGCCTGTCTGCACCCAGTTCCGTCTGGATAAGGTCAAGCGGCATTCGCCTGAGCCTCGGGGTAGAGGGCCGCCTTGAACGGAGCCATACCGACGCGGCGATATGTTTCCAGGAAGGTTTCTTCGGCGCTCTCACGCTGGTTCAGGTAGGTGTCAACGATGCGTTCGACGGCTGGCACGATCTCGTCATAGGCAAAGCCCGGACCGGTGCGGTCGCCAACGGCGGCTGTTTCGGTCGCGTCACCACCCAGCGTGATCTGGTAGTTTTCGACGCCTGCGCGATCCAGACCCAGAATGCCGATATGGCCCACATGGTGGTGACCACATGCGTTGATGCAGCCCGAGATCTTGATTTTCAGGTGGCCGATATCATGCTCCAGCTTCAGCTCGTCAAACCGGGTCGCGATTTCCTGCGCAACCGGGATCGAGCGGGCCGTCGCCAGCGCGCAGTAATCCATGCCGGGGCAGGTGATGATGTCGCTGATCAGGCCGATATTGGCTGTGGCCAGTTCGTGTTCTTTCAGCTTGGCATGGATCGCGGGCAGGTCCGACTTGTGGACATGGGGCAGGATCACGTTCTGCTCATGGCTGATACGCAGCTCGTCATAGGCGAAGGTTTCGGCCAGATCGGCCATTACGCGCATCTGCTCGGCAGTTGCATCACCGGGCGTTGCGCCGTGCTTTTTGATCGAGATCGTGACAATCGCGTGGTCCGCGTTCTTGTGCGGCGCGATGTTGGTATCGACCCACGAGCGGAATACCGGATCGTCGGTATAGGCGCTTTCGAACGACGCAACCGAACCTTCGCGGAAGGCAGGGGCAGCAAAGTGGCCCTTGATCTCTTCCAGCAGGTTCATGTCCGCGCCCTTGAACTGCGGGCGGACCTGCAGGAAGCGCTCGTTCACCTTGGCGCGGATGGCGTCGATGCCATGCTCATGCACGGTGATCTTGATACGCGCCTTGTACTTGTTGTCGCGGCGGCCGATCTGGTTCCAGACGGAAACGGTGGCCTCAAGATAAGCCAGCAGGTCGTCAAAGGCGACAAATTCGGACAGTTCCTTGCCGATCATCGGCGTACGGCCCAGACCGCCGCCCACGATGACGCGGGCACCCAGAACGCCGTCACGCTCGATCAGTTGCAGGCCGATGTCATGCGCTTTGATCACGGCGCGGTCGTTTTCGCTGCCGGTGATGGCGATCTTGAACTTGCGCGGCATGAACTGGAATTCCGGGTGATCGGTGGACCACTGGCGCAGCAGTTCTGCGTAGGGGCGCGGGTCGGCGATCTCATCCGCGGCGGCACCGGCAAAATGGTCGGCGGTCACGTTGCGGATCGTGTTGCCTGAGGTCTGAATGGCGTGCATCCCAACTTCGGCCAGCGCGTCCAGCATATCCGGCACGTCGTTCAGTTTCGGCCAGTTATACTGGATGTTCTGACGGGTGGTGAAATGGCCATAGCCCTTGTCCCACTTCTCGGCCAGCAGGGCCAGTTGGCGCATCTGCGCGCTGTTCAGCGTTCCATAGGGAATGGCGACCCGCAGCATATAGGCGTGCAGTTGCAGATACAGGCCGTTCATCAGGCGCAGGGGTTTGAATTCATCTTCGGTCAGCGAGCCGTCAATACGACGCTCGACCTGCGCGCGGAACTGTTTGTTGCGCTCTGCCAGGAATGCTGTGTCGAACTCGGAGTAGCGATACATATCTAGCTGTCCTTAGTTGCAGCCCCGAACTTTGGGGCCTTTGGGGAGAGGAAGAGGGGCCAGAAGTCAGGCCCGGGGCTGCGTTTCAGTTTCCTGCTTGCCATGGGCATAGTTCGAGGGCCCGGTGCGGCGGAACTCCTCGCGGAAATGGGTGGGTTCGGGGCCGTTTGCGCCAGCGGCTGCATCGGCAAGATAGGCACCAACGATCTTGTTGGCTTGGCGGGCGGCGTCCAGCAGACGGACCTGCGCGTGGGCTTCATCAGTGATCAGCTCGGCCTCGGACAGATCGCGCGACCAGCGGTCATCCTCGGTCTGGTAGATCACGTCGCCTTCCAGCAGGTCATTTGCAGTGACAACTTTAGGGGTAAAAGCGCGGGCCATCAGGCAAGCTCCTTATTGAATTCGGTCAGGGCCTCGGCCGCTTGGCGCGGGGCAAGGCCATAGAATGTCAGAACCGGGCCGTCCATTTCGGCGGCACTCAGGTCGGTGGGCAGTTGATCGAGCGTGCTTGCCACAACGCGCTGATCCGGGCGCGAGGCATTTTCGATCAGTGTTACAGGTGTGGCGCGGTCCGCGCCGTGCATGATCAGGCGACCCTGGATGAAACGGGCGGATTTCTTGCCCATGTAAATCGCGGCAACCGATCCCTCGCGCGCCAGAGCGGTCCAGTCGTGATCGGCGAAACCCTTCATGTCATGCCCTGTCAGAAACCGGACCGAGGAATTGCGCCCACGCCGGGTCAGGCTTTGACCGATGCCCGCAACGGCTGCAGAGGCCGCAGTGATGCCGGGAACGATGCGCCACGAGATACCAGCAGCCTCAACCGCTTCGATTTCCTCGTCCAGCCGCCCAAACACGGTGGGGTCGCCGGATTTCAGACGCACAACGCGGTTGCCTTTCAGGGCATAATCGACCAGCAGTGCGTCAATATCGGCTTGCTTCCATGACGGGCCGAACCCAGCCTTGCCAACATCCACCAGATGCGCGCTTTGCCCGGCAAGGGTCAGGACGTCTTCGCCGATGAGACGGTCATGCAGAACGACATCCGCGCGCTCAAAGGCTTTCAGGGCCTTGAGCGTCAGCAATTCCGGATCACCGGGACCAGCGCCGACAAAGTCGACATGTCCTGTGCGTCCTGTTTCGTTCGTAAGCTGCATCAGATCGTCCAGAGCTTGGTTTGACTTGCCCTACAATATAGGAAATATTCCCACCAAACCGCCATATCGCGGAATAAATAAGAACGTGCGTCTTCTTAAGCGACCTGTTTGGGACGAGCGTTTCGAAACTGAAGGAAAAATGGAATGTCGGTGCGGATAGACGATACGGATCGGAAAATTCTGGCTGAGCTGCAGCGCGATGCCAGCCAGTCGCTGGACGAAATAGCAGCCCGGGTCGGCAGTTCCAAGACCCCGGTTTGGAATCGAATCCGCAAGCTCAAAAGCGCCGGAATCATTGGTCAGCAAACGGTATTGCTGGACGCCGAAGCGCTGGGGTTCGAGGCCACTTTTTTTGTTCTGATCCGCACATCCGAGCACGAAGCCGACTGGCAGCGTAAGTTCCTGAAAGCCCTTCGGGATCAACCCGAAGTGCAAGAGGCACACCGACTGGCAGGGGACATCGACTATATTCTGAAAGTACGGGTTAAAAATGCCCGCGCCTATGATCAGTTTTACCAGTCTCTGATATCAGAGGTTCGTGTCCACAACGTCACCGCATTGCTGTCAATGGAAGAGATCAAGTCCACGACCATGCTTCCCTTGAACGCCTTGGCCAGCACCTAAGGGGGTTGGGGGCGCTGCCCCCGCCGCCCCTGTCGGGGCGACTCCCCCGGGATATTTCCAGCCAGATGAACAGGGGATCCAGACTTCATCTGGCTAAAAATATCCCCGCCGGAGGCATCGCGCGGAACGCGCGATTTGATTTTAGGCTTCAGGCCAGAACCATTAGGTGTTCAAGGCCGTGAAAATGGTAGCTGTCCGAGTATGTTGGCGGCTCGGTCAGGTGCAGATTGGGGCATCTGTCGAACAGGATGGGCAGAGCGATGCGCATCTCGAGCCGGGCCAGGGGCGCGCCAACGCAAAAGTGCAGGCCGCCGCCAAAGCTTGAGTTTGTTTTGACCGGACGCTTTGGATTGAAGATATGCGGGTCCGGCCATGCCTCGGGGTCCCGGTTGGCGGCACCCAGCAACAGCGCAACCTGATCGCCGCGTTTGAAGGAATGGCCAAAAACCTCAACCTCTTCATAGGCATAGCGGGTGAACATATGCAGGGGCGGATCGAAGCGCAGGATCTCCTCCACAGTGCCATCGATTGCATCCGGCCCGAGGGTACTGCTGCCCAGACCGCATTGAAGAAGGGTTTTTACACCATTCCCAAGTGAGTGGACCGTCGCCTCATGCCCTGCATTGAGCAGTAAGATGCAGGTGGCGATCAGTTCATCGGTTGACAGCCTGTCGCCTTCTTCTTCTGCCGCAATCAGGCGGGTGATCAGGTCGTCACGCGGGTCGGTGCGTCGTTGTTGGATGTAACCGTCTAGAAAGGCGGTGAAATCCTGTGCGGATTGCGCTGCGTTCTGTTCAGTCTCTGACGTGCGGCTTGCCTGATACATCGCGACCATGTCGTGGGACCATCTGAGCAGGTCGGGGGACATGCTTTCGGGCACCCCCAGCAGGCGGCAGATCGTTATGACAGGAACTTGCGTGCAATAGGCATCCAGTAAGTCGAAGGGCCGGTCCGGAAACTGATCAATCAAGTCATGGCACAGGGTTTCGATCGACGGGGCCAAGGCGGCAATGGCGCGCGAGGTGAAGGCCCGTGTGACCAAAGCCCTCAGCCGCGTGTGGCGGGGTGGTTCAGTCTCAAGCAGCGAATGAGCCTCGACCGCCAGCCACGGGGCCAGGTGATCCGGGCCGGGTTTTGCAAGCTCAGCAGGGATTTCGCGACCAAAGCGGCGGTCGCGCAACAGCGCGTGGACCGCCTTGTGCGAAACGGCGGCGACCATGTTGTAGTCGCTCCAATAAACCAGATCTCCATGCGCGCGGGCTGTGTCATAGAACGGATAGGGGTCCTGAACGAAACCCGGATCGGTCGGAGATTGAGAGACGGTCTTCATGCGGCGCAGACTTGCCATCAGGCGGCGTGAATGCAAGACCCTATGTCATGCAAAGGTTTTGGGTCATTTGCGGTTTCCTGATCGCGGTCGGTTTATTGTCGGCAGGTGTCTGGTCCTACGGGTATCGGCAGGCGCTGTCGCAGCTGAGTGAAAAGGCCGAAGCCGATCTGGAGCTTGCCGCCGACCGGCTGAGCACTCAGATGCAGGTCTATCAGGAGCTTGCGGTTCTGATGGCAGGTCACCCGACGCTGGCCGCGCTGGAAACGTCCCAGCAGCAGCAAGAGGCGCGCAAGGTGCTATTGGATGTGGCCGACAAGACAGCTGCGGTCAACATGATGTATCTGGATCGAACTGGCCGCGTTCTGGCCTCGGCCCAGCCAGTTGCGCAACGCAGCATGGCGGGGCATCCCGCGTTTGAGCGTGCATTGCAGGGCGCGATGGGCAGTGCGCATGGTGTCGAAACCGAAAGCGGAAACAGGATCTATTCCTACGCGGCCCCGGCTTTTGGTCCAGCCGGACAGGTCGTAGGGGCCTTGATGGTGTTCGCAGATGTTCAGGATGTCGAACAGACCTGGCGCGGCAGTACCGAAGCGGTTTTCTTTGTTGATCACAACGGCGTCGTCTTTATCTCGAACCGGTCCGATCTGTTGTTCTGGTACCGCGCCGACGGGCAGCGGGGGTTGACGCCGCCCGAGGGCGCGCCAGTCGATTTTGCCTCGTCCTGGGTTGGCGGGCACGAGTTATGGCGGTTGAACTGGGGCCGTTACCTGCCGCAGCACGCGCTGCATCTGACGCTTGATCTGCCGGTGATCGACATGACCGCCGAGGTGCTGGTGGATGTGGCCCCGGCGCGCCGGTTGGCCGGGTTGCAGGCGGCGGCGGTGGCCGCGATCTGTCTGGCCTTTGGCGCCTTGTTGTTTCTGGCCACCGAGCGGCGGCGTACTTTGGCCGAAGCCAATGCCGTGCTTGAAGGCCGCGTGGCAAAGCGAACACGGGATCTGACGACCGCCAACACAGCCCTGCGGCGCGAAGTGGCTGAGCGGCAGGAGGCGGAGGCTGCCTTGAAGCAAGCTCAGGCGGATTTGGTACAGGCTGGTAAGCTGAGCGCATTGGGTCAGATGTCGGCGGGCATCAGTCACGAATTGAACCAGCCCTTGATGGCCATTCAACAGTTCGCCGACAATGGTGCAGCCTTCATGGAGCGGGGGCAGGGTGAAAAGGCCGGAAAAAACCTTGGCCGTATCTCGGAAATGGCCGCGCGCATGGCGCGGATCATCAAGAACCTGAGGGCCTTTGCGCGCAACGAAAGCGAGCCTATGGGCAAGGTCGATCTGGTTCAGGTGATCCAATCGGCGATTGAACTGACAGAGGCAAGATTGCGTGAAGAAGGGGTAACGTTGGACTGGACCCCACCGACCCATCCGGTGAATGCGTGGGGCGGTGAGGTTCGTTTGGCGCAGGTCTTTGTGAACCTGATCAACAACGCCATCGACGCGATGAGCGGGCAGGCAGACAAGCGTATCTTGATCGAGATTGGAACCGGAGATCGCGTTGTTGTGGCGATACGCGACAGCGGGCCGGGTATCGAAGACCCCGACAAATTGTTCGAGCCGTTTTATACCACCAAATCCGTCGGCTCGTCCGAAGGCATGGGGCTGGGCCTGTCGATTTCTTACGGGCTGGTGCAGAGTTTTGGCGGCAATATTCGCGGTGCGAACGCCGAAAACGGCGCGGTATTCACTGTCGAGCTTGAGTATTTCAGAGAGGAAGAGGTTGCATGACACGCAGGGTCCTTCTGGTCGATGACGATGCCGCCGTGCGTGAGGCGCTGGCGCAGACTTTGGAACTGGCCGAATTCACGCCGGTTCCGGCAGGATCCTTTGTTGCGGCAAAGGATCATATCCGGGCGGATTTTCCCGGTGTCATCGTCTCGGACATTCGGATGCCGGGGCGTGACGGTTTTCATCTTCTGACCTATGCGCGCGATGTGGACCCCGAACTGCCGGTGATTCTGTTGACCGGTGAGGGGGATATTCCGATGGCGGTGCAGGCCATGGGGCAGGGGGCGTTTGATTTTCTGGAAAAGCCCTGCGCGGCCTCGGATCTGCTGGTGGTGCTTGAACGCGCTTTTGCGCAGCGGTCGCAGGTCATGGAAAAGCGTGCACTGAAGTCCGAGCTTGAGCGCGGCGATCCCGCAGCGCGTTTGTTGTTCGGCCTGTCACCACAGGCCGAGGCGTTGCGCGAGCGGGTGCGAAACGTTGCCCCAACCGGGGCCGAGGTTTTGGTGACAGGGCCGCCGGGCAGCGGGGTGTCCAAGGTGGCCGAAGTTGTGCATCTGATGTCTCCTGTTGCACAGGGTCCCTTTGTGAAGCGCGCGGGATCCGCGTTGACTGCTGAGGAGCTACTGCAAGGGTGCGAGGATGCTGCGGGCGGGTCCTTGTTTCTGGATGAGATCTCGGCAATGCCGCAGGCCACGCAATATGCGGCTCTGGAACGGATTGAACAGGGTACGGATGCCCGGATCCTTGCGGGAACAACAGCGGATCTGGCTGCGCTGTCGGACGAGGGGCGTTTCAACGCCGATCTGTTCTATCGTCTGGACGTGATGCAGGTGCGCATTCCGTCTCTGGCCGAGCGACCCGAGGATATCCCGGTCATCTTTCGTCACTATGTGGCGCAAGCCGCCGAACAGGCCGGTATCCCCGAGCCCGAGATCACCTCGGACCATCTGGCGTCGTTGATGGCGCGCGATTGGCCGGGGAATGCACGGTCGTTGATGTCTGCAGCGATGCGATTTGTGTTGGGCATGCCCGAGGATGTCGCTCAGGCCGCGGAACTTGGGTTGAGCGATCAGATGGCGCGGGTCGAACGGTCGTTGTTGATTGCGGCTTTGGGGCGGCACAATGGCAAAGCCTCGAACGCGGCAAACGCACTGAAACTGCCGCGCAAGACGTTCTATGACAAGCTGGCGCGGTATCAGATCCGCCCCGAGGATTATCGCAGATAAGCAGACACTCCCGCCAGCTTTGCCCGCATTTTCATCCGGTCAAAGCTGTTGGGCCGGGCAGCCCGCTGGCGCGGGCTGCGGTGGGTGTGATGGGGCAAAGGGATTGATTCTGGACCGGTGATTCGAAAACCGTGCGGATTTCCGCACATCTTGGTTTTCCGCTGTGCGGATTTCCGCACATCCTTGGCTGGGTGATAAAATACGTGCCTTAAAGGCATAATTTAAGTGGCTGTTATTATTTTAAAATTGCCGACCCGTCATCCCCGGAATCAAAACGTTGTGCGGTAGGATTTGATTCGCTTCACTGCCCGGCATGCGGTGCCCCTGTGGCATCTGATGGAATGTATTGAAGTCTGGGAGGAGAACAGATGAGAGTTTTGACAACAGCCGCGACGGCTCTGGCATTGGCGGTAACCGCCTCGGCGGGTATTGCGGCGTGCGACGATGGTGAAATCGTCGTCAAGTTCGCGCATGTGACGAACACCGACAAGCACCCGAAAGGCATCGCTGCCTCGCTGCTGGAACAGCGTGTCAATGATGAGATGAACGGCGTGATGTGTATGGAGGTCTATCCGAACTCGACGCTCTATAATGACGACAAGGTGCTTGAGGCGATGCTGCAAGGCGACGTGCAACTGGCCGCGCCGTCGCTGTCGAAGTTTGAGAAGTTCACCAAACAGTTCCGCCTGTTTGACCTGCCGTTCATGTTCAAGAACATCGATGCCGTGGACGCGTTCCAGGCCTCGGCCGATGGTCAGGCGATGAAGGACAGCATGCAGCGCCGTGGCCTGCAGGGGTTGGCCTTCTGGCACAATGGCATGAAGCAGATGTCGGCGAACAAGCCGCTGGTTGATCCGTCGGATGCGGATGGTCTGAAATTCCGCGTGCAGTCCTCGGACGTGCTGGTTGCGCAGATGGAAGCGATCGGTGGCAGCCCGCAGAAGATGGCGTTCTCGGAAGTGTATGGCGCGCTGCAACAGGGCGTTGTGGACGGGCAGGAAAACACCTGGTCGAACATCTACGGCAAGAAGTTCTTCGAGGTGCAGGACGGCATCACCGAGACCAATCACGGCATCATCGACTATCTGGTCGTGACCTCGGTGGATTGGCTGGACAGCCTGGACCCCGAGGTGCGTGACCAGTTCATGACCATCATGGACGAAGTGACCGAAACCCGGAACAAGGAAGCCTTTGCCGTGAACGAAGCGGCCAAAGCCTCGATCACCGACGCGGGTGGTATCATTCGTGAACTGAATCCCGAACAGCGTCAGGCCTGGGTTGATGCGATGAAGCCCGTCTGGGATCAGTTCGCTGGTGACGTGGGTCAGGACAAGATCGACGCCGCACAGGCCATCAACGCCGGGTTCTGATCCGGTCAGGCCGCGCGTCCGGGGACTGGGGAGTTAACGACGCGCGGCCTTGGCGGGCCGCTTCAAAGGCCCGCCGCAAATTACTCTCATCACCAAAAATGCGGGGACAGAAAGATGTCTGGTGCGAAATCCGGCCCGGCTGGGCTGGTCGACCATATCGAAGAGACCGTGATTGCATTGCTGCTGGGCCTGATGACGGCCGTGACCTTTGCCAATGTGATCGCCCGGTTCTTTTTTAACTCGAACATACTATGGGCGCTGGAACTGACGGTGTTCATGTTCGGCTGGCTTGTGCTGCTGGGCGCGTCATATGCGGTCAAGAAACACGCTCATCTGGGGGTCGATGCGATCCTGAACATGCTGGCCCCCGCGCCGCGTCGGATCCTGGCGCTGATCGCCGTGGCCTGTTGTCTGGTGTTCTCGCTGCTTCTGCTCAAGGGCGCCTATGACTATTGGGCGGTATTTGCTGACCTGCCGCCCACATCGGGTCGCTGGTTCCCGACCGGGTTCAATTTCGACGCCCGTAGTCAGAGTTTCTATGAAGTTGATGATATTCCGATGATCGCACCGCTTCGGTTCCTGGAAGACCTGATTAACTATGGCGAATATTACGAGAAACTGCCCAAGGTCGTTCCTTATTTCATCCTGCCTTTGTCGATGCTGCTGCTGGTGATCCGCTTTACGCAGGTTGCCCTGCAGATTTGGCGCGGTGAAACGGACCGTCTGGTCGCCAGCCACGAGGTTGAGGACGAGATCGAAGAAGTGCGTGCGCAGCAGGGAGGGCATGACTGATGGACGTTGTACTTCTCTTCTCGATGGTCATTGGCCTGCTGCTGATCGGGGTTCCGATTGCGGTGGCGCTTGGCCTCAGTTCGACCCTGTTCCTGCTGATCTATTCCGACAGTTCGCTGGCTTCGGTCGCGGGCACGCTGTTCGAGGCGTTCGAGGGGCACTTTACCCTGCTGGCAATCCCGTTCTTCATTCTGGCCTCGTCCTTTATGACAACAGGCGGTGTGGCGCGGCGGATCATCCGGTTCTCGATTGCGTGCGTGGGGCATCTGCCCGGTGGTTTGGCAATTGCGGGGGTCTTTGCCTGTATGCTGTTTGCTGCGCTGTCCGGGTCGTCCCCGGCGACCGTTGTGGCCATCGGCTCCATTGTCATCGCCGGGATGCGTCAGGTGGGTTATTCCAAGGAATTCGCCGCCGGTGTGATCTGTAACGCGGGGACGTTGGGCATCCTGATCCCGCCCTCGATCGTGATGGTTGTCTACGCGGCAGCCGTCGAGGTCTCGGTCGGGCGGATGTTTCTGGCGGGTGTCATTCCGGGCCTGATGGCCGGTCTGATGCTGATGATCACCATTTACGTTATGGCCAAGGTCAAGAACCTGCCCAAAGGTGACTGGAAGGGTTGGGGCGAGATTTTCACCTCGGCACGTGAGGCCGGTTGGGGATTGTTCCTGATCGTGATCATCCTCGGCGGCATCTACGGTGGTATCTTTACACCAACCGAGGCCGCAGCGGTGGCCGCTGTTTACGCCTTCCTGATTGCCAGCTTTGTCTACAAGGACATGGGGCCGCTCAGTACGGAAGAGGGGACGGCGAATATTCCGCTGTTCAAGAAACCGCATGCGCTGGTCACCGCGTTCTTTCACCCTGACACCAAGCATACGCTGTTCGAGGCTGGTAAACTGACCGTCACGCTGTTGTTCGTGATCGCCAACGCGCTGATCCTGAAACATGTGCTGACCGACGAGCAGGTCCCACAGCATATTGCCGAGGCGATGTTGTCTGCCGGTCTGGGTCCGGTGACCTTCCTGATCGTAGTCAACGTGATCCTGCTGATCGGTGGTCAGTTCATGGAACCTTCGGGGCTACTGGTCATTGTCGCCCCGCTGGTGTTTCCGATTGCGATCGAGCTGGGCATCGATCCGATCCATCTGGGCATCATCATGGTGGTGAACATGGAAATCGGGATGATCACGCCTCCGGTTGGGTTGAACCTGTTCGTGACGTCCGGCGTGGCAGGCATGCCGATGATGAGCGTCGTGCGGGCTGCATTGCCGTTCCTGGCGGTGCTGTTCGTCTTCCTGATCATGGTGACGTATATCCCGTGGATTTCGACCTTCCTGCCGAACTCGGTCATGGGGCCGGAGATCATAACAAACTAGCGATTTGGTGGCCGGGCGGCGTTTCGCCCGGCCACACACTTGAACCCGGGGCAGGGATGCCTATCTCGGGGTCAGAGGACGACCTCCCCACCACGGGCAGATCATGCGGGACGACCCGCGTTGACAAGGGGTCATCTCATGGCATGGATCATGCTAGTTTTTGCCGGAATTCTCGAAATTGTCTGGGCGGGTGCGATGAAGCAATCCGCTGGTTTCACGCGGCTTTTGCCAACCGCGATCATGGGGATTTCCATGATCGGCTCGTTTGGTTTGCTGTCACTGGCGATGCGGGATCTGCCGCTGAGCACCGCCTATACGATCTGGGTCGGCATCGGCGCGGTCGGCGCGTTTCTGGTCGGCGTCACGGTGCTGGGTGAGGCGCTGACGCCCATGCGCCTTCTGGCAGCGGCGTTGATCATTGCCGGGATCGTGACGATGAAGCTGGCCTGATTGTGCTGCCCCGGCTCAGATGCCTTCCAGCGCCTCGATGATGCCCGAGAAATCCGCAGCTTTCAGGCTGGCCCCGCCGACCAGCGCGCCGTCTACATTCGAAACACCGAAAATTTCGGCCGCATTGGACGGCTTGACCGAACCGCCATATAGCAACCGGACCGAGCGGCCGACGCCCTCACCAAACCGGCGTTCCAGACGGGCGCGGATGAAATCATGGACCTCACCGATCTCTTCCAGCGTCGGAACCTTGCCGGTGCCGATGGCCCAGATCGGTTCGTAAGCGACAATCAGATTCTCGCCGGTTGACTGATCCGGGATCGAACCCGACATCTGCCCGCCGATGATGTCCAGCGTGTTGGCGGCCTCGCGCTGTTCGAGGCTTTCGCCGACGCAGATGATGGCTTTCAAGCCTGCATCCATGACTGATCTGGCCTTGGCGCGCACGTCTTCGTTTTGCTCGCCATGATCCACGCGCCGTTCCGAATGGCCCAGAATGACTGCCGTGGCACCGGCGTCTTGCAGCATCTCGGCGCTGATATCACCGGTATGCGCGCCCGAGTGTTCTGCGTGGCAGTCCTGCCCGCCGACCGAGACGCCAGTACCCTCAACCATCTCGGCGGCGCGGTGCAACAGGGTGGCCGGGGGACAGATCAGAATATCGACCGAAGGCGAGGGGTGCTTGGCCGCAAGTTGCTTTAGCTCGGCAAGCGCTGCGCCGGTTCCGTTCATTTTCCAGTTTCCAGCCGCCAGCTTGCGCCGCATATCGAACTCTCCCTGCGAATTTGGTTGTTTGGGCCATCGGATAGCATCGATGATCGGACCTTACAATTGCGGTTGCAGTTCATATCTGTGACGGGCAGTTTCCACGCTGAGTCTTCCGAGGATGCCATGATCGACAACCTTGATCTTGAAAAGCTGGACAACCGGGACCCGCAAGAGCTTGCGCGATTGCGGCAAGCCGTCGGACAGGTTGGGTTTTTGAAGGTGCGCAACACAGGGCCGACGCGGGAACGCATTCAGAACGTGATTGCGGCCTATTACGACTTTTTCCGCTTGCCCGAGCAGGACAAACGCGCTGTCGACATGGCTGTGACCGGTTCCAATCGGGGCTGGGGCGCGCCGCAGTCAGAGCAGGTTGATCCGACAGCCAATCCGGATTTCAAGGAAGTGTTCGATTGCGGCTATGAACTGCCGCAGGACAACCCATACCGCGCCCAGAACCTGAGCGTGTATGCCCCGAACCTGTGGCCCGAGGAACCAGAACACTTTCAAGATACCATTCGCGCGTATTACGCCGATGCCTGCGATGTATCCATGCGGGTGTTGCGCGCGATTGCTGTCGCCTTGGGGCGGGACGCGAGCAGTTTTGATGCGGCCTTCGACACGCCGATGGCCCTGCTGCGCGGGAACTACTATCCCCAGCGGCCTGTCTGGGCCGGAGACAAAGACTTCGGCATTGGCGCGCATACCGACTACGGCTGTCTGACCTTGCTGGCCACCGACGGCACATCCGGATTGGAAGTACGGATGCCCGATGGGGCGTGGGAGAAGGTTCAGGCCGAACCGGGTGTCTTTGTGATCAACTTCGGTGAGATGCTGGAGTTCTGGACCGCAGGCCGCGTCAAGGCGACCGAGCACCGGGTAATTGGCTGGTCCCACGAACGGATCTCGGTCCCGATGTTCTTCAACCCAACCTACGACACCAATGTCGCTCCGCCGGGGTCAGGGCAGGTGATTTCGGCCGGAGATCACCTGACGAAACGTTTCAATGAAACCTATCTGCACCTGAAATCGGCTTAGGGCTGCGATGTAAGGCTTTCGTCAAACTTGATCGACTCGCCACAACCGCAGGCATCGACCACGTTGGGGTTTTTGAACTTGAACCCGGATTCCAGCAGCGAGACCTCGTAATCGATCTCGGTTCCGAACAGGAACATCTGCGCCATAGGGGCGATTATCACGCGCGCGCCGTCTTGCTCGACCACCTCGTCATGCGGGTCGGCCTCGTCGACATAGTCCATGGTGTATTCCATGCCTGCACAGCCGCCTTTTTTCACACCGATACGCAGACCAGTATGACCGCCGGATTTCATTAGGCGGGTGATCTGCTCTGCAGCTTTGGGCGTTATGGTCACGGCCTGTTTGCCGGGAATGCCGAACATCTGTGTCTCCGTCGTCGCGCGTTACCGCTAATTTAGGGGCGTATCCCGGCAGGCTCAAGTCGGTGCGATTGGATGTTGTGAAATTTACCACCAGCTTGCGCGGGTTGCGTTGACGTGACGGATGCGCGTAGCCTGACACAAGACAGTTTGCCAAAGTCGGCCAGAGATCAAATTACATTTGGGGAGTTATATTGAAATGAATGGGTTACGCGACAAAGCTAATGCAATTTTTTATACTGCTTTGATCGGCACCGCAGCCATGATCACGGCCATTCCCGCTTATTCGGACACAACACTCAAGCGGCATCCGATCAATTGTGCCACAGCCGAAGGGGATCTGCGGGCGATTGCATCGGAAAAGAAACACGCTCAGGACCAGCAATTGGAAAGCGTCGCCGCGATCACTCCGGCAGGTGCATTACTGGGTCTTGTGACCGGGACCGAGAACAAAAGATTGCAAATGCTGTCCGGCGACTACGTCAAAGAGCTGGACCAGCGGGCCGCAGACATCAAAGCGACCTGCGGTCTGAGTTAGGCCCCAGCGCATCCGGAAAAAGAAAAGACCGCTCTCGGGCAAGAGCGGTCCAATTTCCGGGCCGGGGATGGGGGATGGCACAGTCGGTACCGGCCCATGCGCATGACAGAATTAAACCTTGGCGGTTGTCGATGCGCCGTATGTGTCCCGCAGAAATGTGACAGCGGGCCTACAGTTCGGTAACGGATGGATTAACCTTTTGTGACAATGCCTTAAGCGCGATCACATGAACCCGAGTTCAAGCCGGGCTTCGTCCGACATCATCTCCATGCCCCAGGGCGGCTCCCACGTCAGTTCAACGTCCACTTCCTTGATCCCCGGAACCGGTTCGATGGCCTCCATGATCCAGCCGGGCATATCGCCCGCAACCGGGCAGCCGGGCGCGGTCAGCGTCATGATCACCTTGACCGCATTGTCGTCCTTGATGTCGATCGTATAGATCAGGCCGAGGTCATAGATATTGACAGGAATTTCAGGGTCATAAACCGTTCTGCACGCCTCGACCACCTGGTCGTAAAGGGGGTGTTCAATTGTCGAAGGTGCAATCAGCGGTGTGCCTTCTAAGTGTTCGCTCGGGTGCGTCATCTTCGCCTCGGGTCGGTTGCCTGAGTGATTATATAGGGAATGGCTGTGGCAGCGTCCAGTGCTGCAAAGGCCGCCGCGCGACCCTTGACGTTAGTCGTTGATATCATGCTCAAAGGTTTTCACCTGCCCATGCGGGTGCGCAAAGGTTCGGCGCAGGCCCAGCCACGCGATCAGCGACAGCACCGCGAAGATCAGCAGCACAACCGGCAGCGATGGGGCAAGCCCTGGGATGAGCAGCAGCAGCCCGGTCACCGCGGCCCCGATGGCAAAGCCCAGAAAGATAAAACCGGGCAGAACGATTTCGAGGATGCCGAGCGCCAAAGCGCCCGCCAACCAGATCCACCATGTCAGCCAGAAGGGGTCGGCCATCACTTGCCTCCTTTCAGCATCTTGAACGCATCGCCAAAGGCTTCCAGAGCATTTGCAGGCAAGACAATCGTTTGTTTGCCGGTGCCATTGCCCAGCGCGTTCAGCGATTCTACCTGTTTCAGGGCGACCTGATACTGCGCGGCCTCGATCCCGTTGTCCTGAATGGCCTTGGCGACGACGCCGGTGGCATATGCCTCGGCCTCGGCCTGAATGCGGCGGGCTTTGGCGGTTTGTTCTGCGGCATAAAGCTCGGCATCGGCCTGCAGTTCCACGGCGCGTTTCTGACCTTCGGCTTCGGTCACCTGCGCGCGGCGGGCGCGTTCGGCGTTCAGCTGTTGCAACATCGCGTCGCGGGTGGCCTGATCCAGGTTCACGTCCAGAATCTCGGCCCGGGTCACTTCGATGCCCCAGTCATCCACGGCGGTTTCGACGCTTTCCTGAATCTGAGCGATCAGCTGGGCGCGGTTCGACTGGACCTCATCCAAATCCATTTTACCGATCTCGGCGCGGACGATACCGGCAACGGTGGTGGCAATCGCGCCGTCCACGTCGCGGATACGGTAAACGGTCTTTTCAGGCTCAAGAATGCGGTAGAAGACCGAGGTGTCGATCTGAACCAGCACGTTGTCCTTGGTGATCGCGTCTTGTGTCGCATTGGGCAGCTGGCGTTCCAGAATGGATATCTTGTGGCGTGCAACATCCAGAAACGGAACGATAAAGTTAATGCCCGGTCCAAGCACAGAATGCAGGCGTCCGAACCTTTCAACCACGTATTTTTCGGATTGGGGAACGATCTTTATGCCTTTGAGCGTAACGATGACCACCAGAATGGCAGCCAAAAAGTAAATGATATTCGACGAAAGCAATCCGATGATCTGCTCTTCTGTCATAACTGTCCTCTTTTATTGTGTACATTGGTATACATTAGGGGATTGAGTCGCCCGATTTCAACTCTGGTATGGCGTGAATGCAGGCGGTTGCAAATAGCGGTATGCCTCATTCGGACGGTTGCAAGCGGTGACAGTGATCGCTTTGCATCTGTGCCTGATTGCGCTATCGGAGCGGGATGAAACTGATTATCGACACAGACCCCGGTATCGACGATGCCATGGCCATCGCCTACGCCGCTGCCGCGCCCGAGATTGATCTGATCGGGCTGACCACTGTTTTTGGCAATACGCATGTCCACCAGTCCAGCCGAAACGCCCGGTTTCTGGTCGATAAGCTGGGTTTGGGAATTCCGGTCGCCCAAGGCGCGCCGTTTGCCCACGGGCAGGACAGCCACAGCCCGTCCGAGCATGTGCATGGTCCCGAGGGTTTTGGCGATTTGACCGATATTCCCGAGATCGGGCAGAACCACGACTTGTCCGCGGCCGAATTTCTGGCGGACATGGCGCGCCAGCATAGGGGTGAGCTGGTCGTCTGCGCCGTTGGTCCACTGACCAACATCGCCGACGCCATGAAGCTGGATGCCGAGTTCGCGCAGAACCTCAAGCGGTTGGTTGTCATGGGTGGCGCTGTCTATTGCCCCGGCAATATCACCGAACATGCCGAGGCGAATATCTACCACGACGCCAAGGCAGCCAATGCGGTGTTCGCCGCGCCACCAGAGACAGTGGTCGTAGGTTTGGATGTCACGCTGAAAACCCTGTACGAAACCGCAGATTTCGAGGCGCTGGCAGATCAGTCGCCCAATATGGGCGCATTCCTGCGCGATATTTCGCGGTTTTATCTGAAGTTCTACAAGGATATCGGCGGGTTGGAAGGCTGCGGCCTGCACGACTCGACCGCAGTAATCGCCTGCACCCATGATCATATGTTCGAGATCGTTCAGACCGGTTTGAACGTCACCACTGAAGGCGCTGCGCTGGGGGCCACGGTGCCACATGACGGTCGCCCAAAGGTCTCGGTCTGTCGGGATGTGGACGGGGCAGGGGTGGTGGATCTGTTTACGGCCCGCGTCGCCTCGTTGCCCTGACGGGTTGCAAAGCACCGGTGGATCGGGCAAAGCCTGCCCGGTTCCGCGATCAGAGACGATGATATGACCCAGCAGTTTTCTTTTGAGCTGAAAGCCACCGATGGCAAGGCCCGTACCGGCGTGATCAACACGCCAAGGGGCGAGGTGCGCACGCCGGCCTTCATGCCGGTCGGCACCGCGGCGACCGTCAAGGCGATGATGCCGGAAAGCGTGCGTGCAACCGGGGCGGATATTCTGCTGGGCAACACCTATCACCTGATGCTGCGTCCCACGGCCGAGCGGATTGACCGTCTGGGGGGCCTGCACAAATTCATGAATTGGGAGCGGCCCATTCTGACGGATTCGGGCGGGTTTCAGGTCATGTCGCTGGCCGGGCTGCGCAAGCTGACCGAGAAGGGCGTGACCTTCAAATCTCATGTGGATGGGTCCAAGCACGAACTCACGCCGGAACGCTCGATGGAAATCCAGCGCCTGCTGGGCTCGGACATTGTGATGTGTTTCGACGAATGCCCCTCGCTGCCCGCCGACCGGGAGCGGATTGCCGAGTCGATGCGCCTGTCGATGCGGTGGGCCGAGCGGTCGCGCGATGCGTTCGGGGATCGTCCGGGTCACGCGCTGTTTGGGATCATGCAGGGCGGTTTGGAACAGGATCTGCGGGAAGAAAGCGCCGAGGCGTTGAAAGCCATCGGTTTCGAAGGTTACGCCATTGGCGGTCTGGCCGTGGGTGAAGGGCAGGAGGCGATGTTTGACTGCCTCGACTATGCCCCCGATTTCCTGCCCACCGACAAGCCACGCTATCTGATGGGCGTGGGCAAGCCGGATGACATCGTCGGCGCGGTGGCGCGCGGTGTGGACATGATGGATTGCGTCCTACCGTCGCGCTCTGGCCGTACCGGACAGGTTTTCACCCGTCGTGGCGTGGTGAACATCAAAAACGCGCGGCATGCGGACGACCCGCGCCCACTGGATCAGGAATGCTCGTGCCCGGCCTGTTCGAATTATTCGCGCGCCTATCTGCATCATGTGTTCCGGTCGAACGAGATGATCTCGGGCATGTTGTTGACCTGGCACAACCTGCATTATTTCCAGGAGATCATGCAGGGCATGCGGGATGCCATCTCGGCCGGAAGCTTCGATGCGTGGCAGGCCGATTTCCATGCAACGCGCGCGCAGGGCGATATCGAGCCGCTATAGCCGTCCCGTTCGGGTGACAATTGCGTGGTTTTCAGGTAGTCTGAGGACACTTTAAGCAATGTTATTTTTAGTTCGTGACCCGGAGAGTTTTTATGTTTCGCCTTTTTCTCGGCGCAGCAATTTTCTGCGCGACACCTGTCATTTCAGATGTCTGGACCTTTGAAACCCCTTCCGAAAATATTCAGTGTTCGGTGGGCGAAGGCGCTGAGTCTTCTGATATCCAGTGCACGATAATCGAAAAGTCCGGCCAGCCCGCGTTACCTCGGCCTTCCGACTGGGGCCATGATTTCCTGATGTTCAATACCGGCCCCGTGGAAATGCTGTGCCAGCCGCTGAATCGAAACCGCGGCGGGTTTAACCGTGCGGAATATGGTGTCACGGGCCAGTTTGGTGGGTTTACCTGTAGCTCCTCGCGGAAAGGTCTGGAGTGTCGCAATCAGGACGGCCACGGGTTTTTCCTGTCCCGCGCCGTGCAGCGCGTGTTCTGATCTTTTTTGCCTGCGTATTTCTCACGCAGGGTGCGTTAATTTCGGTGGATATGTTTCCGGGACGCCTTGCAGTCCGGAAAACCTCGGGTCATGCTGCGCCAGAGACATGATGGTGAGGTTGAAATAGGGCGGTGACAGCCCCACCTTTAACCATCCAAGACAGGAGACGGCCAAGCGTTGCCTCAAGCAGGGACCAGAGCCGTCTTGCCAACGATAAGGATAGAGCATGCAAGAGCCTCTGAATTCCTCATACCCCGTCCTGCCGCTGCGCGACATTGTGGTTTTCCCGCATATGATCGTGCCGCTGTTCGTGGGCCGAGACAAATCGGTCCGCGCGCTGGAAGAGGTGATGCAGGATGATAAGCAAATTCTGTTGTCCAGCCAGATCGACCCCGGTGTCGATGATCCGGAAGTGGACGGCATCTATCAGGCTGGTGTTCTGGCCAACGTCCTGCAACTGCTGAAACTGCCCGACGGCACCGTCAAGGTGTTGGTCGAAGGACAGGCGCGTGTGCAGATCACGGAATTCCTTGAAAACGATCAGTTTTTCGAGGCGCGTGCCGAGTATCTGACCGAAATCCCGGGCGATGTGACCACCACACAGGCGCTGCTGCGCACTGTAGCGGATGAGTTCGAGCGCTACGCAAAAGTGCGCAAGAACATCCCCGAAGAGGCTCTGACCGCCGTTGGTGAAACCACCGAGCCTGCCAAGCTGGCCGATCTGGTGTCGGGTCATCTGGGTATTGAGGTTGAGCAAAAGCAGGAACTGCTTGAGACGCTCAGCGTCAGCGAACGGCTTGAGAAGGTCTATGGCCTGATGCAGGGCGAAATGTCGGTTCTGCAGGTCGAGAAAAAGATCAAGACCCGCGTCAAATCCCAGATGGAGAAGACGCAGCGCGAGTACTACTTGAATGAGCAGATGAAGGCCATTCAGAAGGAACTCGGCGATGGTGAGGACGGTTCGAACGAAGTCGCCGAGCTGGAAGCCAAGATCAACGAAACCAAGCTGTCGAAAGAGGCCCGCGAAAAGGCTGAAGGCGAGCTGAAAAAGCTTCGCAACATGAGCCCGATGTCGGCCGAAGCCACCGTCGTGCGCAACTATTTGGACTGGATTCTGTCGCTGCCGTGGGGCACCAAATCCCGCGTCAAAAAGGACTTGGGCCGCGCGCAGGACATTCTGGACGCTGATCACTATGGGCTTGAGAAAGTCAAAGAGCGGATCGTCGAATATCTGGCGGTTCAGCAGCGTTCGAAAAAGCTGAAAGGCCCGATCCTGTGCCTTGTTGGCCCTCCCGGTGTGGGTAAAACCTCGCTGGGTAAATCGGTTGCAAAAGCCACGGGGCGCGAGTTTATCCGCATCTCGCTGGGTGGTGTGCGCGACGAATCCGAGATCAGGGGCCACCGTCGCACCTATATCGGCTCAATGCCCGGCAAGATCATTCAGGCGCTGAAAAAGGCGAAAACCACGAACCCGCTTATCCTGCTCGATGAAATCGACAAGATGGGGCAGGACTTCCGTGGCGACCCGGCCTCGGCGATGCTGGAAGTGCTGGATCCGGAACAGAACAGCACGTTCATGGACCACTACCTTGAGGTCGAATATGACCTGTCCAACGTGATGTTCCTGACAACCTCGAACAGCTACAACATGCCGGGGCCTCTGCTGGATCGGATGGAAATCATCCCGCTGGCCGGTTACACCGAAGAGGAAAAGAGTGAGATCGCCAAGCAGCACTTGATCAGCAAGCAGGTCAAGAACCACGGTCTGAAAGCCAAAGAGTTCGAACTGACCGATGAGGCGCTGCAAAAGATCATCCGCACCTATACCCGCGAGGCGGGCGTGCGGAACCTTGAACGTGAAATCGCCAAGGTTGCGCGGAAATCGCTGACCAAGATCATCAAGAAAGAGGCCGAGACCGTGACGGTGACGCCGGACAATCTGGATGATTTCTTGGGTGTGCCGAAGTTCCGCTATGGCCTGGCCGAGCAGGACGACCAGATCGGCGTCGTGACCGGTCTGGCCTGGACGTCCGTGGGCGGTGATCTGCTGCATATCGAGGCGCTGAAACTGCCCGGCAAGGGTCGGATGAAGACCACCGGTAAGCTGGGCGATGTGATGAAGGAATCCATCGACGCGGCCTCGTCCTATGTGCGGTCGATCTCACCGAAGATCGGGGTGAAGCCGCCGCAGTTCGACAAGCTGGACATTCACGTCCACGTGCCGGATGGGGCAACGCCCAAGGACGGCCCCTCGGCGGGTCTGGCGATGGTGACCTCGATTGTCTCGGTCCTGACCGGCATTCCAGTGCGCAAGGACATTGCCATGACGGGCGAGGTTTCGTTGCGCGGCAATGCGATGCCCATCGGTGGTTTGAAAGAGAAACTGCTGGCGGCGCTGCGCGGTGGCATCAAGACGGTTCTGATCCCGGAAGAAAACGAAAAGGATCTGGCCGAGATTCCGGACAATGTGAAAGAAGGGCTGGAAATCATTCCCGTCAAACATGTCTCGGAAGTATTGAAACAAGCACTGGTGCGCGAGCCAGAGCCCATCGAATGGGACGAGGCCGCCGAGGAAGCTGCTGCCGCTGCGACAAAGGCTGCGGAAAACGCAGGCCCATCAGCGACGGCGCATTAAGCGTGCGGAAAAGATTGAAAAGGCGGGGCCGGACCCCGCCTTTTTTCGTTTCAGAACCCAATAATCGGTTTTTTGGGGTCCAGTATCTCTTCTTCCGCAATGTATTGTTGAAACTTTTCATCCCGTAGGGCGGACCGAACGGCGAGGGCGAAAACTACCGCCGAGAACAGGGTGCAGAGTACAATGTCCCACCCGAACGGAATTTGCTTCAGCGCGCCGTCACCGAACTGACCGAGGTATGAGATCAGGCCGATGCCCGCCAGATAGGGCACCAGCCACAGCGCCTCGGTCACGTCCATCTCATCCAGCCGACCCCAGAACCGGACTAAAAGCAGGACCATCCCTGCCATCAGCGCGATGCCCAGCCGCCATACGGTGTCCCAGCCGCTCCAATAGACGACCAGAGTTGCAACGGCGAAGGCGGTGACGGCCACCAGTTTGACGGCGGGGATGCGGATGGATCTGGGGTGGTCGGGCATCAAGCGGCGCAGGCAGACAACGGCGATTGGCCCCACCGCAAAGGACAAGACAATTGCGGCCCCGTTCAGGGCGATGACTGTGGTAAAGGGCACCGTCAGCAGAAACACAATGCCGATCACAAAGTTCAAGGCCAGCGCCCAAAGCGGCACGCCAAACGTGGACAGAATCGTCAAGCGCTGCGGCAGGAACCCGTTCTTCGACAGGGCGAGCGCGATGCGGGCATTCGACCCGGTGGCCACAAGCCCGTTACCGAAGGGGCCAATGACCGATCCCACATTCAGCAGGCTGAGAAACCAGACCATACCAACGGACATGATGACCGCATCCAGCGGGCCTTCGCCGCCAAAGGTCAGGTTGCTCCACCCGTTTTTCAGCATGTCGGCGTCAAGCGCGCCGATGAATGCGACTTGCAGGCCCAGATAGATGGCGGCGCACAGAATGATCGACAGGATCAGCGCGGCGGGAATATCGAATTTCGGGTTCCGAACCTCTCCGGCCATGTCGACCACGTGGCGGAAACCGATGAACGAAAAGATCACCCCTCCGGTCGATACAGCGGCCATGATGCCTTGCAGACCGTAAGGTGCGAATCCGTCGGGGTGCGAGAAATTCTGCGTGTCAAACCGGCTGGCAATCAGAAGCACCGACAGCACAATCGGAAATGCAACCTTGGCCCATGTCAGCGCGGCGTTGACCTGGGTGAAGAACTTGACGCCCAAGGCGTTGATGGCCACGAACAGCAGCATGAAGAACAGGGCCACTGCAATACCCGCGCCGGTCAGATCTCCGGTCGCTGCGGTGTGGAGCCACGGGGCGTAGGGGGCCAGGTATTTCAACATTGCCTCGACTTCGATCGGGGCCGTGGTGTTGTAGCCGATCCAGGCCGTCCAGCCCATCGCCATCGACACGATGTTGCCGTGCGAGAACTGTGGTACGCGGGCGATGCCGCCGGGGATCGGTAGCATGGCCGAAATCTCGGCGAATGTAATGGCAAGGATGAACATCGCTACCGCGCCAATGATCCATGACAGGATCGCAGCAGGGCCTGCGTGTTGCACCGCCAGCAACGGCCCAAACAGCCATCCTGACCCGATGATTCCGCCGACTGAAATGAAGGTCAGACCCACAAGGCCAATATCCCGCTTCAGTTTGGCCATGCGTATCCTCTTGTTCACGCGCCGTTAATTCAGCGATTGTGAAAAGGATACGCAGTTACAACGCCCGGTGGCAAGCTGGGTGGAGTCACACGATTGGAAAGGGGAATGGTGGGTGATAAGAGATTTGAACTCCTGACATCTTCGATGTGAACGAAGCGCTCTACCACTGAGCTAATCACCCATAGGGCGGCCTCTTACCGCAGGTCTTGGTGCTCTGCAAGGGCGGGAAGATCAGTTTTCCCGGCTAACATGCGCAAAACGGAAGGCCCCGGAAAACCGGGGCCCTGGTGTTTTACAGACCGGGCAGGCCAGGCAGTTTGGCCAGAACGCCGCGACGGCCAAATGTCGTGCCGCGATCGTTGCCAAAGTTCACACGAACGCCGACGCCCACATAGGCCTCGTTCGAGCTGCCGGAAACCAGCGGGGATGAGATATGTGCGACGCCGATATTGCCATAAACTTCGGCGTTGTCAGCGGCGGCATAGGTGGCGCCGATTGCAAACAGGTTGTAATCCAACGCACCGACAAAGTTGTCGACAATGTCCCAGCTTGCGGTGAAGTCCCAGCGGTCACTCAGTTCGGTTTTGGCCGAAACTCCGAAGATTGTTCCGTCCAGACCAGAGACGTTGCTCAGTTCCTGGCGACCGATATAACCTTCGATCTCTGCCGGGCCTGCGTCGAAGCCACCCTCGATTCCGAAAAAGTCGAAATCAGCATCTTCCAACTTTTCCTGACCGTAGAACGCACCAAACGACGCGTTGCCGCTGGTGTGCAAGTTGGCATGCAGTGTCCAGTTCGTTGCGGTTTCGCCGAGGTCCTGAAAACGATAGCCGCCCAGATCCAACTGGGCGCTGAACGCGCGGGTGAAGGCCAGTTCAGCAGCTCCGTTCAGGTTGTAGACGTCACCAAAATCGGTGTCGGTGAAGGTTGAATACCCCAGATCAAGATAACCGCCTGTAAGTTCGACAGCCTGCGCCGCGCCGGTCGACAGGGTTGCTGACAGGGCGCTGTAGATAAAGAGTTTTTTCAAGATTATGCTCCGATCTTTTTTTGTTGGCCGGGCCCCGGAATGTGGCCCTTTTTGCGCGCGCAGCATTAGGTTGATTCTGCTTTGCGGTGTATTGATTCACTTGAATTAACTGGTGCTGTTGCCGGGGTGTCACATTGAGGGTGAAGCATGCTGTTTCTGTGCGGAAATCCACGGACAACCGCGTGCCATTTGACCGTATCCAGAAAACTGACGCCGCCGCCCGGACAGCGGCATGCGTAAAATTCTGGAATTCGGAAAAAACTTCAAAACGCCGCTTGACGATGCCGGGGCGGGGCCATAATACACCCCAACGTTCAGAGCGAACGTGCAGCGGGCGGTTGTAGCTCAGTTGGTTAGAGTACCGGCCTGTCACGCCGGGGGTCGCGGGTTCGAGCCCCGTCAACCGCGCCATCGCTGCAATCCTTGGTCCAGGATAAAGGCCATGAAAATAGATGCGCGGTTGTAGCTCAGTTGGTTAGAGTACCGGCCTGTCACGCCGGGGGTCGCGGGTTCGAGCCCCGTCAACCGCGCCATTTTCTCCTTTAGTTTACACCTCAGACCATCAGCGATTGCCCTGCAAGGCCCAACTGCGTCGCGCCTTGTCAGTAGGTGTCGGCAATAATTGGTTCGTTCACACTTTGTTCTAACTTTTCTGTTGGAGACTCAGCGCCGCTCGCCTATTTCTAGGACACTTGTCTGGTTGGGGGCCTGAATGGCTGAGCTGAAGAACATCGAAGTGCGCGGCGCGCGCGAGCATAACCTGAAAGGGATCGACGTCGATATTCCACGGGATCAGCTGGTGGTGATCACCGGTCTGTCCGGCTCGGGCAAATCCTCGCTGGCGTTTGACACGATCTATGCCGAAGGTCAGCGCCGCTATGTCGAAAGCCTGTCGGCCTATGCGCGTCAGTTCCTGGACATGATGGAAAAGCCTGATGTGGACCATATCAGCGGTCTGTCCCCGGCGATTTCCATCGAACAAAAAACGACGTCGAAAAACCCACGTTCCACCGTGGGTACTGTGACTGAGATCTACGACTATATGCGTTTGCTCTTTGCGCGCGCAGGAACGCCTTACAGCCCTGCGACCGGTTTGCCGATCGAAGCGCAGCAGGTGCAGGACATGGTCGATAGGATCATGATGATGGAGGAGGGGACGCGCGGCTACCTGCTGGCCCCTATCGTGCGCGACCGGAAGGGTGAATATAAGAAAGAGTTTCTGGAACTGCGCAAACAGGGCTTTCAACGTGTGAAAGTTGACGGCGAATTCTACGAGTTGGATGAGCCTCCGACGCTGGACAAGAAATTCCGTCACGACATCGACGTTGTGGTCGACCGTCTGGTTGTGCGCGAAGGGATGGAAACCCGGCTGGCCGACAGCCTGCGCACGGCCTTGGATTTGGCGGATGGGATCGCGATTCTGGAAACCGCCCCGCGCGAAGGTGACCCGGAACGCATTACGTTCAGTGAGAATTTTGCTTGCCCGGTCAGCGGCTTCACCATTCCCGAAATTGAACCACGCCTGTTCTCGTTCAACGCCCCTTTCGGGGCATGCCCGGATTGTGACGGTTTGGGGGTCGAGCTGTTCTTTGACGAACGCCTCGTCGTGCCGGATCAGACATTGAAGCTGTACGATGGTGCCTTGGCCCCATGGCGCAAAGGGAAGTCCCCGTATTTCCTGCAAACCATCGAGGCCATCGCGCGGCATTATGAGTTCGACAAGAACACGCCGTGGAAGGATTTGCCCGCCAAGGTGCAGCAGGTCTTCCTGCGCGGCTCGGGCGATGAGGAAATCCAGTTCCGCTATGACGAAGGCGGGCGGGTCTATCAGGTCACGCGCAGTTTTGAGGGCGTGATACCGAACATGGAACGCCGCTATCGCGAGACCGACAGCGCGTGGATTCGCGAGGAATTCGAACGGTATCAAAACAACCGCCCCTGCGGCACCTGCGAAGGCTACCGCCTGCGCCCCGAGGCGTTGGCGGTAAAGATCGCGGGCCTGCATGTGGGTCAGGTGGTCGAGATGTCGATCCGCGAGGCGCTGGCTTGGGTTGAGGATGCGCCGAACCATCTGAGCGTGCAGAAGAACGAGATCGCGCGCGCCATCCTCAAGGAAATCCGCGAACGCCTTGGATTCCTGAATAACGTTGGTTTGGAATACCTTACGCTGTCACGTTCAAGTGGCACACTGTCCGGAGGGGAAAGCCAGCGTATCCGCTTGGCCAGCCAGATCGGCTCGGGCCTGACGGGTGTTCTGTATGTACTGGACGAGCCATCCATCGGCCTGCACCAGCGCGACAATGACCGACTGCTGGGTACACTGAAGAACCTGCGGGATCAGGGGAACACGGTCATCGTCGTAGAACATGACGAAGAAGCCATTCGCGAGGCGGACTATGTGTTCGACATTGGCCCCGGCGCGGGTGTGCATGGCGGGCAGGTGGTCAGTAAAGGAACGCCAGCGGAAATCACGGCTGACGCCGCTTCGATCACGGGTCAATATCTGGCCGGCACGCGAGAGATTTCGGTGCCGACCGAACGGCGCAAAGGTAACAAAAAGAAGGTTTCGGTTGTCAAAGCGACGGGAAACAACCTGAAGAACGTCACCGCCGATTTTCCACTGGGTAAATTCGTCTGCGTGACCGGCGTGTCCGGGGGCGGCAAATCCACGCTGACCATCGAGACGCTGTTCAAAACCGCCTCGATGCGTCTGAATGGCGCGCGTCAGACACCCGCGCCATGTGAGACCATCAAGGGGCTGGAATTTCTGGACAAGGTTATCGACATTGACCAACGGCCCATCGGGCGGACTCCGCGTTCGAATCCAGCGACTTACACGGGGGCCTTCACCCCGATCCGCGACTGGTTCGCTGGCCTGCCCGAGGCAAAGGCGCGCGGGTACAAGCCCGGGCGGTTCAGCTTCAACGTCAAAGGTGGCCGTTGCGAGGCGTGTCAGGGTGACGGTGTCATCAAGATCGAGATGCACTTCCTTCCCGACGTTTACGTGACCTGCGAGACCTGCAAGGGTGCGCGCTACAACCGCGAGACGCTGGAGATCAAGTTCAAGGGCAAATCCATCGCCGACGTGCTGGACATGACGGTGGAGGACGCGCAGGAGTTCTTCAAAGCCGTGCCGTCGATCCGCGACAAGATGGATGCGCTGGCGCGTGTGGGGCTGGGCTATATCAAGGTCGGTCAACAGGCCACGACCCTGTCAGGGGGCGAGGCGCAGCGGGTTAAGCTGTCGAAAGAGCTCAGCAAACGTTCCACCGGGCGCACCTTGTATATTCTGGATGAACCGACCACGGGTCTGCATTTCGAAGATGTGCGCAAGCTGTTGGAAGTGCTGCATGAATTGGTCGATCAGGGAAATACGGTTGTTGTAATCGAACACAATCTGGACGTGGTGAAAACCGCCGACCATATCATCGATATCGGCCCCGAAGGCGGTGACGGTGGTGGTGAGATTGTCGCGACCGGCACCCCGGAAGAGGTGGCCGAGGTCGAGCGCAGCCACACCGGGCGGTATCTGAAACAGATGCTTGATGCAAAGGCGGTTGCCGCCGAGTAGCCCGCTCACGCATACTGCCAGGAATACGTCTATTGGGGACGGCGCCTGGCAAATCGGCGGTGTCGGTGCGTCCAACGCGAACGGAGGTCGCATGGCCGATCCAGATCCGACCGTGTTCACCTCGGCATCCTTACCCGGCTCAATTGCACAGCGGCTGAGGCATTTGCAGGATCTGCCGGATGGTTTGGTCGAGCATCGGCAGGGCCAAATCGGTCAGGTGGTCGTTGCAAAGAGCGGGAGCGAGCTGTTTCTGGTGTTTTGCCCCAGCGGAGTTCCTCTGACCAACGACGCGCTCAGCGGAGTCATGTCGCGCATTGATCTGACAAACCCGCTGACTCTGACCGGTGGTTATACGCAGGCGATGCTGTTGTGCCTTGCTTTCGTGCCTCGGCCCGAGCGCGTCTATGTCATGGGCGGTGGCGGTGGGCGGGTGCCCACGGTTCTTCATGCGCTGCTCGATGATGTCATGATCACCGGCTCGGAGATTGATCGGGAAGTTCTTGACCTGTCATACCGGTATTTCGGTCTGAAAGACGGTCCGCGCCTGCGGATTTCCTGCGCCGACGGCAGCTTGCATTTGGCCGAACAGTTGGACGCGCAATTCGACCACATCTATCTGGATTGCTTCGCGGCGGACGGGCGTGTGCCGCAGTCCTTGTCCACGCCCGCGTTCTTTGAAATGTGCGCAAGCAAGCTAAGGCCCCGGGGCGTGGTCTGCATGAATCTCGTGGACAGCGACCCTCGGCTGTCTGAGCAGAAAGCGGACTTTCAGGCGGTTTTTGCAGATGCCTGCATGGTTGAAGTCGAGGGCACGCATGTTCTGTTCGGATGCAAAGAGGCGTGTGCCGATCCGGACAGTGTTTCGGCATCCGCGCGCGCGCTGCAAACGCGGATGCCGTTTGGGTTTGATTTGTCCGAATACGCAGATCGGCTTTGTATCTTATCCCAAGACGAAAGTTAGATCAGCCGCGACCGCGTTTCTCGAATCGAGGCAGCATGGCACTGAAATCCATACCATTCCCGTCTTCACCTTCGACGAATTGTTCATACAACGCCGTTGCGGCTTGCCCCATCGGAGTGTCCGCATCGGCGCTTTCGGCGGCTTGCTGGCTGAGGCGCAGGTCTTTCAGCATCAGCTCGGCGGCAAAACCGGGTTGGTAGCCGTTATCCGCAGGGCTGGTTGGGCCAACGCCGGGGGCGGGGCAATAGGCGTTCATGGTCCAGCTATAGCCGGAGGACGTGCTGACGACGTCGAACATTTTTTGACGGTCCAGCCCCAGCTTGTCAGCCAATGCAAAGGCTTCGCAAGTAGCGATCATGGTGACGCCGAGGATCATGTTGTTGCAGATCTTGGCCGCTTGACCGGCCCCGGCTTCGCCGCAGTGCACGGCCTTTTGCCCCATGATCTCGAACAGGGGGGCAGCTTTGGCAAAGGCGTCTTCGGATCCACCGGCCATGAAGGTCAGCGTGCCTGCCGAGGCGCCTCCGATCCCGCCCGAAACAGGAGCATCGACTGAGAGCAGCCCGGCTGCACTGGCCTGATCGGCGACCGCGCGAGCGCTGTCGACATCGACGGTTGAACAGTCGATCAGAGCGGCACCGGATTGCATATGGGGGATGATCTGATCGGCGACGGCGCGCAGGATGGCTCCGTTCGGCAGCATGGTGATGACGGCGTCCGCGTCCGCTACGGCCTCGGCAGCTGTCTCAACATTGGTGACACCGTCCACGCTGACCCCTGCGGTATCAAAACCGCGCACCGTGTGACCGGCTTTGGCCAGATTGGCCGCCATGGGCGCGCCCATATTGCCCAGCCCGATAAACCCGATTTGCATGACTTACTCCTCCTCGAATGTCAGGGCGTCTTTGCCCAGCGGCTGTAACATCTTTGACACCGCGACTGCTGGCACGGCCATATCCATATATTGCCAGCGGGGATTGCGGTCCTTGTCGATGATCTGAGCCCGGATGCCCTCCAGAAAATCACCATGTTGCATGGCGCGGAAGGTGAAACGGTATTCCATTTCCAGCGCCCGGCGCATGGTCAGAGACTCTCCCCGCAGGCGGTGCAGCATTTCCACCGTGCAGGCCGCCGACAGCGGCGCGTTCCGTTCCAGCTTGGCCTGCGCCTTCACCGCGAATTCGGAACCACTGCTCCGCAAGTTGGTGAGAATATCGCCGAGTGTCTCACCATCGAAGGTGCTGTCAATTTCGGGTTGCAGACCGGCAAGTTCACCGTTGGGCGGCGTGGCGGCATGTTCGCCAATCAGATCGGCGCTGCCGGACGCCTCCAGCATGTCGATCAGATCAGCCCATTGATCCTGCGGAATGAAATGATCGGCGAACCCGGCAAGGATCGCATCAGCGGGGCCCATGCGGTGCCCGGTGATGCCCAGAAACTCACCCAATCGACCGGGGGCCAGCGCCAACATCAGCGTGCCGCCGACATCGGGAACCAGCCCGATGGAGCATTCGGGCATCGCGATCTGAGAGCTTTCGCCGACAACCCGGTGGCTGCCGTGGCAGCCGATTCCGACGCCGCCGCCCATGGTGAAGCCTTGCAGGAAGCTGATGACAGGTTTGGGGTATTCGAAGATCAGGGCGTTCAGCCGGTATTCGTCGCGCCAGAATGTCTGACCATAGGCGAAGTCGCCCTGGACTCCGGTCTGGTAAAGTTCAGCAATGTCCCCTCCTGCGCAAAAGGCCTTGTCGCCTTCGGCGTCGAAGATGATCAGATCGACCGCATCATCCTCGCGCCAGTTGCGCAGGGCTGTGTCGATGGCCATGCACATATCATAGGTCAGCGCATTCAGCGCCTTGGGGCGGGTCAGGGTGATGCGCCCGGCGCGGCCGGTTGTGCGGATGTCGATGTCAGACATGTAACCTTTAGCCTTGTGCAATCATCTGGCGCGCGACGATCACGCGCATGATCTCGTTCGTGCCTTCCAATATCTGATGCACCCGCAGATCACGCACAAGCTTTTCGATGCCGTAATCGGCCAGATAGCCGTAGCCGCCGTGCAGTTGCAGGCACTGATCGACGACCTTCGATCCGGTCTCGGTCACGAATTTCTTGGCCATGGCGCAGAATTTGGTCGCATCCGGAGCGCCTTGATCCAGTTTCCAGGCCGCTTGGCGCAGAAAAGTGCGGGCGGCCTGCAGCTCGATCTCCATATCCGCCAGGCGGAATTGCAGGGCCTGGAACTGGTCGATGGATTGGCCAAAGGCTTTGCGTTCGGACATGTATTGCAGGGTCATGTCCAGCCCGGCCTGTGCCGCGCCCAAGGAACAAGAGGCGATGTTCAGACGCCCGCCATCCAGACCCTTCATGGCGTATTTGAACCCGTCGCCTTCAACGCCGACCAGATTGCCGGATGGAATTTTGCAGTCGTCGAACTGGACCTGCGCGGTGGGTTGGCTTTTCCAGCCCATCTTTTGTTCCAACGCACCAAAGCTGAGGCCGGGTGTTCCGTCTTCAACATAGACGGTCGAAATACCCTTTGGGCCGTCCTGACCGGTACGCACCATGCAAACATAGGCGTCCGAATATCCTCCGCCGGAAATAAAGGCCTTTGACCCGTTCAGCGTGTACCCTTCATTCGTGCGTTCGGCGCGGGTTTTCAGCGCGGCCGCGTCCGAGCCTGAGCCCGGTTCGGTCAGACAGTAGCTGAGCACTGTGTTCAGGCTCAGCACGCTTGGCATAACTTGGGATTTAAGGTCGTCGCTGGCGAAGCTGTCCAGCATCTTGGCGCACATGTTGTGGATCGACAGAAACGCCGCGACCGAGGGGCAGGCCATCGACAAGGCCTCGAAAACCAGTGTCGCGTCCAACCGGGTCAGGCCCGACCCGCCGCTGTCCTCGGACACGTATAGCGCACCGAATCCAAGTTCCCCGATCTTGGGCCACAAGTCCTTTGGAATGGTGCCGTCGCTTTCCCATTGGCGCGCGAATGGGGCGATGTTTTCCTGCCCAAACGCATGTGCCATATCGAAGATGGCTGTCTGTTCCTCGGTCAGCCCGAAATCCATGGCGTACCCTCCCGCAGGTAAAGAATTGAACGCTTGTTTATTTCGCAATCGTTACAGAAATTTTGCAAGATCAGCAATCGTTCGCGGGCTGCGCGGCGACTACGCGCCGCAGGGTCACAGATCGGCGTGAAACTCTTCGATCAAATGGCGAACGACCGCCTGACCGGGGTCCTCGCCTTTGGCAACAGCTTCGGCATGCGCGCGCCGTTGACGTGTGGCCGAGGTCCCGTTTTCGGCAATCTGCCGCAATCGCGCGAGTTCGGTCATGGTGCCCAGCGCCTCGGCATCTTCGGCCAGCATGCCCATAAGTTCGCCCATAAGTTCGGCCATCGGTTTGATCGAGCGATCCCCGAAATCGATCAGCCCTTCGCCAACCCCATAGCGCTGCGCGCGCCACCGGTTTTCACTGATCAGGAACCGATCATACTGACGCCACCGCAGGTTTCGCGCCTTTAGGCGGCACAGCATTCGGGTCAGGGCCTGCACCAGGGCCGCCAGCGACAGCGTATGTTCCAGCCGGGGTTGCACATCCATGATGCGGGTTTCCAGCGTCGGAAACCGGTGCGAGGGGCGCAGGTCCCACCAGATTTTTGAGGTATCCTCGATCACGCCCAATTCGACCAGAACGCCGGTGGTGCGCTCGTATTCGGACCAGCTGTTATAGTCAGGCGGCAGCCCAGTGCGCGGCAGGTTGTCGAAGACGGTCAGGCGGTAGGAGGACAGGCCCGTATCCTCTCCGTTCCAGAAGGGCGAGGATGTGGACAGCGCCAGAAGGTGAGGCAGAAAGTAGCAGAGCTGGGGCATCAGGTCAGCCCGCAGCGCCGGATCCTCGACCCCTACATGAACGTGCATTCCGCAGATCAGCATCCGTCGCGCAACACCACCCAATGCATGTTGCAGGGCATCGTAGCGTTCCTTCCGGGTGTGGTGCTGATCCTTCCAATTGGCGAACGGGTGGCAGGATACCGCAATCGGGCTGAGGTTATATGCGGCGGCGTGTTTCGACACACAAGATCGCAGCCGTTTCAGATCCTCACGCGCGCCTTTGATCGTGGTATGAGGGCGCGTGCCGACCTCGATCTGGCATTGGAGGAATTCGGGACTGACTTGACCTTCGAAATCGGCCTGGCAGGCTTCCATCAGGGCGGCGGGGGCTTCGGTCAGTTGCAGGCTGTCGCGGTCAACCAGCAGATACTCTTCTTCAATGCCCAGCGTGAAATCCTGCTGCATACGCGGACCTCCCTTTGTTTTACGACCTCAGTGAATACGGAAATCGGCGTTTTGCCAAGGGTTTGCCGTTCTGCCGCTTGCGAAGGCCCATGCCGGAAAGGTATGGAAATGCAGAAAGCCACCGAACCGGAGCGACGCGCGTGAAACTCAGAAAATTCCCGAAGATCAACGAAGCGCTTGATGAGTTGGGGGTGAAACTGATCGACAAGGCCGCCGAACAGGACGAACGCGCACGGCTTGAAGCGTTCGAGCGGGCAGGGGGGCTGACCAAACCGGCATATGCTCTGTCACCGGGGATGGAGGGGTTCGATATCGAGCCGCTGAAACAGGAGTTTGCGGAACACCGCGACGCCTTGGCCGCGTTGAAGGACCCAGCGCGCAATCAGACCGGTTATCGCCTCGGCAATGGCTACTATGACAGCCCTGACGCGGATGCGCTGTACCTGATGATCCGAAGGTTTCAGCCAAGACAGGTTATCGAGGTCGGCTGCGGAAATTCGACCCGCGTCACACGTCAGGCGATCATCGATGGTGGGTTGGAAACCAAGATCACGGCCATCGACCCATACCCCCGCGCGGATATTGCCCATGTGGTGGATGCATTCGAGCAGAAACGGCTGGAGGATGTGGACCCCGCGCTGTTCGACCAATTGGAGGCCGGAGATGTCCTGTTCATCGATTCCAGCCATGTTGTTCGGATGTCGAACGATGTCGCGCACCTGTTCTGCCGCATCATTCCCAGCCTGAAACCGGGTGTTGTCATCCACGTGCACGATGTTTTTTTGCCATATGAATATCCCAAGCGGTTCTTCTATGACTGCCCCGGTTGGGGTGAACAGTACTTGTTGCACGCTTTGCTGCAATCTGGTGCGTTTTCAATGCTTTGGCCGGGATACTACCTGCAACAGGAGCGTCCGGATGCCGTCGAAGCCTTGCCGTTTTTGAAAGAGGGTCGCGCCCAGAGTATCTGGGTTCAGATCAAGGAACAGTGATCTCAAAGTGATCCGGTGTGACAAAAGGCCCGTACCCCTTTCCATAACAAGCTGGAGAGGAGAAGACAGCCATGTTTCGTCGCACGTTTATGGGCGCTGCCGCCGCACTCGCATTTGCCATGCCGCTGAAGGCCCAGGCTGCTGACATTGTCGATACCGCGGTATCTGCCGGATCGTTCACCACCCTGGTCGCAGCCGTTCAGGCGGCTGGTCTGGTCGATACGCTGAAGGGCAATGGCCCGTTCACCGTGTTTGCGCCGACGGATGAGGCGTTTGCAGCATTGCCCGAGGGGACTGTCGAAAGCCTCTTGCTGCCCGAGAACAAGGATCAGCTGGTTGAAATCCTGACCTATCACGTGGTCCCGGCCAAGGTGATGTCAGGCGATATCGCTGGCAAGCGCGCGAAGGTTCTGACCGTGCAGGGCGACCGTCTGAGCGTGAATGCGCGCAACGGCGTGAAGGTCAACGGTGCCGAAGTCGTGCAGGCCGATATCGAGGCCAGCAATGGCGTGATCCATGTGGTCGACGCGGTGATCCTGCCGGAATAAGCGCCACGACCGCAGAAAACAAAAGCCCCGGTCCTGATGGCCGGGGCTTTTGTGTAACTGATGATCAGATCAGACCAGACGTACCTGCGTGCCGATCTGGACCAGCGGATACAGCTCTTCCACATGCTGGTTATACAGTCCGATGCAACCGGATGAGCTCTGACGACCGATTTTGCGCGTATCATGGGTGCCGTGCACCAGATAGGCGGGCCAGTCCAGATACATGGCGCGGGTGCCCAACGGGTTGCCCGGATCGCCGCCATCCATCCGGACAGGCAGCGAAGGATCGCGTTCCCGCATCGACGCGGTCGGTGTCCAACTTGGATTTTCGGCCTTGCGCACAACTTTGGTGTAACCGCGCTTGGTCAGTTCTTCGCTCATCGGTACAGAACTTGGGTACAGCTTATAGGTCCCGTCAGGACCCCAGTAATGTACGGCACGGCTGGTGATGTCGGCCAGCAGGCAGCCCGAGCCAAGCTCGTCAAAGTGATCCTGCCAGTTCTGCTGAGAGAACGAGGATACATTGCGGCGCACCGGCAACTGCGTGCTGATCGCGTCTTCGGTCTGCGGGAAGGCATCCGTGCTTTGCGCGCGTACAAGCGCGGGCGTTGCCAGAACGGACGCGACCCCCAAAAGGGCCGAGCGGCGGGTCATACGGGAATTGGACAAAACGGCCTCCGATATTTTTGAACTGCTCGATCAAAAAATTTGAGAGTAAATTATTTGTGCAGAATGCGAATTTCCAGCCTGTGAAACCTGAATTTATCGTGAAGGTGCGGGTTTTCTGGGGCATTGGCGAGTCTTTGCCACAAAAAACCCGGCCAAATGGGCCGGGCTTGAGGGTGTCATGGCTCAGATCAGTCCATGGCTTTGAAATTGAACTCGCCACCTTCCTTGATGCCCGACGGCCAGCGGGCCGTCACGGTCTTGGTGCGCGTGTAGAACTTGAAGCTGTCCGGTCCGTGCTGGTTCAGGTCCCCGAACATGGATTTCTTCCAGCCGCCAAAGGTGTGGTAGGCCAGCGGCACCGGGATGGGAACGTTGATGCCGATCATGCCGATGTTGACCCGGTTGGCAAAGTCACGCGCTGTGTCCCCGTCGCGGGTGAAGATCGCGGTGCCATTGCCATATTCGTGGTCCATCGCCAGCTTTAACGCCTCTTCATACGACTCTGCGCGCACGGTCGACAGGACGGGGCCAAAGATCTCTTGTTTGTAGATGTCCATATCGGGTGTCACATGGTCGAACAGGTGCGGCCCGACAAAGAAGCCGTCCTCATACCCCTGAAGGCTGAAATCGCGGTTGTCCACGACCAGCTTTGCGCCCTGTTCCACACCTGAGTTGATCAGGCCGAGAATACGTTCCTTTGACGCGGCGGTCACGACCGGACCCATGTCAACGTCATCGCCTGCGGTGTAGGGGCCGACCTTCAGCTTTTCGACGCGCGGCACCAGCTTTTCGATCAACGCGTCGGCGGTATCCTGACCCACGGGAACCGCAACCGAAACGGCCATGCACCGTTCACCCGCCGCGCCAAATCCTGCACCGACCAAGGCGTCGGCAGCCTGATCCAGATCCGCATCGGGCATCACGATCATATGGTTCTTGGCGCCGCCAAAGCACTGTGCGCGTTTCCCGTTCGCGGTGGCGCGGGAATAGATATACTGCGCGATCGGGGTCGAGCCCACAAATGACACACCTTGAATGATCTCGCTATCAAGGATGGTGTCGACCGCCTCCTTGTCGCCATTGACGACCTGGAAGACGCCTTTCGGCAGACCGGCCTCGACGAACAGTTCCGCCAGCATCAAGGGGACCGAGGGGTCACGTTCAGACGGCTTCAGAACCACGGCATTCCCGCAGGCCAGTGCCGGACCGACGTGCCACAAGGGCATCATGGCGGGAAAGTTGAAGGGCATGATCGACCCCACAACGCCCAGCGGCTGACGCATCGAATACATGTCGATGCCGGGGCCTGCGCTGTCGGTGAACTCTCCTTTCAGCATTTGCGGCGCGCCGATGCAGTATTCGATCACTTCCAATCCACGCTGCAGATCACCCTTGGCATCAGGAATGGTTTTGCCGTGCTCGCGGCTGAGCGCCTCGGCCAGCTTGTCCATGTCGCGGTTCATCAGATGCACCATCGCCATCATCACGCGCGCGCGCTTTTGCGGGTTGGTCGCGCCCCATGCGGGTTGGGCAATCGCGGCCTGTTCAATGGCGGCCGTCGTTTCAGCGGCGCTGGCCATCGGGCATTTGTATTGCACTTCGCCCGTTGCAGGGTTGAAGACGTCGTCAAACCGGCCTGACGTGCCGGCCACTTGCGCGCCATTCAGGAAATGGGTCAGGTCTTGCATTGATATCTCCTCCGAACGTTTGGGCGCAGGATAGGCTTGCAAAAATCACCCGAACAGAGGAAATGTTCGAAAAATACGCGCTGGGAAAAGCACGGAAGGCAAAGCATGGACCCAAATTGGGACGATATGAGGGTTTTCCTGGCCGTCGCGCGCGAGGAAAGCCTGTCTTCAGCGGGTCGTATCCTGAAAATCGATCCGGCCACGGTCGGTCGGCGCATTGCCCGGCTCGAGGCCACTTTGGACGCGCCGTTATTTACCAAATCGCAGCAGGGGTACATCCTGACGCGGGCAGGTCAACGCTTGCTGGATCACGGTCTGCAAGCCGAAGAGGCGATGCGTGCCGCCGCCGGTGCGGTGGTTGGCTCGACCAAATCGCTTAGCGGTCAGATCCGGATCGGGGCGCCGGATGGGTCGGCCAACTATCTGTTGCCGCAAGTCTGCGCCAAGATCAGCGATGCCAACCCGGATCTGGACATTCAGATCCTCGCCTTGCCCCGGATCATCAACCTATCCCGGCGCGAGGCCGATATGGCCGTTACCGTAAGTGCTCCGACGGCGGGAAAATTGCTGGTCAAGAAAATCAGCGACTATCGCCTGCACATGGTCGCCGCGCAGGATTATCTGGATCGTCATGATCCGATCCGCAAGGTTGGCGATCTGAAAGGGCACCGTCTGATCGGGTATATCCCGGACATGATTTTTGACCGGGAACTGGATTATCTGAATGACATCGGCGTTGACCGTGTCGCGCTTGCATCGAATTCGGTCTCGGTTCAGTTGCGGCAGGTGTCGTTGGGTACCGGGGTCTGTGTCGCGCATGATTTCACCCTGCCGTTCCATCCGAACCTGAGGAAAATCCTGACGGACCAAGTACATTTGACCCGCAGTTTCTATCTGGTCCGGCATCAGGGCGATCAGCGCAATGAACGCCTGAACCGCTTTGCCGAGGCGCTGACGCAGGGCATCCGTGAAGAAGTGACGCGGCTGGAAGCCGCCGCCGAAGCTTGACAGGTTGTCCTAATCGCGCAACGCTTTGGAATAAGTTTATTATTCCGGAGGTGTTCTTAATGCTCGTTCAGGCCATTCTGAAGTCCAAGGCCGCAGAAGGCGTGGTCACGGTTCAACCTTCAGCGACGGTCTCTGAGGCGTCAAAAATCCTGGCGGAGAAACGGATCGGGACCGTTGTCGTATCCGAAGACGGTGGGCAGACGGCGGTGGGCATTCTGTCCGAACGCGATATCGTCCGCGAACTGGCTGCCAGCGGCAGCGGGTGCCTGAATCAGCCGGTGAGCTCCTACATGACCGCAGACCTGGTTACGACCACGCGGCAGGCAACGGTGCAGGACATCATGTCACGCATGACCGAAGGGCGCTTTCGCCACATGCCGGTCGTAGAAGAAGGCAAGCTGGTCGGCATTGTTACCCTTGGCGATGTCGTCAAGGCGCAACTGGCGGAACTGGCGATGGAAAAGGACGCCCTTCAGGGCATGATCATGGGCCATTGACTTGGTCGGGGGCGTTTCCACCCCTTGCACCTGCGTCAAAGTTATGTTTGCTAGCGCAGAAATAATGTTGCGCAGGAGATCCTGATGCGGGTTGGATTGTATCCGGGAACCTTTGACCCGATTACCCTGGGTCATATTGATATCATCCGTCGGGCCTCTGCGCTGGTGGACAAGCTGGTGATCGGCGTTGCGATCAACCGCGACAAAGGGCCGTTGTTCTCACTGGAAGAACGTGTCGCCATGATCGAGGCGGAATGCGCGCATCTGACCGAACAGACCGGCACCGAGATCGTTGCTCATCCCTTTGAAAATCTGCTGATCGATTGCGCCCGCGATGTGGGCGCCCAGATCATCGTGCGCGGTCTGCGGGCTGTGGCCGACTTTGAGTATGAATTCCAGATGGTCGGCATGAACCGTGCCCTCGACGATTCAATCGAGACCGTGTTTCTGATGGCCGAGGCGCGGCACCAGGCCATCGCCTCGAAACTGGTCAAAGAAATCGCGCGGCTAAACGGGGATGTGTCGAAATTCGTCACACCCAGCGTCCACGCGGCCTTGCGCGACCGCTTAGGCTAGGGCACCCATCGCGGCGGCTGTGTCCAGCATCCGGTTCGAGAAACCCCATTCATTGTCATACCACGCCAGCACCCGCACAAGGGTGCCGTCGGTGACCTTGGTTTCGGCCAGCGACACGGTCGAGCTGTGGGAATCATGATTGAAATCGACCGAGATCAAGGGCCGGTTTTCCGCAGCCAGTACGCCGGGAATTTTCGCAGCAGCATCGACGAACAGCGCGTTGACCTCATCCTCGGTCGTCGGGCGCGATACCTCAGCCACCAGATCGACAACCGAGACGTTGGGGGTAGGAACCCGGATCGCCTGACCGGTCAGCTTTCCGGCAAGTTGCGGCAGCACAAGCCCGACCGCAGCAGCCGCGCCGGTGGTTGTCGGGATCATCGACAAGGCGGCAGCGCGCGACAGGTAAGGGTCTTTGCCCGCCGTATCATGCACCGGCTGGCTGGCCGTATAGGCGTGAACGGTGGTCATGTTACCATGCACAATGCCAAGCCCCGCATCCAGCGCCGCGGCAACAGGTGACAAGCAGTTGGTGGTGCAGGACGCGTTCGAGACGATGATGTCGTCTGCGGTCAGTTCGCTGTCGTTGACACCGAAGACCACGGTTTTGACCCCACCATCGCCACGCGCGGGGGCCGAGATCAGCACTTTCTTCGATCCGTTCTTCAGATGACGCTCAGCGGCTTCACGCGTCCGGAAGACGCCGGTGCATTCCAGCACGACATCGACGTCCGACCAATCCAGCGCTTCGGGATCGCGTTCACTGGTCAGACGGATGGGGCCCGCGCCGACGTCAAGACCTGCGTCGCTTAGGGTGACTGTGTTGGGGTAACGGCCATGCACGCTGTCAAATTCGAACAGATGCGCGTTCATTTCGGGTTTCGCCAGATCGTTGATCGCCACGATCTGCACATCCGTGCGGCCCGATTCCATGACCGCCCGTAGCACTCCGCGCCCGATCCGTCCAAAGCCGTTGATTGCCAGTTTGAGTGTCATGTCGCGCTCCGTTTCATTCGTCAGAGAGTCCCGAATTGGGCTTGGTTAGCGCTAACAATTCCAGATTGGCGCGAATGTCAAGAAAAACCTCCGTCAGCGCCAGAAAGCGACCCAGTCCAGGAAGGCGTAAAGCTTCTTGCTGAGGAACACCAAATGCTCGGGTCCGAACAGCGCATAGTCCAGCACGATCGCGCCGAGGATAAGCAATCCGAGCCAGATGGCGAGTTGATTTGTCATTCTGTCCCCGAACGAAAACACCCGCCCAGATAACCTGAGCGGGTGCAAAGCTACAAGCGAAGTCCGAAGGGTCAGTTAAGACGACCCATTGCAACGGCAACGTCTGCCATGCGGACCGAAAAGCCCCATTCGTTGTCATACCAGGCCAGCACGCGGACCATGCGGTTGTCGACAACACGGGTCTGGTCGGGTGCGAAGATCGAGCTTTCTTCGGTGTGGTTGAAGTCGGTCGAGACCAGCGGCGCGGGCTCGTACCCCAGAACGCGCTGCATCGGGCCTTTGGCGGCTTCTTCGACGATGGCGTTGACCTCTTCGACGGTCACATCGCGCGAGGCGCGAAAGCTCAGATCAACGGCCGAGACATTCGGTGTCGGCACGCGGATGGCCGAGCCGTCCAGACGACCCTTGAGGTTGGGCAGCACTTCACCCAGCGCTGCGGCGGCACCGGTCGAGGTTGGAATCATCGACATCGCGGCAGCGCGGGCGCGATACAGATCGCTATGGCGGCGGTCCAGGGTCGGCTGGTCGCCGGTATAGGCGTGGATCGTGGTCATGATGCCATGTTCGATGCCGACACCTTCATCCAGAACCTTGGCAAGCGGGGCAAGGCAGTTCGTGGTGCACGAGCCGTTCGACACCATGTTGTCATTCGCGGTCAGGGTGTTGTGGTTGACACCAAACACGATGGTCTTGTCGACATTCTTGCCCGGTGCGGACAGCAGAACCTTGCCGGCGCCACGCTCAAGGTGCGTTTTCGCCTTGATGCCGTCATTGAACTTGCCGGTGCATTCCAGAACGACATCGCAGCCTTCCCAGTCCAGCTCGTTCATGTCGTAGGTCGAGAACATCTGCATCGGGCCGCGACCCAGATCCATGGTGTTTCCGTCAATCGATACATCGCGCGGGAAACGGCCATGAATGCTGTCATACTTCAACAGATGCGCCGAAGTCTCCAGCGGGCCGGTTGCGTTGACCTTGATCACTTCGATGTCGTTGCGGCCAGAGGCGGCGATATGCGACAGGGTACAGCGGCCAATGCGGCCAAAACCATTGATGCCGACCTTAATGGTCATGAGATGTCTCCAGATGCGCTTGCGTTGCTGGCCATATAGCGGCGAAATTGGAATCTCAAAAGGGCAAAAGCGGCATATTTTTAAGGTGTTAGCGCAAACCTCACGCGATTGCGCTAACGCTTGCGCTAGCTGTGAGATCGGGTAGGGTCGCGGTGCGACAGGTGACAGGAAAGGATGCGCAATGAGCGGTCTGTTGGCCCTTTTGGACGACGTGGCGGGGATTGCCAAGGTGGCTGCGGCCTCGGTCGATGATGTGGTAGCAGCGGCCGGTAAGGCCGGGGCCAAGACGGCGGGCGTGATCATCGACGACGCGGCGGTGACGCCGAAATACGTTCAGGGTTTCGCACCTGCGCGCGAGTTGCCGATCATCTGGCGCATTGCACGCGGGTCGTTCTTCAACAAGCTTATCCTGCTTTTGCCAGTCGCGCTGTTGTTGGCGAATTTCGCGCCGTGGCTGATCACTCCGCTACTGATGCTTGGCGGGTCTTATTTATGTTTCGAAGGGGCCGAGAAGATCTTTCACGCCCTGTTCCCTCATGGCAGCCACGCCATCGAAGAAGACATGAGCGTGCGCGATCCCGGCCACCTTGAAGAACAAAAGGTCAAGGGCGCGATCAAGACCGACTTTGTCCTGTCGGCTGAGATCATGACGATTGCACTGGCGGCGATTGAGGCCCCGAATATCTGGATGCAGGCGGCGACTCTGGCAGTAGTGGGCATCGGCGTGACCGTGGCCGTTTACGGATCGGTCGCATTGATCGTGAAGATGGACGATGTCGGGCTGTTTCTGGCGCAGAACGCGCCAACGCCGATTGGGCGTGGGACAGGCCGGGGTCTGGTCAAGGCCATGCCGGTGGTCATGAAAATTCTGTCCATCGTCGGCACGGCGGCGATGTTGTGGGTCGGCGGATCGATTGTCATCCACGGGATGGAGGTTCTGGGCTTTGGCTGGCTTGGTCATCATATTCACGATTGGGCTTATGCGCTTGGTCATATGGCATCCGGCCAGTGGGTCGGTGTGATTGAGTGGGTGTCCAAGGCGACTATGGACGGCGTGTTCGGTCTGGCCTGGGGCTTTGTTCTGATCCCGGTCGCGACCAAGGTTGTCGGTCCGATGATGGGCGCTTTCAGCGGATCAGCCGAGAAGCACTGAAGCAGAATACGAATGTGACGTTGGGTTGTGATGGTGATGTGTTGTCAGGCGGCTAGTGTCGGGTGAGACACAGAAGAATTGGAACCCTCATGCCCAATCAGTCTTTGATCGATGTTCTTGAGGCGCGGGTCGCCAAAGACAACGGCCTGAGTTTCACTGTGCCCCAGAACTGGATGCAGGGCCGCACGACCTTTGGCGGGTTTTCCTCGGCCCTGATGCTGTCAACTGTCCACGCACATCATAAGGGCCTGCCGCCTTTGCGATCCGCTCTGATCAATTTCACAGCCCCGATTGGCGCTGCGCCCACGATCAGTACCGAGGTTTTGCGCCAGGGCCGCAATGTGACAATCATCAGCGCCCGCGCCGAGATTGAAGGGCAGGTGGCGGCAACCGCCACTTTCTCGTTCGGTCATGCGCAGGACAGCCATGTTGCATTTGACCACCCCGCAAAACCCGCCCCGGACCCCGAAGCCTGTGATCCCTATTTCCCGCCGGGCTTGCCGCGTCCGCCAATTCCGTTCCTTGAGAATTTCGATGTCAAACGGGTGGAAGGCTCTTTGCCGTTTTCGGGTGCGGAACACGGGTACTTGCGTTTATGGGCGCGGCACCGTGACCCGCGAATGTGGGATCGGATGGAAGGGCTGATCTCGGTCGCGGATCTGCCACCGCCTGCGATCTATCCGACCTTGAAGAAACCCGGCCCGAATTCATCAATGAACTGGATTTTCAACGTGTTGTCCGAGGATGTTCACACTCGCGATGGCTGGTGGCTGCTGGAACATCAACTGACGGCAGGGCGCGACGGTTATAGCTCGCAGGTCATGCGGGTGTGGAATACCGACGGCGATCTGATCGTGGACGGGATGCAGTCGGTTATCATCTTCGTCTGACAAAAAAGCCCCGGCGCTGGCCGGGGCTTTTGGGTTGAGCGCTTGGGTTTAGCCCAGCAATTCCTTGACCTTGGCGACGGTCGCTTCGGCGGTGATGCCGAAATGCTTGTAAAGCTCACCCGCAGGGGCCGATGCGCCAAAGCTAGACATGCCGATGAAGCCCGCTTTGGCTTCGCGGCCACGCTCGCCCAGCAGCCAGCGATCCCAGCCACCGGCGCGAACGGCGGCCTCGATCCCGACGCGCACGGCACCGGCGGGCAGAACGCGCTTGCGATAAGCTTCGTCCTGCTGCGCGAACAGCTCCATGCAGGGCATCGAGACGACGCGGGTGCCGATGCCTTCGGCTTCGAGCATCGCTTTGACGTCCATCGCCAGCGAAACCTCGGACCCGGTGGCAATCAGGATGGCCTGACGTTTGCCTTCGGCCTCGGCCAGAACATAAGCGCCTTGCGCCGTCAGGTTCTTGGTCTTGTGATCCTTGCGCACGGTCGGTACGCCCTGACGGGTCAGTGACAGGACCGAGGGGCTGTCCTTGAAGGTCAGCGCCAGTTCCCATGCCTCAGCCGTTTCAACTGTATCGGCGGGGCGGAACACATAGGTGTTCGGCGTCGCGCGCGAGATTGCCAGATGCTCGACCGGCTGGTGGGTCGGGCCGTCTTCGCCCAGACCGATCGAGTCATGGGTCATCACAAAAACCGACGGGATCTTCATCAGTGCCGCCAGACGCATGGACGGGCGGGCATAGTCGGTAAACGCCATAAACGTACCGCCATAGGGGCGGATGCCGCCATGCAGCGCCATGCCGTTCATCGCGGCGGCCATACCGTGTTCACGGATACCGTAATGGATGTAACGACCCTTACGGTTTTCCGGCAGGAACACACCCATATCGGCTGATTTAGTGTTGTTCGAACCGGTCAGGTCAGCCGAGCCGCCAACGGTTTCGGTCATGATCGGGTTCACGACGTTCAGAACCTTTTCAGACGAGGCGCGGGTGGCCAGCTTGGGCTGATCTTCCGACACCTGCTTTTTGAACGCACGGATTGCGCTGGCCAGTTTCTTGGGGGCCTCAAACGCGTAGGCACGGTTGAATTCGGCCTGTTTGCGTTCGGACAGTTGCGCAAAACGTTCTTCCCATGCGGCACGTTCAGCAGCACCGCGCGAGCCGATGGCCTCCCAAGCGGATTTGACATTCGCGGGGATTTCGAACGCATCATGCGGCCAGCCATAGCCGTCTTTGGCGGCTTTCAACTGATCCTGATCGGTCAGCGCGCCGTGGCCTTTCGACGTGTCCTGCGCCGCGTGACCCAGCGCGATATGGCTTTCACATGCGATCATGGTCGGCTTGCTGGATTTCTTCGCGTCCACGATAGCGGCATCGATGGCCTTGGGGTCGTGGCCGTCGATCTCGATCACATGCCAGCCCGAGGCTGCGAAACGGCGCACCTGATCGGTGCGGTCTGCAATGTCGACGGTGCCGTCGATGGTGATGTTGTTGTTGTCCCAGAAGACGATCAGCTTGCTGAGTTCGTGACGGCCCGCCAGGGTGATCGCCTCTTGGCTGACACCCTCCATCAGGCAACCGTCGCCTGCGATCACGTAAGTATAGTGATCGACAACCTTCTTGCCGTAATGGGCGCGCTGAATTTCCTCGGCCATGGCAAAGCCAACCGCGTTCGAAATACCCTGACCCAGCGGGCCGGTGGTGGTTTCAACGCCATCGATCAGGAAGTTTTCCGGGTGACCGGCGGTTTTCGCGCCCAGCTGCCGGAAATTCTTGATCTCGTCCAGTGTGACGTCGGCATGACCCGTAAGATACAGCAGCGAATAGACCAGCATCGAGCCATGGCCTGCCGATAGGATGAACCGATCACGGTCGGGCCAGCTGGGGTTTGCGGCGTCGAATTTCAGGTGCTTTTCGAACAGCACGGTCGCAACATCGGCCATGCCCATCGGCATGCCGGAATGGCCGGAATTGGCGGCGGCGACGGCGTCCAGGGTCAGGGTGCGGATGGCCGCAGCTTTGTCCCAGTGTTCGGGGTTGGCATTGCGCAGCGCAGTCAGGTCCACGGGCGTTGTTCCTTTGGATTTGAAGCAGATTGCGCGCTCAATAGCATCCACCCCTCAAAGTGCAAGCAGAACCGCGTGTCACAAAGACCAGGCGCTTCAAGAGAGCAGTCCAAGTTGTTGAAACCAAACAGTGGGTATTTCCCGCCGCATTCCGCTAAACTACTTGCAGGCGGGGGATGACGTTGATTCGGGTCACCCTGCAACAGAACGAACCTTGATAAAGAGGTGACAGGGGCATGAGCCAGATCGAGGAATTACAGCATCGCATTATTGCAGCGATGGAGCGCATTGGCGCGGGCGTCGACGCCTTGCAGGACGCAGCCCCCGGCAGTGGCGACGCGGATGAAGGGTTGAAGGCCGAGCTTGAGGATGAACGCGTCGCGAACGCTCAGCTACAGGAACGGCTGAAGTCCCTGAAAGAACGGCATGAACAGGAAGTCGACGGGCTGCGCGCAGAATTGGATCAGGCCCGCGGGGCCTCGGGCGATGGGTCCGAAACCGAGACACTGCGCGAACAACTGGCCGAGGCGACTGCAAAGCTGGCATCGGTCGAAGCGGCCCGTGCGGAATTGGCCGACGCCAAGGCCGCGTTGGAAAACTCGGAAGAACTGGACACACTGAAGGCCGAGAATGAACAGCTGAAAGCCGAGCTTGAGGAGCTTGATGATACCGCGCCCTTGCAGGCCGAGTTGGAACAGCTTCAGGCGCTTGTGGCGCAGGCCAAGCAGATTGAGGCGGAAAACAGCCGGTTGCGGGCGGAACTTGCCGATACGGAACGTGTTGGCGACCTGAGCGCCGAGCTTGAGATGTTGCGCGCCGAACGGGCCAGCCATGGGGCAGCGATGTCTCGGCTGGATGATGATCTGCAACGGATGCGCAAAGCCAACGAACAACTTCGCGGCTCGGTAGATGAGTTGCGGGCCGCAGCGGAACAAGGCGTGACAGATGCCGAACTTCTGAACCGGGCGACGATCGCGGAATTGGAGGCGACGCGCGCAGCGCAGGCAACCGATGCGGCTGAGGCCCACGCGGTTCTGGCGCGGCTGGAGCCGTTGCTGAACCAGGCGAAACTTGCGGAAGGTGAGGTGGAATAATGCCCGAGGTTACCATTCATATCGGCGGGCGCGGATTCGATGTGTCCTGTCAGGACGGGGAAGAGGTGTTTCTGCAATCCGCCGCAAAGATGCTGGATGATGAGGCTCAGGTCCTGTCGGATCAGATCGGCCGGATGCCGGAATCCCGGATGCTGTTGATGGCGGGTCTGATGCTGGCCGACAAAACGGCTGCGACCGAGGATAAGGTCAAGGCGCTGGAAGCCAAACTGGCCGAGGCCGAAACCGAGCTGAACACCCTGCGCAACGCCCCTGCGCCCGAGCCGGAACGGGTCGAGGTTGCGGTGGTTCCGCCTTCGGTGACCGATACGCTGGCCGAATTGGCGGCACGGGCCGAAGCCATTGCCTCGGTCGTTGAGGAGAAGAAATCCCAATGAACAAGCTATGTGTTCTGGCCGGTGGCGCACTGGTCGCGATGTCTGCTTCGGCAGCGTTGGCCGAGATCGACATTCTGTCTGTGACCTTCGCCTGCGAAAACGGTGTGCCGCTGCCGGTCACCTATTTCAACGCTGCTGACGGGACGGGTGCGGCGGCGACTATTGTGGACAACACCCTTGTTGCGTTGCGTCAGGTCGAAAGCGGTTCGGGCATCCGCTACGAATCCGTCGACACGGAAGGCACCTATGTTCTGCGCTCGAAAGGGTGGGACGCGTCCATCAGCTATCTGGCGGCAAGCGATGCCGCCAGCGAGCAGGTGATCTATCAGAATTGCTCCAGCCGCTAAGGCTGGATCACGCGTTTGCTTCGCGGATTTTGTCTGCGGCTTCCTTGTTGTAGCCAACGCCGTTTTCGTCAAACAACGTGTCCAGTTCACCCGACAAGGTCATCTCGGTTACGATGTCGCAGCCGCCGACAAACTCACCTTTGACATATAGCTGCGGCACGGTCGGCCAGTCCGAGTAGTCCTTGATGCCCTGACGCACCGCGTCATCGGCCAGAACGTTCACGTCGGCATAGTCGACGCCCATATAGTTAAGCACGCCAGCCACACGGGATGAGAAGCCACATTGTGGCATCTCTTTGGTGCCTTTCATATACAGAACCACGTCATTGGCTTTGACGGTTTCATCGATCTGGGTTTTCACATCGGTCATTTCGCGTTTCCTTGTGGTCTTCCCTTTAGGGAATGCATTGGGATCTCTGTTTTCTGCGGAAAACCAAGAGCTATTCTGGGACTTTCGTGGTCAGCGCCAGCGCGTGCAACTCTCCGTCCGGGCCGTCCATCTTGCCTTTCAAGGCCGCGTAAACGGCGCGTTGCTGCTGAACGCGGTTTTTGCCGCGAAAGCTTTCGTCCACGACCATGGCGGACATATGCACGCCATCGCTGCCGCCAACCTGAATTTCCGCGTTGGGAAAGCTCTCGCGCAGCAGGGTTTCAATTTCGTGGGCGCTCATCGGCATGTAGATTTACTCCTGAAAGTCTTTCCCAAGATGTAGAGCGATGGGGCGGGGCGTGCAAGATGGCACGCGCGGACAAAACCGGCAAATCCTGCGCTCGGTTGCGCGCGCAGGATGTCCGTATTTGGGACGAGAAGAAGCCTGTAGGTCAGGCAACAGCCGCCGCAAAGCTGGTGCGGAACGTGTCTTGCAAATCCGCCAGCGATGCCTCGGACGCGCCGATCTTGACGCTGTCGCCGGTGAAACGACCGACCGAGACCAGCGGTACACCGGCCTGACCGGCGGCGATCATCAGCGCCTCGGCCTGATCAAAGTTGCAGGCGACCAGATAGCGGGCCTGATCCTCGCCGAACAGGAACTCGGTCGGGGCTTCGTCGAGTTGGACGCCTACGCCAGCTGCCTCGGCCAGTTCGAACGCGGCCAGCGCCAGGCCGCCATCGCCCAGATCGGTGCAGGCCTTGATCATCTCGCGGTTGGCGCGGATGAAATCACCGTTGCGTTTCTCAGCGTCCAGATCGACATGCGGGGCGTCGCCGTCTTCGCGATTGAACACTTCGGCCAGCAGGGCGGATTGGCCAAGATGGCCATTTGTCTCGCCGATGATCAGGGCAACATGGCCCTCGCGAACCTCATTGCCGATGATTTCATCGGAATGGTTCAGCAGACCCACGGCACCGATGGTCGGGGTGGGCAGGATCGCCTGACCGTCGGTCTCGTTATAAAGCGACACGTTGCCGGACACGATGGGCATGTCCAGCGCGCCGACGGCGGCGCCGATGCCCTGAATGGCACCAACGAACTGACCCATGATCTCGGGCTTTTCGGGGTTGCCGAAGTTCAGGTTGTCGGTGGTGGCCAGCGGTTTGGCCCCGACGGCAGTCAGGTTGCGATAGGCCTCGGCCACCGCCTGTTTGCCGCCTTCGACCGGGTTGGCCCGCACGTAGCGCGGCGTCACGTCGCTGGTGAAGGCCAGCACCTTGTCAGTGCCGTGGACGCGGACCATGCCTGCGCCCAGGCCGGGTGTGCGGGCGCTGTCGGCCATGACCATGGTGTCGTATTGTTCATAAACCCATTGCTTGCCCGCGTAGTTGGGCGAGGCGAGCAGGGCGCGCAGACCGTCAATGGGATCGATCTGCGGTACATCCTCCAGCGGTGCGGCCTCGGGGGTTGGCTCCCATGGGCGGTCGTATTCCGGCGCGGTCGAGGACAGTTTGGACAGGACCAGATCGGCTTTGACCTCACCATTATGCATGATCAGAAAGCGGTCTTCGGCAATGGTCTCGCCAACGATGGCAAAATCCAGATCCCATTTCTCGAACACGGCGCGGGCCTCGGCCTCAAGCTCGGGCTTCAGCACCATCAGCATGCGTTCCTGAGATTCCGACAGCATCATCTCGTACGCTGTCATGTTCTCTTCGCGCTGGGGGACGTTTTCCAGATCAAGGCGCACGCCCAGACCGCCCTTGTCGCCCATTTCCACGGCAGAACAGGTCAGACCCGCCGCGCCCATATCCTGGATCGAGATCACGGCACCGGTCTGCATCAGCTCCAGCGTCGCCTCCATCAGGCGCTTTTCGGTGAAGGGGTCGCCGACCTGAACGGTGGGGCGCTTTTCTTCGATAGTGTCGTCGAATTCGGCCGAGGCCATGGTCGCACCGCCAACGCCGTCACGGCCGGTTTTCGCACCCAGATAGACGACCGGCATCCCGACGCCCGATGCGGCCGAGTAGAAAATCTTGTCGCTGTCGGCCAGACCGGCGGCAAATGCGTTCACAAGGCAGTTGCCGTTATAGGCGGGATGGAACCGCACTTCGCCGCCGACGCAAGGCACGCCGAAACAGTTGCCATAGCCGCCGATGCCTTCAACCACGCCGTTCACCAGTTGACGGGTCTTGTGGTGGCCGGGCTCACCAAACGACAGCGCGTTCATCGAGGCGATGGGACGCGCACCCATGGTAAAGACGTCACGCAGGATGCCACCCACGCCAGTGGCCGCACCCTGATAGGGTTCGATATACGAGGGGTGGTTGTGGCTTTCCATCTTGAAGACCACGGCTTGTCCGTCGCCAATATCGACTACACCGGCGTTTTCGCCCGGACCGCAGATCACCTGAGGGCCAGAGGTCGGCAGGGTGCGCAGCCATTTTTTGGACGACTTGTAGGAACAGTGCTCGTTCCACATGGCCGAGAAGATGCCCAATTCGGTGAAGGAAGGCTCGCGCCCGATGATCTCGAGGATCATGTCGTATTCCTCGGGCTTGAGCCCGTGTGCGGCAATCAGATCGGGTGTGATAGCGGGCTCTTGCATCGTCTGTCCTGTGTCCAAGTGGGCCGAGATTGCGCGCCTTTTAGGGCAAGGGGCGGCCTGTGGAAAGGGCCAAGTCAGCGCAGGGCGGTTATGGCAAAGAAAAACGGAACCGACGGTAGGGGCGGTTCCGTGTTCTTTCCTTGCAATTCAGCGGCCAGCCATCAACAGAATGAGGGCTGGCTGCGTATCGTTACGCGGGGTTTTGCGCCTTGTTGGCGGCATCCGCCGCTGCTGCACCTACGGCTGCCTTTTGTTCATCCGTCAGGTTCTCGGCCTCATCCAGACCCGGGATCGCAACACGCACTTCGCGGCGGGCAAAGTCGATGCCGTTTTCCTTGAACGACGCCTTGACCCGATTGAAGATTTCCTTGCGCAGGGTGAATTGTTTGCCCGGCTTGGCCATGAACTTGCCGCGGATGATCATGCCGACATCGTCAAAGTCGAACACACCCTGCGACTTGAAGGGCTGCAGGAAGCCATCCTTGTGAGTCTCGTCCTCCATCATCTCGGCACCGATCTTCTTGAAGATCTTCTTGACCTTGTTGGGGTCGGTGTCGAAAGGCACGGTGAATTTCAGCTTCATGATGACCCAGTCGCGGCTGTAATTGGTCAGCTTCTGAATCTCACCGTAAGGAATGGTGTGCACCGGCCCGCGATGGTGGCGCAGTTGCATCGACCGGATCGAGATCTTCTCGACCGTGCCGGTGGTGCCGCCCACATCGACATATTCGCCCACGCGGAAGGCATCGTCGATCAGGAAGAAGATCCCGCCCACAATGTCCGAGACCAGTTTTTGCGCGCCGAAACCGATGGCCAGACCAAGGATACCGGCACCCGCCAGCAACGGCGTGATATCGAGACCCAAGGCCCCCAGCGCCAGCAGAAGGAAGATCACCGCAATCGCGACCTGAGCCGTGACGCGCAGCAGCGGCAGAACCGTCGCCAGACGCGATCCGCCCGAACCGCCGCCTTCGCCAGCCTCTTCATCGGGGCTTTGATCGGCGGTCATCTCTTTCGCCAGGCGACGGTTGATCCAAAGCGAGACGACCTCGTTCAGGATGTAGCCGACCGCGATGATGATGAAGAACTGGATCAGCCGGCTGCCTTCTTCCTGCGCGCCGCCTGCGATTTCCTGCAGGTTCAGGTTCCAGGCTTTGGCGATCATCAGGATCACAAGGATACCGGCCAGAACGCGACCAATGCGGATATAGCTGCGTTTGGTCGATCTGTAGGCCTGCTCGGCCACCGGGCCTTCGCCCAGCATTGGCGGTTGCAGGTGACGCACCAGACCCCGGATTAACGTATCCAGCGCAGGCGCGATCAGCAGCCAGAACATCGTGGCGAAATGCGCGCCCTGAACCAGAAGCGCAAGCGACGACGGATCGCGCTGAGCCACCAGAAACTCGACCAATAGCCAGATCGCCGCCGAGACACCGATCGCGAAGTAGGGATAGTAGTGCGCCACTTCCTCGTCGAATTTTGTGTGGTCCGGGTCGGTGCCCAGCATCATCTGCGACAGGCCCTCACGCGCTTTCCACGCGATGACGCCGATATAGATGTGAATCCCCGCGTTCAGCCAGAAACCAATGCGCGTCTCGCCGCTGGTGATCCCGTTCAGCCGGTTGAAGTGCAACAGGAACAGCGTGAAGCCGATCAAGATCAGCAGGCCAATCAGGTTACGATGCAGGTATTTCGCCCAGTGATCGTCAATATTGACCAAACGGTAATGCGGTTTTTTGGGTGCGAGAATGAAACGCGAGGCGGCTGCACCCAGTCGCGGAACCCAGATCAGATAGAACACGAAAGGCGCGGCATAGGTGATTTGTTCTGCAGACAAAAGGCCGCGACCGACCGCGCGGATCACCACATAGAACACCACAAGCCCGGCGATTTCTCGGCAGAAACGACCAAACAGGTAGCGGACGGCGCCCCATAGATCGCCTTCTTCTTCAACCTCAGCCTGTACATGCCAACGACGCGTCAGCAGCTCAAACAGCTTTTCCGCGATGAAGCCCACGACCAGAACACTCAGGACCAACCCCATAAGTGTAAGCGCTCCGCTGGCTCCAAAAGTTCCCGTGAAATTCGAAACCGCCTCGACCTGGGCATGGAAGATGTTCGGCACAGTCATGATGACCTGCGTCCACGACGTCACCATTTCGGTCCAGATTTCGTTGAGTTCCGTGATCGGATCATCAACTTCTTCCGCCTCTGCCGCGTTTTTCTCGGCAACGGCATCCAGACGCTCCAACAGGATCGACCTGACCTGATCGTCCGACATGCGGGCCACCAGACCATCTACCTGTTCCGGGGTCAGGTCCTCGGGGATGGTCACTGTGGCATGTGCGTCCGATGACGACGTTGTGGCGATTTGCGCATGCAATGGCGCGGTCATCAGCACAAATGACAAAAGCGCCGCCAAAAGGCGTAGGGGGTGGAACATTGATTTGTCCTCGATCGCGAAAAATTTAGTTGTTTTTCGGGATCATAGGCACAAGCCGCCAGATTTCCCAGCAGTTTCACCGCCCTGACAACCCGTGAAACCAAAAAAAAGGCCGAGCACTAAGCTCGGCCATAGTCCAACAGGGAGGTATGAAGATGATGAGCGTTTCAGCATCACCGCCTTCGAGTGCTCATTTAGGGATCAGTTTGTTAACGTTCAAGGAGTTTCAGACTGTGCATTGGACAACCCTGATATGCCCTGCGCGCATATCTATAGTTTACCCAATTTCTTCAACTGCTTGCGTTGTTCAATGATTTCGGCCTGAACAAAATCGCGGAACGCTGCAACGCGTTTAGAGTGCCGCAATTCCTCGGGGTAGGCCAGATAAACCGGAACATCGGCGGTTTCGATATCGGAAAGGACCGGGACCAGATGCGGGAAATCCTGCGTGACATAATCGGGTAGAACGCCAATGCCCAGATTGTGCAGCACGGCCTGCAGGACGCCGAAGTAGTTGTTCACCGTCAGCAGCGACCCCGGATTATAGGTCATCAAATGGCGTACCATTGACGCGCTTGCCCCGACCTGAGGCGCTGCGGGGGTTTGGCAGATCAGGCGATGATCCTTGATCTCGTCCAGCGACTTCAGGTTGCCGCCATGCGTTTCGATGTACTCCTGCGTGGCATACAGCGTCATCTGTACAGTCATCAGCCGCTTGCGCACCAGATCGGCCTGGCTGGGTTCTTTCATGCGGATGGCAACGTCGGCCTCACGCATGGGCAGGTCCAGAACGCGTTCTTCCAGCATCAGGTCGATGTTCAGATCGGGGTATTGCTCGTAGAGCTTTGGCAGGCGCGGGGCCAGCCACAGGGTACCAAAGCCGAAGGTCGTGGTAACACGCAGGACGCCGAACACCTCATCCTCGCTGTCGCGGATGCGGGCAGCTGCAGCGTCGAGGCGTTTGGACATGGCCGAGGTCGCATCGAACAACAACTCACCCTGTTCGGTCAGGATCAGGCCACGGGCGTGACGGTGAAACAGGGTCGCATCGAGTGATTCTTCCAGCGCGCGGATCTGACGGCTCACGGCGGATTGAGACAAATTGAGCTTGTCCCCCGCATGGGTCAGGCTGCCTGCATCTGCAACCGCGTGAAATATCCTAAGCTTATCCCAATCCATCGCCGCAACTTTCGTTATCCTCGGGAAGGCCTATATGAAATAGGTAACAAGTTCCACAAACAAACGGTGAAATCGTTAGGTTTCAGTGGATAAACTCTATACAGGTCAGCATTTGTGACCTAATATGCGAGAATATGAAGCACACTGATCTGACGAGGGGAGACGTCTGATGAGTCAGCCACAAATATCGCTGAACGACCGGTTCGATCTTGAGAAATCGCCTGTTCTTTTGAACGGAACGCAGGCGCTGGTGCGTCTGATGCTGATGCAGCGCGCGCGCGACCGGCAGGCCGGGCTGAATACGGCGGGACTGGTGACCGGATATCGCGGTTCGCCACTTGGCGCGGTCGATCAGCAGATGATGCGGGCGCAGCGATATCTTGCCGAAAGTGACGTGACTTTTCAGTACGGTCTGAACGAAGATCTGGCCGCCACCGCGTTATGGGGCAGTCAGCAGGCCGGATTGCGCGGCGATGGGCGCTATGATGGTGTGTTCGGTCTTTGGTACGGCAAAGGGCCGGGTGTCGACCGGTCGGGCGATGTGATGCGTCACGCCAATATGGCGGGCACGGCACAGCATGGCGGCGTGCTGATGGCGATGGGGGATGACCACACGGGCGAAAGCTCGACCGTTTTGCACCAATCCGAGTGGTCTTTGGTCGATATGTATATGCCGGTGGTCAGCCCGGCGGGCGTGCAGGAGATATTGGACTACGGCATCTACGGCTTTGCACTCAGCCGGTTTGCCGGTGTCTGGGTTGGCTTGAAAACGATGAAGGACACGATCGAGGTGACCTCGGTCGTGGATGGCAGGCCGGACCGGGTGGGTCTGGTAATGCCCGAGTTCGACATGCCCGAGGGCGGACTGAACATCCGACTGGGCGACACGCCGCATCTGCAAGAGGCGCGGATCATCGACTATAAACGTTTCGCGGCCGAGACGTTTTCTCATGCCAACAAGCTGGATAAACGGGTCTGGGGCAAGCCGGGGGCCAAGATCGGGTTTGTGGCGGCTGGCAAGAACTGGCTGGATCTGGCCCACGCGCTGTCGCTGCTGAACATTGATGAGGCCGAGGCCGAGCGCCTGGGTATCACCACCTACAAGATCGGGCAGACCTTTCCGCTGGATATGGCCGGGTTCCATGACTGGGCAGAAGGGCTGGACCTGATTGTTATCGTTGAAGAAAAGCGCAAACTGATCGAGGTGCAGGTCAAGGAAGCCATCTTTGACGACCGCCGGGGTCGCCGCGTTTACGGTTGGTACAAGGGCGGGGCCGGGACCTTGCACCGCGAGGAACTGTTCCCCACGCGCGGCGCGCTGGACCCGATCATGATTGCCGAGAAACTGGGTGAGATCCTGATCGAAGAGGGCCGCGATACCGATGGTGTTCGGGCGGGGCTAGAAAAGCTGTCCCAGGCGCGTCGGGCCGACAACGCCCAGGAAATCGCGACGCGTCTGCCGTATTTCTGTTCGGGCTGTCCGCATAACAGCTCGACCAAAGTGCCCGATGGCAGCCGGGCTTATGCCGGGATCGGGTGCCATTACATGGTGCAGTGGATGGATCGGGAAACGACCGGGTTCACTCAGATGGGCGGAGAGGGCGCGAACTGGATCGGGGAGGCTCCGTTTTCGACCACCAATCACGTGTTCCAGAACCTTGGCGACGGAACCTATAACCACTCGGGCGTGCAGGCGATCCGGGCCGCTTTGTCGGCGGGCACGAACATCACTTTCAAAATTCTGTTCAACGACGCGGTTGCAATGACCGGTGGACAGGGAAACGAAGGCGATCTGACCGCCGAACGGATCGTGGCCGAGGTCAAGGCCATGGGTGTCCAACACGTAGCGCTGGTTTATGACGAGAAAGAAGACGTGAACCTTGGCGCCTTGCCCTCCGGTGTGGAAACCTTCGAACGGGCCGAGTTGATGCAAGTGCAGGATCGGTTCCGCGAGATCGACGGTGTCTCGGTCATTGTCTATGTCCAAACCTGCGCTGCCGAAAAGCGCCGCCGCCGCAAGCGAGGGGAATTCCCGGACCCGGACAAGCGCGTCTTTATCAACACGGATGTCTGCGAAGGTTGCGGCGATTGCGGCGTGCAATCGAACTGCGTCTCGATCGTGCCCAAGGAAACCGAACTGGGCCGCAAGCGGGCGATTGATCAATCAAGCTGTAACAAGGATTTTTCCTGCCTGAACGGGTTCTGCCCGTCCTTTGTCACCCTGGAAGGGGCGAAAATCCGGAAAGAGGCGACGAAACAGCTTGATCTGCCCGATCTGCCACTGCCGGAGCTACCGCAGATCAAGGGCACGCATAACGTGGTCATCACCGGGGTTGGTGGCACGGGCGTCGTGACCCTTGGTGCTATTCTGGCGCAGGCCGCGCAGATAGATGGCAAGGGCGCGGGCATGATGGAGATGGCGGGTCTGGCGCAAAAAGGCGGCGCGGTTCACATCCACTGCCGTCTGGCCAACAAGCCGGAAGACATCAGCGCCATTCGCGTGGCCACCGGTGAGGCGCACGCGCTGATTGGTGGCGATTTGGTGGTGTCAGCCGGGGCCAAGACGCTGGGCCTGACACGGGCCGGACAGACAGGTGCCGTGGTCAACAGCCACGAAACCGTAACCGGCGACTTCACCCGCGACACCGAATTCCGCATCCCGGCCGATCAGTTGGAACTGGCCTTGCAGGCGCGGCTGAAAGACGATGTCACGCTATTTGATGCCACCGAGTTGGCAAAGGTGGTGATGGGCGATTCGATCTATTCCAACATGATGGTCTTTGGTGCGGCCTGGCAGCGCGGCGTCCTGCCGGTTACCTACGAGGCCATAATGGGTGCCATCGAACTCAACGGCACAGCGGTTGAGCGCAATAAACGCGCCTTTGATGTAGGCCGCTGGGCTGTTCTGCACCCGGACGAGGTGCAGGCGATGTTGTCGCCCTCGGTCACCGAGTTGCCGAAATCTCTGGACCAGATGATTGAGTTCCGGGCGCAGCACCTGACCAACTACCAATCCAAGCGGCTGGCCAAACGTTATCGCAAGCTGGTGGATGGGATCGAGGATGCCAAGATCCAGGAAGCGGCGGCCAAGGGATACCACAAACTGCTGTCCTACAAGGACGAATACGAGGTTGCCCGATTGCTGCTCAGCAGCCGGGACAAAGCGGCGGCGGAGTTTGATGGCGACTTCAAGATGACCTTCCATCTTGCCCCGCCGATCTTTGGCAGAGCAGGCGGTAACGGCAGACCGCGCAAACGCGCCTTTGGTGAGTGGATGCTGGGGCCGCTTAAGCTGATGGCGAAGATGAAGGTGCTGCGGGGAACACCTCTGGACATTTTCGGATACTCGGCCGAGCGCAAAATGGAACGCGCTTTGATCCGGCAATATGAAAAGGACATGAAGCAGGTTCTGCCTTTGGTGTCTCAGGACACGCAAGAAGCCATTGCCGCCCTGGCGCGTCTGCCGCTGGAAATCCGCGGTTTCGGCCCGGTTTTGCTGGAAAACGAGGCCAAAGCCGCGAAACGGCGCGAGGAATTGCTAGCGACCATCAAAAGTGGAGGGCCAGAACTGCGCGCTGCGGCGGAATGAGGCGTCACAAACCTGTCACGATAGCTAGGCAAAATTGCGCCTCAAACATATAATACAGGCGAACAACCGGAGTCCGTAAATGCCCTCGCGCCGTCATGTCGTTCGTGACATTTCCTACGCCCATTCCGCCGAAACCAAAGGCGGTCGGATGGTTATCAAGCTTATGGAGAATACAACGGGCCGAATGCGCCTGATCAAGCGTGCGGATGGGTATGAAAAAGACGTGGCCAAAGGGCGCGACTTCTGGGCCGTCATGGTCGAACGATATGGGCTGACGCTGGACGTTGTGGGCGGGTCGTTGTCGAATATCCCCAAGGACGGACCTTTGATCCTGATTGCCAACCACCCCTATGGCATTCTGGATGGTCTGATGATGGGGCATATGCTTTCCGAGACGCGCGGCGATTTCCGCATTCTGGCCCATAGGGTGTTCCGCAAGGCCGAGGAATTGAACCGCATCATCCTGCCGATTTCGTTTGATGAGACGAAAGAGGCGATGAAGCTGAACCTGGAAACCCGCAAAACCGCGCTGAACTATCTGGGGGATGGCGGGGCGATTGGGATTTTCCCGGGCGGTACGGTCAGCACGGCGGTCAACCCGTTTGCCTATCCGATGGATCCGGGTTGGCGTGGGTTCACTGCCCGAATGGTGGCAAAATCGAATGCGACCGTGGTGCCGGTGTTTTTCGACGGGCACACCTCTCGCCTGTTCCAGATCGCCAGCCATTTGCACAACACGTTGCGCATGGGATTGCTGATCAAAGAGTTCAAGAAACGCGTCGATACCCCGGTCAAAGTGGTGATTGGCGAGCCCATCGGGCGCGATGTTCTGGACCCGTTGGGCAAGGATACGCGCAAGATGATGGATTTCCTGCGCAAAGCCACGTATGAGCTGTCTCCGACACCGCTGAAGTCGTATGACTACGGCTATGAATTCGAGGAACGGCATCGCGCCTGAAGGGGCAAATGGCAGTAGGCATCTTTGATTCCGGTTTGGGCGGTCTGACCGTCCTGAACGCCGCGCAGAAACACCTGCCGGACGTTGATTTCCTGTATTTTGCGGACAGTGCACACGCGCCTTACGGTGTGCGCGACGCCGAGGATATCTATCAACTGACCCGCAAGGCGGTGCACGAACTGTGGGATCGCGGCTGCAATCTGGTGATTCTGGCCTGCAATACCGCCAGCGCCGCTGCGCTGCGGCGGATGCAGGAAGCGGGTGTGCCCGAGGGTAAGCGGGTTCTGGGCGTTTTCGTTCCTCTGATCGAAGCTCTGACTGAACGGCAGTGGGGCGACAACTCACCCCCGCGCGAGGTTGCGGTGAAGCACGTTGCCCTGTTTGCCACACCTGCCACCGTATCCAGCCGGGCCTTTCAGCGGGAACTGGCGTTCCGCGCGATTGGCGTCGATGTCGAGGCGCAGGCCTGCGGTGGTGTGGTCGATGCCATTGAAGATGGCGACATGATTCTGGCCGAGGCATTGGTACGCAGCCATGTGGATGCGTTGAAACGGAAAATGCCCGACCCTCAGGCCGCGATTCTGGGCTGCACCCATTACCCGTTGATGGCCGAGACTTTTCAGGCCGCGTTGGGCCCGGATGTTCAGGTTTTCAGCCAGGGCGATCTGGTTGCCGCAAGTCTGGCGGACTACCTGCAACGCCACCCCAACATGCTGGGCGACGGCACGAGCGGATTCCTGACCACCGGCAAGCCGGGTTTTGTCAGCGATCGGGCGACACAATTCCTCCGACGACAAATCTCGTTCGAGGCGGCCTGATTTAGGTCAAGGACGCGCCCCTTCCAATTTTCTAAATCCAAGACCGTCACATCGGCGGTCATGAAATGTGACACATGGAAAGAAGAGGTCTGACATGACCCACAAAATCGCAATTCTGGGCGCATCCGGTTATACCGGCGCCGAATTGGTGCGGCTGATCGCCGAGCACCCGAACATGGACATCGTCGCGCTGGCGGCCGAGCGTAAGGCAGGCATGAGCATGGCGCAGGTCTTCCCGCATCTGCGGCATATGGACCTGCCGGATCTGTGCAAGATTTCGGAAATCGACTTCTCTCAGATCGATCTGTGTTTCTGCGCTTTGCCACACAAAACCAGTCAGGATGTGATCCGCGATCTGCCGAAGACCCTGAAAATCATCGACCTGTCCGCAGATTTCCGGCTGCGGGACGCGGATGAGTACGAAAAATGGTACGGCAATCCGCACAGTGCGTTGGAGCAGCAGGAAGAGGCTGTCTATGGCCTGACCGAGTTCTACCGGGACGAGATCCGCACCGCTCGGCTGGTGGCTGGTACAGGCTGCAACGCGGCGACGGGGCAGTATGTGCTGCGGCCGTTGATTTCGGCTGGTGTGATCGATCTGGACGATATCGTGCTGGACCTGAAATGCGCAGTCTCGGGTGCGGGGCGGTCTTTGAAAGAGAATCTGCTGCACGCCGAGTTGAGCGAGGGGTATAACGCCTATGCCATCGGTGGTACGCACCGGCATCTGGGTGAGTTTGATCAGGAATTCTCGAAACTCGCCGGGCGCACGGTCCATGTGCAATTCACCCCCCATCTGATCCCGGCGAACCGGGGGATTCTGGCGACGACCTATGTAAAGGGCGACCCGCAGAGCATCTATGAGACGCTGGCCAAGGCCTATGAAGGCGAGCCGTTCATTCAGATGCTGCCAATGGGCGAAGCCCCGTCGACCCACCATGTGCGGGGCTCGAACTTCTGCCATATCGGTGTGGTGGCTGACCGGATCGAACGGCGCGCGACAGTGGTCGCTGCGCTGGATAACCTGACAAAAGGTAGCAGTGGGCAAGCCTTGCAGAACGCCAACCTGATGTTAGGTGAGGATGAAACCCGGGGGCTGATGATGGCCCCTCTATTCCCGTGAGGACGGTATGAAAACGCTCAAGAAACGTCGTCGAGTTCAGATCATTCTGGTGGCCGTTGTCGCCCTTGTGGCGTCGACGGCGTTGATTGGGTACGCAATGCGCGACGGCATCAACTTTTTCCGCTCGCCCAGTCAGGTGATCGCGGAACCGCCCGCACCGACCGAGGTGTTTCGTATCGGTGGCCTGGTCGAGGAAGGCTCGATCATTCGCGGGCAGGGCGAGACTGTGCGTTTTGTCGTGACCGATGGCGGCGAAAGCGTGCAGGTGGCGTTTACCGGTGTTCTGCCGGATCTGTTTTCTGAGAATCAGGGCATGGTGGGGACCGGAAGTTACGTGAATGGTGTCTTTGAAGCCACTGAAATACTTGCGAAACACGATGAGACTTATATGCCGAAGGAAGTAATGGATGCTTTGAAAGAACAAGGCGTCTACAAGGGGCCTGAGGAAAGCTGAACGCAGCTGCGCTGCGTGCCTCCGGCGGAGGTATTTTTGAACAGAAGAGGCAGGGGCGTTGCGCGTATCAGGCGGCAGCGCCCTGTTTCGTTTGGGGATGTAAACTGTCTTGCGTGACCGTTTTGCCCGGCAGATTGGTCAGGGGAAGATATGCAGACGGTTCGACAGATAGCGGCAGAGATCGTAGCGCGGGAAGGCGGATTTGTGGACGACCTGGACGATCCGGGCGGGGCCACGAAGTTTGGCGTCACCATTCACACCATGCGCAGGCTTGGGTTGGATTTGAACGGCGATGGGCAGGTCGACACCGCTGATGTCCGGGTGCTGAGCCGTGGGCAGGCGGTCGATATTTTCGTGCGGCACTATTTTGAGAAGCCACGCATTGCCGCTTTGCCCGATATTCTGCACGCGACGGTGTTTGACATGTATGTCAACGCGGGTGCGCAGGCGGTTCGAATCCTTCAGCGGTTATTGCGCGAGATGGGCTTTGATGTGGCGGTTGATGGGGTCATTGGGCCGCAGACGGAACGCGCCTGTGAAGAGGCGTTGCGCCCTGACGCTGTTGCCCTTCGGGATGCATATGGCGTGGCGCGCCGAAACTATTATTTCCGGTTGGCGGATCGACGCCCCGCAACGCGAAAATACGCCCGCAGCCGTGCCGGTGGGAAAGGCGGATGGATCAGGCGGGCCGAGGAGTTCATTTCGCCCAAATACCACATGGGCGACGTTGAGTTTCAAAGGAGAGTTGCGGTATGGGGTTGATTACGGGGTTATTGGGTTTTCTGTTCGGCGGCGGGCGCAACGTGGTGCGTGAAACTGCGGAAATATTCAGAGAAAACTCCGAAGAAGGGGCCAGGCGGGCGCTGGCCGTGCAAGGGCAGGCGATGGCGCAATTCCGGGCCGAGTTTCAGGTGCCGCGCAAAGGTGCGTTTGATCGGTTTATGGACGGGCTGAACCGCGTACCGCGCCCGGCGCTGGCGTTCGGAACGCTGGGCCTGTTTGCGGCGGCGATGATCGACCCATTGTGGTTTGCCGCGCGGATGCAGGGGATCGCACTGGTGCCTGAACCTTTGTGGTGGTTGCTGGGTGTCATCGTGTCGTTCTATTTCGGTGCGCGGCATCAGGCCAAGGCGCAGGATCTGCAGCGTGAGATATCTCAGACCATGTTGCGGGCCCCGCAGGTCATGGACAATCTGCGCGCGCTGAGGGAGTTGCGCAGTGACAGCCCGGGCGCTGCCGATACCGGCCCGGATGCCGGGTTGCAGCTTGAGGTGATGCGCGCCGATCCCAATCCTGCATTGGTCGATTGGAAACGGTTGCGCAGCGCCTGAACCGCGACACTATGTGCGCCTGAAATCGGCGAAAGTGATTGGCGATCAGGAAGCCTGCGGAGTATATCCATGGGCATGATTACAGAGCTCGGTCACTTCGCCTTAATTCTAGCCTTTCTGGTCGCCATCGTGCAAAGCGTGGTGCCCCTTGTCGGCGCTGCCAAGCGGTGGACCGGGTGGATGATATTTGCGGAACCTGCCGCGATTTCACAGTTCCTGCTGACCGCATTTTCATTTGGGGCCTTGGTCTGGGCGTTCACAAGCTCGGATTTCTCGCTGCGGATCGTGGTTGAAAACAGTCACTCTGCGAAACCGATGATCTACAAGATCAGCGGGACATGGGGGAACCACGAAGGGTCGATGCTGCTATGGGTGCTGATCGTGACTCTGTTTGGTGCCATGGCAGCGGTGTTTGGGGGTGGCTTGCCGCCGACGTTGAAGGCACGGGTGCTGGCTGTGCAATCGGCCGTGGCGGTGGCGTTTTTTGCCTTTATCCTGTTCACTTCGAACCCGTTCGACCGGCTTGCCGTTGCGCCCTTTGATGGGCGCGACCTGAACCCGCTGCTGCAGGACCCCGGTTTGGCGTTTCACCCGCCGTTTCTGTACCTCGGCTATGTGGGCCTTAGCATGGCCTTCAGCTTTGCCGTCGCCGCGCTGATCGAGGGGCGGATTGATGCCGCCTGGGGGCGGTGGGTGCGACCATGGACACTGGCGGCCTGGGTCTTTCTGACCATCGGTATCGCGCTGGGATCGTGGTGGGCGTATTACGAGCTTGGTTGGGGTGGGTTCTGGTTCTGGGACCCGGTCGAGAATGCCTCGTTCATGCCGTGGTTGCTGGCGGCGGCGCTGTTGCATTCGGCCATTGTGGTTGAAAAGCGCGAAGCGTTGAAAAGCTGGACTATCTTGCTGGCGATCATCGCCTTTGGGTTCTCGCTGATCGGGACGTTCATCGTACGGTCGGGCCTGCTGACATCGGTGCACGCCTTTGCAACGGATCCCGAGCGGGGCGTGTTCATCCTGATGATCCTTGTTTTCTTCATCGGCGGCGCACTGACCCTGTTTGCGGCGCGCGCGCAGGCGATGGAGGCTAAAGGCGTCTTTGGCGTTATCAGCCGTGAAAGCGCGCTGGTGGTGAATAACGTTCTTCTGGCCGTCAGCTGCTTTGTCGTATTCGCCGGGACCATGTGGCCGATGGTGGCCGAGATGATGTTTGATCGGAAACTCTCGGTCGGGCCGCCGTTTTTCAATGTCGCCTTCACGCCGTTCATGGTGCTGCTGGGTCTCGTTCTGCCCATTGGTGCGATGCTTCCGTGGAAACGGGGAAAGCTGGGCAAGACGGCCTGGTCCCTGCGCTATGCCTTTCTGCTGGCCGTGGCCTTGGGGCTGTTGGTTTGGGCAATGCAGACCGGGCGCAGCGCGCTGGGTCCGGTGGGGCTGTTCCTTGGGGCCTGGATCACGCTCGGCGCAATTATTGATCTGTGGAGCCGTACGGGCCGAAAAGGCAATCTGAAACGGCTGTTCCGCCTGCCGGGGGCCGATTGGGGCAAGGCCGTGGCCCATACCGGGCTGGGCGTCACCATCTTCGCCATCGCCGGTCTGACCGCGTGGGAGGTTGAGGATATTCGGGTCGCCCAACCCGGTCAGCCGTTCGAGGTGGGGCAGTTTACCCTGACGCTGGAAGATGTGCGGCGCGTGCAGGGGCCGAACTATTTTTCGACCACGGCTGATGTTCTGGTTGAATCCGGCGATCGGGTGATTGGCACTTTGCACCCAGAGAAACGAGACTATCCGGTGGCGCGCATGCCCACCACCGAGGCGGCGATTGACTACCGGGTTCTGCGTGACCTTTATGTGGTGATTGGCGATCAACAGGCCGATGGGGGCTGGGTGATGCGGACCTATATCAAACCTTTTGCCAACTGGATCTGGGCGGGATGTATCCTGATGGCGCTGGGTGGTGTTCTCAGCCTGTGTGACCGTCGTTTCCGTGTCGCTGCTGGCGCGCGCAAGACGCCCTCGGCCGGAGTACCTGCGGAATGAAGCGTCTGATCTTGATCCTGATGCTGCTGGCGACGCCCGGATTTGCCGTGCAGCCTGACGAGGTGTTGGACGATCCGGTTCTGGAACAGCGCGCGCGTGACCTTAGCACGGGGTTGCGCTGTCTGGTGTGCCGGAATGAAAGCATCGATGAAAGCAACGCGGACCTCGCCCGCGATCTGCGCCTGTTGCTGCGGGAACGGCTGGTCGCGGGGGATACAGACGAGCAGGCGATTTCCTTTATCGTCGATCGCTATGGCGAATATGTGCTGCTGAAACCGAAAGTTACGGGATCCAACCTGATGCTGTGGCTGGCTGGTCCGCTGATGCTGCTGGTTGCGGCTGGCATGGGGTGGAGCTTTGTTCGAAGCCGTTCCAAAGTTCAGGCGGCGGGCGAGACGGATACGCTCAGCGACGAAGAAAAGGAACGGCTGCGTCAGATTCTGGAAGATTGACGCGCGGTTCCACTTCCCCTTGTCCTGCGAATACGTCAGGGTTCGCTGAAACTGTCGCCAGGGGAGGCTTTGCATGGATTATGAAACGATCCTGTTGGACATCACGGACGGGCTTGCCGTTCTGACATTCAACCGTCCGGACAAGATGAACGCTCTGACCACGCAGATGCGCGCGGAAATCACCCATGCCATGAAACACGCTGCTCGCCACGCGCGCTGCGTTGTTTTGACTGGGGCGGGTGGAGCGTTTTGCTCGGGGCAGGATCTGGGCGATGCGTCATCGACCGGGAAGATCGATCTGGAACGGTCCCTGCGTGATGAGTATCAGCCGATGCTTGAAACCATCCATGACTGCCCGGTTCCGACCATTGCCGCCGTGAACGGCCCGGCTGCCGGGGCAGGGGCAAATCTGGCGCTGTGTGCCGATGTGGTGATCGCAACCGAAAGTGCGTATTTCCTGCAGGCTTTTGCCCTGATCGGACTGTTGCCGGATGCGGGCGGAACCTGGTTCATGCCGCGTCAGATGGGACTGGCCAAGGCGATGGGGGCGTCGCTGTTTGCCGAGAAAATCAGCTCCCGTCAGGCGGATGACTGGGGTCTGATCTGGGAAGCGGTCGCGGATGAGGATTTTGCCGCGCATTGGCGCAAGCGGGCCACCTATCTGGCCAATGGCCCGACCGCAGGTTTTGCCGCGATGAAACAGGCCCTGCGCGGAACATACGAAAACACGCTGACGCAGCAGTTGACGACCGAGGCGCATTTGCAGGGCGAATGCGGACGTTCGCGTGACTTTGCCGAAGGTGTTGTGGCCTTTCTGGAAAAGCGCCCCGCCAAATTCGAGGGGCGCTGATCGCAATCAGGCACGGCGGCGACGGCGCGTGCGCCGTTCCGGCGCTGCCGCATCCTCGCCCGTGCCGTCCGAGGCCGAAGTGAACGACCCCAACGCGTCGGTGATCTGATCCAGCGTTGGACGTTCCGTGCGCGGCGTGGTGTCCAAAGCGCGGCGCATCTTTTCCAGATGCGCGGGCATGGTACCACAGCAGCCACCGATGATGGTGGCCCCGGCATCGCGGGCCATCACGGCGTATTGAGCCATCAGATCCGGCGTGCCGTCATAGTGGATGTGACCATCCACATATTTCGGAATACCCGCATTGCCTTTGGAAATCAGCGGGCGTTCGGTGCCCTGAGCCGCAAAGCCCAGAACCGTGCGCAGAATGTCCGACGCGCCTGTGCCGCAATTCGCGCCAAAGGCCACTGGCGGGTTGGGCAGGGTCTCGACCAGCAGGGCCAGATCGGAAGAGGTCACGCCCATCATGGTGCGCCCGGCGGTGTCAAAGCTCATGGTGCCACACCAGGGCATGTCGGCCAGTGCAAACGCCTCGGCGGCGGCGCGGAATTCCTCGGGCGCGCTGATGGTTTCCAGCCACAAGACGTCAGCGCCACCTTCTTTCAGCGCCTCGGCCTGTTCGTGAAACATCTCGACCGCTTCCGCATGGGACAGGCTGCCGACAGGCTCCATGATCTCACCGGTCGGGCCGACGGACCCGGCCACGATCACGGTGCGCCCGGCCTTGTCCGCCACTTCACGGCCCAGTTCGGCCCCGATGCGGTTCAGCTCACCCACGCGATTCTGTGCGTCATGCAGTTTCAGCCGTGCGGCCGTGCCACCAAAGGTGTTGGTCAGAAACAGATCGCTGCCCGCATCGACCGAACCCTGATACAGCGCCCTGATCTTGTCCGGCGCGTCAACGTTCCAAAGCTCGGGCGCATCGCCGGATTGCAGGCCCATATTGAACAGATTGGTGCCGGTCGCGCCGTCTGCCAGAATGGCATCGGCGGTGTTCAGAAGTTCAGTCAGCGCGTTTGTCATTGGGGTATTCCGAAGCAAGGCGTAATGCGCCTGTAAGAAAAAAGAGACGCCCCGTGTCTCATGACAGGGGCGTCAAATCAAATTCATATTACTCATGAAGATCATGAGCAATTCTGTGAGAAGGGTCAGATATCGGCCTCGGCCATGACCTGTTCTTTGGCCTCGACCAGCAGCTCGACCATCTTTGAACGGATTTTGGCTTCATCCGCCAGATCACCCAGATAGCCTTTGACCGCGTTGACCACGTCATCCTCGCTTACATTTTGCAGGTCCGTGTGCACCAGTTCCTGCCCGTATTTGCGCGCCTGTTCAACGGTCTCGCCCTTCAGGGTCGAGGCCCAGACAGCCATAAACCGGTTGCGGCGCATCCGGGCGATGAACTGCATCTTTTCGTCATGTGCAAATTTCGATTCAAACGCAGCTTCACGCTCGTCAAAAGTGGTCATGGGACAGGGGCCTCTTGGGTTAGGATGTCTGCATTGATGCATATGACCATACGGGACCATCGGTGCAAGGTATTTGCGCTGTGTCAAAGTCTCGCTGGTCTGTAAACTTGCGGGAAGAGGGGGCTTGGACTATGAGGACGCCAACGTGAGGGGACTCGATCCCTCTGATCAGTCTGGAAAGGTCGCTTATGGCGCGTCGCAAGAAAATCTACGAAGGCAAAGCCAAGATTCTGTATGAAGGCCCCGAGCCGGGCACGCTTGTGCAGTATTTCAAGGATGACGCCACCGCGTTCAATGCGGAAAAGAAGGACGTGATCGATGGCAAGGGCGTGTTGAACAACCGCCTGTCCGAGTTCTTCATGAACGGTCTGAACCAGATCGGCGTGCCCACGCATTTCATCCGCCGCCTGAACATGCGCGAGCAACTGGTGCGCAATTGCGAGATTGTGCCGCTGGAAGTGATCGTCCGGAACTATGCCGCAGGGACGATGTCCAAACGTCTGGGCATTGCCGAAGGCACGCAGTTGCCGCGCCCGATTGTCGAGTATTGCTACAAGGATGACTCGCTGGGCGATCCGCTGGTCACCGAGGAACATATCGCCGCCTTCGGGTGGGCCAGCCAGCAGGACATGGACGATATTCTAAGCCTTGCGCTGCGGGTCAATGATTTCATGAGCGGCCTGATGCTGGCTGTCGGAATTCGCCTGATCGACTTCAAGATCGAAATCGGGCGCGTTTTCGATGGCGATTACCAGCGCTTGATCGTGGCCGATGAAATCAGCCCCGATAGCTGCCGGTTGTGGGATATTGAAACCGGTCAGAAGCTGGACAAGGACGTATTCCGCCGTGATTTGGGCAATCTGACCGACGCCTATTCGGAAGTTGCACGTCGTCTGGGTGTGCTGCCGAAAAGCAACGTGACCAAGCCAACGTTGATCAACTGATCCCTTTGGCTGATGAAACAAAGCGCCACCGCGAATCCGGTGGCGCTTTTTTGTTGGGATTGAAAGCCCGTCCAGTGTGACCGCCCTTTGCGGATTCAGAGCCGCCGAATTGCCTGGCTTTGTCGCACATGCCCGTCGGTGGCGGCCAGAAAACGACCTGCGTCAAACTGCGGTGCAAACAGGGTTGTCCCAAGGCCGCAACCACGCTATCCCCCGCGCAACGAAATGGGCCCTGACGCGCGGCCCGCAGGTGGAGTTGCGAAAATGAAAGCACGGGTGCATGTGATGCTCAAGAACGGGGTGCTGGACCCGCAGGGCGAGGCTGTGCGGCACGCATTGGGCGCCATGGGCTTTGATCAGGTCGAAGGTGTGCGCCAGGGCAAGGTGATCGACCTTGAGCTGGCAGACGGCGCGACCGAGGCTGACGTGACCGAGATGTGCGAGAAGCTGTTGGCCAATACGGTCATCGAACGCTACGAGATCGAACTGGTCTGATATTACCCGCAAAGGAGGGTCTGCCATGCGTGCTGCCGTCATCGTATTCCCCGGCTCGAACTGCGACCGGGACCTTGCCGTGGCTTTCGAACAGGCCGGTTTTCAGGTCGATATGGTCTGGCACAAGGATGCGGCATTGCCGGACGGGATCGACATCGTCGGCGTTCCGGGCGGCTTTTCCTATGGCGACTACCTGCGGTGTGGCGCGATTGCGGCCCAATCCCCGATCTGCAAGGCGGTTGTCGAACATACCGAGCGTGGCGGCTATGCCGTGGGTATCTGCAACGGCTTTCAGATCCTGACCGAGACCGGTATCCTGCCGGGCGCGCTGTTGCGTAATGCGGGGCTGAAATACATCTGCAGAACTGTCGGCCTGAAGGTCGAAACCAGCAACAGCGCCTTTACCGAAGGCTACAATGCTGGCGACGTGATTGGCATTCCGATTGCGCATCACGACGGCAACTATTTCGCGGATGATGCCACATTGTCCACGCTGCGCGATCAGGACCGGATAGCGTTCACCTATACCGAGAACCCGAACGGCTCGGTCGGGGATATTGCTGGTATTTTGTCGGAAAACCGTCGTGTTCTCGGGATGATGCCGCACCCGGAACGGGCCGCGGATGAAGGTCACGGCGGCACCGATGGTACGGCATTGTTCCGCGCATTGTCGGGCGTGCTCGCTCCGGCGTGACTTGAGGTTGGGCCCTAGCGCGCGTACCTTCTGGGTATGAGTACCGAGGTTCGCACAGGCTGGTCCAAACTGGCACGACCCTTTCGCGGGGCACCTCTGGGGTGGCGGCTGCGTCTGGCCATCATCCTGCTGCTTTTGGTCACGGTAGCAACGGTCTGGATCACCAACCGTCTGCTGACCGACCGCTTCACCGAAGACACCCGAAACAGCGCCGAACTGCGGCTGGCGCTTGATTCCGGCAACTTGCTGAGCGAGTTGCGCCGCAACGCCATTGTTCCGCAATTGTTGTCGCGCGACCCCACCCTGATCTCGGCGTTGCAATCCAGCGATTATACGCTGTCCACCCAACGCCTGATTTCGTTCGTGGAAGAAATCGGCGCCGCGTCGCTGATGCTGCTGGATGGAGACGGGCGTACGGTTGCCGCCACCGACCGAAACCGACTGGGTGAGGCGCATCGAAACGCGCCTTATTTCGTGGATGCAATCCGGGCCAATTCGACCTTGTTTTCGGTCATACCAAGGGAATCCGGCGGCTACAGCTTTGTCTATTCGCGCCGAATTCAAGGTGCGGCCGAAATCCTCGGCGTGATCGTGGTCGAGGTCGATTTGCAGAAATTCGAGCGGGCCTGGGCAGGTATTTCGCACGCCGTTCTGGTGACCGACAGCACCGGCAACATCATCCTTTCAACCGAGCCGCAATGGCGCGGTCTGGATGAGACGTCGGCGATGCTGCGCCAGCCGCCTCAGGGCGCAATTCAACGCGCGATCCGGGCCACGACCGATTGGACGGCGCTTCCGCCCGACGCCTACCTGCAGGGTGAGGCGGTGATGCGAATGGAAAAACGCATCCCGTTCCGCGGCTGGCAGATGACCTCGTTCACCTCGTACGAGTCGGTGCGCGAGCGGGTGAACAGCGTGCTTGCGCTGGAAATCATGGGATTTGCGATTCTTCTGGCGCTGACCTTCTATGCGCTCAGCCGTCGGGCCACCTTGCGGATGGCCCTGTTCCAGCGCGAGTCGGCAGAGCTTCGCGCATTGAACACAAGGCTACAGCGGGAAATCGCTGAGCGGGAAAGGGTTGAAAAGACGCTGGATTTGGCCGAGCAGACCCTTGCCCAAAGCTCGAAACTGGCGGCGTTGGGCGAGATGTCTGCGGCGGTGAGCCACGAGCTCAATCAACCGCTGGCGGCGATGAAAACCTATCTGGCTGGCGCGCGTCTGCTGCTGCGCCGCAACCGCCCCGAAGAGGCGCTGGCCAGCTTTGGCCGCATCGATGGGCTGATCGAGCGCATGGGTGCGATCACACGGCAACTGAAATCTTACGCTCGCAAAGGGGCAGATGCGTTTTCACCTGTGAATCTTGGTGAAGCGCTGGCCTCGTCCCTGTCGATGATGGAACCGCAACTGCGCCAGCGACATGTGAAGATCACTCAGATCCTGCCGGAAGAACCTGTGGTGGTGATGGGTGACCGGATGCGGATTGAGCAGGTAATGGTCAACCTCTTGCGCAATGCGCTGGACGCCACCAAATCGGTGGCAGAGCCGGATGTGGAAATCATCCTGGCAGCGGGTGATACGGCGGTGCTGACCGTGCGCGACAATGGCTACGGGATCGAGGATATCGAGAACCTGTTCGAGCCCTTCTACACCACCAAGCAGCCCGGCGATGGCGTCGGACTGGGGCTTGCCATCTCGTCCGGGATCGTGAACGACCATGGTGGACGGCTAACCGCGCGCAACGGACAACACGGCGGCGCGGTGTTCGAAATGCAATTGCCGATACTGGGAAGCGACGGCCTTGAGGCCGCAGAATAAAAGGGAAGACTATGGCACAGGCCATGAAGATCGCCATTGTGGATGATGAACAGGACATGCGCCAGTCGATCAGCCAATGGCTGGCATTGTCCGGATATGACACCGAAACCTTTGCCAGCGCCGAAGATGCGCTGAAGGTGCTGGGGCCGGACTATCCGGGCATTGTGATCTCGGATATCAAGATGCCCGGGATGGATGGTATTCAGCTTTTGAAAAAGCTGATGGGGGCGGACAGCACTCTGCCGGTGATCATGATCACCGGTCACGGCGATGTACCCATGGCGGTTGAGGCGATGCGGGTTGGGGCGTTCGATTTCCTTGAAAAACCGTTCAATCCGGATCGCATGTCGGAACTGGCCAAACGCGCCAGCAATGCGCGGCGTCTGACGCTGGACAACCGGGCGCTGCGGCGCGAGTTGTCGGGCGGCACCCAGATCATGAACAAGCTTATCGGGGCCAGCCCGGTTATGGAACGCCTGCGCGAGGATATTCTGGATCTGGGTCAGGCGGACGGTCACGTTTTGATCGACGGCGAGACCGGAACGGGTAAGACGCTGGTAGCCCATGCGCTGCACGCGGTTGGCAGCCGGGCGGGTAAGAAGTTCGTTCTGGTGTCCTGCGCAGCGCTGGAAGAAGAGGCGCTGTCCAAACGCCTGTTTGGCCCGATGATGCCCGAAGACGCTCAACTGCCCGCGATTGAGGAAGCCCGTGGTGGTACGCTGGTACTGGAGGATGTGGAGGCCCTAAGTGACACGCTGCAAGCGCGTTTGCTGAGCGTGATGAACGAACAGGGCACCCCGGCGGAAACACGCATCGTTGCGATTTCGAACCTGCAAGAGGCCGGAAAAACCAGCGAAGACGTGCTGCGCCCGGACCTGTTCTATCGGCTTGCCGCGCTGCGGATCACCATGCCGCCGTTGCGTCAACGGGGCGAAGACATTCTGACCCTGTTCACCCGCCTCAGCGAGCAATTTGCCGAGGAATATGGCTGTGATGCGCCGCAGGTCAGCGCTCAGGAAGCGGCGCAGCTGTTGCAGGCCCCGTGGCCGGGGAATGTGCGTCAGTTGATCAACATCGCCGAACGGGCCGTGCTGCAATCGCGGCGTGGGTCGGGGACGATTGCATCCTTGCTGATGTCGGATCACGAGGAAATGCAGCCGGTGATGACCACCGAAGGCAAGCCGCTGAAAGAATATGTCGAGGCATTCGAGCGGATGCTGATCGACAACACGATGCGGCGACATAAAGGTTCTATTGCCTCGGTCATGGATGAGCTGTGCCTGCCGCGTCGGACGTTGAATGAGAAGATGGCGAAATACGGGCTTCAACGGTCGGACTATTTGTGAGGCCGGGGAGGGGGGCCAGCCCCCCTCTTGAGCCATAGGCTCAATTCACCCCCCGAGGTATTTTTAAACAGAAGAAGATGGGCGCGGCGCGTTTGAGATGGACGGGATGCAGTTTGCCCATTGTGTTTTCCACAGGACTGCTTTTATTGTGTCCGAACGGGCCGGGCCATTTTTGCGCCTTTAAGCCCCGAATCTTTGAGTTTCGCTGCGTCGCAGCAGGTGATCTTTTGTTTTCACCGCGAAGCAGACCGATTGTGCCTCGATCCATGGGGCAGTTGAGTACCTGAGCCCGATGCGTCGGGTGAAAGGAATAAATGGGCAGGCAGCGATCCCAATCGCGCCTGTCGGAGAAGGACCGCGATGACGCGCGCGCAACGTTTGAGAGACCGGGCAGGGGGCCATAGCGCCAGACCCTGCCGCGCGCCGTCCGATATCGCCCTGACAAGACACCTCCCCAAAAGCGCCTGTCCGCCTGGACGGGTCAGGACAACGCGTTTGGCGCGGTGCACCAAGGACACATGGCTAAGAAAATGCTTATCGATGCCACCCACGCGGAAGAAACCCGCGTCGTGGTGGTCGACGGAAACAAGGTCGAGGAGTTCGATTTTGAATCCGAAAACAAACGCCAGCTTGCTGGCAACATCTATCTTGCAAAAGTAACCCGGGTCGAGCCGTCGCTGCAGGCGGCCTTTGTGGATTATGGCGGGAACCGGCATGGGTTCCTGGCATTTTCCGAGATTCATCCCGATTACTACCAGATCCCCGTCGCCGACCGTGAGGCGCTGATGGAGGAAGAGCGCGCTTATGCCGAGGCCATGAAGGCACGGGATGAAGCGGAAGAGGCCAAGCCGAAAAAACGCCGGTCGCGGTCGCGGACCAAGGCGGCGGATGTGAAATCCGATGATGCGGTCGAGTCGATTGAAGTGTCGTCCGAACCGAGCGGCATGGAAACCATCGATCTTGAAGACGGGGAAGAGGCGGAACTGGCGGTGCCCGAGGGGACCTCACCGGTTGATTTGGTTGCAGACACTCCGGTGGAAGAGCCGGTGGATGAGGAAACGCCTGCAGAAGACGCGGCGGATGTAGCGGTCGAGGCCGATGAGCAGGCCGCGGAAGAAACTGACTCTGCGGCTGAGACGCGAGCAGAGGGTGAGGCCGATGCAGAGGTGGACGCCTCGGCAGAGGACGCTGCGGACTCGTCGGACGAGGTGAGCGAGCCAGAGCAGGCTGAAGAAGAAGCCAAGGCCGATGCCGAAGGTGAGAACCCCGAAGACGGTAACGCACCATCGGATGCAACTGCCAAGGATGCTTCGATTGAATCGGTTGCGGATGAAGATGACAGCGAGGATATTCGCCCTCCGCGCAAGCCGCGGCCGCGTCGCTACAAGATTCAGGAAGTCATCAAGGTGCGCCAGGTTCTGCTGGTGCAGGTCGTCAAGGAAGAACGCGGCAACAAGGGTGCTGCGCTGACCACATATCTGTCGCTGGCCGGGCGCTACTGCGTTCTGATGCCAAACACCGCGCGCGGTGGCGGGATCAGCCGTAAGATTACCAATGCCCCCGACCGCAAGAAGCTGAAAGAGATTGCAGCCGAGATCGACGTACCGACCGGCGCGGGCCTGATCATCCGGACCGCCGGGGCCAAACGCACCAAATCCGAGATCAAGCGCGACTATGAATACTTGCAGCGTCTGTGGGAGCAGATCCGCGAGCTGACGTTGGAATCCATCGCGCCCGCAAAAATCTACGAGGAAGGCGATCTGATCAAACGGTCGATCCGCGATCTCTATAACCGCGATATCGATGAGGTTCTGGTCGAAGGCGAGGGCGGGTATCGCATCGCCAAGGACTTCATGAAGATGATCATGCCGTCCCACGCCAAGAACGTGAAACGGTATGAGGACGCGCTGCCGCTGTTCGCGCGTTATCAGGTGGAAAGCTATCTGGCGGGGATGTTCAACCCGACTGTGCAGTTGAAATCCGGTGGCTATATCGTGATCGGCGTGACCGAGGCGCTGGTGGCGATCGACGTGAACTCGGGCCGGGCCACCAAGGAAGGCTCGATCGAGGAAACGGCGCTCAAGACCAACCTTGAGGCGGCTGAGGAAGTGGCGCGGCAGTTGCGTCTGCGTGACCTTGCCGGACTGATCGTCATCGACTTTATCGATATGGACGAGCGCAAGAACAACACCGCTGTTGAGAAGCGCCTGAAAGACAAGCTGAAAACCGACCGTGCGCGCATTCAGGTTGGCCGCATCTCGGGCTTTGGCCTGCTAGAGATGAGCCGCCAGCGCCTGCGCCCCGGTATGCTGGAAGCGACCACGCAGCCGTGCCCGGCCTGTCATGGCACCGGCCTGATCCGCTCGGACGACAATATGGCGCTGTCGATCCTGCGTCAGATCGAAGAGGAAGGCACCCGCCGCCGCTCGCGCGAGGTGTTGGTGCGTTGCCCGGTGAGCATTGCAAACTTCCTGATGAACCAGAAGCGCGAGCATATCGCTCAGATCGAGGCGCGCTATGGTCTGTCGGTACGGGTCGAAGGTGATCTGCATCTGGTCAGCCCTGATTTCTCGATGGAGAAATTCAAGACCGCCAGCCGGATCGTGCCCGAGGCGACCGCGCCTGTTGTGTCTGCGGATGCCTCGCTGATGGATCTGGTCGATGCGACCGATGAGGATGAGGCTGAAGAGGAAACCGTTCAGGCCGAGGAAGAGACCAAGCCCAAGCGCAAGCGTCGCCGTCGCCGTCGGAAGAAGGGTGGCAATGCGGCTGAACAGCAAGACGCCGGGGCGGATTCTGATGCCGTGAGCGAAGAGGCCGGTTCTGACGAGGATGGCTCTGACGATGCAAAGCCCCAAGAGGGTGCCGACGCGTCCGAAGATGAGGACAAGCCCGCGAAGCCAAAACGCCGCCGTGCACCGCGTCGTAAGAAGAAGGATGCGGAACCGGTTGCGGCCGAAACTGAGGCAGAAACCGGTGACCCGGAAACGGCGGAAACGCAGGTGACTGAGGAAGCCCAAGCTGAGCCTGTTGCGGAACCCGAGGCCGAAGAGCCTGTTGCAGAACCCGAAGCCGAAGACGTTGCCGCAGAAGCCGAAGCCCCTGCAGTGTCTGAGCCCGAAGAGGTTCAGGCTGAGGCTGTTGAAGTCGCTGAGTCGGTGGAAGAGCCAATCGAAGCCGCAGACGCTCAGGAAGACCCTGCTGAGGCGGAAGAGGTTACAGCCGAACCTGTCGTCGAAGACACGCCTGCCGAACCGGTAGCAGAAGAAACCGCAGCCGAACCGGTCTTGGAAACGGTGGCGGAAGAGCCCGAAAAGCCCAGCGAACCGCCAAAACCCAAACGGCGCGGATGGTGGTCCTTGGGCCAGTAAACAAAAGAAAGGCGGGCCAGGTGCCCGCCTTTTTCTTTGGCTCGATCCGATCAGGCTGATTTTTGGATCAGATAGACCTGATGGCCGTTCTCTTCTTCCTGCGACAGCAAGTTATGGCCGCTTTCCATGCAGAAATGTGGAACATCGACGATTGCGGCTGGGTCATCCGCCAGCACACGCAAAAGCCCCCCAGCAGGCAGGGATTTCAGCCGCTTTCGGGCCTTCAGAACGGGCAGGGGGCACAAAAGCCCTAGCGCGTCGAGTATCTCGGGTTCGTCAGTCATGTTGATTGAGATATTTCCAACAGGCGACGCTGTCCAGCATGCAACATACGACCACGAGGATGTGACTGAATGGCCCCGTGACGAAATCCACCTGATACCATATGTGCTTAGTCATGTTCGGAATTGATATCATCGACGCGGGGCTGCTGCCCGCCATGTTCATCGCCATGATCGGTGGGTTGATCAGTTTTCTGTCGCCCTGCGTTCTGCCGATTGTGCCGCCCTATCTGGCATATATGAGCGGCGTGACCATCAATGAGATGCAGGATGAGGCACGCGCGCGGCGCAAGGCGACCCTGTCGGCGCTGTTCTTTGTTCTGGGCCTGTCGACCGTCTTTCTGCTGCTGGGCTTTACCGCCTCGGCGTTTGGGGCGTTTGTGCTGAAGAATCAGGTGCTGTTTGCAAAGCTCTCGGGCGCGGTGGTTATTGTCTTTGGTCTGCACTTTCTGAACGTTTTCCGCATTCCGCTGCTGGACCGCGAGGCGCGGGTTGAAACCGGTGATTCCGGAGGCTCGGTGTTCGGCGCTTATATCCTTGGTCTGGCCTTTGCCTTTGGCTGGACGCCCTGCATCGGCCCGCAGTTGGGAGCCATCCTGTCCCTGGCGGCGTCAGAGGCATCGGTTGCGCGCGGCACGTTGTTGCTGGGTGTTTATGCTGCGGGTCTGGGCATTCCGTTCCTGCTGGCGGCGATGTTCCTGAACCGCTCGATGAGTGTGATGAACCGGATCAAGCCCTACATGGGCACGATTGAGAAGGTGATGGGCGGTCTACTGCTGTTCGTTGGGATCATGCTGATCACCGGCCTTTTCACCGAATTCAGCTGGTGGCTGCTGGAAACCTTCCCGGCACTGGCGGTTCTGGGCTGATCCTCCTTACCTTGGCCGCAATGCTGCGTTAACCTGCGCAGCAGAAGGTAAGGCCATGAGCAGTCACACAAATCAGCCTCAGGTGAGTAAACGCCGGGTGTTCTACATCCCTGGCTACGACCCGATTCCGGCGCGCCGGTACCGTGAGCTGTATCGGACCGAGTCGCAGGCGCAGGCCGAAATTTCGGGCTATGAGATTGCTATGTCTCCCAAACCTGTCGAAGGACCATTTGGCTGGCACGTGACATCGGCTCAGGATGGCATGGAGGTCCAGACGGACATAGACGTTCTGGTCTGGTCCGACATCGTGCGCGACAGCATGTCCGGGTCGATTTTGGCGACCTATCTTCAACTCGGGCGCACGGCGTGGACTTATATCTCAACCGGCACGCTGAAACGGCTCAGTCAGTTGCGGAAAGGGCCGGTGATCGCGGCGCTGTATCCGGTTGGCATGCTCTTACTGCAATTGGCGGCTGCGATGATCGTCGTGGCGGTTGCGGTGGCTACTCTGGGTTTGTGGGGTCTGTTGCCCTCATTGGCTTTAGCTTACCTGCTGCTTCAATGGTTTCGAAAGATCGATAACCGGTTGTTCGCCTACTACCTCATGCACGATTACGCCTATTCAGCGCAGCTGAACGGGGAAACTCCCGCCGGGCTGCAGGATCGTTTGGATGAGTTTGTGCACCTGATTGATGCCGCGTTTGACACGGACGTGGACGAGGTTCTGGTCGTCGGCCACAGCTCTGGCGCGCATCTGGGTGTGTCCATTCTGGCCGATTTGATCCGCGCGCGCGGCGATCTGCCGAACCGCCCGGCTCTGTCCTTTTTGACCCTCGGCCAGGTGGTTCCGATGGTCTCGTTTCTGCCCAACGCCACAAAACTGCGGGGTGATCTGCGGTTTCTGTCGTCGCAAAAGGCCGTGACCTGGGTCGATGTTTCGGCGCCGGGCGATGGGTGTTCCTTTGCCCTTTGCGATCCGGTTGCGGTTAGCGGGGTGGCCGGGCCGGACAAGATCTGGCCGCTGGTCCTGTCTGCGGCGTTCACTCAGACTCTGTCGCCTGAACGCTGGCGGGAATTGCGTTGGAAATTCTTCCGGCTGCATTTTCAATACCTTTGCGCTTTTGACCAACCCGGAACCTATGACTACTTCCGCATCACGGCGGGGCCCCAGACACTGGGTGCACGGTTCAAAGGGCGAACCCCGTCCAAAACCCGCATCGAGACCGCGGTTTCGAAACATACGAGTGTCGACGCATGACCCCTCCAAAGCCGCGCTCTCGTCCTGATCGTGTTTCGCTGTGGCGCTATCTCAAACTGTTCCGCCGCGATCTGCTGTCCGCGCAGCCCGAGCGGTTGTACCGCGCCTGGATGGCCGAGTTTCGAACGCCTTTCTTCCGGTCCTACATGATTAATCAGCCGGACCTGATTGACACCGTTCTGAAAAAGCGCCCCGACGACTTTCCTAAGTCCAGCCGTATCAGCGAAGGGCTGCGCCCATTGTTGGGCAATTCGGTCTTCCTGACCAATGGCGACGTCTGGAAACGCCAGCGCCGCATCATTGACCCCGCTTTCGAGGGCGGACGTCTGAAAGACACGTTTCCCGCCATGCTGGCCGCCGCCGACGCCTGCGTTGAACGGCTGCGCGGTCAGGCCGGGGCTGAGGTCGAATGCGAAGAGGTGACCAGCCACGCCGCTGCCGATGTGATCTTTCGGACGCTGTTTTCCGTACCGATCGAGCATGAGATCGCCGCCGAGGTGTTTCGTAAGTTCCGAACCTATCAGCGCGAACAACCGTTGCTGAATCTGGCGGCCTTTGTGCCGCTGCCACGCTGGTTGCCCCGGTTGCATTCGAAACGCACCCGTCAGACGGCTCGGGAAATCCGCGACCTTATCGCCAGACTCACGTCCGAGCGGGCCGTGGCGATTGCCCAAGGCGAGGCCCCGGATGATCTGGCAACCAAGATCATGACGACGCCTGATCCCGAAACCGGTGCGTGTTTTGACACCGAAGAGATGATCGATCAGGTCGCGATCTTCTTTCTGGCGGGCCATGAAACCAGCGCCTCGGCGCTTGCGTGGACGTTGTACCTGATGGCGCTGTACCCTGAGTGGCAGGAGAAAGTCGCGCAAGAGGCCGAGGCGTTGGACGTCCCCTCCTTCGCCGTCATGTCCAAGCTGAAGCTCAGCCGTGATGTGTTTCGCGAGGCATTGCGGCTGTACCCGCCGGTGCCGATGATGGTGCGGCAAGCCTCTTGCCCTGAAAGATTTCGCAATCGCGAAGTGCTGAAGGGGTCCCAGATCGTTATCAGCCCGTGGCATCTGCACCGCCAAGAACGGTTGTGGGATAACCCCGACGCATTCGATCCGGCACGCTGGCACACCGAAAATGGCAAGTCCTGTCAGCGCGACGCCTATATCCCGTTCTCCACCGGCCCGCGTGTCTGTACCGGGGCGGGGTTTGCGATGGTCGAGGGGCCGTTGATCCTTTCCACGCTATTGCGCAGGTTCAGATTCGAAACAATCGCCGAAAAAACACCGGTTCCGGTGGCCCATCTGACCGTCAGATCGAAAGACGGCATTTGGTTGCGCGTGGTTGAGCGCTAACAAACTATCATCGCCCAACGCCGTGCTGTATGCGAAGAATGAAATCGGAATCATTCTTGAACGGGAAAACATTATGTCCAAAGCAGAACAGCGCGCGCAGATGTCCAATGGCGCAGGGTTTATCGCAGCACTGGATCAAAGCGGCGGATCGACTCCCAAGGCGCTGGCGCTTTATGGCGTGGATGCCTCGCAATATGGATCGGACGAGGAAATGTTCGGCGAAATCCAGCAAATGCGCGCGCGGATTATTCTGGCGGATGACTTCACCAAGGACAAAGTGATCGGCGCGATCCTGTTCGAACGCACTTTGGGCGAGGAAATCGAAGGTCGCAAAGTGGCCGATTATCTGTGGTCGGTCAAAGGGATCGTGCCGTTCCTGAAAATCGACAAAGGGCTGGAAGATCAGGCCAATGGCGTTCAGATGATGAAGCCCATTCCGGGGCTGGCTGAAACCCTGGGCAAGGCTGAGGGCGTGTTCGGGACCAAGGAACGCTCGGTCATCCACGAAGCCAACGCCGAAGGCATCGCCGCTGTGGTCGCGCAGCAATTCGACGTTGCGCGCGAGGTTGTCGCCGCAGGCATGGTTCCGATCATCGAGCCTGAGGTGAACATCAACTCGGACACCAAGGCCGAGGCCGAAGATATCCTGAAGGGTGAGTTGCTGAAAAACCTCGACCAGTTGGACGAGGGGCAGGATGTGATGCTCAAGCTAACCATCCCGAGCAACGCGAACCTGTATGACGAGGTTGCAGATCATCCGCGCGTCGTGCGTGTCGTGGCGCTGTCGGGCGGGTATTCGACCGAGCAGGCCTGTGATCTTCTGGGTCAGAACGGCAAGATGATCGCCTCGTTCTCGCGCGCATTGACCGAAGGACTGTCGAAGCAGCAATCAGAAGCCGAGTTCAACGCGGCTTTGGGCGGCAATATCGACAAGATCTTCAACGCGTCCTGCTAAGCCTCAGACCGGTTTGACAAAATCGCGGCGCATCTGCGCCGCTTTTTCCCGGCATAAGCAGCCCTCGGCATGGTCATTGACCAATCCCATCGCCTGCATGAAGGCAAAGACCGTGGTGGGTCCGACGAATTTCCAACCGCGTTTCTTCAGGTCCTTCGACATGGCGATGGATTCAGCCGAGGTTGAGGCGCTGCGTGGCGGCGGCGGGATTTCCGGCTCATACCGCCAGACATAAGCGGCCAGAGAGCCTTCCGAGGCGACCAGTTCTTGCGCGCGGCGGGCATTGTTGATCACCGCTTCGATCTTGCGGCGATGGCGGATGATGCCTGTGTCCTGCGACAGACGTTCGACATCTGCATCGGAAAACTCGGCCATCCTGTTGAAATCAAACCCACAAAAGGCTGCGCGAAAATTCTCGCGCTTGCGCAGGATCGTCAGCCAGCTGAGGCCGGACTGAAAGCTTTCAAGACACAGTTTCTCGAACAACCGTTGGTCGTCGGCCACCGGGTATCCCCACTCATTATCGTGATAGTCCGGAAACTCGGGCGCGGCCAAAGACCACGTGCACCGAGGTTTTCCGTCTGGGCCGATGGCTGTGTCCGTCATGCGCGTACCCTTTTTGTTCTCACCTCACGCTACACGCATTGCAAGCGTGCTTGCAAGGGTCAAACCTTGTCGCGGTACCAGTTCAATATGAAGACCCGAATAGCGGATGCCAGGCCTGTTTCGGGATCACGAGCCACATCAATCTCTGCCGCCAAAGCATTGATTGGTTGATCTTTTTCCTGTGCAATATCCCGAAAGGCCCGCCAGAACTCATCTTCCAGAGACACCGAAGTGCGATGCCCTTTAAGCGTCAGGGACCGTTTGACGGGACGGCCGCTCATTCATCCAACTCGTGATTGTCCAGGTCGCGCTTCTGCTTGTCCTGCCGCAGTTTCACGACGTCTTTTTCGGCCTTGGTCCGCCCAAAGGCGACAGCGTTCTGATCTGCGCGGGCCTTCTTTTCGGCCCGCGCCCTTTCTTTGCGAAACCGGTTCAGATTGACCGGCTTGCCCATCAGTTTTTCGGGCCGATCATCTGCTCGGGCCGGACAACGGCGTCAAAGGTTGCCTCATCCACAAAGCCCAGCGCGATGGCCTCTTCCTTCAGGGTCGTCCCGTTCTTATGCGCGGTCTTGGCAACGGTGGTGGCGTTGTCATAGCCGATCGTGGGCGCCAGTGCGGTGACCAGCATCAGCGATTCCTTCATCAGCTTGTCGATGCGCGGTTCGTTGGCCTTGATGCCCAACAGCATCCGTTCGGTAAAGCTGTCGGCAGCGTCACCCAGCAACTGGATCGATTGCAGCAGGTTGTAGGACATCATCGGGTTATAGACGTTCAGCTCAAAATGCCCCTGCGACCCGGCAAAGGTCATCGCGGCGTTGTTGCCCATTACATGGGCCGCGACCTGAGTCAGCGCCTCGGCCTGAGTCGGGTTCACCTTGCCCGGCATGATCGATGAGCCGGGCTCGTTTTCAGGCAGGATCAGTTCACCGAGACCAGAACGCGGGCCGGAGCCCAGAAACCGGATGTCATTGGCGATCTTGTAGCAACTGCCTGCAATCGTCGCCAAAGCACCAGACAGGAAGACCATGGCGTCATGGGCGGCCAGCGCCTCGAACTTGTTCGGGGCCGTCACAAAGGGCAGGCCGGTGATCTCGGCCATATGACCTGCGACCGCTTCACCCCATCCATTCTGGGTATTCAGGCCGGTGCCGACGGCTGTGCCGCCTTGCGCCAATTCATAGATCCCCGGCATCGCCGCGTGCACGCGGGCAATCCCTTGACGGATCTGGTGGGCGTAGCCGCTGAATTCCTGACCCAATGTCAGGGGCGTTGCGTCCTGAGTATGGGTCCGGCCGATCTTGATGATGTCCTTGAACTCTTCGGCCTTCTGTTCCAGCCCCGAGGCCAGTTTCTCAAGACCCGACAGCAACACGTCGCGCACGCTCATCGCGGTGGCGATATGCATGGCGGTGGGGAAGGTGTCGTTCGAGGACTGACCCATGTTGCAGTGATCGTTCGGGTGCACCGGGTCTTTCGAACCGATCACTCCGCCCAGAATCTCGATGGCGCGGTTTGCGATCACCTCGTTCGAGTTCATGTTCGACTGCGTGCCCGAACCGGTCTGCCAGACGACCAGAGGGAAGTTGTCGTCAAACTTGCCCTCAAACACCTCACCGGCCGCCTGAATGATCGCGTCAGCGATTTTGGCGTCCAGCTTGCCGGTCGCCTTGTTTTCCATGGCGCAGGCTTGCTTGATCACGCCCAGCGCGCGCACGATGGCCACGGGCTGTTTCTCCCACCCGATGGGGAAGTTCATGATCGAGCGCTGCGTCTGCGCCCCCCAATACTTGTCGGCAGGAACCTCGAGCGGGCCAAAGCTGTCGGATTCGGTGCGGGTCTGAGACATCTGTCACTCCGTCTGGTATGCAGTCGTATGCCGTTTAGCGGCCACAACGCCGTGACGCAATCGGCCAGTTGCGCGCACCTTAGACATACGGTCCCGAAAGGTATAGCCGCCGGATGGCATCATTTTAATTTGCACCGCACAGGATTGTGCCATTGTGCGCACCGCGCGCTTGTTTAGAATAAGGTGGCTGCGGTCGAGGAGGTTTAAATGCCCGAATCTGAACGGATATCGCCAATCAAAGCCATCGCGGTGGCTTTGGCCGCAACCTTGTGGATCGCAGTTCTAAGCGTGTCGGCCCGCGCCGCCGACGTAACGCCGTTTGTCGGAGACTATATCGGTTCGGCAAATGTGGTGGACGCGGACGGAACAAGCACGCCCCGAGACATGAGCGTTTCGATTCACGAGACCAAGAACGGCTTTAATGTCAGTTGGAAAACAACGACCTACAAGCTGGACGGGCGCGTCAAGGAACAGGCGTTTTCAATCGATTTCCAACCGTCTGACCGGCCCGACGTGTTCGCCGCCGCGATGAAGCGCAATGTCTTTGGTCATGAGGTTCCGTTGGACCCCATGAAAGGTGAACCCTTTGTCTGGGGCCGCATCGACGGGGACACGATGACCGTGTTTTCACTGTTTATCGATGAGACCGGCGGATATGAATTGCAGCAGTTCGACCGCACTCTGGCCGAGGGTGGTCTGAACCTGTCCTTCTCGCGCTTTATCAACGGCGAAAAGTCCCGCTCGGTCGAAACGTTTCTGAAGAAACAATAAACCCCGCGTGGGTCGCAGGGTTTCAGGGCCTATTTGCGGAAGCTGTCCAACGAGACGACGTCTGCGTCGTGGTGTTCCTCAGGCTCTTCAACCTCAATCGACTCTTCGATGAAGTTGTCTTCTTCCAGCTCGTCCTCGGGGCTTTCGAACCGCAGGCCAAACTCGACGGACGGGTCCACGAAGGTTTTGATGGAGGTATAGGGGATATACAGCGGCTCGGGCGCGTCGCCGAAGTTCAGCGTGATGGCAAAGCCGGTCTCGCCAACCTCAAGGTTTTCGAACCAGTGCTGCATGACAATTGTCATCTCTTCTGGATACCGCTCGCGCAGCCAATCCGCGATCTGCACGCCGGGTTCACGGGTGTCGAAGGTGATGAAAAAATGATGGGTGCCGGGCAGGCCGGTTTCGGAAACGCCGGTCAGAACCGTTTTGATGAGACCGCGCATGGCGGTGTGCATCAGGTTTCCATAGTCGATGTCTTGCGACATGTGTGATCCTCGAAAGTGGTTATCCCCAGCATAGGCGTTTTAACTGGAAACGAAAGAGCAGGTATGGCCGGATTGATCAGAATAGATGGATGGCCATGCCAGCCAGAGCCATCAGCGCCAGTACCGTTGCCATCCCCAATTTTGCCTTGAAAATCAATAGACCTGCGGCAAATGTCAGGGCCAGAGCAGTATAATTTGCGGATAACACGTCCGGAACAGGAGTTGACAGCGGCCCCCAGCTTGCCTGACCGACCACATCAAAGAGAACATTTAGGGCGAACCACACGGACAGGTTGAGAATCACACCGACCACCGCCGCCGTGATGCCGTGCAGCGCGGCTGTCAGCCTTGGCCTCGTCGCAAGGCTGTCCAGATAGGGGGCGGCCAGAAAAATCCAGAGGAAACAGGGAACAAATGTCGCCCATAGCGCCACAGCACCCGCTGCCAGGGCCAATGTGACGCCGCCGTTTATCTGCCCGGTCAGCATGGCAACGAACTGCGTCACCAGAATCAGTGGCCCCGGCGTTGTTTCGGCAAGGCCCAGCGCGTCGATCATCTGGCCTGTGCTGATCCAGTTGTATTGATCGACGACCGTCTGCGTCATGTAGGCCAGAACCGCGTAAGCGCCGCCAAAAGTCACAACCGCCAGTCGGGCAAAGAACCAGCCCAGATCGCTGAGCAGTTGGTGCCCCGACAGTGTCAGCAGGACCAGCGGTCCCAGCCACAGGGGCAGCCAAAAGGCTATCGTACGAAACGGTTTTGCCAAGGTAGTTGCTGCGGTGGGTTCGGGTGCGGGGCCCGCGCCCTTGAAACTGAGATACCCCCAAAGAGCAGCCGTCAGAATGATCAAAGGGAACGGAATGTTGAACAGGAAAATCCCCAGAAACCCGAGACCCGCGAGGATGCGGTGTTCCACATCCGACAGCGCCTTGCGGGACAGTTTGAGCAAAGCCTGTAGGACAATCACGATGACCGTGGCCTTGATCCCAAGAAAGGCCGACTGAACCAGGGGCAGGGTGCCAAATGCTGCGTAAAGCATCACCAAAGCCGCGATCACAATCGCGCCGGGCAGCACAAATAGCGTTCCGGCAATCAACCCGCCGGTCACGCCGCGCAGACGCCACCCCGCATAGGTCGCCAGTTGCATGGCTTCGGGGCCCGGCAGCAACATGCACAAGGACAAGGCTCGCAGATAGGCTTGCTCATCCAGCCAGGGCCGACGTTCAACCAACTCGTGATGCATCAGCGAAATCTGGGCGGCCGGGCCTCCGAAGGACAGAAGGCCAATCCTGCCGAACACCTGCATCAGTTCTTTGAGCGATGGTGTCATGAACTGCGATCCGTCGGCCAGTCGTGGGTTTCCTCAAACCCGTCGCGCGCCCAGCGATACAAGGCATCATAGAGATGCATCCCGACCTCAAGGTTTTCGTGATCGTCACGATATTGTCGGGACAGGCCGACCGAGATGGCCAGTAATCCGGCGGCCTCGGGGGCAAGGTCGTGGCGATTGGTGTCGGCTGCCCGCACCACGGTTGCAAGCCGATCCAACGCTTCGGAGCGTAGGCACAGCTCATCCAACAGCGTATCAAATGTGCAGGCGTCGCCTCGATGGCTCCAGAATGCGTTTTCGATGTCAAAGGGCGTGGCGTTGAATTTTTCTGCGACGCTTTCCACCTCGGCTGGCGCGACGAACAGAAACTTGGCCTTGGGGTCGACAAAGCGACGGATCAGCCAGGGGCAGGCGATACGGTCAATCTTTGGACGGTGCCGCGTGACCCACAATGTCTGCCCGTTAACCGGCGACGGCACAGACGCGGTCGGAATACGCAGGCCGTCCGGCAGGTCGCGCCAACCATACATGCCGCCTTCCAGATACTCAGCGGCGCAGCCTTCGCTGCGCAGCCACGAGACGACGCCCTGACTGAGTTTCTTGCCCTTTTGACAGATGATGACGCTGCGGCGATCCGAGACCAGCCGCACAAGCCCCGCAATATCGGCGGCCGGGTGCCGGAATGAACCGGGGATTAAATACGGATCCTCTGCAAAATCTTCGTCCAGACAAATATCCACCAGCATCGGAGCCTGAGGTGTTCCGATCAGACGCGACAATTGCTTTGGGGTAATGGAGTTTGGCGATGCCATGGCATGTTCCTTGTAGTCTCGGATACATGCGAAACTTGGGCTGACGCCTCACGGGGCGTTCGCAATCTTACCCCATGGCTCTAGCTACCGTGCAAGCCGCCCATGGGTCAAGATTGCACCGCCTTTGGATCAGGCCCAATCCAGCCTTTGCCCCGTCATACATACCGGCAGCGTGTCCTGCGGAAACTGACCCAGCTGTTCGAAAAGCGAGACGAAATCGAACTGATTATAGGCTTCGACCATCTTGTCGCCCTTGAATCGCGCCATGACCTGCCCGGTGACCTCCAGCGGTGCCCCGTTATCGGCGCGGAATGTTTTGACGTGAAGAATGGCTGAAACCCAATCGCCGTTTTCGATGATTTTGGGCATCTCAACGGTGATCTCGCCAAGGATATGACGGAAGGCCATGACCAGATCGCGGAAATCGTCGGCGCCCACCTGCATCTCCGGGATCAACCCTTCAGCCATCGTATCGGGCGCAAAATACTGATCGATCGCTTCGGTATTTCCCTGTTCCCAAACCTCGGCGTACCATGCTTTTAGGATATCTGTGTGCTTCATCCCGGCTCTCCTGTCTGACTGGGATGACAGTGGACAAAAGGGATGAACAAACTCTAAATCTGCGCAGAAAAAGAATTAAACTTAGACATAAGGCTGTGGAAATGCAGGTTTCTGTTGCCAGGTACCTGCGAACCCCGCCTTACGCGGCTAGGCGCAAGGGCTTAGATTTCGGTCTTGTTACTGCTTACGCAGCAACTGCAACCGGAGCACGATTGTCGTTTGCAATTGTACTATTTTCGCCGGTAACGGTGGCAGACAGCCGAGACAAAGCTAACCCCTTTAGACGTTCGTCGATCCTGTTTCGGCCCCAAAATCCCCAAACGAAGGATGGTTGGTGGAGCCGCCGGGTACCGCCCCCGGGTCCGATCCGCTTATTACGAGCGCGTTTATGTCCATAGTCCCGAAGGACATCCCCTATATAGGTGAGGCAGCGCTGGGTTGCAAATCCAGATTTTTGGATGCGGATACGTGCAAAAACAGATGATTACGTTGTTTTGTTGAAGTTCGCTGCAATCAGCCAGACGGCCAGTACAAATTCGATTCCACCAAAAGTGGCTGCTTTGACGAATGGCGGGTTGTCCAACGCCAGCGACACGAACCGCCCAAGCGCCGCCCCTGCGTAGACCACGCCCAGCATTGTGTAGGCCATCGGCGCGTTCAGCCAGATCACGGCAATGCCGGTTACAACAAACAACCCTCCGACCGAGGCGCGCAATTCACTTAGGCCCATTGTGCTGTCGGTCGGGGCCAGATCCAGCGCGTTGGCGGTGTGGGCGGGGGCCAGAAAGCCGAAAAGGCCGAATCCGATGGTCAGCAAAGCGACGATTACATTCAAGGTTGTTACCATTTCGGCCTCTTCCAACTTGCTTATCCGACGACAACGGTAATCCGTTGTTTTCCGAAGAAAAGCACTAAATCGCCGACCACAGCCCCAGAACTCCAACCAGAATCAGACTAAGCGCCCAGATCAGTTCCAGATTGAACCAACTGCGGGACAGGAATTGCAGGCCCAGCCAGCGATAGACGGCATAGGCTAAAAGACCGCCGCCAAGGATCATTGCGGCGGTATGCAGCGCCGCCACGCCCAGAACCAGCAGGCCATTCGTTGTCATGATCTGCGAGATTGCCTGATGCCCGGCATCCAATTCATCCAAGCCGCACAGGCCCAGATAGATCGGAACCATCATCAGCGCGGCCCCATGCGCCAGCGCCACCAGAAAGGACCAAAGCGCCAGTTTCCTTGGGGGGACGCGCGACAGGAATCGCGGGTGGCGCTGGGTGAGGGCGATATAGAGACCCATCGCGATGACGATCAGCGCCGCCCCGATGCGAATCTCGCGTTGGTAGTCAACCAGTACGGCCATCAGGGCAAAGGGCAGCAGGACACCCAGCATCGCCACGAAATGCCCGCCAGCCAAGGCCGCCAGCGCGCGCCACAGGGCGGATTGGCGCTGCTCCATCAATGCCGAAGAAACAGCCAGCGGCCAGCCCATTCCGGGGTTCAGCCCGTGATATGCGCCGCTGAGAACAACGGCCAGCCAGAGACCAGCCGTTGATGTCATCAGAACCTCCAACTCAGACCGAGGGGTAGCAGAAGCTGTCGGTCGAGCAGTCTCCGCCCTCCAGCCGGATCTGGTGGCTGCGGTAGCCGTCGGGGAATTCGACCCAGAAGTTCGGGTCCAGCGTCAGGCCACCGTTTTCGCCAACATCGGCCTTGACCATCGCCGCGCCGCGTTCGCCGGGATAGAACTGATCATCCCATGTGGAATAAAGTGAGTTGGTCCAGTAAACGCGTTTACCGTCCCGGCTGATCTCGACCATCTGCGGGCCGTAACCAAAATCCTGACCGTTTGGATGTTTGGTTTTCTTGACGATACCACCGATTTCAACCTTGCCCGCCAGCGTCGGGTTCATCGGGTCCGAGACATCGTACTGATGCATCTCACCCGTACCCCAGCAAGCGACATAGAGATACTTGTCGTCGAGGCTCAGGTCGATATCAGTGACCAGCGGCGGAACGGCCGAGAATCCCTTCAACAGATCGGGCAGGTCATCCGGGTCGGCTGGTTGCGGGTCGATGGTGATGGTCTTTTTGGCCTCGAACGTGCCGTCCTCATTGCGCCACCACGTGAAAATCGCGCCTTGCAGGTTGGTGGTGTCCACAACCACGCCGCAGAACCCGTATTGCTTGACCGGATCATGGGCCGGGCGGATTTCCAACGCCATCTGATGGTTTTCACCCAGATCGATGGTCTGGATATTGGTCCGGTTGCGCAGGTTCCAGAAGTGGATGCTGTGACCGTATTTGTTCGACAACAGATCCTCGGCCACGATGCCGTTTTCGAACTGCGGAGGAAGTCCCCATTCGGAACTGACCATGTAGTCGCGCGGCAGGTTCCACCAGAAATCATAGTGCTTGTCCTGCACGCCGCGCTCGATCTCATACCGCCCTATGATCTCAAAGCTTTGGCAATCCATGATGAAGATACCCGGAGGGCCATCTGTTCCGTCTTCACCGCCACCACCCAGCGTGCTGACATAGATGCCTTCGGGGCCGCAATGGATGGTGTGAGGGCGGGAATATCCTGTTTTTGCAAAGACTTCTTCGGGTTCGATGATCTTGTGGATCTTGGCCTCAAGCGGGTTCTTGACGTCGATCACGTAAATCCGGCTCGACCGAATACCCGGAATAATCAGATAGCGCCGTTCCAGAAACGCATGGCCGGTCAGCGGTGACAAGGCCGAGGAACAAGCGTTCCAGCCAAAATGATGAAACTCATCGCCTTTTTCCGGCATCATCACCTTGTGGACGATCTTGCCGAAATCGTCGGATGTCGGATCGACATTCACAACCGCCAGCCCGTCGGGTTGCGAAAAATCCGGGCTCAGCATCAGCGTAAAAGCAAGCGTCTCGGCGGGGCCCTCCATCGCCAGCTTGGCGGATGGATAAAAGGTTGGGTCCGGTCTTGTGTTCATAACGTCCTCCCGTAAGCAATTGATATTCAATTTGTATTGAGAGTTCCGGTCTTGGCGCCGGGTGACATCCTGCCTGCTCTGTCTTCCTTGTGCCTGTTCGTCTGCGTCAGTCTTGGGGCCTGAAAAGGATCAGGCGGGTTTGCGTTTGCGTTCGGCCACGTCCTGGGCCAGTTGGCGGGTGTAAGCTTCCAGTTCGACCAAGGTGGCATCGACCGTTGTGGCGTCATACGCTTCAAGTGCGTCGGCGATCTTGGTGTGAAGCAAGATGATCTCTTCGCGTGACCTTGCTGTGAAGGTGATCATGTTCATCAGGGGCTGCATTGCCTCGACTGCGCCTGCCAGTTGATAGGACAGAACCGGATTGCCGGCGCCATCCACCAAAGCCCGGTGAAAGGCGACGTCCGAGGCGCAAAACGCCTCATCCGTCAGGCCGGGCTGCGCCTGTCGGAAAATCTCGGCCCGCATGGTGGCGAGTTGATCTGCCGTACGACGCTGCGCAGACAGGGGGGCGCAGGCGCGTTCCAGCGCATATCGCGCCTCGCAAGCCGTATCGAAGCGCACCGCGTTCATCGACAGCAAAAGGGTTGAGGTGGTGATCTGCTGCGAATACGCGTCTTCAAAACTGATGCGGTTCACAAAGGCCCCGCCGGTTGCCCCGCGCTGGGTGCGGATCAGGGACTGTGCCGCCAGACGTTTCAGCGCCTCACGAACCGTTGGGCGCGAGACCTGAAATTGGTCGGCCAATTCGGCCTCGGACGGCAAACGCTCATCCACGATCAACTCACCCGAGACAATCGCATCGCGAATGGCCTGCGCGATTTGCGCGGACAGGTCTGCGGTTTTCTGTGGGTTAATCTTCATTTTGCACGCGGCTTTACGATTTTATTTGTCTGACATTTAAAAGTCTGACATTTGAAAAGCAAGGGAGTTGAGTCGGAGGGGATCACATGAGTCGCGCAATGCTACGCAGCGGGATGTGGCTGGCGTTCTATGTGCTGATCCTGTGGGCCTGGTGGGTCATGTTCTCGATGAGCCGCGACATGGACCTGGATTGGATCGGTCGTCCGGGTCCGATGGGACAGGCCATGGCGGCGATGGATCCGCGTATGGACATGTATATGCCCATGGCCGAGTTTGGTCCGCTGTTCTGGATGTGGGCGATCATGATGGCGGCGATGATGCTGCCGACTCTGGTGCCAACCCTGCGCGGCTATGACGACCTGATCCGCAGCGCCAACGGCACGCGCGCCGGATGGCTGGGCGTTCTGACCGGTTACTTCATCGTCTGGGTGGGCTTCGCGGCGCTGATCACCGGCGTTCAACTAGCTCTGTTGTTTGGTGGGGTCGTTGACATGTTGGGCATCGCCAAGTCCAACTGGGTGGCCGGAGGGTTGCTGATCGTCGTCGGTGCCTTCCAGTTCACCCGCGTGAAAGAGGTCTGCCACGGCGTCTGCCATGCGCCGATGACCTATTTCCTGGGCCATTGGAAAACCGGTTTCGCAGGCGGCGTGAAAATGGGGCTGGGCCTTGGCGCGTTTTGCGTGGGCTGCTGCTGGGGCTTCATGGCACTTGGCTTTGTTGGCGGTGTCATGAGCCTTTTGTGGATGGGTCTAGCCACCCTGTTCATGGTTTTGGAAAAACTTCCCCAGATCGGGCATGTTGTGACCCGACCCATGGGGTTTGCGTTGATTGCAGGCGGTCTTGTCCTGTTGATCTATCCCTTTGCATACGGAGGATAAGCCGATGGCAAAAAACAGAAAACCCGAAGCGGACAGGCTTCCCATAAGTCAGCGGATCGACAGCCGTATGCCCAACCCGAAACGGCGCGAGATGAGCCCGACGGAATGGGCCATCAAGGGCGAACTGATCCTGAACTGCTCGTGCGATGTGTTTTGTCCCTGCGTTGTCTCGCTGGGCGCGCACCCTCCGACCGAGGGGCATTGTCACGCGTGGATGGGTGTCATCATTGATGAGGGGCATTACGAGGGTGAGGACCTCTCGGGTCTGTGCGTCGGCCTGCTGGTCGACATTCCGGGCCGTATGGGCGAGGGGCAATGGAAAGTCGCCGCCTATGTGGACGAACGTGCCAGCGGCAAGGCGTATAACGGGCTATTGCAGATTTTCAGCGGTCAGGCGGGCGGCACCACCGGCCTGTTCACCATGCTGGTGAGTGAGATCATCGGGGCCGAGCGGGCTCCGGTCGCCATCGAGCGCGACGGCACCAAGCGCCGGATCGTGATCGGTCGCAAAGTTCAGGGTGAGATTGAGATGCTGGCGGGCAAGGATCCCGAGCATCCCGTGATGGTCTCGAACTCGAAATACTGGATGGGACCGGACATCATCGTGGCGCGCGGTACCAAGTCCAAGGTGCGCGATTATGGCCGCGTCTGGGATTTCGGCGGCAAATCAGCCGAGATTTGCCCCATCGATTGGCATGGGCCAAAGTGATGATTACCGGAGCCTATGCGCGTGAAATGTCGCGCTATAATCAATGGCAAAACAGTCAGTTGTCAGAGTTTCTTCAAGCATTGACCCCTGAGGAACTAACGCGAGAACGCGGGGCGTTTTTTGGCTCGATCCTGGGCACAGCGAACCACTTGCTGTGGGGCGATTGGATCTGGATGTCCCGGTTCGACAAGGGGCCGGGCCCGGAAAGCAACATCCATCGCAAAGGCGGCGGCATCCATGAAAGCGTCTATCTGTGCCCTGATCTGGCCAGTTGGCTGTCTCTGCGTAAGACCGTGGATACCCGGATTGCAGATTGGGCGAACACGTTGGGTGATGATCTGATCACCGGCCCGTTTACCTGGTATTCGGCGGCAAAAGAAGGTGATATTACATTGCCTTACGCGCAATGCATCATGCATTTTTTCAACCACCAGACGCATCATCGTGGTCAATTGCACAAAATGCTGACCGAGACCGGGTCTGAGGCCCAGGTCAGTGATCTGGTTTTCCTGCCGCAGGAGGGCTGAATGCCGCAAATATCCTTGTCTCGCCGCTTGCGGCGCACGCCCTTTTCCGACGGGGTCGAGGCTGCGGGGGTTAAAGGCTATACGGTTTACAATCGCATGTTGTTGCCGACGGTTTTTGAAAGTGTCGAAGCCGACTATCGCCATCTGAAAGAGCATGTTCAGGTCTGGGACGTATCCTGCGAGCGGCAGGTGGAACTGCGCGGCCCGGATGCGGCGCGGCTGATGCAGATGCTGACGCCCCGTGACCTGCGCGGGATGCTTCCGGGGCAGTGCTATTACGTGCCCATCGTGGATGAAACCGGTGGGATGCTGAACGATCCCGTTGCGGTGAAACTGTCCGAGGACCGTTGGTGGATTTCCATTGCCGACAGTGATTTGTTGTTGTGGGTCAAAGGATTGGCAAATGGGTATCGGTTGGACGTGCTGGTGGACGAGCCTGACGTCTCGCCTTTGGCAGTTCAGGGGCCCAAGGCCGATGAGTTGATGGCGCGTGTCTTTGGGGATCGGGTGCGAGATATCCGGTTTTTCAAGTTCGATATGTTCGAGTTCGAAGGTCGCGATCTGGCTGTTGCGCGATCAGGCTATTCAAAACAGGGCGGGTTCGAGATCTATGTCGAGGGCTGCGATATCGGGATGCCGCTTTGGAACGCGCTGTTCAAGGCGGGCGAGGACCTTCAGGTGCGGGCCGGGTGTCCGAACCTGATCGAACGCATCGAGGGCGGCCTATTGTCTTATGGCAATGACATGACGGACGACAACACGCCGCATGAATGTGGACTGGGCAAGTTCTGCAACACGCACACGGCCATTGGCTGCATCGGGCGCGATGCCTTGTTGCGCGTGGCCAAGGAAGGCCCGGTGCAACAAATCCGTCCGATTGCGATTCAGGGCGACCCGGTGCCGCCCTGCGATCGACCCTGGCCGGCTTTTGTGGATGGGAAACAGGTGGGGCAGGTGACCTCGTCTGTTTGGTCGCCCGATTTCGAAACGAATGTCTCCATAGGCATGATCCGCCTGAGCCATTGGGAACCGGGGACCGAACTGGATGTTGAAACGCCGGATGGCACGCGCCGCGCGCAGGTGAAGGCGCATTTTTGGGTTTAGAGGGGGAAGGGGGCTCTGCCCCCGTCGCTGCGCGACTCCCCCGGGATATTTTTAGCCAGATGAAGACTCGGATCTGGTTTTTTGGAAACGAAAGGAACTGCAAATGTTCAATGCGTTGGTAATGGACAAGGATGAAGAAAGCGGGCTGGCGAGCGCTTCGGTCAAGCAGCTTTCAGCAGATGATCTGCCCCATGGTGAGGTGACGGTTGCCGTCGAATACTCGACAGTGAACTATAAGGACGGTCTGTGCATGTCGCCCAAAGGGGGCGGGTTGGTGCGGTCGTACCCACATGTGCCGGGCATCGATTATGCGGGTACGGTCGAGGCGTCCTCGGACGATCGGTACGCGCCCGGCGACAAGGTGGTATTGACCGGTTGGCGCGTGGGTGAGGCGCATTGGGGCGGATATTCGCAGAAAGCCAACGCTTTGGCGGATTGGCTGGTTCCCTTGCCGGACGGGCTGAGCGCGCGGCAGGCGATGGCGGTGGGAACTGCTGGTTTCACGGCCATGCTGGCTGTCATGGCGTTGGAGGATCATGGTCTGTCCCCGGACAAAGGTCCGGTTCTGGTCACCGGTGCCGCAGGCGGCGTTGGGTCCGTGGCGACCGCCATTCTGGGCAACCTGGGTTACGAGGTCGCCGCCGTGACCGGGCGGCCCGAGACCGGGGATTATCTGAAGTCGCTTGGGGCCACGACCATTGTGCCGCGTGAGGAGTTGAACGAGACCACCAAACGCCCGCTGGAAAGCGAAACCTGGGCGGGTTGTGTGGATGCTGTTGGCGGAGAGATGCTGGCGCGGGTGCTGGGGCAGATGAAATACGGCGGCTCGGTCGCGGCCGTAGGTCTGGCCGGGGGCGCGGGGCTGCCTGCGACAGTGATTCCCTTCCTGTTGCGCGGTGTGAACCTGCTGGGCATCGACAGCGTGATGCAGCCCTATGAAAACCGCGTGCGCGCGTGGCAGCGGATCGCGACCGACCTGCCTATGGATAAGCTGGAGGCGATGGTGCACCCCGCCGCGCTGTCCGATCTGCCCGGACTGGGCGCGGATATTCTCAAAGGTCAGGTCAAAGGGCGCGTGGTTGTCGACGTGAACGCCTGATCTGACATGGCAGCCGGGGCGTGCCTGTCCCGGCTGATCAAAACCTGGCGAAAAAGGACCGAAACAACTCTGGTCATTGGCACAATTCCTGATCATGATTGCTATACATCCCAAGTGCGATGGCGTAAGACCCATCCAAACAGCACCTGAAGACGGGGAGTGAGCAGCATGTCTGACGACTTCGAACTGGACACCGATGATCTGAAGCGCCGCATGGAAGGCGCGATGTCCAACCTCAGAACCGAATTTGCCTCACTGCGGACCGGGCGGGCTTCGGCCTCGATGCTGGAGCCGGTGATGGTGGATGCTTATGGGTCGATGACACCGATCAATCAGGTTGGCACGGTCAATGTGCCCGAGCCCCGGATGGTGACGGTCAATGTCTGGGATAAGTCCCTGGTCGGTAAGGTGGAAAAGGCAATCCGTGAAAGCGGGCTGGGGATCAATCCACAGCTAAACGGCACGATCATCATGTTGCCGATCCCCGAACTGAACGAAGAACGTCGCCGCGAGTTGGGCAAGGTCGCCGGGCAGTACGCCGAAAGCGCCCGGGTTTCGATCCGGAATGTGCGCCGCGACGGGATGGACCAGATCAAGAAAGCCAAGGCTGACGGCATGTCCGAGGACGATCAGAAGTTCTGGGAAAGCGAAGTGCAGGACCTGACGGATGAGATGATCAAGGCCGTTGATGCCGCGCTTGAGACCAAGCAGTCCGAAATCATGCAGGTCTGAGCCGGTCTCATGCCCAAAGATCCCCACACCGAGCCCTGTGCTGGTCCGCGCCATGTGGCCATTATCATGGATGGCAATGGCCGTTGGGCGCAGGCGCGCGGTCGGCCCCGGCTGTTTGGGCACCATGCAGGCGCACGGCGCGTGCGCGAAGTGGTTGAGGCCTGCCCGGGACTGGGGATCAAATACCTGACAATCTTTGCCTTTTCGACCGAGAATTGGAAGCGGACACAGGTCGAGGTCGCCGGGCTGATGAGCCTGTTTCGCCGGTATATCCTGAAAGAAACCAAGACGCTGGCGGATAACGGCATTCGTGTGCGGTTCATCGGGGATCGGGTGCGCCTGGATTCCAAGTTGACCGATCTGATGGATTCTCTTGAGGAAGAGACCAAGGATAATGACCTTGTCCATCTGACGGTGGCGCTGAACTACGGCGGTCGGGATGAGGTTGCGCGGGCCACCAAACGTCTGGCCAGTGATGTCGCCGAGGGGCGGTTGAAGCCTGAAGATGTGGATGAAGAAACCCTGCCGAAATATCTGGATACCCGGGTTCTTCCCGACCCTGATCTGGTGATCCGCACCAGTGGTGAGGCTCGGATTTCGAACTTTCTGCTCTGGCAGTCGGCCTATTCCGAATATGAGTTCATCGACACCTTGTGGCCCGATTTCACCGCCGCTGAACTGGAACGCCTGTGTCGCAACTACGGCTCGCGCGAGAGACGCTTTGGGGCAGTTCCGGCATGAGCGAAGGCCGATGGTCTGATCTGACGACGCGGGTTCTGTCCGCCATTGTGCTTGTGGCCATCGGCTCGATCGAGGTGTGGCTGGGCGGTCTGTGGTTCGAGGCGTTCATCGCCATCGCCTGCGCCATCATGACATGGGAACTGGTTCGGATGATCGAACCGCAGCGCATGGGTGTGGCGGTTCAACTGGGCATTCTGACGGGCATCGCGGTGGTTCTGAGTTACCATGTGCCGCCGCTTTACAAACTACCGATCTTGCTGGCCCCGGCGCTGGTGGGGGCCGGGCAGGTCAGCCACTCCAGGGGGCTGTACGCCATCTTTGTGATCTGGATTGCCGGGGCAGGGCTGGGATTTATCTCGATCCGCGAGAATATGGGGTTCGGCTGGATGATCTGGCTGATCGCCATTGTGGTCGCCACCGATGTCGCGGGTTATTTCGTGGGCAAGGCCATCGGCGGGCCGAAGTTCTGGCCCAAGGTCAGCCCCAAGAAGACATGGTCTGGTACGGCAGGCGGTTGGGTCGCTGCTGCTATTGTCGGGGTCGCGTTTGCCGCCCATGGCGGGTTTGGCGTTCTGTTCGTAATGGTCTCGGTCTTTGCGTCCATGGCCAGTCAGGCAGGCGATATCGTGGAAAGCGCGGTAAAGCGCAGGTTCGGGGTCAAGGACAGCTCGAACCTGATACCGGGCCATGGCGGGTTTCTGGACCGGTTTGACGGCATGATGGGTGCGGCCCTGTTTGTCTTGCTGGCAGGCCTGCTTTATTCACCCGGGGCAATGTGATGCGCAAAGTATCGATTTTTGGCGCGACCGGTTCTGTCGGTCAGAACACGATTGATCTGATCGCGCGGGATCCGCAGGCCTATGACGTCGTTGCGCTGACAGGTGGTGCGAATATCGAACAGCTTGCTGCTGATGCCCGTCGATTGAAGGCCGATTTGGCCGTCACGGCCTTTGAGGATCGCCTGCCGGACCTGCGCGACGCGTTGCAGGGGTCTGGTGTCGAAGCTGCCGCAGGATCTCAAGCACTGACCGAAGCGGCGGCGCGCCCGGCGGATTGGGTCATGTCTGCGATTGTCGGAGCCGCCGGTCTTGCGCCGGGGATCGAAGCGTTGAAGCAAGGCGCGACACTGGCGCTTGCCAACAAAGAAACGCTGGTTTGTGCCGGGCCTTTGGTGCTGGAAACAGCCAAGACCCACAATGCCCGCCTGCTACCGGTGGACAGCGAGCATTCGGCCGTGTTTCAGGCACTGTTGGGGGAAGAGATTGATGCGGTCGAGCGCATCATCATCACCGCCAGCGGCGGCGCATTCCGGGACTGGCCGCTGGACGATCTGGCCAAGGCGACGGTCGAACAGGCCTCGAGCCACCCGAATTGGGATATGGGTCAGCGGATTACCATCGATAGCGCGTCCATGTTCAACAAGGCACTTGAGGTCATCGAAACGAAAGAGTTCTTTGGCGTCGCCCCGGATCAGATCGAGGTTCTGGTCCATCCCGAATCCATCGTTCATGCGCTGGTCGGGTTTCGCGACGGGGCGGTGATGGCCCATTTGGGCGCGCCGGATATGCGCCACGCCATTGGATTCGCGCTACATTGGCCCAATCGGCAGGACTTGCCCGTTCAGCGGCTGGATCTGCCCGCCATTGGGCAGTTGAACTTCCAGGACCCCGACCTGGCCCGCTATCCGGCGCTGAAACTGGCGCGGGACGTGATGGCGCGCGGGGGCTTGTCGGGGGCTGTGTTCAACGCGGCCAAGGAACGGGCGCTGGATCACTTTATCGCGGGTCGAATCAATTTCCCCAGCATGGCGGATATTGTCGCAATGGTTCTGGACAGATTCGAAGCGGGACATAGTCTTATTGATGCCGCTTTGACTCTTGATAACGTACAGCAAACGGACCAACTGGCACGGCAATGGGCGGATGAAGCCGTAAGCAAACGAGCAGGATAGACATTTGGACCTACTTTCCCTGATCCCGCAATTTGGCAATTTGCTTTGGACCATTGTGGCCTTTGTCATCGCCTTGTCCGCCATTGTCGCGGTGCACGAATATGGCCATTACATCGTCGGGCGCTGGTCAGGCATTCATGCCGAGGTGTTTTCCATCGGGTTCGGCCCGGTGCTGTGGAGCCGCATGGACAAGCGCGGCACCCGCTGGCAGATCGCTTTGCTCCCCTTTGGCGGCTATGTGAAGTTTCTGGGCGATGCCAACGCGGCGTCGGGCAAGGACGAAGAGGCGATGGAAGAGATCGCCGAACAAAGCCCCAAAGAACTGCGTCGCACGATGCACGGCGCGCCGCTCTGGGCGCGGGCGGCCACTGTTGCGGCGGGTCCTGTGTTCAACTTTGCAATGTCGATCATCGTGTTCGGGCTGATCTTCTGGTCTCAGGGCGTTTCGCGCGAGCCTTTGACCGTGGGTGAGTTGCAACCCCTGCCGGGCACCGTTCAGGGTTTGCAGGTCGGTGATGAGATCGTCGCAATCGCAGGCATCCAAACACCGGATTTCGATGAGGAAAGCACCTGGAGCGAGTTCACCGACTCGCTGCCGGTTGAGCCAGTGCTGGACTACACGGTCATTCGCGATGGGCAGACCATCGATGTTGAAGCCCCGTGGCTGTTTCCGCCGCTGATCCGTCAGGTCGCGCCGCGCAGCGCGGCCATGGATATCCAGCTTGAGCAGGGGGATGTCATCACCTCGGTAAATGGTGAACCGATCTTTGCGTTCGAGCAGCTCAAGGAATTTGTCGAAAGCTCGGATGGTCGGGTTCTGTTGCTGAATGTCTGGCGCGACGGGGCCGATCTTGAGTTTGCACTGGCCCCGCGCCGCACGGATGAACCGAAGTCTGATGGCGGTTTTCAGACCCATTGGCGCATCGGTATCGTCGGTGGAATGATGCTGGAACCTGCAACCCAGCCTGCGGGTCTGTTTGACTCGCTAACAGGCGGCGTCAATCAAACGATCCGCATCATCGAAGGATCGCTGTCGGGGATGTGGCATATGATCACCGGCGCGATCAGCACCTGCAACATCTCCGGCCCGATTGGCATCGCCGAGACGTCGGGCGCAATGGCCAGCCAAGGCGCGCAAAGCTTTATCTTCTTCATCGCCGTCCTGTCCACCGCAGTCGGGTTGCTGAATCTGTTCCCGATTCCGGCTCTGGATGGTGGTCATCTGCTGTTCTACGCCTATGAGGCCGTGACCGGAAAACCACCCAGCGACATGGCATTGCGGATTCTGATGACCGTCGGAATCACGGTTATTCTCAGCCTGATGTTGTTCTCGGTGACCAACGACCTGTTTTGCTGATTGTGGCGCAAGCCACACAGGAAAGCCGCATTTTTGCCGCATTCCGACGGTAAGGTTTGCGCGACGTTGAGGGGCGATCATGACCAAAGCACTGCGCAAATCCTATCGGAGTTTTAGCTTCCTGTTCATGCTGAACTGGGATGTGTTGCTGAGTTTTGCCGTCACCGCTCTGGCACTGGCCGCTGGTGCCTATCTGGCGGGATTGTGATTCTGACCAACCGTCTTTTCACGCCCTAAAGGCCATCAAATGCCGGATGCGCTTTTTGGCCTTTTGACAACCCCATCCATTCCCGCTACTCAGCATTAAAGTCTTAAAATTCTGGGTTGAGAAAAAAATGACCGACGGGCGAGGCGCGGGCACATCCTGCGGGGGGCGTAAGTCTACAAACAAGATTTTGTGGCAATCGCTGACGTTTCTTTTCCTTTTTGTTGCCGCCAGCTTACTGGCTTTGCCGAATACGGCGCAGGCGCAAAGTTTCACCATCAACTCGTTCGAGGTGGAAGGAAACCGCCGCATCGAGACGGGGACGATCATCGCCAGAACGGGGATCGAACCGGGGCAAACCGTCACAACCGGTCAGTTGAACGACGCGTTCCAGCGTTTGCTTGACAGTGGTGTTTTTGAAACAGTCGAACTGACCCCGCGCGGTACAACCCTGCTGATCGAGGTTCAGGAATACCCGACGATCAACCAGATCAGCATCGAAGGAAATCGCCGCGTCAAAGACGATGTCCTGCTCGAAGTGATTTCGTCCCAGCCACGACGCGTTTTCACCCCTCAGGTCGCGGAAACCGACGCAGATCTGATTGCCGAGGTCTATTCGGCCCAGGGCCGGGTCGCAGCAACTGTAATCCCGCGCATCATCCGCCGCAGCGATAACCGTGTGGATCTGGTCTTTGAAGTCGCCGAAGGCACAACGATCGAGGTCGAGCGTGTCAGCTTTGTCGGTAACCGGGCCTATTCGGACCGCCGCCTGCGCCGTGTGCTGGAAACCAAACAAGCAACCTTCCTGCGCACCTTCTTCCGTAGCGACACCTTCATCGGTGACCGGATCGAGTTCGACAAACAGGTTATCCGCGATTTCTACCTGTCACGCGGCTATATCGACTTTCGCGTAAACAGCGCAAATGTGGAATTCACCCGCGAGCGTGATGCCTTCTTCCTGGTCATGAACGTGACCGAGGGGCAGAAATTCTCGTTCGGCAAGATCACGACTGTCAGCGAAATTCCCGGCGTCGATCCGGCCCCGTATCAGGAAGCGCTGAAGATCAAACCGGGCGTGACCTATTCGCCCACGCTGATCGAAAACTCGATTGCCCGGCAGGAGCGTTTGGGGATCCGGCAAGGTGTCGATTTCCTTCGAGTCGAACCTCGGGTGACCCGCAACCCACGCGATCTGACGTTGGATGTCGAATTTGTCCTGAGCAAGGGACCACGCATTTTTGTTGAGCGGATCGACATTGAAGGCAACACCACCACGCTTGACCGCGTAATCCGGCGTCAGTTCGACACGGTCGAAGGCGACCCCTTCAACCCGCGTGAGATCCGGCAGGCAGCGGAACGCATCAACGCACTGGGCTTTTTTGCCGTGGCGAATGTCGAGCCGCGCGAAGGATCCTCGCCCAGTCAGGTTATTCTCGATGTGGATGTCGAAGAGCAACCGACCGGATCGCTCAGCCTTGGTGGTAGCTTCTCGGCTTCGGATGGCTTCGGGATTGCGATTGGCCTGAACGAGTCCAACTTCCTCGGTCGCGGCCAGAACCTGGGTTTGACCCTATCGACGGCGCAGGATTCCGAGCAGTACACCATCAACTTTACCGAACCTTATCTGCTGGGACGTCGTCTGCGTTTCGATCTGGGCCTCGGTCTGGCCGGTACGAACTCGGGTTTTGCAAGCTACGACACCGAGCGCGTGTTCTTTAACCCGCAGCTGACCTACGCGATTGGCGAGCTGTCCTCGCTTCGCCTGCGGTACGGCTGGGAACGCAGTGAGATGACGCAGCAGGATGATGAGATCAACGGCGCGGTCATTTCCTCGGAAATCGATCAGGGCAAGCGGACAACCAGTTCAATCGGTGTGTCTTATGTCTATGACAGCCGTCTTGGCGGCCTGAACCCGAATGCCGGTGTGCTGTTCGAAGTTGGTGTTGATGCGGCCGGTCTGGGTGGCGACAACGAGTTCTTCAGAACAACCGCGCGCGGTATCGCACAGACCCGCGTCCTAAGCGAAGAAGTGGTATTGCGCGCGACACTGGAACTGGGTGCGCTGCATTGGACAGGCAACGATTTCAGCCGCACAATTGACCGCTTCCTTCTGGGGCCGAACACATTCCGCGGGTTTGAGCCCGCAGGTCTTGGCCCGCGTGACCTGTCCAACGGTCAGGACGATGCCATCGGCGGCAACTACTACTGGGTTGCCCGGTTCGAGTCGGATTTCCCCTTGGGCCTGCCAGAGGAACTGGGTCTGCGCGGCGGTGTGTTCTATGACGTCGGGAACCTCTACAACATCGACAACGTGAATACGGCGGGGGCGAACATCGTCGGGGCCAACGGATCGATCCGTCACGTTATCGGCGTCTCGGTCCTGTGGGAAACGCCCTTCGGCCCGCTGCGGTTCAACTTCTCGAAAGCTCTGAAAAAAGAAGAGTTCGACAACGAGCAGAACTTTGACCTGACCGTTCAAGCCCGGTTCTGATCCGCAATGCGGTGGATTTGCAAACGTCTCATTCAGGGCCCTTTGAGGGTCCTGTGTGTTTTTCTGGTTCTGTTTGGCGTGACATCAGCCGTGGCGCAGCAATTGGGCGTCACGCAGACCGTTGTGCTGACAGTCTCAAGCGATCGCTTGTTCACCGAATCCGAATTTGGCCAGCGGGTGCTGCGAGAGATCGAGCAGGAAGGCACGCTGCTGTCCGAGGAAAACGAACGGATCGTTGCCGAGCTAAGCACTGAAGAAAAGGACCTGACCGAGAAACGTGCCGAATTGGCGCCCGAAGACTTCCGTCCTCTGGCCGAGGCATTTGATCGCAAAGTGCAGTCGCATCGCGAGGGTCAGCGCGCCAAACTGGATGCCCTGGGCCGCATCAGTGAAGAAAGCCGACAAAAGTTCTACGAATTGGCGCGCCCGGTCCTGATCGATCTTATGCGTGAAAACGGGGCGTCCATCATCCTCGAACGCTCCAGCGTGCTGCTCAGTTCGGACACTTCGGACATTACCAGCGCCGCGATTGAGCGTATCGATGCTGCAATCGGTGATGGAACCGGCTTGCAGGACGGGACAGGCGAATAGGTTTGCTTGCCCTTGCGGGCCTGTATTGCTAACCACGCTGAAACTGAGAATGCAAAACGGGACATTTGAATTATGACCACGGAAACCAAAAGCGCTGACATTCAGCTGATCCAGCGGATTTTGCCGCACCGCTATCCGTTTCTGCTGGTCGATAAGGTGGTCGATATTACCGATTACCACTCGGCCCGTGGCATCAAGAATGTCACCATGAACGAGCCGCATTTCCAGGGCCACTTCCCCGGAACCCCGATCATGCCTGGCGTGACAATTGTCGAGGCGATGGCTCAGACCGCCGGTGTTATGCTGGGCGTTGGCATGGATGTGATCGACACCGAACTGCTGATCTATTTCATGAGCATCGACAAGTGCAAATTCCGTCGCAAGGTTGTTCCGGGTGACGTGCTGGAAATGCATGTCGAGACGATCCGTGGCAAGAAGGGCGGCAAGCTGTTCAAGTTCAGCGGTCGTGCAACCGTTGAAGGCGAGGTTGCAGCGGAAGCTGAGTTTTCGGCCTATGTTGACTGGGACATGGAAAAGACAACATGAGCGGCATTCACCCCAGTGCAATCATCGAAGAAGGCGCCCGGATCGGGCAGGACTGCGTCGTTGGGCCGTTCTGCTATGTCGGGGCGCAGGTCCGGTTGGGGGACCGGGTCGAGCTGAAGTCTCATGTTGTTGTCACCGGCGAAACTTCGGTTGGCGACGACACGGTGATCTTCAATTTCTCGGTCATCGGTGAGATCCCGCAGGACCTGAAATTCGGCGGCGAGAACACACGTCTGGAAATCGGTCAGCGCAACCGGATCCGCGAACATGTGACCATCAACACCGGCACCGAAGGCGGCGGTGGTGTGACCCGCATTGGCGATGACTGTTTGCTGATGGCCGGTGTTCACGTGGCCCATGATGTTCAAATCGGCAACCGTGTGATCATGGTGAACCATGCAGGTGCGGCAGGTCATTGTATCATCGAGGATGACGTGATCGTGGGCGGAATCTCGGGCCTGCACCAATGGGTGCGTGTGGGTCGCGGTGCCATTATCGGCGCGCTGACCATGGTGCCCAACGACGTGATTCCCTACGGGCTGGTACAGGCACCGCGCGGTGAGTTGGATGGTCTGAACCTGGTGGGCCTCAAGCGTCGCGGCGTGTCGCGCGCTGATATCTCGGCTTTGCGGGCGGCGTTCCGCGAATTGTCGGGCGGCGAGGGCACCTTTCAGGAGCGCGCCCGGCGCGCGGGTGAAGATACCGAAAGCGAATATGTGCGCCGTATTGTCGACTTTGTGACAGGTGACACGGACCGGTCGTTCCTGACCCCAAGGAAGTAACCCCATGCTGGCATTGATTGCGGGAACGGGTGTTTTACCGGAGGAGGTTGCGTCTGCGCTGGCAGAGCGGCCTTTGATCTGTGCAATGGAGGGGTTCGAGCCCGATAACCTGACACCCGATCTGGTGTTTCCGCTGGAACAATTGGGCAGTTTCATCGCCGACCTCAAATCGCGCGGCGTGACCCAAATTTGCATGGCAGGCGCAGTTCGGCGGCCCAAGGTGGATCCCGCGCGCATCGATGCGGCGACGCTGCCTTTGGTGCCGATCCTGCAGCAGGCAATCATGTCTGGCGACGATGGTGCCTTGCGGGCGGTGATCGGCATCTTCGAGGATGCTGGCCTGACCGTTCAAGCCGCGCATGACATTGCGCCCGATTTGCTGCCTCCGCTTGGTTGCCTGACCGAAGCGCAACCGTCCGAGGCTGATCTGGCTGACGCTGAGCGCGCCGCAACTGTTCTGCGCGCAATGGGCAACGCTGATATCGGACAGGCTTGTGCGGTTTCGCAACGGCAGGTGCTGGCCGTCGAAAGCATCTTTGGCACCGCCTGGATGCTGCAATCTCTGACTCAGCGGCCCGATGCTGGCGGCGGTGTGTTGTTCAAAGGCCCCAAACCCGATCAGGATCGTCGGGCCGATTTGCCTGCGATCGGACCCGATACCGTGTCCGGCGCGGTGGCTGCGGGCCTTGCGGGGATCGTCATCGAAAAGGGCGGCGTTCTGGTGCTGCAACGCGAACGCGTGATTGCCGAATGCGACCGTCTGGGGCTGTTCCTTTACGTGCGCGAGCGGGCCTCCTGATGCGTGTTTTTCTGGTCGCCGGGGAACCTTCGGGCGACCGGTTGGGCGGCGCGCTGATGGAGGGACTACGGACCCTTGTCCCCGAAATCGAATTCGATGGGGTAGGCGGGCCCCTGATGCAGGCGCAAGGGTTGGAAAGCCGCTTCCCGATGGCCGAACTGAGCGTCATGGGGCTGGTCGAGGTCCTGCCCAAGTTCTTCCACCTCAAACGCCGGATCGCCGAGACTGCGCAAGCGGTGCTGGATACGCAGCCCGATGTGCTGATCACTATCGACAGCCCCGATTTCTCGCTGCGTGTGGCAAAACTGGTGAAGGCGGCCAGCGACATTCGCACCGTGCATTACGTGGCTCCCAGCGTTTGGGCCTGGCGTCCGGGGCGGGCGGACAAGATGGCCAAGGTGATCGATCACGTTCTGGCCCTGCTGCCATTCGAGCCGCCTTATATGGAACGCGCGGGGATGGAGTGCGACTTTGTCGGCCATCCGGTCGCCAGCGAACCAATTGCGACCGAGGCGGATATCCACGATTTCCGGGCCGCCTATGATCTGGGCGATGCGCCCATTCTTCTGGCCTTGCCGGGTTCACGCCGGGGCGAGGTGGATCGCCTTGCTCCCGTCTTTGGGAAGGCGCTGCGGCAGTATCTCAAAACCCGACCAGACACGCGCGTCGTGGTGCCCGCCGTGGCCCATATGGTCGATACAGTGGCCGAGCATCTGCGCGACTGGCCCGGATCGCCAGTTGTAATCGACCCAAGAAATGTGCCCTCGGATCAGGCAGTGGCCCAGAAACGAGCGGCCTTCGCGGCGGCTGATCTGTCGCTGGCTGCGTCGGGGACGGTCTCGCTGGAACTGGCGGCGCAGGCAACGCCTATGGTGATTGCCTACAACCTGAACTGGCTAACGACCCTGATCGCCAAACGCATGGTGCAACTGGACACCGTGACTCTGGTCAATCTGGTGTCGGAAACCCGGGCCGTTCCCGAATGTCTGTTGGATGACTGCCAACCGGGCAAGATCGCCATTGCGTTGACGCAGGTGTCGGATGCACCGGATGCCCAGCGGCAGGCCATGGAGATCACCATGGAGCGTCTGGGCCGTGGCGGCGAAGCGCCGGGTCTGCGGGCGGCCAGATCGGTTTTGCAGCGCATGACGGTCGCAGATGGGTGAATACCTGCTCTTTGCGGTGTCCGCCGGGATCGCGATGGTGTCGACCAATCTGGATAATCTGGCGGTGTTGCTGGGGCTGATGCTGGTCATGGATCACAAGCGGGCCGTGGCAGGGTTCGCCGTGGCGCAGGCGATTGTGCTGTCGCTGGCTTTCGCGGTGGCCATCGGTGTCAGTCAAAGCGGTCTTCCGGGCTGGATCGGGTATCTTGGGCTGATCCCCCTGGCCCTGGGGCTTCGCGGTATTTGGCAGCAGTTTTCGGGGGCCGAGCGACAGGCGGATGAACCCAATGGGGCCGTGACCTCGGTCGTGACCCTGTTTCTGAGCTTGTCGGTGGACAGTTTCGCAGTGATGACCCCGCTGCTGGCGGATTCGGCCCCGGTTTTCCGGCTGACCGCCCTGATCGGAGCGATTTGTGCTGCGGTGCTGTTAGCCTCGGTCGCTGCGTGGGGGGCACCTTATGCGCAAAACCTCGGGCCTCGTGTCGCGCGTCTGGATCGGATCGCGCCGTATATTATGGTCTGTGTCGGTCTTTACATCCTGCTCAATTCGCCGACCGACGTGCTTTGATCCGCCGTCTCGGCGTTGTGATCGCCGCGCTGTTGTCGCGGCGATCTGGCCCTGCAATATCCTGCGGCCAAAGGAGATCGCAGATGACCCGCATTCCCCCATTGACCGACGATCAGATGACCCCGCAGGCCCGCGCGGCCCATACCGAGCTGGGTGCATACGGCCCGTTCGACAACTGGGCGCGGGTGGCGGCCCATTGCCCGCCGGTGTTGGAACACGTGAGCGGAATGCTGACCGCATTGCGCGCGCAGGAAACTCTGCCGCGCCGGGCGCTGGAACTGGCGATGGTGACAGTGTCCAAGCTGAATGCCTGCGACTATTGCGTGTCACATCACGCGCCATTGCTGACGGTTGCCGGGCTCAGCCCAGAAGGCGCGGCGCGGTTGCCCGATGTTACAGATCACCCTGAACTGGACGCCTGCGACAAGGCGGTCGTGCTCTACGCTCAGGCGGTGACAACCCGCTCAGGCCGCATGCGCGACGCCGAGGTGTCCGACCTGCGGGAATGGTTCAGTAACGCGCAGATCGTCGAGTTGACCTGGCGCATCGCGCTGTGCGGCGCGTTCAACCGGTTCAATGATGCGCTGCAAATCCAGATTGAGCCCGAGGTCGATCCGGTCTCGGCTTAATACCCGCGCCAGATCCAGCCACCGCCATAGATGCGGCTGCCCTCATTGGCATAGAACACGCAGGCCTGACCCGGAGAGATGCCTTCCTCGGGCGTCAGCAACTCGACCTCAGCCGTGGTGTCCGACAGGGGGCGGATGATCGCCTCACGCGGGGGGCGGGTCGAGCGAACTTTGACCGACAAGTGCCATTCACTGCGTGAGGTGAAGGGTTCATCGCCCAGCCAGTTGATCTCGCGCACGGGAACGGTGCGGGTGGCCAGCATCTCTTTTGGGCCGACAACAACCTGTTTCTTATCCACGTCCAGCTTGACGACATAAAGTGGCTCGCTCAGCCCACCGATGCCAAGACCGCGCCGCTGACCGATGGTGTAGTGAATCACCCCGTCATGCTGCGCCAGAACGCGGCCATCGGCGTGCACAATCTCACCGGGTTCCGCAGCACCGGGGCGCAGTTTTTCGATCACGCTGGCATAGTTGCCGTTGGGCACAAAACAGATGTCCTGACTGTCGGGCTTGTCGGCCACGGCCAGCCCATATTGCGCCGCCATTTCGCGCGTTGCGTCTTTGGAGGGCAGGTGGCCCAGCGGGAAGCGCAGATAATCCAACTGTTCGGGCGTGGTTGAGAACAGGAAGTAGGACTGGTCGCGGTTTGCATCCTCGGCACTGTGCAATTCCGGGCCGTTCGCGCCCATCTTGCGCTGAATATAGTGACCGGTGGCCATGCAATCAGCTTCCAGATCCTTGGCGGTTTCCAGCAGATCCTTGAATTTCACCCGTTCATTGCAGCGGATACAGGGCACCGGTGTCGCGCCGGCCAGATAGCTGTCGGCGAATTCGTCGATCACCGCGTCCTTGAAGATGTTCTCGTAATCCAGAACGTAATGCGGAAAGCCACGTTCCTCGGCCACGCGGCGCGCGTCGTGGATGTCGATCCCTGCACAGCATGCACCTTTCTTGGCCAGCGCCGCGCCGTGGTCGTACAGCTGCAAGGTCACTCCCACCACGTCATACTCCTGATCGGCCAGATAGGCTGCCACGACGGAGCTGTCGACGCCGCCAGACATGGCAACAACCACCCGCGTTTCCGAGGGAGGTTTGGCAAAGCCAAGCGAATTGAGTTGGGTCTCGGCGGCGAGGGCCATGGCGATTCCAGTCCGGGTTAAGAAAGACCGGCAGAATATAGGAAAATTCTAGACACTCTCAAGGGGCGGTTTCACCCGGCATTAAGTAGGCTGGTGCCAGCTTTGATGCAGCAGGAAAAGGGTTGAAAGATGTATTTGCACAAAGTTGAAGGACCGCGGTCCGTAACCCTGCCGGATGGAACGATTTTGTCCCGCGCCGATCTTCCGCCTTCGGACACGCGGCGCTGGGTGGCCTCGCGCAAGATCGTAGTCGTACGCGGGGTGCTTTATGGGCTGATTACGCTGTCAGAGGCCAAGAAGCGCTATGGCATCAGCGATGAAGAGTTCAACACCTGGGTCGCAGCGGTTGCCGAGCACGGTGTTGAGGCGCTGAAAGTCACCGCCTTAAAAAAATATCGACAACCTAAAGGAGAAAGTGAATAAATGATTCAACGGTAACGTCAGATTAACCATTCTTGGTCAGGTTTAATTTTAATTGGAATATTTGACCCGAATTGGAGCAGTGAAATGAGAATACTTCTTGTCGAGGATGATCCGACCACGTCCAAAAGCATCGAACTGATGCTGACGCATGCAAACCTGAACGTGTATGCGACGGATCTGGGGGAAGAGGGGATCGATCTGGCAAAACTCTACGATTACGACCTTATTTTGCTGGACCTGAACCTGCCGGACATGAATGGGCACGAAGTTTTGCGGCAATTGCGGATCGCGCGGGTAGAAACACCAATTCTGATCCTGTCGGGCGCCGATGATACCGAGAGCAAAATCAAAGGGTTTGGCTTCGGGGCTGACGATTACCTGACGAAGCCGTTCCACCGCGAAGAACTGGTGGCACGCATTCACGCGATCATCCGCCGGTCCAAGGGGCATTCGCAATCGGTGATCCATACAGGTCGCGTCGCAGTCAATCTGGATGCGAAAACAGTCGAAGTAGATGGCAAGACGGTTCATCTGACCGGCAAGGAATACCAGATGCTGGAGCTGTTGAGCCTGCGCAAGGGGACGACTCTGACCAAAGAGATGTTTCTGAATCATCTCTATGGCGGCATGGACGAACCCGAACTGAAAATCATCGACGTTTTCATCTGTAAGCTGCGTAAGAAACTCAGCAACGCGACCGGCGGCGACAACTATATCGAGACAGTTTGGGGCCGTGGTTACGTTCTGCGTGACCCGCAAAGCAACACGGTGGACGAGACCCGTATGGCCGTCGGCGCCTGACACAAGAACACCTGTGCCGCCGGTGGTCCAGGGCGGCACCCGCACTCACGGATCAGCACGTCTGGACCTGGCCATGGCCTCGCCCTATCACTGATGTCCAAGAAGACGTGACAGGGCGAGGCCATGAGCAACTCCATTACACCCGCAGACATGACCGAAGACGAGGCCCGCGCCGAGCTGGAGCGTTTGGCCAAAGCGCTTTTGCGGGCCAATCGGTTGTACCACGCCGAAGACGCGCCCGAGATTTCGGATGCGGAATACGATTCTCTGAAACGCCGCAATGCCGAGATCGAGGCGCAATTCCCGCACCTGAAACGCGCCGACAGCCCCAGCGAACAGGTCGGCGCCCGGGCCGCAGACGGATTCTCCAAAGTCACCCATGCGATGCGCATGATGTCATTGGGAAATGCCTTTGATGACGAGGACGTAGGCGATTTCGACCGGTCGATCCGAAAATACCTCGGGTTGGCCGCAGGCGCGCCGCTGGCCTTTACGGCGGAACCCAAGATCGACGGTTTGTCCCTGTCCTTGCGTTATGAGGACGGTGAATTGGTTCAGGCCGCAACGCGTGGCGATGGCGAGGTGGGCGAGAATGTCACCGCAAACGCCCGCACGGTTTCGGACATCCCGCAAAGGATCAAAGACGCGCCAGCCGTTCTGGAGGTTCGGGGCGAGGTGTATATGTCCCACGCGGATTTCGATGCGCTCAACCAGCGCCAGACGGAGAGCGGAGGGAAGACATTCGCCAACCCCAGAAACGCGGCCGCCGGGTCCTTGCGACAACTGGATGCGGAAATCACCCGCGCGCGACCTTTAAGGTTTTTTGCCTATGCCTGGGGCGAGGTGTCAGAGCCGCTGGCGGACACTCAGATGGGTGCAATTGAACGGCTAAAGGATTTTGGGTTTTCGACCAATGCCTTGACGCGTCTTTGTAATGCGACAGAAGATATTCTCGCGCATTACCGCGATATTGAAGCGCAGCGATCGACCCTTGGGTATGACATCGATGGGGTCGTCTACAAAGTGAACGACCTGGCGCTGCAAGCGCGGTTGGGGTTCCGGTCCACGACGCCTCGCTGGGCCATCGCCCATAAATTCCCCGCTGAACTGGCCTGGACCCGGTTGGAGGCAATCGACATTCAGGTCGGGCGCACCGGTGCCCTCAGCCCCGTGGCGCGCCTGCATCCGGTGACGGTGGGCGGCGTCGTCGTATCCAACGCCACTTTGCACAATGAAGACTATATTGCAGGTCGGGACGCCAAGGGTGGCACCATCCGCGACGGCAAAGACATTCGGGTCGGCGATTGGGTGCAGGTCTATCGCGCCGGGGACGTGATCCCCAAAGTGGCCGATGTCGATCTGACCAAACGCCCGGCAGACAGTATCGCGTACGCTTTCCCGCAAGAATGCCCCGAATGCGACAGTGCCGCCATCCGCGAAGATGGTGATGCCGTCCGGCGCTGTACCGGCGGGCTGATTTGCCCTGCGCAAGCGGTTGAAAAACTGAAACACTTCGTATCCCGGAAAGCGTTCGACATCGAAGGGCTGGGGGCCAAACAGATTGAGATGTTTCATGGCGATGAGGTTCTGCCAATCAACACTCCGGCGGATATTTTCACGCTGCAGGCGCGCGACACGGGCAATCTGGCTCGGCTCAAGAACCGGGATGGATGGGGTGAGACGTCGGCCAGGAACCTGTTCGACGCCATTGATGAGAAACGAACCATTGAACTGGGGCGCTTGCTGTTCGCCCTTGGCATTCGCCATGTCGGAGAGGTTGGCGCGCGCGACTTGGCGCTACACTACCTGACTTGGGAGGCTATGGCGCAGGCGATTGACATGACCCGCCCGGCCGCACTGGCGCAGCGGCGTGCTGATCAGGCTGAAGAGGCCGAGCGCATCGCCGCCACCGAAGAAAACCGTCGGGCCCGCGTTAAAGAAGCACGCGACGCTGCAATCGCAACTTCGGATGTACCCGAGGCCGCTGCCACGGCCTGGTCCGATTTGATTGGCATCGACGGCATCGGCGCAACGCTGGGCCTGTCCCTGTCGGATGCCTTTGCCAATTCGGATGAGCGCCGCGCTTTCGATGACCTGATCCGGCATTTGACGATCATATCACCCGACGCCCCTGCATCGGACAGCCCGGTTGCAGGCAAGACGGTCGTCTTCACCGGAACGCTGGAAAAGATGACCCGCGCCGAGGCCAAAGCGAGGGCTGAGGCTTTGGGTGCCAAAGTCTCAGGCTCGGTCAGCAAAAAAACCGATCTGTTGGTGGCCGGGCCCGGGGCCGGATCCAAGGCCAAGAAAGCCGCAGAACTGGGTATCAAAACGCTGGATGAGGATGGCTGGCTGCAGCTGATCGACGGCGCATGAGCGGACGGCCCGAACAACTTTTCCCGCTGTTTGCCGGGTTGGAAACGCTGGAGGGTGTCGGCCCCAAAACCGCACAGGCCATGGTTCAAAGCGGGGTCGAAAGCCCGCGCGATGTGCTGTTTGGGCTGCCATATGCCGTGGTTGACCGGCGCAGGCGTGACACGATCCAAGGGGCTGATCTGCCGACAACTCTGACGGTTGAGGTGACTGTTGGCCCGCACCGTCCGCCCCGAAACAAAGGCGGGGCCTATCGGATTCATGTCGAAGACAGTCAGGCCGATTTTCAACTCGTGTTCTTTCACGCGCGGGGCGATTACCTGAAGAAGGTGCTGCCGCAGGGATCGCGCCGGGTGATCTCGGGCAAGTTGGAGCTGTTCGACGGGATTGCGCAGATGGTGCATCCCGATCACATGCTGCCGGTCGAGCAGGCCCGGGACATTCCCGAATTCGAACCGGTCTATCACTTGACGCAAGGGGTGACGCAAAAAACGGCGTACAAGGCCGCGCGCAGCGCGTTGGCCCGCGCGCCTGAATTGGCCGAATGGATTGATCGGGCTCAAGTGGCTCAGAAAAAATGGACAAGCTGGCATGATGCGGTTCACGCCGCCCATCATCCGCAGGGCGCCGATGATGTGGCCGCGTTCTCTCCGGCCCGGGAACGTTTGGCCTATGATGAGCTTTTGGCGCATCAGTTGACCCTGGCTCTGGCGCGGCAGATCGAACGCAAGGCGCGGGGGATCTCCAGCGTCAGCACCGGGGCGTTGCAGTCCAGAGTTCTGCGGAGCCTGCCGTATCGACCGACCGGGGCGCAAACCCGCGCGATTGAAGAGATCTCGGCCGATATGGCGTCGGACTTGCGGATGAACCGGTTGCTGCAGGGCGATGTGGGGGCGGGGAAGACACTGGTCGCGTTCATGGCGCTTCTGATCGCGGTTGAGGCTGGCGGGCAGGGCGTGATGATGGCCCCGACCGAGATTCTGGCCCGTCAGCATCTGGAAGGCCTGCGCCCCTTGGCCGAAGAGGCCGGAGTTGTTCTGGAAATCCTGACCGGACGCGACAAGGGATCCGAGCGTCGCGCCAAGCTTGAGGCTTTGGCGCGTGGCGATATTCAGATCCTTGTCGGCACCCATGCAGTGTTCCAAAGCGACGTGGCATTCAGAAACCTGCGGCTCGCCATCGTTGACGAACAGCACCGGTTCGGGGTGCGTCAACGGATGGAATTGTCTGAGAAAGGACAGGGCGCCGATGTCTTGGTGATGACCGCGACTCCGATCCCGCGCAGCCTGGCGCTGGCGCAATATGGCGACATGGATGTTTCAGTTCTGGACGAAAAGCCGCCCGGGCGAAAGCCGATCAAAACCGCGATTGTCAGCACTGGGCGCATGGATGAGGTCGTCGCCCATCTGCGTCGCGCGATTGATGAGGGGCGACAGTGCTATTGGGTGTGTCCCTTGGTCGACGAATCCGAGGTGTCTGACCTGACCGCGGCCGAGGAACGGTTCAAGCGCCTGCGGGCAGTGTTGGGCGAAGGCATCGTTGGGCTGGTGCATGGTCAGATGCCGCCTGCTGAAAAAGACGCGGCCATGACAGCCTTTCAGAACGGGGACATCAAGGTTCTGGTGGCCACGACGGTCATTGAGGTCGGTGTGAACGTACCCAATGCCACGATCATGGTGATTGAACGGGCCGAGATCTTTGGTCTGGCGCAACTACACCAACTGCGCGGTCGCGTCGGACGGGGCGACGCGGATTCGACCTGTTTGCTGATGTATCAAGCGCCGCTCAGCGAAGGCGGGCGCAAGCGGCTGGAAGTGCTGCGCGAGACCGAGGACGGCTTTCGCATCTCGGAAACGGATTTGCAGATGCGCGGCGCGGGCGATCTGATCGGCACGGCGCAATCCGGGTTGCCGAAATTCCGCATTGCCGATCTGGAGCGGCAGGCCGGGTTGATGGAGGTTGCGCAATCCGATGCCCGCGCGTTGTTGAATGCGGACCCGAAACTGACCTCGGACCGGGGCAAAGCCGCGCGTGTTCTACTGTGGCTTATGAAACAGGATCAGGCGATCCGTTTGATTTCAGTGGGTTAGATTATAAATCCCTTAAAGTTCACAAATGTTCTCAAAAAGTTCTTTACCGACTCGGCAAAATATGAGAACAAAAGGTCAACAAAGGATTAAATCCCTGACCGGAGGTGACCCATGCTGACCCAGATCAAGACAGTCTTTACCCGCTCGCAACCGACCATCCTGCAGGATGCGGTGGGTGTGGCCTCCTTGGTCGTTATGCTGATGGTTGCCCTTCACCTTCCGATTGGATTCTAAGCCTTTCTGCCTGCGCTCTCGTGCCGACTAACCCGCGCCTGTCATCCCCAATACGATCAAGGGTGACCTGCCTGTCCCAAACCCCTTGAAGGGGCCATGCCTCGGCCCCGCGCGGTGTCCCGGACCCCACACGAGAAACGCATTGCCTGCCGCCGCCCTTTCCGCCCGGAAGGTGCGGCGGTTTTTTTATAGCTGACCGGTTTTCATGATTTCCAGCATCGCAGACAGCACCGAATTGACTGCGACCGAGGCCAGGATCATCCCCATCACCCGGCTGATAATCGCGGCACCGGAATGCCCGATCAGGCGAATGATCGGCTCGGCCAGCAACATCAGGACAAAGGCAATCACCAGAACCGACAGCATGACCAGCGCGGTAATGCCCTGATCTGCCGCGCTGTAACGGTTGTTGTCGGTCAGGATCACAATCGCCAGCATCGCGCCCGGTGAGGCGAGGGACGGCACGGCAAGCGGAAAGATGGCCGGGTTATGCGTGTGGGTTTTGTCGTCCTTATCATCCTCGGCGGCGCGTTGTTCCATGTCCTGCTTGCTTTCGCCAAAGATCATGGTCAGCGCGAACAGGAACAGGATGATCCCGCCAGCCACCTGAAATGAATTCAGGCCGATATCCAGCGCCTCGATCAGCAACTGGCCGAACACCAGGAAAAACAGCAAAACGCCGGCGCTGATCAAGGCGGCCAGAACAGCGGTGCGCCGTCGCGCGGCGGCCTCAAGCCCGGCGGTTACGGCAATGAACACAGGAATCGTCCCGATGGGGTCAATCACGACCCACAATGTCACGAAATGTTCGAGTAAATTGTTCACACCCATCTCTCCGCCAAATTTTGACTGACGTTAGACGGGATTGCCGCAAAACGCTACGATCAGGCGCAGTTGGCCTGTTCAGCTTGCGCAATTGCTTCGGCGGTGGCGTCAAGACACAAAAGGATCGAGGCGTGGCGGTTCTTATAGTCCCGCGCGGGTATCAGCACCTCTAACCCGTCAAACGGCGCGTCGGGGACCGGCCCGTCTTTTTTCAGCATCGCAGCCAGTTGATCCCGAGCAGTTTCGATCTGCGCCCGCGTGGCCCCCAACACCGCGTCTCCGACAACCGAAGCCGATGCCTGACCCAAAGCACAGGCTTTCACGTCCTGCCCGAAAGCGGCGACTCGGCCATCCTGTACCTTCACGTCAACGGTCACGGTCGAACCGCATAGCGGGGACCGTTTTTTGACCGTCGCATCGGGGTTATCCAGCCGATCCAGATGCGGAATATCCGCCGCGAGCGCCAGAATGCGTCCGGAATAGAGCTTTATCAGATCGTTCTCGCCGCTCATGGCTTTCCCTCGTTGCGTGTTCCCCATACATAGTGGTCAGCCCCCGGGATGCAAAAGGTTTTTGTCATGTCTGACCCTGTCGTGTTTGACCCATCGACTTTGAAATATAACGAGGCTGGGTTGATCCCCGCCATCGCGCAGGATCACACATCCGGCGAGGTGCTGATGATGGCCTGGATGAATGCGCAGGCGGTGGAACGCACGTTGGAAACAGGGCGCGTCACCTATTGGTCGCGGTCGCGGCAGTCCTTCTGGATCAAGGGTGAGTCTTCGGGACACACTCAGGAACTGGTCGATTTCCGTGTCGATTGTGACAGGGACTGCCTGTTGGTTCTTGTTGATCAGAAAGGTCCCGCTTGTCACACCAACCGGCGCAGCTGTTTCTATACGGCCATTCGGGACGGAGATGAGACCGAGTTGATGAAACCGATGGAGTGAATGGCGCAAGCGCCATGCCTTCGGCGAGAGTATTTTTAAAAAGATGAAGCGCGGTCAGAGGCCGACCATGACGCGGATGTCCTGAGGCGACGCACCTTCGGATCGGTATTTTGAGATCGCGCGCGCGTCGTCGCGTTTTGCCAGCCGTTTTCCATTTTCGTCCCGGACAAGGTCGTGGTGGAGGTATTCAGGCGTCGGCAGGTCCAAAAGGGCTTGCAGCAGCACATGGATGCGGGTGGCTTCGAACAGGTCCTGCCCACGGATAACCCGTGTGATGCCTTGCTCGGCATCGTCCAGCACGACGGACAGATGGTAGGATGTGCCCATTCCCCGGCGCGCGAGGACCACGTCACCGATGGTTTCGGTCAATTCTTTGGGTGTGAAGGTGACAGTACCCGTTTCGCCGTTTGGCCCCTGGCCGAATTCGGCAAATTGACCTGCAGTGGGGTTTTTATCGAAGACGTGGCGCGCGGCTTTGGCCATGTCCAGTCGTAGTGCCTCGGTCCTTGGTCGGGGCGATGTTCCCCGCGTTTGGGGGCGGTTCCGGCAGGTTCCGGGATAGATCAAACCGTCCGGACCAAGCAGCGGCGCGCCCTCTTGCGGGGCGCTGACCGCCGCCCCGATGTCTTTGCGGTTGCAAGTGCAGGGATAAAGAAAGCCGCGTTGCCAGAGGCTGTCCAAAGCCGCGTCATAGATGGATTGCCGCTGCGACTGGCGCAGCGTCGGCTCGGGCCAGTCAAGGCCCAGCCAATGCAGGTCGTCATAGATCTGCTCTTCCCAGTGAGGCCGGGATCGGGATTGGTCGATATCTTCGATCCGCAGCAGAAAGGCACCGCCCTCGGCAGCCGCCATGTCACTGGCCAGCAGCGCCGAATAGGCGTGACCCAGATGAAGGGGACCCGTCGGAGAAGGCGCGAAGCGCGTGGTAAAAATCACGTTTTTTCTAATACATACACGTCAGATTTCATGTCCAGGCCGGGTAAATGCGGGCCATGTTCCCGGAACAGAAGACGCGCAGCCCCCATATCGAGCCAGTCGTTCAATCGTGACGTGTAGCTGTGATCCGCAAGCGTATGATCGTTAAAGGAAAAGGCCAGCTTTCCACCCTTGGGAAGCGCGTGCATAAGCATGTCCAGAGTTTCCGGCGGAGCGGCCCCCGAACCAATCACACCGATAGCCGTGATCGCCGCATAGGCATCTGGGGTCAACGGTGCGGGTTCGGTAATTTCAAAGCTCTTGAGATCCCGGTAAACAGCTTTGTCGCGCGCAACCTTCAGCATGTTTTCGGTTGGGTCCATGCCATCAAGCACTTCGAACCCGGCCTTGCGAAGCGCGACGCCGGACAGGCCGGTGCCACAGCCGTAATCCAGAACTGGCGTCAGGGGTTCCGGCATTTTCGACCAGAGCGCCTGGGCCACGCGGTCGGGGGTGGCATAGCCTTGCTCGGCCACCTCGGCCTCGTAGGTCGCGGCCCATTTCTGATAGTGGGCTTCGGTTTGTTCGGGTGTTTCCAGATCGTAGGTGCTTTTAAAGAATTCGTCGCTCATAACCACATGGTAGGCTGATCAACGGCGTCGCGTCCAGTCAGCACGCGGCCAGCCAGTTGGTCCATTCTTCTTTGGCGCGATCTGTGTAGGCTTTGTAACGGTCTTTGCGGCCGCGACGGCCACCCTTCAGGCCATCGACCGGGCGGAACAGGCCGAAATTTACGTTCATAGGCTGAAAGGTCTTTGCCTCGGCCCCGCCGGTGATGTGGTGGATCAGAGCGCCCATGGCGCTGTCTTGTGGCACTTCCGGCAGAGTGCGCCCCAGAATTTCAGCCGCTGCCAGACGACCGGCCAACAGGCCCATCGCGGCGCTTTCGACATACCCCTCGACCCCGGTGATCTGACCGGCAAAGCGGATATTCGGTTTCGATTTCAACCGCATCTGCGCGTCCAGCAAAGTGGGCGAGTTGATAAACGTGTTGCGGTGAATACCGCCCAAACGTGCGAAACTGGCGTTTTCAAGCCCGGGGATCATGCGGAACACCTCGGTCTGTGCGCCGTATTTCATCTTGGTCTGGAAACCTACAATGTTGAACAGCGTGCCCAAGGCATTGTCGCGACGCAATTGCACCACCGCATGAGGTTTCACGTCCGGCTGATGCGGATTGGTCAGGCCGACAGGCTTCATCGGACCGTGGCGCAGGGTTTCGCGACCACGCTCGGACATCACCTCGATCGGCAGACAGCCGTCAAAGTAACCTGCCGTCTCGCCTTCGTGGAACTCGGTCTTGTCGGCGGCCAGCAGGGCATCAATGAAGGCCTCATACTGGTCGCGGTCCATTGGGCAATTCAGATAGGCTGTGCGTTCCTCTTCCGTCTCGCCCTTGTCATAGCGTGACTGCATCCAGGCCTGGCTCATGTCGATGCTGTCAGCATAGACAATGGGGGCAATGGCATCGAAGAAGGCCAGCGAGTCCGCACCGGTTTCGGCCCGGATTGCCTCACCCAAAGCCGGAGAGGTCAGGGGGCCGGTGGCAAAGATCCAATGCCCGTCATCGGGAAGGGATGTGACCTCTTCGTCCGTCACGGTTACACGGGGATGGGCGCGCAGCTTGGCGGTGACATCCTCGGCAAACGGATCGCGGTCGACGGCCAGTGCGCCCCCGGCGGGCAGGCGGTGCGCATCGGCGGTGGTCATGATCAGGCCGTTCGCGGCACGCATTTCCCAGTGCAGCAGGCCCACGGCGTTTTGTTCGTCATCGTCGGACCGGAAGGAATTCGAACACACCATCTCGGCCAGATTGCCGGTCTGGTGCGCGAATGTGCCGACATTGGGGCGCATTTCATGGATCACAACATCCACGCCCATCTCGGCGGCTTGCCATGCGGCCTCGGACCCGGCCATGCCGCCGCCCACGATATGCAAAACTTGTGTCATGCGCTGCCACATAGGGCAGGGGGCAGGCAGACGCAACTCAACCCTGTCAGTGGCGTCGAATTTTATGGGAGGGTCTTGGGGTCGCCGCTGCGGGAATGTCAACGCCGGTGAGAGAAACCAGCTTGGAGGGACCTTCCGCCCACGGCGACCCAAAAGTGTACCTGAGGCCTCAGCCTCGTCTCAGCTTTGCCACAGTGTCGCCCTTTTGAAAAGTGCAAAAATGAAAACAGTGGCAAAAAATGTACCTAACAATTGCGTCATTGCGTCCAATTCGGGGGGCGTTTCTCAATAAAGGCGGAAATGCCTTCTTCTGTGTCCCGATGCAGCATATTCTGCGCCATTACCTCTCCGGTATAGGCGTAGGCCTGATCCAGCGGCATCTGAAGCTGTTGATAAAACGCCTCTTTTCCGATTTTGACGGCCGTTCCCAGCTTGCTGCCCAATTGCTCGGCCAATGAGATCGTTTCATGCTCCAGCAGCATTTCGGGCACGACGCGATTGACCAGACCCAATTCCGCGGCCCGTTCAGCCGAGATGAAATCGCCCGTTGTCAGCATCTCAAACGCATGTTTTCTGGGGATATTGCGGCTGAGCGCGACCATGGGGGTCGAGCAGAACAGCCCGATATTCACACCATTCACGCCAAATCGCGTGCCCTCGGCAGCGACCGCCAGATCGCAGGTTGCCACCAACTGGCAGCCCGCAGCCGTGGCGATGCCGTGCACTTGCGCGATAACCGGTTGCGGAAGTGTCTGAATGGACATCATCATTTTGGCGCAGCGCGCGAACAGGTCCTGGAAATAGGCCTTGCCGCCATCCTCGGACTGGCGACCGGCTGTCATCTGTTTCAGGTCGTGCCCGGCACAAAAGGCCTTGCCCGCGCCCGACAGCGTGATCGCTCGAATCGAGCTGTCCTCGCGCAGCGCGTCGAACTCGGATTGAAGGGCCGCCAGCATCTCATCGCTCAGGGCATTCAGCCTGTCAGGCGCGTTCAGTTTCAACTGAGCAACCGCGCCTGTGTCGTTACGTTCCAAAATTGCCATCTTGCCCTCCCGCTGGCTGTTGGTCCAACTCTAGGGCGCGACGTTCAGGAGGGGAAGTATGGGTTTAGCGCTGCAGAAGGACGAACTGTCACAATACCTTCACCAGGTATTTCCGCAGGTGAAACAGGATTTTGTTGTCGAGGACCTGACCGAAGACAGTGTGACCATGCGGATGATGGTGGCCGAGCGTCACTTGCGCCCCGGTGGCACCGTATCTGGCCCGTCCATTTTCAGCCTGGCGGATGTCAGCGTCTATGCGATGGTTTTGGCGCGCAAGGGGCGTCAATCCCTGGCAGTTACCACCAGCGGATCACTGGATTTTCTGCGCAAACCGGAAGGCGGCAAGGATCTGATCGCCGAATGCCGGTTGCTGAAACTGGGGCGCAGCCTTGCGGTCGGGGATGTGCTGATCTTCTCGGAAGGGTCGAACAAGCCTGTGGCGCGGGCCAATATGACTTATTCTATCCCGCCCGAAGGTTCGGCTGCGGCGAAATTTGGTTGAAAAAGGGCCGGGGACGAACCCCGGCCTAGGAAGAGGTCCCGTGATGGGACTGGGGATAATTCAAAGCTGCCAGAAATAGCGTTTTACTTCGCGTGTGGCTTGCATGCGGGTCAAACCCACATCTTCAAGCAGCCTGTCATCCAGATAGCTCAGGTTAATACGACTGCGACGACGGCGTTCCCATTGAGTGACCGCCGCCGCAAACCGCACGGCCAGCGCGGCGATCAGCGGCAGCCTGGGGCTGTCGTTCAGCAGCAAGAGGGCGGGGTTGTGCATTGTGCGTGTCATCTCAGTATTCCTTTCAAATTGTATTGACACAAAGCATTGTTGTTCGGTACAGTTGCTTGATACATTCGATATTGTGTCAAATGCAAAGGAAGAATTGTAATGGATACAATTTGGCCAGAAGCACTGCCAAAATCCAAGGGGCCAAAATACACTCTGGTCGCCGACACAATACGAAAAGCCATCGAAAGCAAAACGTTAGACATCGGAACCAAGCTGCCGCCGGTGCGTGAGCTGGCGTATCGATTGAAAATCACTCCAGGCACAGTTGCGCGGGCTTATACGATTCTGACGGACGAAGGCTTGCTACAAGCCGAGGTTGGGCGTGGTACATTCGTGGCCCCGCCAAAATCACCGATTCTGGACGATGTCTGGGCACGGCAGCTGCATCTGAGGGACGACAAGTACAATGCCAATGTCAGCCTGTTCAGCCCGCGTTTGGCAGATGCCGGGCAGGTGGCGTTGATCCGGGAGTGTCTGCAAAAGGTCTCGCAAGCCGATCCGGGGCTGTTTTTGAATTATCCAACGCGCGATGCGTATCAACCGATGCGTCAGGCGGTTGTCAACTGGTTGTCGGACTTGCCTTTGGGTGCCGTCTCGCATGACGACATTGTACTGACCCACGGCGGTCAGAACGGGCTGTGTCTTGTGTTCCAGACAATCCTGCGCGGTCCAAAGCCGACTGTTCTGGTCGAAGATCTGTCTTATGCCGGGTTCCGTCGGGCCGGAGAGCTGATGCGGGCCGAGGTCATTGGTGTGAAAATGGACAAATGGGGCATCGACCCGCAAGCGATGGAGCATGTGCTGCGGCAGAACCAGGCGCAGGCTGTTTGCGTCTCGCCCGAAGTGCAAAACCCAACCGGCGCACATACGCCATTGGAGCGGCGCAAAGAGGTTGTCGAAGTGGCCCGCCGTTTCGATCTGCAAATCGTTGAGGATGATTGTTATCGTATGGGCGACGCGCGCGAACCCAGCTATCGCGCTTTGGCACCGGAACGGGGTTGGCATGTCTCGTCAATCTCGAAAACCCTGACCCCGGCCTTGCGGGTCGGGTTTGCCATTGCTCCGAAGGAACGCAGCGTGGATCTGCGACGCTCGGCCGAATACGGGTATTTCGGTCTGGCGCAGCCACTTGCGGAACTTACCCGGTTGATCCTTTCCGATCCCCGCACCCGTCAGATCGCGCAGGACGTAAGGTCCCGTATGGGCGAATATGTGCGGGTAACGGTGAATGCGTTGGGGGGCTTTGATCTGAACTGGGCGCCGGATGTGCCCTTTGTCTGGCTGAACCTGCCATCCGGCTGGCGCGCCGCCGCCTTCAGCCGCGCGGCTGAGCGGGAAGGGATCCAATTGCGATCCGCGGATGAGTTCGCCTTGCGCGACGGGCGCGCGCCGAACGCTGTGCGTATCGCAATGAACGGTCACGTCTCATTGCAGCGGTTCGAGGATGCCATGCTGCGGCTGCGGGCACTGCTGGACAATCCACCTGAACAAATCAGCGTCTAAGCGGTTACAACTCGTCCAGATAATCCTCGGCCAGATCGGCGATTTCCTTTTGCTTGTCGGTGCCATTGATGACTCGCCGCGCCTCAAGGAAATCGGTCTTACCTTTCGAGACATAATCTTCCAGCTTTCGCCCCGTGAATGTGCCGATCTTCATGCCGTGGGCGATGGTGAACAGGGACGCGTCGTGCCGAAGGGCCAGATCGGGATCACCGACCAGATCAAGCCCCAGAATGCTGGAATACACCTTGTAATTATTCTCCCACGTCAGTTGCACATAGCCGCGTCCGTAATAGGGATAGTAGCGAAAGTTGTCCCTCCGCCACTTTTCACTGAGCCAGTAGGCTTCCTTTACCGGTTCGAAAGTGTGCCCGGTTTCCCACTGCGCGGTTGCAAGGCCGTAGGCGATCTGGGTCTTCAATCCCAAACCGATAAAGCGGAACATGGCGGCGATGCTGTCTTTGACTTCATCCTTACTGTCGGCGGGCATTGCGAGGATTGTGCGCAGCCGCTTGGCCTTTTTCTTCAGGTGATCGATCACAGCATCAGAGACGACCGAGGGATGGCCATTTCCGATGTCCTGCACCAGTTCGGCAAAGGCGTTTCGGGTTTTAGGCCCGATCAACCCATCCGCTTCGCCAAGGGGGTGGGCGCAGATGGCTAACCCTCTTTGAACGGCGGCCAGACGGGTTTTGTTCAGGTCATCCAGTCGTGTACCCGGATCGATTTTGTCTAACGCGGACAGGTCCAGCATGTTCCCCTCCTGAAATATGTGCTTGCGATGCAATCGCGTTTTGGAAACTGTCAGAAATTGAAAAATAGGGCAGCAGGATACTGCGCGAGGTGGAATTTCGATGGGGTAAAATAATACCTATTTTATAAAGCATTGTAATTACTATATAAAATAAGGTTTTCGGTTGTTGACGCGGCATTCCAGCGCGACTAAAACCCGTCCATCGAATTCGGGCCGCTCCGCTGGGGCGGTCTTTCACATCAAACAGGACTATCCTGCCATGAAAACCTTTTCTGCAACACCTGCAGACATCGACAAGAAATGGATCCTGATCGACGCCGAGGGCGTTGTTCTGGGCCGTCTTGCCTCGATCGTCGCCATGCGCCTGCGTGGCAAGCACAAAGCGTCGTTCACCCCGAACATGGACATGGGCGACAATGTCATTGTGATCAACGCTGACAAAATCCAGATGACCGGCAAGAAGCGCGAAGAAAACTTCTACTGGCACACTGGCCACCCGGGCGGCATCAAGTCGCGCACCAAACAGCAGATCCTGGAAGGTGCACACCCCGAGCGCGTCGTGACCCAGGCGGTCAAGCGCATGCTGCCGGGCAACCGTCTGGCGCGCCAGCAGATGACCAACCTGCGCGTTTATGCCGGTGCCGAGCACCCTCATGAGGCGCAAGCGCCCGAAGTTCTGGACGTCAAGTCCATGAACAAGAAAAACACCCGGAGCTAATGACCGATGGCTGATCAGATCAATACTCTCGAAGAGCTGAGCGCCGTCGCAGGCGTCGAAACCGTAGTCGAAGAAGTCATCGCACGTGAACCCGTGCGTGACGAACTGGGCCGTTCGTATGCCACCGGCAAGCGTAAAGACGCTGTTGCCCGCGTTTGGATCAAGCCGGGTTCCGGCAAGGTCACCGTGAACGGCAAAGACCAGGACAAGTACTTCGCGCGTCCCGTTCTGCAGCTGATCCTGCGCCAGCCGTTCCAGGTTGCCGGCGTGGAAGGTGAGTTTGACGTTGTTGCAACCGTCAAAGGCGGTGGCCTGACCGGTCAGGCCGGTGCGGTCAAGCACGGCATCTCGAAAGCGCTGCAACTGTACGATCCGTCGCTGCGCGGCGCTCTGAAAGCCGCTGGCTTCCTGACCCGCGACAGCCGCGTTGTGGAACGTAAGAAATACGGTAAGCGCAAAGCGCGTCGTTCGTTCCAGTTCTCGAAGCGTTAATCGCTGCGGAATACGACATTCGAAGGGCTCGCATTTGCGAGCCCTTTTTCTTTGCGATTACTCTTCGTAGACCAGTTTCCACGCCCCGTTTTCGACCACGTTCACAAAGACCGTGTCCGCGCCCTGATGGTCATCCGGGCCGTAGGTGATGTGGTTACCGACCAGTTCGTCGGTGTAGTCCAGCGACTCCATTGCCGCGATAAAGCTTTCATGGGTCAGGTCCGGACCGGCGGCCTCTAGCGCCTTGACCATCATTTCCGCAGCGGAATAGCCCAGCATCGCAAAGCCAACCGGATCTTCACCCGTTGCGGCCTTGTATTCCTCGATAAACGCAGCCGGCGCAGGTTCGTCGGCGCGTGCCCAAAGATCCTTCCACGACGCCGCCGCGTAGAAACCGTCGGTCACACCGCCCGGCACCTGCGCGACAACGGTCAGGAAGCTGGCCGAGGTGCCCAGGAATTTCATGTCGGTCAGGCCCATTTTCTTGGCAGTCCCAACGACCGTGATCGCCTGCCGTACGCCAAGCGCCATGGTGACGATGTCGCAGCCCTCTTCCTTGAGTTTGCTTAGCGAGCCGACAAAGTCCGTCTCATCCGGCTTGTGGGTGGTTTCGGCGACAAAGGAAATCCCGGCTTCTTCAGCCCCGGCTTTGCTGCCTTCCAGAATTTCCTCTCCAAAATCGGTGGGAAGATACATGGTGCAAACAGATTGTGATCCAAACTCACCGTTGAGGTATTTCACGCCAACCCGGGCCTGATCATAATAGGTCGAGAAGGATGTGAACTTATTGTCCATCGGTTCCTGCAGCATCTGCCGCGCGGCGGTCAGAGGGGCAACGTTGGGAATACCTTTGGGGTCCAGCAACTTGAACCCGGCCAGGTTCATCGGTGTGCCCAGCGATTGCAGCATTGCAAACACCTTGTCGCGGTTCAGCAGCTTGTTATAGCCCTGCATCGCGCGCGGCATCTGATAGCCATTATCCTCGACCACATAGCGGATCGAGCGACCATGCACGCCACCTGCCGCGTTCACCCGATCAAAGACCACATTCGCGCCTTTGGTGGCCGGAACACCCACGGCGGCGAAAATACCGCTCAGATCATTGACCGAGCCGATCACGATCTCATCGTCAGTGACCCCTTGCGTTTGCGCCCAACCCATCGTTGCCGCTGCAGTCAGCGCCGCAGCAACAGTCAGCCGGTTCCTCAGCTTGCTCATCTTTCTCCTCCCGTTTTATCCCTTGGTTAACTGTACATATCTTCAATCAAATGTGCGTGTTTCTTTTCCACCAGCCCGCGTTTCAGCTTCATCGTGGCTGTCAGTTCGTCATCCTCGGCCGTCAACAATACATCGATCAGGCGGAAATCCTTGATCTGCTCTACCCGCGCGAAATCGGAATTGACCGAAGCGACTTCGGCACCGATCAGGTCCTTGATTTCGGGTGCCGCGCAAAGTGATGCGAAGTTCGAGAAGGGGATTTTGCGGTCTTGTGCGAATTTCTCGACGTTTTCCTGATCGATCATGATTAGCGCGGTCAGGTATTTGCGCTGATCACCCACGATCACCGCGTCCGAGATATAGTGGCTGAACTTCAATCGGCTTTCGATTTCAGCCGGGGCGATATTCTTGCCGCCCGCCGTGATGATAATGTCCTTCATCCGACCGGTGATCGAAAGAAACCCGTCCTCGTCAATTTTCCCGACATCGCCGGTGCGCAGCCAACCGTCGGTGGTAAAGCTTTCAGCGGTTTTGGCGTTGTTGCGCCAGTAGCCCTGAAAGACATTCAGGCCCTTTACCTGAATTTCCCCGTCGTCCGAGATACGCATGGCACACCCCTCGACCGCGCGGCCAATGGTGCCGACGCGGTTGTCTTCGATCGTGTTCAGGGATGCCAGACCCGAGGTCTCGGTCATGCCAAACCCTTCGATCAACGGGACACCAATGGCCCAGTACCATTTCAGCAGATCAGGTGAGATCGGCGCCGCCCCGGACCCGCCGCGGCGCATTTTGTCCATGCCCAGCATCCGCCGCAGATTGCGCAGCACCAGATGATCCCAGACCCAGAACCGCGCGGCAATACTGGTTGGGACAGGCTGGCCTGTCGTCAGGTACTCGGCCCTTGCCAACCCGGCCTTTACCGCCAGACCAAAGGCCAACCGGCCCAGCGGCGTGGCATCCTGCGACATGATCTGGACCTGCGCATAGATCTTCTCCCACACACGGGGAACAGCGGTGAATGTGGTGGGCGAGACCTCTTGCAGGTTGGCGAACACCGTTTCCGGGCTTTCGGCGAAATTGACGGTGCAGCGGGCGGCCAAGGGGAAAAAGACGGAAACATCCCGTTCGAGAATATGGCACAGGGGCAGGAAGCAGAGCTGCTCGTCGCTGGCCAGGGTCGGCAGCGCCCTTGCACCGCATTCGATACCGGCCAGAATGTTCTCGTGACTCAGCATCGCGCCTTTTGGTTGGCCAGTGGTGCCCGAGGTGTAGACCAGCAAGGCGGTGTCCTGCGGTTTGGCAAGGGCAATTTCGGCCTCGAACCGGCTCGGATCTTCGGCTTCGGCCTGTTTGCCAAGCGCATAGAGGTCTTCGATCATCATACAGCGGGGATGATCCAGATCGTGCAGACCTTCGTCTTCCAGAATGATGACCTTCAGCAGCCCCGGAACCTCGTCTTCGACCTCAAGAAACTTGTCCAGTTGTTCTTCATTCTCGACAACCAGAAACCGGCTATCGCTGTCATTGATCAGGTATTGCACCTGTTTGGCCGCGTCAGTGGTGTAGATTCCGGAAGAAATACCCCCAACGCCTTGGATGCCCATATCGAACCAGGCCCATTCCTTACGGTCCTCGGACAGGATCGAGACCACTTCGCCGCGCTCAAGCCCAAGTTTGCGCAGCGCCAGACCGATCCATTTGGCGTGTTGCCAATAGTCGGTCCACGAATAGGACTTCCAGATGCCCAGATCCTTTTCCCGATGGGCCGAGCGATCACCCAGTTCCGCGCAGCGGCTTTGGAAAAGGTCCGAGATCGTGATGCAGCCATCCACGCGCACGGGGCGCTGACCGGGCGTTGCGTTCAACTGCACGCCGTTGATCGTGATCTGAGGGGGCAGGGGGGTGCTGTCCATCCGTGTCACCTCCACGTCTTTTTCCGCTTCCAGCGGCGGTTTTCCCGCGCGCCTTCTTCCTGCACGCCCAGATAGAAATTCTGGATGTCCTCGGATTGCAGCAATGTGTCGGCAGCCCCATCCATGACGATGCGTCCGACCTCCATCACATAACCATGATGCGCCAGTTCCAGCGCCGCGTGGGCATTCTGTTCAACCAGCATCATCGTCATGTTCTGTTCGTCATTCAACCGTTTGAGGATGCCGAAGATCTCCTGAACAAGCAGCGGCGACAGACCCAGCGAGGGTTCGTCCAGCAGCATGATCTTTGGACTGGCCATCAGGCCCCGGCCAATCGCCAGCATTTGCTGCTGACCGCCTGACAGGGTTCCGGCCTCTTGTGCGCGACGCTCTTTCAGAACCGGAAAATAGCTGAACACCATCTCGCGATCCTGTTCGATCTGGGCTTTGTCCTTGGCCGTGTAGGCCCCGAGGCTGAGGTTTTCGTTCACGGTCAGCAAGGGAAACACCTCGCGCCCCTCGGGGACATGAACGATGCCTTGTTGCACAACCTTATGCGGCTCGGACCCCTGAATATCCCGCCCGTCGAAGGTGATCTTGCCTTTTTCGGGGTCCATGACGCCCGAGACGGTTTTCATCAGCGTGGTCTTACCCGCGCCATTGGCCCCAAGGATCGAGACGATCTGACCCGGATGCACATCCAGCGAAACACCGCGGATGGCCATGATCGGGCCATAGAAGCTTTCGATATTGCGGATTTTCAGGATCGGCTCGCTCATGAGGCTTTCCCCAGATAGGCCTCGACCACGGCGGGGTGGGATTGCACCTCGGCGGGTGTTCCAAGGGCCAGTTTGGCCCCGTCCGCCATGGCCAGAACGCGGTCAGACACGCCCGAGACCAGACCCATGTCATGTTCGACCATAAGCACGGTGATCCCCATCTGCCGCCGGATGTCATCGATCCACCAGCGCATATCCGTGGTTTCCTCGACCGACAGGCCTGAGGCTGGTTCGTCCAGCAGCAACAGCTTTGGATCGGTGGCCAGCGCGCGCGCCACCTCGACCACTTTGCGCACACCGTATGGCAGGCCCGAGATCATCTTGTCGCGATAGGCCTGCAGGTCGAGGAAGTCGATGATCTGTTCGACCTTCTCGCGGTTTTCCAGTTCCTGCCTGCGGGCCGAGGGTAGGAACAGAACCTCGGACAGCAGGTTGGTTTTGCGGTGCCGGTGCCGACCGACCAGCAGGTTTTGCAGCACGGTGGCATGTTCGAACAACTCGATATTCTGAAAGGTCCGCGCCACGCCAAAGGCGGCCACGCCCGAAGGTTTCACCCGCAACAGATCATGCCCGTCAAAGCGGATCGAGCCCGCGACCGGGTCATAGAAGCGTGAGATCAGATTGAACACAGTGGACTTGCCCGCGCCGTTGGGGCCGACGATGGCAAACACCTCGCCCTCCTCGACCTCAAACGACAGATTGTCGACCGCGGTGACGCCGCCGAATTTCAGGGTGACGTTCTCGAACTCCAGCAGACTCATCTCAGACGCTCCGTCTTGAGATAGGATTTCTGCCGTTTGAACATGTCCTTGCGGTAGAAGGGGAACAGCTCGAACCAGGTGCGGATTTTCAGCCAGCGGCCATACATGCCCAAGGGTTCGAACAGGATGAAGGCGATCAGGATCATGCCGAAAATGCCGAATTCCAGCCCCGGAATAGCGACTGTACTGCCGCCGAACAGGACACCCACATACTCCTTCGAGATTGACAGGAATTGCGGCAGGAAGCCGATCACGATAGCCCCCAGAAACGCGCCGTGGATCGAGCCCAGCCCACCAATCACAATCATCATCAACAACTGGATCGAGATCAGAACTGAGAAAGTTTCATTGTTGAACGCCCCAGAAAACATGCCCATCAACGCGCCGGCCCAGCCGGTTACGGCACAGGACAACGCGAACGAGATCATCTTGGTTCGGGCAATATCGACCCCCATGGCTTGCGCGGAGACTTCCGAATCCCGCACGGCGATGAAGCTGCGCCCCAAAGGTGCGCGCAGCAGGTTGATATAGCCCAGCGTGACCAGAACAGCGACGCTCAGCACCAGCCAGAAGAATGGGGCGGGGGTGCCCCAGCGATCCACACTCAGGCCAAAGATGTCGACGCCGCCGATGAACTTGCCCGCCACGCCACCCGTCAGAGGCTCGGCCAGAACGATCACGTCATCCATCAGGATGGACAATGCCATGGTAAAGATCGCCAGATAGATCCCGTGCAGGCGCAGGGCAGGGATGGCCACGGTGACACCGGCTATTCCGGTCAGGACACCGGCCAGCGGGAAAGCGATCAGGAAGGGTACGCCAGCCTCGATCAGGATCACATTGGCATAACAGCCAAAGGCCAGAAATGCAGCGTGACCAAGGCTGACCTGCCCCGTATGGCCGGTCAGGATCATCAGACCCAGACCGGCGATGGCCCAGATCAGGACATTGGTCAACTCACCCAGATAAAAGTCATCCAGCCACCACGGGGCAACCGCGACGACGACTAGCAGGAGCAGATACAGAACCAGTTGGTAGCGGTCCTTCCAGGGCCGAATATCCTGCATGTAGTTGGTTTTGAAAACGATGCGCATCGATCAGACCTTCTTGACCCGAACCTGGCTGAACAGGCCGTTGGGCCGGAAGATCAGCACGGCCAGCAGCAGCGCATAAGGGGCGATCTGGCTGTAGCCTGCGGCGATATAACGGCTGGCAAACGGCTCGATCACGCCGACGATCAGACCACCCGCCAACGCGCCGGGCAGGCTGCCGAAGCCGCCAATCACGGCGGCAGCAAAAGCCTTGATCCCCAGCAAGCCCGTCGTTGGATCGACCGAGCCCTTCGCGGCGAAGAGGATACCGGCGATCCCGGCCACAACTCCGGCCAGCGCCCAGATGAACCCCTGCACGCGCTTGACCGGAATGCCCATGTAATAGGCCGCCAACTGGTTCTGTGACGCACCCTGCATCGCCAGCCCCAGCTTGGTTCTGCTGAAGAACACATAAAGACTCCAGGTCAGCAGGATGGTGACGACGATGACAGCAACGTCCTCCATCCCCAGAACAAGCCCGCCAAAGCGGACCTCTTTTCCGGCCAGTGGGTTTTGCAGTGTCTGCGGCTCGTGCCCCCAGATCAGCCCGGCGACAAAGCGGATCACAAAACCCAAAGCGATGGTCAGGATGACAACGGCGGTTTGGCTTTGGCCGAACATGCGGCGAATGATCAGGCGGTCCAGCAGATACCCCAGCGCCCCCATGATACCCAGAGAAATCGGCAATGCCATCCAGAAGGGCAGGCCCATATATTCGGTGTTTGTCAGGCCGATCGTGACAAAGGCCCCCAGCATCATGAAATCGCCTTGTGCGAAGTTCACCGCTTCGGTCGCCTTGTAGATCAGGACAAAACCAAGCGCGATCAGGCCGTAAACACACCCGTTCGCCAGCCCGCTGATCAGCAGCTGCGCGTTATCCAAACTCACCTCCCCATGCCGGTTGTCCGGTTCGTGTCCAACCCGCACAGCAAAGGTGCGGCGTTCGTTCTACTATGGCGTGATAATCACCTTCCCGTCACTCTTTTTTAGCGCATCGGCAAGATTTGGGATCAGATTCCTGAGTGTAAGCCGTTCTGACACATCGGTTTTCCATCGCCCATCGGCAAACCGGGCCTGAACTTCGGTCACAACGCGCATCTGGTCTGCGGGCGGCGTGGACATCATCCATTGCGTCAGCCAGAAGCCTTCGATCCGCTTGCCCATAAAGATCAACTGACCGGTTTGCGTCAGCGTCGGGGCCTCGTTGCCCAGCTTGCCATAGCACACCCACTGCGCCTTGTTTGGCATGGCACAGAACACCTGTTCCGAGAGTTGATCCATCACCGCATCCAGAAACATGCGAGGTTTCAGTGTGCGGCTCAGCTCGGCGAATTTCTGGCCCACATCAGGGTCCGAGGCGACCAGCACCTCGGACGCGCCAAGGTCTTTGAGCATATCGACAGTCTCGGCCCGCCGGACCAGAGCGATGGGTTTCAGACCCAGATCGCGCCCCAAGCTGCACATCAGCTTGCCCAGTTGGCTGGTCGCGGCCGAGATGACAAAGGCGTCGCCTGCCTCTTTCGCCATGTCGACCATTGCCATCGCGGTCAGCGGGTTGACGATCTGAGCCGCACCGTCATCGTCCGAGATGTCCGGGCGCAGCGGGATGCACATCTGCATCTGGGTCACCACATACTCGGCCCACGCGCCCGAACCTGCCGCCACAAAGGCCACGCGCTGATCCTGTAACGACTCGGCCCCTTTGCCGGTGGCCACCACATCGCCGCACCCCTCAAAACCCGCCGCAGCCCCCTTGACCCGAGGTTGTCCGTACTCGCCCTTGATGAAATGCAGATCCGATGGATTGACCGAGGCTGCACGCAGCTTGATCAGAACCTGACCGGGGCCGGGCTGGGGAACGGGCAGTTCCGCTTCGGCCAGCCAGTCATCGGCATCCTCGATCACCGGGCCGGTCATGGTGCCGGAATAACCCTCATGCCTGAGGATGGTTGCGAACATGGAAGAGGGGATATCGGTCACGGTTACGTCCTCAAAATTGTCGCCGTTGTATCGCTTGAATCCGAAGGACCCTGCGAAATGGCGATGGTTTGGGTGTAACGTGAGCCAAGCAAATGGGGGCTGCTGCGTCAATCGCGCGGATACCTGACCCAACGGAAGGGACGGTAACGTCCAAAAAAGGGGTCAGCCCTGAAAGCTGACCCCCGTTTTTTTATTGTTGCGTCAACAGATTGCGCAGGTCCTGGATCTTTTGCAAAATCGTCTCGGGCGAGGCTTTGATCTCATCAAAGATCTGGATCGCCTGGGTTTTCAGCTCTTCCGACAGCGCGCTGTCCTGAACCGAGGCAACCATGGCGTCATAGTCGAACTGCTGCGCGGTCAGCATTCCGTCCTGCAGCCACGAGTTGAAGAGTTCCTGACCCTGACCTGCCAGCGCCGCAACCTGATCGCCAGCCTGCTCGGCCGCATCCGCGGCTTGATCCGCGACCGAAGACGCGGCCTCGGCTGCCTGATCCGCAGCAGCATCCAACGCTTCCGAGGCGGTATTCTGCGCGGACTCAACCGCGTCAGTCACAGCCTCTTGCGCGTCGGCCACCGCGTCGCTTGCCGCGTCTTGTGCCTCTGTCGCCGCGTCGTTCACAGCTTCGGCTGCATCTTGTGCGGCGTCCTGCAATTGCTCTGCCGGGGTGGGCTCGGGTTGGTTCAGATAGTAATAGCCGCCAGCGCCGATTGCAGCGATGACAATGGCCAGAATAAGAGTACGCGACATGTGAATCTCCTTTGGAATTTGTGTCGCCGGGATGCGGCAAAACTAACTGTTCTCAAAGGGGAATTCCGCGAGTTTTTCTGCATCTGCGAGATATGCGCCATGCTACGCTGATCCAGCCGGTCCGGCACGGCAATAACACGCCAACCCGCACGATGATCTTAGATTTCTGGCCACACACCACTTGAAAGTTGCGCGCTCTTTGACGTCGGAATTTCTGGCTACTCTGATTGAGTGGCGGAGAGACAGGGATTCGAACCCTGGGTGGGCTTGCACCCACAACGGTTTTCGAGACCGCCCCGTTCGACCACTCCGGCACCTCTCCGCGGGGGTCTGTGAGGGGGGGATTTAGTGAGGAACGGGCAGGGGTGCAAGCAGAAAATTCCTCAAACTCAGAAAGCCGTGATTTTCCATTGCCTGCCGGATCAAAACACCTAGGCTGATGGGTATGACACATCATGCCCAACGCCTTGCTCTTTCGTTTTTGGCCCCGCTTATCGCGCTGTTGCTTTTGCCTTCACTTGTGGCCGCAGCCAATCGTGACCGGATTGAGGCTTTTCTGACCACCACGGGATTTGACGTTGCCCTGGAAAGCATCGCACTTGCGTCCGGGTCGGCACCGCAAATGCTTGGAATAGACCCGGACGGATTCGGCTCGGACTGGACGCGCCTGACGGAAGAGGTGTTCGACACCGAGGGCATGCATGAAACAGCCGTGTCGATCCTTGAGCAGACCCTGAATGACGAGGCTTTGAACCATGCGGTTGACTTTTATGCCTCGGATCTGGGTCAGCGCCTGGTCGTGGCCGAAAATGCCTCGCACCTGAAAGAGGATGAGGACGGCAAGCAACTGGAAGGACAGCAGATCTTTGCCGCGCTGGTCGAGGCGGGGTCGCCACGGGTTGAAAGCTACAAGCGCATGAACGCGGCGATTGACTCGTCGGGGACTGCATTGCGGGCCTTGCAGGAGATTCAGGTGCGGTTTCTGCTGGCGGCAAGCGCTTCGGGCGTTATCGAATTGCAGCTGAGCGCGGATGAGTTGCGGGAAATGCTCAAACACAATGAGGCCGGGATGCGCCAATCGCTGCAATTGTCGGGGCTGGCGGGGGCTGCGTATACCTATCAGAGCTTCTCGGACGCCGAAGTGGATGACTATGTCGAGGCGCTGGAACACCCTCTGATGCAGGAAGTCTACGAATTGCTGAACGCAATCCAATACGAGATCATGGCCATGCGGTTCGAAGTTCTGGCAGCCCGAATGGCTGAATTGCACCCCGCGCAAGACATATGATGCGTCTGCTGGCACTTATTCCCGCGCTGCTTTTTTGGGTTGCGCCCGGCTTTGCCAGTGAAAAGGTCGAACGGCTGGCCCTGGCCATGCATTTAATGCAGGCGATGGACATTATTGTCGACGAAGGCGACACCCAGCGGCAGGAACTGGACAAGACCCTATTGGACAATTCCGGTGGCGAGTTCTTTGAGGCGCAGGTCGAGGACATCTTTGACCCTGTCTGGATGCGCAACCGGATGACCGACGCTTTTGAGGTCGGACTGACCGATGCTCAACTGGATCAGGCAATCGTGTTTTTCGAAAGCGACCTGGGACAGACCATTATCACGCTGGAAAACTCGGCCCGGCGGGCATTTCTGGATGAAACCATCGAGGATATGGCGCGGGAGGCTTATGAAAATGCCTCGAAGGACGACGTGCATTATGAACTGGTGGACGAGTTTATACAGGTAAACGATCTGATTGACCTGAACGTTCAGGGCGCGCTGAGTGCCGATTACAATTTCTTCAAGGGGTTGGAATACGGCCCCAGCTCTGACGATGCCGAGTTGCTGGCGCAGCTTTTGGCCGAACAGGATGCGGTTACCGCAGATACGACCTCATGGGTCTATTCCTTTCTGCTGATGGCCTATGCCCCGCTGGACGAGACGCAGATGCGCGAATACATTGCCTTTTCCCGAACCGAGACGGGCAAGGCCCTGAACGACGCCTTGTTTGACGGGTTCGACCGGATGTTCGATGGAATTTCCTTCCGCTTGGGCGAGGCCGTTGCACAGGTTTTGAACGCCCCGGATCTTTAGGCCCGGTTGGGTGTTGACTTTGCCCCGCAATCTATGGATAAGCGCGCATCCCGGCCGGTTTTCCGCGCCGGGTCTCGTTATTATTTGACCCATCGGGATTGTCCCGGGGTCGTCACACAGCCCGAAAAGGGCGCGCTGTTCGAGGTGGCGAAAGCCGGCAACACCCATACGGGGACCACAGAACGCGGGTATGAAAAGGAAAGACGCATGTTTGCGGTCCTCAAGACTGGCGGCAAGCAGTACAAGGTTCAGGCGGGTGATATCCTCCGCGTTGAAAAACTGGCTGCCGACGCAGGTGAAAAAGTTCAATTCAACGACGTTCTGATGCTGGGCGGTGACGCACCGGTCGTTGGCGCGCCGTTCGTCGAAGGCGCAGGCGTTCAGGCCGAAGTGATCGAACAGGTCAAAGGTGACAAGGTCATCAAGTTCGTCAAACGCCGTCGTAAGCACAGCTCGAAGCGTACCGTTGGCCACCGTCAGAAACTGACTCTGGTCAAAATCACCGACATCCTGTCGTCGGGCGCTGACAAGTCTGGTATCAAAGCTGCAACCGGTTCGGCACCGGCAGGTGAGGCGGCTCCGGCTGCAAAGCCCGCCAAAAAAGCTGCTGCAAAAGCAGAAGCTCCGGCTGCCGCTGCTTCTGACGATCTGACCGCGCTGAACGGTGTCGGCCCTGCCGCTGCCAAAAAGCTGGCCGAAGCCGGTATCGAGAGCTTTGCCGCTCTGGCCGCCTTGTCGGACGAGCAGATTGCTGCTATCGACACCATCAAAGTGAAACCCGAATGGGTTGAGCAAGCCAAAGAGCTGGCTCAGGGCTAAGGAGAGAGAGAATGGCACATAAAAAAGCTGGCGGTTCCTCCCGTAACGGTCGCGACTCAGCGGGTCGTCGCCTTGGCGTGAAACTCTATGGTGGCCAGGCAGCCATCGCAGGCAACATCATCGTACGTCAGCGCGGCACCAAGTTCTGGCCGGGCGAAGGCGTAGGCATGGGCAAAGATCACACCATCTTTGCAACCACCGATGGCGCCGTGAAGTTCCACAAGGGACTGAAAAACCGCACCTTCATTTCGGTCCTGCCAGTGGCGGAGGCCGCAGAGTAAGCCGAAACCCATAAGGTTAATAAAAAATTCATGGGGGACCGGCAGAAAGTGCCGGTCCCTTTTTCGTTTTAACGCAGTCGTGATTGACCACCCGAATGACAGTCGCCACCACTAGTTTCCTGATCTTTGCCGCCAGCCAGGTCGGCACGCCGGGACCAGCCAATATGGTCCTGCTGGGAACAGGTGCGCGCTATGGTTTTCGGGCGGCGTTGCCTTTTGTGGGCGGCGTTATTCTGGGCAAGCAGTTGATCATCTGGCCTGTTGGGTTCGGGCTGATGCAGGTGGCCGATCAGGCGCCGTTGGTGTTTGAGGTGCTGAAATATGCCTCGGCCGCTTATATTATCTGGCTGGCGTGGAAGATTGCCAATCTGCGGCTGTCGCGCGGAAACGCTGACACGCAAGTGCCGGGTTTTCTGGCCGGGCTGATCGTTCACCCACTGAACCCCAAGGCCTGGGCGATGATCATTGCCGGGTTTACGGGCTTTGTGGCCGCGGGCACATCAAGTTTTGAAGCGACGTTAACAATCGCTCTTTGCCTGTTGTTTTGTCAGGTCTTATTGCACCCGGTCTGGACTTTTGCAGGCGATCGGATCGCCCAGACGGTTGAAGGTCGGCCTGCGGAAAAATATCTGATGTGGACGTTAGCCAGTTTAACCGTTGCGTCCGTACTTTTTGTGTTGTTCGGAGGAGGAACGCACTCATGAAACTTGAGACGATAATCAATCAGCCGGTCATCGAAACCGAGCGGTTCGACCTGCGCCCCCTGCGCCGGTCGGATATGGGTCTCATTGAACATTATGCAGGCGATGAGCGCGTGGCGCGGATGACGACGTCGATTCCGCACCCATTGCCACCGGGCTCGATTGAGGCCTTTGTGACCCGTTCGATGGCCGAAGACCGGGACGAAGACGTCTGGGCGATGGACGCCACCAAGGATGGCGGGCCTGAACTGATCGGCCTGATCTCGTTGCAGCGGCTGGATCGCAACCAGTCCGAGGTCGGCTATTGGGTCGCTCCGGTTTACTGGAACACAGGCATCGCGTCCTTGGCGGTCGAGGCTCTGGTTCTGGCGAATCCGCTGGAAAACTCGACCATGTTCGCCAGCGTGTTTCAGGACAACCCGGCCTCGGCCCGGGTGCTGACCCATTGCGGGTTTGAATATCTGGGGGACGCCGAAAGCTATTCGGTGGCGCGCGACGCAAATGTGCCCACCTGGACCTATAGTAAAAAACTCTGACTTGTGGCCGATGGGGCCTTTGCAGTAGGGGACTGACATGAAATTTCTCGATCTTGCAAAGGTCTACATCCGGTCCGGGGCCGGCGGTAGCGGCTGCGTCAGCTTCCGACGCGAAAAATACATCGAATACGGCGGACCCGATGGCGGGGACGGCGGTAAGGGCGGGTCTGTCTGGGCCGAGGTTGTGGATGGGCTGAACACCCTGATCGACTTCCGCTATCAACAGCATTTCTTCGCCAAGAACGGCCAACCCGGTCGCGGTCAGCAACGCACCGGCAAGGATGGTGACGACATTATCCTGCGCGTGCCTATCGGGACCGAGATCCTGGACGAGGATGAAGAGACCGTCATTTGCGACCTGACAGAGGTTGGACAGCGGTTCCTGCTGGCCAAGGGCGGCAATGGCGGGTTCGGCAACCTGCACTTCAAATCGGCCACCAACCAGGCCCCGCGCCGCGCAAATCCGGGGCAGGCGGGGATTGACCGCACCATCTGGCTGCGGCTGAAGCTGATCGCGGATGTGGGTCTGCTTGGCATGCCCAACGCGGGCAAATCGACCTTTCTGGCCGCCACGTCGAATGCCCGGCCCAAGATCGCCGACTATCCGTTTACGACGCTGCATCCCAATCTGGGTGTTGTTGGCGTCGATAACGTCGAATTCGTCGTGGCCGATATCCCCGGCCTGATCGAAGGGGCGCATGAGGGGCGGGGGATCGGCGACCGGTTCCTAGGACATGTGGAACGCTGCGCGGTTCTGCTGCATCTGGTCGATGGCACCTCGGAAACCGTGGTCGAAGATTATCGCACCATCATCACCGAACTCGAAGCCTACGGCGGAGAGCTGGCGGACAAGCCGCGCATCACCGTGCTGAACAAGATCGACGCTTTGGACGAGGAAGAACGCGACCTGATCAAGGCCGAACTTGAAGAGGCAGTTGGTGGCCCCGTCATGACCATGTCAGGTGTTGCTCATCTCGGCGTGACCGAAGTGCTGCGGGCCTTGCGCGCGCAGATCGACGAAAACCGCCTGCGCCAAAAGCCCGCTGAGGAGGCTCAGTCTTGGCAACCCTGACCGCAGCACGCCGCTTGGTGGTCAAGATCGGGTCTGCCTTGCTGGTGGACCGGCACACCGGTTTGCTGCGCTCGGACTGGCTGAAATCACTGGCGCAGGACGTGGCGTGGCTCAAGGGGCAGGGCGCGGATGTCATTCTGGTGTCCTCCGGCTCAATCGCATTGGGTCGCGGCGTTCTGGGATTGCCGATGGCAGACTTGCCACTGGAGAAATCGCAAGCGGCAGCGGCAGTGGGTCAAATCAGGCTGGCGCGCGCCTATGAAGAGGCGCTTGCCCCTCATGACATCACCACGGCTCAGGTGCTGGTTACGCTGGAGGACAGTGAGGATCGGCGGCGCTATCTGAACTCGCGCGCCACGCTTGAGACTTTGTTGGGGCTGGGTGTTGTGCCCATCGTCAATGAAAACGACACCGTCGCCACGGACGAGATTCGCTATGGCGACAATGACCGTCTGGCCGCGCAAATCGCGGTGACGGTCGGGGCCGATCAGCTGATCCTTCTGTCCGACGTCGATGGGTTCTATTCCGGCAATCCGAACGAAGACCCCTCGGCCACCCGCTATGACACCATCGACACCATCACGCCCGAGATTGAGGCGATGGCAGGCGATGCCGGGTCCGGCCTGTCCAAAGGCGGGATGAAGACCAAGTTGCTGGCCGCCAAAATGGCGACTGCGGCGGGCTGTGACATGGCGATAACCGAAGGATCGCCCATCAACCCATTGAAATTGCTTGAAAATGGCGCGAACTGCACGTGGTTCACGGCGACGTTGGACCCGCATGCAGCCCGCAAGCGCTGGATCTCAGCCATGAAACCACGTGGGGAGATCAAGGTGGATGCGGGTGCCGCAAAAGCGCTGGCCAATGGCAACAGCCTGCTGCCCGCCGGTATCGTCGAAGTCACCGGAGATTTCGGGCGCGGCGACCCCGTTGCAATCCTCGACCCGCAGGCGCGGCGACTGGCGCAAGGGATCAGCCGCTATACCGCGCAGGAAGCGGACGCGATCAAGGGGCGCAAATCCTCGGAGATTGAGGCGACGCTGGGCTATCCCGGTCGCGCGGCGCTGATCCACAGGGATGATTTGGCGCTGTAATGGCGCAGAAAGGCATATGATATGAAGGACCTCGACAATATCCCCGCCCTGATGGCCGACCTTGGCAAACGCGCCAAAGAGGCTGCGCGCGAACTGGCCTTTGCCAGCGCCGAGCGCAAACATGCGGCCCTGATCGCGGCTGCTGAGGCCGTTTGGGCCAACCGTGCGGAAATCATCGAGGCCAACAAGAAAGATCTGGAGTTTGGTCGTGACAAGGGCCTGAGCCCCGCAATGATGGATCGCCTGATGCTGGACGAATCCCGCATTCAGGGCATGGTTGACGGGCTGCGCACTGTCGCGGACCAGACCGACCCTGTGGGTGAGGTGATCACCGAATGGGACATGCCCTCGGGCCTGAATATTCAGCGGGTGCGCACGCCGTTGGGTGTGATCGGCGTGATTTACGAAAGCCGCCCCAATGTGACGGCAGACGCTGGGGCCTTGTGCCTGAAATCCGGGAATGCGGTGATTCTGCGCGGTGGATCCGAAAGCTTCCACTCCTCAACTGCCATCCACGCGTGTCTGGTCGAAGGGTTGAAGGCCGCGAAACTGCCTGAGGATGCGATTCAACTGGTGCCGACCCGGGATCGCGCCGCGGTTCAGGAATTGCTGACCATGACCGATTACGTCGATGTCATCGTACCCCGTGGCGGCAAAGGCCTTGTCGGGCTGGTTCAACGCGAGGCGCGCGTTCCGGTCTTCGCGCATCTGGAAGGCATCGTGCATATCTACATCGACAAAGCCGCTGACCCGCAAAAGACGCTGAACGTGGTGCTGAACGCAAAAACCCGCCGGACCGGAATTTGCGGCGCGGCTGAGTGTCTTCTGGTCCATCAAGATGTCGTAGACACGCTGGGGCGTGACGTGATCGCGGCGCTGATTGCAGCGGGTGTCGAGGTCCATGCCGAGGGCGCTCTGGCCACCGAAGGGACCGTAGCAGCCACTGCCGATGATTGGGGCAAAGAGTTTCTGGACAGCATCATTGCCGCCAAACCCGTTGCCGATATCGACGCGGCGATTGCGCATATCCAACAGTTCGGTTCGAACCACACTGACTGTATCATGACCGAGGACACTGCTGCCGCCACACGCTTTTTCGAACGGCTCGACAGTGCGATTTTGATGCACAACGCCTCAACCCAGTTTGCCGATGGTGGTGAGTTCGGGATGGGCGCTGAAATCGGGATTGCTACCGGCAAGATGCATGCGCGCGGACCGGTAGGCGCGGCGCAACTGACCAGTTTTCAGTATCTGGTGCGCGGCAACGGCACCACCCGCGCCTAAAACCGAAGGGCGACGCGGGTTGAGTTGGTTTCAACACCAACCCGCCGCCCCATCGCGGTTGCCGTCTCCGGCAGAAGGGCAAATTGCACCTGCGCGGGCGTGACTTTTTTGGGAAACCGCCCCGTTGTGACGTTCTTCCAAAGATCAGGGTCGACATTCAGTTTGTCCGCCGTCCCCGTCACCTGCCAGCCGGTACCGTTGACTGAAATCTCGACCTCGCCACCCAAGGGCATCGCGCTTTCGCAACACATCAGGGCGAGAAAGGCCAGCTTGACCTGATTGCGCGGCACCGGCTCGGTCAGGTTCCAGTTCACCCGCACGCGACCGGCGCGTTCGATATCCTTCAGCAATTCGGCGACTTCGGTCTTCCCCAGCGGCTGATCGCTGGCCGACCCGAACGCCACCCGAAAGAACCGGATACGCGCGCCCGCGCTGCCAACACTGCCCGAGATCAACTCCATCTCGGGGCCTTGTACTGCGCCAACCAAGTCCAACAACTCTAACCCGTTGGTAATCGCCCCGATCGGGCTGATCAGATCGTGACAGATGCGCGAGCCGATCAGCTCGGCCAGGTTGACGTCCGTAGCGCCCATGCGTACCTCCTGCTGTATCTGCCACCGGACCGGAGCCCAAATGTCAGACCTCAATGCCATTCTTGCACCGGGCATGTATGTCCGCCACCCGGATTTCCCCGATTGGGGTATCGGACAGGTGCAGTCCAACATCGCAGGCAAGATCACCGTTAACTTTCGCGAGCAGGGGAAAGTGGTAATCGACGGGACACGCATTGCCCTGGTGCCGGTCTTTGATCCGTGAAACTGGTTTAGGAAAGGTTAACGCTGAACACCAGATGTGGCCGTGTTGCCTTTACGTGAAAACCTGCGGTATCAGCCGGGGGCAATTCAAAGGATAGACATGCCGGATTCAGGCCCCTCATTTACCATCAAACTCGCCGAGACCGAGGATGACCTGCGCGCCGCGCAGCGGCTGCGCTATGATGTCTTCGTGCGCGAACTGGGCGGCGGCGGCGAGATGGTCGATCACGACGCGGGTCTGGAACAGGACAGGTTCGATCCATATTTCGATCATATGCTGGCCATCGACGACCTGAGCGGCGAAGTTGTGGGCGTTTACAGGCTGTTACCGGGCGAACGTGCTGCGGAAATCGGGCAGTTTTATTCCGAAGACGAGTATGATCTGACCGTTCTTAAGCAAAGCGGGCGCAAGCTGTTGGAATTGGGCCGGTCCTGCCTGCATGCAGATTATCGGGGTGGCACTGCGATGTATCACCTGTGGAATGGCTTGGCCGCCTATGTGAACGAACGCGGGATCGAAGTTCTGTTCGGCGTCGCCAGCTTCCACGGCACCGATGTTCAACCCCTCGCGCAATCCCTGTCCATGCTGCACCACAACCATCTGGCCCCCGAGGATCTGCGGGTGCGGGCACAGCCGGACGTGTTTCAATCGATGGATCTGGTCGCGCCCGAAGACCTCGACCGCCGCGCCGCGATGGTGCAGGTGCCCGCGCTGATCAAAGCCTATCTGCGTTTGGGTGGATTTGTGGGCGAGGGGGCCTTTATCGATCATGCGTTCAACACCACGGATGTCTGCCTGATCCTGGATACCGCCCGCATGAACGAGCGGCAAAAACGCATCTATGGTGGGGCGTAACGGGCGTGAACGATCCATTGTGGAATAGTGACGAGGCACCTGACCCGATCAATCTGGGTCCGCTGGGCTGGGTTCTTGTCATCTTGCGCGGGGTGCCTCTGGCGCTTTTGGTGTTTGGGGGCCTGATCGTCCTTCTGACCATTCGCCTGTTCGAACTCCCTCTCTTCGGGGTTCGTCGTCCGATTACTCCGTTCATCGCGCAATTTGTGTGCCGCAATGCACTCCGGTTTCTGGGTATCGGTTTTCGAACGTCGGGCGAGTTGATGCAGCAGCGCGGAGCTGTGGTGGCGAACCACACGTCCTGGCTGGACATCTTCGCCCTGAACGCGCGCAAGCGGATTTACTTTGTGTCCAAGGCCGAGGTCGCGAAATGGCCCGGAATCGGCTGGCTGGCCCGTTCGACCGGAACCGTATTTATCGAGCGGAACCCAAAAAAGGCGCGCGAGCAGACCAAAGTGTTCGAGTCTCGCCTGAAGGCCGGACACAAACTGTTGTTCTTCCCCGAAGGGACTTCGACCGATGGATTGCGGGTTTTGCCATTTAAAACAACGCTCTTCGCGGCATTCTTCGCAGATGAACTGCGTGATTTTATGTATGTGCAGCCTGTTTCCGTCGTGTTTCACGCGCCAAAGGAGCAACCGGATCGGTTCTATGGCTGGTGGGGTGATATGGAGTTCGGTCCGCACCTTCTCAAGACACTCGGCGCACTGCGTCAGGGTTCGGTCGAACTGATTTACCACGCGCCCGCCAAGGTCAGCGACTTTGAAAACCGCAAGGCGCTGGCAGCCCATTGCGAAGAGGCCGTGCGGCATGCGCACAGCCTGGCGCGGCTTGAAAAATAAGGGCAAAAGGCCCTTGCACTGCATCAAAACCTGCCGTATACGCGCGCCATTCAAACCCGCAGGCGGGGTTTGGGCTTTTTGAGGGAGACATCCTCATCAAGACCGCCGGTTGGAGCATCCGCTTCTTTCACCCCCGCCCAGGCGTAAACCGGAAAAGGAAAATAGCATGGCTCTTCCCGAGTTCTCCATGCGTCAGCTGCTGGAAGCTGGCGTTCACTTTGGTCACCAGACACAGCGTTGGAACCCCCGCATGGGCCCGTTCATCTATGGTTCGCGCAATGGCATCCACATCATGGACCTGACCCAGACTGTTCCGATGCTGGACCAGGCGCTGCAGGCCGTTCGTGACACCGTTGCAAAAGGTGGCCGCGTTCTGTTCGTTGGTACCAAGCGTCAGGCCGCCGGCCCGATCGCCGAAGCCGCTGAAAAGTCGGCTCAGTACTACATGAACCACCGCTGGCTGGGCGGCACGCTGACCAACTGGAAAACCGTTTCCCAGTCGATCAACCGTCTGAACCAGATCGACGAAGCGATGGAATCAGGCGCCGAAGGCCTGACCAAGAAAGAGCGTCTGGGCATGGAACGTGACCAGGCCAAGCTGCAGGCGTCGCTGGGCGGTATCCGCGAGATGGGCGGCGTTCCTGACCTGCTGTTCGTCATCGACGTCAAAAAAGAAGCACTGGCCATCGCCGAAGCCAACAAGCTGGGTATCCCGGTTGTGGCCGTTGTCGATACCAACTGCTCGCCCGACGGCGTTGACTATATCATCCCCGGCAACGACGACGCAGCGCGCGCCATCGCTCTGTACTGCGATCTGGCAGCCCGTGCCGCGTTGGACGGCATGACCGCTCAGCTGGGTGCCGCAGGCGTTGACCTGGGCGAGTTCGAAGAAGCCCCGGTTGAAGAAGCCGTTGCAGAAGAAGCTGAAGCACCTGCCGAAGCGTAAGCTGCCCGTCACGTAAATGACATATGGGGCAGGGTATGACCTGCCCCAATTCCGTTTGAATTGAGGAGAGCCAAGAGATGGCAATCACAGCAGCAATGGTTAAAGAACTGCGCGACGCAACCGGCGCAGGCATGATGGACGCAAAAAAAGCGCTGACCGAAACCGGCGGCAACATGGACGAAGCCGTTGACTGGCTGCGCACCAAAGGTCTGGCCAAAGCGGCCAAGAAATCGGGCCGTACCGCAGCAGAAGGTCTGGTTGCTGTTCACGTCAACGGTGGCAACGGTGTTGCAGTCGAAGTGAACTCGGAAACCGACTTCGTTGCGAAAAACGCCGAGTTCCAGGAAATGGTTGGCAAGATCGCTTACGCAGCCGAAGGCGTCGACAATGTCGAAGCGCTGCTGGCCGCTGATCTGGGTGGAAAATCCGTTGCCGACACCCTGACCGACAAGATCGCCACCATCGGCGAAAACATGTCGGTACGCCGTATGGCCAAGCTGTCGGGCGACACTGTTGTGTCGTACGTCCACAACGCAGCCACCAACGGCATGGGTAAAATCGGCGTTCTGGTCGCTCTGACCGGTGGCGACGAAGCGATCGGCAAGCAGGTTGCGATGCACATCGCTGCTGTGAACCCGGCAGCTCTGTCCGAGGCCGACATGGACCCGGCAGTTGTCGAGAAAGAAAAGCAGGTTCAGATGGACATCGCCCGCGAATCCGGCAAGCCGGAGCAGGTGATCGAGAAGATGATCGAAGGCCGCATGAAGAAATTCGTCGCGGAATCGACTCTGCTGAACCAGTCGTTCGTTGTGAACCCTGACCTGACCGTTGAAGCAGCGGCCAAAGAAGCGGGCGCAACCATCACCGGCTTCATCCGTCTGGAAGTTGGCGAAGGCATCGTGGTCGAAAAAGAAGACTTCGCAGCCGAAGTCGCCAAGGCGGCCCAAGGCTAAGCGACCATTCAGGGCCTCGTCAGAGGCCCGACACAACAAAAAAAACCGGTTACGCCCAGCGTAACCGGTTTTCTTTTTTTGGCCAACGTCAGGCCGACGCAAACCAAGAGGAAGAAGGATGGAGGGCCCCGCATGATGGGGATGGTCGAGGCCCCCCAAATTTCCGACCTCGTGACGCGGACAAATAGGCGCCTCAGTGTCAGAGTGACCAGAGAGCTCTGAAATTGCAAAGGTCTGATCGATGTGTTCCCTGGCTAAAGCCACCACTCACGGAACAATATCAATCTGCAACTTTATCGCGTAAACCGGAAGTCATGATTTCCTTACCTAAGGTAAATTGACGCAGTTTAGCGTCAGAAATCAACAACATCAGGCCTCCATGATGAACATTTGGTTGTGTAGCGAGGCCTTGAGGACCGCTTGCGCGGTGGTTTCAACCGAAAGCGACTCGCGCGCGAGCCTCAGATGCTTTTCCACGGTGGCCGAGGTCAGCCCCATCAGCAGCGCAATGTCCTGAGTCGTCTTGCCATCCCCAACCCATTGCAGCGCCTCGCGCTGTCGTTTGGTCAGCGCCCGGTTCGGGGGATTGTAGGGCAGGGTCAGGATCTTGAGATGCGCCATGTTGTTCATCAACAGGATGTCTTCGCCATGCTCTGCCCAGATCTCGTCAACTTCATCCTGACTTGGCCCACCTTTTGCGGACAGTGAAATCGCACCCTTCGACCGCATTGAGACGGAATTGAAGCTAACCGTGTAGCCCGTCACAACGCCCATCGACTTGTTGAACTCAAAGACCTTGCGTTCCTGCGCCGTCATACGACCGCTGGACATCATGTCCTGGATCATCCGCCAACTGGCAGCGCCTTCGTTGTCCAGCGCCCATTTGAGCATCGGAGCATGGAAGTACAGCCCGCCCTTCAGAAAACCATCCACGTAGTTGTGGCAGTGATTGGTCAGGATCACGAAATCCTCGGGGTCGCCCAGCGAGGTTTCGGTGCGGAACTGCGTATAGCCATAAATCAGCCGGTCAAAGCCATATTCGGCCATCTGCCGGCAATGCGCGTCCCACAGTTCTTCCAGGGTTTTGGCATAGCTTACGAAATGCAGGTATTCTTTCAGAGTCATCCGGCACCTCTTGACCCCAAATGGGCGGCCAGCGCGTCAAGCGCCAGAACATAGCTCTGCGCCCCAAACCCGCAAATCTGCCCCAGCGCTACCTTTGCAATATAAGACGTATGGCGAAAGGTTTCGCGGGCGTGGATGTTGGACAGATGAACTTCGACCATCGGAAGTTCGACAGAGGCAATCGCATCCATCAGCGCGATAGAGGTATGCGTATACGCACCCGCGTTAAGAACCAGACCGTCCTGCGCGCCCCGCGCCGCATGAATCGCGTCGATCAACGCGCCTTCGTGGTTGGATTGGAAATGCGTGACGTTCAGGCCGATGGACGCACCATGTTCGACACACAAATCCTCGACCATCTGCAAGGTGGTGCTGCCGTAAACCTCGGGCTGGCGCGTGCCCAGCAAATTGAGGTTCGGACCATTCAAAACCAGAACGTTATTCATGTCTTTACTATCCCCATTACAGGTTCATAGACATGAATAGGCCAGATTGTCTACCGCGCTGTGTCGCATTGCAGCATAAGCGCCACGGGCTGTGATCTTGTGCCGCTTGTTCAGCGCGAATTTCAGTCTGAACCGGGTGTGACGACCAGCTTTCCCAGAACCGAACGCCCAGCCAGCAGATCCAGCGCCTGTCCGGCTTTGGCCAGCGGGAATCGATCATTGATGCGCGGCTTGATGTGTCCCGCAGCATAAAGGCCAAACAGCTCGGCAACGTTTTCCGCGTGCCCCTTTGGGTCACGGAATACGGACGCGCCCCAGAATACGCCAACGACCTGACACCCTTTGAGCAAGGGCAGGTTCAGCGGGATGTTCGGTATCCCAGCCGGGAAGCCGACAACCAGAAAGCGTCCGTTCCACGCCATACTGCGCAGGGCGGGCTCGGCAAAGGGTCCTCCGACCGCGTCATAGACGACATCCACACCATTTGGCCCGGCCAATGCTTTGATCTGGCCCGAGAAGTCCTTTTGCGCCTGTTTGTCCATGTCTTTCGGGTACACGATGGTTTCATCCGCGCCGACCTGACGACAGAACTCGGCCTTGTCCTGCGACGACACCGCCGCAATCACCCGCGCACCCATGGCCTTACCCAACTCAATTGCAGCCGAACCGACGCCTCCGGCCGCGCCCAGAACCAAGAGGGTTTCGCCGGATTGCAGATGCGCGCGGTCTTTCAGGGCGTGGTACGAGGTGCCGTAGGTGAAAATGAAACAGGCGGCGTCCTCATACGGCATCTCGTCCGGAATCTTGATCGCCGTCGCAGCCTTGAGTGTCAGATGCGTCGCAAACCCGCCGTGACCAGTCAGCGCCAGCACCCGATCACCCGGTTCAAATCCGGTGACGCCTTCACCGATGGCCAAAACCTCTCCGGCAATTTCTCCGCCGGGGACGAAAGGGCGCGGGGGCTTCATCTGATACAGATCGCGGATGATCAGCGTGTCGGGGAAGTTCACGCCAGCCGCTTTCACTCCGATCAACAGATCGCCTTTGCCGGGGGTTGGATCGGGCAGGGTGGTCAGTTCCAAAGTCTCGGGCCCGCCGGGCGCGACGCTGAGTAATGCTTGCATGTTGACCCTGATGTCTCTGTTATTCTGTCACAGGAAGCTTTGGTGCAGGATCATGTGTTGTCAACGGGCCATCCCCTTGGTTCCCGCAACGGCACCTGCCCACAGATGTCAGTGAGGAGCAGACCATGACCCCCGAGACCCTATTTTCGCTGCAAGGCAAAACCGCGCTGGTGACAGGTGGTGCAACCGGCATTGGGCGCATGGCGGCCGAGGCTTTGGTCAGGGCTGGTGCCCATGTCCTGATCGCCTCGCGCAAAGGCGATGCCTGCGCAGCGGTTGCCGAAGAGCTGAACGCGCTGGAATCACCGGGCAGCGCGGTTGGATTTGCCGGGGATCTGGGAAGCCAGGAAGGGATTGATGCACTGGTTGCGGACATTAATGCGCGCACTGATCGCCTTGATATTCTTATGAATAATTCCGGCGTTAGTTGGGGCGCGCCAATGGGGCAGTTCCCGTATGACGCTTGGGACAAGGTCATGTCCGTCAACGTTGCTGGTATATTTGATCTGACCCAGAAACTGCTGCCCTTGCTGATGAAGTCCGGCACCGCCGAAGATCCTGCGCGGGTCGTCAATGTCGGCTCGGTCATGGGTGAGGTTCCGATGGGCGATGGGGCCTATAGCTATTCGGCGTCCAAGGCAGCGGTGCTGCACCTGACCAAAATCTTGGCGAAAGAGTTGTCGCCTTACCATGTCACCGTAAACGCCCTGGCACCGGGGCCGTTTGTGTCGCGCATGACAGCTTTTGCCACAGCGGACGAAGATACCCGCGCAAAGGTCGGCAAATCCGTCCCTCTGGGCCGCGTGGGCCGGGACGAGGATATTGCGGGCTGTATGCTGTTTCTGTGCGGACGCGGTGGCAGTTACGTGACCGGTGCGGTTATCCCGGTGTCAGGTGGCATTAACGTTGTGACCGCTGGCAATATCTTTGAAGCTGCGTTCTAAGTGCGAGGGCCAGTTATGAGCACCGAAACCGATCTGGACCTGGATGCCATCGACGCCTACCTGTCCCAACATCTGGCGGCGTATGAAGGTCCGCTGGACGCCACGAAATTCGCCATCGGCCAGTCGAACCCGACCTTCCGGTTGCGTACGCCAAAACAGTCGTACGTTTTGCGCCGCAAACCCCCGGGTGTGCTGCTGAAGTCCGCCCATGCGGTGGATCGAGAGTTCCGGGTGCAACGCGCCCTTGCCGACAGCCGCGTTCCGGTGCCGCGCATGCTGTTACTGTGCGAGGATGATTCGGTTATCGGATCGGCCTTCTACTTAATGGAACATCTGGAAGGCCGGGTTTTTCTTGAGCCGCAGATGGAGGGCGAAAGCAACGATGCCCGCCGCGCGGTCATCGACGAAATGAACCGGGTTCTGGCAGAGTTGCATATGGTGGACATCGACGCCGCTGGTCTGACTGACTACGGCCCGACGGGGAACTATTTCGAACGCCAGATCTCACGCTGGACCAAGCAATACCGCGCATCCGAAACCGCGAACATTGCGGACATGGACAGGTTGATCGGCGCGCTGGAGACGTCGCTTCCGCAGGATGACGGGCAACGGACGCTGGTGCATGGTGATTATCGCATCGACAATCTGATGTTCGCCCCAAATGGCACAGATTGCATCGGTGTTCTGGATTGGGAACTGTCGACCATCGGCCATCCCTATGCAGATCTGGCCGCCGTGATCATGCAGTGGCAAATGCCTCCGGGAAAAGAGGGGCGCGGGCTGGCGGGAATCGACCGGGATGCTCTGGGCCTGCCTAGCGATCGGGCCTTTATCGCACAATATTGCGAACGACGCGGTCTGCCAGGGATCGACAATTTCGGCTTCTATCTGGCCTTCAACTTCTTTCGGATGGCGGGGATTTTGCAAGGCGTCTACAAACGCGCGCTGGATGGCAACGCATCCGATCCAAAACGCGCCCAAGCGTTCGGAGCCTATGTTCCCATCTTCGCGCAACACGGGCTGGCCGCGCTGGAACAAAGTTAGGTTGGGTCGTCAAGCATTTAACTTTTCAGAGAAAGCTCAAGGTCGAGATTGGCAAGGCTGTTCTTGCCAAAAAACATCTCGGACCCCACGAACATGCTGGGAACACCAAAGGCGCCGCGTCTGACGATGTCCTTGGTCTGTTCTTTCAGCAGTTGCTTGGTCTCAGGTGCGGCGATTGCTTCGCGGATCTTGCGGACGGGCAGTTCGGCCTCGCGCAGGATCTCGGACAACACATTCAGCTCATCGACCTTTTGACCATGCACCCAAATCGCATCAAATACTGCGTCTATATATTTGTTTTCCCATGGCTTTCCGGATGCAAAATACGCGCCGCGCATGGCGAATTTGGTGTTCACCGGAAAATGCGGGCTCATGTGAAAGCTTACGCCGCGACGGCGGGCAAAGCGATGCAGATCATGGGTCAGATAGGATGATTTCTGACGGTTTTCTGAAAAAGCCTTGAACGGGCTTTGGTTATGCGTGGATTTGAAGATAACCGGCAACATCACCGGGACCGGCACGACCGTCGCCTTGTGCCCCTTGGCGATTTTCGGCAGCATTTTATACGCGAGAAACGCATTCGGGCTGCAAAAATCGTAAACGAAATCTATGGTTTGCGCCATGTCGGTACTCCAGAGGAAGGTGTCGGCAGATCTTTAGAACAGGCACGCAACGAATCTGCGACGGGGGCAGTCTTTCATAGAAAGTAATCGCTTATGGCCTGCACATTGCAAGGGACAAACTTCGCGGTGCTGGCATAGGGTGAAATCAGGCAGCTTTCAGACAGGTTCACCATGACATTCTTCGACCCAAACCGCCTGAACCGCATCCGCACCTGGATGGATCGGTATGTCACGCAGCGAAAATACGCGGGCAGCGCGTTTTTGTTGACACATCAAGGCTCCGAAGTGTTCTTTCACGCCTGCGGCCAGCGCAGTGTTGAAAATAATCTGCCGTTTCAGCGGGACACGCTGACCCGGATCTACTCAATGACCAAACCGATCACGTCGGTCGGGCTGATGATGCTGGCCGAGAAGGGGCTGTTCCACCTGGATGCGCCTCTGTCCGATTTTCTTCCGGAATTCAGTGGGATGCAGGCGCTTGTTCCCGGTGCCGAACGGCTGGATCAAACCGAGGATGCACCGACGCCGACGCTTCATCAGTTGCTGACGCATACCAGCGGGTTCAGCTATCCGTTCAATCCAGGCCTTTTGCCCAAAGCGATGGATGAACAGGATCTGTTATTCAAGCCTAACCAAGGGCTTTTGGCAGATCGTATCCGTGATCTGGCCGCGTTTCCGCTGGCGTTTCAACCCGGTACGCGCTGGGAATACTCGGTCAGCACGGATGTGTTGGGCCGCGTGATCGAAATCGTGTCCGGCTTGCCGCTGGATCGGTACTTCGCGCAAGAGATATTCGCACCACTTCAGATGACCGAAACCGGCTTTTCGGTGCCTCAAGGGGCAGGGGACCGGTTTGCCTCGCTCTACTCGCCCTTGTCCGGCGACGCCATGGCGCTGAACTCTGCCGAGCGGGGCACGGAAACTCTGCGCCTTGTGGATGAGGCCGGATCATCGCCCTTTGAACGCACGACCACATTTTCCGGCGGCGGCGGGTTGATCAGCACCATCGACGATTATGCGCGGTTTGTCGAAATGCTGCGCAATCGGGGGGCTTTTGACGGTCACCGTCTGCTGGGGCCGAAGACCGTAGACTTCATGCTTTGCAACCACTTACCGGGCGATATTGCCTCGATGGGCCCCAGCAGTTTTGCGGAACAACCGATGGAGGGGATGGGTTTTGGTCTGGGCGGATCGGTCGTCCTGAACCCGGGCAGGGTGCGTGTGCCGGGGTCGGTCGGGGATTTCAGCTGGGGCGGCATGGCCTCGACCTATTTCTGGCTCGACCTGAAAAACGATCTGACAGCCGTGTTTTTTACGCAATTGTCGCCATCCAGTTCCTATCCGTCCCGGGCCGAGTTAAAGGCGCTGGTTCTGGCCGCCATGATTGAATGATCCGATACCGGCTGATACCCAAAACACGATCACTTCCGGAGACAGGACCATGACCGAAGCCGAACGTATTCTTCTTGACCTTCTGGATATTGAACGGCTTGAGGTTGATCTGTTCCGGGGCACCGGGTCTGGCGGCGAAACCCCGACCCGCATCTTTGGCGGGCAGGTGATCGCCCAGGCCCTGGCCGCAGCCTATCGAACGGTTGAGGATCGGCTTTGCCACTCTTTGCACGCCTATTTCATTCGTCCCGGCGATCCATCCATTCCAGTTATTTATCAAGTTGATAGGGCGCGGGATGGAGGCTCTTTTACAACTCGTCGGGTCGTCGCGGTTCAGCATGGGCGGCAAATTTTGAACATGTCGGCTTCGTTTCATGTTCAGGATGAAGGATGGGAACATCAGCATGCGATGCCAGCACTGAACGGGCCGGAAACCTATCCGTCCCGAGCCGAGCTTCGGGGCAAATACATTGACCGCGTTCCCGAGAGACTTCGCAAGGAACTGATGCGCGAACGTCCTATCGAGGTACGAGAGGTTGGGCATCTGGACCCGTTCAATCCAGCGGTGGCAGATGACCGCAACCAGATCTGGTTCCGCATGGGGGCCGCCGCAACCGCCGACGCCCGAACGCAGCACCTGTTGCTGGCATATGCCTCGGATATGGGGCTGCTGAGTTCGGGAATGCGCCCGCATGGGCTAAGCTGGTTCACCGGACAGGTGAACGGCGCAAGCCTTGATCATACAATGTGGTTTCATGCGCCGGTGCGTTTCGAGAACTGGCATCTTTACGCGATGGATTCACCGTGGTCAGGGCAGGGACGCTCGTTCAATCGCGGCTCGATCTATTCGCAGGACGGCGTTCTGGTTGCCTCAGTCGCGCAGGAAGGTTTGATGCGCAAGCCACAGTCGAGAGTTTAGTTATCTTCCACAAACTGTTGATTTAAATTCCGCATTCCGTCCAACCAACGATCATAGTCGGCGGATTTGAGGCGGATGTAATCCAGAACCTGAGGGTGTGGCAGAACAAGAAACTGTTCGGCGCGAATGGCCTCGACACAGGCGTTTGCGACGTCTTCGGGTTCCAGCATTCCGTCTATGGCGGCGACCGAAGCCTCGTGCCCGCGCGTCATCTCGGACCGCACGGCCTGAGGGCACAGGACCGATACGCCCAGGCCTTTATGGCCATAGGTCAAGGACAACCATTCGGCAAATCCGACGGCTGCGTGTTTCGTGACCCCATACGGCGCTGCGCCCGGTTGGTTCAAAAGTCCGGCTGCTGAGGCCGTGATCAGCACATAGCCTTTGCCACGTTCGATCATGCGCGGCACCAGATGACGCGCCATCCAGACATGAGACATAACGTTGATGGTCCAGATCCTGTTCCAGTCGTCATCCGGAACATCCGGGCCGCCAAGCGTCAGGATGCCAGCATTTGCACAGAACAGATCTATCGGCGCGATCTCGCTTTCAACATGATCGATCAAAGCTTTGATCTGCGCTTCGCTGGACACATCACAGGGATAGGCATGGCCGCCGATACCAGCGGCAACGGCTTGTGCGGCTGCAAGATCAATGTCCGAACACACGACCGTCGCACCGTCCTGCGCAAACCGCTCGGCCAGACCCTTGCCAATGCCGCCAGCGGCGCCGGTTACAACAACTGTTTTTCCATTTAGATCCATGGGGCGTTTCCGATGTGGTTCAGTTATGTGCGCTAAGCGTCAGGTTTTGCAGTGTTTTCAAATAATTTTATTTTACATAATACTGATTATGCGTTTATCTGAATACTGCTCACACTGCCGCCAATCGCGCGGTTGGCGGCAGATTTGGGATTAGGCGCAAGACTTAATAAAACGCCTGCAGCCCTGTCTGAGCACGCCCCAGTATCAACGCATGGACATCATGCGTGCCTTCGTAAGTATTCACGGTCTCCAGATTGACCATGTGGCGGATCACGTGGAACTCCAGCGAGATTCCGTTGCCGCCGTGCATGTCACGGGCCATGCGTGCAATATCCAGCGCCTTGCCGCAGTTGTTGCGTTTCACAATCGACACCATCTCGGGCGCGGCCTCGGCCTGGTCCAACAAACGACCGACACGCAAGCTGGCCTGCAGACCCAAGGCGATCTCGGTCTGCATATCCGCCAGTTTGCGCTGGAACAGTTGGGTCTGTGCAAGCGGCTTGTCGAACTGCTTACGGTCCAGCCCATATTGACGCGCTGCGTGCCAACAGTGTTCCGCAGCCCCCATGACGCCCCAGCTGATGCCGTACCGCGCGCGGTTCAGACAGCCGAACGGACCTTTCAGGCCCTGAACATGCGGCAGCAACGCGCCCTCGCCCACTTCAACGCCATCCAGAACGATTTCACCGGTGATCGACGCGCGCAGGCTTAGTTTGTTTTGAATCTTCGGCGCGCTCAGGCCTTTCAACCCTTTGTCCAGAACGAACCCGCGAATTTTGCCGTCATGTGCATCGGACTTGGCCCAGACGACGAATACATCCGCAATCGGAGCGTTGGAGATCCACATTTTGCTGCCGGTCAACCGGTAGCCACCGTCGATTTTCTCGGCCCGCGTTTTCATGCCTGCGGGATCCGAGCCTGCGTCCGCTTCGGTAAGACCAAAACAACCGATCCATTCGCCAGAAGCCAGTTTCGGCAGGTATTTTTGACGCTGTTCTTCGCTGCCGTAAGCATAGATCGGATACATGACCAGCGAGCTTTGCACCGACATCATCGAGCGATAGCCGGAATCCACACGCTCAATCTCGCGCGCTACAAGGCCGTAGGACACGTAGTTGCCGCCCAAACCGCCGTATTCCTCCGGGATCGTGGTGCCCAGCAGGCCCATCTCACCCATCTCACGGAAGATCTCAGGATCGGTTTCTTCGGTCTGGAAAGCGGCAGTCACGCGCGGCAGCAGCTTTTCCTGAGCATAGGCCCGGGCGCTGTCGGTAATCATCCGCTCGTCTTCTTGCAGTTGGTCAGACAGGCGGAACGGGTCTTCCCACGAGAATTTACCCAGATCCGGCGCGTCCTTGGCCCGCAAGGTCGGTTTCGTTTGAGGCGCGTTCATTGTGCTTCTCCGCTTGATCAGATTTGCTGCACCCTAACGTGGGTCTGGCGCAAAAAACAGCAAGAGTTTGGCACGTGTCCACAAGCGATTGTCATGGGCAGGAAACCGGTGTCCGAGGCCCCTGCCCTTGATGTGTTATCCCAAAGCGTAACCGGCGCCGCGCACGGTGCGCACAGGGTCTTCACCGCCATGTTGCGTCAATGCCTTGCGCAGCCGACCGATATGAACATCGACGGTCCGCGTATCGACATAGATGTCGCGGCCCCAGACCCGATCCAACAGTTGCTCGCGGCTCCAGACGCGTCCCGGTTTTTCCATGAAGGTACTCAGCAGCCTGAACTCGGTCGGGCCCAGTTTCAGCGGCTTGCTGTCGCGGCTGACCTTATGCGTCTCGGAATCCAGAACAATGTCGTCGAACTCCAACAGGATGCCCACGGTCGCCGGGCGCACGCGCCGCAATTGGGTGCGCACGCGGGCCATCAGTTCGACCACCGAATAAGGTTTGACAACATAGTCGTCTGCACCGGTTTCCAGACCGCGCACCTTGTCGACCTCTTCCGAGCGCGCAGACAGCATGATGATCGGGATCGAGCGGGTATCAGGCCGGGTTTTCAGCCGCCGACAGACCTCGATCCCGCTGAGATTGGGCATCATCCAGTCCAAAACGATGATGTCGGGGCTGTCTTCATCCACCAAAAGCAATGCTTCATCACCGCTGGCGGCTTTGGAAACCCGAAACCCTTCGGCCTCAAGGTTATAGGCCAGCACTTCACGCTGGGCGAGCTCATCCTCGACAACCAGGACAGTTGGCTGATCTGCGGACATCTTCTGCGTCTCCTAGACGGTTTGCGACGTGGTGTCGGCCTTGGGCCGCGCCTCGGCCGGGCGTTCACCCGTGACCAGATAGACCACCTGTTCGGCAATCGAGGTCACGTGATCGCCCATCCGTTCAATATTCTTGGCGATGAAATGCAGGTGCATACAGGCCGAGATGTTGCGCGGGTCCTCGGCCATATAGGTCAGGAACTCGCGGAACAGGCCGTTATACATCTGGTCTACATCTTCATCACGGTTGATGACATCGGTCGCCAGTTCGGCATCGCGCTGGATATAGGCGTCCAGGGCGTCACGCAGCATCCTTTCGACTTCGCGCGCCATGCGGCGCAGGGCGGCGGCACTGCCATTGACCTCGCCTGCATCGACCAGAACCGTGGTACGTTTGGCGATGTTCTTGGCATAATCGCCGATCCGCTCGAGGTTGCCCGACACTTTCAGCACCGAAAGGACCAGACGCAGGTCGCTGGCTGTCGGCGCGCGCAGCGCGATCAGGCGGGCGGTTTCCTCATCGATCACCTCTTCCAGCGCGTCGATGGCCTTGTCACCCTGCCGCACTTCCTGCGCCAGTTCCACGTCGCGGGATTCAAGCGAGCGGGCGGCGCTCATGATGGCGGCTTCGACCAGGCCGCCCATCTTCATGATATGCGCCTGGATGGCCTCAAGGTCACGATCGAAAGCAGATGCAATATGTTGTTCGCTCATATCGGTCATATCTGAATACCTGTGCTCAGCCGATGCGGCCTGTGATGTAGCTTTCCGTGCGCGGATCTACGGGGTTGGTGAAGATCTGACCGGTTTCTCCGAACTCGACCAGATTGCCCAGATGGAAGAACGCGGTTTTCTGGCTGACGCGCGCGGCCTGCTGCATCGAATGGGTGACGATCACCACCGAATACTGCGCGCGCAGTTCGTCGATCAGTTCCTCGACTTGCGCGGTCGCAATGGGGTCCAGCGCCGAGCATGGCTCGTCCATCAACAGAACTTCCGGCTCAGTCGCTACGGCGCGGGCGATGCACAGGCGCTGCTGCTGACCACCCGACAGGCCGGTGCCCGGGGCATCGAGACGGTCTTTGACCTCATCCCAGATCGCACCGCGGCGCAGGGATTTCTCAACGATCTCATCCAGTTCCGCCTTGTTCTTGGCCAAACCGTGGATGCGCGGACCATAGGCTACGTTATCATAGATCGACTTGGGAAACGGGTTCGGTTTCTGGAACACCATGCCGACCTTGGCGCGCAGCTGCACCGGATCGACGCGTTTGTCATAGATGTCTTCGCCATCCAGTTTGAAACTACCCTTAACGCGCGCCACGTCGATTGTGTCGTTCATCCGGTTCAGGCAGCGCAGAAAGGTGGACTTACCGCAGCCCGACGGGCCGATGAACGCGGTGACGGTTTTGTCTTCGATATCGACATTCACATCTTTGATGGCGTGGGTGTCGCCGTAGTAGACTTGGCAGTCCCGGCACTCCAGCTTGATTTCATTGGTGTCCACTTGTCTCTCCACTCGCGACATGTCGTTCATAGTATAGCCCCATTTTACCAGCGGCGTTCAAAGCGGCGGCGCAGGATGATTGCAATGATGTTCATGGTCAGCAGGAACATCAGCAGAATGATGATCCCGCCCCAGGCCTTTTCGTAGAAACCCACATCGGCGCGGGCGGCCCAGGTGTAGATCTGGGCGGGCATGGCCGAGTTTGCCTCGGTAAACCCGGCAAGGAAGCCGTCGGGGTAGCCACGGGCCACAAAGCCCACCATCCCGATCAGCAGCAGCGGGGCGGTTTCCCCCAAAGCCTGCGCCAAACCGATGATGGTTCCGGTCAGGATGCCGGGTGCAGCCAGCGGCAGAACGTGGTGGAACACCGCCTGCATTTTCGAGGCCCCTACCCCAAGCGCCGCGTCACGGATCGACGGAGGAACCGCCTTCAGCGACGCGCGGGTCGAGATAATGATCGTCGGCAATGTCATCAGCGTCAGCACCAGACCACCGACCAGCGGGGCCGATTGCGGCAGGTGCATGAACTGGATGAACACAGCCAGACCGAGGATACCGAACACAATCGACGGAACAGCGGCGAGGTTCGAGATATTTACCTCGATCAGATCGGTAAACTTGTTCTGCGGCGCGAATTCTTCCAGATAGATCGATGCCGCCACACCAATCGGCAGGGACAGGCCCAGAACGACCAGCATCATGAAGAACGAACCCACGACCGAGGCGCCGATACCAGCACCGCCGGGGTTGTCCACGCCCGAGTCTGCGCCGGTGATGAAGGGCCAGTTGAAGACCTGCTTGATGATCCCGGCCTCTTCCAGCGCATCCACCAGATCCAGGTCGCTTTTCTGAAGGAAGCGGCTGTCCTGAATGCTGTCGCGCGACACTCGGCCCTTGTAGTATCCGTCCACCCGGCTGGACGCTGCCAGATCAAACTCAACCGGTTGGCCCAACTGATCCGGGTTGTCCGCATAGAACGTCCGAATGGTTCCGCCGACTTTACCCAGAAGACGCTCAATCGCGGCCTCGTCGAAATCGACCTCAAGTCCGCTTTCATCCAGCTCTTTGTTCAAGGCCGCGATGAACAGGTCAGAATAGGCCTTGGTCTTGAACAAGGTGCTTTCGGCTTCTTCCTGTTCCTGCTCGGTCAGTGTGAATTCCACGCTGACAACGGTCCGGGTAAAGGCCGGGATTCCTTCGGACAGGATCGAGGCGAACAGGACGAGCAGAAAGAACAGGCCGGTGGCAATGGCCACGATCCCATAAACGCGAAAGCGTTTTTCGGCATTGGCACGTTTGCGGGTATGTGCGTCTGACGCCGTGAGCGACACAGATTTGCGACGCGGCTCAGAGGTTTGCATGCTTGCGTCGGTCATTCGTACTGCTCCCGGTACTTGCGCACGATGTAAAGGGCAAAGACGTTCAGGCCCAGCGTGACAACGAACAGTGTCATGCCAAGCGCAAAGGCAACCAGCGCTTCGGGCGAGGCAAAATCTGCATCACCGGTCAGCTGGCTTACGATTTTCGCGGTGACGGTTGTCATCGCCTCAAAAGGGTTCAGGCTAAGCCGCGCTGCGGCCCCTGCCCCCAGAACCACGATCATGGTCTCACCAATGGCGCGCGAGGCTGCCAGCAGGATGGCCCCCACGATCCCCGGCAACGCGGCAGGCAGAACCACCTGACGAATGGTCTCGGACTGCGTGGCACCCAACCCATAGGACCCGTCACGCATCGCTTGCGGCACGGCGTTGATGATGTCGTCGGACAGGGATGAGACAAACGGGATCAGCATGATGCCCATGACCAGACCGGCGGTCATCACAGCCGTACCGGCTTTCATCCAGCCCAAACCTTCATCGCCGAAGACACCCAGCAGCATCGGGCCAACGGTCAGCAGGGCGAACAGGCCGTAGACGATGGTCGGGATACCAGCCAGAACTTCGAGCAGCGGCTTGGCAATCGAACGAACGGCGGGCGAGGCATATTCGCTGAGGTAAATCGCAGCGAACAGGCCAATCGGCACCGCCACAAGCAAGGCAACGACCGAGATATACAGCGTGCCCCACAGCAGCGGCAGGATGCCAAGATCCGACGCGCCACCCCGGCCCGAAAAGCTGGGCGCCCAGGTGGTGCCAAAGAAGAAATCAGAGGCGGGGTATAATCGGAAGAACTCCCACGTGTTGAAGACCAACGACAGAACGATGCCGACGGTTGTCAGGATGGCGATGGACGCGGCGGCCAGTAGCAAAATGCGAACGCCCTGCTCAACCACATTTCGGGCGCGATAGCTGGCATTGGTTTGCACCAGGCTGACGGCTGCGCCTGTCAATGCAACAAGGATCACAGCGATCGTCATCACCAGATAGCCGCTTGCATTCATCACGCGATAGCGCTGCGCGGCTTGAAGAACCGGTTGCGTGATGGTCGATGTCACAACCTGCCCGGCGTCTTTCAAAAGTTGCGTGATGTCGGCGACATCCGCGCTTGGGTTTTGGGCGACGGCCTCATCCAACTGACCCTGAGTGATGGCGGCATCCAGCCCCGACGCGGTACGGCGCACCTCGGCCATGACCAGCCCGCGCGACGAGCCTTCCTGAATGGCCGAATCCGGGATCATCCCCGAGATCTGAGAGTTCACGAATAACGGCTGCGCCAGCAGCCACACTATCAACAACCCAAAGGCAGGTATGACCACCTTCAGCGCGACATTGGCACCGTAAAAGGACGGAAGGGAATGCAGTTCCCGACTGTCGCCCCCGGCGCTTTGCAAGGCGCGAGACCGCCCCATCACATAACCGACTGCCGCTATCGCCAAGACAATCAGAAAAAGCCAAATTATCGGCATAACGCCCCCACAGGTCTTGATCGGGAAGAGAAGAAACATGGGGGCGGCACAGAATGCCGCCCCCCGCAAATCATATCGAAGGGGGCTTAGCTGCCCGAACCCATGGTGACTTCGTTGGCAATCGCTTCCTGAGTTTTTGTCAGCTCAGGGTCAGCAACCAGACCATAGTTGGCCAGCGGGCTCGACGGGCCAGCAATTTCGTCAGCGGTGAAGAACTGAGCGTATTCTTTCAGGCCGGGGATCACGCCGATATGGGCTTTCTTCACGTAGAAGAACAGCGGACGCGACACAGGGTATTCACCGGTCGAGATGGTCTCGGTCGACGGTGCGATACCGGACATGGTCGCAACTTTCAGCTTGTCGGTGTTGTTCTCGTAGAACGCCAGACCAAAGACGCCGATGCCGTTCGGGTTGGTGTCGATACGGGCCAGGGTTTCGGTGTAGTCGCCGTCGATGTCGACCGACTTGCCATCGGTGCGCACGTCCAGACATGCATCTTCGGCGTCATCTTCGCTCATGCCGCCTGCAACCATGGCTTCCATTGCACCGGTTGCTTCACAGCCGATCAGCAGAACTTTTTCTTCGAACACTTCACGGGTGCCGTGCTTGGTGCCCGGAATGAAACCGGCGATTTCAACGTCAGGCAGGTCGCCGTTGAATTCGGCCCAGTTGTTATAGGGGTTGTCGACGATCTCGCCGTCTTTCAGGACCTTCGCGCCCAGAGCGTTGAAGATGTCCGCAGGCTCAAACGCGGTGAAGGCAGGGCCAGACTGTTGGCTTGCAAAAACGATGCCGTCATAGCCGATGCGGACTTCCATGATGTCGGTCACGCCATTTTCGGCACAGGCTTTGATTTCTTTTTCGCGGATGGCACGCGATGCGTTTGCAACGTCGATGGTGTTTTCGCCAACGCCCTCACAGAAACGCTTCAGACCCGCCGAAGAACCGCCCGATTCGACAACAGGTGTCGGGAAATCGGTGTTTTCACCAAACAGTTCAGCAACGATCGAGGCATAAGGCAGAACGGTCGACGAACCGGCAACCTGTACGTTGTCACGAGCTGCAGCAGTGGTTGCCGAGACGGCAGCGATTGCCAGCGCAGATGCCGACAGTTTTACAAAGGACATTTCAGTCTCCCTGAAAAGTAGAACTTGATCACCCCCATGATGATCTTGCGGGCACGTTTAAGTGAGGTGCGTAAGCCTTTTGTGACAGGTATGTAACAGCTTTATGACAGTCGTTATGAAAACTGAGTGACCTGACGCAAAGCTGCCATGCGCCGTTTACATACCGGCGGGTTCAACCACGGACCCAGTCATTACCGTGGTAAAATAACAGTAAAGACCGATCCCTTGCCCAGATCGCTTTCCACGCGCAACCGCCCCCTGTGGCGATTGACGATGTGCTTTACAATCGCCAACCCCAACCCGGTTCCACCCAATTGACGCGAGCGGTGGCTGTCGGCGCGATAGAATCGCTCGGTCAGGCGCGGCAGGTGCACCGCATCGATGCCCGGGCCTTTGTCCACGATCTGAACCCGAACCGCCGGGCCGCGCATGGCTGTGTCACGCTCGGACGGGACAATGCGCACTTCGACACTGCCGCCGCTGCCGCCATATTTGATGGCGTTCTCGATCAGGTTCGTGAACACTTGCCGCAACTGGTCGCTGTCGCCGATCAAAGACACCGGGTCCTGCGGCGCGTTCAAATTCAGGACGACACTGGCATCCTCGGCCAAGGGTTTCAGCGAATTCAGCGTCGATTGCAAAAGCCCCGTCAGTTCCAGCTGTTCTTTGGGGCGCACCCTCTCTTCGCTTTCCACACGGTTGAGCGACAGCAGATCGCCGACAAGCCGGTTCATCCGGTTCGCCTCATCCGTCATGATCTGAAGAAACCGATCCCGCGCCGCTGCGTCCTCGCGCGCGGGGCCGCGCAGGGTTTCAATAAAGCCCATCAGCGCGGTCAGGGGCGTGCGCAATTCATGACTGACATTTGCGACGAAGTCACGGCGCATCTGGCTGGCCTGTTCCAGATGGGTAATGTCCTGAAAGATGGCCAGAACCGCCCCGCCCGAGACGGCACCGACACCGTTCATATAGCGGCACTGAACTTCGAACGTGGTGTCCTGCGCGCCGTCATTGGACAGATGCCGGGTTTTGCTGGGCCCTTTGCTGCGCAGGCTCTGCTCCATCGCGTCGATCACCTGCGGTTGGCGCAGGATGGTCGCGAAATGCCGACCTTGCATATTTTGCCCCAGCAGCGTGCGGGCATCGGTATTTGCGGCGATGATGCGCTCGGTCTGATCTACCATCAGCGCGGGCATCGGAATGGCCGACACTATTTCCGCAAGCAGGTCTTCTGACATCGGCTGATTCCGTACTTGTCCCGATCTTTCAGGACACAGGCCTCATGGTTTCGCGAAATTTGCGCATGTTCTGCTGATAGTGCAGCGCGCTGAACGTGATCCGCTGGGCCGCGGCATCATCCAACTGGCGCACAACCTTGCCTGGCGATCCCATCACCAGTGAATTGTCCGGGATTTCCTTGTTCTCGGTAATCAGGGCCCCTGCCCCGATCAGGCAATTCTTCCCGATCTTTGCCCCGTTCAGAACAATCGCGCCCATACCGATCAGAGTGTTTTCACCGATGGTGCAGCCATGCAGCATGACCTTGTGACCAATGGTGCAGTTCGCCCCGATGGTCAGCGGATAACCCGCATCGATATGCATGACACAGTTTTCCTGAACATTGCTGCCTGCGCCCACCCGAATCTCTTCATGATCGGCCCGGATCGTGCAGCCGAACCAGACCGAGGCGCCTTCTTCCAGAACGACCTTGCCGATCAGATTGGCATCCGGCGCGACCCAGGTGTCCTCGTGGATCTGAGGGACGTGATCTCCCAATGCGTAAATTGTCATGACAGGGCCTCGAATTCGTTTTGTAATGTGCGGACGTGGTCTTGAAGTTTCGGCTGTTGAATGCGGCGCATCCGTTCGGCACTGACGATGGTTTTCAGCTTTTCCTCGGTCGCGTCCAGATCATCATTGACCAGAACATAGTCGTAATAGCCCCAATGGCTGATCTCATCCCAGCTTTTCAGCATCCGCTTTGCGATCACATCTTCGCTGTCCTGACCCCGGCCTTCCAGACGGCGGCGCAGCTCGGGGATCGAAGGCGGCAGGATGAAGATCGACAGCGCGTGCTTGCCAAGGTCCGAGTTACGGATCTGAACTTCACCCTGCCAATCGACATCGAACAGCACGTCCTTGCCCGCATCGATCGACTCGCGCACCGGGCCAGCGGGGGAGCCGTAAAAATTGCCGAACACATGCGCATGTTCCAGCATCTGGCCGTTGGCGACCTGCTGTTTGAACTCATCCTCGGTCTGAAAATAATACTCGCGCCCGTGTTCTTCGCCCGGACGCGGGGCGCGGGTTGTGGCCGAGATCGAGAATTCAAGGCCGGTGTCCCAGGCCATTAGCCGGCGGGCCAAAGTGGATTTGCCCGCGCCGGATGGCGAAGACAGGATGATAAGTAGCCCGCGGCGATCTGCCATTTCAGTTCTTCCTATTTTCATTCAACATTCTGCACCTGCTCGCGCATCTGATCGATCACGACCTTGAGTTCCAGCCCGACCGACGTCAGTTCCGCGCTTTGCGCCTTGGAGCATAGGGTATTGGTCTCGCGATTGAACTCCTGCATCAGGAAATCCAGTTTCCGCCCCACGGCCCCTTCCTGCGCCAACAGATCGCGCGCGGCGGCGACATGGGCGGTCAGGCGGTCAATCTCTTCCGTGATGTCGGCCTTCACCGCGATCAGCGCCAGTTCCTGCGCCACCCGATCCGGGTCGGCACCCTGCGCATTGTCCAGCACCCGCGCAAGGTTGTCGCGCAGCGCGTCTGCCATCTTGTCCTTGCGCTGTTCGGCCAGATCGGCAGCCTGCGTTGTCAGGGCTTCAACCTGATCCAGTTGAGCGCGCAGGATCTGGGCCAGCGCCTCCCCCTCGGTCCGGCGCATGTCGATGAAAGCCGCCAACAGGGGCGCAAACTCGGATGTCAGATGCGCAACCAGAGGCGCGGGATCATCGGCTTCGGTGCCTGCGTCCATCATCCCCTTCAGGGCCAGTAAATCGGTCGCCGTGGATGGGGCTAAGGCAATCCCCTTGGCCTGAGCCATCTCTTGCGTCTGCTGCAAGGCGTCCAGCGCCGCAGCCATTGCGGTTGCGTTTAGGGCCAGATCGGGTTGCGATTCATCCCGGCTGAGGCGCATCGACAGGGTCACGTTGCCCCGGCTCAGCGATTTGGACAGGGTGGCGCGCAGCGCAGCCTCAAGCCCGGTCAGCCAGTCCGGCACACGGATGCGCATGTCCAGGCCCTTACCGTTGACGCTACGCAGCTCCCAACTCCAGCTATGCGGGCCAAACTCCCCCGTCCCCGAGGCGAACCCGGTCATGGATCTGATCATGACTGCCCTTTCTGTCCCACACGTCTTTTTCTTGTCTGCCGCACCTAATGCCATTGGCTGGTCCAGAGCAAGAGTTTGCTCAACACGCAATTCATCCGCAGAAGTTAACCATTCGTTAAAGAATTCCTCCAAAATTGTATTAACCCGTGTCAATTTGGCCGTAGCACAGGCTGTCGGGCCGCGAATGCCCCCGATGCACTGCATTTTAGAAAATTGCGATCAATTGACGGTAGGGTGATGGTAATGAAAACCTTTTTCGGGACTGGCTCCGGCTCAGAATTTGGAAAGATCGTCGCAATGGATCGCTTTGACAGTGGACGCTCTCTTTCGCCGATCCGTCAGGCCGAGGCGTATTGGACCGCGTTGCTTTCGGAAGACGGTGTGCCCATGCGGTCGCAGATTGACCCGCGTGGATTGGAAAACGTTCTGCAATACACGTTCATTGTGGAACGCATCGCGCCCGGTCTGGCCCGGTTCCGGCTGGCGGGCACACATCTGAACCAGCTTGCCGGTATGGAAGTGCGCGGTATGCCGTTCACCGCCTTTTTCGAAGCTAATTCCCGGCCCAAGGTCAAAGACACGCTGGAACAGGTGTTTTCGGCCCCCGCAACGGCCGAGATGGGGCTTGTGTCCGGCGGAGGGTTCGGTCGCGCCCGCCTGCAGGCCCGTTTGATCCTGTTGCCGTTGAAAAGCGATCTGGGCGATGTCAGCCGGATCATGGGCGTCATGCTTTGCGATGGCACTATCGGCCCTACTCCGCGCCGCTTCACGATCTCGGACCAGCGTATCAAGCCGGTGTCCGAGTTGCAGACCCCAGCGGCACCTGCGGCCAGAGAATCCGCAGGCTTTGCCGAAGATCAGGCCGGATTCAAACCGGCGGCAAGCCATCTGCGGCTGGTTGTTTCCAGAGACGACTAACGAAAAACGGCGAGCCATTGGCCCGCCGTTTCGCATTCATATCTGCCGTGTTCAGCCTGCGGCGCGTTTCGAGCCGTTCCGGCGCAGGTTGGTCAGTTCTTCTGCCACCAGGAAGGCCAGTTCCAGCGACTGCGACGCATTCAGGCGCGGATCACAGGCGGTATGGTAGCGGTCGGACAGGTCTTCTTCCGTCACGGCCCGCACGCCGCCGGTGCATTCGGTCACATCCAGACCTGTCATCTCGAAATGCACGCCGCCGGGAATGGTGCCTTCGGCCTGATGCACACCGAAGAAGTCGCGCACCTCGCGCAGGACGGAATCGAACGGACGTGTCTTATAGCCTGTGGCCGACTTGATCGTGTTGCCATGCATCGGGTCGCAGACCCAAGTGACCTTGGCCCCTTCTTCCTTCACGGCCTTGACCAGACGCGGCAGATGCTCGCCTGCCTTACCAGCCCCGAAGCGTGCGATCAGGGTCAGGCGACCCTCTTCGTTTTCGGGGTTCAGCTTGGCCATCAGAACCTTGAGGTCTTCGGCAGTTGTTGTCGGGCCACATTTCAAACCGATCGGGTTCTGAACGCCCCGGCAGAATTCCACATGCGCACCGTCAGGCTGACGGGTGCGGTCGCCGATCCAGATCATGTGACCCGAGCCAGCCAGCCAGTTGCCCGAGGTGGAATCCAGACGCGTCAGCGCCTCTTCATATTCCAGCAGCAGACCTTCGTGGCTTGTGTAGAATTCAACGGTCGAGAATTCATGCGTGGTATCCGCCGTGATCCCAGCGGCATCCATGAAGTCGATGGTGTCCTGAATGCGGTCGGCAATCTCGGAGTATTTCTGCACGTCCTGCTCGTCCGTGAACCCAAGGGTCCACGAGTGAACGCGGCTCATATCCGCGAAACCGCCGGTCGAGAAGGCGCGCAACAGGTTCAGCGTCGCCGCCGCCTGCGTGTAGGCCTGAAGCATCTTGGCCGGATTCGGAATCCGCGCCTCAGGGGTGAACGCCAGTTCATTGATGATGTCGCCGCGGTAGCTGGGCAGTTCCACGCCATCCACAACCTCGGTCGGCGCGCTGCGCGGTTTGGCAAACTGGCCCGCCATGCGGCCCACCTTGACCACTGGAACCTTGGCACCATAGGTCAGAACCATCGCCATCTGCAGCATCACCTTGAACGTGTCACGGATCGCATCCGCGCTGAATTGTTCAAAGCTTTCAGCGCAATCCCCGCCCTGCAGCAGGAAGGCCTCGCCGCGACCGGCGGCACCCAGATGTTGCTTTAGACGCCGCGCTTCGCCCGCAAAGACCAGCGGGGGATACTGCGAAAGCTGAGCCTCGACTTTGGCCAGCGCGGCCGCGTCGGTATAGTCTGGCATCTGAACCCGGGGCTTGTTGCGCCAGTTCGATTTTTGCCATTCGGTCATAGCTTTGATCTCCGCTGAAGTGTTCAGGTCGCTTCTATACAAAATGCATTGCAGAGTGACCATATCCCATTTGCGCCTCTTGACGCCGGAAACAAGCTTTGAGCATGGTGTCTGGCAAATCACACGCGACGTGGGTTCAGCCGTCGTGGATTCGGGGAAACAACAGCCATGCAAGAGCAACGCCAAGTTGTCACAGTGGACGGCGGGTCGGATAAGCCTGTCAATTTCGTATTCATTTTGCTGGACAAGTTCTCGCTTTTGTCGTTCGCGTCTGCGCTGGACAGCCTGCGCATTGCCAACCGAATGGCCGGGCGCGAGATCTATAGCTGGTCGTTGGTCGGCGAAGGCGGCGAACTGGTGTCGTGTTCCGCCGGAACAACATTCAAGCTCGATTCGGACCTTGAAGAGCTACATCGCGACGATTTGATCCTGGTGTGCGGCGGGGTGGACGTTCAAGCTTCGACGACCAAGAAGGTTCTGAACTGGCTGCGGCGCGAGGCGCGCAAGGGTCTGAAGATTGGCGGTCTTTGCACCGCCGCCTATACGCTGGCCAAGGCCGGATTACTGGATGACAAGCGGGCGACGATCCACTGGGAAAACGCCGACAGCTTTTCAGAAGAATTCGACGCGGTCGAATTGACCAAATCCGTGTTCATCGTGGACGGCAACCGCATGACAACGGCGGGCGGTACATCCTCGATCGATCTGATGCTGAAGCTTATTGCGGATGATTACGGCGAGGAACTGGCCAACGCGGTGGCGGACCAGATGATCTATTCCTCGATCCGCACCGATCAGGACACCCAGCGCCTGTCCACCCCGACCCGGATCGGGGTGCGGCACCCAAAGCTGAGCCAGGTCATCCTGATGATGGAGAAAAACACCGAAGAGCCGATTTCGCCCTCGATCCTTGCCAAAGATGTCGGCATGTCGACCCGCCAGCTGGAACGCCTGTTCCGCCGGTATCTGAGCCGGTCTCCCAAGCGGTATTACATGGAGCTGCGCCTTCACAAAGCGCGTAACCTGCTGATGCAGACCGATATGAGTGTTATCAACGTGGCCTTGGCCTGCGGCTTTGCCTCACCCAGTCATTTTTCGAAATGCTACCGCGCGCATTACAACACCACGCCTTATCGCGAACGCGGCTCGCAAAGTGGGCGGCTGTCGATCTGATTAGCCGGGTGTGAGCCTGTAAACAGCGCCCTGCCCGACAGAAATGAACCAGATCGATCCGTCCGGTCCTTGAACAATGTCGCGGACGCGTTCGGTTTCCGGGCCTTTGATCTGTTCAACCTCGCGCAGGGGTGAGCCGGACAGGCGTGCGATGTAGTCGAACTTGAGCGAACCTACGAAAATGTCGCCTTTCCATTGCGGGAACATGTCACCGGAATAAACCAGCAGGCCCGATGGCGCGATTGAGGGGTCCCAAAAGAGCGCCGGTTGCTCCAGACCCGGTTTTGACGTCCCCTCTCCGATTTTCTGACCGGAATAATGGGTGCCGTACGAGATCACGGGCCAGCCATAATTCTTACCCGGTTGAACCAGATTGACCTCATCCCCGCCGCGCGCGCCGTGTTCGGACACCCATAATGTTCCGCGCGCATCCAGACCGGCCCCTTGCGGGTTTCTGTGGCCATAGGACCAGATTTCTGGTCGAACACCGGATTGCCCGACAAACGGATTGTCCGCAGGAACCGAACCATCGCGGTTGATCCGAATGACCGACCCCATATGGGTGCTGGTGTCCTGCGCCGAAGGCCGGTCGCCCCGGTCTCCGATGGTAATGAACAGGGTCCCGTCCTGCGCCTCGACCACGCGCGAGCCGAAATGGCGACCGCCAGAGCCGCCCGGTTCGGCCTCGAACACGACCCTGACATTGGTCAGCTTGTCCCCACGCTCGGAAAGGCGCGCAACGGCCATTGCGGTTCCCGCGCCGCCTGATTGCGGTTTGGAGAAGGTCAGAAAAATCTCTCGGCTGCGGTTAAAGTCGCGGGGAATGGTGACATCCAGCAAACCGCCCTGCCCCGAGGCAGCGACTTTTGGCACGCCCGATACATTCCGGGCCGCGCCATCAGACACATGGATCAGCGCGCCATCCCGCTCGGTCACCAGATAGCTGCCGTCGGGCAGAAGACCCAGCGCCCAGGGCGTATCCAGCCCGCCCAACATCTTTGTAGCCCGAACCGGGCCGTCGGCTGTCTGCAATGTCTGGGCATAAGCCACACCGCCGGACCAGATCAGAACGAAAAACGCGAAAAGCCGGATCATATGTGACCTCCATCAGTTGGGGTTCAGTCGTCAGGGCAAGCCGATACGTCAAACAGATAGGTGCGCTTTGTCAAAAAGCAGGACCTCTATAAGACTTTTCTTTTCCCGATAGCTTGCCTAGGGTCGTGCCCAGTTAGACTACGACATCAGGGAGTAACCTTATGAAAAAGCTGCTTACAGCAACTGCAGCAACCGCTCTGCTGGCGGGCACCGCCATGGCCGAGGATGTAAAGCTGGGCATTCTGTTCGGTTTCACCGGCCCCATCGAATCTCTGGCACCGGCCATGGGATCGGGCGCGGAAATGGCGATTGCCGAGGTCAGCGAGTCGGGCAAACTGCTGGACGGCAAGACAGTTGTTGGCACCCGCGCCGATACCGGCTGTATCGACAACGGTCTGGCCACCTCGAACGGTGAGCGCATGATCGCGGATGGCGTTGCCGGCATCATCGGCGGTGACTGCTCGGGCGTGACCGGCGCGATCCTGCAGAACGTGGCGATTCCGAACGGCATGGTCATGATCTCGCCGTCGGCCACGTCGCCCGGCCTGTCGACCATGGAAGACAACGGCCTGTTCTTCCGCACCGCCCCGTCGGACGCGCGCGAAGGTCAGGTGATGGCGGACATTCTGAATGACCGTGGCATTAGCTCGATCGCGCTGACCTACACCAACAACGACTACGGCAAGGGCCTGGCGGATGCGATCCAGTCCTCGTTCGAGGCGTCGGGGGGTGAAGTGACCATCGTGGCCGCGCATGAAGACGGCAAAGCCGATTACTCGGCCGAAGTGGGCGCGCTGGCCTCGGCCGGTGGCGACATTCTGGTTGTCGCGGGCTATCTGGATCAGGGTGGTCTGGGCATCATCCAGTCGGCGCTGGACAGCGGCGCGTTTGACACGTTCGGTCTGCCTGGTGGCATGATCGGTGACTCGCTGCCTGCGAATGTCGGCCCCGACCTGAACGGCTCGTTCGGGCAGATCGCCGGTTCGGGTGGTGAAGGCGCCGAGAAGTACTTTGCCATGGCAGAAGCCGCGGGCTTTGACGGCTCGTCGCCGTATTCGCCTGAATCCTATGACGCCGCCGCGCTGTTCATGCTGGCGATGCAGGCCGCAGGGTCCACCAACCCGGCGGATTACGGTGCCAAGGTGATGGACGTCGCGAACGCGCCGGGTGAGAAGATCTATCCGGGTGAGCTGGTCAAGGGTCTGGAGCTGATCGCTGCGGGTCAGGACATCGATTATGTCGGCGCTTCGGGTGTTGAACTGATCGGCCCCGGCGAAAGCGCGGGCTCGTATCGTGAGATCGAAGTGACCGACGGCGAGAACAAGACCGTCAACTTCCGTTGATCCTGCGCTAAGCGTCATAAAACAAAGCAGCCCGGGCCTTGTGTCCGGGCTGTTTCAATGAAAAAAGGCCGCACCTCGGGTTCGAGGATGGGATAAGAACGCCGAAAACGGCGGCTAGGGGAAAAGATGATCGTCGTCGAGGACGTGCACAAGCATTTCGGCGGATTTCACGCGGTGGATGGGGCATCGCTGGAAATCCAGAAGGGTTCGATCACCGGGCTGATCGGCCCGAACGGTGCCGGAAAAACCACGCTGTTTAACGTGATTGCGGGTGTTCTGCCACCGACGTCTGGCCGCGTGTTCATGGATGGCGAGAACATTACCGGCCTGCCCCCGCATGATCTGTTCCACAAGGGTTTGCTGCGCACGTTCCAGATCGCGCATGAGTTTTCCTCGATGACCTGTCGCGAGAATCTGATGATGGTGCCGGGCGCGCAGGCCGGGGAATCGCTGTGGAACACCTGGTTCGGACGCAAGCGGATCGCGGATGAAGAACGCGCGCTGAAGGCCAAGGCGGATGAGGTTTTAGAGTTTCTGACCATCGAACATCTGGCCGACCACAAGGCCGGTCAGGTATCGGGCGGGCAGAAGAAACTGCTGGAGCTTGGACGCACCATGATGGTTGACGCCAAGATCGTGTTTCTGGACGAGGTTGGTGCAGGCGTGAACCGCACCCTGCTGATGACTATCGCCGACACAATTCTACGCCTCAATAAGGAACGCGGCTATACCTTTGTGGTCATCGAGCATGACATGGATTTCATCGGCAAGATTTGTGATCCGGTCATCTGCATGGCCGAAGGCAAGGTTTTGGCCGAGGGGACCTTGGATGAGATCAAGGCCAATGAGCATGTGATCGAGGCCTATCTGGGGACCGGGTTGAAAAACAAAGACAAACTGGAGGCAGGCGCGTGAATGGAGTGATCCAGATGTGCGCCTGCGGCGCGCTTGAATTGTTTGATTGGGGGCTCTGCCCCCATGACCCCCGAGATATTTTTAGCCAGATGAAGAAGGATCCTGTGAATGGCTGAGCCGTTTCTGATCGGGGACACCATGACCGGCGGTTATGGCAAGGGGCCGGATATTCTGCATGACTGCACCATCGCCGTGGACAAGGGCGAGATTGCGGTGATCGTTGGCCCGAACGGGGCCGGTAAATCCACGGCGATGAAGGCCGTGTTTGGGATGCTGGACGTGCGCGCTGGTTCTGTTCGGCTGGACGGAGAAGATATTACGTCATTGTCCCCGCAAGACCGGGTGAACAAGGGGATGGGCTTTGTGCCGCAAACCCAGAATATTTTTACCTCGATGACGGTGGAAGAGAACCTTGAGATGGGGGCTTTCATTCGTCGAGATGACATCAGCCAAACGATGGAGCAGGTCTATGATCTGTTCCCTATTCTGCGCGACAAGCGCAACCAGGCCGCCGGCGAACTGTCCGGCGGTCAACGCCAGCAAGTTGCCGTGGGCCGCGCGCTGATGACGCAACCGAAAGTGCTGATGCTGGATGAACCCACCGCCGGTGTCTCGCCCATCGTGATGGATGAGTTGTTCGACCGGATTATCGAGGTATCGCGCACCGGGTTGCCGATCCTGATGGTCGAGCAGAACGCCCGTCAGGCGCTGGAGATTGCGGACAAGGGATATGTGCTGGTACAGGGCCGCAATGCCTATTCCGGCACCGGAAAGGAACTGCTGGCAGACCCGGAAGTGCGTAAGAGTTTTCTGGGCGGCTGACTCCGGTATCCTTGCGCGCGGAGGATTGAGTGATTCCGCGCCAAAGTAAGGCGGTTTTGCGGCGAAGATGCTCGGCGTTAGAGGTCGCCTTTCAAAGATGCATTGTAAGCTTATGTTATTACACATCTAATCAGCATCACGACGGTTCGATGTAGCTGCCATTCAATCCAAAGATTGCCCGCTTAAGGATACATTCCGGTCAGAATATTCTCCTATCGCGTGCGTGCTGATGGTCCAGTTCCATCTGCGCCTGACATCGCGCTGCTCGGATTGGCGTGCGCACAACATCAATGAAGAACGACAGGAAACAACAAAAATGACAAAATGGATGATGGCGACGCTGTTCGCATTGGTGGCGTCGGGTGCCGCAGCAGAGGAGCATGTTTTTTCGTGCGTTTCAAATCTGGACGGAACTGAATTTGTCCTCAACAGCGCGTCGGAAGGCAGCGCGGGCACGATTTCGACCATCGACATCGCTGGCGACACTGTGGCCTTTGACGCCCAGGTGTTGAAAGGTGTTGGCAGTGTTACTTTCCTGTCGATGCAGGAAACGCAGGTTCTGACCTATGTCGTGAACTTTTCCGACATGACCTATGATTTGTCGATCAATGGGGAACACTCGGCAAATGACAAAGGGACGTGCACGGAAGGGCAAGTTTGATCTTGGCACGGTTGAGTAAAATTAACCGTTAAATATCAATGTGATATAATTCTTCATTACACGGAATATTCACCGCGACTCAACTGACGGTGAGAACGGATGTAACACCGTTTCCCGACCGACTTTCTGGCTTAGGTCTATTGATGTGATCCGTGTTTGGATTCGACGCCAAACCTGATCTCATCAGACCTAAGACCAGGCGGTAGGTGGCGTGAATACCAGCGCCCCGTAGACCGCCCAAAAGTTGGAAATGTGACCGATGAAGAAGATGATCGCCTTGACCCTTTCGCTGCTGATCCCCCAGCTGGCCTCGGCCCAGAATGCAGGCCCACTGGACGGCGCGGATTTTGTCGTCAATTGCGTGTCGGACAAAGACGGCAGCTCGGTGACCCTCGCCCGTTCGGGTGGCACCAACAAGGGCTATATCGTGACCGACGCCATCCGGGGCGAAGCGACCATCCTATCGGGCATCGGGTCGTTGACATTTCTACACCTGATGGAGCGGGACGTGATCACCTTTGTGGTTGATTTCGACAACCTGAGCTATGACCTGACAATCAAGGGTCCGCACGCCACCCAGGACCATGGTGCTTGTGATGATCCGATAAGCTGACGGATCGTACAATTTTCTCACTGGAACTGTAATTTACGGCCCAAAAACGGGCGCAAAATATTGTGCCCGGCAGGCAGGGCATGCCATAAGGCTGCACTCGGACAGTGAGAAGAACTGATGGATTTACTGAACGCGCTTGTTGCGCTTGCGAATTTTGTGATCGTTCCTGCGATTGCCTATGGGAGCCAACTTGCGCTGGGGGCGCTGGGCGTCACTCTGATCTACGGCATCCTGCGGTTTTCCAACTTCGCCCATGGCGATACGATGGCCTTTGGCGCGATGATCGCCGTGCTGGTAACCTGGGGCCTGCAGGCTGCCGGTGTCAGCTTTGGGCCGCTGCCGACCGCTCTGCTGGCGCTGCCCTTTGCGATCCTAGGCTGTATTGTTCTGGTTCTGATCACGGATCGGCTGGTCTATCGGTTCTATCGCGAGCAAAAGGCCAAGCCGGTGATCCTTGTCATCGTGTCGATGGGCGTAATGTTCATCATGAACGGGTTGGTTCGCTTTGTTATCGGACCCGACGATCAGAGGTTTTCCGACGGCGCGCGGTTTCTGATTTCCGCGCGGGATTTCAAGTCGATGACCGGGCTGAGTGAGGGTCTGGCGATCCGCACATCCCAAGCGATTACCGTTGTTGTAGCCGTCGTTGCGGTAGCTTTGCTGTTCTGGTTTCTGAACAAGACGCGCACGGGCAAGTCGATGCGGGCCTATTCGGATAACGAAGATCTGGCCCTTCTGTCCGGTATCAACCCCGAGCGCGTTGTGATGATCACCTGGATCATCGTGGCGGCACTGGCGACAACCGCCGGGGTGCTTTACGGGCTGGATAAGAGCTTCAAGCCCTTCGTCTATTTCCAGCTTCTTCTGCCGATCTTTGCCTCGGCCATTGTCGGCGGGCTGGGCAACCCGCTGGGCGCAATTGCCGGTGGCTTCATAATCGCATTTTCCGAGGTGACGATTACTTACGCCTGGAAAAAGGTCCTGACCTATCTCGCGCCAGAGACGCTGGCACCGTCGGGTTTGGTGCAGTTCCTGTCCACCGATTACAAATTTGCCGTCAGCTTTGTGATCCTGCTGATCGTCTTGCTTTTTAAGCCCACGGGCCTGTTCAAAGGGAAAGCGGTATGAGCGAAGCAACCAAAAACACGCTTCTGTTTGCCGTGGTCGGCGGGCTGATCCTGATGACCGGTTTCACGCAAAGCTGGAACGCGGCGATTCTGATCCTGAACATGGGGCTGATCTCGGCCATCATGTCGATTGGGGTGAACTTGCAATGGGGCTTTGCGGGCCTGTTCAACGTTGGCGTCATGGGCTTTGTCGCGCTGGGCGGTCTGGCTGTTGTGCTGGTATCTACGCCGCCGACGCCCGGGGCGTGGTCCTCTGGCGGGTATGGCATTGTGCTTGCTTTGCTGTTGGGTGCGGCGACCGTTGTTGCGGCTGTTATGGCGGCGCAGAAACTGCCCAAGGGCAATGTGCGCAACCTGTCCATCCTCGGTATCCTTGTGGCTGGTTTTTTCATCTATCGCGCGGTGTTTGACCCCAGCGTTGCGGGGGTCGAGGCCATCGATCCTGCGATTGCGGGCAACCTTGGCGGCCTGAACCTGCCGGTTCTTCTGGCCTGGCCTGCGGGCGGGCTGCTGGCGGCGGGCGCGGCCTGGCTGATCGGGAAAACGGCTTTGGGTCTGCGGTCCGACTATCTGGCCATTGCCACGCTTGGTATCGCCGAGATCATCATTGCGGTCCTCAAGAACGAGGATTGGCTGGCCCGCGGCGTCAAGAACGTCTACGGCCTGCCTCGCCCCGCCCCCGTGGTCGGGTATGAGATCGACCTGCAACAGGATCCCGGATTCATCGCGCGTGCGGAATGGCTGGGGCTGGACCCGGTAACTGCCTCGACGTTGTCCGTCAAGCTGGGATACTCGCTGCTGTTCCTGATCGTTCTGCTGGTGCTGCTGTGGATGGCGCAAAAGGCGCTGCACAGCCCCTGGGGTCGCATGATGCGCGCGATCCGCGACAACGAAGTGGCTGCCGAGGCGATGGGCAAGGATGTCACCCGCCGCCATTTGCAGGTGTTTGTTCTGGGCTCGGCCATTTGCGGGATCGCTGGTGCGATGATGACCACGCTGGACGGGCAGTTGACCCCCAGCGCCTACCAGCCGTTGCGCTTTACCTTCCTCGTCTGGGTCATGGTGATCGTAGGCGGCTCGGGCAACAACTTTGGCGCGGTTCTCGGCGCGTTCCTGATCTGGTTCCTGTGGGTTCAGGTCGAGCCGATGGGTCTATGGATCATGAACCTGATCACCTCTGGCCTGCCGGACGGCAGCGCACTGAAAGCGCACCTGATCGAAAGCGCCGCGCATATGCGCCTGTTTACCATGGGGCTGGTGCTTTTGATTGTTCTCAGATTCAGTCCAAGGGGCCTGATCCCCGAGAAATAGGCTGAAATCTTCTCAAATCACAAAGCCGTGTCGGCGAATACCGGCGCGGCTTCTTGATTCTTAAAGATTTTTTGCCTAAACCAACCCACCATTCCCGACATTGGATACGTCTTCATTTCTGTCGACGCTCACTCACACACCCTCTCGCCGGTCTTATGAGGCCAGTTACCCAGTCTAAAGAGTAGATCTTAGAACCATGAAAAAACCACTCAGCAAAGTTGTCATCCTGTTGCCGCTTGTTGCGGCAGTTGCGGCCTGTGTCCCCTCGCCCGAAGATCTGGAAACCACACCGGTCAAGGTCAACACGCCCGAGGGTGTTGTGACCTGTCAGCTCTATCGCCATGACCGCGTGACCTGGGACCGGGCCATTGATTTCCCGGCGACCAAGATGTCGGTGCGTCAGGCTGATGCCTATTGCCGTCAGGAAGGCCAGCGCCGCCTGAAAGGTTGAGCTAGCGGTTTCGGAACAATCCACCCAAGATGCCGCGCACGATGCGGCGACCGGTGGTGCCTTTCAGTTCCTTGATCACGGCCTCGCTCATCGCGGTGGCAAACGTGTCTTTCTTGCGCGTCACGCGCGAGGAAGACCGCCCCACCCGACTGCCCGAATATCTGCGGGCCGAGGCGAATTCGCGCTCCATAGCCGTCTGCATTTCCACAACCTCTTCGGCTTCGGCGGCTTCGGCTTCCTTGGCGGCGGCCTCGGCGCGGGCCTGAAGGATCTCAAAGGCCGATTTTCGATCCACGGGTGTGTCGTATTTTGCAGCCATTGGTGACGCAGTCATAACCTCCTGGCGTTCAGCGTCAGAAATCGGCCCCAACTGGGAAGCCGGCGGGCGGATCAGTGTACGTTCGACAATGCCCGGCACACCCTTCTTTTGCAGCATTGATGTGACGGCTTCACCCACACCGACCTCGCGGATTGCCTCTTCGGTGTCAAAAGCTGGATTCTCGCGATAGGTTTCTGCGGCAAGGCGCAGGTTCTTCCGGTCGCGCGCGGTAAACGCCCGCAAGGCGTGCTGCACGCGATTGCCCAACTGTCCCAGAATATCTTCGGGTATATCGGCCGGATTCTGCGTGATGAAATAGACCCCGACACCCTTGGAGCGGATCAAGCGCGCCACCTGTTCCACCTTGTCGATCAGAACCTTCGGCGCATCCTCGAACAGCAAATGGGCCTCATCGAAGAAGAAGACCAGCTTGGGTTTCTCGGGGTCACCAACCTCGGGCAGTTCTTCGAACAACTCGCTCAGCAGCCATAGCAGGAAAGTTGCATAAAGGCGCGGCGATCCCATCAGTTTGTCCGAGGCAAGGATGTTCACAACACCCTGCCCGGCCTCATCCGTGCGCATCAGGTCGGCGAGGTCCAGCGCCGGTTCCCCGAACAGCCGCGTGCCGCCCTGGTTCTCCAACACCAGCAACCGGCGCTGGATCGCACCGATTGAAGAGGTCGAGACATTGCCGTAACGCAATGAAAGCTGCGCCCGGTTCTCACCAATCCAGACCAACAGCGCTTGCAGGTCCTTGAGGTCCAGCAGCGGCATGCCTTCTTCATCGGCCACACGGAAGGCGATGTTCAGTATCCCCTCCTGCGCTTCGCTCAACTCCATCAGGCGGGACAACAGCAACGGCCCCATCTCGGTCACTGTCGTACGAACCGGATGCCCCTGCTCACCAAACAAGTCCCAGAAGGTCACCGGGCAAGCACGGTACGCGAAATCGGTGAATCCGATCCGCGTGACGCGATCCATGAAAGCCTGATGCAGTTTGTGTGTCTCGGTTCCCGGCAATGCCAGCCCGGACAGGTCACCTTTGACGTCCGACAGGAAAACCGGAACGCCTGCCTTGGAAAACCCTTCGGCCAGAATTTGCAGCGTCACCGTCTTGCCGGTCCCGGTGGCCCCGGCAATCAACCCATGCCGGTTCGCGTATTTCAGCGTCAGCCCCTGCGGCTGGCCATAGTCCTGACCGCCGCCGCCCAGAAAGATATCTTCGCCCATGTTTTCACTGCCTTATGTCTCACCGATCCGGACCCAGCATACAAAGTTAACCTTTGACTGCGATAGTCATTTTGCGCGCTTTGCGGTGCCAGCCGCAAAGGCGCACTTCCTCCCTGTTGACTGGCCGTGCCTTCGGGCACGGCTTTTTTGCCCGTTCACGCGGATTAAACTGAACTGACGAGTATATTAAAAGTTCAGGTTAGCAGTTGACCACCGCGTCCCCCTCTCGTAACGTCTGCCACATAACTAAGTCGGCCAGTCCGACGGGGAGAAACATTTATAGAAGGGAGCTGCTCCACCAGCTCCCTTTTTCTTGTTTTTAAGGGGTGGAAACCCTACCTGAGTGGCAAGAAATTGTTCATTTTCGAACCGACCCATCGCTTAGTGCCTGACACCAGCCGTGAACGGTGCTAGAGGAAGAAAAAAAACTCAATCACCAAATATCGAGGCATTCATGATCAAGTCACTCCTTTCGATCAATACGCTCGCTGCTGTCCTTGTTTGCGGCGCTGTCAGTGCACAGGAAACCTCGGAACCCGAGGCCGATAACGGGCTGGACCTGGGCGAGACCGGTCCGCGTGCGGGCGAACAGTTCGTCAAAGAAACTTCCGGCGACTGGGAGGTGTCCTGCATCAAGGCGCAGGAAGGCGAAGACCCATGCGCCATCGTTCAGGTTCTCAACGGCCAGCAAGGCGATCCGATTGCCGAGGTGTCCATTGGCAAACTGCCCGAAGGTGGGGCCGCCGTGGCCTGGGCGAATGTGATCGTTCCGCTGGAAACCCTGCTGCAGGCGCAACTGGCGCTGTCCATCGATGGCGCGCCGCGCAAGCTGTATAACTATCACCACTGTGTGCCGGTCGGCTGCGTCGCCCAACTGGGTCTGAGCCAGGGTGACATCGATGCCATGAAGGCGGGCAGCAAGGCGACCTTCTCGCTGGTGCCCGCACGCTTCCCGGATCAGGTTCTGACCATGGACATGTCGCTGTCTGGCTTCACCTCGGGGTTTGACAGTCTCAGCGTCAACGTAAACTGAGCGATGCTTTCGTCGCCGCAGTGGAAACGCTGCGGCGACTTTCGGGCTGTCGTCAGACTTTCTTCAAAGCCAGAACAGCATTCAGGCCGCCAAAGGCAAAGGCGTTGCTGAGGGCAACATCCACCTTGGCCTCGCGCGCCTCGTTCGGTACCACATCCAGCGCGCATTCCGGATCGGGTTCCTCGTACCCGATGGTCGGCGCAATAACGCCATCCCGCAGAGCCATGATGCAGGCCAGCAATTCGACAGCACCAGTGCCGCCGATCAGGTGCCCGTGCATGGACTTGGTGGACGAGATCATCAGGTCATCCGCATGCGGCCCGAACACGTCTGCAACTGCGGCGCATTCCGTTTTGTCATTTGCTGCCGTTCCGGTGCCATGCGCGTTGATATAGCTGACATCGCTGGCGTTCAGCTTTGCGTCAGCCAAAGCCCCGGCCATGGCGCGTGATGCGCCCTGCTTGCTGGGCATGACAATATCGGCCGCATCCGAGGACATGGCGAACCCGACGACCTCGGACAGGATTTCTGCACCCCGCGCGCGGGCATGTTCGTATTCCTCGAAGACAAAAATGCCGGCACCTTCGCCCTGAACCATCCCGTTACGGTTGGCGCTGAACGGGCGGCAGGCGTCTTTGGACATGACGCGCAAGCCTTCCCAGGCTTTCACGCCGCCAAAACACAGCATCGATTCCGACCCGCCGGTGACCATCGCAGGCGCAGCACCGCTGCGGACCATCTGGAACGCTTGCGCCATCGCATGGTTCGACGATGCGCAGGCTGTTGAAACGGTAAAGCTGGGTCCTTTGAGGTTATGTTCCATTGACACATGGCTGGCGGCCGCATTGTTCATCAGCTTTGGCACAACAAAGGGGTGCACGCGGTTTTTTCCGTCTTCGTAGACCGACCGGTAATTGTCGTCCCAGGTCGAAACACCGCCGCCTGCCGTGCCCAGCACGACGCCGGACCGGGCCGCCAATTCCCCGTGGAATTCGATCCCCGATTGCTCGATGGCTTCTTTGGCTGCGGTCAGTGTGAACTGCGTGAACCGGTCATACAGAGACATCTGTTGGCGATTAAAGCGCCCTTCGGCCTCGAACCCGCGCACCTGACCGCCGATCTTGATGGCCAGACGATCGACATCGCGAAACTCCAGTTCCGAGATACCGCAGCGCCCTTCACGCATGGCCTCCAACGTGTCGGGGACAGAGTGACCCAGCGAGTTGATGGTGCCCGCGCCGGTGATAACAACCCGTTTCATTGTTCCGGGTCAGACCTTTTCCGACACAAGCTGTTCGATGCCCGCAATGATCGCGGCCACGTTCGAGATGTCGAAATCGTTCGATTCAGGTTCGTTGGCGTTGAAGGGAACCGAGATGTCGAACTCTTCCTCGATCGCAAAGATGCTTTCGACCAGACCCAGACTGTCGATGCCCAGATCTTCCAGCGTGCTTTCGGGTGTCACATCCGATGGCTCCAGCACGGCCTGCTCTGCAATGATTGCGATGACGCGGTCGCTGATGCTCATATCGATCCCCTGATTATCAATCTGAGGATGATTTAATCGCTCGGGGGCTGTTTGGAAACAGCCTTTTTAAGTGCCTCAACGTCGCGGGCCAGACGCGGCAACCGGCGTTGCGCTTTGTAGATGTCGGTATGGGTTTCCATCTTGATCCCCGGATAGCCCATGATCACCCGACCGGCGGGCACATTGGACAGGATTTTGGTGCCGCCACCCGAGATTACGCCGTCGCCGATGAAAATGTTGTCCACCACGCCGGTCTGGCCGCCCAACACCACGTTGTTGCCAATATCGACCGAGCCGGACACGCCGGTCTGTCCGCACAGCAGGCAGTCACGCCCCACACGGGTGTTGTGGCCCACATGCACAAGGTTATCCAGTTTCGACCCATCGCCGATCCGGGTGTTGCGAATTGTGCCATTGTCTACGGTACAGTTCGAGCCGACCTCGACATCGTCACCAATTTCAACCGCGCCCAGAGAATGAATGCGCAGCCAGCTTTGCGCCTTCGCCTCACCCTGATCCCCCATGGTTTTGCGCGCGTTTTCTGCGCCAGATACTTCGGGAGTTACAAAGCTGAAACCGTCTCCACCAATCCGCGCGCCCGGTTGGGCGATAAAGCGATCCCCGATCTGAGCGCGCGCGCCGATGCTGACCATTTCGCGCAGCAGCGCCTGTTCGCCAAGAACAGCGTCGATACCAATCGTGCAATGGGCGCCAATTACCGATCCGGCCCCGATCCGCGCCCTGGCCCCGACAACCGCCAAAGGCCCAATCGACACATCTGCGCCAATCTCTGCCGTCGGATCAATCACGGCCGAGGGGTGAATGCCGGGCTCAACCCCCTGCCCGCGATCCAGCATCGATGTTATGCCTGCCATCGCCATGCGCGGACGTTTCACAAAAATCGCCGCGCGCAGGCCCATGGCCTGCCAATCCGCACCTTCCCACAGAACCGCCGCGCGTGCCTCACCACCTGCCAGAGCCTCGGCATATTTCGGTGACATCGCCATGGCCAGATCGGTGGGTCCGGCGTCACCGGGCTCGGCCGCGCGCACAATCGTCAGGCCGGTGTCGCCCTGGCACTCGGCACCAAGGCTGTCGGCGATTTGCTGAATGGTAAACTGCATGGCGGGCTTTCTTTCGGCAGGATTTGCCCCCGTGCTTACCCCTGAACGTCCGGCAGGGCTACCCCTGCCTTTTGCAGCGCGTCCCAAATCTTGGCGTCGCGGTTGTAGACGTCGCGGCGATACTGCACCTCGCCCTTCGGGCCCATATAGGCGGTGCGATAGATCAGATGCACCGGAACCTTCTGGTCCAGTTTCACTGTGGTTTCCTTGCCGGTATTCAGCACTCGGTGAAAAAACGCTTTTGGGTCTTCCTCTTGCTTGGCCAGCAACGCATAGGCGAATTCGAACGGTTGCGCCAATCGGATACAGCCATGCGAGAAGGCCCGCACCTCGCGCGCGAACAGAGATTTCTGAGGCGTATCATGCAGATATATGTTGTACTTGTTGGGGAACATGAACTTCACCAGCCCCAGTGCATTGCTTTTGCTCGGCGGTTGACGCATCGCAAACGGGAAGTTGCGCGCGGTGAATTGGGTGAAGTCCACGGCCCCGCGGTTGACCTGACGGCCACTGCGATCGGTGATCTGGATATGACCCACGGCATTCGGGTTGGATTGCAGCTTGGGCAGATATTCCTTTGTGATGATCGAGCGTGGCACATACCAGCTGGGGTTGATCACCATATGCTCCATCTCGTCCGAAAACTCGGGGCTGCGGCGGTCATGCACGTTTTTGCCGATTACTGCGCGGGTCTCGAACGTGACCTGCCCGTCATCGACGATCTTGGCAGAGAAATCGGCCTGATTCACCAGAATATGGCGGGTCCCACGTTCACGCGGCAACCAACGCTCGCGTTCCAGCGCCACCAGAACCGACTTCAACCGGTCCGATGCCGGGCGGTTCAGTTCCGAAATCGTGCCCTGCCCGGCAACACCGTCCGGCTCCAACCCATGCGCGGTTTGAAAGCTGCGAACAGCCTCAAGCAAAGTGGCATCAAACGAAGGGCTGGCAGTGGGTTTTAGATAGCCCATCGCCACCAAACGGTTGCGCAGCTTGATGACATTTGGCCCTGAATCCCCAAGTTCCAGCTTGGCCACCGGAACACTCGCGCCCCAGCCGCCCTGATCGACCAGAGCCTCCAGTGCGAGTTTCTGCTTCATCAGCGCACGATACTGGCGCGTCTGCGGTGCGAGCTGATCCAGATAGGCCGCACCATGCGTGTTCAGTTGCTGCAGATGTTCCTCGGGGCTGCGCCGTTCCACCTTGCGGACCAGCCCGTCGTCAATGCTGGCCGGGCGCAGGGCACCGGAATACAGATCGTCGGCGTAAGCCAGAAACACCCGCGTCAGTTCAGCCTCGACCGCGCCCAAATCCCGAACAGATCGCGCCTGCCGCATCTGTTCAACCAGCGCGTCTACATCGTAACCTGCTGAGGGCAGACCGTGCATATGGCTGTTGGACAGCGCGTTGATCAACGCGGCGCGCCGGTCGGCATGATCTTGCGAGGCTCCGACCCAGACAGGCGAAAACCCGTTGGTCCGGTAAAACGCCGCAATATCGCTGGATGTCGGAGTGTGCTCGGCCACAGCCATTTGAAACGCGGTGCCCTGAATCGGGTCAGACGTTGTGTTGGCAATGGCTGCTGTGGCCGCAAAACATGCCGCGACAAGGATACTGGTACTGGTCCGCAATACTGAGAACATGGGATGCCCTTGGTTATTCAATAGTTTGCGCTGATGGGGATGCGCCGAACAAATATCATTTTTGCACTCTGCCTTTGTCTATTCACAAATTCCTTACTCGGCCTCTTCTATTTCGGCCTGATGCGCGTTTGCATCGAAGCGGTGCCGAAACGCCTCAATTGCGCAAAAAATGTGCCGGTTGCCCCATCTGCGCAAAAAACTGCCGAAAATTCCCCCTTGAAAAGGTGAGTATCAAACACTTCTTGGCGACCGAATCCGATTGTGCCATAAATTCGCCATCTGGGATGGGAAAATATTAATACAGCGCGCGTAACATCGTGCGCAGGCAGGAACAGTACGGGACGAAACAAAAATGACCAAGAGCAGTACATCGGGCTTGACCCGGCGTGCCCTATTGGGGGCATTCGCAGCCACAGCAGTTGCTGCAGCACCGACTTATTCCAATGCAGCAGGTTTTCTTCGCGGCGGCGGCGACATTCGTCGTATCCGCATGTATTCCGGTCGCACAGGCGAACGGATCGATATGATATATTGGGTTGACGGCAAATACATCAAGGATGCTGTCAAGGAAGTGAACCATTTCATGCGCGACTGGCGGACCGATCAGGTCAAAAGCATGGATTTGCGCACGGTCGACATCATGGCCGCCGCCCACAATCTTCTGGACGTGAACGAGCCTTACATGCTGCTGTCCGGCTATCGTTCGCCGCAGACAAACGCCATGCTGCGTTCCAGATCGCGCCGCGTTGCCCGGAACTCCCTGCACATGCAAGGCCAGGCGGCAGACCTTCGCCTCGGCTCGCGTTCCGTCTCGCAAATGGCCAAAGCGGCGATGTCGTGTCGCGCGGGCGGTGTAGGCCAATACTACCGGTCGAACTTCGTACATATGGATTGCGGCGTGGTCCGCACCTGGCGCGGCTAATCCGCCTCGCCAATACCAATTGTTCCGAACCCCCGCAGATCGTCTGACGGGGGTTTTGTTTTGCGCAATGCGATCCGACCGGAGCGCGGATGCTAAACCTAGTGAAAGATGGCGCACCTGAGAGGATTCGAACCTCTGGCCTCTGCCTTCGGAGGGCAGCGCTCTATCCAGCTGAGCTACAGGTGCCTTGGCCGTTAGCTAACCTTGTTCCGGGTCGGGTGCAACTGGAAATCTGCGCGACCCGGCAAGGTTTCACGCAAACAAATCATGCGCCAGTTCAAGCGCTTCGATCAGCGTGTCGACCTCATCCGTGGTATTATACAGGCCAAAACTCGCCCGGCAGGTCGCAGTGACGCCCAGATGATCCATCAACGGACCCGCGCAGTGATGACCGGCGCGCACGGCGACGCCCTTTTTGTCGAGGATGGTCGAGACGTCATGCGCGTGCCCCGCCCCATCGAGCGTGAAGCTGAAGATCGCGGCCTTGTCCGGGCGGGTGCCCTGGACCTGTAGCCAGTTCAACCCGGTCAGGCGTTGCATCGCATAGTCGCGCAGGCTGGATTCATGGGCGGCGATGTTCTCCATCCCCAGATCCATCATGTAGTCCAGCGCCACGCCCAAACCGATGGTTTGCACGATGCCGGGTGTTCCGGCTTCGAACTTCATCGGCGGGTCGTTATACGTGATCTGGTCCTTGCTGACCTCTTTGATCATGTCACCGCCACCAATGAAGGGGCGCATTTCGGCCATACGCTCGGATTTGATGAAGATCGCGCCGGACCCCGAAGGGCCGTAGAGTTTGTGCCCGGTGATCGCGTAGAAATCGCAGCCGATCTCATCGACGCTGACCGGCATATGAACCGCGCCCTGACTACCGTCCACCAGAACCGGAACACCTTTGGCATGGGCGCCTTCGGTGATGGCTTTGACATCTACAACCGTGCCCAGAACGTTAGAGCACTGCGTCACCGCCACCAGTTTGGTTTTGGGCCCGATCGCATCCAGAACGGCCTGCGGATCAAGGCCGCCATCTGCATCCACATCGACCCATTTCAGAACAACGCCCTGCCGTTCGCGCAGGAAATGCCAGGGCACGATATTGGCGTGATGCTCCATCACGCTCAGCACGATTTCGTCGCCTGCCTCAAGCCGGGGCATGGCCCAGCCGTACGCGACCAGATTGATCCCTTCGGTGGTGCCCGAGTTCAGGACTATCTCGTTCTCATTCGCCACCCCAAGGAACCGCGCAATCGTGCCACGAACGCCTTCGTATTTCTCGGTCGCGAGGTTTGACAGGTAGTGCAAACCGCGATGAACGTTCGAATATTCCTCGGCATAGGCACGGGTCACTGCATCTATCACCGCCTGAGGTTTCTGCGCCGAGGCCCCGTTGTCCAGATAGGTCAGCGGCTTGCCGTTCACCTGCCGCGACAGGATCGGAAAATCAGAGCGGATTTTCTGCACATCATACATAGGGCTGTCTTCCTAGACGGGCGCCACGGGGGCGAGCATAAGGACAAAAGGAACCGCAACCAAAGCGGACAACAAAACCACACCGAACGATTTCCAAAGCGATCCGAACTGATGCGCCTCGTTCAGGAAATGCAACGTGATGTAGAGACTCAGGATCGCGGTGGCCAACAGCAACACCGCCATCAGAAACGGGATCGTCAGGCTCAGGATCAGGACGCCAAGCAATGCCGCGATCTGCAGGTATTGCACCCAGACGATCAGCACCATCATCCCCTCGAACCGCGCCGTTCCACCCAGAAAACGGCCGACGAACAGGAAGGCAAGGATACTGAACATCATCGTACCTGCCGAGCGAACCAATACAATCGGAACGCTTTCCGTAATCGGGCCAGCATCGCCTTCGACAACCGGAATCGACAGATCAATGCCCAACTGGATTATGCAGTTCAGCACAACGGCAAGGAAAAACGCCAGCCAAAGCACCTCGCGCCCCGGGTTCAGGGCCAAAAGCTGACGCGCCGCCTCGGCGGGTTGTCTTAGCGTCAGAACCGCCAGTTGACCCAGGTTCGGAGTATTCATTCAGCGGACCTTTGTACTTGTCGCAGTCCGGATAACCAGAACCAGACAAAAACGGCAACCCAAATCAAACCCACAAGGGTCAGCGTTGGACCAGAGCCGATGAACCCGGCGACCAGCCCGTTCAGCAAAACCAAGGGGGCGGAAGACAGCAAGGCCCAGAACAACGCCAAACGCGCGCCATAGGGCGTCCCTTTGCCACCCGCCAAACGCGCGGCCCAATGCGAGATCAGCGCCAGACTGTAAAAGAACAACGGCAGGATAAAGACCGAGCCCAGCAAGGCACCGCCCAGCAGCATGTTCAGCTCCACCCCTTCAAGATGCGCACGGCGCGCAAGGCTTGGCATCTGGGCGATGAAGGACACAATGCAGAAGGCCATGACGAAAATCAGCGCCCGGTCTTCGCGCGGCCCCATATCCAGAAGCCGGCGCACGACACGCCCCGGCCCCCGGTATGTGGCAACGATATCTGACGACACAGGCATCAGCTACGGCGCGCCAACCAACCTTCCAGACGGCTCACGATGGCCTCGGCCAATGCGCCGTCTTCGATCTCGTCGACGGCCTCGGCCAGGAACGCCAGCGTCAGCATGTTGGTCGCGTCCTTGGTCGGAACCCCGCGCGAGCGCAGGTAGAACAGCGCGGTCTCGTCAATCGCGCCCGAGGTCGAGCCGTGCGAGCAGGCCACGTCGTCGGCGTAGATCTCAAGCTCGGGCTTGGCGAGGAACTGGCTGTCATCATCCAGAAGCAGCGACTGGCTGATCTGATAACCGTCGGTTTTCTGAGCACCTTCTTTCACAAGGATCTTGCCCTGAAAAACGCCGGTCGCACCGTTGCGCAGCACTTTCTTGAACACCTGACGGCTTTCGCAATTCACCGCGTCATGGGTGATGAAGACGGTGTCATCGTGATGAAAGTCACCATCGCCGACACAGGCCCCCGCCACATGCGCGACGGCGCCATCGCCGGTCAGTTCGACAACCTGTTCATTTCGGGTCAGCACACCATTCACGGTCAGGGTGAAGGACTTGTAGACAGACTCGGTGCCCAGACGGGTGAACATATGGGTCGCGGCCCGACGCTCCCAATCCCTGCCCTGCGCGCGGACGTGATGCAGCGTGCCGTTATCGGCAATGTCGATCTCCATACACTTGTTGAAGCGCGACGCGGCGGGGCCGGTTTCCAGAATGGTCGCCTCGGCACCGCTTTCGACGCGGATTACGTGGTGCAGGATCGCGTCAGACGTCGCGGACTCGTGCCGGTAGATCAGGTTGATCGGCTTGGACGGCTTGCCCGTTACATGAATGGCAACCCCGTCCGACGCAAAGGCGGTGTTCAGCGCGGCCAGTGGGCGCTGCACCGGAACCTGTCCGCGGGCTTCCAGAACGCCATACAGGTCTTTGGCCCAGTGGATATCCTTGCAGCAGATATCCTCCAGACGATCAATGCTCACGCCTTCCTGCGTCAGATCATCTGATTCCTCGGCGCTGAAAACACCGTCGATAAACACGATCTTGAGGCGGTCGAACTCGTCGAACACCAAGGGTTCATCATCCACGAAGACTGCAGCGGGCATGGCCGCAGGCGCGACCAGAGTGTCGGGCCGTGTGTATTTCCAATATTCGTCGCGACGGTTGGGCAGACCCATCTCAAGCACGCGGGCCAGCGCATCTTCGCGCGCGGCGCGGGTGCATCCGGCATCCGGCATGGTCAGCGCTGCCAGCCGCGCCTCGGTTGCGGTTTGTTTGACTTCGGGCAAGGCCATCAGTTCACCTCGGCAAGAATGTCGGCATAACCGTTGTTTTCGACCTCAAGCGCCAGTTCCGGGCCACCGGATTTGACGATGCGACCGTTCGCCATGATGTGCACCACATCGGGTTTGATGTGATCCAGCAGGCGCTGATAGTGGGTGATCACAAGGAACCCGCGCCCTTCGTCGCGCAGCGCGTTCACACCTTCGGCCACCAGCTTCATCGCATCCACGTCAAGGCCCGAGTCGGTCTCGTCCATGATGCACATCTTGGGCTCCAGCATGGCCATCTGCAGGATCTCGTTGCGCTTTTTCTCACCGCCCGAGAAACCAACGTTCACAGGACGTTTCAGCATGTCCGCGTCGATCTTGAGGGTCTTGGCCTTGGCGCGCACCTCTTTCAGGAAGTCGGCTGCCGACAGTTCCTCTTCCCCGCGCGCCTTACGCTGAGCGTTCACGGCGGTGCGCAGGAAGGTCATGTTGCCGACGCCCGGAATTTCGACCGGGTACTGGAACGCCAGGAACACACCAGCAGCGGCGCGCTCTTCCGGCTCCATCTCCAACAGGTCTTCACCGTTCAAAGTGGCCGAACCGTCGGTCACTTCGTATCCATCGCGGCCCGACAGCACATAGCTGAGCGTCGACTTGCCCGAGCCATTCGGCCCCATGATCGCGTGTACCTTGCCGGCCTCGACCGTCAGGTCCACACCTTTGAGGATCTGCTTGTCTTCTTCTTCAAGCTGTACGTGCAGGTTCTTGATTTCCAGCATGTTTTGTCCTTTTGCATCTCGCAAGGGGCATCGTCGCCCCGATAAATCCCTATCCCAGTACCTTGCGGATCAGCCGTGCAGCAATCCAACCCAGGATTACCCCACCACCAACCGCCCAGACCGGGTTGATGAAAGCCATGTGATTGATGTTCACGTAAGCCACCCCCAGCAGGCCGCCCAAAACCGGCAGCGCATAGCCCAGCCAGGTCAGCACATCATCCTTCTGGATGCCGTTCCGGGGTGACCGCGTCATCAGCCGACAGAGCCTTCCAGTGAAATCGCCACCAGTTGCTGCGCTTCCATGGCAAATTCCATCGGCAGCGCCTGCAACACGTCCTTACAGAACCCGTTCACGACCAGCGCCACGGCCTCTTCCTCATCCATGCCGCGCTGACGGCAGTAGAACAGTTGATCGTCATCCACCTTCGACGTCGTCGCCTCATGCTCAACGCGGGACGAGTTGTTCTTGACCTCGATATACGGAACTGTATGCGCGCCGCATTTGTCGCCGATCAGCAAGCTGTCACACTGCGTATAGTTCCGGCTGTCCTTGGCTTTCGGATGCATCGAGACCAGACCACGGTATGTGTTCTGCGCCTTGCCCGCACTGATGCCCTTGGACACGATGCGCGACTTGGTGTTCTTACCCAGATGAACCATCTTGGTACCGGTATCGGCCTGCTGATAGTTGTTCGCAATCGCGATCGAGTAGAACTCACCTTGGCTTTCATTGCCGCGCAGGATGCAGGACGGGTATTTCCAGGTCACGGCCGAACCGGTTTCGACCTGAGTCCACATCACCTTGGACCGATCACCCCGACAATCGGCGCGTTTGGTTACGAAGTTATAGATGCCGCCCTTGCCGTTCTCGTCCCCGGGGAACCAGTTCTGAACGGTCGAATACTTCACCTCGGCGTCTTCTTCGACAATGATCTCGACCACAGCCGCGTGCAATTGGGCGGTGTCACGCTGAGGTGCAGTACAACCTTCCAGATAAGACACGTACGAGCCCTTGTCGGCGATGATCAGCGTGCGTTCGAACTGACCGGTATTCTCCGCGTTGATGCGGAAATAGGTGCTCAGCTCCATCGGGCAGCGGACGCCCGGCGGGATGTAGACGAACGAGCCATCCGAGAACACGGCCGAGTTCAAAGTGGCATAGAAGTTGTCCGACACAGGGACCACGGTGCCCAGGTATTTCTTGACCAGCTCAGGATGTTCTTTGATCGCCTCGGAGATCGAACAGAAGATCACCCCGGCCTTTTTCAGTTCGGCCTGGAATGTCGTCCCGACCGAAACCGAGTCAAACACCGCGTCCACAGCGACCTTGCGGCCTTCGGCGGGCGCATCTTCGGCCCCTTCGACCCCGGCCAGAATCATCTGTTCTTTCAGCGGGATACCCAGCTTTTCGTAAGTCGCCAACAGCTTGGGATCGACGTCATCCAGCGACTTCGGCTTCTCCTCCATCGATTTCGGACGGGCATAGTAATACTGGTTCTGAAAATCGATCGGCGGGTAATGCACCATGGCCCATTTCGGCTCATCCATTTTGGTCCAGCGCTCGAAGGCCGACAGACGCCATTCGGTCATCCATTCAGGCTCTTCGTTCTTTTCCGAAATCAACCGCACGATATCCGGGTTCACGCCTTTGGGCGCATACTCCATCTCGATATCGGTGTCCCAGCCGTATTTGTAGGTTCCGACCTCGCGTACCGCATCCACGGTTTCCTGATCGACACCTTCTTTCACCTGGGTCTGGTCCAAAGCGGCCATAACTTACCCTCCGTCAGATCACGCGGCGCGCGCGCGATGCTTTTTCTCTTTCTCAAGCCACGTTTCAGCGAAACGCAGCACATTCTCTTTTGTTGTCAAAGGACCCAGCGAAACGCGGATCGCGCTGGCTGCTGTGACCTCATCAAATCCCATTGCAGTCAATACCGCGCTGGCACGAACCTTGCCGCTGGAGCAGGCAGAGCCCGCACTGACTGCAAAACCCGACAGGTCCATCTGCATGACCTGCGTCTCGCCCTTCCAGCCGGGGGTCGCGAAACACAGAGTGTTCGGCAGTCGCTTTTGACCTTTCCCGACAAAAATAGGTGATTTAACTCCGGCCTCAAGAGCGTTTTCTAGAATATTTCTAAATTCTTCGACCTGCTCCCAAACACCGTTGGCCAAATCCCGCGCGGCTGCTTCAGCTGCAGCCCCGAACCCCGCGATTCCAATCACATTTTCAGTTCCGGACCGACGCCCCATTTCCTGTCCGCCGCCCTTGATCTGCGCCGCCAGATCAGTGCCGCGTTTCATCACAACCGCGCCAACGCCCTTGGGCCCGCCCAGCTTGTGAGCTGAGATCAGCGCCATCTGCACGTCCAGCCAATTGAACGCAACAGGCAATTTGCCAAACGCCTGCGTGGCATCCGTCACGGCCAGACCCGACGGCAAGGACTGCACAATACCGGTTTCGGAATTGGCCAGTTGCAGTGTGGCGCGCGCCGGATCTTCCAAAGAAACCAGTCCCGTTGATAAAACAGGAATATCTTCATCAATCCAGGCTCTTACTGCATCATGTTCAATCGCGGGCCCATGCATATCGCGCCCTGCCAGCGTCAAGGCCGCACCCTCGGTCGAGCCTGAAGTGAACACCACATCCGCTCCATCCGCCCCAAAGGCCGATGCGACCTGCGCCCGCGCGCGTTCGATCAGCGCCTTGGCGGCACGCCCTTCTGCATGGACCGAGGACGGGTTCCCGCAGACCTCCATCGCCGCGATCATCGCGTCCCGCGCTTCGGGTCGCAACGGCGTGGTCGCGTTATGATCCAGATAAACGCGATTCATGGATGCATCTTTTTTCGGTTGCCTGTAACGTGAAACACCATCGCCTTACTCATCCACCACAGCGAACAGGCTGGGAACAGCAGGACAAGGCGCCAGATCGTTCTTGATCACATCCGACAGCCGCGTCTGATGCAGGAATACGTAAACATGCGCGCTCAACCCCTCCCACAGACGATTGGTCAGGGATTGCGCGCGACTGCCCGAGGACGCGCCGGATGCACCTGCCCCTTTGGTCATCGCGTCAACGGTTTCGTCAACGGCTGACAGAACCTCGACCACGCGAATGTCCGAGGCCGGGCGCGCCAGTCGATAGCCGCCACCGGGGCCACGGACCGAAGACACAAGCTCGGCCCGGCGCAGCTTGACGAACAATTGCTCAAGATACGGTAGCGATATGTCCTGACGCTCTGAGATCTCGCCCAGCGTCACAAGCTGATCCGAGGGCTGCAGCGCAATGTCAGCCAGCGCAACCATGGCGTAACGACCTTTCGTCGAAAGCTTCATTGACAATCCCTCATGGCAAGATGCGCGCGAAATCATTGACGCCGCCGCCGCCAGTGCGTATCTCCGACGGACAGCGACGGTACGCGCCGCTACATATTAGAACCGTTCTAAGGTGCCCGACGATTATCGTCAAGTATATCCGGGCTCTCGGAAGAAAAAGACAGGACCAAAGCACACATGCCCGAGGTGATTTTTCCCGGACCCGAAGGCCGCCTGGAAGGCCGTTACCACCCGCAAAAGGAAAAAGACGCACCGATCGCCATCGTGTTGCACCCGCACCCACAGTTTGGCGGGACCATGAACAACAAGGTCGTCTACAACCTGCACTATGCGTTCTACAACATGGGTTTCACCGTGTTGCGCTTTAACTTCCGCGGCGTGGGCCGCAGCCAGGGCGAATATGATCAGGGCGTAGGCGAGTTGAGCGATGCGGCCTCGGCTCTGGACTACCTGCAGTCGATGAACAACAACTCGAAACACTGCTGGGTCGCTGGCTTTTCGTTCGGTGCGTGGATCGGGATGCAATTGCTGATGCGCCGGCCCGAAATCACGGGCTTTATCAGCGTGTCGCCCCCGGCGAACATGTATGACTTTTCGTTCCTGGCGCCCTGCCCGTCTTCCGGTCTGATCATCAACGGATCAGCCGACCGCGTTGCCCCTCCGGCGGACACCACATCGCTGGTGAACAAGCTGCATGAACAGAAAGGCATCACCATCACCCATAACGAGGTCGAAGGTGCAGACCATTTCTTCCAGGACCGTCACATGGATACACTGATCACCGATGTCAGCGACTATGTGAAACGCCGCCTGACCGAGACCACGCGCTGATGTCTGACACCATCACCACCCTCGCCGCCAAACTGGCCGAGGATACGATGAAGGTTATGGACGAAACCGGCGACGACCGGTTCTTTGTCGAGGTGGGTGAGGTTCTGGGCGCGGCGTCGCAATCGCTGGAAGAGGCATTTCTGACCGAAATCCGCGTCCGGATGGCGGAACGCAAGGCGCGCACCTTTGTGATCAAGCGTCTCAGCGACCACCGCTCAAAAGTGAAAGCTATCGAAAAGCAATGAGTGATCGTCTGTCGGCCCAAATCGCCTTTCTGAAACAGGCCGACAGGTTGAAAACAGTGGAACGGGCAAACGTCCTGCTGGACCTGTCCCGCTGTGAAAACTCGGCCGAGCATAGCTGGCATCTGGCCCTTTGGGCTTTGGTCATGGAGCCATTGGCCGGACCCGAGGTTTCGATTGACCGGGTGATCCGCATGTTGCTGTTGCATGATCTGGTTGAGATCATCGTGGGCGACCATCCGATCCATCTGCAGACCGACTGGCAGGCCGTCGCCAAGGCTGAACAAGCCGCGGCCTCGGAACTGTTTGGCCTGCTGCCCGCCGATCAGGCGGCGGAGTTTCAAAGCCTCTGGCAGGAGTTCGAGGCCGATCAATCCGCCGACGCCCGTTTTGCAAAAATTCTGGATCGCTCTCAGCCCCTATTTCAGGTGCTCTGCGCGCAGCATCCTCGGGCCGATCATATTGACGTCGTGCAAGATAATCTGGACGGTGGGCGCGCAGCTTATCTGGCGCAGGATTTCCCTTTGGCCTTTGGTCATGCGCGGGCACTGCTGGACGGCGCGGATACGGACTCCAACGCATTTACAACACGCCTGCCCTTCCTGGCCGAGGCTGATCAGTTGAAAACAGTCCTGCGCGCCTCGCGCCTGATGGCGTCCGACCGGTTTGAGAATTCTGCCGAGCATTCCTGGCACATTATGCTCTATGCTTGGGTCTTGGCGGAATATGCCGAGGACGGAGTGTCCGAGGCCCGCGCCCTGCGCATGCTGTTGCTGCACGATATCGTCGAAATCGACGCCGGAGATCACCCGATCCACGGACAAGTGGATCACGCCGCCCAAACCGCCAAAGAGGAGGCGGCAGCAAAACGTCTGTTCGGCCTGCTTCCCGAACCGCAGCAAACGCAATTCGCGGCTCTGTGGCACGAGTTCGAGGCGGCGGAGACGCCGGATGCGCGGTTTGCCAAGGCCGTTGACCGGTTCCAGACCCCGGTGGCCAATCTGGAAACAGGTGGCGGGTCGTGGGTCGATTACAACGTAACCTATGCTCAGCTGGAAACACGGGTACGACCGGCGGTTGAAGGCGGTGCCCCGCAGCTTTGGCAGTGGCTACAGCCGCAACTGTCCGCCTTTTTTCAATCGCACAGCACAGAGGACGCATAGCCATAAATAGGAAAAGGAGCCCAAAGGCCCCTTTTCCCTCTGCTTCGTTCTGATCGGCGCTTAAATTACGCTACCATCCAACTTTTCAACCATATTGGCTGCATCAGTATCGACGGACCCCCCGCCAGCAAGCCACCCAAGCGCTACGATAACAAACGCAGCAAGAATGACGGTTTTTGCAAATAACGTCATGAAACAATACTCAGTAACAAAAAAACCAATACACGGGGGAACTTTACACAAATTCAACTTTACCCATAGTCAGGTATACCTGACCTTCATGTTGTGGGTCGGCACTGCTTTCCAACTGAATGTGCTTGCCGCAGATTGCAAAGTCGTGGTCAAGCTTGCCTGGGTTTATTGAGACAAAGGTATAAAACATGCCCAAAGCCTACCTGATCCTGCTGCTCGCGGTCTTTGCAGAAACCGTAGGGACAACTGCGTTGCAGGCCAGCCAGCAATTCACGCGGCTTTGGCCGTCGGTTCTGGTCGTTGTCAGCTATGGGTTTGCCTTCTACCTTTTGGGCCTGACCCTGAAATTCATGCCGGTTGGTATCGTCTACGCAATCTGGTCCGGATTGGGGATATTCTTCATCGCAATAATTGGCTTCGTTGTCTTTGGACAAAAACTGGACATCTGGGCCGTTCTGGGGCTGACCCTGATCCTGGCCGGAATTCTGATCATTCACCTGTTTTCGAAGACTGCGGGCTATTGAACGCCTGTTAGGGGTGGTAACTTTGCGCGTGCCGCGTTATGCGCGCGGCAACTTCCCGTTCAAAGGCTGACCTCTCATGGACCTGCGCAACATCGCAATCATCGCTCACGTGGACCACGGCAAGACGACCCTGGTGGATGAGCTGCTCAAACAATCCGGCGCGTTCCGGGAAAACCAGGCCGTGGCGGAACGCGCCATGGACAGCAACGATCTGGAACGCGAGCGTGGCATCACCATTCTGGCCAAAGCCACCTCGGTCGAGTGGAAAGGCACGCGCATCAACATCGTTGACACCCCCGGCCACGCCGATTTCGGCGGTGAGGTTGAGCGGATCCTCAGCATGGTGGACGGCGTGGTCCTGCTGGTTGATGCTGCCGAAGGTCCGATGCCGCAGACCAAGTTTGTGACCTCCAAGGCGCTGGCGCTGGGCCTGCGGCCTATCGTTGTCCTGAACAAGGTCGACAAACCGGATGCCGAGCCCGACCGGGCGCTGGACGAGTGCTTTGACCTGTTCGCCAACCTCGGCGCCGATGACGACCAGCTGGATTTCCCGGCCATGTATGCCTCGGGCCGGTCCGGCTGGGCCGATATGGAGCTGGACGGTCCACGCAAGGACCTGACCGCCCTGTTCGACCTGATCGTGGATCACGTCCCCGCGCCCAAGCAGGCCGAAAAGAAAGACGAACCTTTCCGCATGCTGGCCACCACATTGGGCAGCGACCCGTTCATTGGCCGTATCCTGACCGGGCGCGTTGAAAGCGGCACCCTGAAAGCCGGTGACAGCCTCAAGGCGCTCAGCCGCGACGGTACGCTGATTGAAAACTTCCGCGCCTCGAAAATTCTGGCTTTCCGTGGTCTGGCGCAGCAACCCATCGATGTGGCCGAAGCAGGCGACATCGTCACCATCGCCGGGATGAGCAAGGCGACAGTCGCCGACTCGCTGGTCTCGCCGCAAGTAGACGAGGCCCTGCCCGCCCAGCCCATCGATCCGCCCACCATCACCGTAACCTTCGGCATCAACGACTCGCCCCTGGCCGGGCGTGACGGCAAAAAGGTGCAGTCCCGCGTGATCCGTGATCGCCTGATGAAAGAGGCTGAATCCAACGTCGCCATCCGCATCTCTGACACCCCCGGAGGTGAAGCGTTCGAGGTTGCGGGCCGTGGCGAATTGCAGATGGGCGTTCTGATCGAAAACATGCGCCGTGAAGGGTTCGAACTCAGCATCTCGCGCCCGCAGGTTCTGTTCCGCGAGGAAAACGGTCAGCGGCTGGAACCGGTCGAAGAAGTTACCATTGACGTGGATGACGAATACTCGGGCGCAGTGATCGAAAAAATCACCGGCGCGCGCAAAGGTGAGCTGGTCGAGATGCGCCCCGCCGGTGCGGGCAAAACCCGCATTATCGCCCATGTCCCCTCGCGCGGCCTGATCGGTTATCACGGCGAATTCCTGACCGACACCCGCGGTACCGGCGTGCTGAACCGGGTGTTCCATGACTGGGCCGCTCACAAGGGCCAGATCCCCGGTCGTCGCGCTGGTGTTCTGATCTCGATGGAAAAAGGTCAGGCTGTCGCTTACGCGCTGTGGAATCTGGAAGAGCGTGGTCGGATGTTTGTGGGCCCTCAGGCAGAAGTGTATCAGGGCATGGTGATCGGTGAGCATTCGCGCGACAACGATCTGGAAGTGAACCCTCTGAAGGGCAAGAAACTGACCAACGTGCGCGCCAGCGGATCTGATGACGCAGTACGCCTGACGCCGCATGTTCAGTTCTCGCTGGAAGAGGCGATTGCCTATATCGATGATGATGAACTGGTCGAGGTAACCCCCAACGCCATTCGTCTGCGCAAGCGCTTTCTGGACCCCCATGAACGCAAGCGCATGGCGAAATCCGCCTAAATTGTGGCGAATGATCGATTTCCAACTTGGAAACAATGACACGAGTGTGACATTTTTTCATCCATCCCAAAAATGATGAAAATGGGGAGACCTTCCGTAACGGCAGGTCTAACCCCTGTTTTTCATGGTCGTTCAACTTATAGTAAAGTTAAAATCAAGTGACTCACCCGATCCGGCCCTTGTAAATTCGGCCAGAGAAAGGTGTATTCATGACTAAAGTGTGACGTCGTTCATACAACGCACGGTTTCAATAGTGCATAAGATCGACGCAGTAAGTAATGAGTTTCAAGGAGTAGCGCCATGCGCATCAAGTCTCGTATACTACCCGTTATATTTGCATCAGCTACACTTCCTTTGCTCGCGGCTGGTCCCGCATTGGCTGATGGGAAATGTACAGTTCGGACCGCCAAACAGTCTGTATCGACGGAAACCCTGTGTGCTTGTACCGTCGTTGAATCCCGTATGCTGCGGTATCTGCAGCGCCGTTCGGATTTCGAAGATATTCTGGCCCGGACGCTTCAGACCTGCCCCGCGTTCGCAGCAGTTCTGACCGACTTCCCGACAGCGTCGATCGGCGCGCCGTCACAGCGTTCCGGCGACGGTCCGGCTGACGAAAACGGCGGTGGGTCCAGTTCTGGCGGAGGATCAAGCTCCGGAGGTGGGTCCAGTTCCGGTGGTGGATCAAGCTCTGGCGGCTCAAGCTCCGGCGGCGTGACGCCTACTGGCGGTTCCAGTGGTGGATCAAGCTCGGGCGGATCAAGTTCCGGTGGCTCCAGCTCCGGCGGATCAAGCTCAGGTGGCTCCAGCTCCGGCGGATCGAGCTCGGGCGGCTCCAGCTCCGGTGGGTCCGAAGGTGGCTCCAGCTCTGGTGGATCAAGCTCGGGTGGCTCCAGTTCCGGCGGTTCTGAAGGTGGCTCCAGCTCGGGCGGCTCAAGCTCTGGCGGATCAAGCTCCGGTGGGTCTGAGGGTGGCTCCAGCTCTGGTGGTTCAAGCTCGGGTGGCTCCAGCTCTGGTGGGTCCGAAGGTGGCTCCAGTTCTGGTGGGTCCAGCTCCGGTGGTTCCAGCTCCGGCGGTGGATCTGAAGGCGGCGGAACCGAAGGGGGTGACTCGCCCGAAGGTAACGGAACCGAAGGCGGCGGCTCGCCTGAAGCCGGTGATCAGGGCACGAACTAAGCTCGGGTTAGAATGCAAAAAAGCCAGCGGTTGCAACTGTCGCCGCTGGCTTTTTGCGATGCGTTCTTGGTCTTACGTTAACTGCTACCGTAGACACCAACCCAACGCCGAGGTTGTTTGGGATCCTGCATGCGAAGGAACAGATACTGGGTCGCGGACCAGGGCTTAATTCGATTGGTCAGATTGTCCAGAACCAAATCCCCCTGCGCCGAACGGTAGACCAATACAGCATGTGCATTGCGGTGTTTGTCGAGCACAGTTGCAATCAGCAGTTTTCTGGGATCGATACCTGCGTTGATCAGATCGCGCTTTTTCAGCAACGCGAAATCCTCGCAATCGCCACCGCGCGAGGTCGGAAGCGCCCAACGTTCGCGAGTTCTGTATTGCGATTGATCGGTCACTTCGCGAATGGTGGCGTTTACGTGGCGATTGATGCGCTGAACGATCTGCATCTCTTGCTGGCTGGTCAGCGACCCGGACCGTTTCGTGGTGCAGGCCCAATCATACTGGCGGCACAACTGACGTGCGCCGGTTGGCGGAGGGGACGCGGACACACTGGTGATGAAAGCCCCTTCCGAGGCCTGGGCAACGGTTGCCCCAAGGAACGTGCCAAAAGTAATGGCAACGACACCCAAAAAGCGCCCCGAACCTGCCGCAGCGCGTCCTAAGATGGACGTGAATTTCCCGCCATTCGATTTCATGCCTGTCCCTCGATCCAAGTCTCTCCGAGCGATTGTCGTCAAACCGGACCATATTCCGTTTTCAGAAACTATCCGTAAACGTGGCCGATTATGCAATCTAGGTCGAAACTGAAGGGGAAAAAGGGCGGAAATTCGTCACTTATTTTGACCATTTCGGGCAAGAAATGGGTTCAGATGGCCACAATTGTGACGGGAAACCTGAACGGACACTCGCCCGAGCAGGCTTAAGTGTATGACATTTATGAAGTAAAACTCACGCCTTTCGCGAGCCTGCTGTTGCCACAATCATGCCATCCGCGCCTTGGCTGATTTTCGCTTACATACGGCCCACTTGCACGCGACGCGCCCAAAACGCACCGCGCCTGGTGATTCTCAGTCGGTGATCTCAACCACCACCAACTCACGTTCGCTGGCATCGCGCGCGTGATCCAGCGCCGTTTGGTAGTCATCCGAATTGTAACAGTCCACCGCCGCTTCGACGGACGGGAACCGGGCGACCACATTCCGTGGCCGCTCTTTCCCTTCTAACTGAACGTAACGGGCGGCGCGGGCGATGAACTCACCGCCATGTTTGGCGATCGCGGGTCCGGCCAGCTCGGCGTATTTTCCATATGATTCGGCGTCGGTCACCGTTACGTGCGAAATCCAGAGTGCGGGCATGTTACGCTCCCAATACCTGTTCGGCGGCCTTGATCGCCGCGTCGGCGTTGGAGGCATCCTTGCCCCCGCCCTGCGCCATATCGGGACGGCCTCCGCCGCCTTTCCCGCCCAGTTCCACAACAGCGGCCTTCACCAGATCCACCGCGGAAACCGTGTCGGTCAGGTCCGACGTTACACCAGCCGCAACAGCGGCCTTGCCACCAGCATCCGCGATCAACAATACCGCGCCCGAGCCAAGACGGGCTTTGTGTTCGTCTATCAGCGCAGGCAGGTCCTTGCCCGATACACCGCTCAGCGCCTGGGCCAGGAACTTGATGCCATTGACCTCGCGCGCCTCGGCCCCGTTGCCCTGCCCCGCGCCGCCAGCCATGGCCAGATCCCGGCGCAGCTGAGCGACCTCGTTTTGCAGCGCCTTGCGTTCGTCCAGCAAAGATTTGACGCGGCTGACCACATCATCCGGCTGCGCTTTCAACTCTGTCGCGATCTGGGCCAGACGATGATCCTGCGCCGAAAGATAGCGGAACGCCTCATCCCCGGTCAGCGCTTCGATCCGCCGGACACCGGCGCTGCTGGCGCTGTCGCCCAGAACAACAAAGGTTCCGATGTCGCCGGTTTGGCGCACATGCGTGCCGCCGCACAGTTCAATCGACCAGGTCTCGCCATCCTGTCCCTTACCGGTCGGCGCTTTGCCCATCGACACAACGCGCACTTCGTCGCCGTATTTCTCACCAAACAAGGCCTGCGCACCCAGCCCCCGCGCGTCATCCGGGGTCATGATCCGGGTTTCGACGGTCGAGTTCTGGCGGATGAAATCATTCACCTCGCGTTCAACCTTTTGGATTTCGTCCAGCGTCAACGCTTTCGAGTGGCTGAAATCGAACCGCAGGCGGTCGGATGCATTCAACGACCCCCGCTGCGCCACGTGATCACCCAGTGTTTCGCGCAAGGCCTCGTGCAGCAAATGCGTCGCCGAGTGATTGGCACGGATCGCCGAACGGCGCGCGTGATCAACCTCCAACTCAACCGCGTCGCCCTTGGACAAAGTGCCGTGATCCACGGTCACTTTGTGCGCATAGACCTTTCCGTCTGCGAATTTCTTTGTGTCTTCGACGCGCGAAACATCATCGCGCTCCTCCAGCCGTCGAATTTCACCCGTGTCGCCAACCTGACCGCCGGCCTCGCCGTAGAACGGGGTCTGGTTCACCACGACCCAACCACTGTTGCCCTGCTCGATCTTGTCGACCAAAGCGCCATCGACGATCAGCGCGGCAACCTGACCTTCGGCTTTCTCGGTATCGTAACCCAGAAAATCCGTGGCCCCCGCGCTGTCCAGCACGTCGAACCAGACGGCCTGATCCGCTGCTTCGCCCGAACCCGCCCACGCGGCACGGGCCTTGGCCTTTTGCTCGGCCATGGCGGCGTCGAACCCATCGGTATCGACGGTTCGGCCTTTTTCGCGCAGCGCATCCTGCGTCAGGTCCAGCGGGAACCCATATGTGTCATACAGCTTGAACGCCGCATCGCCGGGCAAAGCCGCACCTTCGGGCAGGCCTGCAACTTCATCATCCAGCAGTTTCAGGCCGCGATCCAATGTCTGTTTGAAACGGGTTTCCTCAAGCAGCAGAGTCTCTTCGATCAGCGGCTGCGCCTGTCCAAGTTCGGAATATTGCGCGCCCATCAATTGCACCAGAGTCGGAACCAGCCGGTGCATAACCGGATCTTTTGCGCCCAGCAGATGCGCATGGCGCATCGCGCGGCGCATGATCCGGCGCAGCACGTAGCCGCGCCCGTCATTGGATGGCATCACACCATCCGCGATCAGGAACGAGGTCGAGCGCAGGTGATCCGCAATCACCCGGTGGTGCACGTTCTGGTCGCCATAGGGATCAACGCCAGTTGCATCCGCCGACGCCTCGATCAGCGTTTTGAACAGGTCAGTGTCATAGTTGTCATGGCTGCCCTGCAGCAGCGCGCCAATCCGTTCCAGCCCCATACCGGTGTCAATCGACTGCATGTCGAGTTCCACCATCGAGCCGTCCTCGAACTGCTCGTTCTGCATGAAAACGATGTTCCAGATTTCGATGAACCGGTCGCCATCTTCCTCGGCTGATCCCGGTGGCCCGCCCCAGATGTGGTCGCCGTGGTCATAGAAAATCTCGGTGCACGGGCCACAGGGGCCGGTCGGGCCCATTTGCCAGAAATTGTCACTGGTGGCGATGCGGATGATCCGATCCTCAGGCACGCCGACCTTTTTCCAGATCTCGAACGCTTCATCATCGGTGTGATAAACCGTTGTCAACAAACGGTTCTTGTCGATACCGAATTCCTTGGTGATCAGCTCCCACGCGAAAGGAATCGCCTCGGGTTTGAAGTAGTCGCCGAACGAGAAATTCCCTAACATCTCGAAAAACGTATGGTGCCGCGCGGTGTAACCCACATTGTCCAGATCGTTGTGCTTGCCGCCGGCACGCACACATTTCTGCGCCGTGGTGGCGCGCTGGTAGTCGCGGGTTTCAACGCCCGTGAACAGGTTCTTGAACTGCACCATGCCCGAGTTCACGAACATCAGCGTCGGGTCGTTGCGCGGCACCAATGGGCTGGACGCAACCACCTCGTGCCCCTGCTTGGCGAAGTAGTTCAGAAAGGTCGATCGGATATCGTTCAGCGTGGGCATCAGGCTCTCTCAGCGCGAAATCATACTCGTTTGCGCAGGTTTACCGCCGCGTCCGGGGAGTGTCCACAGCATAGCCGTTCCAAACGAAACAAGGCGGCCCCGATGGACCGCCCTGTTCCCAGTATTCTCAGCACCATCGGGGTGCCGGGGGATTTCTGCTGTTCCCGTCAGCGTCCTTTACGCTTCGAGGATGTCGTCATCATCGGCAGCGCCGGGCGGCATGTCGAAATCCAGACCGTGGGCCGCGCGAATCTTATCCTCAATCTCCAGCGCGATGCGGGAATTGTCGCGCAGGTATTGCTTGGCATTCTCGCGCCCCTGCCCGATCCGTTCGTCGCCATAGCTGAACCACGAGCCCGATTTCTCGACCACGCCAGCCTTGACGCCCAGATCCAGCAACTCACCCATCTTGCTGATACCTTCGCCATACATGATGTCGAATTCCACCTGCTTGAACGGCGGTGCCACCTTGTTCTTCACAACCTTCACGCGGGTCTGGTTGCCGACCACCTCGTCGCGGTCCTTGATCGCGCCGATGCGGCGGATGTCCAGACGGACCGAGCTGTAGAACTTCAGCGCATTGCCACCGGTGGTGGTCTCCGGGCTGCCGAACATGACACCGATCTTCATCCGGATCTGGTTGATGAAGATCACCATACAGTTCGAACGACTGATCGAGCCGGTCAGCTTACGCATCGCCTGGCTCATCAGGCGGGCCTGAACGCCCACGTTGCTGTCGCCCATGTCGCCCTCAAGCTCGGATTTCGGCGTCAGCGCCGCCACCGAGTCGACCACGACCATGTTCACAGCCCCCGAACGCACCAGCGTATCGGTAATCTCAAGCGCCTGTTCGCCGGTATCGGGTTGCGAGATCAGCAACTCATCCAGATCGACGCCCAGCTTGCGGGCATATTGCGGGTCCAGCGCATGTTCCGCATCGACAAAGGCGCAGACACCGCCACGTTTCTGCTGTTCGGCAATACAATGCAGCGTCAGGGTCGTTTTACCCGAGCTTTCCGGCCCGTAAATTTCAACAATCCGCCCCATCGGCAGACCGCCGATTCCCAGCGCGATATCCAGACCCAGCGATCCGGTCGAGCTTGCGTCGATATCCTGCTTGGCATCCTCGCCCAGCTTCATGATCGAGCCTTTGCCGAACTGCCGTTCGATCTGGGCCAGCGCACTGTCGAGCGCCTTTTGCTTATCCGCGTTTTTCTTGTCGCTCATCGTCAGAAGATCCGCCATTGTCCTGTCGCCTTCCCTTTTGTCACACCCTTTGCCGGGCGGCAATCGCTGCTTTGTTCGCCTCTTGTTCCTTATGGGACCAAAAAGAGAACATTTCAACTAAAACTTACAGAACTTACTTTTGGGCAATTGTGTTAAAGAGTCGTTTACGACACTCTGCCATCATGGTGAAATACAGTTCGGGGCCGATAAATGCTTGTTTTCTATAAAGAACGCCTTGCGTTTTTATCTGTCCCCAAGACTGGCAGCACGGCTTACCACACCGCGTTGGGTGCGCGGGCCGATCTGGTTGTGACCGGCCCGCCCGAGTTGAAACACGCGCCGGTGCGCCGGTTTGATCGGTTTTTTCAGAACATGTACCGAAAGATGTACGACACCGAGATGGAAATCATGGCCGTCGTGCGCGAACCGATTGACTGGCTGGGCAGTTGGTACCGCTTTCGCAGCCGCGAGGATCGGATCGGCCATCCCCATTCGACCCGCGATCTGAGCTTTGATGAGTATGTTCGCGCCTATATGCAGAACCCGCGCCCCGGGTTTGCGGATGTGGGCAGCCAAAGCCAGTTTTTTCGGACCAGAAACAACGGGGTCGGTGCGACCCATATCTTCAAATACGAACATCAGGACAAGATCCTGAGCTTTTTGCAGGACCGGTTGCAGATGGACATCTCTCTGCCGCGCGAGAATGTATCCCCGCCGGGCGACCTGACCCTGTTAGCCGAGACCGAACGAAAGTTCCGCAGCAAACACGCCGAGGAATTCGCAGCCCATGACGCCGCCCTTTGAAGCAAACCTTAAATCTGAGACGCGAATACCCTTGGGCGCTCGCGGGCCATTCGTGTCGCAGGGTAATTCAGGCTAAAGGTCGCACGCTTTAGGCAAGCTGCTGGTGCACGGCTTCGGTTAGCTGGTTTAGTGAAAACGGCTTGGGCAGGAAGGTCGAGTTGGCGATCTGTGGCCCTGAGTCTCCGAATGCACCTTCGGTGTAGCCCGACACAAAGACCACCCGCGCATCAGGCCGGGATTCTAACGCCTTGCCCACCCAGGTCGGCCCATCCATACCCGGCATGACCACATCGGTGACAAAGACGTCCACGATCAGGTCAGGGTCTTCCAGAAGGCGCAGGGCATCCTCGGCCGATTCCGCCTCGAGCACCGTATAGCCTTTCAGGCGCAAGGCCCGGGTTGCAAAGGCGCGAACCGGCGCTTCGTCTTCCACCAGCAGCACAACCCCTTCGCCCTGACGCGCTGATTGGACGACCGGTGGTGCCTCTTCCACCGCCTCCGGGGCCGAGGCCGAAGTGCAGACCGGCAGAAACACGGTGAAATCGGTTCCCCGCCCCGGCGCGCTGTCGACAAAGATGAAACCGCCGGTCTGCTTGACGATGCCATAGACGGTGGACAGGCCCAGCCCTGTCCCCTCACCCGTTCGTTTGGTCGTATAGAACGGCTCGAACACCTTTTGCAGTTTGTCGGCGGGAATGCCGATGCCGCTGTCGCTGACCTTTACAGTCACGTATTCGCCCGGCGGTACACTCGCACGGTCGCGGCGCAGGGGTTCTGTCAGGGCCAGCACCTCGGTCTCGATCCGAATCTCACCCCCATCCGGCATGGCGTCGCGTGCGTTGACCACAAGGTTCATCAGAACCTGCTCCAATTGGCGTTTATCGGCACGCACGGGTTTCAGCACCGGATCATGGCTGAGGGTCAACTGCACCTTTTCCCCCACAAGCCGGTTCAGCAAATGGATCAGGTCCGAGATCGTGTCGCGCAGGTCCAAAACCTCGGGTCGCAGGGTTTGTTTGCGCGAAAACGCCAGAAGCTGGCTGACCAAGGCTGCGGCGCGGTTGGCGTTCTGGTTGATCTGGACGAGATCGGCATAGTCGGGGTCGTTGTGGTCATGGCGCAGCAACAGCAAATCGCAATGGCCCGAGATGGCGGTCAGCAAATTGTTGAAATCATGCGCGACGCCACCCGCCAACTGCCCGACGGCCTGCATCTTCTGTCCCTGCACGAACTGGGCCTCAAGGGTCTTGAGCTCGGTCGCATCGTTCAGAACGGCAATCAGGCAGACCTGCCCGTCATCGATCACCCGCCTCAGCGTCACCTGCACGAAAATCTCTTTGTCATCGCGGGTAAGGCGCAGGAATTCGGACCGCTGCGTGTCTTCTCCGGCCGCGGTCCTTTCCAACCATTCGAGGATCGGATGGCCCAGCCCCTGCATGATGTGGCTAATGTTGGTGTGGTTCAGATGGCTTCCGCCCAGCAGTTTCAGCGCAAGACGGTTGGCTTCCTGAATCGTTCCGTCCGGCAGCAGGCACATGATCGGAACAGGCAGATCGGCAAAGCATGTTCCGACCCCATGGCTTGGTGTCTCGGCCAAAGGCACCAGCGCCAGATTGCGCCCAATACCCGAGCGCGACAGTTGTGTCACGGCGGCAGGCGTCGTGCCGTTTTGTGTTGTGAGTTGCCGAATTCCACCGTCGGGCCCAAGGCTATCCGGCAGAAACTGGTCCATTCTTTCGGGCCGAAATCCCAAAAGACGTTCGGCGGCGGCGTTAAGGTCCAGCACCACGCCGTTTCGCCCCTCGGTCAAAACAGGCAGGGACAGATCCGTCCACGGACCGCCGTCATTGAGATGAAACCGCCAGCAAAACAGGCCGTTTCCAAGCCCGAAAACAGAAACCGGGATGGTTGCGTCATGGGTGACAATATCCTCATGCGCGCGCCCCTGAGCCTGCGCCTGCGATTGAAGGCGCAGCAGAATCGCGGCGGGATTGGCAAAGACCGATCGCAAACATCTGGCCAGGCCTGCACCCGGATCGGCTTGAAACCTTTTTTGGGCCTGTGCGTTCGCGATAAGGATGTCGCCATGCGCGTTCGCGATCAGGCATGGACACGGGTCTTGCTGCGCAAAGGCGGCCATGACCGACGCCATCTGTTGCGCCGAGCGATTTGCCAGCATCGTCTTTGCGACGACGCCCAGCACGACCAACAGCAAGGACCCACCCGACACCCACAAGCCATACATCCAGTCCGAGGACAAAAAACCGGACATCGGCGCCAAGGTCAGAACAAGCGCCACAACAGCCAAAGAGCCTGCGCGCCACGCGGGCGGTGATTTCTGGTCGGGCGGATCAGAAAAAAACTCGGCAGCGTCGGACATGAACGGTTCGGTCAATTGGGCGTTGGGGTATTTCGACCCCAATTTGGTTAATTCCCGCTTAACGAAAATCGAACAACGGGCTTCTACCCAAGGTTGCTATTCGGTGACGCGCTACCACGTCAAGTGTGCCGTAAAGAATCCATCCGTGCCGTGTGCCACTCGCCACGATTTGCGCAGATGTTCATGCCATTCCGGGTTTGCATTCAGGAACGCGTCAACAACGTCTGCGTTCTCGCTATCCAACATCGAACAGGTCGCGTAAGCCAGTACGCCACCGTCCCGGACCAAAGGCGCAATCGTGACCAGAATATCCGCCTGAATGATGGTCAGTTCTTGCAATCGCGTTTCGGTGAGCGCCCATTTACCCGCAGGCGCGCGCCGCCATGAGCCACTGCCTGAACACGGCGCGTCGGCCAGAACGATGTCAAACGGCTGGTGTCGGGCCAACTCGTCTGACGTTACCAACGTCACTTTGGCCCCGGCGCGCTCGGCCCGGTTGGGCAGGTCCCGCATCCGCGCGGCATTGACGTCATGCGCAAAGACCTCGACCCCTTGATGCGCGGCCAAGGCCAAAGCCTTCCCACCGCCGCCGGTGCAATAATCCAGAACCCGCTGGCCCGACCGCATGTCCAGCGCCGCGACGACCGCCTGGCTCGCGGCGTCCTGCAGCTCGACCAGACCGTCGAGATAGGCCCGGCTCTGCGCAATCTTGCGCGCGCCTTCGGTTACCTCCAAAGCCGTTGGGCAGATCCCCAGCGGGTGAGCGGTTATGCCGTCGGCCTTCAGGCGTTCCGTGGCAAGGGGCAAGTCGGCCTTCAGAAGGTTTACCCGCAGATGCACCGGAGCCCGGTTTTGCAAAGCCTCAGCCGCCGCTATGGCGTCATCTCCAAGCGAAGCCGAGAACCGAGGCCAGAGCCACTCTGGGATGTCAAAACGTTCCGCATCCGTCGTGACCGCGCGCGCAGTCTCGGAGGATTGAACAGGTGCAGGGGCATGTCGATCGCCAGTGAACAGGGTGTCCACATCGCCATCTTTTGCACGGATTGCCCCGATCATAAGCCCGCGCCCGGTGCATGCGCCGCCAAGCGCGGCAAAGGACCGCTTGCAGCGCAGGGCATCAAATACATGATCCCGAACCGCCGCGCGATCTTTTGACCCGGCAAACCGGCTGCGCCGGGCCCAGCCGGTCAAGGCCTTTTCAACCGGCGCGCCATCCAAAATCTGATCCAGAATTTCAATCGAGGCCTGAATGCGGGCTGCAGGTGTCATTGCCTATTCCGTTTCCTGTTACGCGCGGCGCAAATGCAAAACGGCACCCGCTAAAGGGTGCCGTCTGCATCCAAATACCGGATCACATCACCCTGTAGTTGGGGCTTTCACGCGTGATCTGAACGTCATGCACATGGCTTTCCTTCAAACCGGCCCCGGTGATCTTAACGAAATTGCAGTTCTTGCGCATCTCTTCGACCGTGCCACAGCCGGTATAGCCCATGGCCGCCCGCAGACCACCGACCAATTGGTGAACAACCGCGCTGGCCGAGCCTTTGTAGGGCACCTGCCCCTCGATCCCTTCAGGCACCAGCTTGTCATTGGCGGCGTCCTTCTGGAAATACCGGTCCGCAGACCCACGCGCCATCGCGCCCAGGCTGCCCATGCCACGATAGGATTTGAACGAACGGCCCTGATACAAGATCACCTCGCCCGGGCTTTCGTCTGTCCCTGCGATCATCGAACCAACCATGGCGCAGGACGCACCCGCCGCAATCGCCTTGGCAAAATCGCCCGAGAACTTGATGCCGCCATCGGCAATCACCGGAACGTCCCCGGCGGCAGCCGCACAATCCATGATCGCGGTCAGCTGAGGCACGCCAACACCAGCCACCATCCGGGTGGTACAGATCGATCCCGGCCCAATGCCAACCTTGATCGCATCCGCCCCCGCATCGATCAGCGCCTTGGTCGCATCCGCCGTGGCCACGTTGCCTGCGATGATCTGAACCTCATTCGACAGGGTCTTGGCCCGTTTCACCGCATCCAAAACGCCTTGCGAATGGCCATGGGCGGTGTCGACAACAATGATGTCCACACCCGAATCGACCAGCAACTCGGACCGTTCAAATCCGGCATCGCCAACCGAGGTTGCTGCCGCGACGCGCAGACGTCCAAGGGTGTCTTTACAGGCAGTTGGGTTCAGGACCGCCTGTTCGGTGTCTTTCAGCGTCAACAGTCCGGTCAGCTTGCCTTCACCATCGACAACCAGAAGTTTCTCGATCCGGCGAGCGCGCATCAGGCTTTTGGCCTCTTCCAGATCCGCAGGCTCTTGCAGCATCGCCAGATTGTCCGAGGTCATCATCGCGTGGATCGGCGTGTCGTCCGAGGTCGCAAAGCGCATATCGCGGTTGGTCACGATGCCAACAACACGGCCCTGATCGTCCACCACAGGAAAACCGGTGAAATTATACCGCTGCACCAGCGCCTGCGCGTCAGCCAGCGTCTGATCCGCGCGCAGCGTGACCGGGTTGTAGACGATCCCCGATTCGAACCGCTTGACCCGGCGCACTTCGCGGGCCTGTTCCTCGACCGAGAGGTTCTTGTGGATCACCCCGATGCCACCCGCCTGCGCCATCGCAATCGCCATGCGCGCCTCGGTCACCGTGTCCATGGCCGAGCTGAGCAGCGGGATGTTCATGGTGATCTGCCGCGTCACACGCGTGCTGGTATCCGCCGTTGCAGGCAAGACCGAGGATGCCCCCGGCACCAAGAGAACGTCATCAAAGGTAAGCGCCTCACGAATCTGCATCTGTTCACCCCATGCAAAAGCCCGTTTGGCGGTGACCCTATTGCATGGATCAACCCTAAGGAAAAGCCCCTGACCCCAAGTTGTTGCCAAATGTCGGGGAATGCCGCGCCCAAAACGACGCTGGTTGATCAAAACCTGCCGCTGAATGGCCTTTCCCTTTGCGCATAAACTCATATCTTGCGCCGCATACGCGCGAATACAAAGGCAGGCCATTCATGACCACCGACCCTCTTGTCGTCTTCACCCCATCCGGCAAACGCGGGCACTTTCCCGTCGGCACCCCGATTCTGACCGCAGCGCGCCAGTTGGGCGTCGATCTGGATTCGGTCTGCGGCGGGCGCGGTATCTGTTCGAAATGCCAGATCACGCCAAGCTATGGCGAGTTTCCCAAGCATGGCGTCACCGTATCCGAAGACGCGCTAAGCGAATGGAACGCGGTTGAGCAGCGCTACGACGACAAGCGCGGCTTGAAACCCGGTCGGCGTCTGGGCTGTCAGGCATCTGTTCAGGGCGATGTGGTGATCGACGTCCCGCCCGAAAGCCAGGTACACCGCCAGGTCGTCCGCAAGGCCGCCGCCGCGCGCGCCATCACCATGGACCCGGCGACGCGCCTGTATTTTGTGGTGGTCGAAGAGCCCGACATGCATTCCCCCACCGGCGATCTGGAGCGCTTGGAACGCGCCCTGCGCCAGCAGTGGAACATCGACGCCGTGACCGCCGATCTGTCGCTGATGTCCAAGCTGCAACCGGTTCTACGCAAAGGGAAATGGGAGGTCACGGTCGCCGTCCACAAAGGCCACAAGGACACGGTGGGCCGTATCGTCGAGATCTGGCCCGGCCTGCATGAACACGGCCTCTATGGTCTGGCCATCGACCTCGGCTCGACCACAATCGCCGCGCATCTGACCGATCTGGAAACCGGCGAGGTCAAGGCGTCCTCGGGCCTGATGAACCCGCAAATCCGGTTCGGCGAAGACCTGATGAGCCGTGTGTCCTACGCCATGATGAATCCCGGCGGCGATGCCGAGATGACCAGGGCCGTACGCGAGGCGATCAACGACCTGACCACCTCGATCGCCGAGGAGGCCGGGATTGACGCCGCGCTGATTGTCGAGACGGTGTTTGTCTGCAACCCGGTCATGCACCACCTGCTGCTGGGCCTCGATCCGGTCGAGCTGGGACAGGCCCCCTTTGCGCTGGCGACGTCGGAATCCATGTCCCTGCCCGCGCGAGAGATGGACCTCACCGCGATGAACCCGCGCGCGCAGGTCTACATCCTGCCCTGCATCGCGGGCCATGTGGGCGCGGACTGCGCCGCCGTGGCCCTGTCGGAAGAGCCGGGCAAATCCGAGGATCTGGTGCTGATCGTCGACGTGGGCACCAATGCCGAGATTCTGCTGGGCAACACCAGCCGCGTTTTGGCCTGTTCCTCGCCCACCGGGCCTGCGTTCGAGGGCGCTCAGATCAGTTCCGGCCAGCGCGCCGCACCCGGTGCCATCGAACGGATCGAGATTGATCCTGTCACAAAAGAACCCCGGTTCCGCATCATCGGGTCGGACAAGTGGTCCGACGAGGACGGCTTTGACAAGGACATCGGCACCACCGGCATCACCGGCATCTGCGGGTCCGGCATCATCGAAGCCGTTGCCGAGATGCGCATTGCAGGGCTGCTGGACGAAAGCGGCCTGATCGGGTCGGCCGAGCAGACCGGCACCCCCCGCTGCGTGCCCGAAGGCCGCACCCACGCTTACCTTATCCACGACGCCAGCGCCGAGGGCGGCCCGCGCATCACCGTCACCCAAGGCGACATTCGCGCCATCCAGCTTGCCAAATCCGCGCTCTATGCCGGTGCACGTTTGCTGATGGACGAGATGGAGGTCGACCGCGTGGATCGCGTCGTTCTGGCGGGCGCGTTTGGCGCCCATATCTCGACCAAACACGCAATGGTTCTGGGTATGATCCCGGACGCGCCGCTGGACAAGGTCACAAGCGCGGGCAACGCGGCTGGCACCGGTGCGCGGATTGCGCTCTGCAACATCGGATCGCGCGCCGAGATCGAACGGGTCGTGCGCGAGATCACCAAGATCGAAACCGCCATCGAGCCGAAGTTTCAGGACCATTTCGTCGCCGCCAACGCCATCCCGCACAAAATAGACCCGTTCCCGGAACTCGGTCAGGTCGTCACCCTGCCCGCGCCCAGCTTTAACACGAGCGGCGCAGACGCCGATACAGGCGGTGGCCGCCGTCGCCGACGCCGGGGGTAAACCCAAAAAGACCACGGTCGCGATCTGCTTCGAATTTAAGGTCGCGACTCCGCGCGCAAGTGTACCAGCGAACGGCAGTATTTTGGTCCGATGGGGAAAACTCTGGAGCGGGTAGCGGGAATCGAACCCGCGCGTTCAGCTTGGGAAGCTGACAGGCTACCATTACATCATACCCGCCGCGTGGAAGTGGATAGCACCACCGGGAACCGGGGTTCAAGCGGGATTGTCACCCGGCTCGGCTCAAAACTCACTCGGTCCGCGCGCGCAGGCTTTCGATCAGCGTCTCATCGACATCAAGCGCCTCGCACGCGGCATCCAGGGTTTCGCTGTCCAGATGGCGTGGGTTCAGGTCAACATCCTTCGAAAACGCATCAACAATAACCTGCATCGCTTTGATACGCGCATATTTTTTGTTGTTTGCCGGTATCACGTGCCAGGGCGCGTTCTGGGTCGAGGTGCGGGCCAGCATCTCGTCCACTGCCACCTCTGTCTCGGCCCATTTTTCGCGGTTTCGGAAATCTTCGTAGGTCAGTTTCCAACGTTTCAGCGGATTTGTGAGCCGTTCGGTGAATCGCTCCATCTGCTCATCCTGCGAGATGTGGAAGAACAGCTTGATGATCCGTGTGCCGTCGTCAGTCAGCATCCGTTCAAAGGCGTTGATCTCGTCATAAGCCGCGCGCCAGCGATGTTCCGGCGTCAATTTTTCGATCCGTTCGACCAGAACGCGCCCGTACCAACTGCGATCAAAGGCCGAGATTGCGCCCGAGGGCGGCAGACGCTCCCAGAATCGCAACAGGTAGTGGCGGTTCAGATAGTAATTGCGCGGCGCGCCGATGGGCCAGACCTTGAAGCTGCGCGGATCCAGCGCTTGGCTGATCCGGCGGATCGTGCCGCCCTTACCCGCCGCGTCCCAGCCTTCAAAGACGATCACGCCTTTCAGGCCATGAAACAGAAACGCCTGCTGAACGATAGCCAGCTTGGCCTGCAGATCGATCAACTGGTCGAAATAGTCCTTCTTTCCCAACTTGCTGGTCAGATCCGCGTCCGAGAGTTTCGGGGGGTGATGTTTGGACATAGTGACCACCTTTTTACGAGCCGACGCCGTCGTCACTGTTCCCGGAACAGGTCCATATTGCAAGGAAATGCGCGGCTGTTAGGTGTGGTGGTCACTCAGAGGGTATTCCCGACTTACCTCTGAAACACGTGCTTATCCGGCTGTGGTCAAATCCTGCGCCAACATCAGGGCATTGTTGTCCGGGTCGTAGAATGTTGCGGTGCTGACCATGCCTTCAATGGTTTCGGTTTCGCCATCGAACCGCACTCCGGCCTCTTCCAGCGCAGTTCGGGCCGCTGCAATGTCGGCCACGCCGAATACCGGCACGGTGTTGCCCGGCGCTGGTTCTGCCTGCTCACCCAATCCAAGGGTCACGCCTTGGGTCTTGGTTTGCATTTCGCTCCACCCGGCTTCGTCAATGTGGTGGATCAATTCGAAGCCAAGTTTATCGCCATACCATTCCGCGCTTGCATGACGATCACGAACCGAGATTGCGAGCGTAATCGTGTTGTCCAGAGAAATCAGGGCCATTGCGCTTTCCTTTTGTCTGAAATTATATTAACTATACTTTATGGACATTACGACACTTGTCAAGCTGACCTCTAGGGCGTGGTCATTGAACATTCTGGCAGCGCTGCATTCTGGGGTTCCGGGCCGTCAGGCCCCATTGCTTGCCGCGACCAGTGCAAGCCGGACGTCCTTTGCCGCCAGTCTGGATCATCTTTTTCAATTGGGCCTGTTGGAAAGAAACCCGGGTCACGGTCACCCCCTGCGACCCGAGTTCAGATTGACCGCAGAGGGCGTGAAGGCCGCCGAGATCGCAAGCAGAATTGTGGCGACCGTTCCTGATGAGACCGAATTCACCTTGCTGAGGCGCAGTTGGTCAGTTCCGATACTGGCGTTGACGGAAACCCCGCAGCGCTTTTCGACCATGAAAACAACGCTGGCCTCGGTCACCGATCGCGCCCTGTCATCCGCCCTGCACCAATTGGAAGAGCGTGAGTGGATCCAGCGGGATATCGATCTATCCGCTCGGGCACCCTTCCCCACCTATTGCGCAGTGAACACCGGGGGCGAGATCAACCGGGCCATCGGGCTTCGGCATTGACGAAAAAAGGCCGGGCAAATGCCCGGCCTCTGAAATTTGCGATAGCCTTTGGATCAGGCGCGGCGGCGGCGGCCACCACCACGGCGTCCGCGGCCTTCGCCCTCAGCGCCGGGCGCTTCGGGCGCTTTGTTGAACCGGATCCACTCGCCGCCATGCGGGTCATTGTTGGTCAGCAGGTTGGCGGCGCGGATGGCTTCCATTTCCTTACCGGCGCGCGGCAGGGTGGAACCCAGACCGAACATCTGCACGAAGGTCTCATCATCCATGCCTTCGGGCAGGATGATGCCAGCGGCGGCAACGGCCTCTTTCTTCTCGGCGATCTTCTTCTGTGTCACCGGCAGAGCCACCGGGTTCATGATCGCCGAGGTCATGCCAGCACCCATAGCCATCGGCAGGAAGGCGTTGTTGATACCGTGACGGTTCGGCAGACCGAATGAGATGTTGGACGCACCACAGGTGGTGTTCACACCCAGTTCCTCACGCAGACGACGGACCAGAGCGAACACCTGCTGACCGGCTGTTGCCATTGCGCCGATTGGCATGACCAGCGGGTCAACCACGATGTCATGTGCGGGAATGCCGAAATCGGCTGCACGCTCAACGATCTTTTTGGCGACGTCAAAGCGCACATCAGGGTCTTCCGAGATGCCAGTATCGTCGTTCGAGATCGCCACAACCGGCACATTGTACTTTTTGACCAGCGGCAGAACCAGTTCTAGACGTTCTTCTTCGCCGGTGACCGAGTTCAGCAGCGGGCGGCCTTCAGCCGCTTCAAGACCGGCTTCCAAAGCACCCGGAACCGACGAGTCGATGCACAGCGGCACGTCAACCAGCCCCTGCACCAGCTCGACGATCTTGGTCATCAGCGGCGGCTCGGTCTCGTTCGGGTTGGGGTTCGAGTTGTAGACAACGCCCGCGTTGATATCCAACACGGTCGCGCCTGCCGCAACCTGTGCCAGAGCGTCTTTTTCCACGGTCGAAAAGTCGCCCGCTTCCAGTTCAGCCGCCAGTTTCTTGCGGCCTGTGGGGTTGATCCGCTCGCCGATCACGCAGAACGGTTCGTCAAAGCCCAGAACGGCAGTTTTTGTTTTTGATTCTACGACTGTACGGGTCATATCCGTTCCTTAGGAGTTTGCAGGCTTTGCCGAAGCGCCGCCGTTATTGATCGCCCAGTTGGCGTTGGTCTTGATCCCGCCCAGCGGGAAGAAGTGGACGTTGGTGATGTTGAAATCCGGGTTGGCCGCTTTGTGGTTGGCCAGTTCGGTGATCACATCGGTCGGCTCATAGGGCAGCAGCAGCTTGGACACGTCCATGGCGCGTTTCTGCAGAACCTTCAGCGAGGGGCCAACACCGCAGGCGATGGCAAACTTGATCAGCGTCTGCAGCTTGGCCGGGCCCGCGATACCGATATGGACCGGGATGTCGATCCCCGCCTCTTTCAGGCTGTCGGCCCATGCGATGATCGGCTTGGCGTCAAACGCAAACTGGGTGGCCAGAGCCATTTCCGCGTCGGTGGTTTCGCTGAACTTCTGTTTCCAGCGCAGCGCGTCGTCAACATTCTTGGTCGAGCCGTCCGGGTCGATGTCCTTGTTGCCCTCGGGGTGGCCGGCAACATGCAGGCGCTTGAAACCCGCCTTGTCGAACAGACCGGATTCCAGCAACTGCATCGAGCTGTCAAAATCACCATGCGGATTGGCAACGCCACCTGCCAGCAGCAGCGCTTGCTCGACGCCCGCTTCGCCCTGATACATGGAGATCCAGTTCTCCAGCGTCGCCGCGTCCTTGATGATACGCGCCGGGAAGTGCGGCATGACCGGATAGCCCTCGGCTGCGATACGCTTGGCGGTCTTGACCATGTCTTCGATGGGCGTGCCCTCGATATGGGCGATGTAGACGCGGGTGCCTTCTGGCAGCAGCGCGCGGAAATCTTCGACCTTTTCGGCGGTGCGGGGCATCACCTCGATCGAATAGCCTTGCAAGAAGGCTTCGACGGTCGGATTCACCGGCCCGTTTTCGACCGCATCACGTTTCTTGAAGTTCAGCAAAGCCATTGCGGCCTCCCATAGCTGTCTCGGGCTCATGCCCAACCGTCATTGGCGATCAGCGCTTTGATGCGGTCCTGATCGTATTCCGTTTCCAGACGCACGGCCTGCGCCTCGGCAATCTCGGACGGGTCGCCCTCAACCGCGAAAGGCTCGGCCTTGCGCCATTCGGCCAGATAGGCATCACTGTCCTTGGCGTTCACCTTCATGGCAGCCCGGTCGATGGCTTGCTCGAACCGTTCTTCCAACTGCCGCTTGGCCCCACGACGGCCCTTGCCGACGATGACCTGAGCGGGAATGTCGCGCCAGTAAACGATGGTGACGTCAGGCATTGCTGTGATTCCTCCTAACCCGATGGGGCGGTTCTAAACTTCAATCTGGGCTCGGGTCAGTCGATTTTCGACACCCAACGCTTTCCAAACGACGTTTTTGCCCAGGGTGGTGTACCGGGCTTTTACACAGTGCCCCTGCAATTGCGCATATCATAATCCTCAATTCACTATGAAACCGCTTCATAAAACCAAAAAGCCCCGGACGGGAAACCGCGTCCGGGGCATGTTTTTAAGGGTCCAGAGGGGTTAACCCACCAGCCCGCCATCTTCGCGAGTCACCGCGATGATCGCCGAACGCGGCACTGCATCGCCCCCTTCGGGCCAGTGGCTGTTGCCGTCCTCGCCCGGGTGCTGGATGCCCACGAACATGGTGCGGCGATCCGGAGACCAGCTGAGGCCGGTGATTTCGCATTCGTTCGGACCAACCAGGAAGCGGCGGATTTCACCGGTGACCGGGTCACCTGCCAGCATCTGGTTGTTGCCCTGCCCTTCGAAATCGCCTTCGTTGCCATAGTTGCCGTCGGTTTGGATCCACAGCAGGCCGTTGCTGTCGAATTTCAGACCATCGGGCGAGTTAAACATATTGTCGGCGTTGACGTTGTCCGAGCCACCATAGGCATCCTGATGCACATTGGGGTTACCCGCCAGAACATATAGATCCCAAGCAAAGCCCGAGGCAGTGTGATCGCCACCGTCCGGGCGCCACCGCACGATCTGGCCGTAATTGTTGGCCTCGCGCGGGTTGGGACCGTTGACCGAGGTGTCGTCACCCCCGGCATTCGGTTTGACGCCCCGGTTCTTGTTGTTGGTCAGACAGCAATACACCTCGGCCACGTTCGGGTTGGCAGCAACCCATTCCGGGCGGTCCATGGTGGTCGCGCCAACGGCGGAGCCTGCCTGACGGGTGTGGATGCTGATCTCGGCTTGCGAGGCCAGACCCGTTGTCTCGGGCGTCAGATCCAGCCACTCACCGGTGCCGTCGTCATTGAACTTGGCGACCGACAGGGTTCCGTTTTCCAGCAGGGCGTTGGTGTCCACGCCAGCGGCATAGACGCCGTCCGAGACAAAGCGATACAGGAACTCGCCGCGTTCATCATCGCCCATATACACGACAACACGACCATCATTGTTAACGACCGCTTCGGCGTTTTCATGCTTGAATCGGCCCAGGGCGGTCAGTTTGCGCGGGGTCGAGTTGGGATCGGTCGGGTCGATCTCAACCACATAACCGGCGCGGTTCGGCTCGTTTGGGTTTTTCGACACATCAAAACGGTCGTCGATCTTGGCCCAGCCATAGCCCCAGTCGCTGGCCGAGACGCCATAGCGCTTCAACTCAGCGCTGACCTCGTGGTTTTCGTCTTCTGCCGAGAAGTAGCCGTTGAAGTTCTCTTCGCAGGCCAGGTACGTGCCCCACGGGGTCATACCGTTGCCGCAGTTGTTCCAGGTGCCTTTCGACGTGGTCCCGGTCGGATCAGCAGCGGTTTTCATCAAATCATGAGCAGCTGCGGGGCCGGTGATCGTCATATCGGTCTGCGGCGTGATGCGGCGGTTATACGGGCTGTCCTTGACGATGCCCCATGTACCGTCGGTGTTGGCGATCTCAACCACGGTCACGCCGTGGGCCATCATGCCCTTGGCGACGTCGTCGTCCGAGGCTGCTTTGGCATCGGGGTTGTTGCCCCACAGAATGTCGCGGTTGGTGTATTCGTTGTTTACCACCAGCAACACGTGCCCGTCGTGATAGAACACGTCCTGACCATCGGTATTGTCGCCAAAGGCGCGCTCCTGACTGGCAGCCGTCCCACGGGTCGCGTGATCGAATTCGGGCGCATCAGACCACAGCGGGTCGCCCCAACGGACCATGACCTCGGCCTTGTAGCCCGGCGGTACGATCACGTCGTCTGCGGTGGATACAGGGATCGCCTCGAACGAGAACCGGTCCGCCGCTGCGCGCGCGCCAGAAGGAATAAGCGCGCCACCAACGGCGGTGAAGCTGCCCATGGCCAGAACGCCGCCCAGGAATCCGCGACGCGACAAGGCGCGTTCGACCACGCGATCAAATTCACATTCTTCGGGACGTGGGTTTACGACCTCATCGTATTCATCAAAGGACAGGGTGCGTTCGTCTTTCATGGCAATCTCCGTATCTGGCTGAAAGCTGGTAGAGAATCCCGTATCGGGGATCCCGCGCGGGGATCGCATTCCAGTATGAACGCTGTGTGACACTCACGTTAAATTCAAAATTGAAATCACTTGCGCGTCGGCGATCCCCCGCCTAGGGTCAAATTAACTCGAAAATCGGAGGGCGTGACGAATGGCGCCCAAGCGTCCCAAAGGTGCGGGCGCGTTCCCGAAGGCGGTCGAAAGCCCCGCGCCGGCAAGACCCGATCCAGATGCGCTGTATGCCGCGCTGGATCTGGGGACAAATAGCTGCCGCATGTTGATAGCCCAACCCAAGGGTAGCGGGTTCCATGTGGTCGACAGTTTCTCCAAATCCGTGCAGTTGGGCGCGGGTCTGGAACGGACCGGGCGGCTGTCCCGGGCCTCGATGTCGCGCACCGTTCAGGCGCTGCGCATCTGTCAGCAAAAGCTGAAACGCAACAAGGTCAAACGCATGCGTTTGGTCGCCACCGAAGCGTGCCGCCGCGCCAAGAATTCGCGCGATTTCATCCGTCAGGTGAAGCGCGAAACCGGCCTGACGCTTGAGATCATCCAGCCCGAGGAAGAGGCGCGTCTGGCTGTCATTTCCTGCGCGCCGCTGGTTTCGACCAAGACCGAGCAATTACTGGTCGTCGACATAGGCGGAGGCTCGACCGAGTTGGTTTGGATCGACATTTCCTCGGTTCCGCGCCGCGACCGTCCGGCGGCAATCATGCGCCTCCACAATGGGTTCCACACTGCCGACAGCCCGTTTCCCGCCGCCAAGGTGGTGGATTGGATCAGCGTTCCCTTGGGCGTCGCCACGCTGCGCGATCAGTTCAACGATGTCGAGGATGACTCGGCCCGTTTCGCCCTGATGAGTTGGTTTTTCGAAGAAAATCTGGCCGATTTCGCCCCCTACAAGGACGAACAGGCCCGCGCCGGGTTTCAGATCGTCGGCACCAGCGGCACTGTGACCACAGTTGCGGCGTCCCATCTGGGGCTGAAACGTTATGACCGGACCAAGGTGGACGGTCTGCGCATGACCAGCGATCAGATTGACAAAGTCATACGCGGGTATTTAGAACTCGGCCCTCACGGGCGCCGCCGCGACCCCCGGATCGGGGATGACCGGCAGGCCCTGATCATGTCCGGCTCGGCCATTTTGCAGGCGCTGCTTAGATGCTGGCCCACCGACCGCCTTTCCGTGGCGGACCGGGGGCTGCGCGAGGGTCTGCTTTATGCGCAGATGAGTGCGGACGGTGTATTGGAAGACGGACCGTTCTGATGGCGAAGACACCGAGTGGCAAAAACACTTCAGGCCGTGGGCAACGCGACCTGAAGGTCAAGGTGAAGACTGCGCGCGGGCGCAAGCTCAGCTCGACCCGCTGGCTCGAGCGGCAGTTGAATGACCCCTATGTGAAACGCGCGCAGGCCGAGGGCTATCGCGGGCGCGCGGCGTTCAAGATATTGGAACTGGACGAGAAATTCCGCTTCCTGGTACCCGGTGCCCGTGTGGTTGATCTGGGCTGCGCGCCCGGCGGCTGGCTGCAAGTGGCCGTCAAAAGGGTGAACGCGCTGGGCGAGAAAAGTGGCAAGCGGATCGGAACGGTTCTGGGCGTTGACCTGCAAGAGGTTGAACCGGTGGCCGGAGCCACAGCGCATGTGCTGGATTTCATGGAAGATGACGCCGATCAAAAGGTCAAAGACTGGTTGGGCGGCAAGGCCGATGTGGTGATGTCGGACATGGCCGCCGCCTCGTCGGGCCATAAACAGACTGACCATCTGCGGATCATGGCGCTGTGCGAAACGGCGGCTTATTTCGCCTTTGACGTTCTGGAAGAAGGCGGCACGTTTGTTGCCAAGGTTCTGGCCGGAGGGGCCGAGGGCGATTTGCAGAAGCTGTTGAAGCAGAAATTCGACAAGGTTGCCAACGTCAAACCGCCCGCATCGCGTTCAGACAGTTCCGAAAAATTCGTGGTGGCAACCGGGTTTCGCGGCTGAACTTAATCTTCCAGCGAGATCTGGCCGGGCAAACGCTGCTCTCTCAGCGATGCGGTTGCGATGCCTTGCAGCATCAGGCCCTCTCCGTGGTTCAGATCAACCGGCTTTTGCTCGCGCAACTGCGCGATCCGCTGGTCAAGCGAGACCCATTTCCCTCGTGGAATGGGCAGTTTCTTTGAATGCTCTGACATATTGTCACCTTTGACTACGCCTTAGCCCGACACCCTCGATCTAAGGGTTAACGTCAGAATTTGCCGGGAAAATGGCGCGATACGGGCAGGCAGATGCCAATGTTATGGCCCGATTTGTCTGGACAATTCTTGCAGGTTTGGGTCATCCGGTATGCGCCCTAGGCCTTCTTTCACTACCTCACGTGCTGCATCCGCCCCCCGGTTGATCTGCGCCAGTTGCACAAGCATCGGCCAGGCCTCGGCCCGTTGCGGATCAAGCGTGACAACCTCGCGAAACGCCCGTTCGGCGGCAGGTGCATTGCGGAAGGTCAGCGCCATGCCGCCCAGCACCATATGGGTCTCGGGGAAATCCAGCCGGTTGGCAATTACGCCCTGCCATTCGGACATCGCTTGCCCGACCAGGGCCTGCTGATCCGGCGTAAGGGCTTGGGGCGGAATGTTCAGGAACTCTTTCGCTGCTGATATACGCACATTGCGCAGCGGGTCGGACAAGAGCGGTTCAAGCCGTTGCACCTGATCGACGAGGGATGCCTGTCGCTGCAAGGCGACCGCATTGGCCCGTATTAGCGGGTCTGCATCCGTCAACAACGCAACTGTCGCCTCTGCCACGTCTGCAGAGCCAAACGGTTGCAAAAGATAAGCTGCCGTGGCCCGGACGATGCCCGGCTGTGCGGGATCGAGGGCAATGGCCAGCAACCCTTCGGGACTGTCCGCCTGCCCCGCCATCGCCGGGGCAAAGGACGATCCGAAATGCGGGCCGCGATGCGATGAATTCGGGAACCATTCTTCAATCCGGGCAGCCGCCCAAGGCTGATCCCTATCCTCATGGCAATCGGTGCAGGCGTCCTGTCCAAGCGCCAAATCCGGGCGCGGCACGCGGAAACTGTGATCGCGGCGACCATCGACGCCCATATAGACACGTTCGATCATATGACAGGTTTTGCATTGCGCACCCGCGCTGTCCTCGGGGTGATGGTGATGCGCAGGCGTGTCGTATTCCTTGCGAGCCAAAGTCGGAAAATCGGGGTTGCCCGCCGGGGAATGGCATTGCGTGCAAACGCCATTGCCATCGGCCCGCAGCTCGGCGCTATGGGGTTCGTGGCAGTTCAAACAGCCAACGCCCTGCGCGTACATCTTCGATTGCAGGAACGAGCCGTAAACATAAACCTCGTCCAGAATCTGGCCGTCCGGGTGATAGGTTCCGGGCCGCAGCAGGGCCAGATTATAGGCATCGTGATAGGGCGTGCCGGGCAGAGGGTTGCCTTGCTCATGCGCCTCGCGCCGGGAATGGCACCCGGCGCATTGCTGGATTTCCGCCTCGGTCTGGCCCCTGCCCCATGACATCAGAAAGCCAGAGGCACTTAGACCTTTTGCAACCGATTTTCCGCCAACCCAGTCGATATGCGCCGAGCCCGGACCATGGCAGGCCTCGCACCCGACACCGATTTCGACCTGACGGGACTGATAGGCTCGGCTTTGCACGTCATAGTTCTTTTCGAATCCTGTGGCGTGGCATTCGGCGCAGCGTGCGTTCCAATTCTTATACGGCCCGGTCCAGTGCAGCCCGTCATCCGGCGGCAGATCCTGATCGGGATAGAGGTGGAACCAGCGCTTGTTTTCGGTGTCCCAGACCACATCAAAGCTTTGCAATCGTCCGGGTTCGGTTTCGAACAGATATTGCTGCAAAGGCTCGACACCGACGATGGAATGCACGTCATAGCTGGTCGTTACGCCATCTTTCTCGGTCACATCCGCATAAGGCGTCGCACCACGATAACCGAAGCGGACCGACATGCCGTCATGTTCAAACACCGTGCCAGCAAAATCCGCGACCAGCGCCCCGTCTTCAACCCCGGTCCAGGCCAATGCGTGATGGGATTGGGCCCAGGCGGCTGTTTCTTCGGTATGACAATCGGCGCATTGCTCGGATCCAACATATGATGGGGTCTGAGCGTAGGCGATCCCGGATATCAACACGGAAACCGCAAAGGCGAGCCACTTCATGCGCTGTCATCCTCGCTATGCAGGTCCATCAGCGCGCCGTTATATTCCGCGCCCAGGATCAGGATCGCTGCGCAAAGGTACAGGAAGATCAGGGCGGCCATGGCCCCGGCCAGACCGGCATAGGTGGCGCTGTAGCTGGCGAATTGGGCGATATAGATCGAAAAGGCCCAGCCGCCGCCGCCCAACAGCAGCAGGGTCAGCACCACGCCCGGAAGGATCTGCATCACCCGGTGGCGCCGCGTCGGCAGAACAAGATGCGCCAGCAGTATGGTCGCCACCGGCACGGCCACGGTAAAGGTCCAGCGCAGCCGGTCCACCGAAAGCCAAGTCGAGACATCCACGTCCGTATGCTTGGACACCAGCGTTGTGTAGACGGGCAGCACGACCTCGACCGCAGCGACGATCAGAATGGCGGCCCCGCCCAGAATGACCAAAACGATACACAGCAGCCTCGTCTTCCAGAACGGCCAGCTGTCCCGGTCGTGATAGGCCTGATTCATCGCAGCCCGCACCGCCGCCACCCCGTTCGAAGCAAAATACACCGCCAGCAAACCGCCGATCGTGATCACGCCCGAGCTTGACCCCTGAAGAACCGCCCGCAGTTCGGACACAATCGGGCCAGCCACATCCTGCGGCCACGCGCCGAAAATCAGGTCGATCAACTCGTCCGTCACATAGCCTTGCGACAACGTCCCTGCCAGCGCCACGGTGAACAGTACAAACGGAAACAACGCCATCATCATCGACATGGCGACATGGCTGCTCATGACAAAGCCGTTTTTCTCGCTGAACCGCCGAAACGCCAGAAACAGCGCTTTGATCAGACGGCCGGATAGTAGAATCGATGGTTGCGACATTCTGAAACCCTAGCCCGCCCGCAGCCCCGGTAGAACCCGGGAAGTCGTAAATCCCGATATATAAATAACTGACTGCATTGCATAAACTTACCCGGCTGTGCAGGATCAGGACAACCCGACCCGCTTTGCATGCGCCCGCCCTATCATAGTTCAGGTTTGCGAATGACCCTTGATCCAAACAGCCCGAAAGATCGCTATCGCCCCAGCCTGTCCGTGGTACGCGACAGTTGTATCATCGCAGCTCTGGTTGTTTTGGGGCTGTATGCGGGTGCCGCTTTTCTGATTCCGTTGACGATGGCCCTGTTGATCAATGTTCTGATCATCGCGCTCAGCGACCGGGTCATTGCGGTGACCCGAGCCCCCGTCTGGCTGGCCAATATTGCCGGAGTAACTGTGGTTTTGGCCGGTTTGTTCATGATCATGTATATTCTGGGCAGTCAGGCGACACAGTTCGCCCGCAGCATCAACACGTATGAAACCCAGTTCGACGACGCGGTGAACCGCGTGGCGGGGCTGGTGGGCAGTGACGTCACGACCTTCATTCGCGACAATCTGGTCAGTATCGACATGTCTTATCTGGCGCGGCTGTTGCTGGGCAGCGCGACCTCGCTGCTAAATCAGTTCTTTCTGATCAGCCTCTATGTCGCATTCCTGATGGCCGAACGACTGGCCTTTCGCAAGAAAATCCAACTGGCCGCAGGCAACCCCGACACCGGCAAAGAGTTTTCTGCGATGCTGGACGCAATTTCATTCAGCCTGCAGCGCTATGTCGGGGTTAAAACCCTGATCAGCCTGATCACGGCGGGCATCAGTTACACCGTCTTCCGCATCCTCGGACTGGAGTATGCCGAGACTTGGGCGGTTCTGACCTTTGCGCTGAACTTCATCCCTTCAATAGGGTCGATTATTGCCGTGGTCTTCCCGGCCATGATCGCGCTTGTGCAATTCGAAAGCATCGGCCCGTTTCTGGTGGTGGTTCTGGGCTGCGGCACCATCCAGTTCCTGATCGGCAATTTCGTAGACCCGGCGATGCTGGGCCGGTCGCTGAACATGTCCACGTTTCTGGTCGTTCTGGCCCTGATGTTCTGGACCACCGTCTGGGGCCTGATCGGAGCGTTCCTGAGCGTACCGCTAACCGTTTGTATCCTGATCGTATTCAGCCACATCCCCGCCTTGCGCCCGGTGGCCATCTTGATGTCGCTGGACGGGCGATTGGGGGATGATCAGCCCTGACCTCAGCTTTGGCAAAGCGCGATCAGCGCGGGACGGTCCTGCAGCTTGAGGCGCCCATAGCCGCCAACAATCAGGCCCTGTTTGATCAGCCGTTGCAGCGTTCTGTGCAGCGTCGGCGGGGATACGGCGATCATCGCGGCCAGTTCCTCTTGCGAGACCTGTAGCCAGCCATCGGCGTCTGCGGCAACCTCCTCAAGATGCAGCAACCTCAGGATCAGACGCTTTTCCGTACCCGTTACGCCAAGGTTGGCAATGATCCGCAGGGCTTTTTGCATGTTCTCATGCGACAACACATAAAAATCGCGCAGGTATTCCGGGTTTTGCTGCACCATCCTGTCCAGCATGGCCGACGGAAAAAACAAGGCTTCGGTGTGCTTTGTCGCGACCACCCCAACCAGCCGGTGCGCGTTAGCAAACAGGGCCAAATCACCGACCCAGAACCCACGCCCTTCCTGATGCAGAACGAACTCCTGCCCGTCATCTGCAGGGGTGGTCAGCCTGACACCGCCGTCCAGCACGCCATGAATGCCGTCTGCCGGATCACCGTGGTTATACAGCGCCTCTCCGACCTCATACCTGCGGTGCACGGCGCAGGCCATCAACGCCTTTCGGAACCCGGCAGACCGGGTTTGCAGCCAATTTGAATCTTGCAACGGCTTGAGATCAGGTGTGTTTTTTAACATCGGTATATTTGAAAATCATCATGTGATAAGTTTTGGCCCATGCTGTTGGCCTAATTTAGTGCCAAGCGATTCCTGCGCAAGCTGGGCTTGAACAGGACGTTTACAGCTATCCGCAGAGTAGTCGATCCGGCTCTCGACGTTAAAGCACAAAATATTCTCTCGGGCGGTTCTGCCCGCAAATTCAGGAGCAAGACATGCGACCTTCTATTCAATTGGTGGAACACTGGCGTACTGGGATACGCCGCGCAGCCGTCGGTGCGCTTTCGGTGCTTTTGGCCCTGCCCGCCTGGGCGCAGGATCAAAAGCCCAACATTCTGGTCATCTGGGGTGACGATATTGGCCAATCCAATATCTCGGCCTATACGATGGGGTTGATGGGGTATCGCACGCCCAATATCGACCGTGTCGCCAAAGAAGGCATGATTTTCACCGATTATTATGGTGAACAGTCCTGCACCGCCGGTCGATCGTCTTACATCATGGGGCAATCGGTTTTCCGCACCGGCCTGTCCAAGGTCGGTCTGCCCGGCGCAAAAGAAGGCATGCAGGTCGAAGACCCCACCATTGCTGGCCTTTTGAAAGACCATGGCTATGTCACCGGTCAGTTCGGCAAGAACCATCTGGGCGACCGGGATGAACATCTGCCCACAAACCACGGATTTGATGAGTTTTTCGGCAACCTCTACCACCTGAACGCCGAAGAAGAACCCGAACACGAAGACTATCCCGGTGATGCGATCCTGCCTGACGGACGCACCTTTCGCGAAGCCTATGGTCCGCGCGGCGTAATCCGCTCCTCCGCCGGGGGCGAGATTCAGGACACAGGTCCCCTGACCCGCAAGCGGATGGAGACGGTGGACGAGGAAACGCTGGAAGCCGCTGTTGAGTTCATTCGCGAAGCCAACGCCAACGGGACGCCGTTCTATGTCTGGTGGAACGGGACGCGGATGCACTTCCGCACCCATGTGAAAGACGAGATGCGGCAGCAGGCCAATGAGATCTTTGGCGGTCCGGCGGACGAATACACCGCTGGCATGATCGAACATGACGTGCATGTGGGCCAGTTGCTTGACCTGTTGGACGAACTTGGCATCGCCGACAACACCATCGTGCATTACTCGACCGACAACGGACCCCACTACAATACCTGGCCCGACGCCGCCTCGACCCCGTTCTGGGGTGAGAAGAACACCAACTGGGAAGGCGGCTGGCGCGTGCCTTCGATGGTGCGCTGGCCCGGACGGATCGAGGCCGGTTCCGTCAACAACGAAATCGTGCATCACATGGACTGGCTGCCGACCTATCTGGCCGTTGCCGGTGACCCCGAGATCAAGGACAAGCTGAAAGCAGGCTATTCCTCGCCCGCGATGGGCCGTGACTATAAGGTGCATCTGGATGGCTACAACATCCTGCCCCTGCTGACCGGTGAGACCACGGAAAGCCCCCGTCGCGAGATCTTTTACTTCACCGACGATGGCGATCTGTCGGCGTTGCGCTTTGACGACTGGAAACTGATCTTCCTTGAGCAGAAAGCATGGGCAACCTTCCGTGCGTGGATGGAGCCGTTCACCGAACTGCGCGTGCCGATCATCGTCAACCTGCGCCGCGACCCCTACGAGCGTGGCTATCGCACCTCGAACACCTATTACGACTGGATCCTCGACCGGGCGTATTTCCTGGTGCCGGCGCAGCAATATGTGGGCAACTTCCTGAGCACCTTCCAGGAATTCCCACCACGCCAGAAAGCCGCCAGCTTCAGCCTGGATCAGGTGATGGAAAAGCTCAGCACACCGACAGGCAATTAAGTTCGCTTGCCACTCAGGGGGCCGCCGATGATGGCGGCCCTTCCTTTATTGAACGGAGTAATTCTCATGCTGCGATTGACCGCTGTTGTGTCCGCGCTTGCCCTGCCCCTGATGGCACAGGCTGACCCGCTGCCAAGCTGGCAGGATACCGATGCCCGCACCCGGATTATCAACTTTGTCGAGGGCGTGACCGATCCGGATGGCCCCGCCTATGTCACCCCATCCGACCGGATTGCCGTGTTCGACAATGACGGCACACTTTGGGCAGAACAGCCCGTCTATTTTCAGTTCATTTTTGCCATGGATCGCCTTGCGGACATGGCCGAGCGGGATCCGTCGATCCTGACAACGCCTGCCCTGAAGGCCGCCGCCGAAGGCGATCTGGCCACGATCCTGCAAGGCGGTCATGACGCGCTGATCGAGGTCGTCAATGCCTCGCATTCCGGCACCAGCGTTACCGAGTTTCAGGCCGCCGTGGCCCAATGGCTGGAAACGGCGCGCCACCCGGATACTGACTTGCCTTACGATCAAATGACCTATCAGCCGATGGTCGAGCTGCTGCGTTATCTGCGTGACGAAGGGTTCACCACCTATATCGTCTCCGGCGGCGGCATCCATTTCATGCGGGTCTTTGCCGAAGATGCCTATGGCATTCCCCCTCATCAGGTGTTGGGCACCTACGGCAATACCAGTTTCGACCATGTCGATGGCGTGCCCACCGTGGTCAAGACGCCGGGCATCGCTTTCATTGATGACAAGGAAGGAAAGCCGATCAATATCGAACGCACCATCGGCAAGCGACCGATCCTTGCGGGTGGAAACTCGGACGGGGATTTCGCGATGATGGAGTGGGTTACCGCAGGCGAAGGGCCCAGATTGGGTGTCCTGATTCATCACACGGATGCAGACCGCGAATGGGCTTATGACCGCGAAAGCCCAATTGGCAAGCTGGTCGATGGGTTGGCCAAAGGCCCAGATATGGGATGGGTGATCGTGGATATGGCGCAGGACTGGTCTCGCGTCTACACTGGGGCGAACTAAAAACCACCCGGATCCTGGAACCTTATGTGGACACTGCTTGTTTCGACCGCCGTTTTTGCCCTGTACGTAACGGCGGTCGTGTTTTCCGTTCGCGCCGCGCAGACCGCCCGAACCCCGCAAGGTGCGGTGGGTTGGGTGGTCTTTCTGGTCTCGGCCCCGTTCTTTGCGGTGCCTATGTACCTGTTTCTGGGCCACCACCGGTTTCGCGGCTATCGCATCGCACGACAGGAAAGCGAGCGTGTGGTCGAAGGCATCAAAAGCTTTGCGGATTATTCCAAGCCCGACCCGTCCACGATGTCGATCAACCCCCGCCCGTTCGAGTTTCTGGCGCACCTCCCGGTGTCGCGCGGCAACGGGGCCGAGTTGCTGATCGACGGGCAAGCCACGTTTGATGCGATCTTTGACGCCATCGATGCGGCCAAAAACTACATCCTAATCCAGTTCTACATCGTACGCGCCGATGATCTGGGTCTGAAACTGCAGCAAAAGTTGATCGCTGCCGCAAAACGCGGCGTGCATGTCCGGTTCATGACCGATGCTGTGGGCAGTTACGGGCTGCCGACCGAGTATCTTGAGACCATGCAGACTGCCGGGATCGACGTAGCCAATCCCAAAGATCAGCGCGGGCCGAATTTCCGTTTCCAACTCAACTACCGCAACCACCGCAAGACCGTGGTGATCGACGGCGAGATCGGGTTTATCGGCGGGCATAATGTCGGGGTCGAGTATCTTGGCCAAAGCAAGCATTTTGGCCATTGGCGCGACACGCATATCAAGATGACCGGGCATATCGTCCGGCAGCTGCAACTTATCTTCACCGAGGATTGGCATTGGGCCCGCGACGAAGACCTGATCGACGAAGTGGATTGGGCCGGAACCGAGTCCGAGCAGGATATGAACGCCCTGCTGGTCGCAACCGGGCCCGGAGACGATACCGAAACCGGGGCGATGCTGTTCTTTTCCGCCATCGCCGAGGCGAAGGAACGGCTGTGGATCGCCTCACCCTACTTCGTGCCCGATATCGACATCATGACCGCCCTGCAACACGCGGCGATGCGTGCCGTCGATGTGCGAATCCTGGTACCCGACATGATCGATCACCGCCTGCCCTGGCTGGCCGCTTTCGCCTATTTCGATGAGGTTCGCGACTGCGGCGCGCGGGTGTTTCGTTATACCGACGGGTTCATGCACCAGAAGGTGTTTGTCGTTGATGACACGCTGGCCGCGGTTGGAACAACAAATCTGGACAACCGTTCCTTCCGCCTGAATTTTGAAGCGATGGCCCTGTTCTTCGATCAAAGGGCAACGCAAGCCGTTGAACGGATGCTGCTGGCGGATTTCGAGAACTGCTATGAACTCACCCGGTCTTTGCAACAACAACCGGCCCATATCCGGTTCGGGGCACCGCTGGCCCGGCTGTTTGCGCCCATCCTTTAGGAAAAGAACCGTTCCTGAAACACGCGGGTCATCAGGGCCACCATATAGGCGGTGGACAGGCCAAAGGCCAAAAGCCCCGCGACTGACGCGAACGAGCCGAAAATTCGCAACGCCTCGCCCAAAACGATGTCGCCATAGCCCAGCGTGGTGAATGTGACCAACGAGAAATAAAGGGCCGTGTTCCAGTCGGGCAGCACCTCAAGCAGGACCCAAACAACCGCCCAGATCCAGACCTGAATGGTGTGTGTCAGGACAATGAACACCAAAGCCACTGCAATCGGTGCAGCAGTCGCCAGAAAAAGCCCGCTTTTGGACCATTTCGGCTCCATCCTCATGATGACGATTGTGCACCAGGTCAGCAAAAAGATCTCGACCACAAAGCAGAGCCCCAGAAAGGCACTGCCCCATACAATCTGGTGCAGCAAGCTCATGTTTTTTCACCCTGAATTGCAGCCATGACTCTGTCAGCCAGAATGGCCCGTGCCGCGCCTTGGCACAAGCCCGGTTGGCGGATTTTGCCCCTGCGGCGAAACGCACCGGGGGTCGGTCTGCACTGGACATAGGTCAAAACTGTTGCACATCCTGCTGGGAAAAAGTGGGTCGGTCGATGCTGTTGACAATAGACAAGGTGCAGAAATCCTATCCCGGCGGGCGGCCGGTGCTGCGCGACGTGTCGCTGGAACTGGATCAGGGGCAGACGCTGGCGCTGACCGGAGAAAGCGGCAGCGGCAAATCCACTCTGCTGAACCTCGCAGCCGCTTTGGATCGGTTCGACGGGGGCGAGATCACGCTGAACGGAGCGCGCCTGTCCTCGCTGGATGATGCTGGACGGGCCGACCTGCGCCGCCGTCATGTTTCGTTGGTGTTTCAGCAGTTTAACCTGATCCCGTCGCTGACGGTTGCACAGAACCTCTCGTTCCACGCCCGGCTGGCCGGGTGCCATGATCCCGACTGGAGCGCCCATCTGGCGGACAGGTTGGGATTGTCCGATCTTCTGGATCGCTTCCCCGAGAACCTGTCCGGCGGGCAACAACAACGGGTCGCCATTGGCCGTGCCATGGGTGCGCGCCCGAAACTGTTGCTGGCAGATGAACCCACGGGCAATCTGGATGAAACCGCCAGCGCCACTGTGTTGGACCTGATGCTGTCGCTTGTCGCGGATACAGGCGCGGCGCTGCTGCTGGTCACCCATTCCGCCGAAATTGCTGCGCGGCTAGAACGGCGCGTGCATCTGGCCGGTGGCCGGATCCAATGACGCGACCGGTCATACAAGCGTTGCTGTCCCATTGGCGCGCGCACTGGCTGCAACTTGCGACATTGCTGATCGGGATCGCCTTGGCCACCGGTCTGTGGTCTGCGGTGCAGGCGATCAATGCCGAAGCGCGCGCCAGCTATGCCCGCGCAAACGCACAACTGGCACTTGGTCAGTTCGATGAACTGCGCGATCCCACAGGTCCCATCCCCGTTGCGCGTTATGCCCAACTGCGTCAGGCCGGTTGGCAGGTTGCAGCTGTGCTCGAGGGTACTTTCCGTGTCGGGGGGCGGACAATACGCCTGATGGGCGTGGATATGGTGGCCTACCCGGCCCTGCCCGCCGTGACCGAGACCGAACAGGGCGCCGACCCACCCAACCCAGCGGATATATTGACCGCTCCTGGGCGTCTCATAGTGCATCCCGATCTTGCACCTGTTCTGGAACCGGTGAGCGATCTGCCGCCCATTCTGCTGTCCCGGTCCCTGCCCCCGGATGTCATTCTGACCGACATTGGCGTGGCCGAGACTCTGCTGGGTCAACCCAGTACGATCTCGCGCCTTGTCGTTCTGCCAAACCAGCCGCGCGGGCGGTTGCCACTGTCGGATGTCGCACCGGAACTGCAACAGATCAGCCCGGATTCGCAGGTCGATACCGCGCAACTGACCGACAGCTTCCACCTGAACCTGACCGCCTTTGGACTGCTGTCCTTCGCTGTCGGCCTGTTCATCGTAAATGGCACGGTCGGGCTGGCTTTTGCCCAACGGCGCGGGGTGATCCGAACGTTGCGCGCCCTGGGTGTTTCGATGCGGCGGCTGGTCTGGCTGATCCTGGCCGAGTTGACCCTGCTGGCCTGTATCGGCGGCGCACTGGGGCTGATCCTGGGATTCTTTCTGGCAGGCGCGCTGCTGCCCGACGTGGCCGCAACATTGCGCGGGCTATACGGCGCACCTGTGACGGGACAGTTGACCCTGCAACCCGAATGGGCGCTTGCGGGGCTGGCCATGGCGCTGCTGGGCACCTTGGGGGCCAGCGGTCATGCGTTGTGGCGCTTGGCCCGGATGCCACTGCTTGAAGGGCCCGGCGTGCAGGCCTGGAGCGGCTCGGGACAGACACACCGATTGGCTGGGATCATCGGTGTGTGTCTGATTGTCGGCGGTACTCTTTTCTATACCAGCCTCGGTGGCCTGCTTGCCGGGTTTGTCTTGCTCGCCGGATTGTTGACCGGGGCCGCCCTGTTGCTGCCACTGCTTCTGTCCTTCGCCCTATCGGTAGGTGCTAAACAAGCGCGCGGCCCTGTATCGCAATGGATCTGGGCCGATATGCGGGCGCAATTGCCGGGGCTTTCTCTGGCACTGATGGCCCTGCTGCTGGCGCTGGCTGCAAATATCGGCGTTGGCACCATGGTCTCCAGCTTCCGGCTGACCTTCATCGGATGGCTCGATCAACGCCTGACCGCCGAAATTTATGTAACCGCCAAGGACGACCAGCAAGCCAGCGAGATGGCCGAATGGCTGGCCCCTCAGGTCAATGCACTCCTGCCGATCCGCAGTGTCGAGTTGCCTCACACCACCGAGCCTTTGTTCTTGTATGGGGTCGTAGACGATCCGGTCTACCGGGATAACTGGCCATTGATTGCCCGATCCAATGGCGATTGGAACAGGGTGATGGCGGGTGAGGCCATTTTGATCAACGAGCAACTGGCCCGCCGCGCGCAGCTTTGGCCGGGGGATGTTTTGACGATCGCGCCGGACCATCAAATGCCAATCGCGGGCGTCTATTCCGACTATGGCAACCCCACCGGTCAGGCGATTGTGTCCATGACCAAACTGGATCAGATCGCGCCGGGGACAGACGCAAGACGCTTTGGTATACGTATGGACCCGGGCGCAGCGACTGAGATGGCGCAATCCCTACGCGCGCGTTTCGATCTGCCGCCCCGAAACGTGGTGCAGCAGGCCGCGATGAAGGCGCAATCGCGGACGATTTTTGAGAAGACCTTTGTCGTGACCTCCGCACTCAACATCCTGACACTTGGGGTCGCCGGGTTCGCCATTTTAACCAGCCTTCTGACCCTATGGACCCAGCGCCTGCCTCAGATCGCGCCGGTTTGGGCCTTGGGTCTGAATCGCGCAGAACTGGCGAAATTCGAGCTGTTGCGCAGTGTTCTACTGGCGGCGTTGACGGCCTGTCTTGCGCTGCCGCTGGGGCTGGTTCTGGCCTGGGTCCTGCTTGCTGTCATTAATGTACAGGCATTCGGCTGGCGCCTGCCGATGTACCTGTTCCCATGGGATTGGCTGTATTTATTCGCACTCACGCTGCTGGCTGCCTTGATCGCAGCCGCCCTGCCCGCACTGCGCCTGTTACGCCTGCCACCGGCAAACTTACTGAGGGTTTTTGCCAATGAACGTTAGAGCCTTAATCCTGGCCCTCCTCTTCTGCCTGCCGGTTTCCGCGTTGGCGCAGGGCTATGCGGGTCTGGGTGGCTCGGCAGATGGGTTCGACGTGCCTCAACCAGACGTTCAGTTCGTCTTTCCCAAAGATCACGGCGCGCATCCCAGCTATCGCATCGAATGGTGGTACCTGACGGCCAACCTGAAGGGGGAAGACGGGCGCGACTATGGCATTCAGTGGACGCTGTTCCGATCTGCCCTAAAGCCCTTTGACACCGACGGCTGGCAAAGCCCGCAAATCTGGATGGGTCACGCAGCAATCACCACGCCCGAGCGCCATTACTTCGCCGAACGCCTGTCCCGCGGTGGCATCGGTCAGGCCGGAGTGTCGGCCCAACCCTTTGCCGCATGGATCGACGAATGGCGCATGAGCGGGCCGGATTTCGACTCGCTGTCGCTGACCGCGAATGGAGCGGATTTCGGCTATACCCTGTCCCTGAACGCTCAAGGTCCGTTGGTCTTTCACGGAGACGGCGGATATTCCGTGAAATCCGCAGACGGTCAGGCGAGCTATTACTACTCCCAACCCTTCTACGCCATCGAAGGCACCCTGCATTTGCCGGACGGAGACATCGCCGTCACCGGTCATGCCTGGCTGGATCGCGAGTGGTCGTCGCAGCCCTTGGCCGAGGATCAAAGCGGGTGGGACTGGTTCTCGCTCAGCTTCGATGATGGTGACAAGCTGATGGCGTTTCGCCTGCGCGGAGCACGGGGTGATTTCACGGCGGCCACGTGGATCAATGCGGATGGCAGCAGCCAGACACTGCCTGATGGATCGGCCCAGTTCACACCACTTGAAACCGCACGCGTTGCGGGTCGGGATGTGCCAATTCGATGGAACGTCACCCTGCCTGACCGCGACATAAACGTCGAGGTTTCGGCCCTGATCCCTGACGCCTGGATGACGACGCGATTTGAATATTGGGAAGGCCCTGTCACGGTCTCAGGCAGCCACGCAGGGCGCGGCTACCTTGAGATGACCGGGTATTAAAGCGTGCGACCTTAATTCTGAGACAGGAATACCCTGCCACGCCTACGGCGCTCTCGGGCTATTCCTGTCGCATGATACTTCAGCTCAAAGGTCGCACACTCTGGATCAGCGGACGACGTAGACCGAAACCGCCGCGTGCCGCACTACGCGCGCAGCGTTGGGGCCCAGCAGGTAATCCTTGAAATCCGGCTTGTGCGCCCCTATCACGATCAGGTCCGACCCGGCGCTGTCGGCGGTTTTCAGGATTTCCTGATAGGCCGTACCAGTTGCAACCACATGACGGATCGAGGCATTGCGGTCCGAGCCCAACGCCGAGACACACAGCGCGGTCAGTTTGTTATGGGCCTCTTCCAATGCCTTGTCGTGGAAGTCGGGCTCGAAAAAGCCCGACACCCAGCTTTCCCCGAAATCGGGCAGAACTGTCACCACATCCAACTGGGCCCCATCCAAATCCGCCAACGCTGCGGCCTGTTTCAGGACCGGGCTGTCCAGATCTCCGTTACTGATATCGACGGCGCAAAGAACTGACTTTGTCATGCGGGCACCTCTTCTTGTCTGGCGGCACGGCCACGTTGCAGGAAGGCGATCAGACCCAGCAAGAGCATCGCCGGAAGGTAGATCAATTGCTTGGGCGGTTGGCTGGACGGCAGGCTGACCGAGGTCAAGCGCACGGCCTCATCCCCGTAATAGTCGAAGATGCCAAGCTCATCCGCGACCGGCGCGCCAAACAGCGGCTCTTCCAGTTTGATCAGCCCGTCTTCGGGGATCAGCAGCAGACCCATCGCCTCGACCCGGGCCGCTCCGCCCTCTTCTTCACCCACAGTGACGACGACCGTCGTGTCGACCATCTCCAACGTGTCGAAATCGGGGCCGGACACGACCAGTCGCACCTCGGACCCTGGTGGCGTCTGCCCGATCGTTTCTTCAAACGCGGCAGGTTCCACCGACTGGAAAGGAGGTGAGATCCGGTCCATGAAGAAATCCGGTCGGAACAGGGCAAAGGCCACAAAGATCAGCGCAATGCTTTCATAAATCCGGCTGTGGGTCAGGAAATAGCCCATGGTTCCGGCGGTGAAGACCAGAATGGCGATGGTCGCAAATATGGCGACGATTATCCCTTCGACCCATGTCACATCGATCAGCAGCAAGTCAGTGTTGAAGATGAACACAAATGGCAGCGCCACGGTGCGCAAGCTGTAGAAGAACGCGGTGAATCCGGTCTTGATCGCATCACCACCGGACACGGCAGCCGCCGCGAAACTGGCCAACCCGACCGGAGGCGTCACATCCGCCATGATCCCAAAGTAGAACACGAACAGGTGCACCGCGATCAGCGGCACGATCAGCCCGCTTTGCGCGCCCAGTTCCACAACCACACCGGCCATCAGCGAGCTGACGACGATATAGTTCGCCGTGGTCGGCAGGCCCATGCCCAGGATCAGGCTGAGGATACCGACCATGATCAGCATCAGGATCAGGTTGCCGCCCGACAGGAACTCGACCAGATCGGCCATCACTTGGCCCACGCCAGTCAGGGTCACGGTGCCCACGATCACGCCCGCCGTGGCCGTGGCCAAGGCGATCCCGATCATGTTGCGCGCACCATCGATTAGGCCCTGCCACAGATCGGCAACACCATCGATAAAGCGATTGTAGACATCGCTTTCACCGCGGAAGATCGCCTTGAGCGGCTTCTGCGTCAGCAGGATCACAAACAGCAAAGCAGTCGCCCAGAAGGCTGACAGGCCCGGCGATTTCTGCTCGATCATCAGGAAATAGACCAGCACGATGATCGGCAGCAGGTAGTGCAGCCCGGCCTTGTAGATGTCTGTGATGACGGGCAGTTGCACCTCTTTGGCGTTCGGATCATCCGGCTCCAGATCCGGCACCTGGGCGGCCAGATAAAGCAGCGCGACATAGACCGCACAGACAATCAGGCTCAGCACCAGACCGGCCGCCGACGGAACCCATGCGGTCACCGCATCGACCGGGAATTGCGAGCCATAGCAGAGACCGGCAAAGACGATGAAGAAAGACAACATCCCCACAACGGTCCGCGCCAGATGCACGTCGCGGTCGCCCAGCGTGGGCATGTTCCGCTTCACGGCCTCGAGATGCACGATATAGACCAGCGCGATGTAGGAAATCGCCGCAGGCAGGAAGGCGTGGGTGATCACCTCGACATATGAGATGCCCACATATTCAACCATCAGGAAGGCCGCAGCGCCCATCACGGGGGGCATGATCTGGCCATTCACGGATGAGGCAACCTCGACCGAGCCCGCCTGTTCGCTGGAAAAGCCCACGCGTTTCATCAGCGGGATGGTGAAGGTGCCGGTGGTCACAACATTGGCGATGGACGAGCCCGAGATCAGGCCGGTCGCCGCCGAACCAACAACCGCCGCCTTGGCCGGACCACCGCGCAGGTGGCCAAGCGCTCCAAAGGCCATTTTGATAAAGTAGTTCCCTGCCCCGGCCTTATCCAGCAACGCGCCAAACAGCACGAACAGGAACACGAATTTGGTCGAAACCCCAAGCGCGATGCCAAACACGCCCTCGGACGTGATCCACATATGGCTCATGGCCTTTTTCAGGCTGGCACCCTTCCAGCGGATAACCTCGGGCACCCATTCGGACGAGCCGAAGAACACATAGGCCAGAAAGATCGTCGCGATAATCGCCATCGCCGGACCAAGCGCACGGCGCGCGGCTTCGAACAACAACAGCAGACCGGCCAGGGCAACCCATTTGTCTGTGTCATCCGCAAGGCCACCGGCATCAACGATTTTCTGATAGAAGAAGTAGCCGTACAGCGCGACAAACGCGCCCAGCAGGCCCATGATCCAGTCCTGAACCGGAATATAGTTCCGAGGGCTGGACTTCAGCGCCGGATAGGCCGCAAAGGCCAGAAACATGGCAAAGGCCAGATGGAACTGCCGCGAATTGTTCACGATACTGCCGGGCAATATGTAATTCGCCAGCGGCGAGGCCAGAACCACCTGAAAGATCGACCAGATCGCTGCCACAATGGCCAGGAATATCCCGACATTACCGACCGGGTTGCGTCCACCCGCGTCGGAGGAAGCAACTAATTCCTGTAGCTCTTCTTCGGATAGCGGACGATTGGATTGTGTGTCGGAACTCATAGATTGTCTCCCCGTCGCGGCCTTTTGCGGCCTTCTGAATCACCCGTTTGCTACGGGTTTGGGTGGCAGGGCGCCCGTGGGCACCCTGCTTTGGGTCCGGATTACTGAATCCAGCCTTTTTCTTTGTAGTACTTCTCGGCACCCGGATGCAGCGGGGCCGACAGGCCGTCCGCGATCATCTCTTCGGGCTTGAGATTGGCAAATGCCGGGTGCAGTTTTTTGAAGTCGTCGAAGTTCTCGAAGACCGAGCTGACAACCGCATAAACCGCGTCTTCCGACACATCCGCCGAGGTCACGAAGGTTGCGCCGACACCAAAGGTTGCGGTGTCACCGTCCGATCCGCGATACATACCACCCGGGATGGTCGCGGTCCGGTAGAACGAGTTGTCGTCGACCAGCTTGCTGACCGCGTCACCGCTGACATTCACCAGAACGGAATCGCAGGCTGTGGTTGCTTCCTGAATCGAACCCGAGGGGTGGCCGACTGTATAGACCATCGCATCGATCTGGTTGTCGCAAAGGGCCGCCGACTGTTCAGCCGCCTTCAGTTCGGTCGCCAGTTCGAAATCATCGGTGGTCCAGCCCATTTCGCCCAACAGGACTTCCATGGTGCCGCGCTGACCGGAACCGGGGTTGCCGATATTGACGCGCTTGCCTTTCAGGTCCTCGAAGTTGGTGATGCCGGCATCGGCACGGGCCACAACGGTGAACGGCTCGGGGTGAACCGAGAAGACGGCGCGCAGGTTTTCGAACGGACCAGCCTCTTCGAATTTCGAAGAGCCGTTATAGGCATGGTACTGCCAGTCGGACTGCGCCACACCGAACTCCAGCTCGCCCTCGCGGATGGTGTTGATGTTGTAGACCGATCCACCGGTCGATTCGACCGAGCAGCGCACGCCATGTTCCTTGCGGCCCTTGTTCACCAGACGGCAGATCGCGCCACCGGTCGGATAGTAAACTCCGGTCACGCCGCCGGTACCGATTGTGATGAACTCTTCGGCATAGGCTGCCGGTGCCATCATCGCCGCGGTGACAAATGCGCCGAGGCTAAGCTTGCTGCTGTTTTTCATGTAAGAACTCCCATTTTTTATTGTGTGAGCGGGAAAGAACAAAAGCCCCGCGAATGCAAGGGACGCGCCGGATCGTCAGATCAGGCCGCCATGCATCCGTGCAACTTTTGAATTTTTCCAATGTCTCCCAACATTTTCGAGGTTTCATTCAGATACCCGGAATGTCAAGTCCGGCGACCTCCACCGAAGCGCAAAGCTGCATATCTGAAGCTGATCACGGAACTTTCCCCGTATTCAGTGGCCCATCACGCCACCCATCAAGACTGCGCCCTATTCAGGTCCCGGGGCAATCGTTTGGGGACGTAGAATATTGATCGGAAGTCCTTGTGCCAGAACTCGATAAAACGGTAGCTGATGACAGACACAGCACCGAGCACGGCAAGATACACCAGAACCATCGGGCCGAACGCCCAGCTTTGATCACCCCAAAAGACGTTAAACGCATGAAGAATTTGCCAGTGCCAGATGTAAATACTGAAACACATCATACCCACAAGTTGCAGTGCCCGCATCTCCAGAAGGTCCGTCGCAGAGGGAGCGCTTCTTCCGTCTACCAACGACAAGATGACAAACACGGTTCCTAAGGCGATAGACAGGTTTGCAAAAGTCTGGGCAATTGGCATCACATCACCGACATACCGCGCCAGCGACAAAACCAAGGCGAGATAAATTAGAAGGCAGCCTAAGAAAAAGAATACTCTTAAGCGATTGATCGAAAGAGACTGGCCGGAATCCAACTTTACCCACCAATGCGCCGCCAGCATACCAAAGCAGAAATCTGACAGCCGTCCGGGCAAAGTATCCGAAAAATCGTTCAAGTACTTCCCTTCAACTTGGAAGTTTGCCGCGCTAAAGGCATGAAATCCGATCGATAACGCAGCTAACACCAGCAGTGTCGTAACCGGTCCATTGCGTCGGACTAAAATTAGGATTAGCGGAAAAAGGATTGAAAACCATATCTCTATTCCCAGCGACCAAAGCGGTGGGTTCATCGGTGGGAAGAAAAGTAGTGGGCTTGGGACGGCGGCAAACAGATAAAATACTGTATGAGATAAAATCCGCATTAAGGGTTCGCCGAGGAATAGAACCAGGCATACAAGCACGTTCACATAGTAAAGCGGAAGCAATCTCCACCCACGCTTTTTTAAGAATTTCACGGAATCGAAGGGTGCAGCGTTTTCTTGCGCCAAAGGCAGGTAAAGAACGAAACCGGACAACACAAAGAAAATGTTTACGCCCAGCCAGCCATTATGCAGAAACGGCTGTAACAGGAAATAGTTGGCCGCCGAGGTGTCCTCATAGGACAACGGGGAAATCAGTGGTTGCAAAATATGGTGAGCTAACACCATTACAATCGCAATTCCTCTTAACCCATTGATGTAACCGATTTTCTCTGCGCCAATTTTTTCAGCCACCAAAAACCTCACTAACCAAACACAACTGTCTGGTTCTCAAAATTTCGACCAGCACGGTACAAGATTAGCAGCAACTCATTTTTGGTGTAAGCCTTAACTAATAACTCCGCATATGACACAAACAGGCGTGGTGCAGACTATAGGCGGATTGATCCCTTGGGTAGCCCCTGCTTTCGTCGTCAAACTGTGGCGTCACCTTGTATGTCAGCATTCGATCAAGAACGGGCTGAAGTAATTCTCAAAATCCAAATCTACTGGAAGAAATCCCAAGAGCTTATGCCTCTGCAGCCGCAAACCAAAGTCACAGTTTCAAATGATCTGTGGTGCCCAAGGAGAGACTCGAACTCTCACGCCCGTGAAGGCGGGGGATTTTGAATCCCCTGTCTCTTTCGAAGCCCTTTTTTACAAGGGTTTTCGCTTGGTTACCCGTCACTACTAACCCCTTTTGCGTCACCGTTTACGTCACTGGTGACAGGGTTTTTGTAACGTTTAAGGCCATCTGGTGAACCCAAATGTGTGCTGTCCTCAGGGCTATTGTGTGTCGTGGTACCTGTCAAGCGGCCACGATTTTCTCGCCCGGAAATTCCGTCAGAACGCGGACTGCCGTGGCCGCCTCGGATAGCGGTTATCCCTCGCTGCCTGATGGCGGGACCGTTGATGAGTCGTTCGAGTTCGGCCTGCGGTTCTCTTTAGCCGCGATGAAGGCCGTGTGTTGATCTTGTGTTCCGCCTGCTGAAGGCCCGATTCTGTCCGCCGGGTACCCTTTCACGTTGCACTTCGGGTTGAAGCCGTTGTCAGCGGTTTTCTCGATAGGTCGATACGTGGTCATTGCTTGAACTCGTGCTTAAGGTTTCTGGGAAGGCGCGTCTTTGGGTGTGTCAGAAACGGCCTTCAGGCGGTCCCTGTAGGCATCCAGCACGCCAACACCAGCTTGCAAGCCGTAGCCCAATGCGCTGGGTTTCTGGACGCTGGGCAAGCTGGCAGCAGTGCGCGTGTAGTTCGTCGCGAGTGCTTCGCGCTCGGCATCAAGCTGCTCAATACGGTTGTCGAGGTTCATGTTGATGCGGTCGCGGTTGGTGGCGTGTTGGCCGTATAGGTCACCTAGCAGGGCATCGACGCTGAACCCTGTAACGCCACTTCCTGAGGCACCCACTTTCGCAGAGGCAACGGCGCGGGTGGCGGCGTTTTGATGGTCGATCTGTTGTTCGGTGGCTGCCTCGATCTCCTGAGACTGGCGCAGGTTGATGCGGTCAGTACCGTCGACCATGTCTTGCCGGGCAATCTCTTTCAGGTTCGCGTTAGTGGCAGCCTGAGCATCGGCCTGAGCGCTTGCTTGACCATAGCCAGCGGCGGCGCTTGCGACCGAAAGGCCAGCGGATACAGCAGAAGCGATAGATGCTATTTTGGCGGTTGGGGCTGCCACACCAATCGCTGCCTTAAGGGCGGGTAGGATGAGGGGTAAGCTCATTGGGTTATCCTTCAAATGTGGGTACGTCCGCACGCAGCAGGACTAGGTAAGAACGGTTGAACTCGTCACGGGCTGCCGCCTTCACGCGCTGTGCAACTTCGAGGTTGGCGCGGGCTTCGACGTAGTCCAAAGCCGCCAGTTTCGCCTCGGTCTCTGTGCCGTCGAACTCGGCCATACGGTTTGCTACAGCGTCGATCTCTACGGTTGCGTCAGACACCCGTAGGCCAGCCTTTTGGAGTTCCTTATGGGCTGCCCCTAGCGCGGTGATCATGTCGGTGTATGTCATTGTGATTTCTCTTTCAGACCGGAACGCAAAAGGCCCCAAGCAACCACCACGGGGTCAACCGCAGTAGCCGTTCGGGGCCTGTTCAGGGATTCGTTAGGGGTCAGTTGATGGTGGATTGCGAAGGGTTTGTGGCACCCTCATCGTCAGGGAAGTCTGGTAGGTCGTCCAAAGCGTCGTCTAGAGCGTTACTAGCTCGCTGCTTCTCTTTGGCCTCGGCCTCTTCTGCCTCACGCTTCTTGTCCTCGGAGTTTAGAAAGCGGTGCGCTTCAGCCAACCAACTCGCTTTAGGTTCGGAGCGCGAGATGATCGCACCAGTGGCGGGTTCGATCTCGGGGACACCGTTTGTCAGGCCGTCAATGAACTTCTTTCTTAACAGGACCCTGATTTCTTCGATGCCATCATAGTGGTCGTCACGTTCGCTCATTTGGCACCGTAGGCTTTCCGCTTGGTCTTGGCTGTCAGGGATGCAACCTGCGTCTCAAGCTCTGCAATCCGTTCCGCATCGGACTTGGGAAGGACTGCACTTTTCGACGTATCGGCATCCTGTGCAGCAGGCTGCCGCAGCATGATGGTACGCTGCTTGTTGAACTCGGCGTTCTTCGCTTCCTTGGCGGCCTTCACGGCTTCGGCCACAGGGTCGGCTGGGGGTTCAACTTCAGCGTATGTGTAGCCGTAGTATGGGCTGCCCTCTTGCCCTGCCGGAATAGGCCCGGATTCCCTCAAAACCACATTACCACGCCGGACAAAGTGATATTTGATTTCCTCTGGCTTCAACACCTTTTCAACAGCATTCAGTGCAGCCTCTTCGGCTTCCTTAGCGCGCTGGTTCACGAGTTCCTTATGGGCGTCCACAACGACTGCCTCGGTGCCACCTGCACGCAAGCGCTCTTGCTTCAGCCGTTCAGCCGTTGCTTCGGCTTCCTTGGCGATGCTCTCTGAGAGTTCCTTGGCAGCCACGTCGCGGGCTTCACGTTGGGCTTCTGCCTGAAGCTCATACGAGCGGATACCTTGGGGCAGGAATTGGTCTTGTTCATTCATGAGTAGTAAATCCTTTTGGGGGGTGGGTTATGAGTAGACCTTGTCGAGAACGGCTTTGATGCCGGTCATCGAACCGTCGGTCAGGAAGTCGCCAAAGGCAGCTTTGCCCTCGGCCAGAAGTTCAGGGTCGCTAGCGATGACTTGGGCAACCATGTCGGGGTCCATGCCAGCGGCAGCGATTTGGTCGGTCAGGTAATCGAGACCATCCTCAATCACGTCAGCCATATCGTTAGCGGCGGCTTCGACAGCCTCATCGGTGGCACCCTCGCCCAACGCCTCGCGGATAGCGTCAACGTCGATCATGTTGCCGTCTTCAATAGCTTGGCCAAGGATGGTGCCAGCAGCATCTTCGCCCATGCTGTCGACCAGCCCGTTAACGATCTCAGTGTTCTCTTCGCCGAACATTTGGTCCAAGTCCTGAGGTCCAAGCTGGTCGCTTAGATCGTCGTCATCTTGGGGGCCTTCAGGTTTGCTTTCAGGTGCAACCTCAGGGTTCGCCTCAAGCTGTTCTTTGGTAATCAAACCAGCGGTCAGAGCAGCTTCAACAGAGGTACGACTTGCGGGGTTGCCGGGGACAACCTCTACGGTTCGGACACCGCCTTCGTTGCGGATGGATGCGGCGACGTTATGCGGCGTTTCCTGACCAGCGGTATACTCACCACCAGCGGTCACACCGCTATCCATAAGGATGCCATTGGTGACACCTTGGGTGTCCATAGCGGCGGCAGCTTCTTCGAGGCTCATTCCTTCATATGGGTTCATTGTTGTTCAGTCCTTTTCAGGTGTTGGGTTGCGCCTGTGCTTTCTCACGGGCGATGCGGTTGAAGGTTTGGCGCTTGCGTTTGGCGACTGTGCGCTTGATCTGGTCCACGCGCGTGGGCGTGATCTGGCCAGCCGCAAGTTCTGCGTTCAGGCGTTCCTCTATGGTCGGCCCTGAGTTGGCTGCTTTCATGCCCCTGAAGTCACCCTTGGCGTTTCCGTAGATAACTCTCAGCAGGGCGTTGCTGATGTCAGCGCGCAGGTCCACTTGCTCAGCGTCTTCACCTGCCTCAGTGGCGAAGTGAAAGCGAACACGGTCATAGAGCGTGATGGGGTCGACATAGCTCACGACCGCCTTCCACGGCGTTTGCAGGTTGTCGCGCCACTCAAAGGAAAACAGGTCTGAGTCCTCTGCCTTGGTGATCTTCCAGTTGTCATCGCCACTGTACTCGGAAGATGCGGTCCGGTTGCTGCGGCGTTGGTTCGCCACAACGATACGCTTAGTCTTCATGGTCTTTTCCTTTTGTGGGGAGTGTGTCGATGAACACGTCGTCTTCAGAGGCGGCGATGGCCTCTAAACCCTTCGCCAACAGACCAGCGACAATCTCTTGGTTACCAAGTTCAAACGGGATTTCTGGGTGGGCCTCAGCGAAGCGCTTACGCACAATGTCCAGCAAGACATACGTGGTGGGCTTCAACCGCACGGGCAGGTTCACAGGCAGCTTATGGCCTTCGTAGCCTAAGGCTGAGCGTCGATCTCGCATCCTGTCCAGCATGCGGCCCACTTCAACGTCCCCGAACATATCCCTTATGGCGTTCTCTAAGCGGGTCGTCTGGATGCGCCTGATGGGGTGACTGGTCGACCGCATTGACTTGAGATCGGCTTCTGCTTTTTGCATCGGCGTCATGTATCGTTCACGGGCGAACTCGGTCCGTGCCTTGCGGCCTTTGACTTTTCCGGGGATTAGCACGCGCTTCTTCGGCCCCGTCCTAGGGGGCACCATCGGCTTCGGCATGGGGTATCCTTTTAAAATAGAAAAGGCCCCACCTTCGGTCAGAAAGGCAGGGCCAGGAATTAGGGTGTGATGGTGAACCTGAAGGGGTCTGCTTAGGCAGCCATCGGCAGGCGCTCAAGTTGGGCTGAGTTGAGCCAGTCGGTCAGGATACGTCGCATCCTGTCGGACGGGACATAGACGGTGATGGGTTCACCAATGCGAACGCGGGAACGGTAGAGCCATTGCACCAACTCGGTCAGGGCGTACTGCTCACCCCACTTGTCCGGGTCCTTCTTTAAGTAGCTGCACAACACCGGATTGGGATGCTGATCGTAGAGATAGAAGGCATGCGAACAGTTGATGTAGTCATTGATGCCTCGGGTCTGGTTGGCAACCCATTGCAGACCGCCTTTCACCTTCCACTGCCCGTGTGTCTCAGACCAGCGGCCATATAGCCCGGTGCTTTTCATCATCGCACTGGCTTTCCGGCGTTTGTCGGCACCCCCATCGAAGTAGAGGTTGGCCGCGCAGGTGATCATGATGTTTTCCTTCGGGGTGTCCCTGAGGGGACCATCAAAGTACATCTTACGGAGCTTGCTACCCAGCGTCTTGGCGACACCGGGCGGTAGCCGACTGGTCTGGGCGCTGTGGGTCAACTTCATCGGCTTCCCTTTGACAACCGGCAGGTCCATCGTTTCGACGGTGATCAGGTCGCGCTGGGCGCATATCCAGTCACTCTCACCTGCCCACCTCTTCACTTCAAAGGGGGCACCTATCCGGTCGAGATAGGCGGCGATCATGCTGCCTTCGGTAAGGTAGGTCAGGATTTCTAGGCTTGAAGGTGCCATAAGTAGCGCCGTGGGGATTGCCAGAACGATAGGTCGACCATCTTCTGCTACGAACAAGCGGCCCCTTGAGGCTTCGTTTAGCAGCCGCCCTAGGGTTCCCATAAGGCCGGTCACGCTCATGTGCTGAAACCATGCCGGGTTCGGGGAAACCTTTCGGGTGAAGAGGTCCACGTTGGCAAAGCCTGTGTCCAACACTTGTTCCTGAAAGTTCCGCTTACTGATGGCGGTGCCAATCTCAAGGGGTGTTGGGCATTCGTCGATCATCAGACGGTATTGGTTCAGAAGACCAGCCATCGCCAAATGTTCGAGACGGATGAAGAGAGCGTGCGTGCAGACGATGTTCAGGCCAGCTTTCAAAAGCGCCTCAATGTCTATCGTTTTGTTGTTGCCTTCGGGAACCGTCAGCATGGCCTCAGGGGCACCTGAAACAATCCTCTGGACCTCGGACAATCGCGGGGTCACCACCAGCACAGGCCTGTGCGTATCTAAGTTCCACTGTCTGAGTTCGTTGATGAGTTTGGTGGTCTTTCCTGTCCCGCAAGGCTGGTCAATGAATGTGATCTTGGTCATGTCTACCTTCCTTTCGGTGACAACGATTAGGGGGATGGGGTGATTGTTTGGGAAAAGGCGGCGGACGTCCCTGCACCCAACATGAGAGACGCCCGCCAAGGTCCCCTCACGGCCAAAGGATAAGAAAAGCCGTTCGAGGGAACGAAACTACTATGTGTTATTCATGTAGTAGGTGTCTTTGGTAAGCTACTGTTTTCAGGCCGCTTTCACGCAGGTTCTATTGCAAGGCACTGTTCCGTCTGTCGAACTCCGCGATCAGTTCGGTTTCAACGTCCGATGCATCCAGACCAGCGGCCAGTTCTCGCGCCTTGAGTGCCGCGTTGCTCATCTGCCCAAACCAGTCATGGTTCTCTTCACGGGGCGCAATCTCGGCTTTCAGTTCGGCCTCAAACTCGGCAGCCCTGTATTGACGCCATTCTCTCACCTTCATGGTCACCCATTGGCGGCGGCGTTCGGCAAGCTCATTGGCAGCCTTCTGTTCTGCCCAAAGCTTCTTCATGGTCTCGCTGCGTTTTCGATTGGTGGCAGCTTGCTTGGCTTCCCGTTCGATCTGGGGCTTGGTTAGAGGCAGTCGGTTCTTCTTATGCTCTTTCTCTTGCTTCTTCGTTTGCATCGGCATCAGGGCGCGGCACAGGGCCACTCGGGACTTGCTGGTGTAGACCTTGCGGCAGAGTTCTTCGGCTCGGCTCTGGTCTTGTGTTTCATCTTCTTGGCTTTCCAGAGACGGGCGAAGGCGTCTTGCTGGGGCCGGGTCAGTGGTTTGCATCCCATGCTCTGAGGCGTGGGCATCGTCCATGTGTCTGTCATGGTATCCTTTGAGTGATGTTGGGGTTGGGTTCTGGTGGACGGAAGGGGCGCGTTGCGACTGCCGGTCGGTGGCACCTCAGCGGCGATCACGGCGGTTCCGTGTGTGCAATAGTGTGGGTGAATTACTGGTTGCCGTCGCTGAAATTGGTCTAAGTTTCGGATTCTTAAGGAAATTATCTCTCGTTGGCCCACCTTCATTCGCCGCAAAGCCTTCCTCAGCACAAGCTAGCTGTTCGGTCTTAGAGACGCGGTCGAGCGCAGCCGTTAGTCTTCAAACAACTCCGCATTCATCTCGGTCGACCACCATTCAGCATTTCTGCTCAATTGCCCGGTTGTGCGACCTCTAAGATAACTGACGTTCCGTTCATACCTTTTACGGGCCTCTGCCTCTGTGGCTACAGGAGCAAAGAACCTGCAGTTGTGGGCAGTATTGATCTCGGTTTCGACACCCTGTTCGAAGCAAAAAACTGGTTTTTCGTATTGCCCCAAGCCACCTTTCCGACAAAGAAGGCACGAACGCACATCAAGGCCCTTTTCAAACCGGGCCTCAACGCTGTTTTCGAAGTAGACTGCCGTGTAGTTCCATGGTGCGATATTGTTGCCGTTGTCTAAAAGCTTGAACAGTTTGGTGGAGCGCCTCGACCGTACTGTGCCTAGGTCTTCGAACGGCATGGTGACTATCAGCGTTTTTCCACTTTCAAAAACAACAAATGCAGTGCCCTGTGCTGAGCATGGGGTCTTGCACCACTTTTCCTTAGGCTTCACCTGTTTGAGATTGTAGGTCGTGGTGTTTCGATCTTGCAGAGAAATACCTTCACGCAGACGGAGGACGTCTTCTTCGCTGTGCACTTCCACTTCGATAACTCTGATTCCACTCTTGATCTTTTCCGGCTCACAGGCGTGCGTGACCTTGATCTCAAGAAAAATCACTTCATCGCTCTTGCTGCTGGAAAGGAGCACGTCTGGAATGAAGCCAGCGTGAGCCGTTTCAAGTTCGACCTTGTCAAAAAAGTCAGTGACGTCCCATGTTTCGATCTCGTTCTCGGACCTACAGACGTAACCGAAGTCCTTGGCATACCGATCACAAATGAGAGGGCGTTCGTACCTTACGAAATAGGGTGATTTTGAGACCATGGCAGTCTGGATCGCCTCGCAAAGCGCTACCTTCGCCAGATAGTGCAAATACGTCTCGTCCGCACAGGCAGGTGTTCTTGGCCCGTGATGCTTGAAGTGATGCTCGCGGACTTTGCCCTTGTGAGGCACCATATCGCAGCCGCATTCGATACACCTGAATGGGCCGAGAGCGTATCGATCGCTGGGGTCTACTTCATCAATCGCGACGATTCTGCCGGATTCACCTACTGCGTAGCGATTGCCGTGCAATGCGTTGTTACAACTCGATACCATCCGCCGACTATACCCATCTGTCTGTCTGGCTTCTACGTCTGGTGCGGTTGGGTAACGTGTCGACTTAGCGCCCTCTTCTCCCCTTCAGTCGCCGCTGGGTTGTCCCTTAGGGCACGCAGACGTTCGACCTTACGGAGATCGTTGAGGGTCGCCGCACGGTTGTCGGGCTGGGGGGCTGCCTTGGTCTTCCCTATGGCGAGGACTTCGCGGATGGATGAGCAGGCATCAAAAAGAACACGTGTGTTCGTTTTCGCTTCGGCTACCTTCATGTACTTGTTCGCCATGTCACGGCTGAACGTGCAGTGCTGCTAGACCCACGGGATGAACTGCCCGTGCTTCAACTCAGCCTTCATCGCGATCAGTTCTTCCCCGATCTCTGATAGTCGAACAAGCGGTTGATTAGTTTCAATCTAAGTCGATACCTTGGATACACACGATACCAATTTGTACGCTGAAACGGGTAGTTTGATGTTCAAGTTTCTTCGCAAACTCATGGTTCTACTAGGCAAGAGGGCTGACACGATCATAGCTCTATCGGGAATACTAGTTGCTTCTTTGGCACTTTGGTTCACGGTGGACCAATCGAAGCGAGCAGAGAAGATCGAGCGCCTTAGGTGGGAACCTGAACTGGCATGGGGTATAGCAAGAAACCATAATGACGGCTTTACAGTCGCTTTGACGAATGAAGGACTGGGGCCAGCGCGGGTCAAATGGGTGCAGGTGTTCTGGGAGGATGAACGAATGCCCCACTGGACAGCAGTCTATCTCAAAGTCAATGAATCAGAAGGCGGTGGCTTACCTTCGGAGATTGATCAAGTCTTCGGGATTCCACACCCTGAAACCGTAATTCTTGCAGAAGGAGAACGCAGCAAGCGCCCATTGTTGAGTGAAAGGCACCCTGTCTGGCGCGATGGACTTTGGAGGGGCGCTCAGAAGATGAGCTTTGCGGTATGCTACTGCTCACTTCTGCAAGAGTGCAAGTTAGAGGTGTGGACCCGGCAACCTGAGCTAATTGCCCCGACTATCTCCAAAGGTAGCTGTAGTGCGGATACAAGGTACTCCACCCTGTTTGATGTTTCACCAGATTATCTTTCGAAAAACTTAGACTGACGAAGTGGACCGGCTTAACTGAGAGTTGGAGACCATGTACCCGTCAATTTGATTGGAAGGGCACCTTAGGTCTCACCTTCCTTTACCCGAGGGTGCCCGAGGCAGTCGAACGCCCTGCCAGCCACTTCTTGTGGTTCGTGAAGGTCAGACTGTAGCGACCCACATCAACGAAGGTCTCACCCGGTCCCTCACGGGTCACCTTAAAGGGCACTGAATGCTGGTGACGCTCGATAAGCAAGTCAAAGTGGCCGACGCAAAAGTCAAATACGATCATTCTACTATTCCTATTCTTGGTAGTGGTGCATCACCGCGATGCAACGCATAGATGAATCCTCAAGGAATCTCCGTCAACCCCTTATTTTTATTGCACTTTCGGGAATTTCCCGCAGGTGGAGAGACCCACCTCTGAGAGCGTTGAGATGCGCCCCAGCGGTTTAGGTTGGGTGATCAGCTACGGCCTTCGGCTTCTCCATCATACGCCGCTCGGCATCTGTGGGCACGCCGACTGACGTAAACCTGCTAGTGTCTGCGGACTTGCGGGTTCCGAAGTAGCGGTAGGCAGATAACTATTCGCCCAGTCGTTCCATTCGTTTTCGAGCTTCGTCTGAACCTAAGTCGGCTGCGCGAGCGTATATTCTTCTTGCTGCGTCTGCGTTTGGAACAGGAAATGGAGACCTTTCCGCATTGAAGGTTGCTGGGTCGTGCATTTCCGCCATGAGGATTAAAGCGGAAATTCTGGTATCTGTTTCGGTGTCTTGGTCAAGGGAAAGGCTCATCAAAGCGCCAAAGGCTAATTGAAGGTTCTCCTGCCCGCCTTCTTCAATCAACGCCAGAGTAATACTTATTTGGTCTTCACCTGAAAGACTCTCGCTGCGTTGCGCCACTTCCCCCACTAAGTCGTGAACACCGCCTCCACGGTAGTAGAACCCCGCTCCTCCGAAGCCACCAGCAATCACAATTAGCAATACTACCAGCGCTCGATACTTCCTAGGGCCTTTGTTAGGAGGCTCGGGTTCGCCGCCGTAAGCGGCTCGAGCCATGCTCCGCTTAGGCTTAGTATATCGTGGTCCGTCCCAATCGCTCATAACGACCCTAAATCACATTGATGGTTGCGCGTGCCATCTCAAATCCAATCCAGATGGCAGAAGCGACGCAAAACAAAATCTTTAGGTTGTAAGTCAGCCGCCTGATTGTACCTGAAGCTGACGGGTACGGATACCTGCCGCTTTCTTCGTCCTTTTCTTCAAGAATTTTGAGTAGGCCCCGGTTTTGATAGTCCGCTGCGACATACTGCAACAAATCGCAGACCAGCGAGAGGATTGCTAAGCAAGCCGGGCCTGCAATTCGCGCAGGGCTCAAGAAGCCGTCCCCGCCGCTCGCAGTGCCTTCGATAACAAAAGATATGCAAGTCACTAATATACCGACGGAGACTGTCCAGACACGGTCGCTGATTCGCGATGTCGTCCAATTCAGGTTTTCAATGATGGTCTTCTTGTCAGGCATGGGTAAGGCGGCTTCGTTTGAATGCCTCAACGCTTACACGTGCACCCATGCTTGTAAACAAGACAAGCCCGGTTGATCTCTGTAAATACAACAGCAGACGTCGGTGCAACTGTAGGGAAAGCTCGCTTTGTCCCGCTTAGCTGCCGTCATAACCCGATGGCGCGCCTACATTCCCCTGCGAGGCACCTGATGGCGTGACTTCACGATGACTGATGGAAGGCCATGGGTCGATCACCTAAAGCGATACCAAAAGGTGTTATATTACGGTGACCTGATGGGTGACTGAGGTGGTGGTTTAGGTGTCCGCTAGAGTTGTGCTGGTTTGTACGCCCCTTTGCACAGATGCTCAGCCTGTGCGGAAAAAGACCACGGTAGTTCGGTGCGCTGTCTGCGCCTCAAGCGGTGCCTGACCATGTGAAAAGGATTGTATATCCTCCGCATGTCCCTTGTTTTCTGCGCTCTGGTAGCTTGATGGTGCCTTGAACGGTGACATGAGGCCACCTTAGGTGTGCTGTTTGTGTGCTGTGAAGTGGTTCGATCAGGGGGCACCGGGGGGTACGCGCTACACTATGCTCTATCTCTGGCACTCACATTTTTTCGCCAATTTTGTGGAAAGCTGGTGCTAGAAAAGATCATTGATGACCAAAGGTATTCCCAACCTCACCAACACCTTAGCCGCACTTTTTGGGGTCACCTGTACGGCCAACTTTTAAGCCCACCTGTTAGTTCTCTCCTGCCGATGCCCCTGAAGGCTCTCTGTTGGCTTGCTGAGTGGCGTCCTGAGGGATGTGTGATGATGGGTTAAGGTTCGATCATTCTCATCAACCAACCAAAGCCGAGAGGCTCTAAGGTGCCCCTGATGGTATGCCTGAATGATTCAGATGCCCTATCAGGTGCCTACCTTAAGGTGCAGACTTACCTGTTCTTGCGAACATGGTGATAAAGTATCAACCGGAAGTGATGGTAGACTATCATCCATCCTCAATTGGTCTTTCGGAGCGAATGCGACCCTTGAGTGTCCCCTGATGGTGCCCCTTAAGAAGGGACTGAACTAAGACTTTTATCTAACGGGAATGGGTCCTTAAGTCCCTAATTTATATGGATAAAAGTGACCCTCAGGAGAGTCTATCTCTCCCAGCCTTTTTCGGCGTCACCTAGTTGGACACACGAAAAATTGGATGCGAGGTCTCGCCCTTTTCCCAAAGTTGCTTCTTAAACTCTTCAATTACCGCTGGTTGCTTGAAGTATGGCCCATATCTCTTCACTTCAGAGTGTTGCTCACCATAATCTGAGGCGAGGAAGTCGGCGGTTGTTCCACGAAGAAAAGCCTCCCAAGGGACCAGCAACATGGTTGCAAAGCACTCAGCCTCAGCTTCTTCTTTAGTATCCACCACCTGCTGAATCTCCCCCTTTCCGCCAATCATCTGACACGAGTTTTGTGCAAGTAGCTGAGGTTCAAAAGCCAACTTCCCGTCCGAGTCTAGTTGGTCCCTGTGCAGCAAGTAGTGGCCAATCTCATGCGCCACAACATGCCTACAGAAGTGAACGCCCTTTGCGAGTTTTGCATAGCGACCCTCCTCACAGTGGAGAGTGACGCCGTGGGATTCACCAACAATAACCGCGAACGCACCGCGTGCAGTTGCGGGCAAGACTTCCGAAATTCGATAGTCAAAATCGTCATTGCTTGACGCCAACTCTTCAAGTGTTTTTTCCAAGTTCAGCTTATGCGTTTCCTCGGCAAAACCCCTGCGAAATTGGCTTGCCAGAATACAAATCTCAACGAACCTTGGGAGTTGCAGGTGCGCCCGTTTCGCCTTTGAGCTATGCTTCTTACGACTTTTGTTGCTTTGAAACATGAGCGCAGAGACACGTTCACCTGTCTCTTTTTCAATGATCTGCTGAATTTCGGCGACCGCCTTGGGTGATAGGTCCTTTCCGAATTGCCGCAGCAAGGCCACCACATTTGGGTGTTCAGAGTGTTGCGCCTGTTCTTTCCTCACCTCGTTAGAAAAGCTGGCAAGCTTCCGGAGGTGGTGCGCTTCTTCTCCGGTCGTATCAAGGAACCTGAGGTAAACGCGAAGTACGTCGTCGCTGATCGCAGCCCGTTGATACTCGATGTTGCTAATCCGTGAGAGCGACCATCCCGTCAGTTCTGCAAAAGCCGACTGAGTGATGCCGCGCTCTGCACGTATCTTTTGAACAGCTTTTCCAAATCCCGAACGCATGACTTCGCCCACTTCAACTTTACCGATTTCGTGTGAAGTACCTTATGTTGAGCAGTGCGCTTCAGTCAATACCATATCTGGTTTAGTCAACTACGACCGCCATTGAGCAGATTTAGAGCTTTGGCTTCTGGCTTCCGCCAAAGGAGGCGTATTAGGGCAAGTTTGTCGGGGCCGCATCATATCCTGTAATTACAACACCACCCCGGCGCTGGATCGCGTGGCGGAAGCCTATTCTGGGCACATTCAGCTATAGGTGATGGACTAGAACAATTTAGGCGGGCCACAGTTCGACTAGCTGTACTTATTGTCAATCTCGCTGGCCAGCGCAGCAGCAGCCTCCTGAAGGTCGCGCATCTTTTGCATTTCGGCCTTCAACTCAGACGAAGCGTCCGCCGGTTTGTGTTTTGCTCTGGCGTTCACGAGATCATTGATTGCCTCGCGCCATGCGTTACCTTTTGATGCATAGTCAGATATGTCGATACCGCTCGCAGTACAACGAACGCGAAATAGCGCCCGTCGACTGTCTATCGAGAACCAATCCAACTCGTACTTTTCAAGATCAACATCTGCGCCCGTTGATTTCTCGTACAGCGCTTGGGCGTATTTTATGCCGGAAGCTCGAAGCTCGACGGACGCTGAAATAACCTCATAGAGGAGTTCCAGCAGTTCCTCTCGAGTGCGTGCATTGCGTTCACTCTTTGCAGTCATTCCCGGTAGTATAAAATCGCGAAGAACACTTACGAGACCTGTGGTCGCGCCAATTGCTGCAGCAATGCCAACCCAATCCATCTATCAAATTACCTCACGCTGTATTGAAGGCACCTACACGCCTAACCATTTTGACCGAACGGGTCTACAGAACTAACTTAAAGCCCAGCCTTCACGCCCCACCTAGCGAACTCTCTAAGCCGCGCCTCACGTCCACCGTAAGTATTCTCAGCAACCGATTGAGCGGAATGCCCTAGATACCCGTGACGGACCTCTACAGGTGCCCCTGCATCCCTCAGCTTATCGCTTGCCCTGTGGCGCAGCCCGTGGACCTTCATACGCTTGTCGTCAGTGTGCTTTCTAACCGCCTTCATCAGAGCCGCAGAGGCAGCCGTAGGGCCTCCGTCACGGCCATATGAGGGGAACAGCGGCTCACTGCCCTTACGCCCTTCTAAGCGCGCCCTGAGGGATTCTCTGAGTCTCTCTGAGGCTATCGGAACATATCTGTCACTGTTGCTGTTCTTGATGCCGTTGATCTCGTTTGGGGTGATCAGGATAGACGGGGTTTCCCCGGTGAGGTCAACGTCGCTAATGCGCAGACCACAGGCTTCACCTAGTCGCATTCCAGTGCCTTTCAGCACCCGCCACATATCAGGAAGGTCTTTGCTTCTGCCGCCCTCTAGGGTCGTCTGTACGGCATCGGCAACGCTGTTTGGTAGCGGGACGTTCTTATCAAGTGAGCTAACCTGTTCTTTAGGCCACGGCAGGCGCTCGAAATGGCTTCGCTCTGAGGGTATTTCCAATTCCCTGACAGCATGGTTGTAGGCAGCGGCGACAATTTTCACTTCACGCTGACACGACTTGATGGCGAGAGGCTGTCCGTTGGATTTCTTGAGACTTAGCAGGTGGTCCATGAAGCAGCGGGCCGACTGGCGGTCGATACTCTCAATCGCCAAGCCTTTTAAAGGCTTCCCTAAGGCATCGCTCAACCGACCGAAAGTGCGGTCAATTCGAACCATCGCCTTCCGATCATCGGACAGCCCTTTATCCTTGGCGTAAATGTCGCGCATTTCGGCCAGTGTCGGCTTGGGGGCTTCCCGATCACGGTTCAGGACAGCAGCTACAACTTCGGGGGCCTCCCCACGTGCAGCCAGACGGAGCCCCACTTCACCTCGGGTCCAGCTATCTTCAGGGTTTGCTCCCTGAACAACTGCCGCACGGTGCTCGGTAAGGCGCTGGGCGTCGATGAACTTTTGAGTAGCTGACCGTGTGTCATGGCTGGGGTAGCGGGCGAGAGTTTCAGCCACCAACTTGTCGAAGGTGTAATTCAACATCTCATATTCGCGGTAGAATGCCGCACCTTCTCGGTTACCGATGTGCTTCTGGAACCAACCAGTGCCCAAGACTTTAGCAAGCGACTTGGGCAAACGACGACGATAACGCCATTGGTTGCCGTTGATTTGGTCCACGTACTTAATTCTGAAAACTGCGGCCATTTGTGTGCTGTCTCCGTGTGCTGTCTGTTACCTGCAACACGCTCGAAAACACCGGAAGGCCTTATTTTATTGGCTCGAAAACGCAGTTCGAACCGGTTGTGGTGCCCAAGGAGAGACTCGAACTCTCACGCCCGTGAAGGCGGGGGATTTTGAAACCCCAGACAAATTTTACCAATTGTTTTTATTATGTTTTTTGGAGCGCACGTCACCAGTTTGTGCCTCTAAGTCACCAAGGTCACTCGCATGTCAGCAGATGCCTTAGTCCACTCCCTTCAAAGAAACAAAAAATCCCCGGCGACAACAAAAAAGACATACGCAGGTTGGCACATAAAATCCACCAAGCACATTGGTGCCACGGGACCCGGTTTGATTGCGGATGACATTAAGGTGGTGCCCTTCCCCGGACTCGAACCGGGACGCCGTTACCGGCAAGAGATTTTGAATCTCTCGTGTCTACCATTCCACCAGAAGGGCACTGGAGCTGTCGTTTATTGAACCGTTAGAGGGTCGTCAATAGCGACGTAACCGCAATCGGATGGTTGCCTCAAAAACTCTTGAAATTCCAGCGCGAACACTGGCGATTCGAGAGACCGGTAAGCAGGCAATGCTTAGTCTTAGGCTGCGTGACGATCATTAGAGTTGGACTATCCCAACATCCAACCGGAGATCGTGTCGACAACTTTATAGAAAATCCACATCGCGACACCCCCCAAAAACAACCTGTGCTTGAGTGCCTTGTCGTTATTCTCATCAAGGACGTTCACCGGGAAAGCCCACTTAGCGTAGGTAATTAAGGCGCGATATAGGACGAGGCCAAAACCCACAAAGTACACAAACAGGGGCCACCTAAAGAGTTCATAACTTCCACCCACAGGAATTAATTTGTTCATGTAAACAGTTGAAAAATATAGAAGTGTGGGAAACGCGAAGAGCCACATTCCGATATCGTAAGTGAAGTTGCGGTGAATGGGAGCATACCAAGTTTTGTGGCTAGTCAGTTTCCTCTCGACTGCTCTCACCACAGCGTTCAGGAAAGAGATGTCTTCCGCGCGGACCCATACGTGACTGTCGTTTCGCGTTGCCTCCGATACTAGTGGATTGGGGTCAAATACCTCGGGTTTGTCAAAATCCAGGAAAACATCGATTATGTTCTTCGGCTCACTGCCACTGGCGTTACGCTTAAATGCGGTGGTGTTGGTGAAGTGGATCGACTTTATGGGGTTCGGAAGTTGGGGGTGATCGAACACTTCTATGGTCTCTCCGTAGAGCCTTTGATCCCTCATCCCAGTTACAACGACGGTCAATCGAAACGCGTCATCCAAAACAAGTCGTTTGCGTCTCTCCCAATCCTCGTCAGTTTCGTCTTCCTGCCTAGGCAAGTTGGCCACTAACTGTTCACCAAAAGCACGGTTGGGTGCGTCTAACTCACTATACACCTCCTTGACTGCATCCAAAGAAAGTCTGCAACCGCGAACGGGTAGTCTTTCTTCGAACCAATTCACAGGTTTGCGCTCTAACACATCTAATGTATCATCCGACATCACTTCCTCTTAGGTAATATACAAGCGCTAAACGTAACTAATAATACGACTTTCCGAAGACCCGATACCAGCTTTAGTGAACCATGCTTTGACCGACGATGGAAGTTCACCATCATCCAAATCAATCGTGTCACCAATTTTTGGGAGTGACCTGCAGCAATGGGAAACTCCCGCCGATGGTGGTGTTCGGAAACCCAAGGACACAATGGTCCCGCTACGCCTGATTCACATTGCTAGGAGCCTTCAATGGTTCCCACAGGTGGAGGTATTCTTGATTTTGAATCCCCTGCGTCTACCATTCCGCCACTTGGGCCACGGACACTGGATTAGCGCCCAGAGCGGGGAAGGTCCAGAGGCAAAAATCAACCTTCGGACCGATTGTTTGCACCCCAGCGGTTGACGGGTCCACGGGTGCGTGATTTGGCTGGCACGGTCAAAGACCGGGATCTGAGTAAACCATGTTACGATCGCTTTACGACTGGACCATTCGACTGGCCGAGCATCCTCGGGCGCTTTGGGCGCTGGCGATTGTCGCCTTTGTCGAAAGCTCATTTTTTCCGATCCCGCCTGATGTGCTTATGATCCCGATGATTCTGGCCCGCCCCTCACGCGCCTGGCTGATTGCCGGCGTTGCTCTGGTGGCCTCGGTTTTGGGCGGTCTGCTGGGCTATGCGATCGGAGCCTTTGCCTATGAAAGCATCGGCCAACCCATTCTGGAGGCGATGGGCAAAGCCCACGCAATGGAAGAGTTCAACACCCGCTTCAACGATTTCGGCTTCTGGGCTGTGCTGGCGGCGGGGGTGACGCCCTTCCCTTACAAGGTCATCACCATTATGTCGGGCTGGACGGGCATGCCGCTTGGAACCTTCGTCGCGACCTCGATTCTGGCGCGCGCGCTGCGGTTCTTCCTTGTGGCGGGCCTTCTTTGGAAATTTGGCGAACCGATCCGGGATTTCATTGAAAAGCGTCTGGGCCTGATGTTCACGCTGTTCATCATCCTGCTGTTCGGCGGCTTTCTTGTGGTGCGATACCTATGACGAAACGCACAACCTATGTGGTGCTGGCGGCTGGCGGATCAGCCGCCCTGTTGCTGGGGGCCTGGGCCTTTCAGTATGTCGGTGGGTTGGCACCGTGCAAAATGTGCGTCTGGCAGCGCTACCCCCATAGCGCCGCCATTGTGATCGGCGCATTGGCGTTGGCCCTGCCAACTGTTCGCTTGCTGCCCCTGGCCGGTGCCCTGGCCGCGCTGACAACCGCTGCCATCGGTCTTTTTCATGCGGGCGTCGAGCAAGGCTGGTGGGAAGGCCCGACCAGCTGCACCTCGGGCGATATTGGGGGGCTGTCGGCGCAAGAGCTGATGGATCAGATCATGTCCGCCCCGCTGGTGCGCTGTGATGAGATCCCATGGCAGATGCTGGGCCTGTCCATGGCCGGATGGAACGCGGTAATCTCGGCGGTGCTGGTTCTGTTCTGGCTCGCCGCCTGGCGCGCGAAGGCTTAGATCTCGTCCAGTTCGGCATCCCAGTACAGGAAATCGATCCAGCTTTCGTGCAGGTGGTTCGGCGGAAACTTTCGCCCGATATTGCGCAGCGCTTCGGCATCGGGCTGACGCGGCGGTTTGCGCAGGGTCATGCCTGCCTGGCGCAGAGATTTGGACCCTTTGCGCAGGTTGCACGGACTGCACGCCGCAACCACATTCTGCCAGCTTGTCACCCCACCCGCAGCGCGCGGCACCACATGGTCAAACGTCAGGTTGTCGCGACTGCCACAATACTGACAGCGGAACTCATCCCTCAGAAATAAATTAAAGCGCGTGAAGGCCACGCGCTTTCTGGGTTTTACATAGTCTTTCAAAACAACGACCGAGGGTATTCGGATCTCGGTGCTCGGGCTTCGGACGACTTCGTCGTATTCGGCCACGATGTCCACCCTGTCCAGCCAGGCAGCCTTGATCGCCTCTTGCCAGGGCCACAGCGACAGCGGGTAATAGGACAAGGGGCGGTAATCGGCATTCAAAACCAGCGCCGGGTGATGCTTGAGCGTCCCCGGCTCTCTTACAAATTCGGTCCTGAAGTCTCCGTCCATAACAGAATCGCTCCTCGCTCTCAGCTGCCCGTTTGTGACACCAGAGCGGGGAGCACCCGCCCCGGCCTTAAGATAACTATATATCGTGGTAAATCTCTGACAAGCCCTGAGTTTCCACAATATCTCGAAGACTGGGTAAGCCTGTTCCGTAACAGGCACATGACAGTTATCCACAGGTTGCACACAGCATGTTTTGCAGGCTATGGCGGAGGCATGTCGTGGTTCATTCGATTCAACAAACCTTTTGACGTGCTGCCGCAGTTCACCGATCGCGGCAGCGCCGAGTCGCCACGTCGAACACTGTCCGATTTCATCGATCTGCCGGGGGTCTACCCGGCAGGGCGGCTGGATCGGGACAGCGAGGGGTTGATGCTGTTGACCGATCATGGGCGGCTTCAGGCGCAGATCTCGGACCCCAAGCACAAGATGGCCAAGACCTATTGGGTTCAGGTCGAAGGCGAGCCCGATGCAGCCGCACTGAAGGCGCTGCGCGATGGGGTCGAATTGAAAGACGGCCTGACCCGCCCTGCCAAAGCGCGTGAGATGGACGAGCCGGATGGCCTTTGGCCCCGCACGCCACCGATCCGCGAACGCAAGTCCGTGCCGGACAGTTGGATCGAACTGACGATCCGCGAAGGCAAGAACCGGCAGGTGCGCCGGATGACGGCGGCGGTTGGGCTGCCGACCTTGCGCCTGATACGCTATCGCATCGGCGACTGGACGCTGGATGATCTGGAGCCCGGCCAATGGGACAGCCTGCCCCTGCCCGACCTCAACACAGCCCCGCAGCGCAAACGCGACCGCCGCACGCGGCGGTGACACGGGCGGCTCATCTCTGCTAAAATGCGGGTATGAAACTCACGCCGGACATACCTGCCCCATCGGCCATTCTGGAGGCCGCGCTTTACGTCGACGATCTGGACGCGGCAGAACAGTTTTATGGTGAGGTTCTGGGGCTGGAGCGCATTCAGCGGATCAGCGACCGGCATGTGTTCTACCGCGTCGGCGGGTCCGTCCTGTTGCTGTTCAACCCGGATCAGACCGAGCAACCGCCCCTGAACCCGGACCTCCCCGTTCCGCCGCATGGCGCGCGGGGTCCGGGGCATGTCTGCCTTGTGCTGACCCGCGATGAAATCTCCGCCATGCGCAAGCACCTGTTGGACTGGAACGTCCCCATCGACGCCGAGTTCGATTGGCCCAGCGGTGCGCGATCCCTCTATATCCGCGACCCGGCGGGCAATTCGGTGGAGTTTGCCGAAGGTCACTTGTGGGGTTGAACCCAATTAACCAAGCGGCTGCTTCTGCCCACCTGTAATCGTGTAGAGTTCGCGAGAGGTCAGGCCAACCTCACCCAAGGCCGCGCGGAACACGGCCATATGCGGTGTCGCAAAATGTGCCTCTAACGCGGCCTGATCCTGCCATTCCTCGTAGACGCGGAAGCGGTTGGGGTGTCCCAGCACCTGACTGAATTCATAGACCAAACAGCCGGGCTCTTTCACGGTTTCTGCAACCATCGCCTGAGCGGCCTCGCGGGCCTGTTCAACCCCGGCCTCGTTCACTTCGACAATTCCTGTGACAACCAGCATTACGCTCCCTTCCTCAGATCATAACGTTTCGAGATTCGATTGACCGGGGTACCGTCGCGCAGCGGTACGCCGTACGCGACCGAGTAGTCCCGGAAACCCATTTTTTCGTAATACCTTAGGCCAAGAAGGTTATCCGCCCGGATCGTGGCATTGATCGCAGAAAACCCCAGCGCGCGGGCCGTCTTCTCCGTCTCGTCAAACAAGGTCCGGCCCGCGCCGCGCAGCACCGGGTTGCGGCGGGTGAAGGTTGCGATATCGGCGCATTCATCGGGCAACGCGTCATAGGTGCCCAACCACTGAAACCCGGCAACCCCGCCTTGGTCGTCCAAGGCAACATGGCAACAGATCTTATCAGCGCCATTCAGATAGCTTTGCGCGAACAATGCCTCTGAAAACGGGATTTCAAATGCGGTCGTACCACCCGCCGCGATGATGTGGTTGAGGATGCGGCAGGCCTCGGCCACATCCTCGGGCATCATCGGGCGGATGGCGATCATCGCTACAGGCTCAGCTTGTCGCGCATGAAGGCCAAGGCGACACTCAGACCGTCGGGTGCGATACCATGGCCCGTGCCCTTCATCACATGAGCATAGATTTCTTTGAAATCAGCAGCTTGCAGCGCTTCCGCGGCCTGGGGCAGTGATTGCGGTGGGACCACATCGTCGGCATCGCCATGGACCAGCAGGATTGGCATTCGACTGACGGTTTCGTCGGCCAGCAGTTCTGGCTCCAGCAAGCGGCCCGAAAACGCCACGATCCCGGCGACCGGGTCTTCGCGGCGGGGGGCGACGAGCAGGCTCATCATCGTGCCCTGGCTGAAGCCGAACAGAACGACCTGCTCGGGCAGCACATCTTCGTCGACCATCAGCGCGTCGAGGAAAGCGTTGAAATCCTCGACCGCCATTTCCATCCCACGACGCGCCTCTTCTTCGGACGAGCCATCGATCCAAGGGATCGGGAACCATTGAAAGCCGTTCGGCATTCCCGGGATCTGCTCGGGCGCGTCGGGGGCCACGAACAGCGTATCCGGCAGGTGTTCACCCAGCGGGTCGGCAAGGCCCAGCAGATCGGCCCCGTTGGCCCCATAGCCGTGCACGAACACGACGACCGAGCGTATATCGCCCGAAACCGGCTCTTTCCTGAGCGCGTTCAAAACCCGAGTCATCTGATCCCTTCTCTTTTCTTGGCCACCCGGTAATAGGCCCACAAAACCCGAGCCGCAACCGAGCGCCAGGGCGACCAGGCCTCGGCCATCAGACGAAGCTCTTTGTCGGTCGGGCGTTTGGGCAGATCGTAGAGAACGCGCGCGGCTTCCTGAAGGGCCAGATCGCCCGGCGCGATGACGTCCGCGCGCCCCAGTGAAAACATGGCGTATATCTCGGCGGTCCAAACGCCAATGCCCGGAACTTGCGTCAGCGTGGCAATGACATCTGCATCAGGGACGTCTCGTAACGCTTTGTAATCAATACGTGCCTCGGCCAGGGCACGGGCGTATCGGATTTTCTGACGGCTCAACCCAACGGCCCGCAAATCATCATCCGTGGCCCACATGATCTTGCGCGGTCCGGTCAGTTTTGCGTCCTGCATCCGCTTCCAAATCGCATTGGCCGAGGCCACGCTGACCTGCTGGCTGACAATTGCGCTGAGCAGTTGGGCAAAGCCGTCGGGCTTACGCCGCAGGGGCAAAGGACCGGTCTGCTCCATCGCATAAGCCATGCGCGGGCAGGCATTGGCCAACCACTCGGCCCCTTCCGTCACGCAGTCGGGGGTTTCAATGATGCGTCCTACGGCCATGGGATCTCTGCTTTGTGACACGCATCGCACGTTAGGGGCCACAGCCGCATATGCAAGCCGCTTGTGTGTCAGCGTTTTCACCGATACGCATTGGCGCATGACGATGACCACAGCCACCCCGGACGACTCGCAAGCCAAACGCAATGTTGCTGTTCTGGTCGCCGCGCAATCGATTCTGGGCGCGCAGATGCCGATGATTTTCATCGTTGGTGGCTTGGCCGGGCAATCGCTGGCCAGCAACCCCTGCCTCGCCACCTTGCCCATTTCGCTGATTGTTCTGGGCTCGATGCTGGCCGCCACACCAATCTCGGCCATCATGCAGCGTTGGGGCCGCCGCGCGGGCTTTCTGGTCGGCGCAACAGCCGGAGCGTTGGGCGGTCTGGTCGGGGCCTATGGCCTCTATCTCGGCTCGTTCCCGATCTTTCTGCTGGGAAGCCTGCTGACCGGCATCTACATGAGCGCGCACGGGTTCTACCGTTTTGCCGCAGCCGATACCGCCTCGGACGCGTTCCGGCCCAAGGCGATTTCCTATGTCATGGCGGGCGGTCTGGCCGCCGCAATCATCGGCCCGCAAATCGTCAAACTGACATCGCAGGCCTATGTCATTCCGTTTCTGGGCACATATATCGCGGTGATTGCCGTCAACGTCATCGGCTCGGCCCTGTTCTTCTTTCTGGACATCCCGACGCCGCCAAAACCCACCGCAGACGCACCTAAAGGCCGGTCGCGGCTGGAGTTGCTAAAGACCCCGCGCATCGCCGTTGCGATCATCTGCGCCATGGTCTCCTACGCGCTGATGAACCTTGTGATGACCTCGACCCCTCTGGCGGTCGTCGGCTGCGGGTTCTCGGCCAATGACGCGGCGGATGTGGTCACCAGCCATGTGCTGGCCATGTATGTCCCCAGCTTCTTCACCGGCCACCTGATCGCGCGGTTTGGCGTCGAAAAGATCGTGGCCCTTGGTCTTGCCATCCTTGCAGGCGCCGGATTCGTCGCCCTGCAAGGGGTCGAACTGGGCAATTTCTTTATCGCCCTGATCCTGTTGGGCATTGGCTGGAACTTTGGCTTTATCGGCGCAACCAGCATGCTCGCCGCCTCGCACGAGGTGCACGAACGAGGCCGGATGCAAGGCCTCAACGACCTGCTGGTGTTCGGGGGCGTGACGATTGCCTCGCTGGCCTCGGGCGGGTTGATGAACTGTTCCGGAGGTTCTCCGGTCGAAGGCTGGACGGCTGTCAACCTCGCCATGATCCCGCTGCTGACCCTGGCGGGCGGAGCGCTGCTGTGGCTGGTCCTCAGGCCAGCCGATCCGAAGACAGCCTGATCACCACCGACCCGTCGCAGCGGTCCACATCAGAGACAGCCGCCGCCGCGCCTCACCTTGCGTCAAAGCGCCCGCCGCAACGCGATCCGGGCGTGCGATCACCCGTTTCAAAATCCATTCGGCCTGCCACCCGACATAAAGCGCCGGACGGGCGTCTGCCGATACCGCATCGCGGTCAGATCGGGCCCGCGTCAATCGCACCAAAGCTGCCTCTGCCAGCGTCTTCACCCCATCGGGCGTGCCATCCAGTAAAGGAATACGCCCGCGCGCCTCAAGCTCGGGGATCGCGCGGAACCAGTTCGCAACGCCTACGCCATAGCCGAAATCACGCAGCACACCCTCATCCGCAGCCCCAAGAGCCTGTGCCGCGGCCACCAGCAGCGAACCTGAACTGTGATTGATATAGGCGTCAAAGTGGTCCTGATCCTCGAACGGGTCACGATAGATGTCCCACCGCCGCACCGCCACATATTCGTCCAGCATCCCGGCCAGATGGGGCGACAGGACACGGGACACTGGCGTCACAACCTCATGCCGCCGCACGGTCGGACCCTGCGCAATCTCCTGCAAGGCATCGCGCCACCATTGCAGGCGTATCTCGGCAATCATTGCCTCTTGCGTGACCCAGGGCGCGCGCGCGACCTCGACATTCAGCGCATAGATCGGAAACAGGACCGCCCGCGCCGGGACAGGAGCGGCCATTGCCGCCAGAAACCGATCAGGATCGGCTTTGTGCACCAAAGCGGCACAGGCTTTGACATCCTCGTCAAACGTCGCCGTCACTCTGCCGCCGCCTGCTGAGGGTCACAATCGCGCACCAGCTTCCACTGGATTGCGTCCAACAGCGCCTCGAAGGACGCGTCGACTATGTTCGCGCTGACCCCAACGGTGGACCACCGTCGCCCCTGCCCGTCTTCGCTGTCAATGATGACGCGCGTGACGGCCTCGGTCCCGCCCTGGGTGATCCGCACTTTGAAGTCGACCAGCCGCATATCCGCCAGCACCTGAGAATATTGCCCCAGATCCTTGGCCAGCGCCTTGGCCAGCGCGTTCACTGGCCCGCGGTCACTGCCTTGCTCGTCCAGAGACTCACTGACCGACAGTTTCTTTTCACCATCGACCTTCACCACAACCACGGCCTCGGACAGGCTGACCATGTTGTTGTACTTGTTCTTGCGCCGCTCAACCGTGACCTTGTAGCGCTTGACCTCGAAGAACTCGCGCAACTGCCCCAGCTCATCCCGCGCCAGCAGTTCGAAACTGGCCTGCGCGGTGTCATAGGAATAACCCTCGGCCTCGCGCTGTTTGATCCGCTCAAGAATGCGCCCCAATGCCGGGTCGCCTTTTTCCACGGTCAGACCGGCCTCGGTCAGGCGCTTGCGCAGGTTCGACTGCCCCGCCTGGTTCGACATCGGGATGATCCGCGCATTGCCCACCGTCGCCGGATCGACATGTTCATAGGTCGAGGGATCCTTGAGAATCGCGCTGGCATGCAACCCGGCCTTATGCGCAAAAGCCGAGGCCCCCACATAGGCCGACTGCTTGCTGGGCACCCGGTTCAGGATGTCGTCCAGCATCCTGCTGATCCGCGTCAAACCGGTCAGAGCATCAAGGCTGACGCCAGTCTCGAATTGCGAAGCGTAAGGTTCTTTCAGCAACAAAGTCGGGATCAGGGCCGTCAGGTTCGCGTTGCCACAGCGTTCGCCCAACCCGTTCAGCGTGCCCTGAATCTGCCGTGCACCTGCATCTACGGCGGCCAGCGAACAGGCCACCGCATTCTCGGTATCGTTATGGGTGTGAATGCCCAACCGATCCCCCGGCAGCCCGGCATTGATCAGGTCCGCAACGATGCGGCCAACCTCGGCAGGCAGAGCACCACCGTTGGTATCACACAGCACAACCCAGCGCGCGCCAGCCTCCAGCGCAGCGCGGCAGACCTCGATCGCGTAGCCGGGGTTGTCCTTGTACCCATCAAAGAAATGCTCGGCATCGAACAGCGCCTCGCGCCCTTGTGCGACCAGATGCGCAACCGAAGCGTGGACGTTCTCGACATTCTCCTCCAGCGAAATCCCAAGCGCATGGGTCACGTGGTAATCATGCGACTTGCCGACCAGACAGACCGCCTGCGTGCCCGCATTCATCACCGCCGCCAGCACGTCGTCGTTCTCGGCCGACCGACCCGAGCGCTTGGTCATCCCAAACGCCGTCAACCGGGCCGAGGTCTTTGGTGCGACCTCAAAAAACGCGCTGTCGGTCGGGTTCGCGCCGGGCCAGCCGCCTTCGATATAATCGACCCCCAACTCATCCAGCGCCTGCGCGATTTGCACCTTCTCAGCAGTCGAGAACTGCACCCCCTGCGTCTGCTGCCCGTCGCGCAGGGTCGTGTCGTAGAGGTAAAGGCGTTCCTTGGTCATTATTCTGGCTCTTTGGCTTGTTCGGGCGGTGCCCGACCGAGGGTGGATGCGAAGCGCCCGCCCATGGGGGCGGTCGGGCGGTACGCTTTGTTAGATGCTCTCCAGTTTCGATGGATCAAATTCCGAACCGGGAACCAACTCAACGGCTTCTTTGCTCATGCGCACCTCAAGACCAGCGGCGATGAATAGGGATTTCAACCGGTCAACCTCGGCAAAATCCTTGCTGGCCATGGCCGCCACGCGCGCCGAGGCGAGCAGTTCTTCATAGGTCGAAAAATCCATCGCCTCCGAAGTTGCCCACGCGCCCAGATCGACCGTCAACAGACCAAGCAACTGCGCACTCGCCAGCAAGGCCGGCGCGTCGCCTTCCGATGCCAAACGATGCAACTCGGTGATGGCACCCGCTGTATTCAGATCATCCGCAAGTGCCGCGATCACCGAGGGTGCCGCGCTGGCGGCGGGCTCGATGCCCGCTGTCAGCGCCCGCCACTTGCGCAACGTTGCTTCGGCCTCACGCGCTTTCTTCTCAGTCCAGTCCATCGGCTTGCGGTAATGGGTCTGCAAGAATACAAACCGGATCACCTCACCCGGCACACCCTGTTCCAACAGGTCATGCACCGTGAAGAAATTACCCAGCGACTTGGACATTTTCTTACCTTCGACCTGCAGCATCTCATTATGCATCCAGACCCGAGCGAACTCACCATCGGGATGCGCGCAGCAACTCTGCGCGATCTCGTTTTCATGGTGCGGAAACATCAGGTCGTTGCCGCCGCCGTGGATGTCAAAACTCTCCCCCAGCAGCTCATAGCTCATGGCCGAGCATTCGATATGCCAGCCCGGACGACCCCGGCCCCAGGGCGACTCCCACCCCGGCAGTTCATCAGTCGAGGGCTTCCACAGCACGAAATCCATCGGATTTTTCTTATACGGCGCAACCTCGACCCGTGCGCCCGCGATCATGTCATCGACCGACCGACCCGACAGCTTGCCGTAGCCTTCCTTCCACGAGTCCACCGCGAACAGCACATGACCTTCGGCCGCATAGGCGTGGCCCTTGGCGATCAGGTCTTCGATCATCTCGATCATCTGAGGGATAAACTCAGTTGCGCGTGGCATCTGGTTCGGTTCCAGCGTCCCAAGCGCGCCCATATCATGCAGATACCACCCGATGGTCTCATCCGAGCGTTCGTGGACCAACTGCTCCAGAGACCCTTCGGCCCCGGCCTGTTTGCGCTTCAGCGCGGTCACGTTGATCTTGTCATCTACGTCGGTGAAATTGCGCACGTAAGTCACATGATCCGCGCCATAGACATGCCGCAACACCCGATACAGCGTGTCGAACACCACCACCGGCCGCGCGTTGCCCAGATGGGCCCGGTCATAGACGGTAGGTCCACAGACATACATCCGCACGTTTTCGGCATCGATCGGAACGAAATCTTCCTTCGTCCGCGTCCGCGTGTTGTGCAGCTTGATTGTCGTCATCGAAAGGGCTCCTAAAGCTTGCGCGTTGGCGCGGGCTTAGCAACTTGTCTCAGAGATGAAAACGAAAGAAACCGGCCCGCTTGATAAATCAGCAGGTAATGCAGCAGATAATGATGCAGCTCATCCGGTTCATGGCACTTGGCATAACACGCGTCACGCGCCAAGCCAAGGCTTGAGTTTGCGGACCTTCCCCGGCACTCTGCGACCATGAGCCGGGATTTCGTCAACTCCGTATGCCGCGACCTGCCGGGGACCGAATGGTCGGACCCCTGGGGTGGCGGCCACGACGCCTGGAAGGTGGGCGGCAAGATGTTTGCCTGCATCGGCACCGCAAATGACGGTGTCTCGGTCAAGACACCGGACATCGAAACCGCCCAGATGCTGATCGACGCAGGCGTGGGCGTCAAAGCCCCTTATTTTCACCGCAGTTGGGTGCGCCTGCCCTTTGATGCGGATGAGGAAGAGATGCGGCATCGGCTGGCCGCTTCGTACGATCTGGTGCGCGCATCGCTCACCAAGAAACTTCAGGCAACCCTGCCCGCGCGAAGCTGATTGACATTCGCTGGCGGCTCTGCCCCATTCAGCGTCAAGACAAACAGGGGCATTGCATGAAACTGTCAAATCGCATCACGCATCTTACCGGCGGCGGCAGCGACGGGTGGGACGTGTTCTACCGCGCGCGTCGCATGATCAGCGAGGGTCACGCCGTAACCGAACTGACGATTGGTGAGCATGACATCCGCACCGATGCCTCGATCCTGCAAGCCATGGATCTTTCGGCGCGGTCTGGCCATACCGGCTATGCTATGGTGCCGGGTACGGATCTACTGCGCGACACGGTGGCAGCACGGGTTCAGATGCGGACCGGCGTGCCCACGTCTCGCAACAACGTGCTGATCACCCCCGGCGGACAAGCCGCCCTGTTCGCGGCGCATACTGCAGTCTGTGATCCGGGGGATGTGGGTCTTTACCTTGATCCCTACTACGCGACCTACCCCGGCACGATCCGCGGTGCCGGAGCCGTTGCGCGCGCCGTTCAAACGTCGGCCGACAATGCCTTTCAGCCCCGCGCTGAAGATATTGATGCGGTCGCGGATGGGGCCGTTTCCTTGCTGATCAACTCACCTAACAATCCCACTGGCGTTGTCTATTCCCGCGAAACGATTGAAAACATTTCCGAATTATGCACCCGCCGCGACCTGTGGCTGATCTCGGACGAGGTCTATGACACGCAGGTTTGGGAAGGTGAGCACATTTCGCCCCGCGCCCTGCCCGGCATGGTCGAGCGGACGCTGGTCGTTGGCTCGATGTCGAAATCTCATGCCATGACCGGCTCGCGCTGTGGCTGGATCGTGGGCCCGGAACAGGTGATTTCACATCTGATCAATCTGGCAACACATACCACTTACGGGGTGCCCGGTTTCGTTCAGGACGCCGCCAGTTTTGCCCTGAATGCGGGAACCGAGTTAGAGGCCGAAATCGCCGCCCCTTTCCGCCGTCGCCGAGCGCTCGCCAAAGAGATTTTGGCCCGGCAGCAAACAGTGGGCCTCGTCCCTGCACAAGGCGCGATGTACCTGATGCTGGACGTGCGCGCGACCGGGCTGAGCGGCGAAGAGTTTGCGAATGCCCTGCTGGATCAACACGCGATTGCCGTGATGCCGGGTGAAAGCTTTGGACGCGCTGCTGCTGGTCACATTCGTGTTGCCATGACGGTGGATGATGATCGGTTTGCTTCGGCCTTGCAGATCCTATGTGAGTGTGCGGCCAATCTGGCGGATCAACGGGCGGCAGAGTAACCGGCCTAGAACCGGAAAGTTGTGCGCAGATTGAAAACGTTCGACCCAAGACCCCCTTCGGACCGGGTCACATCGTCAAAGTTCTGGCGCAATGCCTCACCGCTGATGATAAAATTCTCGCCAATCGGATAGGCTACGCCAATCCCATAGACAGCTGCCGTATCGCTGTCGGCTGAGGTCTCTGCGCGGGCGGCGCCGACAACAACATATCCCAACGCACCACCAAAATCGTATCCACCGCGCAGCTTGACGCTGGTCATGCTGTCCAGACTGCCCTGATCCTGACTCAGGTTCAGTGACAAACGGTTATATTCCAGTTCGCCGCCCAATACGAAATTGCCAAAATCCTGATCGTACCCGATATGCGCCCCAAAGACGGTGTTGTCGCCGCTGGACCCAGCCGGGCCATCCGCCTCGGCGTATCCGAAACTGAAACCGGCATAGGCCCCTGTCCAGTCCTGCGCAAAGGCGGGACCGACGCTGGCGATTGTCATCCAGACAATCAGGGCCGAAAGCGATTTCATCTCCGTCATCAGGACACGCTCAATCCAAAATAAGCGGCAACAGGCTTAACATAACAGGTGGTCTACAGGGACCAGAATTCAATTCACTTCACGAGTTATTCAGCAATAAGTTAATAAACTATAACAGATTTCTTCCCTAACGGGAGAAAATCTGACTCTGACACCTATCTCGCGAGGCCCGCTTCGAAACCTGCCGGTTTTTTACCACCGCGTCGCAAACGGGACAGATCGCGTCGCCCTTCGCTGCAACTATTGCGATCACGAATAGCGAGGTTCCATGCCGAACGAAATTTGGAAAATACGTCTGATCAGCCGCACCATCGGTGCGGACCGCGGGCGTGCGGCGCGCGGGCGTCCGCAGCTGTCTTGATCCTATACACTCAAGACTGATTCCAAAGACCGGACCCCTGACATGAATGACCAACCCCGTAACACCTCTCGCAGCGGTGGGCGCTCTGCGCGCCGCGCAGCCCGTGCCTCGGCGCTGCCCGAGCATCTGCGCCCGATCCGCCCCGGCATGGAGGGTGGAACATACAAGCCTCTGACCCAGGCGCAGATCGAGAAAATTCACAACGCCGCGCTGCAAGCCCTTGAAACCATTGGCCTTGCCGACGCCCCGCAAAGCGGGATCGACTATCTGGTTGGTGCAGGATGTACGCTGGGCGATGATGGGCGCATCCGGTTTCCCCGCGCGTTGGTCGAAGATACGATCGCCAAGGCAAACCGGTCGATCACCCTATACAGCCGCGACGGGCGGCACGATCTGGATCTGACCGGGACCAAGGTCCACTATGGCACCGCCGGGGCCGCTGTCAGCATGGTTGACGTCCATGGCCGCGAATACCGCGATTCAACCGTGCAGGATCTGCATGACGCGGCGCGGATTTGCCAGCAGCTCGACAACATCCACTTTGTCCAGCGTCCGATGGTGTGCCGTGACATTCTCGACAACATGGAAATGGACTACAACACGGTTTATGCTGCCTGTTCAGGGACTTACAAGCATATCGGCACCTCGTTTACCGAGCCGTCGCACGTGGCCCCGGCCATGGAGATGCTGCACATGATTGCAGGTGGCGAGGACAAGTGGCGCGAGCGGCCGTTCGTATCGAACTCGAACTGTTTCGTGGTGCCGCCGATGAAGTTCGCCACCGAAAGCTGCGAAGTGATGGAAGAATGCATCAAGGCCGGAATGCCGGTTTTGTTGCTGTCCGCAGGCATGGCCGGGGCCACCGCGCCTTCGACCATCGCCGGCGCCATCACTCAGGCAACGGCAGAATGTCTCGCCGGTTTGGTTTATGTAAATGCCGTAAAGCCAGGCGCACCCGCGATTTTTGGCACCTGGCCTTTCGGTCTGGACCTGCGGACCGGTGCCATGTCCATCGGGTCCGGAGAGCAGGCATTGCTAAGCGCAGGCTGCGCCCAGATGCATCAGTTCTACGACCTGCCGGGCGGCGCTGCTGCGGGTGCCTCGGATTCGAAAATGCCCGACATGCAGGCCGGGTGGGAGCAGATGTGCTCGAACGTCATGGCCGGATTGTCCGGGTTGAACATGGTGTATGAATCCGCCGGTATGCACGCCTCGCTGCTGGGTTTCTGTTTCGAAAGCCTTATCCTCAGCGACGATCTGATCGGACAGGCGCAGCGCTGTGTTCGCGGGATCGAAGTCAATGACGAAACGCTCGCTCTGGACCAGATTGCTCAGGTCTGCATGGGCGGCCCCGGGCATTATCTTGGAACCGACGCCACGCTCAGCCGGATGCAGGTCGATTACGTCTACCCCACCTTCGGGGATCGGACGTCGCCGAAAGAATGGGCCGAACTGGGCAAGCCGGATTTGCTGGACAAGGCCACCGCGCGGAAGGAAGAAATCCTCGGGATGCCTTCGCCTGCCCGCTTTGATCCGCTTCTGGATGCGGAACTGCGCAACAAGTTCAACATTCACTTGCCCGCGTAACATATTGAAAACAGGCGGTCCGATGGGGATCGGACCGCCTTTTGTCATGCCGGATTACCCGTTGTTGGGCAGCAGTCCGGCCTCTTGCGCAATTGCGACTTCGTCCTGATCCAACGCGCCGTCGCCGTTGGCATCCATGGCCGAGAAGGTATCGGCGTCCACCTCGGGCACGACGGCCTGCACTTCGTCGATGGTCAGCACGCCATCCCCGTTCGTGTCCGCCGCCGATTGCGCCAATGCCAGCGCGGGCAGCCCGAGTGCGATTGCCGAAATAACGGCCAAATTTTGCGGTTTCATGTTAGTGCCTCCTGAGTGAGTTTTTCGTGTTTGCGTCCGGACAGGTCTTACAAACACCTTCAACCTGGTTCTGGTCACCCCATTGACCTGAACTGCGGGATTTCGCGCCATTCTTTGCGACTTTCCCCGAGTCGGGTCCGCAATCCCTTGCTGGACGAAACGCGCAACCCGCCCGTCGGCGATTCTTGCCCGACAAAATGCAGCCGATCCGGCAAGGGCTTGCTGATAAGGGGCGACTCGGCGCAACAAAAAAGAAAGGGGGCCGAAGCCCCCTGTCAGTTTCGCCTTCCAGGCTCATTTCGTTGACCGCCCGGTATTTTTTGCCTGCGGCCTGGACTGCGCATGGGGCGAGCGCACCCGCCCCGTGAAAGAGTGGGAGGGAGCAAATATTCCGCCCCACCCTGTTTGCGGCCAACACGGGCATGTCGGCCAAGTGGAGAAAGGTCTTCGGTAAGTCTTGCGACCATTCTCCGTATTCGTCGGGGTCGGTACCTGTGGCAGTTATCCGACCCCTGCGCCCCGGGGTGCCGGGGCGCTGAACTCAGCTACACCCGCTAGTTGCGCCGCAGGTGTTGCACTTCATGCAGGTGCCGTTTCGCACCAGCGTGTAGTTTCCGCATTCGCCGCACGGGTCTCCCTCGTACCCTTGCATCTTGGCTTTGGTGCGAGCATCCATGCCGGTTGCCACGGCTGTTTCCGCGACCGGGGTATCGAAGGCCGCTGCAGTTTCCGCCATGCCGTTCAGTTCGGCCTGACCCGCGTTGAACACCGCCAGATCCTGCGGCAAACGCTTGCGCAGATAACCGGTCGAACTGATTTGCTTCAGCACTTCCAGAGACTTGGACGCCGCGCTGTCGCTGACTTCCGAGACGTTCGAGACGCCTTCTTCCTCACCGCGACCCAGATCGTCAAAGCTGGCGCCTTCGGGTTTCACATGGGCCAAATCGGTGCGGTCCAGATAGGACACGGCCAATTCACGGAAGATGTAATCCAGGATCGACGTCGCGTTCTTGATCGAGTCGTTGCCTTGCACCATCCCCGCCGGTTCGAACTTGGTGAAGGTGAAGGCGTCGACGAATTCCTCCAGCGGCACGCCGTATTGCAGGCCAACCGACACGGCGATGGCAAAGTTGTTCATCATCGCCCGGAAGCCAGCGCCTTCCTTGTGCATATCGATGAAAATCTCGCCCAACTTGCCGTCTTCGAACTCACCCGTGCGCAGATAGACCTTGTGGCCACCCACGATCGCCTTCTGGGTATAACCCTTGCGGCGATGGGGCAGTTTCTCGCGATGGCTGCGGATCATTTCCTTGACCACAACCTTCTCGATCACCTTCTCGGCCAGAACAACGGCTTTTTCCTGCGTCGAACCGCTTTCCAGCACTTCCGCCGCCTCGTCGTCATCCTCGACCAGCGCCGCCGCCAGAGGCTGCGACAGTTTCGAGCCGTCACGGTAGAGCGCGTTGGCCTTCACACCCAGCGACCACGACAGTTCATATGCCTTCTGGCAATCCTCGATGGTCGCGTCATTCGGCATGTTGATCGTTTTCGAGATCGCACCCGAGATGAAGCTTTGCGCCGCCGCCATCATGGTGATGTGGCTGTCAACCCCAAGGAAACGCTTGCCTTTCTTGCCGCACGGGTTGGCGCAGTCGAAGATCGAATAGTGCTCTTCCTTCAGATGCGGCGCGCCTTCCAGCGTCATGGTTCCGCAGACGTGATCGTTGGCTGCGTCGATATCCGCGCGGGTAAAGCCCAGATGGCGCAGCAAGTCGAAAGTCGGGTCGTTCAGCTTGGTCGCCGGGATGCCCAGAACGCCGGTGCAGAAATCCTCGCCCAGTGTCCACTGGTTGAAGACGAACCGGATATCAAAGGCGCTTTCCAGCGCGGCATCCACCTTGGCCAGTTCATTGGGGCCAAAGCCATGACCGGTCAGCGAAGTATGGTTAATGCCCGGCGCGTTACCGATGGTGCCGTGGCCGACCGCATAGCCTACGATCTCTTCGATCTGAGATGAGGAATAGCCCAGCTTTTCCAGCGCCGACGGCACCGAGCGGTTGATGATCTTGAAGTAACCGCCGCCCGCGAGCTTCTTGAATTTGACCAGCGCAAAGTCCGGCTCGATCCCGGTGGTGTCGCAATCCATCACCAGACCGATGGTCCCGGTCGGCGCGATCACAGTGGCCTGCGCGTTGCGATAGCCGTTCTTCTCACCAAGGCTCAGCGCCTCGTCCCAGGCGGACATGGCCAGATCGACCAGACGTTTATCGGGGCAGTTGCCGTGGTCCAGAGGCACCGGCTTGACCGCCAGTTTCTCATAGCCATCCGTCACACCCTGCGACGCACGGCGGTGGTTACGGATGACGCGCAGCATGTGATCAGCGTTGCGCTCATAGCCCTTGAACGGACCCAGTTCGCCTGCAATCTCGGCCGAGGTCGCGTAGGCCACGCCGGTCATGATCGCGGTCAGCGCACCACAGATCGCCCGGCCTTCGTCCGAGTCATAGCTGTAGCCCATGTTCATCAGCAAACCGCCGATATTGGCGTAACCCAGGCCCAGTGTGCGGAAGTCATAAGACAGTTGCGCGATTTCCTTCGACGGGAACTGCGCCATGGTTACCGAGATTTCCAGCGTCAGGGTCCACAGACGCGAGGCGTGCATATAATCCTCCGCCTGGAACTCACCGTCTTTCAGGAAGGTCAGCAGGTTCATCGAGGCCAGGTTACAAGCCGTGTCATCCAGGAACATATATTCCGAACACGGGTTCGAGCCGCGAATCTCACCATCTTCGGGGCAAGTGTGCCACTCGTTAACGGTGTCGTGGAACTGGATGCCCGGATCAGCACAGGCCCATGCGGCGTGGCCGACCTTTTCCCACAGATCACGCGCTTTCACGGTTCGGGCGACCTTGCCGTCGGTGCGGTTGATCAACTCCCAATCGGCGTCTTTTTCAACGGCGGTCAGGAACGCGTTGGTCACGCGGATCGAGTTGTTCGAGTTCTGGCCCGAGACCGAGCTATAGGCTTCGGAATCCCAGTCGGTGTCGTAGGTCGGGAACTCGATACTGTCGTGGCCCTGCTTGGCGTAATCCAGCACGCGCTTGATATAAGTCTCGGGGATCGCGACCTTTTTAGCCTCACGCACCGCCTTTTTCAGGGCGTCGTTTGCGTTCGGATCATAGGCGTCATCGGCAGCCCCGTCCCAGGACCGGATGGCCTCGAAAATGCCGTTCAGCATCTTCTCGTGCATCTTCGATCCGGCAACGATCGAGGCCACTTTCTGCTCTTCGATCACCTTCCATTCGATAAACTGCTCGATATCCGGGTGATCCGCATCGACGATCACCATCTTCGCTGCCCGACGGGTTGTCCCGCCTGATTTGATCGCACCCGCAGCGCGGTCGCCGATCTTGAGGAAGCCCATCAAGCCCGAGGATTTGCCGCCACCCGACAGCGCCTCGCCTTCGGCCCGCAGATGGCTGAAGTTGGTGCCGGTGCCCGAGCCGTATTTAAACAAGCGCGCTTCACGCACCCACAGATCCATGATGCCGCCTTCGTTCACCAGATCATCATCGACGGACTGGATGAAGCAGGCATGCGGCTGCGGGTGTTCATAAGCGGATTTCGATTTGGTCAGCTTGCCGGTTTTGTAATCGACATAATGGTGCCCCTGCGCCGGGCCATCGATGCCATAGGCCCAGTGCAGACCGGTGTTGAACCACTGCGGCGAGTTCGGCGCGGCACGCTGGGTCGCCAGCATATAGCGCATCTCGTCGAAATACGCGCGCGCATCCTCTTCATCCGAGAAATAGCCGCCCTTCCAGCCCCAATAGGCCCACGCGCCTGCCAGACGGTCGAACACTTGCTTCGAGGACGTCTCACCATCAAATTCAGCGCCATCGGCAGGAACCGAGCGCCACAGGAATTCGGGGACGTCTTTCTCTTTTACTTTCTTCAGCTTGGACGGAACACCGGCCTTGCGGAAGTATTTCTGCGCAAGGACGTCGCTGGCCACCTGGCTCCAGCTTGACGGAACTTCGATGTTGTCCAACCGAAAAACGATGGTTCCGTCGGGGTTCCGGATCTCTGATGTTGCAGACACGAAATCAAGATCTGCGTATGCGTCCTGCCCCGGTTTGGTGAATTTTCTTTCAATTTTCATGTCCGCTGCCTTCGAATTAATGACCGTCTACCCAGCGTCAGACCCATGAAATACCGGGCCCACCACCATGCCGAACCTGACAGACGCAGAAGATCAGGCGTTGCCCGTGGCAACACATAACCGTCTTAGCGGTTGCACATTTCTTTGGTGTGCGTTCCGTCCCTCGCCCGCGCCGTCCCCGGATTTCATACCAGATGTAGTGGCGTCTTGTTCGGCTCATACAATCTGACGTATCTCACCATAGATCGTCAACGGCATTTTTGGGTCATTTTTGAAATCTTTTGTGTTGACCCGATCCCCGACAAAGGCCTCGGGACCCGGTGCTGCGATTCCTCCACAGAATGATCCACGGCGAAATTCCGCCGAACCCAAATCTCTCAAAATGGAATTGTTGTTTTTACCAGCACAGTTATCAGCGTTTGATCAACCAACGCCCGACTGGCTAGGTTGAAACAGAATCATCCCGCGCCTTTGCAATCCGGCAAATCCGGCGCGTGACAAAAACGCAAATGATTGAGGGCTTACAAGAAGATGCAGCCGTTTCGCTTTCTCCCGGCACTGGCCCTGATCGTGGCCTGCACACAACAAGATGTGCCCGATGCGTCACGCAGCGCGCAGTTCGAAACCTACCCCACGCGCCTGTTCGAAACCTTCGAAGCCAGCTGTTCCGGCCCCGGCGAAACCTTTCAAAAACTCGGGGATCGCGGTTTTGCGTGCAGCGAGTTTTTGCCGCCCGAAGCGACCGCGTTCCTGATTCTGAACTACGACGGGGATCCTCAGGACCTGCCCAAAAGCATCATGCGGCTGATCCCGACCAAAACCTCGGGCGGCTACAGGGTCGATGCGTCCTTGGTATTTGAAGTGCCGCAGAAAAACGGATCAAAAGTTGAGGTTCCGGTGGAAAGCGAAGAATTGGACAAGACGATGAGCACGCTTTACCGCGCGTTGGGTGGCTCGCCGACCTGAACGGAAGAAAGTGGTCGGGGCGGCAGGATTCGAACCTACGACCCCCTGTACCCAAAACAGGTGCGCTACCAGACTGCGCCACGCCCCGGACCGTGCGCCTTCCTAACGATGCCGATCTGATTTGAAAAGCCCTAACAGGGCCAAATTGCGGGGCCCTGCGAAAAAATTTCGTGCCGCATCTGGGTTCCCGCCTCGATCCCGTATCGTGCGGACAAACCGGCGTTGATTTCCAACACCGCAAACACGGCATCGCCCCCTTCAATCGGGGTCAAATCGCCCGGAATGGCCCCTTGATGCACGCGCGTCACGGCTCCGGTCTTGTCCAGAAAGATGATGTCGAGCGGTATCAGAGTATTCTTCATCCAGAACACAACCGGCTGCGGCGGATCGAACACGAACAACATGCCCGACCGGTTCGCAAGGTGTTCGCGGAACATAAGGCCGCGGGATCGTTCTTGCGGGGTAACGGCAAGCTCGACGTCGAACCGAATCTGCGCCTGATCGTTTTTCAATTCGACTCGGTCAGGCCGGCATTCGGCAAACACGTTTCCGGCCCACATCGTAAGGATCACGGCAGGAACGGTAAGGCAGCGCATCATGAAAGGGTCAGTCGTCCAGCGCGGCTTCCCAGGCAAGGACCTGTGCCGCCATGCGCCCGCGCTTGCCATCGATCACCCGCATGGCCAGCGCCTCGCCCGGCTGCAGATCCGCAAGGCCCGAGCGGCGCAGAACCTCGATATGCAGGAACACATCTTCGCCGCGACCAAAGACATTGGCAAAACCAAAGCCCTTGCCCTTGTCGAACCATTTGACCCGCGCCGCCACCAGCGGGGCGTCAGAGATCACGTCAGGATCAAGTTCGGCAAAATCAGCCAGCAGCATCGAGTCCGTGCGTGCAGGCGGATCAACACTGATCACCTCGACCGCCTGAACGCCGCGATCGGTGCGATGGGTCATGATCTCGATCCCTGCCCCGTCCGCGACCGAGCTTTGACCGAAATTGCGCAACACGTTCACGTGCAACAGAATATCCGGACCGCCTTCGTCAGACACAACAAATCCGTATCCCTTTGCGGGATCGAACCATTTTACGTGTCCCCGGACGCGATACATGTTGTTCAGATCTTCTGGCACTGTTTTCCCATCGCGAATTTTAGCAGTTCGTTAAGGGTTTGTTGTTTATGGGAATGACCCACAATTTCAAGCTGAAAAAGTCGTTTATTTTCTGACTGTTGCATTTCGCGACACGTGAACGTCATGGATTCAACCTTTCCACATGCCACGCCGAATCCGGCTTTTCCCGTTGCCACCTGAATCTGTCGTGCAGACGAAACGCCCCGTCAGCCCAGAATTCGATTTCGGTTGGCGCTAATCTGTACCCTCCCCAAAACGGTGGCCTTGCTGGATTAGGACCGTGCTTTGCCGTCACCTTGGCGACCTCGGCCATCAGCGCGGCCCGACTGCTGAGCGGTTGTGATTGCCGCGATGCCCAAGCCCCCAACCGGCTTTTCAGTGACCTGGATGCATAATATTCATCCGCTTTCGGCCCATCTTCGCGGGTGATTGTACCACGAACTCGGATCTGACGCCGCAATGATTTCCAGTGCATGACAAAAGCGGCCTTCCCTGCACCGTCCAACTCGGACGCCTTTTTGCTTTCATAGTTTGTGTAGAAAACAAAACCGTTCGGTTCAATATCTTTCAACAGAACCATGCGCGAGTTGGGCATGCCATCCGCATCGACAGTTGCCAGGGCAATTGCATTGGGGTCGTTTGATTCAGTCTTTTCAGCCTCGCCTAACCACCGAGCCGCTATTTCAAACGGATCGGAGCCAGCAAAGATGCCATCACGCTCGGTCATTTCCATCCCCTGGAAAGTATTGTCCCCGAACCTAAGGCGAGAACCTGCTGCGGGCAAGGGTGCACGGCCTTGATGCAGCGCACCCAATGGCATAAACCAACGCAACACATCGCGAAGACAGGCGGAGAACCAAACATGTCAAATCAGTTGATGGCCGGAAAACGCGGCCTCATCATGGGACTGGCCAATGACAAATCAATCGCATGGGGAATCGCCCGCGCCTTGTCCGACGCCGGGGCCGAGCTGGCCTTTTCCTATCAGGGCGATGCTCTGAAAAAGCGCGTCGATCCATTGGCGGCTCAGTTGGGAAGCGAGGTTGTCCTGCCCTGCGACGTAAGTGACGAAGCATCGATCGATGCGCTGTTCACCGCGCTGGAAGAAAAATGGGGCAAGCTGGATTTCGTCGTTCATGCCATCGGATTTTCCGACAAGAACGAATTGCGCGGTCGCTATGTCGACACCAGCCGGGCGAATTTCAAACTGACCATGGATGTGTCGGTTTATTCCTTTACCGCTGTGATGCAACGGGCCGAAAAGATGATGTCCGAAGGCGGCAGCGCGATCACGCTGACCTATTACGGCGCAGAACAGGTGATGCCACACTATAACGTGATGGGCGTGGCCAAAGCGGCGCTTGAGGCATCGGTCAAATACCTGGCCGAAGATCTGGGCAAGGACGGCATCCGCGTGAACTCGATCTCGGCCGGTCCGATCAAGACGCTGGCCGCCAGCGGCATCGGCGACTTCCGCTATATCATGAAGTGGAACGAGTATAACTCGCCCCTGCGCCGCAACGTGACCATCGACGATGTGGGCAATTCGGCGCTGTATCTGCTGTCGAACCTGTCCGGCGGTGTGACCGGGGAAAACCTGCACGTGGATTCGGGTTATCACATTGTCGGCATGAAGGCCGTCGATGCCCCGGACGTCGAGAAAGGCTAAAGACATGAGCGCCAAGGACCGCCTGCCCCACGAAAAGGGATTTCACATCAGCTGGGATCAGATCCACCGCGATTCGCGCGCTTTGGCGTGGCGGCTGGACGGGCAAGGCCCCGATGACGGCGCATGGCGCGCGGTTGTTGCGATCACCCGTGGCGGCATGGCCCCGGCAATGATCGTCAGCCGCGAGCTTGATATTCGCACCGTCGATACAATCAGCGTCCGCTCGTACCACCATCAGGAACAGGGCGAGGCCGAAGTTCTGAAAGCCCCAGATGCGGCGCTTATGGGAGATGGCGAAGGTGTTCTGATCATCGACGATCTGGTCGACAGCGGCAAAACCTTGGAACTGGTACGCGCCATGTATCCCAAGGCGCATTTCGCCACCGTTTACGCCAAGCCCAAAGGCCGCCCAATGGTGGACACGTTCATCACCGAGGTCAGCCAGGACACCTGGATTTTCTTCCCGTGGGATATGGCCCTGCAATATGTCGAGCCCTATCGCGGCACCGACTGATCCCTTCTTCTGTTTAAAAATACCTCGGAGCGCGAGGCAGAGCCTCGCAAAAGATCGGCACGCCATGACCCAGACCCGCACCAGCGCCACCTTCCCACCCCCGGTGATGGAGGCGCGGCGTTGGCTGGACGGCGTCACATTTCCCGATGATCACCCTCTGATCAATGTCAGCCAGGCCGCGCCGGTGGATCCTCCGCCGCTGGCCCTGCGGCAGGCCATGGCCGACTTCACGGTGCAGCAGGACAGCGCGCATCTCTACGGACCCGTTTTGGGCAATGACGATCTGCGCACCGAACTGGCCAACCAGATCGGAGATCATTACGACGCCACTGTGATGCCGGAACAGGTTGCGATCACCTCGGGCTGCAATCAGGCCTTCTCAGCCGTCATCTCGGCCATCACCGATCAGGGGGATGAGGTGATCCTGCCAACCCCCTGGTATTTCAACCACAAAATGTGGCTGGACATGGCAGGCGTGCAAGCTATCGATCTGCCAACCGGTGATGATCTGCTGCCCGACCCGGATCAGGCCCGCGCCCTGATCACCGACAAGACGCGCGCGATTTCCCTGGTCACGCCCAACAATCCCGGCGGGGTCGAGTACCCGGCTGATCTGGTCCGCGCCTTCTATGATCTGGCGCGCGAAGCAGGCATCTATCTTCTGGTCGACGAAACCTATCGCGATTTCGACAGCCGCAGTGGCCCACCGCATGAGTTGTTCCAACAGACCGGCTGGGACGAGACGCTGGTGCATCTCTATTCCTTCTCGAAAGCCTACCGCCTGACCGGGCACAGGGTCGGCGCCATTGCGACCAGCGCGGCCTTGCTGGCCGAGATCGAGAAATTTCTGGACACCGTTGCGATATGCCCCGGCCAGATCGGCCAGTTTGCGGCCCTATGGGGGATGCAGAACCTGAACCAGTGGCTGGCAGGTGAGCGCGACGAAATCCTCGACCGCCGCGCTGCCATCGCTGAGGGGATGCAGGCACTGACGGCAAAAGGCTGGCGGCTTTTGGGGCTGGGCGCTTATTTCGCCTATCTCGAACATCCGTTCGACATGCCCTCGGATGAATTGGCCCGTCGTCTGGTCCCCGAAGCAGGTATTCTGCTGTTGCCGGGCACCATGTTCATGCCCGCAGGCGACCCTGCCGGGGAACGGCAGGTCCGTGTGGCTTTTGCCAATCTGGACCGGGCCGGAATCGGCCGGTTGTTCGATCGTTTGCAGACGCTTTCCTTCTAAGCTTGCCCCCCGGCGGCACGCGTCGTATTCAGGGCCCCGACCAACAGGGCAGAGACCTGCCAAAAACACCAAGAGGGCATTATGGCTGCAGGCAAGAACAGTCTTTCAAAAACCTTTGTCTGGATACTGATGGGCCTTCTGTTCGTAGGTCTCGCAGGCTTTGGCGCAACCAATCTCAGCGGTACGGTGCGGACCGTGGCGCAAGTGGGCGACGAAAGCGTCTCGGTCGAGGCTTATGTGCGCGAACTACAGCGCGAAATCCGCGCCGTCGAGGCGCAGACCGGTCAGCCGCTGCAAATGTCTCAGGCCCGTGAATTTGGGTTGGACCAACTGGCCCTGTCGCGCCTGACTGCGCTGGCCGCTTTGGACAACGAGGTCGCTCAGCTTGGTATCTCGATCGGGGATGAAAACCTGCAGGAAGAGATCGTGTCGATCCCGGCCTTTCAGGGCGTGAACGGCACGTTTGACCGCGAAGCCTATCGGTTCCAACTGGAACAGATCGGCATGACCGATACCGAGTTCGAAGACGATCTGCGCAAGGAGTCCTCGCGCACGATCATTCAGGCCGCTGTGACTGGTGGCGTGAAGATGCCCACAACGCTGACCGAAACCATGGTCGACTATATCGGCGCGCGCCGCAGCTTTACCGTGGCCACGCTTGGCGTTGACGCGCTGACCACTCCGGTCGCCGAGCCGAGCGAAGATCAGGTTCAGTCTTACTACGATGAGAACACGGATCAGTTCACCCTGCCTCGTACCAAAAGCCTGACCTATGCCATCCTGTCGCCCGAGATGCTGGTGGACACGGTCGAGGTTGACGAGGACACGCTGCGCCGTCTTTACGATCAGCGCGCGGACGAGTTCCAGCAACCCGAACGCCGTCTGGTCGAGCGTCTGAACTTCCCCAGCGAAGAAGCCGCAAATGATGCCAAGGCCCAGCTCGAAGTCGGCGGTACGACTTTCGAACAACTGGTTCGCGACCGCGAGTTGGAGCTGAGCGATATCGATCTGGGCGACGTCACACGCGATGATCTGGGCGAAGCCGCCGATGCGGTGTTTGCCGCCGAACTGGACGCGGTCGTCGGTCCGTTGCCGTCGGTCTTCGGCCCTGCCCTGTTCCGCATCAACGGATCGCTGGCCGCAAACAACACTCCGTTTGAAGACGCCGAACCGGCCCTGCGGGAAGAAATCGCCTCGGACCGCGCCCGCCGTTTGATTGAGGCGCAGTCGGAAGACATCAACGACATGCTGGCCGGTGGTGCGACACTGGAAGAACTGGTTGCCGAGACCGAGATGGAACTGGGCCAGATCGATTGGACCGGCGACAGCGACGAAAGCGTTGCCGCCTATGACGGGTTCCGCACCGCCGCCGAAGCCGTGCGTGAAGGCGACTTCCCCGAGATCGGCTTTCTTGAGGACGGCTCGATCTTTGCCCTGCGATTGGATGAAGAACTGCCGCCGCGCCCTGAACCGCTGGACAGCGCGCGTGATCGCGTCGCCGCTGCTTGGACTGCTGCAGAAACCAACAAGGCACTGCTGGATCAGGCAGCCTCGGTCCTGGTGGAATTGGCAACCGACGGCGATTTCACTGCAACCGGCTTGCCGTTCCGCGTCGAAAACGCCCTGACCCGCACCGCGTTTCTGGACGATGTGCCGCCCAGTTTCATGGCCGAAGTGTTCGAAATGGAACCCGGCGAGTTGCGCGTGATCAGCGGTAACGAAGCGGCCATGATCGTGCGTCTGGATGAGATTCTGCCGCCAGCCGAGACCGACGAACTGCGTCAGGTGCAGGAAGCACTGACCGCTCAACTGGATCAGGCACTGGCCCAGAATATCTTTGACGCCTATGTGCGCGATGCGCAAACACGGGCCCGCCCTGTGGTCGATCAGCAAGCCCTGAACGCCGTGCAGGCAAGCTATTAAACGAGACCAAGATGGCACTGACCCCCGATTTCGACAGTTTCGCCCGCGCCTATGAGGCGGGTGAAAATCAGGTCGTCTACACACGTCTCGCCGCTGATCTGGACACGCCAGTCTCGCTGATGCTGAAACTGACCGGCGCGCAGAAAGATGCGTTCATGCTGGAATCCGTCACTGGCGGAGAGGTGCGCGGGCGCTATTCGATCATCGGGATGAAGCCGGATCTGATCTGGCGCTGCCAGGGTGAAGTGTCTGAACTGAACCGCTCGGCGCGATTCGATGCCGAGGCGTTTACGCCTCAGGACGGCAACCCGATGGACAACCTGCGCGCGTTGCTGGCCGAAAGCCGTATCGCACTGCCCGACGATCTGCCGCAGGCCGCCGCCGGGCTGTTCGGCTATCTGGGTTATGACATGGTGCGTCTGGTCGAGTATCTGCCAGACGTGAACCCCGACCCGCTGGGTCTGCCGGACGCGATCATGCTGCGCCCGTCGGTCATCGCGGTGCTGGACGGTGTGAAGGGCGAGGTCACCGTTGTCTCGCCTGCCTGGGTCAGCGAGGGGCAATCCGCCAAGGCCGCCTATGCGCAAGCGGCTGAGCGAGTGATGGACGCGGTCCGCGATCTGGAACGCGCCATGCCTGCCGAGACCCGCGATCTGGGGGACGCGTCCGAGGTTGCGCCGCCCGTGTCGAATTTCACCAAATCCGGCTACATGGAAGCGGTTGAAAAGGCGAAGGAATATATCCGCGCGGGTGACATTTTTCAGGTCGTTCCGGCGCAGCGCTGGACGCAGGATTTCCCGCAACCGCCCTTTGCGCTCTATCGCTCGCTGCGCCGCACCAACCCGTCGCCGTTCATGTTTTACTTCAACTTCGGCGGCTTTCAGGTCGTGGGCGCAAGCCCGGAGATTCTGGTGCGCGTCTTCGGCGACGAAGTCACCATTCGCCCCATCGCAGGCACCCGCCCACGCGGCGCGACGCCCGAAGAAGACAAGGCAAACGAGGTCGATCTGCTGGCTGACAAGAAAGAACTGGCAGAGCATCTGATGCTGCTGGATCTGGGCCGCAACGATACAGGCCGCGTTGCCAAGATCGGCACCGTACGTCCAACCGAAGAGTTCATCATCGAACGCTACAGCCACGTGATGCACATCGTCTCGAACGTGGTTGGCGAACTGGCCGAGGACAAAGACGCGCTGGATGCCTTCTTTGCCGGGATGCCTGCGGGGACCGTCTCGGGCGCGCCCAAGGTCCGCGCGATGGAGATCATCGACGAGCTGGAGCCGGAAAAGCGCGGCGTCTATGGCGGCGGTGTCGGCTATTTCAGCGCGGGTGGCGACATGGACATGTGCATCGCTCTGCGAACGGCCATCGTGAAGGATCAGAAGCTTTATATTCAGGCCGGTGGCGGCGTTGTTTACGACAGCGACCCTGAGGCGGAATATATGGAGACCGTCCACAAATCGAATGCGATCCGACGGGCAGCGGCAGATGCTGCCCGGTTCACCGGCAACGGCAACTAATAAGAAAAGGCGGCGATCCCGGATCAGCCGCCTTTCTTTATCTTACTGCACTTCGCGCATCATGACGGCCGAGATCGGGGCCATCGCAACCCGATTGCCGCGATCTTCCAATCCCCAAAGCAGCAGGGCCGAGATCGTCTCGGGCCGCACACGACCCAGCATCACAACCGTGCCTTCCTGTCCGGCGCGGAACACGGCCTGGTCCAGGAACCGGCGCATGATCTTGGGGTCCTGACGTGCCCCGTCGATATCGCGGAACACCACGCCCGACGGCACACCGTTGCGGGCCGCGATCTTCTGGACTGTGTTTAGCCCGTTATCCTGCGTGATCAGCCCCCGACCCGTCACGCCCGCAATCTCGGCCACCTGATCGGCCAGTTTGCGATTGCCCTGAATGCCGGTATCGACCCCTTCCAGAATACCCACGGTTTCCGGCAGCGCTTCAAGCCACACGGCCATCGAAACCTCGGCATCCTGTGCGCTGGCCGCCTCATGCAGATCAACCAAGGCCATCACCTCGAACCCGGCGGCTCGGTGGCGGGCCATCTTCTCGGCTGCATTCGGGTCGGACGGGCTGACGGCGAAGCTGATCGGATAGGGAAAATCCTGCAGCGCCTCGGCTCCAAATGCGTCCTCGTCATCGATCAGAATGATCGACATCAGCGGTTTGGCCTCGGGGTTATCGAACGACGCGGCGTACGCCTCGATGGGCTTTCCGACCGCGATGGCAATCGATCCATCCGTACCTGCCGCGTCCGTGCTTGGTGTATCCGTCGCTGGCGGATCGTCCCGTTCAGTCAGGGGAACAACGCGTTTACCAATGATTGAGCTGGTGCTGGTCTCACCCTCCCCCCCGATCTGAGGCAGCGCTGCAAGACGCGGCAAGGTCCGGGGCAAAACATCCTCATCGCCTTCAACGGCAATCGGGCTGTTTTCAAACGGGTTCTCTTCGGTGTCCTCGTTGGACGTGCCCGGCAATTGCGCCGGTTCTGGCTGGGGTTCCAGTCCAGCCACATCTTCGTTTGCAGGCGGCGCGGGTGTCTCATCGATCACCAGCGGTTGGCTATCGTCCTGAGGGGCCTGCGGCGCTGCCCCCGGCAGTTGTGGCGCGGCGGGCGGATCCGTCAGCACCGCGACGTCCTCGGACACCGCAGGATCAGGCTGTTCGGCCTGTTGCGCCGGATCCGTGATCACAGGTTGGGCATCTGCCTCGGCCTCAAGACCTGACAGATCGGCTGCGTCCTCTTCTTGGTACTCGGCAACATTTGGCGCAGCGGGGGGCACTTCGACCAGATCCGCATCCGATCCGGTCTCGGCCACACCTTCCGGGGCCTCGGATGTCGCCACGTCTTCGGGTTGCGGCGCTTCGGTCGTGACCGCGGTTCGCTGAGCCAACGGCGCCTGCAACGACAGTACCGTGCCCAGAATCAAAACAACGACCGCGCCCGCGACCATTCCCCCGATAAATCCGCCCATGACCAGTGCCTTTCGCCTGTTTACTGCTTTGCCCATCCCGACGCCGTCTGCTGCGACGCTTGGCCTGATGACGCGCCGGGAACGGGATGTCCTCTTGACGCTGCCGCACAAGCCTGAGCATGTATGTCCCGACATTATACCGTGGCCGGGGGCTGCATCGCCAGCCTGAAATGCCCAAGCGAAGATAAGTGCCCAAATGCTGCTGCTGATCGACAACTACGACTCGTTTACCTACAACCTGGTGCATTATCTGGGCGAACTTGGGGCCGAAATGGTCATTCGCCGCAACGATGCGCTGGATGTGCAGGAAGCCATGGCGATGAACCCCGCCGGCATCCTGCTCAGCCCCGGCCCCTGCGACCCGGATCAGGCCGGGATTTGCCTGGCGCTGACCGAAGCCGCTGCCGAGACAAAGACACCCCTTATGGGTGTGTGTCTGGGCCATCAGACTATCGGACAGGTCTTTGGCGGTAGGGTCGTGCGCTGCCATGAGATCGTGCACGGCAAGATGGGCACGATGAAACATACCGGCAAAGGCGTCTTTGCCGGACTGCCCTCACCCTTTGAAGCGACCCGCTACCATTCCCTGATCGTCGAGCGTGAGACGCTGCCGGACTGCCTTGAGATCACGGCGGAACTGGAAGACGGCACCATAATGGGGCTGCAACACAAGGAACTGCCCATTCACGGCGTCCAGTTCCACCCGGAATCCATCGCATCCGAGCATGGCCACGCCCTGCTCAAGAACTTCCTGCAAGAACTGAAAGTCCCCGCATGAGCGACGCATTGAAACCACTGATCGGCGCGTCGGCTGATCGGCCTTTGACCCGTGCCGAGGCGGAACAGGCCTTTGGCATTCTGTTCGACGGCGAAGCCACCCCCAGCCAGATTGGCGGGCTACTGATGGCGATGCGCACGCGGGGCGAAACCGTGGACGAATACGCCGCCGCCGCCGCTGTGATGCGCGCCAAGTGCAACGCCGTGACCGCACCTGCGGGTGCAATGGACATCGTGGGCACCGGCGGTGACGGCAAGGGAACCCTGAACATCTCGACCGCGACGGCCTTTGTCGTGGCGGGGGCCGGTGTCACCGTGGCCAAGCACGGCAACCGGAATCTCAGTTCCAAATCCGGCGCGGCGGATGCGTTGGGCCAGATGGGAATCAACGTGATGGTTGGCCCACAAGTGGTTGAAAAGGCGCTGAATGAGGCCGGTATCTGCTTCATGATGGCCCCAATGCACCACCCGGCCATTGCCCATGTCATGCCCTCGCGGCAAGAGCTTGGGACGCGCACGATCTTCAACATTCTCGGGCCGCTGACCAACCCGGCGGGCGTCAAGCGCCAGTTGACCGGCGCGTTCTCGCGCGAATTGATCCGACCGATGGCAGAGACGCTGGGTCTGTTGGGTTCCGACCGTGCATGGCTGGTCCATGGCTCGGACGGCACCGATGAGTTGACCATTACCGGCGTCAGCTGGGTTGCCGCGTTGGAAGACGATACCGTCAAAGAGGTTGAACTGCACCCGGAAGACGCGGGCCTGCCTGTGCACCCGTTCGAGGACATCATCGGCGGCACGCCCGAGGAAAACGCCACCGCTTTTCGCGCCTTGCTGGAGGGCGCGCCGTCGGCCTATCGCGACGCCGTTCTCCTGAATTCGGCAGCCGCTCTGGTCGTGGCCGAGGCGGCCTCGGACCTGCGCGAAGGCGTTGAAAAGGCTGCCGAAAGCATCGACAGTGGCAAAGCAAAAGAGAAAATAACCGCCCTGGCGCGGATCACACAGGAAGCCGCATGACCGAGACTGTTCTGGACAAAATCAAAGCCTACAAGCTGGAAGAGATCGCAGCGGACAAGGCGCAAAAATCGCTGGACGAACTGGAAAGCGAGGCGCGCGAAGCGCCCGAAGTTCGCGGCTTTGCTGCAGCGCTGCACGATGCGTCCCGCACCGGGTATGGACTGATTGCCGAGGTCAAAAAGGCCAGCCCTTCCAAAGGCTTGATCCGTCCGGATTTTGATCCACCGGTTCTGGCGAAAGCCTATGAAGATGGTGGCGCGGCCTGTTTGTCGGTGCTGACGGACACACCAAGCTTTCAGGGCACCAAGGAATATCTGACCGCAGCCCGTACCGCCACCAACCTGCCCGCCCTGCGCAAGGATTTCATGTATGACCCCTATCAGGTCGTCGAAGCGCGCGCATTGGGGGCAGATTGTATCCTGATCATCATGGCCTCGGTCGAGGACGCTCAGGCCGCTGAACTGGAACAAACCGCTTTTGACTGGGGCATGGACGTTCTGATCGAGGTTCATGACGAGGCTGAGTTGGAGCGTGCAACGCAGTTGAAAAGCCCCCTGATCGGGATAAACAACCGTAATCTCAAGACGTTCGAGACCACTCTTGATACGACCCGACGTTTGTCGAAGCTGGTTCCGGGAGACCGGACGATCGTCTGCGAAAGCGGTCTGGGCGCGCCCGAGGATTTGGCCGATATCGCCCGTTACGGCGCGCGGTGTTTCCTGATCGGCGAAAGCCTGATGCGTCAGGACGACGTGACCGCCGCGACCCGGCACATCCTGTCAAACCCGCTGATCCCCGGAGTGATGTGATGCCGCTCACCCATTTCGATGCGCAAGGTCAGGCCCATATGGTCGATGTCTCGGAAAAAGAGGTGACGGACCGCGTAGCTGTCGCATCCGGGTACATCAAGATGGCGCCGGAAACCTTTGATTTAATTTCAGAAGGTCGCGCCAAGAAGGGCGATGTTCTGGGCGTTGCGCGACTGGCCGGGATCATGGGGGCCAAGAAAACGCCTGAATTGATCCCCCTTTGCCACCCTCTGCCGGTGACCAAGGTTGCCGTGGAGCTGACGCTGGACCCTGATCTGCCGGGTGTTCAGATCGAAGCCACCGTAAAGACCTCAGGCCAGACCGGGGTTGAGATGGAGGCGCTGACGGCCGTCTCGACCGCCGCGCTGACGGTTTATGACATGACCAAAGCCGTGGACAAGGCGATGGAGATCGGCGGTATTCGGGTTCTGCTGAAAGATGGTGGAAAATCAGGGCGTTACGAAGCGCAATGATCACGGTTGAAGACGCCCGCGCCCTGCTGTTCGATCTGGTTGCTCCGCTGCTGGTCGAGCACGTGCCACTGGCCCAATCCGCAGGTCGGGTCCTGGCTGAAGACGTCGCAGCGACGCGCGATCAGCCACCCTTTGCGGCCTCTTCCATGGATGGATACGCGGTCAAAGCGGCTGAGGTTGAACTGCATGCCATGTTCAAGGTTGTAGGGGAATCCGCTGCGGGCAATCGCTTCGATGGACGTGTAGGGCCGGGTCAGGCCGTGCGCATTTTCACCGGCGCGCCGGTGCCGGAAGGTGCTGATTTCATTGTTATTCAGGAAGATGTGGAGCGCCGGGGTGATTTGATCACCATCACCGACGCCCCCGGCCCCAAAACCAACATCCGGCCCGCCGGGGTGGATTTCGCCAAGGGCACCAAAATCACCGCCCCGCGTCTGATCCGCCCCGAAGATGCCGCCCTGATGGCCTCCATGAACATCGCAAAGGTGCCGGTCACGCGGAAACCTCAGATCGCGCTGATTTCGACCGGGGATGAGTTGGTCATGCCCGGCGAAACGCCCGGCCCTGACCAGATCATCGCCTCGAATACGTTCGGCCTGAAAGCCCTGCTGGGGGGGCTTGGCGCACATGTCCGCGTCCTGCCCATCGCGCAGGACACGGTATCGTCGCTTGAAACCGCCTTTGGTCTGGCCGAGGGCGCGGATCTGGTGGTGACAATCGGCGGCGCGTCGGTCGGCGACTATGATCTGGTGTCTGACGTGTCCGAGGCGCTGGGGATGGAACGGTCGTTCTACAAGATCCGAATGCGGCCCGGAAAACCCCTGATGGCCGGACGGATGGGCGATGCGGCCATGGTCGGTCTGCCCGGAAATCCCGTCAGCGCAATGGTTTGCGGCTATTTGTTCCTGGCCCCGATGGTGCGGCGCATGTTGGGTCTGGATACGGTTGTGACACCATTCAGGACCGCCACTTTAGTCGAGCCGCTGTCGGAGAATGGCCCGCGCGAGCACTATATGCGCGCAATCCTTGACGAAAACGGCATCCGCGCCTGTGCTGATCAGGACAGTTCCCTGCTGAGCGTTCTGGCACAGGCCAACGCCTTATTGGTGCGCCCGCCCGACGATCCCGCGCTGCCTGCGGGGGCAACGGTGCGCTACCTGCCGATATAGAACATCGTCAAATTCGTTGACACAAAACGTGAACATGCGTAGAACAAAAGAAAACGCATGAGCGACGAGGTGTGAGCGATGCTGACCAAGAAGCAATTGGATTTGCTGGAATTCATCCACAAACGCGTGCAGGCGGACGGTGTTCCGCCCAGCTTTGACGAAATGAAGGCCGCGCTGGACCTGCGTTCGAAATCCGGCATTCATCGGTTGATCACGGCATTGGAAGAGCGTGGATTTATCCGCCGTCTGGCCCACCGTGCCCGCGCGATCGAGATTGTGAAACTGCCTGAAAGCCTTGGCGGACAACCCACGGCGGGGTTCAGCCCGCGCGTGATCGATGGTGACAAGCCTGAAGGCCAACGCCCGGCAAACTTTGAACCTGTTGCGGTGGACGCTATGGAACTGCCCGTTATGGGCCGGATCGCCGCTGGTGTGCCGATTGAGGCGATCAGCCACGTCTCGCATCGTGTGGCCGTGCCCGGCCCCATGGTTTCGGGTCAGGGCTCGCATTACGCGCTTGAGGTAAAGGGTGACTCGATGATCGATGCCGGGATCAATGATGGCGACGTCGTTGTGATCCGCGAGACATCGACCGCCGATAATGGCGACATCGTTGTTGCTCTGGTCGAGGATCAGGAGGCCACCTTGAAGCGTTTCTTCCGCCGCGGTCAGGCCATCGCGCTTGAGGCCGCAAACCCGGCTTATGAAACGCGGGTGCTGCCCGAAGACAAAATCAAGGTTCAGGGTCGTCTGGTCGGGTTGATCCGCACCTACTGATCCCGCTTCTGGCGCCGGTCCCCGGAAGGTTTCGGGGACCATAAACGATGCCCTGTCAGATCGGCGCTGGTGATCAGCTTTCCATCAGTGATGGAGAGGCTACCGGTCTCATACAGCCGTTCGGGGTCAAAAACGCTGCAATCTCCGTCCATGTCCAGATTTATGGCTGAAACAACGATCTGATTCTCATGACATTCGGTGAATTCCTGCGCGGCCCTTTTGCCGGTGACATGGATGACCTCTTTGTCCTGCAAGGCAATCCGCTGGATAAGGCCGGACTGCCCCGGCCAACGACCGGCGGCGTGCCCCTGATCCTGCCCGTCCCCGTCATTCTCTAACCAGACAGTCGCAACAAAACCGCTGCCTTTTTCTTTGCTCAGCGCCCTGCCCTGTTCGGTTATGACGCCCACCAATCCACCGGACTCGGCGATCAGCACCTCGGGGCGATGGCCAGACGTCCAGAACAAAAAGGCAAGGGCAACGGGGGCAAGGCCGATCCACCGCGCCCGGCCCTGCCACAGGGCAATCCAAAGCGCGCCCAGGGCCATCACCGGCAGCATAAACCAGGGCGGGCTGACAACGTAACCCTGCGCGCCCTCAAGGCTCGAGACCCAGTCCGCTATCATCAAGATCCATCGCAGGCCAATGCCCATGATCTGAATGGCAATCGCCTCCAACCCAAACGGGGCCAACAAGGCCGCAACCACGGCAAAGGGCACCACAACCGACCCCATCACCGGAACCGACAGAAGGTTCGCCAGCAGGCCATAATGCGACATGGTGTTGAAATGTGCCGCGCCGATTGGCGCAGTGGCAAGACCGGCGATTGCAGATGACATGAGAACGCCGGCTATCGGCTGCACCCATTTGGGGCCGGGCATCGGGCCGAAGTCGCGCAATGCGCCAAAGACGGCCACAAGGGCCGTGGTTGCCGCAAATGACATCTGAAAACCGGGGCTCAGCAGGGTTTCGGGGCGCAAGGCCAGCACGATCAACGCCGCCACGGCCACCGCCCGCAACGAGATGGCACGGCGGTCGATCAGAACCGCCCCCAACATGACGGTGACCATGACAAAGGCACGTTCGGTCGCCACGTTACCGCCCGAGAGCATCAGGTAGATCACCGCAGCGACCAGCGCACATCCCGCAGCCAGTTTGCGAACCGGAACGCGCAGGGCCAAGGCCGGGATCGCGGACAGCCCGATCCGGCAGGCCACAAAGACAAACCCGGTCAACAGCCCCATATGCAAGCCCGAGATCGCAAGTAGATGCGCGAGATTCGAGGCCCGTAACGCCCCAAGCGCCGCTTGCCCCATACCGCTGCGGTCTCCGGTGGTGACGGCGGCGGCAAAGCCGCCAACCTCACCCGGCAAGATCTCACGCACCCGCTCGGAAATCTTCATGCGGATCGCGGTAATCCGAACCCCGTCCATCGCGTCCTGCGGCGGGGCAATGGTCATGACCGGAACGCGGGTGTATCCAACCGCGCCAAGGCGTTGAAACCAGGCGTGGCGGCGGAAATCGAAACCGCCGGGCTCGACCGGGCCTTGCGGCGGCGACAAATGGGCGGTGGTCATGATCCGCTGCCCCGGCGCAATGGGATCGATCTGAGAATGTACGGAAAGACGGATGCGCTGCGGTCGCCGATCATGCGGCACGTCCCCTACCCGCACCTGATCCAGCGTCAGTCGCAGCGCATCCGAGGCAGACCGGTCCATGGCGACGACCCTCCCCTCGATGGGGCCGTAATACCGCCATGACAAAACCGGTTCCGCCACCATATGGGCGCGGGCACCTGCCAGCAGAAAGCCGACAGCAACCAGCGCCCCCCCGATTGCCAACGATCCCCATCCGGCCGGTAAAAAGCGGCACAGGCCGATCAGCACCAAACCGGTGGTCGCAAAGCCCAGATAGATCGGCCAGCCCGGTTCGAACCGCAATCCGAAATAGAGGCCAATCCCAAGCGCCAGACATACCGGAGACCATGGAAACAGGAACCCCGTCTGGTTCAGCAGCGCCGCCTGGGCCCGTGCAAGAACACGCATGGTTGCCCCCGTCCTTCGGGCTCGTTAGACAAGCGCCACACTATGCCCGTCGCGGTTACCAAAAGGTTAATCAAAATAATGTCCGATCAGGTCGTCACCCGTTTTGCACCCTCACCCACCGGTTTTCTGCACATCGGCGGTGCACGCACAGCGCTGTTCAACTGGCTTTATGCGCGCGGGCGCGGCGGCAAGTTCCTGCTGCGAATCGAAGACACGGACCGCGAGCGGTCGACCCCCGAGGCCACCGCGGCGATTCTACAAGGCATGGAGTGGCTTGGGCTGGATCACGACGGCGACGTGATTTCTCAGTTCGAAGGGGCCGCACGACACGCCGAGGTTGCGCATCAGCTATTGGCTGAGGGCAAGGCTTATAAGTGTTTCTCGTCTCAGGATGAAATCGCCGCATTCCGCGAACAGGCACGGGCCGAGGGGAAATCGACCCTGTTCCGCAGCCCCTGGCGCGATGCGCCCCCTGAAACCCACCCCGATGCGCCTTTTGTGATCCGCATCAAGGCGCCGCAGGACGGCGCGACCGTGATCCGGGATCAGGTTCAGGGCGATGTGACCATCCGCAACGATCAGCTAGACGATATGATCCTTCTGCGCTCGGACGGGACACCGGTTTATATGCTGGCGGTTGTGGTTGATGACCACGATATGGGCGTCACCCATGTGATCCGCGGCGACGATCACCTGAACAACGCCGCCCGCCAGATGATGATCTACGAGGCGATGGGCTGGGACGTTCCAGTCTGGGCGCACATTCCGCTGATTCACGGGCCTGACGGCAAGAAACTGTCCAAACGCCACGGCGCTTTGGGCGCGCAGGAATATCAGGCGATGGGCTATCCCGCCGCCGGTATGCGCAACTATCTGGCACGTCTGGGTTGGAGCCACGGTGACGATGAATTCTTCACCGACGCACAGGCGAAAGAGTGGTTCGATCTGGATGGAATCGGCAAAAGCCCGGCGCGTTTCGACTTGAAAAAGCTGGAAAACCTGTGCGGTCAGCACATCGCAATCTCGGATGATGCTGCGCTGCGGCAAGAAATTGAAGATTACCTCGCGGCAGCAGAGCTGCCCGCTCTCACACAGACACAATCGGGTGATCTGGAACGTGCGATGTATTGCCTCAAGGATCGCGCGCGCACTTTCCCGGAACTGCTTGAAAAAGCGCATTTTGTACTGACCGAGCGTCCGATTGCCCCGGATGAGAAAGCCGCAAAAGCGTTGGCATCAGTATCCGATGGTATACTGAATGAATTGACGCCGCAGTTGCAAAATGCTAGCTGGTCCCGGAACGAGCTGGAAGAGACGTTGAATTCCTTTGCCGAAGCAAGGGAGGTCAAGTTCGGCAAGCTGGCAGGCCCGCTTAGGGCTGTATTGGCTGGTCGGGCCGTCACACCTTCGGTTTTTGACATGATGCTTGTGCTGGGACGCGATGAAACCCTGGCGCGGCTTTCTGAGGCAGCGAAATAAACCCAAGCTTCATAAACGGGTAACGCTGCTCCGCTAACACCCGGACTGCGCGCTTGCGCGCGGTCATTGCCCGCAGGTTTCGGCAACGATCTGGCCTGCGCACGAATGAAGAAGGGACAACCATGACTGATAGCAACAAAACAGCCACTCTGACCGTGCATGGAAAAGAGTATGAGTTGCCGGTTCACTCGCCGACCGCTGGGCCTGACGTTGTCGATATCCGCAAACTGTACGGTCAGGCGGGTGTGTTCACCTATGACCCCGGCTTTACCTCGACCGCAAGCTGCGACAGCACCATCACCTATATCGATGGCGAAAAGGGCGAGCTGCTGCACCGGGGCTATCCGATCGATCAACTGGCCGAGAAATCCCACTTCCTGGAAGTGTGCTATCTGCTGCTGTACGGAGAGTTGCCGAGCGCCAAGGATCTTGAAACCTTCGAGACCACGATCACCCGTCACACCATGCTGCACGAGCAGATGCAGTATTTCTATCGCGGCTTCCGCCGGGACGCGCACCCGATGGCGATCATGGTGGGCGTGGTTGGCGCGATGTCGGCCTTCTATCACGATTCGACCGACATCTCGGACCCGCATCAGCGCGAGGTCGCCTCGCACCGTCTGATCGCCAAGATGCCCACCATCGCGGCCTGGGCCTTCAAGTACCACACCGGTCAGCCTTTCGTTTATCCGCGCAATGATCTGGACTATGCGTCGAACTTCCTGCGCATGTGCTTCAGCGTTCCAGCCGAAGAGTATGAGGTGAACCCGATCCTCAGCCGTGCAATGGACCGCATCTTTACCCTGCACGCGGATCACGAACAGAACGCCTCGACCTCGACCGTGCGTCTGGCGTCGTCGTCCGGTGCAAACCCGTTTGCCTGTATCGCCGCCGGCATCGCCTGCCTGTGGGGTCCGGCCCATGGCGGTGCGAACCAAGCCTGTCTAGAGATGCTGGAAGAGATCGGCACCGTTGACCGTATCCCTGAATACATCGCCCGCGCCAAGGACAAGAACGACCCGTTCCGCCTGATGGGCTTTGGCCACCGCGTCTACAAGAACTTCGACCCGCGCGCCAAGGTGATGAAGCAGTCGGCTGACGAAGTGCTGGATCTACTGGGCATCGAAGACAATCCGAAGCTGCAGGTCGCCAAGGAACTTGAGCGTGAGGCGCTGGAAGATCCGTATTTCGCCGAGAAGAAACTGTTCCCGAACGTGGACTTCTATTCGGGCATCATCCTCGAGGCGATGGGCTTCCCCACCTCGATGTTCACCCCTATTTTTGCCCTGTCACGCACCGTTGGCTGGGTCAGCCAGTGGAAAGAGATGATTGCCGATCCACAGAACAAGATCGGCCGTCCGCGTCAGTTGTATCTGGGCGAGACCAACCGCGACTACGTGGATATCGAAAACCGCTAAGGCGGCATGACACAAGAAAGACCCCGCGATTTGCGGGGTTTTTTTTGAGCGGTCAAATGTGGATCCGGCCGGCAACGGTAAACCTCGTCGTGCCGCCGCTTCGAATTCTTCTAGCGTCGCCAATGCTCTTTTTCTTGACCAATGCCTCTGTTTGCGGGTTTCGGTCAGGGCTTTGATCCTTGCCGCAAGTGAACCAGCGACCCAGCCAATTGGTCCACAAGAGGCCTGATAAGATGGCGCCAGCAGCCTTTTGGCCCAGAAATGACTATGCCCGGTCCATCTCAAAACAGGCTCAGCTGGTCCCCGGCCTGCGGCGGGGTCGAGAACAGATCGCAGCGCAGAGCGTCGGATTTGATTGCCAGCCCAAGGCGCTTGCAGGTTTTCGTAAAACGCTGCGCAATGACCTGCGCATACTCCCCCTCGCCCCGCATTCTGTGACCCCAACGGGGATCGTAATCCCGACCTCCGTGCATGTCGCGCAGGCGGGACATCACCTTACCCGCGCGCGCGGGTTCATGCTGGGTCAGCCATTCTTGCCATAGTCCCGAGACCTCTCTGGGCAAGCGCAGCATGATCCAACTTGCGGTGTCTGCACCGGCGTCCCGGCCTGCCTCCAGCAACTGTTCCAATTCGTGATCGGTCAGCCCCGGAACCAGCGGAGATGTCATCACGCGCACCGGCACCCCGGCTTGCGTCAATCTGCGGATCATCTGCAACCGTCGGTTTGGTGACGGGGCCCGAGGTTCCATCCGACGCGACAAATCCCCATCCAGCGTCGTCAGCGATATACCGACCCGCGCCAGTCCCAACTCGGCCATTGGGGCCAGAATATCCAGATCCCGCTCGATCAGTGCGCCTTTGGTGACAATGGCAACCGGGTGGTTGAAATCCTGCAAAACCTGCAAGCATTCCCTTGTTATCAAACGGGTTTTCTCTATGGGCTGGTAGGGGTCTGTGTTGGTCCCCAAAGCGATAGTCGCCACGCGGTAGGACCGCGACGACAGTTCTTTGCGCAGAACATCCGCCGCGTTCGGACGGGCAACCAAACGCGTTTCAAAGTCCAGCCCTGCGGACAGACCCAAATAAGCGTGGCTGGGTCTGGCAAAACAGTACACGCAACCATGTTCGCACCCGCGATATGGGTTAATCGATCGATCAAAGGGCAAATCCGGAGAGCGGTTATAGGTGATCACACTCCGCGCGACCTCATCCCGAACCTCGGTACGCAGGGGTGGCAGGTCTTCGTCCGCCGACCAGCCATCATCGGTTGCGACAGTGGCATAGCGTTCAAACCGACCAGCGTCGTTTGATGCGGTTCCCCGCCCCCGGATTGTGAAATGATCGGCCACTTGTTCGCTCTTTGTTCCTATTGGCAAAGTAACCAAAGACCGCCGCTACGGCAAGTGCCACGCGGCTTTCCGGCCAAAAAACAGAATCCAAGGGATTTCGCCTAACGACCTGAACCATATGCAGAATGATCTTGCGAAGAATTCAGTCGCAGATTGCGAATTTCTATCCTATAGGTCGGTCCCGAAACCACTGAGGTCGTAATCGTCACAGTCAAACTGCGACGTTTTAGCCAAAACGGAACAAATGCCACCATGGACCTGTGGTCCAAACAGCTCAGGGAATCGCCCCATGTCTGATGAAGAAGACATCATCCTGTCCGAACTGAACGACGACGAACTTGTCGAACAGATGTTCGACGACCTTTACGATGGCCTGAAGGAAGAAATCGAAGAAGGTGTGAACATCCTGCTGGAACGCGGATGGATGCCTTATGACGTTCTGACCAAAGCGCTGGTCGGTGGCATGACCATCGTCGGCCATGACTTCCGCGACGGTATCCTGTTCGTGCCCGAGGTTCTGCTGGCCGCCAACGCCATGAAAGGCGGCATGGCTATCCTCAAGCCTCTGCTGGCGCAAACCGGTGCCCCGCGCGTAGGCAAGATGGTGATCGGAACCGTGAAGGGCGACATCCACGACATCGGCAAGAACCTTGTCTCGATGATGATGGAAGGCGCGGGTTTCGAGGTTGTCGATCTGGGCATCAACAACCCGGTCGAAAACTACCTGGAAGCGCTGGAAAACGAACAGCCCGACATTCTGGGCATGTCCGCCCTGCTTACCACCACCATGCCTTACATGAAGGTGGTGATTGACACGATGGTCGAGCAAGGCGTGCGCGACGACTACATCGTTCTGGTCGGCGGCGCACCTTTGAACGAGGAATTCGGCAAGGCCATCGGTGCCGACGCCTATTGCCGGGACGCCGCCGTTGCGGTGGAGACAGCGAAAGAATTCGTATCGCGCAAGCACAACCAACTGGCAGGCTGACCCGTCAGACATATCTGATTGAAAGGCCGCCCTCACCGGGGGCGGCTTTTTTGTTGGATTGTCACAAGTGAAGCGGTCAGGAACCAAGGCGTCGGCGACCTGACACAGGATGTCGGTGCAAGGCTTGCCCAAAACCGTCATTCGTCCTTTTCTGAACACAGCGCAGCAGAAAGCACAGCCATGCCGAACGACACCCTGCCCGACGATACAAGCCTGACCAATCAGGGATACTCCACCGATGCGTCCGGAAGCATCCTGTTGATCGCCTGCGGAGCCTTGGCGCGCGAGATCCTGGATCTGAAAAAACGCAATGGCTGGGATCACATGGCGCTCACCTGTCTTCCGGCAATTCTGCACATTCATCCGGAACGGATCACGCAGGCGGTCGAGGACGCCGTGGCCAAACACCGCGATCATTACGACCAGATCTTTGTGGTCTACGCCGATTGCGGCACCGGTGGACTGCTGCAACAAGCCTGCGAGCGTCTGGGGGTTGAGATGGTCAAAGGCCCCCATTGCTACTCGTTTTTCGAAGGCAATCAAACCTTCGCCGACCACGGCGATGATGAAACGACGGCTTTCTATCTGACGGATTTTCTGGCCCGGCAGTTCGATGCCTTTGTATGGAAACCGCTAGGGTTGGACCGTCACCCGGAACTGCGGGACATGTATTTCGGCAATTACACAAAGCTCGTCTATCAGGCCCAGACCGATGACCCTGCCCTGACCGAACGCGCCCGCGCCTGTGCCGACAAGATGGGTCTGGAATTTGAACGCCGCCTCACCGGATACGGCGATCTTGAGGTCACCCTGAAAGGCTGGGCCAAGCGACCGGGTTAGGGTCAGGCGTTCTCTTGCGCGACGTCGCGGATACGTTCGATCATGGCACGCAAGCCGTTTGAACGCTGCGCTGACAGGTGGTCGTTCAGCCCAAGCCGCGCCAATTCACCGCCTGCGTCCACCTTGGGAACTTCGGCCACGGGCAAACCGTTATACAGCGACCGAAGAACCGCAATCAGCCCGCGCACGATCAATGCGTCGCTATCCCCGTCAAACCGGAACACGCCGTTTTCGATCATTGGGTGCAGCCACACCTGACTGGCGCAGCCGTTCACCTTGGTCGCCGGAACCTTGAGCGCATCGTCAAGCGGGTCCATCGCCTTGCCCTGCTCGATCACATGGCGGTACCGGTCTTCCCAGTCCTCCAGAAACTCAAAATCCTCGACGATGTCTTCAAAGGCGGGCGTTGCCATTGTGCGGCGGTCCTTCCGTTGCATTCACAATTGTGACCTAAGGCGGCGATGCACGGCTGTCCAGCCCCTGCCGTGGCTTTTCAAGGGGCGGAAATTGCGCTAACCCATTGACTGAAATACAGCCAAAGAACCGTGGGTCCATGCAAAAATCATTGTCCATCCTTGTCGTCGCCGCACTGACCCTGACCGCCTGCAACAGTTGGCGCGAGTCGCGCGTGAACCCGTCGAACTGGTTTGGCTCCAGCACCCCGGCCCCGGTCGAGACAGCTCCGGCAAATAACGCGGATGCGTTGATTCCCGAGCAACGCGGCGGTCGCGGTCTGTTTGCGCGCCCTGAAGAGGTTGATACCAGCGTTCCTATCGCCAAAATCGATGAATTGCGGATCGATGCCATACCTTCGGGGGCAATCGTATATGCCTCGGGCACTGCAATCCGTCAGGGCGCATATGAGGCGCGGCTTGTACCTGTGGAATCAGAAGAAAACCGGAAGAATGGCGTTTTGGAGTTTGTGTTTCGCGTGAACTACCCGACCTATCAGACCGCACAAGGGTCTGAAAGGACGCGCATGGTGTCCGACGCGATCAATGTCACCAAGCAAGACCTGGAGGGCATCCGCGTGGTCCGGGTGGTCGGACAGCAAAACGCACTGGAATCGCGGCGGCGTTAAGGGCGTTTACAGTGAAACGACCTTGACGGCCTGACCTTTGGCAGACAGTGCAATCTTGCCCTCGCACAGCTTCAAAGCATCCTCGCCAAACACTTCGAACCGCCAGCCTGACATGGCAGGCAATTCGCGCTCGCCTGCTGCGATCTGATCCAGTTCGGAACTGGTCGCGATCAGCTTGGCGGCCACGCCCGAACTTTCGGTTTTCGATTTCAGCAGCACGCGCAGCAAATCCGCCAGCGCCGGGTTGACCTTCAGCTTGTCGCGCGAGGTATCGACCTTGGGCATCTGGTCCGGCGGGCAGTTCACACCACGCTTCACGGCAGCCAGAATACCATCGGCAATCGCGCCCTTACGCGCCTCACGCAGCAACAGGCGCGATCCGCCCAGTTCCGACGGGTTTTTGGGCTTGGTCGAGGCAAGCTCGATCAGCGCATCATCCTTGAAAACACGGTTGCGCGGCACGTTGTTTTCCTGCGCATACGACTCACGGAATTGTGCCAGTTCCCGCACGACGGCGAGAAACTTGGCCGAGTTTGTGCGGGTTTTCACCCGTTTCCACGCATCCTCGGGTCGGATGTCATAGGTTCCCGGCTGCGTCAGCGTGCGCAATTCCTCGGATACCCAATGGCTGCGCTTGGTCTTTTGAAGCTCGGCCGCAAGATGTTCGTAAATCCGGCGCAGATGGGTTACATCGGCCAATGCGTAGGTCTTTTGCGCATCCGTCAAAGGACGCTTGGACCAGTCGGTGAACCGGGATGTCTTGTCCACGCCCTGCTTGCAAATCTTGCGCACCAGTGTCTCATAGCCGACCTGCTCACCAAAACCGCAGACCATCGCGGCGACCTGGGTGTCGAACAGAGGGGTCGGGAATACATTGGCCTCGACCCAGAAGATCTCAAGATCCTGCCGGGCCGCGTGGAACACCTTGACCACATCTTCGTTTTTGAACAACTCGAACAGAGGCTCCAGCGACAGGCCATCCGCCAGCGGGTCGACCAGAACGGCGCTGTCCTCATCCTCGGACGGGACAGCCAGCTGCACCAGGCACAGTTTGGAATAATAGGTCCGCTCGCGCAGAAACTCGGTGTCTACTGTGACATAGGGGTATCCGGCAGCAGCCGAGCAGAATTCAGCCAGCTCTTGCGTCGTCGTCAGGGTTTTCATGCGCCGTACTATTCTTGCTCTTGTTCTTTGTGTGACTGCCCGTTTTTCCGCGTCCCGAGCGATACAGGCGACCATAAGACGATTTTTACGCGCGTGTAAATCACCCAAGGGCGATCAGGGCAGCATAAGAACAGACCTGTTGCCTTCTGCGTAACGGCGCAGCACCGCTGGGTAGAGTTGATGCTCCCACACCAGAACCTTTGCGGCCAGATCCTCGGGCGTATCCTCGGGCGAAATGGGGACCCGCGCCTGACCCAAAATCGGACCATCATCCAGCGCCGCCGTCACCTCGTGCACGGTGCAGCCATGTTCCGAGTCACCCGCCTCGATGGCCCGTGCATGGGTATGAAGGCCTTTGTATTTCGGCAGCAATGACGGGTGGATATTCAGCATCCGGCCCTGAAAGCGCGTGACGAAATCGCCGGTCAGAACCCGCATGAACCCGGCCAGACAGACGATATCCGGCTGTGCCTCTTCCAGCGGTTTCAGCAATTCGGCCTCAAACGCGGCGCGGTCGCCTTTGTACGGGCGATGATCGACGGCTGCGGTCGCGATCCCGCGATCCCGGGCCTTGACCAGACCGCCTGCCTGCGCGTCATTCGACAGAACCAGACAGGGCCGCGCAGGATGATCGCCGGTCATGCTGTCGACCAGCGACACCATGTTCGACCCGCCCCCGGAAATCAGGATGGCGACGCGCTTGTGACTCACAGCAGCTTGCCCGAATAGGCCACGCCCGCTGTCTCTGTGACCGTGCCGATGCGCGAGACGGTCTCACCTGCGTCGCTCAACAACGCCGACAGCGCATCTGCCTGATCTGCAGCGCAGACAACGATCATGCCGATGCCGCAGTTGAAGGTCTTCAGCATCTCGGCCTCGGCAATCCCGCCGGTTTCAGCCATCCAGCCAAAGACCGGCGGCAACTCCCACGCATTCAGATCGATCTGCGCACCCAGCCCTTCGGGCAACACGCGCGGCAGGTTCTCGGTCAGGCCACCACCTGTGATATGCGCCAGCGCATGCACGCCCCCTGCCCGGATCGTCGCCAACGCAGGTTTCACATACAGCCGCGTCGGCGTCAGCAGCGCCTCACCCAACGAGCCGTCACTGAAGGGCGAGTCAGCGTCCCAGCCCAGCCCCGAAATCTCAACCAGCTTGCGCACCAGAGAATAACCGTTGGAATGCACCCCGTTCGAGGCCAGCCCCAGCAGCACATCGCCCGCCTGCAAGCCATCCGGCAGGTCCGCCCCGCGCTCCATCGCGCCGACCGAGAAGCCCGCCAGATCAAAATCGCCATCGGGATACATGCCCGGCATTTCCGCCGTCTCACCCCCGATCAGGGCACAGCCCGATTGGGCGCAACCTTCGGCAATGCCCTCGATGATCCGCGCAGCAGTATCGGTGTCCAACTTGCCGGTGGCGAAATAATCGAGGAAGAACAAGGGCTCAGCACCCTGACAGATCAGATCGTTGACACACATGGCCACCAGATCAATGCCAACACCATCCACGACGCCGGTATCGATCGCGATCCGCAGCTTGGTGCCGACACCATCGGTCGCCCCGACCAGTATGGGGTCTTCATACCCGGCCGCCTTGAGGTCAAACAGGGCTCCGAACCCGCCCAGCCCGCTCATCACGCCGGGGCGGTTGGTCCGCTTGGCGGCGGGCTTGATCCGGTCGACCAGAGCGTTGCCTGCATCAATGTCAACGCCTGCATCGGCATAGGTGATTCCGTTCTTGCCCGCTGTCATGGTAGGTCCCTTACGAATGCTTTGCGGGCGGGTTAGTCGATTGTGCGCATCTATGCAACGGTCAGGCTTGACGCGGGCGTTCACCGTGGTACTCAAAGCCTCAGGCGGGCCTGTAGCTCAATTGGTTAGAGCAGAGCGCTCATAACGCTTTGGTTGCGGGTTCAAGTCCTGCCGGGCCTACCAGAAAACCGGGTTTTCTTACGGAATCAGGTCTTAGATTCCTCGTTCCGCATTCGAATTGATCCGACACGGCGTTGCCCAAATGTCTGCCGCATCTACCGCCCAATGATAATATCGGCGCACAATCCGCCCAGTCGCTCGCTTTTGCCCAACCTTAGCACTCCGCCATGCGCGCGGGCGACGTCGGCGACGATGGCAAGGCCAAGGCCGACGCCGCTGCCTTGGTTCTGGTTGCGCGCAGGATCAAGGCGGGTGAAAGGCTTGACCGCTTCGGTCCGCATCTCCGAAGGGATGCCCGGGCCGTCATCTTCGACCCGGATGCGCAGGGTTTTTGGCGTGACCGACAGGCTTATGTCAGCGCGATTGCCATAGCGGACGGCGTTCCCGATCAGGTTTTCGACCGCGCGTCGAATGGCCATGGGGCGCAGCATGACGGTGCCCTGCCCGTCAACGTCAACCAGTTCAGCCTGATAACCGGCCCGTTTGGCATCCTCGACGATCTGGCGCACAAGCGCCTTGGGCTCGACCTCTTCCGGAGAACCTTCGGCAGCGCCGCGGGAAAAATCCAGAAAAGCATCCAGCAAAGACTGCATCTCGGTGACGTCTTGCTGCAGCGGCGCGGCCTCATCCTCGGGCAGCATCGACAAGCCAAGCTTCAGGCGGGTCAAGGGGGTCCGCAGGTCGTGGCTGACGCCGGACAGCATAAGCGTCCGCTGCTCCATCTGGCGTTCAATGCGGGCGCGCATGTCCAGAAAAGCGTTTCCGGCTGCACGTACTTCAATCGCCCCGCCCGGGTTGTAAGGTACAACGCGCCCGCGTCCGAACGCCTGTGCTGCATCAGCCAGCCGCGTAATCGGCCGCAACTGGTTGCGCATGTAAAGAAATGAGATCGACGTCATGACAATCGCAAAGAACAGCATGGTCACGATCAACTGGTGCGGTGCCGTCGGGGCCAGCCGCCTGCGGTCGAACACAAGTTCGAGCGTCCCCAGATGCGTATCCAGATATAGCCGGGCGTCCGGGCCGTTGGGCAGCGCCACGGCATCCAGATCCGGCAAAAGGGCGTGCAGATTGGCCTCGACCTGCGGCGCAATGAAATCATACCAACGCCGCGTTCCGATATTCGGCTCTTCATTGATGCCAAGGAATCGCGCGCTGATTTCAAGCGCAACCAGATCTGGACGCACGGCAGCGATGGCCTGTTGCTGTGTCTCGACATCACTCATCGCGCTTGTGATCAGATCAACTTCGCGCGCGGCGGCACGGACCATTTGCGCGGTCACGTCCTCAAGATGCCGTTGCAGGAACGCATTCCCGACCACCAGCAACAGGACGATCACCGGCACAACCAGAATCAACGCCGCCCGGGCGTAAAGACTGTGTGGCAGATAGGGTTTGAGCCATTGCGAAGACATGCGCTAAACCTAGCGGGCTGCCCGGGTAAGAGGAAGAGGACAGAATGCAGGCCCCAGACGATTTCAACCCGCCCGCCGGGATTGCCACGCAGTTGCAACCGGGGGTGCGGCGCATTCTGGCCCCCAACCCTTCGCCCATGACCTATCGGGGCACCAATACCTATCTGCTGGGGCAGCGGGATATCGCAATCATTGATCCCGGCCCTTTGTCGGACGCGCATCTAAATGCGATTCTGGAGGCTTTGGAACCGGGCCAGAAGATCAGTCATATCTTTGTGACGCACAGCCATCTGGATCACTCACCGCTGGCGGCACCACTGGCTGCACGCACCGGAGCGCAGATCTACGCCTTTGGGGGGCCCGAGGCCGGGCGCAGCGCGGTCATGTCCCAACTGGCCCAAAACGGTCTGGCCGGAGGCGGTGAAGGCATCGATACGCAGTTTCGCCCGGACATCGAAGTCGCCGATGGAGAGGTGATTGAGGGAGAGGATTGGCAGCTTGAGGTGATCCACACGCCGGGACATCTGGGCAACCACATCGCATTGGCCTGGGGCCAGACCTGTTTCACCGCAGATCACGTGATGGGCTGGGCCAGTTCGCTGGTGTCACCACCTGACGGAGACCTGACCGATTTCATGACCGCCTGTTACCGGCTTCAGGAACGCGAATGGGCGGTCTTCCACGCCGGGCACGGAGCGCCCATCACCGACCCGTCCGGGCGGTTGGAGTGGCTGATTCAGCACCGCCTTGGACGCGAGGCGCAAATCCTGTCGGCGCTGGAAGACCGCCCCGGCACGGCCCGAGACTTGGCCGAGCGTATTTACACAGAAACTCCCAAATCCCTTCTGCCCGCAGCGGAACGCAATGTGTTTGCCCATCTGGTTGATCTGGTTGGAAAATCCAAGGCAACCCATAGCGGCGCCTTGTCCGCAGACGCCGTTTTTGCCCGGCAGGATTGAGCCCGAAAAAATTTTACGAAACGCACGCTTCCCCACTGGACGAGGAAAATCCGGGTTGTTATACGCGCCCTCAGTTCCGGCGTAGCTCAGCGGTAGAGCAGTTGACTGTTAATCAATTGGTCGTAGGTTCGATCCCTACCGCCGGAGCCAAAATCTTCCCCCTCAAAATCATGCTTCTATTGGGCGCAATCACCAATGAATTGCGGCCAGAGTTGCCCTGTCAAAAAAACTTGCCTGTACCCTCTGGACGACGCGAAATCTGGTTGTTATACGGCGCGGACCGTTCCGGCGTAGCTCAGCGGTAGAGCAGTTGACTGTTAATCAATTGGTCGTAGGTTCGATCCCTACCGCCGGAGCCATTCACCCTCACACGCGCAAGATCATCCCGCCAGGGCGTCCTTGTAATCCGCGCGCAGGTTGCGTTTCAGCACTTTGCCGGTTGCGTTCAGTGGCAAAGCATCAACGAAAACAACCTTGTCCGGGATTTGCCATTTGGCGATTTTTCCATCGAAGAAGGCCAGCAGTTCCTGTTCGCTTGGGTCCTGCCCTTCGGCTTTCACAGCCACCAACAAGGGGCGTTCGTCCCATTTCGGATGCGGTACACCTACAACGGCAGCGGTGGCGAGCTTTGGATGGGCAACGGCGATGTTTTCCAGTTCCACCGAACTGATCCATTCGCCACCGGATTTGATGATGTCCTTGGACCGGTCCCGAATCGTCATGTAGCCGTCCGGGTCCAGGGTCGCCACATCGCCGGTGGCGAACCAGCCATCCTGCAACAACTCCTGATCCTGCATCTGGAAATAGCTGTCCAGAACCCAGTGGCCGCGCACCATCAGATCGCCTTGGGTTTCGCCGTCATGGGGCAGATCATTGCCATCGTCATCAACGATTTTCAGTTCCACCCCGAACGGCGGACGGCCCTGATTCTCGCGTATTTTGCGCTGTTCTTCGATGGGCAGGTCCAGATGCTTGGCAAGCGGCGTATTGGTTGTGCCCAGCGGGCTCATCTCGCTCATCCCCCAGGCGTGAATCGTGTCAACGCCATAGGTGTCGCGGAACGTGTCGATCATCGATGGCGGGCACGCCGCGCCGCCAATCACGGTGCGTTGCAGACTGGTCAGCTGGCTGCCCGATTGCGCCGCATGGGCCAGCAATCCCTGCCAGATCGTGGGAACGCCCATAGCCAGCGTCACGCCGTAGGTGTCGATGAGGTTAACCAGCGCCTCGCCATGCAAATCCGGGCCGGGCAACGCCATTCTGGACCCCGACATCGCACAGGCATAGGGCGAGCCCCAGGCATTCACATGGAACATCGGCACAACCGGCATCACCACATCGCGGGCCGAAAACCCGATGCAATCGCGGGTGTTTGACCCAAAACTGTGCAGCAAAGTCGAACGATGGGAATACAAGACACCCTTGGGGTTCCCCGTCGTGCCCGAGGTGTAACACAGGCTCGACGCCATGTTTTCATCGAAACTGGGCCAGACAAAATCCGCATCGCCGGTCTCGATCAGTTCATCATAGAACTCCACCCCATCGATCTGGGACAGCGCCTCGTCATTACGTGGTCCCATCAGGACAAAGTGCCGGACCTCGGTCAGCGCGGATTTCAGAGCCGCGACCAGAGGGATAAAGGTGGCATCAAAAAACAGAACCCGGTCCTGCGCGTGGTTTATGATATAGGACAGTTGCTCGGGGAACAGACGCGGATTGACCGTGTGGCACACATATCCCGCGCCCGAAGTGCCATAGTAGATCTCAAGATGTCGCCGGTTGTTCCAGGCCAACGTGCCGATCCTGTCCTGAGGCTCTAATCCCAGCTTGGTCAGCGCGGATGCCAGTTTGCGCGCATTGCCGGCGACCTCGGCCCAGTTCGTGTGCGTCACGGTGCCATCGGTTTCGACCGAGTAGATTTCGGTCTGCCCGTGATAACGTTCGGCGTGATCAATCAGCGACGAGATCAGCAAAGGCTGCGTCATCATCTGTCCCAGCATGGACATCCTCCCCATTCTCGGCGCGACCATGTGCGGCCATCGCCTTGTCCTCGACACCTGGGGGTGTGGCCCCGCGCGTCAATTCAGACTTATCCTCAGGGGGAACCCTGCCAAGCATTTAATTGTCTGACAATTAAAAAATGCAACCCGCCCGCAGGGCAAGCTGCGTTAAATGGCGTTAATCGCGGTGCCGTAGAGCATATACAACCAATGCCGCGGTCGATCCATCCTTACCCGCCGCGCTTTCATCGCCGTCCACAATCGGCCCCAGCGAGGTGGCGAGTTCCTTGCCCAGTTCCACGCCCCACTGATCGAACGAATTGATGCCCAGCAGCACGCCTTCGACAAACACGCGATGTTCATAAAGGGCAATGATCTGGCCCAGCACAAACGGAGTCAGCTTGGGATAGATCAGCGTGGTCGAGGGGCGGTTTCCGGGGAACACGCGGTGGCGGGCCTGGCGGTCCTGTTCGGCCCCTTCAAAGCCTTTTTCTGCCATCCGGGCGCGGGCCTCGTCCAGTGACCGGCCACGCATCAGCGCCTCGGACTGGGCCAGACAATTGGCCAGCAACAGGCGGTGATGATGGGCCAGTTCCGGCTCGTGCCCTTCGGCGGCAACCATGAACTCGCAGGGGATGACGTCGGTGCCTTGATGGATCAGCTGGTAAAACGCGTGCTGGCCGTTTGTGCCGGGTTCGCCCCAGACAACCGGGCCAGAGGGAACGGTCAGGTCCGATCCATCCATCGCTACCGATTTGCCATTCGATTCCATCTCAAGCTGTTGGAAATAGGCGGGAAGGCGCAGCAAACGCTGGTCATAGGGCAGAACCGCGCGGCTGGCATAGCCCAACACCTGACGGTGCCAGATGCCGACAAGTGCCAGCAGAACCGGCATATTCTCACCCCATTCGGCCGAGCGGAAATGCAGGTCCATCGCCTGCCCGCCCCGCAGAAACGCATCAAACGCGTTCGACCCCACGGCGATCATCACCGGCAGACCTACCGGTCCCCAGACCGAGTAGCGCCCACCGACCCAATCGGCAAAGCCAAAGACTCGTTCTGCCGGGATGCCAAATTCCTGTGTCTTGTCCAACGCGCTGGAGACCGCTGCGAATTGCTTGGTCGGGTCACCGCCGCCGTCGCTCATCCACGCCCGTGCGGTGCGGGCGTTGGTCATGGTCTCGATCGTCGTGAAGGTCTTTGAGGCGACGATGATCAGCGTTCGCATCGGGTCCAGCTGTCGCAGCGTATCCGCAATATGCGCCCCGTCTACGTTCGAGACATAGTGAACGCGCGGGCCGTCGTGATACGGCGACAGCGCATGGGTCGCCATCACCGGGCCAAGGTCCGAGCCGCCGATGCCGATATTCACCACATCCGTAAAACTGCCCCCCACGCCCGAGACCGCACCACCGCGCACCTCTTCGGCAAAGACCCGCATCCGGTGCAGAGTATCCAGCACGTCAGGCATGACGTCCTGCCCATCGACCTGCACCGCCCCCCCATCCAGATTGCGCAGCGCCGTATGCAGCACCGCGCGCCCTTCGGTTTCATTGATCTTTTGACCCGAGAACATCGCCTCGCGCCGCGCGGCCAGGTCGGCTTCGTCACACAGGCGGATCAGCCCTGCGCGCACCTCCGCGTCGATCAGGGTTTTTGAATAGTCAAACACCATGTCACCGGTTGAGGCGGAAAAGCCCTGCGCCCGGTTCGGGTCAGCGTCGAACAAATCCAGAATACGCCCAGCCTTGCCTGCCAGCGATTTCAGGTGATCCAGTTTCATAACAGTCACTCCGCCCAATGTACGGTCATGCCACTCAGAACAGCGGCGATCGGCGCATCCTCGGGGGGCAAAGACATGGCGCGTTCCAGCGCATCGCGTTTGGCCGCGCCAAAGATAATTAGGTGTTTGGACAGTGCCCCGTCCAGAACCGGCGCGGTTAGCGTGATGCGCGGTTCCGGCTGAACCTCGGTCCGGGCCACGGCAAGCGTTGGCGCGTGGCTGTCCAGCGCAGCGGCCAGCCCCTCCATTCCCGGAAACAGCGAGGCCGTGTGCATGTCTTCGCCCATACCCAGAACCAAAACCGAAAGCGGCAGAACCGGCGCGATCAGGGACTCGATTTCCGGCAGAGCAGCCTCTGGCTCGGCCCCCGGAACATAAAGCGGGATGTACTGCGCGACCGAGGCGCGGTTGGTCAGCAGCCGCTCGCGGATCAGACGCTCGTTCGAACGGTCGCTATCAGCGGGCACGCAACGCTCATCGGTGGCCATGACGCGCACGCGATCCCATGCCAGATCGGCGGCACAAAGCACGTCGAACACCGGACCCGGCGTGGTGCCACCGGGCACTGCCAGTGCAACCGTTTCATTGTGCAGCAGCGCCGCCTCAAGCTCTCCGGCCAAGGCGTTCGCGACGTCTATAGCCAGCATATCGCGGTCGGCATAGTCCTGAATTTTCATGGCTTTATTCCTTGCCAGAGGCGACCGTCTCGTTTCATCAGCAGCTCGGCGTCGCCGGGGCCTGTGCTGCCGCTGTCATAAGGTTTGGGCACATCGCCGCGCGCCTGCCAACCGGCGATGATCGGGTCGGTCCAGGCCCATGCGGCCTCGACCTCGTCGCCGCGCATGAACAGGGTCTGATTGCCCCGGATCACGTCCATCACCAATCGCTCGTATGCATCGGGCGGATCCTGATTTTCGGGCCCCAGCGCTTCGGCGAAACTCATGTCCAAGGGCACGTCGATCAGACGCATTCCACCCGGTCCCGGTTCCTTGATCGTCACCTTCAGCGTGATGCCTTCGTTCGGCTGCAGCCGGATGGACAGCGCATTCGCGTGCCGCCCCGCAGCCTCACCAAAGATCGAATGCGGCGCGTCCTTGAACTGCACATTGATGACCGAGGACCGCGCGACCAGCCGCTTGCCGGTACGCAGATAAAACGGCGTTCCCGCCCACCGCCAGTTGCTGACATGAGCTTTCAGGGCCACATAGCTTTCAGTGGTCGAGCGTGGGTGGCCCACGACCTCACGATAGCCCGGCCCGTCCAGACCGGCCGCGAACTGACCCCGGACGATGTGATGCGGTTCGACCGGATCAAGCGCGCGGATCACTTTCAGCTTTTCATCCCGCACGGCGTCGGGATCAAACTTGGCTGGCGGCTCCATCGCGATCAGGCAGAGCAGCTGCATCAGGTGGTTCTGCACCATATCCCGCATGGCACCGGCGCGCTCATAATACTCCTCGCGCCCATCCACGCCGACAGTTTCCGCGACGGTGATCTGGATGTGATCGACATACTGGCTGTTCCACAACGGCTCGAACAGCATGTTGCCAAAGCGCACGGCCATCAGGTTCTGGACCGTCTCTTTACCCAGATAGTGATCGATCCGGTAAATCTGCCCCTCGTCAAAATGCGCCGCCAACGTGGCGTTGAGCGTTCGCGCGCTTTCCAGATCATGACCAAAGGGTTTTTCGACCACAATCCGGGTCTGCGCCGTGACCAAGCCATGCGATCTGATCTGTTCCGCTAACGGACCAAACAGGCGCGGCCCGACCGAGAAATAAAAGGCCCGAACACGATCATCCGTCAGTCTGGTCGACAGATCGCCCCACCCGTCCGCCGACATCGCATCCAGCGCAACATAATCGACGCGCTGCAAAAATCCGCGCAATGCATCCGAATCTGCCGCCCGTCTGGGCGCGTTCAGCCTTAGCGAACCGGCCACCATTTCGCGAAACCCATCCGGGGTCAGGTCGCTGCGGGCTGCGCCGATGATTCTGGCATCACCGGGCCATTGCCCGGCGCAAAACCTGCGAAACAAAGCAGGCAGAATCTTGCGCTGCGCCAGATCGCCGGTGCCGCCGAAAATGACCAGATCAAATGGGTCAACAGGTATGACGCGAGAAACCATGGCCCGTCCTTACCCTGCCCCTGTCGGCATGTCCAATGTTAGCGCAATCACATCGAGGTTTTTTGAGATTTCTTCTCATTCATCAAAACTCTGTCAGAACAGCCCCAAGCCCTTACCAACAGGACAATAAACAGCTAAGTCAGTCAAACCACTTCAAAGAACCGGATGCGGGAATGAAAGACAATGCCCCCCAGCTTGCCAATATCGGCAAGTTTCAAGACAGATTGGTGACGGCAGACGGGCAGACCCGCGCCTCGGTTGCGCTGACAAATCCGCAAACCTTGTGGTTCAATACCGGCACCTTGTGCAATATCGAATGTGTAAACTGCTACATCGAAAGCAGCCCCACAAATGATGCGCTGGTCTATATCGCTGCGGCTGAAGTGACCGACTATCTGGACCAGATCGAACAGCGCAACTGGCCCATCCGCGAAATCGGCTTCACGGGCGGCGAGCCGTTCATGAACCCCGAGATGATCGAGATGACTCGCGCCGCACTGGAACGCGGGTACGAGGTTTTGATCCTGACCAACGCCATGCTGCCGATGATGCGCCGCAAAATGCGCGAAGGGTTGCTGAACTTGCAGCGCGATTACAACGACAAGCTGACCCTGCGCATCTCCGTCGATCACTACCGCCCCGAACTGCATGATGAGGAACGCGGCAAGGGAAGTTTCGCCAAGTCCGTGACGGGGATGGAGTGGCTACGCGACAACGGCTTCAACATGGCTGTTGCTGGGCGCACCGTCTGGGGCGACAGCGACGCGGATAGCCGCGCCGGATACGCTGCGTTTTTCGAAAAACACGGCTTTGACATCGACGCCACGAACCCCGGCCAGACCGTGCTGTTCCCGGAAATGGACGAAACCGTCGAAGTCCCAGAAATCACGACCGCCTGCTGGGGTATCCTGAACAAATCCCCCGACGCCGTGATGTGCGCCAGCGCGCGCATGGTCGTCAAACGTAAAGGCGCAGAACGCCCTGCTGTGCTGGCCTGCACTCTTCTGCCCTACGCCCCCGAATTCGAAATGGGCGCAACCCTGGCCGAGGCTGAGGCGGATGTGCATCTGAACCACCCCCATTGCGCCAAATTCTGCGTTCTGGGCGGGGCCAGTTGTTCGGGTTGATCCGGCAAAACAAAAAGTAATGTAAGTCACTGAGCCTTTGCGCCCTTTTTCTGTATAGAAGGAAAAGGGTCATTTGCTGTTGGGCTGTTGTGATGTTCAGATTTCTTGTTTTTGCTTTTGCACTTTGCGCCGCGCCGCTTTGCGCGCAAGAAAGGTTGGCCTTGGTTATCGGCAATGACCAATACCAATCTGTCACCGACCTTCAGAAAGCTGTGGCCGATGCCCGCGCTGTCTCGGACAAGTTGCAGGGTGCGGGTTTTGAGACCATCGAGGGGCTGAACCTCGACCGGCGCGGCATGAACCAGAGGATCTCCGAATTCACCTCTCGCCTGGATCCGGGCGATACGGCGTTTGTATTCTTTGCCGGACATGGGGTGGAAATCGACGGCGAAAACTATCTGCTGCCCACGGACATCGTCGCGCCCCTGTCGGGTGAGACCGATTTCGTGAAATCCGAATCCATCGCCCTTTCGGATTTACTGGACCGCGTGCGCTCAACCGGTGCGCGCACTTCAATCGCCATCATCGACGCCTGCCGCGACAACCCGTTTGACACCGTCGCCGGGCGGAGTGTCGGACGGACGCGTGGGCTGGGCCGCATCAACGCACCCGAAGGCATGTTCGTGATCTTTTCAGCCGGGGCCGGACAGATGGCGCTGGACCGGCTGAGCGATAATGAACCCGCCGAGAATTCAGTCTTCACCCGCGCCTTGCTGCCGCGCCTGTCGCAGCCGGGTCTGGAATTGCGCAGCATGGTGGCCGACCTGCGGCGCGAAGTGCGGGACTTGTCCAGCAGCGTGCAGCACACGCAAATTCCGGCCTATTACGATGAATTGCTTGGGGAATTCTATTTCACCCCCGCTGTAAGCACCGCACAGCCAGAAAGCCCATCGGCGCGCCCAAGCGACGACATGCGCGCGGATCTTGAGCTTGCGCGCTCGCTTGGAACGGTGACTGCGCTGGACAGTTTCCTTGAGAAATATGCCGATCAGTCCGAGACTTATGCGTATGAGGTCGCCCTGCAACTGCGCGACGGGTTGGCCTCGGCCGATACATCAGCGGATGTTGAGCGCACCTCTGCCCCGTCCGCGCCTACAATTTCAGACTCGCAAGAGGTCATGCGCGCAACACAGACCGCATTGAATTCGCTGGGATGCAGCGCTGGTGGCGCGGATGGAGTTGCAGGCCCTCGGACCCGGCAGGCCTTTGCCCGGTATCGGTCGGCCAGTGGCTCAAATCTGGGTGCTGATGACCTGGGAACCAAACATGCGTTGGAAGAGTTGAAAGGCCAATCCGGCACCATCTGCAAAGCCACGGCACCCGCGCCAAAACCTGCCGATACCGGCGTGTCCATGGCTGGGACGTGGCAATTCAAGGCAACCTGTGCTTTGGTTGTCAAAGTGACGGGCACGACACGCTACACACATGCGGGCGGCAACAAATATACCGGGCGCCTGACCGACTCACTGGGTCAAACCGCCAACACGGTGATCTTCGTGAACGAGGGTCAGATCAGCGGGACGGACTATTTCCCCGGTATCACCGTCAAATGGCGCGGACGTCTGGCCGAGGATGGCAACAGCTACACCGCCTCAGGCTCGACCGGCTGTTCCGTATTCGCCTGGCGCGCGGGGTAAGCCGTTAATTCACGCGAAACTCGCCCACGATGTTGCGCCATTCGCCAGGCGCGATCATCTTGCGATGGGTGAACTTGACCGAGTGCAGCGGACCTTCGATCTCACGCTGCCAGAAATCGATGAATTCAAACAGTTTCGGGTGATCCGGGGCCAGATCGTATTCCTGCCAGATAAACGTGTTCAGGACGTGGATATAATCGGGCATGTGATAGAAAAACTCTGCCGTCGTCAGCCCGTATCCCTTTAGCATCAATTCCGTTTCGCTCTGCTCCATTCAGACCTCCAATTCCGTGCAAGGTCTCTTCAGAGTAACACCGAAACTGCCTAATACTTAGATAACAAGATGTTACTTGAGTGTTACTTCGGGATTTCGGGGCAAGATTCGTTGCTTGCTTGCACCTTATGTGCCGGGTCTGATAGGATGTAACCACAAAATATAGAGTCTGCACTAAGGACGAGCAGTTTACGTGAGCGATACGCCAGAAATCCCTGAAAACATGGACGAAACCCCGCCCGAGCGCCCAGTGTATGACGGCCCGACGGTCTCTATCGAATCCGAGATGCGCACGTCCTATCTGGACTATGCCATGTCGGTCATCGTTTCCCGCGCGATCCCCGATCTGCGCGACGGGCTGAAACCGGTGCATCGGCGGATTTTATACGCCATGCACGAAACCGGGAACACCCATGACAAGGCATATCGCAAATCGGCCCGCCCGGTGGGCGATGTGATGGGTAAATACCACCCCCACGGGGACTCAGCTATCTATGACGCGCTGGTGCGGATGGCGCAGGATTTCTCGATGTCTTTGCCGCTGCTGGACGGTCAGGGCAACTTTGGCTCGATGGACGGCGATAACCCGGCGGCGATGCGTTATACCGAGGTACGGATGGACAAGCCCGCCGCCTCGCTGCTGGCCGATATCGAAAAAGAGACGGTCGATTTTCAGGACAACTATGACGGCAAGGACCGCGAACCAACCGTCCTGCCCGCCCGTTTCCCCAACATGCTGGTCAATGGTGCCGGTGGTATCGCCGTGGGTATGGCAACCAACATCCCGCCGCATAACCTGGGCGAGGTGGTCGATGCCACGCTGGCGCTGATCGACGATCCGGACCTGACATCCGAGCAACTGATCGAATACGTCCCCGGCCCCGATTTTCCGACTGGCGGCGTGATGCTGGGCCGGTCCGGTGCCCGCAAGGCATATCTTGAGGGGCGCGGCAGCGTCATCATCCGCGCCAAGACCCGCACCGAGGAAATCCGCAAGGATCGCTATGCCATCATCGTGGACGAAATCCCCTATCAGGTGAACAAGGCCGCGATGATCGAAAAGATCGCCGAGGCCGTGCGCGAGAAGCGGATCGAAGGCGTGGCCCACGTTCAGGACGAATCCGACCGCAACGGCGTGCGCGTCGTGGTCGAGCTGAAGCGCGATGCAACACCAGAGGTGGTGCTGAACCAGCTTTACCGCTTTTCACCAATGCAGACCTCGTTCGGCTGCAACATGCTGGCCCTGAACGGTGGCCGCCCCGAGCAACTGACCCTGCGCCGGTTCCTGACCTCGTTCATCGACTTCCGCGAGGATGTTGTCGCCCGCCGCACCGCCTACGACCTGCGCAAGGCGCGGGAACGCAGCCATATCCTGTGTGGTCTGGCTGTGGCTGTGTCAAACGTGGATGAAGTGGTCGCCACCATCCGCTCGTCGGCTGATGCCGCCGAGGCGCGCGAAAAACTGATGACCCGCCGTTGGCCAGCCTCCGAGATCGAAGGCTATCTGCGCCTGATCGACGATCCTCTGTCCAAGATGAACGACGACGGCACCTATAACCTGACCGAAGTTCAGGCCCGCGCCATCCTCGACCTGCGCCTGCAGCGCCTGACCCAACTGGGCGTCAAAGAGGTCACGGACGAGCTGGAAGAACTGGCCGCCAAGATCAAGGAATACCTGGATATTCTGTCCTCGCGCGAGCGCATTATGTCGATCATCGGTGATGAGCTGCGCAGTGTGCGTGAGCAATTCGCCGTACCCCGCCGCACCGAGATTGTCGACTGGTCCGGCGATATGGAAGATGAGGACCTGATCGAGCGTGAGGATATGGTCGTCACCGTCACCTCGGGCGGTTACATCAAGCGCACGCCGCTGGCCGATTTCCGCGCGCAAAAGCGTGGCGGCAAGGGCCTGTCGGGGATGCAGACCAAGGAAGAGGATGTGGTCACCAACCTCTTCGTGGCGAACACCCATACGCAGCTGCTGTTCTTCACCACCGAAGGCATGGTCTACAAGCTCAAGACCTGGCGTCTGCCGCAGTCCAGCCGGACAGGTAAGGGCAAGGCGATCGTCAACATCCTGCCGATCCCGACCGGGGTTTCCATCGCGGCGATCATGCCGGTGGATGTGCCGGATGAGGAATGGGAAAACCTGCAAATCGTCTTTGCCACCAGCGCCGGAGACGTACGCCGCAACCGTCTGTCGGACTTCACCAATGTCCGCCGCAACGGCAAGATCGCGATGAAACTGCCAGAGGATGTGGAACTGGTAAACGCGCGCATCTGTTCGGAAGATGAAGACGTGATGCTGGTCACCAATTCGGGCCGCGCGATCCGCTTCCGCACCACCGATGTGCGGGTCTTCAACTCGCGCGAATCTACCGGTGTGCGTGGTATCAAGCTGACCAATGGTGACCGCGTGGTCTCGATGTCCGTAATCCGCCATTTCGAGGCTGACCCGGATGAACGCGCCGCTTACCTCAAGATGCGCCGCGCCGTGGCGGGTATCGCGGACGATGGCGAGACCGATGAGGACGAAGCAGCCCCCGGCGTGATCACGCAGGAACGCTATGCCGAGATGTCGGCGGCCGAGAACCTGATCCTGACCATCACCACCGGCGGCGCAGGCAAGCTGAGCTCCAGCCACGACTACCCGGTGCGTGGACGTGGCGGCATGGGCGTGGCGGCGATGGACAAGGCTATGCGCGGCGGCGAACTGGTGGCGTCCTTCCCGGTCGAAATCGACGATCAGATCATGCTGGCGACCTCCAAGGGCCAATCGATCCGGGTTCCGGTCGATGGCATTTCCTTCCGCTCGCGCAGCGCGGGTGGCGTGCGGGTATTCAACACCGGCAAGGGGGAAGAGGTTGTCTCGGTCGCCTGGATTGCAGACCAAGGGGATGAGGAAACCGAGGAGTAACCCTCACATTTTCCAACACTTATGAAACAAAGCGCCCGTTCTTGCGGGCGTTTTGCCGTTCTGGATCACGTTATCGGCAAGCGCCCGTTTGGCGCGCTTGCCCGAGGCCAATCCGAGGCCTAGCTTTCTTAACATGTGGTCCTTTGCCCATATCCGCCCCGCCTACAGCCGCGCCGAGCGCGTAAGCGATGGTGTGATCCATGTGCTTGGCGTGTCGTCCGCCCTGATCGCCGTGCCGATGCTGATCATCCTGACGATCTACTACCGATCGGACCCAGTGGCCGTTCTGGGCGCGTCGATCTATGGCGTGACGCTGGTTTTGATGCTGACCTTCTCAGCGCTTTACAACATGATCGAACACGACGATTGGAGCGCGTTCCTGCGCCGCCTCGACCATTCGGGTATTTACGTCAAAATCGCTGGCACCTACACGCCGTTCCTGCTGTTGTCGGGTACGCAACCAACGGGGCTGCTGATCGGGCTTTGGTTTTCGGCAACCCTGGGATCGGCGCTGAAGATGTTCGACCCGAACCGATTCCGCTGGTTCGGATTGGCGCTTTATTTGCTCATGGGCTGGGCCGCCGTCTGGGCCGGTCAATCGATGCTGGCCGAACTATCGCCCACAGTCATCACCCTGATGATCGCCGGAGGGCTGGTCTACACCGCGGGCGTCGCATTCTACCTGCTGGATTGGTTGCCGTTCCACAACACGATCTGGCATGTGTTTGTTCTGGTCGGCAGCGTCCTGTTCTTTGCCGCCGTTGCCGCGCGGATCGAATTGGTTCAGGTGGTTTAGCTTCCACCCGTGCCCGACCGTTGAGCCCTCAGCAAATCCTCGACAGCCCATAACCGATCCTGCCCCCAAATCGCCTGACCGGCTACGTAGAAACTGGGAACGCCCCACAGACCAATCTCTTGCAGTCTGCTTTGGTTTTTCTCAACCCGGTCGCGCCATGTTTGAGTGGCCAGAGCCTGACGCGCGGCCCCCCAATCAAGACCACTGGCGCCCGCAATTCGCGCCATACCCTTGTCGGAGGCTGCGTCCACTCCCTCGGACCAGACCAGACGCATGAAGGTCGAGCAGTAGGTCGCCAACCGATCATGATCCTCGGCGTAGTCAAACAAGGCGTACCCGCGTTCGACGCCAGACCCCAAAGGATCACAAATTCGACCAAACGGAATCTTCATTCTGCGCGCTTCCCGCGCACAATCGCCAAGGATGTAGCCGGACTTGAGCTTGGGTACCGGCAGCCCCCGCATCAGCATCGGCAGAACGGGGCGCAGGATCAGGCGAGCGTTATAGCGGTTGGCAAGATCAACAACGCGGTCAAAAGCCAGATAGGAATATGGGCTGCGGAATGAGAAAAAGAACTCCAGCTCCATACTGCCCTGAACGTTCGGCGGCTGCGCATTTTCTTTCAAGGGCTCTACCGAAGCATCTCCCTGACGTAGCTTTAGCTGCGCAAGCCGGTCCTCCAGATAGTGCAGCCGATCAACGCCCCAATACCATTCGCCGCCATAGTAAAACGTTCCACCCAAGTAATGTCCCATCGCGGCGAGTTTTTGGTCGCCGACCTCCATCGCCTGCCCGGGATCCACGCCACCGTCGTCGGGCATAGTCTCCCTGCCCCAAACGCCTGCGGTGATAGCACGCAGGCGTTCTGCGGCGTCAGGTTTTCCTAAAGCATCTGCAAGAAGCCGCTTTGCGGTTTCCACCTTCTTTGCCGCCGGTTCCTGCGGCGCATCCAGCCCGATCCGGCGGGCCAGACGCCCTGCATCCATCAGGGCGTTTTGCCTATGTTCCATGGGCGCGGGGATCGCATCCGAATGTGGGCCAGAGATCAAATGAATGCACAGTTTAACGCGATAGCGCTCCTGAAATTCGGGCAGGATCTGCGCGGTCAGATAGCAATAGGGATCGGCGACATCATGAAAATAATGCGCCTCATGATCTGCACCACGCAGCTTGCGCCGAAGCTCTGCCATGCCTCTGCGTGCCGATTGCAGATTGCCGCTGGTTATGGCGGCAGCCAAGTGGGATTTAATCTGTGTTTTCATGCAGAACCGGCGATCAAAGTGGCTTGGACATGTCCAGTTTACGCACCACAGCGCCAAACGCCACGCTGTCACACAACAACGTGACGGCAGATCGTCAAAGCCCGTACAGCGCCACGAATTTCTGTTCCAGATAAGCCAACAAGGGCTCCGGCCCCGGTTCGACCCCACTGGCGCGCTGTATGATCTCGCGCGGGGCGAAAAGCCCCCCGAATTGTTGTACGTTTTCGCGCAGCCAAGTGGTCGCGCCCGAGGTGTCCCCTTCGGCCAGTTGACCATCCAGCCCCGGCACCGCGTTGCGCAGGGCCTGATACAGGCACCCGGCATAAACGTTGCCCAGCGAGTAGGTCGGGAAATAACCGAACAGGCCAACCGACCAATGGACGTCCTGCAGGCAGCCGTTCGAAGGTTTGTCGACGGCATAACCGAAATCGGCCTTGAAGCGGTCATTCCAGGCAGCTTCCAGATCGTTGACCTGAAGGTCTCCGGCCATCAGCGCGCGCTCCAGGTCGAAGCGCAGCATGATGTGCAGGTTGTACTGCACCTCATCCGCTTCGGTGCGGATATAGCCGTTATGGACGCGGTTCACCGTGGCGTAGAAGGTATCGGCATCCGCAATCCCGAAATCCCCGAACGCATCGCGCATTTGGGTGTAGAGCCATCCGGTAAACGCACGCGACCGGCCAAGCTGGTTTTCATAGATCCGGCTTTGGCTTTCATGCACGCCCATCGACACGCCGCTTCCCAATGGGGTCAGCGCATAGGCCGGGTCGATCCCTTGCTCGTAGGCGGCGTGGCCGACCTCATGAATGGTCGAGTAGAAGCAGTTGAACGGGTCCGTTTTGCTGGTGCGTGTGGTGATCCGCACATCCGATCCGCTGCCCGAGCTGAACGGGTGTACGGCCTTGTCCACCCTGCCCCGGTTCAGGTCGTATCCAAACGCCAGCGCAAGGGTCTGCGATAGGCGCATCTGGGCCGCCTCGTCAAACGTACCGGCCAGCGCCTGCGGCGCGGGCTTGTCCAGAACTGCCGCGCGCAGCGCCACCAGACGCGGGCGCATCTGATCGAAAATCGCCGCGATCTGCGCGCCGGTTGTGTAAGGCTCGTAATCCTCGACCATCGCGTCGTAGATGTCTCCGCCCTGCGCGAGCGCCGCACCTTCTTCGCGTTTCAGGGCCACGACCTCTTCCAGAACCGGAAGGAAGGCCGACACGTCCTCATCCGCGCGCGCCTGTGCCCATTTTCCCTGCGCTGCCGAAGTGACGCGGGCGATGGCTTTCGCCAGATCGGCGGGCACTTTGACGGTACGCTCATAAGACCGGCGGATTTCGCGCAGTTGTGCCTGACCTGCCGTGTCCAAAGCTTCGGCTTGCTCCAGCCATTCGGCCACACGCGGGTCGGACCGTCGGGCATGAAGAACCGCCTCGATCGCGGCCATTTCCTCGGCCCGTTGGGGCGCGGCCCCGCGCGGCATCACCGTTTCCTGATCCCAGCCCAGGCGGCCAGCGATCTGCCCAAGGGCCGAGGTTTCGCGTTGAAAGGCCATCAGGTCGTCAAAGGCAGTCATCGGGCTCAGGCTCCACGAATTGAAGTTGCAATGGGATAGCCGCTCAGGAAGCGGGCGCGCAGGATCAGAGTCCAGACCACGACGGCCATGAACTGGTGGAAGATCGCGATCTGCCATGGCGCGGCATACAGCACGGTGATGACACCAACCACGACCTGTAGCGACAGCGCCGCAAAGGCCGCGTTGAAGGCGAACCGGGTTTGCGGATGCGCACTGGTCTGGCCGCGCCGCCAGACGATGATCGCGAAGATGAACAGCAGATACCCGGCGCAGCGATGGATGAACTGCACCAATCCGGGGCTTTCAAAGAAATTGCGCCACAGGGGGTCTATTGCGGTTGCATCCGGTGGCAGAAGCTGCCCGCCGATCAGCGGCCAATCGGTGAAAGACCGCCCGGCATCGATCCCGGCGACCAGCGCGCCAATGAGTATTTGCAAAAAGGTGAAATGCAGCAGGCCGGTCGACAGCGAGAACAGTTTCGCCTCTTTCGCGCGGCGGGCCTGCATCAGGTCGCGTTCCTCGCGCCCAAGTTCAAAGATGTACCAGGCCAGGAAGCCCAGGATCACAAAGGCCAGTCCCAGATGCACCGCTAGGCGATAGCTGGCGACGGCGGTCATCCCCTCACCCTGCGTGACGCCCGAGGCGACCATCCACCAGCCGACCGCGCCCTGAACACCACCCAAAGCGCCGGGGATCAGCAACTTGCCGGTCCAGCCGGTCGGGATTTTGCGGGCGACAAGGAAGCCGAAGAAGCCAAGCGCCCAGACCAGACCAATCAGGCGACCCAACTGTCGATGGCCCCACTCCCACCAATAGATGAACTGAAAATCGCTCAGTTGCATCCACTGGTTCTGGATGCGCCACTGGTCGATCTGCTTGTATTTGTCGAATTCCGCCTGCCAGTCGGCCTCGGTCATCGGCGGGATCGCCCCGGTGATCGGACGCCACTCGGTGATCGACAAGCCGCTGTCGGTCAAACGGGTCAACCCGCCCACGGCGATCATTACAACGACCAAGGCGAACAGGATCATCAGCCAGGCGCGGATCGCCTTGCGCGCGCCACCGCGTCCCTTGTCGATCATACCCGGCTGCACGGCTTGTTGTTTTTCGCTGTCTGAGACGTCTTCGAAGATGCTGCGCTTGGCGCTCATGCTGTCCTCATGTGTCCTGGATTTCGTCGCAAGCTAGGGCCACTGACGGGCGAGGTCCAGCCTCAGCCCTTATCTTTCCAACGGACCATCTGCCGCATGATCCCGTGCAACATCTGCACATCGGCCCGCGTCATGCGCATCCGCGACCAAAGGTTGCGCAGGTTGGTCTTCATGCCGTCGGCCTTTTCGGGCGGATAGAAGAACCCGGCCTCTTCCAGCCGATCTTCGTAGTGCTCGACCAGTTTCTCGACCTCGATGCCGGTGGCCCAGTCGCCCTTGCCCAAATCGGTGGCTTCATGCACCACATCGCCGGTCTGGCGCATCCACTCATAAGCGGTCAGCAAGACACATTGCCCAAGGTTCAGCGAGGCATATTCCGGGTTCACCGGCACCGAGATGATGGCGTTTGCCTTGGCGATATCTTCATTCTCAAGCCCTGCCCGTTCGGGGCCGAACAAAACGGTGACCTTTTCACCCGCCGCCACCTTCTGGGCCGCGACCTGCATGGCGCGTTCCGGGCTGTAGACCGGTTTGGTCAACCCGCGCTGCCGCGCCGTGGTGGCGAATACGAATGTACTGTCGGCCAGCGCGCCTGCCAGATCATCGAACAGCTGCGCCTCGTCCAGCAGCCGCCCCGCCCCGCTGGACATCGCCACCGCCTTGGGGTTCGGCCACCCGTCGCGCGGGGCCACGATCCGCATCCGGTCCAGCCCGAAATTCCACATCGCCCGCGCGGCGGCGCCGATGTTTTCACCCATCTGCGGGCGCACAAGCACGAAGGAAGGCTGGGATGTATCGCTGGGCATGGCTGTCTCCGAAAAACTCCGCCCGCTCTAATCCGCCAGCTTTGACAGAGCAACCCGATCCTCTTCTTCTGTTCCCAAATACCCGCTCGGCAGGCTTAAAAGTTTGCTTCCCCGCCGCAATCCGCTAAACCGCGCCAAAGACTGAAAGCGAAGGACGCGCCAATGGACACCCCCGAGCAGCCGCAGATTTATCTGATCACACCGCCGACCATCACGCTCAGCACCTATCCGGACCAGTTGGCGCGGGTGCTGGACGGGGCCGAGATCGCGTGCATTCGTCTGGCGCTGGCCGGCAATGACGAGGACACCATCGCCCGCGCTGCCGATGCCTGCCGCGAGGTGGCCCATGCGCGCGACGTGGCCATCGTAATCTCGAACCACGTGCTGCTGGCGCAACGGCTGGGGCTGGACGGGGTACATCTGGATGATGCCGCCCGGTCCGTGCGTGCGGCCCGCAAGGAACTGGGCGCGGACGCGATTGTCGGCAGTTTCTGCGGGGCGTCCAGCCATGACGGAATGACCGCTGGCGAGGCTGGCGTCGATTACGTCGCCTTTGGCCCGGTCGGCACGTCGTCGTTGGGCGATGGTACGCTGGCTGAAAGGGACCTGTTCCAGTGGTGGTCCGAGATGATCGAAGTTCCCGTTGTGGCCGAGGGCGGCCTGACCCCCGACCTGATCCGCGACCTGTCGCCCTGCACCGATTTCTTCGGCATCGGCGATGAAATCTGGTCAGCCGAGGATCCGTTGGCCGCGCTGAACGCGCTATTGGCCCACATGCCTAGCTAAGCATCCACGGCGCGACCATCCAATAGACCCCGACACCCGCAATCAGGATCGAGGCCAGAACCGATACCCGGCCTCGCATCCGATGCGACCCGCCAGAGATCAGGGCAGCACCGGCATAGCCTGCCGCCGCAACCGCGCTGAGTGCAGCCACCGCACCCCCGGCAAATCCCAGGATGGCGGGTGGCAGGTGATCGGGCGGCACGCCAATCGCGATCACGGAGGCGCTGAGCACGTTGCCCAGAAGCAAACCGGCAGCAAAAACCGCCAGTAATCGAAAGACGTGAAGACGCCTCAGGATCAGGTTCCAGAGCCCCAGAATGACGATGGCGGATGTGAGGGCGATAGAGGCTACAAATGGTGACAGCCCCAACGCTCCGTAAACCGAAAGCGCCAGTCCGAAGACCAATCCGATCGACAGGAACACCATCTGGGCGATTACTGCGCGCAGTGTCAGGGACAGAAAAACCAAGGCCAGAACCAGCGCGATCTCTTGCAAACCGTTGGGCACGATACGCGAAAACCCTTTGGGGAAGAACACCTGCACCGCCTGTTCAGGGCTGAGGGCCGCGCCGCCTTGCAATGGGATCGAAGGACTGGATTCTCCGGCCATGAGATAACCGGTGTAAGGGGCGGCCACCTGTTGCTGTTTCAAAACAACCGGCCCATGACCCGCAGGCCATGTCAGGCGCAAATTGGACGCCCCATTCGGCAAGGGCGCTGTCAGCAACAGCCTTGAAACCCGGGGGTTGGCGGTATCGCCGACAACGGGAATGCGCACCCCTTCATAGGCCAGAACGACCGGGCCACCGGCCTCAACCTGCAAGCGCGCCTTCCAGTCGGTGACAAACGCGCGGACCTCGGGCTCCAACTCGGACGAGACCCTTTGGCGTAGCGCCCGGTAGCCAGCATTGTCGGTCAGGTCAGGATGGGTTTCAGGATCAATCCCCGCCAGAAACATCTCGGCGTTCAGGGTGATTTCAAGAAACAGGCTGTCTGCCTTGGTCCAGAACTCGACAATCGTCGGCGGCGGGGTCTGGGCTTGGACGGGCATCGCCAACAGCATCAGACCCATCATCAGGCGGAAAAAGCCGCTCATGCGCAACGCTCTGCAATAGAAATCAAATCACAAATCATACCGGGCCGAGTTTCCCGCCGAACGCATCAGATCGCAAGCCTGAACGCACAGCACAGGCGGTTTATCTGTGTTGGCGTTAACGTTCGGACTTGCAAGGCCCCCGGTGCTGCGGCATGACAGCGGCATGACTCAGAACAGCGACATCCTGTGTATCGGTTCGGTCCTGTGGGACGTGATCGGGCGGTCGGCCAGCGCCATGCGGCAGGGATCGGACGTGCCGGGCCGGATCACCCGCCTGCCCGGTGGCGTTGCCATGAACATCGCCATGACGCTGGTGCGCTTTGGCATGACCCCGACCCTGCTGACCGCCATTGGCCGCGACCCCGAGGGGGACGAGTTGGTCAATTCCTGCGCACGGCTGGGAATGGTGACTGAACATATCTATCGCTCGCAGGACCTGCCCACCGACCGCTATATGGCCGTCGAAGGGGCCAACGGGTTGATCGCCGCCATTGCCGATGCACACTCGCTTGAGGCTGCAGGGGCCAAGATCCTGCGCCCCCTGATGCATGGTCCGCTGGGATACGAAAACACCCCCTTCGAAGGCCCGATTGCGCTGGACGGCAACCTGACGCTGAACCTGCTGGAAGAGATCGCGCAAAGCCCGGCCTTTGGCAAAGCCGACCTGAGGGTCGCCCCCGCCTCGCCCGGCAAGGCCGAGCGCCTGCTGCCCTTCCTGAAACACGCCCGCGCGACGCTGTATGTCAATCTGGAAGAGGCCGGTCTGCTCTGCCAGCGCGAGTTTGCCGATTCCGAATCCGCCGCCAAGGGCCTTCTGGACCGGGGCGCGCTGCGCGTGCTGGTGACAGACGGGGGCAACTCGGCCACCGTCGGCTCGTCGTCGGGTGTTCTGACCCAAACCCCGCCCTCGGTTCTGGTAACCCGCGTCACTGGCGCAGGTGACACCTTCATGGCCGCCCATATCGCCTCAGAAGCGGGCGGTGCCGACGAACAGACGGCCCTGACCCGCGCGCTGAACGCCGCCGCAACTTACGTTTCCGGAGAAACTCCCCTGTGATCAACATCCACTACTCAGCCGAGGTCCGCGCCGCCAAAGACGCAGGCCAGCCCATCGTGGCGCTGGAAAGCACCATCATCACCCATGGCATGCCCTACCCGCAGAATGTCGAGGTCGCAGCCCAGGTGGAAAAGGACATCCGCGACGCCGGGGCCGTTCCGGCCACCATGGCGGTGATCGAAGGCGTGCTGCATGTCGGACTGGAACCCGATCAGTTGCAATCTTTGGGTCAGGCGCAGGGCGTCGCCAAACTCTCACGCGCGGATATGGCCGCCTGTATCGCAACCGGGGGCACCGGGGCCACCACCGTCGCCGCCACCATGATCGCCGCGCAGTATGCGGGGATCGAGGTGTTTGCCACCGGTGGCATTGGCGGCGTGCATCAGGGTGCCGAAACCTCGTTCGACATTTCCGCCGACCTGCATGAACTGGGCCAGACACCGGTTACAGTGGTGGCTGCAGGGGCCAAAGCCATTCTGGATCTGGCCAAAACGCTGGAAGTTCTGGAAACGCTGGGGGTCCCCGTCATCGCCTATGGGCAGGACGAATTCCCCGCCTTCTGGTCCGCGAAGTCGCCCTACGCTGCACCCCTGCGCATGGACAGTGCCGAGGCCATCGCCAAGGCCCACGCCACCCGCCGCGCGCTGGGTTTGCCCGGTGGCCAACTGGTCGCCAACCCGATCCCCGCAGCCGACCAGATCCCGGCTGACGAGCTGGCCCCGATCATCGCCGCCGCGCAAGCCGATGCCGAAACCCACCGGATCACCGGCAAAGCCGTGACGCCCTATCTGCTGCAACGGATCTTTGAAAAGACCCAGGGCCGCTCGCTGACCGCCAATATCGCATTGGTCCGCAACAACGCCCGATTGGCGGCGAACATCGCTAAAGCGCTGGCAAACGGTGTGTAATTCCGCCCTATTGCACGGGCGCGTTGGACTGCTTAACTAATTCCGCAAATCACCCGGACCTGTAATGAATACACCGTTTGACGAAGAACCCCACCGCCGCCCCGGCCTGTTTTCGCGCCTGCGCGCATCGTTCCTGACGGGGATCGTCGTCATTGCTCCGGTCTGGTTGACCGTCTGGCTGATCTGGTCCGTTGTCGGCTGGATCGACAGCGCCGTCCTGCCGCTGGTGCCGCAGCAATTCCGGCCCGAGCAATATGTGGGCATCAACCTGCGCGGCGTCGGCGTTATCATCTTCCTGGTGTTCACCGTACTGGTCGGCTGGGTGGCCAAGGGTATTCTGGGCCGGTCCTTCATCTCGTTCACCGAAAGTCTGGTGAACCGGATGCCGATCGTGCGGTCGATCTATTCCGGCATCAAACAGATCTCGGAAACGGTCTTTGCTCAGACCGAGCGATCCTTTGAAAAAGCCTGCCTGGTGCAATATCCGCGCCGTGGCATCTGGGCCATCGGCTTTGTCTCCACGACCGCGAAGGGAGAGGTCAGCACCCGCGCGGAAACCGGCGGCGATTTGCTGAGCGTGTTTATCCCGACCACACCCAACCCGACCTCGGGCTTTTTGCTGTTCTTTCCGGCCGAAGACGTCATCCTGCTGGACATGAGCATCGAAGACGCCGCGAAACTGGTGATCTCGGCCGGTCTGGTCTATCCCAACGAAAAAGACCCGACCCAGCCGCCCGAGTGATCAGCCAAACATCGCGGGCAGATCGACCGTACTGTTCTGGCCCAAGTCCGATTTGTGGCGCTTTAAGAACCCGTCTGCGGCGTCACGACCCGCTTGTTTCAGCTTATGCAGGATCACCGGGTTGGGCACCGTCTTGGTGGCCACCGACAGGCTGTTCATCAGCTCGTTATCCGCAATCATATGAACCAGAACGCGGCTCATCTCTCCGGCCTTCAACTTGCCCTCTTCCAGCAATCGCTGAACGAAATTGATCGCCCGCAACTCGCGGAACAGGGATGAGTTAAAGCTGATTTCATTGATCCGGTTCTGAATTTGCTGCGGCGTCACTGGCAGTTCATCGCGCTCCAGCGGGTTGATGTTCACGATCACCACATCATCCGGCAAATCATCGCCAAACAACGGGTACAAGGCCGGGTTGCCGGTATAGCCCCCATCCCAATAGGCTTCGGTCCGCTCCGTCTCGGGGTCGTAAATCTCAACCGCCTTGAACAGCGTCGGCAAACAGGCCGAGGCGAGGATCGCATCGGTTGAAATCTCCTCCCCGGTGAACACCCGGATCTTGCCGCTGCGCACGCAGGTTGCGCAGACAAACAGGCGCGGCCCCTGATCGGCACAGATTTCCTTGAAACTGAACCGGTCCACAACGGGTTCCAGCGGGTTCGTGTAGAACGGCCCGTAGGCATAAGGCGACACCATCCGCGACCACGCGTCGCCGATGGAGTACGGCAGCGAATACTCCATGGCCTGCGCAATGCTCGCAGGCTCCAACCCGCGAAACCAGTTGGCCAGCCGCATGTCGCCCACGGCCCCCATCCGCTTCCAAAGCTCATCCAAACGCGCCCGCGCGCCGTCTCGGCCCGAATGCACCATGCCGGATTTGAACGCCGCCCCGTTCAGCGCCCCCGCTGAGGTTCCGGTGATCGCCGCAACCTCAATATCTTCCTCATCCAGAAACCGGTCGAGCACCCCCCAGGTAAACGCCCCATGCGCCCCACCGCCCTGCAATGCCAGGTTGATCTGTTTCAAGTCCCCGCCCCTTCTTCTGTTCAAAAATACCTCGGGGGTATGGGGGCAGAGCCCCCATGAAAACTCACAAAGCCGTCCAGCCCCCATCGACCGAGATCGTCGTGCCGGTGATCTGCGCCGCCGCGTCCGAGCACAGGAACTGCACGGTTCCGCCCAATTGCTCAACCGTGGCGAACTCTTTCGACGGCTGCCGCTCCAGCAGAATGTTCTTCACCACATCCTCGCGGCTCATGTTGTATTCCTTCATCGTGTCAGGAATCTGCGCCTCGACCAGCGGAGTCAGCACGTAACCAGGACAGATCGCATTGCAGGTGATCGGCTCTTGCGCGGTTTCCAGCGCTACGGTTTTGGTCATCCCGACAACCCCATGCTTGGCCGCAACATAAGCCGCCTTGAAGGGCGACGCCGTCAGCCCGTGCGCCGAGGCGATATTGACGATCCGCCCCCAGCCCGCTGCGCGCATCATTGGCAAGGCCGCCGCTGTGGTGTGAAAGGCCGAGTTCATGTTGATCGCAATAATCGCATCCCATTTCTCGACCGGAAACTGATCGATTGGCGACACATGCTGAATACCCGCGTTGTTCACCAGAATATCGCAGGTCCCGGCCTGTTCGATCAGCGCCCGGCATTCATCACCCTTCGACATGTCCGCCTTGATGTAGCGCGCATTGGTGCCGGTCTGCTTGGCGATCTCGGCGGCCAAGGCGTGATCTTCATCCCGGTCGGTGAACGAGTTCAGAACCACATCCGCCCCGGCCTTGGCCAGTTCGCGCGCGACGCCCAGCCCGATCCCCGAGTTTGATCCTGTAATGATTGCTGTTTTGCCCGACAGGCTCATGACCGTTCTCCCTTAGCATCAGATTGGGCACAGCATGCCATGCTGCACCTGCAAAGAAAACGGGGAAAGACGCCGCTAAAGCACCGCGGCAAGACCGCGCGAACCGACCAAAAAAAACGCCCGCACGAAGCGGGCGTTAAGTTATTGAGGCAGGTTTCATACAGGCAAGAAACCTATCGAGCAGTGAGACCTTTATAAGCAATTCTGTGCCTTCATCCAAGCTAAAAGTTTGAAAATAAGAAAAATCATCGGTACGGTGATCCCCAACAAAATAAGGCCAGAGCAGGATTGTTTCCAAAATGCGCCAGGATTTCCTAAGCCCTCTTCGTCCATTCGCAGCGGGAATCGCCTGCATTTTGGCGACCTCTTTCGCCCATGCAGATTCGGCCCATGGCATAGCTATGTATGGCGACCCGGCCCTACCACCGGATTTTGTGTCGCTGCCCTACGCCAATCCGGACGCGCCGAAAGGTGGCAGGGTCGTTTTTGGGAACACGGGCGGCTTTAACAGCTTGAACCCGTTTGTGCAAAAAGGCACCTCACCCTGGCAGCTTAGATTTTGGACGCATGAGAGCCTGATGGGCCGGTCCTGGGACGAACCTTTCACTCTTTACGGGCTGTTAGCCGAATCAGTTGAGACTGCACCAGACCGGTCCTGGGTCGAATTTACACTGCGGGAAGAGGCTGAATTTTCAGACGGAAGCCCGGTAACTGTCGAAGATGTGATCTGGTCCTACCAGACCCTCGGGACCGAGGGGCATCTGCGTTATCGCGGTCTGTGGGGAAAAATCGACAGCATCGAACAGACCGGCCCGCGTTCTGTCCGGATCACCTTTAACGAACCGAATCGGGAACTTGCGCTGATCGCCGGTCTGCGTCCGATCCTGCAAAAGGCGCAGTGGGAAGGTCGCAGCTTTGCCGACGCCCAACTGCATGATGTGCCAATCGGCAGCGGCCCCTATGTGATCGACGACTATGAGGCCGGGCGATACGTCAACCTGAAGCGGAACCCAGATTACTGGGGCAACGATGTCCCGTTCCGCCGGGGCACGATGAACCTGGATGATATGCGGATCGAATTCTATGGCGACGCCACGGTACTGTTCGAAGCGTTCAAAGCCGGGGAACTGTCCGCCGTCCGCGAGTTCAATGCCGACAAATGGGCCACCCAGTACAACTTCCCCGCCATCCAGCGCGGCGATGTGATCAAGACAGAAATCCCGCACGGCAAGCCCTCGGGCATGACCGGGTTTGTGATGAACACGCGCAAAGCCCCCTTTGACGACTGGCGCGTGCGCGAGGCGCTGACGCTGGCGTTCAACTTTGAATTCATCAACGACACAATCACCGGTGGCGCGCAGCCCCGGATCACCTCGTATTTCTCGGGCTCGGATCTGGCTATGCAGCCCGGCCCGGCAACCGGCAAGGTCAAAGAGCTGCTGGAGCCTTTTGCCTCGGACCTGACCCCCGGCACCCTGGAAGGTTATGCGCTGCCCCAAGGGGATGGCTCGGCCCGCAACCGCGCCAATATCCGCAAAGCGACAAAACTGCTGGCCGAGGCAGGATGGACCATTCAGGGCGGCGTGTTGCAAAACCAGAACGGCGAGGCATTCCGCATGACCGTTTTGCTGCAACAGGGCGACGCCGAGATGGAAACTGCCGTCGAAATCTATGCCCGCGCGTTGGAGCGTTTGGGCATTCAGGTCATGACAGAACAGGTCGACAGCGCACAGTATACCGGTCGCACGTCCGAGTTGGATTTCGACGTGACCCCGTTCCGCCGCGCCTTGTCCCTGTCACCGGGGAATGAGCAGCGCCTGTATTGGGGCAGTGAAAACGCCGATACGCCGGGCACGCGCAACCTGATGGGCGTCGCCTCACCCGCCGTGGACGGGATGATCGACGCGATGCTGGCCTCGGAATCGCGCGAAGATTTCGTCGCCGCCACCCGTGCGCTGGATCGTGTTCTGACCGCCGGCCGCTATGTTATCCCGATCTGGAGCTTTGATGTCGGCCGCATCGCGCATGTCAGTGCGCTGAAGTTCCCCGAGACGCTTCCGATCTATGGCGACGGCCCTCAGTACATGCCCGAAGTCTGGTGGTACGAAGAGTAACGGTCCGGCGTGATCCTTTTGCTGACAGCTAACTGACCCAAGGATGTCGGGTGCAGATCAATCCCCGGCTGTTCAATCCGGCGATCAATCGACCGGGTTCGGCAAAAATTGGCACATGCGGGACCAACCCCCAAATCTGGTATGTTGCGCGAAGCCCTCGGCTATATTCCGCGCAACCAACAAATCTTAGCGAAAGATCAAATTGACGCCTCAAAACGCTTTACTATGCGCAATTTACCGATATACCTTGTAGTTAGTCAGATCAGATCCACACTGCGATTTAATTGTTATTTTACGGACACCTATCGCGTGTCGCTCAGGTCCTGACACAGAACAAACGGACCAGCCGCCACTCACACTGAACTGCAGGTCCGATCGCCCGTTGCGGGATGTCCGCAGCGGGCATTTTTGTTCGGTACTGCCCCAAATCAGACTGCGACATTTTGTCATGTCCGAGGTCACGCCAACACATACGTAGGCTGTCTGTGGGGGAGAGCAGTCCTAAGCAAACCAAGGGAAGCTCGCACATGTTGAACTGGACAGATCTGACGCAGGACCTGGGCGCGACCTATGCCCGTGCCAAACGACGATTTCCAAACCTGAGGGATCAGGACATGGATCGCGTGTGGAACAACCGTGAACAGTTCGAGGCCTACCTGGCCGAGCGTCATCATCTGACTGTGAACGAAGCCAGGGAAGAGGTCGAGGATTTTCTGTTCACGGAACGCCTGAACCACGAACTGTCCCACGCTCATCTAGTTAAGTGACGTCACCCACAGGATCGTTGCGTCTTCGTCGCTGACAGACACCACGTTATGCCCCATACTGCCATCGTAATAAGCGCTGTCGCCGCGGCGCATTTCGACGGGTTCGTAGAACTCGGTATACAGGCGAACAACGCCGGTCAGCACGTATAGAAACTCTTCCCCGTCATGGCGCACCCAGCCGTCGAACTCATCCATTGATCGTGCCCGCACGCGCGCGCGGTAGGGCAGCATCTGCTTCTTGGTCAGTGTCTCGGCCAGCAATTCGTGCTCGTATGTCACTGTGGCATGCGCGGTTCCGTCGCCCATACGCGTGACGGCCATCCGCCCGATCACCTGATCCCGCTGCGGCGGGGTGAAAAGCTGCGGAACCGAAATTTCCAACCCGGTGGCCAGTTTCTTCAACGCGTCATAGGTGGGCGACATCTGCCCGTTTTCAATTTTGCTAAGTGTTGAGCGCGCCAGCCCCGCCTGTGTTGCCGCCTGTTCCAGCGTCCAGTTGCGCGCCTTGCGCAGCTCGCGCACCCGCGCGCCAAGATCCAGCGGCTCGAGTTCAGTCTCGACGCCAGACTCGCGGGCGATGCGGATTAGGGATTTGGGATCTTGGTCGCTCATGGCCTTTCTATAGAACCAGCCAGCCGTGCTTGCAACGCGACAAGCGCCGCGCTAGCCAGACAGCATGTTGTCGATCTTTGATCAGGGGCCGCCCGCCCCCTGCCCTGAACCGTTCAATCTGGCCGCACATGTTTTGCGTAAGGCGGATCAGTTGCCGGACAAAACCGCCCTGTCCGTCCTCGGCCAGAACGGAACGGATGAATGGAGCTACAGCCGACTGAAACGCGCCATTCTGGGAACGGGCACCGGGTTGTTGCAGGCCGGGTTGAAACCCGGTGACATTGCACTGATGCGTTTGGGAAATACGGTGGATTTCCCTATCGCCTATCTTGGGGCGATTGCCGTTGGGATCGTACCGGTCCCAACATCGTCGCAACTGACCGAACCGGAAACGGCCCGCATGATCGCCGATCTGAGCCCCGCCGCCATCCTGCGAGACCCGTCCGTGGCCTGCGCCCCGCATCCGCATCAGATCGACCTGCCTGCGCTGACCGCCATGCGCGACCTGCCCCCCGCCACGTTCGACCTGGGCGATCCCCAGCGACTGGCCTATGTGGTCTACACCTCGGGCACCTCGGGCAAGCCGCGCGCTGTTGCCCATGCGCATCGGGCGATCTGGGCGCGGCAGATGATGGTGGACGGCTGGTACGGGCTGACTCAGGACGACCGCCTGTGCCATGCCGGGGCGTTCAACTGGACCTACACGCTGGGCACCGGCCTGATGGACCCTTGGACAATTGGCGCGACCGCCCTGATCCCCGAGCCGGGCACCGACATCTCAGCACTGCCCCAGCTTCTGCGCCACAGCCGCGCGACGATTTTTGCGGCCGCTCCGGGTGTGGTTCGCAAGATGCTGCAAGCAGCCGACAAGATCGATTTGCCTAACCTGCGACACGCCCTGTGTGCGGGCGAAAAGCTGTCGCGGTCCTTGCACGCGCAGTGGCAAACGACCACCGGGACCGAGCTGTATGAAGCCTATGGCATGTCAGAATGCTCGACCTTCATCTCGTCCAGCCCGGCGCATCCGGCACGCGGCGAGGCGCTGGGGCAACCTCAGCCGGGTCGCCGCGTGGCGATCCTTGGACCGGACGGGCCAGTCCCTCAGGGACAGGACGGCACTATCGCCATCCATCGCTCGGACCCCGGCCTGATGTTGACCTATCTGAACGCCCCGGACGAAGTCGCGGACCGGATGCAGGGTGAGTGGTTCTTGACCGGCGATCAGGGGGCAATGGCCGTGGATGGGCAGATCACCTATCTGGGCCGCGACGACGACATGATGAACGCAGGCGGCTATCGCGTCTCGCCGGTCGAGGTTGAATCGGCGCTGTCCCACTATCCCGGTATCACCCAGGTCGGCACGGCTGCGGTTGAGGTCAAACCAGACACATTTGTGATCGCCGCCTTCTACACAGGCCCCCAAAGACTGGACGACGCGGCCCTGCACGCCTATGTCCAAGCCAATCTGGCACGCTACAAACAACCGCGCGCCTTTGTTCACCTTCCCGAGTTGCCGACCGGCGGCAACGGCAAACTCCTGCGCCGCGCATTGCCGGCCTATTTCAAGGCGACAACCGAATGACCCAGACCGTCAAGCTTGATATCCTGTCCGACCCGATCTGCCCCTGGTGCTATATCGGCAAGACCCATCTGGACAAGGCGCTGGCCAAGGTCCCGGATCATCCCTTTGTCATCGAATGGCATCCGTTCCAACTGAACCCCGAGATGCCGGATGAAGGCATGGATCGGCGCGAATACCTTGAGCGTAAGTTCGGCAGCAAAGAAGGCGCGGTGCGCGCCTATGCGCCTGTGGTCGAACATGCCGAAAACGCCGGTCTGACGATTGATTTCGAAGGGATGAAGCGCACCCCCAACACGCTGGACGCCCACCGCCTGATCCACTGGGCCGGGATCGAGGGCAAACAGAACGCCGTCGTCGATGCGTTGTTCGACGCCTATTTCGTTCAGGCGCGCGACATTGGCGACCCCGAGGTTCTTTCGGACATCGCCGACAGCGCGGGTATGGACGCCGCCGTGGTCATGAAACTTCTCAAATCAGACGCCGACCGCGAGGATATCCGCAAACGCGACACCCATTCGCGCGAAATGGGTGTGAATTCGGTGCCCACCTATATCGTTGCCAATCAACACGCCGTTCCGGGCGCGCAACCCCTTGAAATGTGGGAAAAAGTGATTGCCGAGATCATGTCTCAACTTGAGGCTTCCTCTGCAGAATAGCACATAGGTCTGTGCAAATTTCCGGTCTGGCGCAACCTGATCTGCCGTGATAGCGCGAACAGGTAAGGAGTGCCCATGGCCAATCGCATGTCCCGGGGGGAGTTCATTGCGCTGATTGCAATGATGTTCTCGACCATCGCCTTTTCAATCGACTCGATGCTGCCCGCCCTGCCCGAGATCGGCGCGCAGCTCAGCCCCGATGACGTCAACCGCGCGCAGCTGATCCTGACATCCTTTGTGCTGGGCATGGGGATTGGGACGTTCTTCACCGGCCCTTTGTCGGATGCCTTTGGGCGTAAGCCGGTCATCTACGGCGGCGTTGTGCTGTATATCGTGGCTTCGGTCGTGGCCTGGGCCAGTTCCTCGCTGGAACTGGTTCTGGCGGCCCGCGTGGTTCAGGGCCTTGGCGCGGCGGGTCCGCGTGTTGTGGCGATGGCGATTATCCGAGATCTATATTCGGGGCGCATCATGGCGCGGATCATCTCGATTGCGATGATGATCTTTACGCTGGTGCCCGCAGCCGCGCCAATGATGGGCGCAGGCGTGATCGCCCTGTTCGGATGGCGCGGCATCTTTGTCTCGTTCATCCTGTTTGCCCTGATTACAGTCACATGGATGGGCACCCGCCTGCCCGAGTCTCTGCCAGTGGAAAACCGCCGCCCCTTCCGGCTGCCACTGATGGTTGCCGCCACGAAAGAGATGTTTGCCCATCCCACGGTGCGCCTGTCGATCATGGTTCAGACCTTATGCATGGGTATCCTGTTCACCATGCTGACCATGGTGCAGCCCGTCTATGACGTGGTGCATGACCGGGCGGACAGCTTTCCGTTCTGGTTTGGGTTTGTGGCCCTGATCTCGGGCTCGGCCAGTCTGCTGAACGCGGCCCTCGTGGTGCGGGTTGGGATGCGCCGCATGGTCACATGGGCGCTGGGGGGCCAGATTCTGATCACCGCCGTGGTGATTACGCTGAACGCTCTGCCAATGTCGCCCAACGCCTCATTCGCGCTGTTTGTGGTGTGGCAAACCACGATTTTCTTCATGGCGGGCGTCACGCTGGGCAACCTGAACGCCATCGCGATGGAGCCGATGGGACATATTGCAGGCATGGCCGCATCAGTCATCGGATCGGTTGCCACGGTGCTGGCCGCTGGCATCGCAGCGCCTGTGGGGCTGCTGTTCGATGGCTCGATCACGCCTTTGTCAACGGGCATCCTGACCATGTGCATCGTCGCCTTTGGTCTGATGGTTCACATGGGCCGGATCGAAAACCGCCTGCCCGCCTGACCCTGTGCAGATCCCGTGAAACGCGCTAACCTGCCTTGAACATTCCGGGGGAGGTTATTTGATGAGCTATGATTACGATTTGGGCACCTATTCCTGCCCCGTCACCACATCATCGGCCGAGGCCCAGCTTTGGTTCGACCGGGGTCTGGCTTGGACCTATGGCTATAACCACGGTGAGGCTGTGGTCTGTTTCCAGAAAGCGGTTGAGCATGACCCGGCCTGCGCCATGGCCCATTGGGGCGTCGCTTATGCCGCCGGTCCGAACTACAACCTGCCATGGGAATTGCAGGATGACCGGGGGCGGCAAAAGGCCCTTGGCATAGCCTATGACGCCGCGCAGAAGGCGCTGGCGCTGACGGACACATGTACTGATGTCGAAAAGGCGCTGATCAACGCCCTGCCTGCGCGTTACCCGCAACGGGATCCGGTCGAGGATATGCATCGATGGGATTTCGACTTTGCCGACGCCATGCGCGCAGCCTTCGCTGCCCAGCCCGGACATCTGGACCTGCGCACCATCTATGTCGAATCCCTGCTGAACCTGACCCCTTGGAAAATGTGGGACCTGAGCACCGGCAAACCCGCCGAAGGGGCCGCCACACTTGAAGCGCAAGAGGCACTGGAATGGGCGATGGACAATGACCCCGCCGCCATGTCTCATCCCGGCCTGCTGCATCTGTATGTTCATCTGATGGAAATGTCGCCGACCCCGGAAAAAGCGCTGAAAGCAGGCGACGTGCTGCGTACTTTGGTCCCCGATGCCGGGCATCTTGTGCATATGCCGACCCATATCGATGTGCTTTGCGGGCACTATCAGAATGTGGTGCACTGGAACGAAAAGGCCTCGGTCGCCGATCTGAAGTATTACGAACGTGAAGGCGCGTTCAACATCTATACCGGCTATCGCCAGCACAACTATCACTTCACCATCTATGGCGCGCTGTTTCTGGGCCAGATGGAGCCCGCACTGCGCGCCAATCAGGGGCTTTGGGACACCACGCCCGAAGAAATGCTGCGCGTTGAAAGCCCGCCCATGGCGGATTTCTTCGAAAGCTATATGTCGATGGGCCCTCATATCCTGATCCGCTTTGGCCGCTGGGAAGAGGCCAAGGCACTGGAGTTGCCCGAAGACCCCGACCTGTTCCGCACGCTGACGGCAACCACCCATTACGCCCGCGCCATCGCCCATGCCGCAACCGGCGATGTGGCGCAGGCCGAAGCCGAGGAACAGCTGTTCCTCAGCGCCAAAGCCTGCGTGCCCGAGGCGCGGCGGCTGCACAACAACCGCGTTATCGATCTGCTGGAGGTCGCAACCGAGATGCTGCGCGGCGAGATTGAATACCGCAAAGGCAATTTCGAGATCGCCTTTGCGCACCTGCGCCGCTCGGTCGAGTTGGACGACACCTTGCCCTATGATGAGCCGTGGGGCTGGATGCAACCCACGCGCCACGCACTTGGGGCCCTGCTGTTCGAACAAGGCCATGTGGCCGAGGCCGAAGCGGTCTATCGCAAGGATCTGGGATTGGGCGGAAACCTCAGCCGCGCCTCGATCCATCCGGACAATGTCTGGAGCCTGAAGGGCCTTCATGATTGCCTGAAAGCGCGCAGCGAGACGGTTGAAATCAAACAGATCAAACAACGGCTTGACCTTGCGCTGGCACGAGCCGACGGTGCAGTCGGCGCATCCTGTTTCTGCGCCCAAGCCGCGATGAGAGCTGCCGAATGAAATCACTGAAACTTGCGCTGGCCGCGCTGATCTGTGGGCCGGTCTGGGCGGATCGCCAAAGTTTCACCCCCGTGGATCAGGCGGGCAGTGACCCGTCTCTGGTGGCGTTTCGCGACAACCTGCTGGCCAAAGTCGCCGCTCGCGATACCGAGGCCGTGATCGCCGCCGCCTGCCCCGATATCTATATCAGTCACGGCACCGAAAGCGGCCCCGAAGCGTTTCGGCAAAGCCTGACCGTACCGCCCGAAACGCTGGCCGAGGATACACGCCACCAGGCCGACGCGCTGCGCGAAGCCTATTGGACTGCGTTGGAAGACACTTTGTCCCAGCCCGGCTATTTCGATGATCAGGGCGAATTCTGGATGCCGCATCAATGGCAGATCTCTCTGCCCGCCGCGCTGGATCCGTTTCTGGCCTATTTCGTGACCGGAGACCGGGTCACCCTGCGCCGGTCCGCAGCGCGCAGTGGCGGTATTTTGGACTTCATCAGCCACGAGGTCGTTCTGGTGCCCGAATATCAGGACGGCGCCGAATACCAACTGGTCCGCCTGACTGATGGCACACTCGGCTATATGCACAGCGATTTCCTGTGGTCCATGGTGGGCTACCGCGCCGCACTGGTGAAATCCGACGCGGGCGACTGGCAGCTTTGTACCTTTGTGACCGGGGATTAGGCTTTCGCCTTTTTCTTCTCGGCCACAACCTTTTCCGCCAGATCGCGGGCAATGGCAAAAGCGCCCTTGATCTTGTCGCTGTCCTTCTTCCAGTCGCGGCGCACGACGATCTTGTTGTCCTTGACCTTGGCAAGGCCGCGCTGGTTCTGGATGAACTCCACCAGCCCCTGAGGCGAGGCAAACTTGTCATTGTGGAACTGGATCGTAGCACCCTTCGGCCCGCCATCCAGCTTGGCAATCCCCGCCCGTTTGCACATCGCCTTGATGCGCACCACCAGCATCAGGGTGTTCACCTCTTTCGGCAAAGCACCGAAGCGGTCGATCAGTTCCGCGGCAAAGCCTTCCAACTCGACCTTGGTCGAGAGCGACGACAGACGTCGATAGAGGCCAAGACGCACGTCCAGATCGGGCACGTACTCCTCGGGGATCAGAACCGGGACGCCCAGATTGATCTGCGGGGCCCACTGGTCGTCGGCATCCGACAGCCCCTCCATCTCACCGGCCTTGATCTTGGCAATCGCCTCTTCCAACATCGATTGGTAGAGTTCATAGCCCACGTCGCGCATCTGACCGGATTGTTCCTCGCCCAGCAGGTTGCCCGCGCCGCGAATGTCGAGGTCTTGGCTGGCCAGCGTGAACCCTGCCCCCAGCGTGTCCAGCGAGCCCAAAACCCGCAGCCGTTTTTCGGCCGTCGCGGTCAGTTTCTGGCGCGGCTTGGTGGTCAGGTAAGCATAGGCGCGGGTTTTTGAGCGCCCGACCCGCCCCCGGATCTGATAGAGCTGCGCCAGACCGAACATATCCGCCCGGTGCACAACCATTGTGTTCGCAGTCGGAATATCCAACCCGCTTTCGACAATCGTCGTCGCCAGCAGCACGTCGTATTTGCCGTCATAAAACGCGTTCATCCGGTCGTCGAGCTCACCCGCCGCCATCTGGCCATGCGCGACGACATAAGACAGTTCGGGCAGCTGGTCTTTGAGGAATTCTTCGATCTCGGGCAGATCCGAGATGCGGGGAACGACGTAAAAGCTCTGCCCGCCGCGATAGTGTTCGCGCAGCAGCGCCTCGCGAATGGTGACTGCGTCGAATTCGCTGACATAGGTGCGGATGGCCAGACGGTCGATGGGCGGAGTGCCGATGATCGACAGATCGCGCACGCCGGTCAGGCTCAATTGCAATGTCCGGGGGATCGGAGTGGCGGTCAGCGTCAACACGTGAATGTCCGAGCGCAGTTGCTTCAGGCGTTCCTTGTGGCCGACACCGAAATGCTGTTCTTCGTCGATGATCAGCAGGCCGAGATTCTGGAACCGCACCCCTTTGGCCAGCAAGGCATGGGTGCCGATCACGATATCCACCGTGCCGCGCGCCAACCCGTCGCGGGTCTGTTGCGCCTCTTTGGCCGAGACAAAGCGCGACAATTGCCGCACTTCCAGCGGGAAGCCCCGGAACCGCTCCTTGAACGACGCCGCGTGCTGACGGGCCAGCAAGGTGGTCGGCGCAACCACCGCCACCTGCACGCCCGACATGGCGGCGACAAATGCCGCGCGCATGGCGACCTCGGTCTTGCCGAAACCCACATCGCCACAGATCAGGCGATCCATCGGCGCGCCGGAATGCATGTCCTCCATCACCTCGGAAATCGCGCGCAGCTGGTCGTCGGTTTCCTGATAGGGGAATCGCGCGCTGAACTCCTCCCACGCGTGAGGGGGCGGGTCCATGACCGGAGCCTTGCGCAAGGCGCGTTCAGCCGCGATGCGGATCAGCTTGTCCGCCATCTCGCGGATGCGCTCTTTCAGCTTGGCCTTCTTGGCCTGCCAAGCGCCGCCGCCCAGACGGTCCAGCAGCCCTTCATCGTGGCCGTATTTTGACAGAAGTTCGATGTTTTCGACCGGCAGGTACAGCTTGGACTGTTCGGCATATTCCAGCAGCAGGCATTCATGGGCGGCCCCTGCGGCGGTGACCACCTCCATGCCCATGTAACGGCCAATACCGTGATCGACATGAACCACCAGATCACCGGGGGACAGCGATTGGGTCTCGGTCAGGAAATTCTCGGCCTTGCGGCGTTTCTTGGGCTGGCGGATCAGGCGGTCGCCCAGCACGTCCTGCTCGGCGATCACCGTCAGATCGGGGGTTTCGAACCCATGCTCCAACGCCCAGACTGCCAGATGCAGCCCACGCTTGCCGACACGGGTGCCGTCGGTGACCGGGATGGCTTCGGCCAGCCCCTCATCCTCGATCAACCCGGTCAGACGTTCGCGCGCGCCCTCGGAATACGAGGCGATCAGGACCGGACCTTTGGACAGCTTGTCGGTGATGTGACCTGCCAGCGCGCCGAACAGGCTGATGCTTTCCTGCTGCCGTTCGGGCGCAAAATTACGCCCGATCCGCCCGCCCGCATCGATCACGCCGGGACCGCTGGCCTGCGGCAGCGGGCTGAACTGCATCACCCGCCGGTTGCCCACGGCCTGTTCCCAAGCCGCGTCATCCATATACAGCAATCCGGGCGGCGTCGGCTTGTAAACCGTATCCATGCGTGAGCGGTTTTCCAGCGCCAGACGACGGGTTTCGTACTGATCGGCAATCGTATCCCAACGTGCCAGCCGAGACGGTGTCACCTGATCATCAACGGTGATTGTCGCATCCGGCAGATAATCGAACAGCGTTTCAAGCTTTTCGTGGAAAAATGGCAGCCAGTGTTCGACGCCTTGGTGTTTTCGGCCTGCGCTAACTGCCTCATACAGCGGATCATCAGTTCCGGCAGCGCCAAATTCGATGCGATAATTCTGGCGGAAACGGGTGATTGCAGCCTCGTCCAGAATGACCTCGGAAACCGGTGCGAGTTCAACCACCTCCAGCTTCTCAGTCGTGCGTTGGGACACTGGATCAAACCGGCGCGCACCGTCCAGCACATCGCCGAACAGGTCCAGCCGGACAGGCCCGGATTCACCCGGCGGGAAAACGTCGATGATGCCACCCCGGATTGCGTAGTCGCCCGGCTCCATCACCGTGGGGCTTTGGGTGAACCCCATGCGCACCAGAAACTTGCGCAGCGCGTCCTCATCCACGCGATGGTTCACACGGGCGGTGAATGCAGCCTCGCGCAGCACATCGCGCGCCGGCACCCGCTGGGTCGCGGCGTTTAGCGTGGTCAGCAGCACGAACCGATCCGGCATCTGGTGCACCAAAGCCGCCAATGTCGCCACTCGCGCCGCGGCGATATCAGCATTGGGCGACACCCGGTCATAAGGAAGGCAATCCCAGCCGGGGAACACAAAGACCGGCATGTCAGGGGCAAAGAAGGCCAATGCGGCGCGCATCGCCTCCATCCGCTTATCATCCCGCGCGACGTGGCAGACCGGCCCACCCGAACGCGCGATCTCGTTCAGGACAAGCTGCGCGTCAAACCCTTCCGGGGCGCCGCCGACTGTCACGTGGTTCGGAGCCTTCATCGCCTTGCCTTTCAGATTTCGCTATCCCAGAACGCCAATCGAGAGGTTCTGATACATGCCCCAGAGGGAAGTGACCAGTATCGAGATCATGCCGATGATCTGGGTGTAAAGCCGACACCGAGACAAGGCTTTTGCCACCCTTTCCAGCGTCAGTTCATGTTGCCGCAAGCGGCGGGCGTAGACGACGTTCAGAACCGTGACGATGGTCATCGGGAACATCAGCAAAAACAGGGCCTGCGCAAACTCGACGCCATAGTAAAACCCAAGCGTTGCCAATCCGGTGAATACAAAACAGGCCAGCGCCAGAAGGACGGCGCCCGACACTTCCACCAGATACAGCAAACGGTTGGAATTGATCCGAACGATGTCCAGCAGATCAAGCTCGACCTGGCCACCGATCCGGCGCGCCCGCACGACCAGGTCGTAAGGCACCCCCATCACCCAATGGCTGGCCGAGGACCACATCACCGCCAGAACGATCCAGAACCACAGATTCGAAAAGCTGCGCATGTCGATGAGTTCGAAGATCGAGGTGTACCAGTCCAAACCCAGCCCTTTATTCAAAATCCTCAGGGGGTTCTATCGCAGCGGCGCGTCCATTGGTACCCTTGAGCCCTAGGCGAATTCATGCCACCCAATGCGGCAATGTTCAAGGAGCACGCGCCATGAAACCGACCATCGCCCCCTACCCCATGACCCGCTTTCGCCGGGCCCGGCAGTCCGAGGCAATTCGGGGCTTGGTGCGTGAGAATACGCTGACTACGGACGATCTGATCTGGCCGGTTTTCGTGCGCGAGGGCGAAGGTGTGGAAGAACCGGTGCCTTCGATGCCCGGCGTCATTCGCCGCTCGGTCGATCTGATAGCCAAGGCAGCGGTTGAGGCTCAGGCCCTTGGAATCCCGGCGATTTGCATCTTTCCCTACACCGATCCGGCACTGAAAACGGAAGACTGTGCCGAAGCCTGGAACCCCGACAACCTGTCGAACCGTGCAATCCGCGCGATCAAGGCGGCCGCGCCAGAGATCGCGATCATGACCGACGTGGCGCTGGACCCCTACAATATCAACGGCCATGACGGATACGTGGTCGATGGCGAGATCGTGAATGACCGGACCGTTGAAGCCTTGGTCAAGATGACCCTTGCTCAGGCCGAGGCCGGCGCGGACATCATTGGCCCGTCGGACATGATGGATGGCCGCATCGGGGCGATGCGTTCGGCGCTGGAAGGCGCAGGGCACCATAACGTGATGATCCTCAGCTACGCCGCCAAATACGCCAGCGCCTTTTATGGTCCGTTCCGCGATGCGGTTGGAGCCTCGGGTGCGCTGACGGGTGACAAGAAAACCTACCAGATGGACCCCGCGAACTCGAACGAAGCCCTGCGCCTGATAGAACGCGACCTGACCGAGGGCGCGGATATGGTGATGATCAAACCCGGTATGCCCTATCTGGATATCTGCCGCCGGGTGAAAGACACATTCGGCGCGCCGACCTATGCCTATCAGGTCTCGGGTGAATACGCGATGATCCAGGCGGCGGCGCAGAACGGCTGGATCGATGGCGACAAGGTCATGGTGGAAAGCCTGCTGGCCTTCAAACGCGCCGGGTGCGACGGTATCCTGACCTATTTCGCCCCCAAGGTTGCAGAGATGCTGCAGGGCTAAAACCCCGGATTGTCGCGATATTTCGCCTATTGATACGCAGGCGCGCAAAGCTTTCCCGTGACATATACGGGCAATCGGCGTATTCTTGCACACAAGATCGGGATCACCCGACATATCAGGCACATTTACAAGAGACAGGACATATGAGCAGTTCCCAATCCCCCCGACTGAGCCGTCGCGGCTTTGCTTTTGGCATGGCTGGGCTGACCTTGACCGCCGCATGCGGCAACGGCGTTGGCAATTCGAACGCAGCCACGATTGATGCGCGTGTCGCCGCAACGCTGACCGAGATGTACAGCCGCTATCCAAACACGGTTGAAATTGCCAACAAGGCCAATGGCTTGCTGGTCATGCCCCTGATCACCGAAGCCGGGTTTGTCTTTGGTGGCGGCTACGGGCGCGGCGCGTTGCAGATCAACGGCGCGACGGTCGATTATTACTCGGCCGTCAAAGGCAGCGCGGGCCTTCAGATCGGCGCACAGCAATACGCACACGTCTTGTTCTTCATGACCGAGGACGCGCTGAACGATTTCCGCCGCTCCAGCGGTTGGACCGCCGGGGCTGACATTGGCTACGTGGTCAGCGATCAGGGCGATTCATTGTCGACCGACACAACCACGCTGCGCACACCGGTTCTGGCCGCTGTCTTCGGACAGGCGGGCCTGCAGATCGGCGCAACGGTCGAAGGCACCAAATACACCCGGATCATTCCGTAAGTTTCGAACACCACACCCCTCTGGCAAGCCCCGTCGCATTCCGGTGCGGCGGGGCACTTATTTTCGGTACGTCAGGACAGGTTCCTGCCGCGTTCCTCTTTCGGTTGCTGGCCCCATCCATTAGTCTTTGCGCAAACGATAATCGAACGGGATTGAGGGGCATTTATGGGTCTTGTTTTTCGCTGGCTGGTGCGTATCGCCTCGGGTCTGATCCTGTTGGTGCTTGCCGCGATCGGGCTGGTCTATTTTCTGGCCAGCCAGTCCCTGCCCGAATACGATCAAACCCTTGAGGTTCAAGGCTTAACCGCCCCGGTTGAAATCATTCGCGACACTGCAAACGTCCCGCATATCATTGGCGAAACCGACCCGGATGTGTTCTACGGTCTGGGCTATGCCCATGCACAGGATCGCCTGTGGCAGATGACCGTCATGCGCCGCACTGCGCAGGGCCGTTTGTCCGAGGTTTTTGGCGCTCGGACGGTGCCAATCGACAAGCTGTTGCGCCGGCTCGACCTCTATGGTTTGGCCCATCGGTCGGTTGACGCGCAGGACGATTACACAAAGGCCGCGTTGCGCGCCTATGCCGCTGGCGTCAACGCCCGCCTGACACAGATCAACGAAGAGGCTTTGGGCCGTGGTGCGCCCGAGATGTTTCTGTTCAACGCGCCCGTGTCGCCCTGGCAACCGGGCGACAGCCTTGCGGTGATCAAGCTGATGGGGCTGCAATTGTCGGGCCATTTGCAGGATGAGGTTCTGCGCGCGCGCACATCCCTGATGCTGAACGACCCCGCGCGCCTTTCCGACATTCTGCCAGACGTCCCCGGCCCCGGCATCGCCGCCCTGCCGGAATATGCCGCGCTGTTCCCCGGCCTGCCCCGCTATGCAGCCGGAACAGACATGCCGGACACGCCCCTGTCGCCGTTCCCCAAACGCGGGCTTGCGGGCGCGTCGAACGCGTGGGCCGCAGCACCCACCCGATCTGCCAGTGGTGGAACGCTATTGGCCAATGACCCGCATCTGGGCTTCACTGCGCCCGGTGTGTGGTATCTGGCGCATCTCGGGCTGGCCAATGGCGGCGTGATCGGCGCGACAATACCCGGCATTCCTGCCGTCATGAGCGGACGCAGCGACCGGTTGGGCTGGGGCCTGACATCCTCGTATCTGGACGACCAGGACCTGCATATCGAGCAGTTGAACCCCGACAATCCCGAAGAATACCTGACCCCAGACGGCTACAAGGAATTCCGCACCCGCCCCTCGATCATCGAGATCAAGGATGAAGCCCCCATTACCCTGACCCTGCGCTGGACCGAGAATGGTCCGGTTCTGCCCGGCAGCCATTACGATCTGGAAACGATCACGCCACCCGGTCATGTGGTTTCCCTGTCCTGGACCGCGCTCAGCCCGAACGACACGTCGATGAGCGCGTCGATGGGTTTGATGAACGTGAACACCGTGCGGGAAGCTCTTGAGGTTGGAGAGAAATTTATCGCTCCGTCGCAAAACCTTTCACTGGTCGATGGGGACACGATCGGCATGAAACTGATCGGCGCCATGCCGCAACGCAACCTGCGAAACCAGAGCAAGGGCCGTATCCCGACTCCCGGCTGGATTGACGCCAACCGCTGGCAGGGCCGCCTGCCTTATGCCAACAACCCCGAATTCGTGGCCCCCATAGGCGGCCTGCTAGGCAACACCAACAACAAGATCATCGACCGCCCCTTTCCCAACCATGTCTCGTACGAATGGGGCGACACCCAGCGCGTTCATCGCTGGGAACGCCTGATGCAATCGCGAGAGGTCCACACCCGCGACAGCTTTATCGAGGCGCAGCTTGACACTGTCAGCTTCACCGCCCGGTCGCTGCTGCCGCTGATCGGGGCTGATCTGTGGTTTACCGGCGCGTCAGCCCCCGAAGGCACACCCGAGCGCCAACGCGAGATCGCCTTGTCTCTGCTGGCAGAATGGAACGGCGAGATGAACGAGCATCTGCCCGAACCCCTGATCTACGCCGCCTGGCTGCGCGCGTTGCAGATCCGCCTGATCGCGGATGAACTTGGCCCGCTGGCCAGCGAGTTCAAGCATGTGGAACCCTTGTTCATCGAACGGGTTTATCGCGACATCGATGGTGCCTCGGTCTGGTGCGACGTCCGCCAAAGCGCGCCGGTGGAAACCTGCACCGACATGGCCCGGCTGGCGCTGGATGACGCGCTGATCTGGATCTCCGAGAATTACGGCTCGGCCCTGGAATCGCTGCGTTGGGGCGACGCGCATCAGGCCACGCATGATCATCCGGTTCTGGGACAGGTCCCGGTCCTGCGCTATTTCGTGAACATCCGGCAATCGACCAGCGGCGGTGACAACACGCTGCTGCGCGGGCGCACCTCGGGCGAAGGGCCGGATCCGTTCCAGAATGTCCACGGCGCGGGTTATCGCGGCGTTTATGATTTCGCTGACCCCGACAGCTCGGTCTTTATCACGGCCACCGGTCAGTCAGGGCATTTCCTGTCGCGCTACTATGACGATCAGGCCCAACTGTGGCGGCGCGGAGAATATATCCCCATGTCACTCGACATCGATCTGGCGCGGGCCGCCGCCGTCGGTGTGACCACTCTGATTCCGCGATAATCCGCCCGGTCGGCGAGTCCCCGCCCTATAATGCAAGGCACCGTGGCACCCCTGCCCGGTTTCGCCTACCATCCCCCTACCGACTATGTGGGACCAAGGGGGCGATCATGGCCAGTATTCGGGACGTCCTGAACAATCTTGCGCGCGACTACGCCATTGCCTGGAGTTCCGGTGATGCCGATGCTGTCGCCAGCTATTTTGCGCCGGACTGTCAGATGACCATCAACGGCGGCACGCCGCTGGAAGGCCGCGAGGCAATAGCCGCGATGGCGCGCGATCTGTACGCGGAACTCCCCGATCTGGACCTGCGCTGCGATATGCTGCGATGGGCCGGAACCCACGCCCTGTTCGTCTGGACGCTGGAGGGCAACCACGCGCAAACCGGCAACCCGGTCGTGACCCGCGGGTGGGAGGAATGGGAGTTAGACACCAACCACAAGGTGCGATCCTCATCCTGGTGGTTTGACCTGGCCGAGTATCAAAGGCAGGTCGGTCGCGACTGAGCCTTACAGCCCGGCGAACTGAGCCGCCTGTTTGTCGGTCCAAAGTACGGTGATTGCGAAACCATCCTCGGTCTGTTCTTCGGATCGGACCACATCCTGCCGGAACAGCCAGGCGCGTTTGTTGCCCTCGGAAAACCCAAGGGACAGAGTGACCTGATGGCGGACGCCCTGCAGTTTCGTGGCGATTTCCGCCAGCAGCGGGTCAATCCCATCCCCCGTCACGGCCGAGATCGCAAAGATCGCAGGATCCCGATCCGCGCGGGCCAGTGTCGCCTCGCGTTCATCAAGGTCCAGCAGGTCGGTTTTGTTCCAGACCTCCAACATCGGGCGTTCATCATCGACCCCCAATGAGGTCAGAATGGCCTGCACATCCTCGGCCTGCGCCTGCGATTCCTCATGGCTGATGTCGCGCACATGCACGATCAGATCGGCGCCCAGCACCTCTTCCAGCGTGGCGCGGAAGGCAGCGACCAGTTCGGTGGGCAGGTTCGAGATAAAGCCCACCGTGTCCGACAGGATCACCTCGGGGCCATCAGGCAGAACAACGCGGCGCATGGTTGGGTCCAGCGTGGCAAACAGCATGTCCTTGGCCATGACTTCGGCCCCGGTCAAGCGGTTGAACAGCGTGGATTTGCCTGCGTTGGTGTAACCCACAAGCGCCACAATCGGATACGGCACCTTGGCCCGCGCCGCACGGTGCAGCGTGCGCGTCTTGACCACCTTCTGCAACTGACGCCGCAGACGGACCAGTTGTTCATCAATCGCGCGTCGGTCGGCCTCGATCTGCGTTTCACCCGGACCACCGACAAAGCCCAATCCGCCGCGCTGACGTTCCAGGTGGGTCCAGGCCCGCACCAGCCGCGTCCGCTGATAGCTGAGCGCTGCCATTTCGACCTGCAACACACCTTCTCGGGTGCGAGCACGATCACTGAAAATCTCCAGAATCAATCCGGTCCGGTCGAGGATTTTGACCTTCCACGCCTTTTCCAGGTTGCGCTGCTGGACCGGGGTCACCGGACCGTCGATCAGCACCAGCTCGACCTCGGCGTCATGCAGCCGTTCGGCCAGCTCCTCGATCTTGCCGCTGCCGAACAGCAATCCGGGCTGGGCGCGTTGCAGGCGCACGATCTCGGACCCGACCACATCCAGATCGGGCAATGCGGCAGCCAGTGCCACCGCTTCTTCCAGCGCCGGTTCGGGGACACGGCGCTGTTCATCTGACTTGATTTCAGGATGCAGCACCCAGGCCCGGGTGCGCCTCCGTTCATGTTCCATCAAGAGGCGTCTTCGCCCTCATACAGGCTGATCGGCTGCGATGGCATGATCGTCGAAATCGCGTGTTTGTAGACCAGTTGCGACTGTCCGTCGCGGCGCAGTAGCACGCAGAAATTGTCGAACCAGGTGATCACACCCTGCAATTTTACACCATTGATCAGGAAAATCGTGACCGGGACTTTTGCTTTCCGTACATTGTTCAGGAACGCGTCCTGAAGATTCTGTCTGTCCGAAGCCATATTTTGTTATCTCGCCGTTGTTCTTGCTACGCGCTGCGGACCAACGCGCTCCCTCTGGCAGAGTATGGAGTGCTGCGCCCAGATATTCCAGATGAAAAATCAGGCAGTAATGCCAAGACTCAACATTGGCCTAATCCCGCCACAGCGATGGGGTGATCAGGGCGATGATTGCCAGCGTCTCAAGCCGCCCGATCACCATCGCGGCGCACAGCGTCAGTTTGGCCCCACCCGACAGGTCGATCAGCCGGATCGGGACATCCGTGGCCAACTCGATCAGCGGGCCGGTCGTGCTGAGCGCGGCAACGCTAAGGACCATCGCCTGTTCGAACCCCGACCCCATCATGGCCAGCAGCAGGTTGAACACCGCAAGCGTCAGGGCAAACAGCATCAGGAAGATCCAGGCGATAAACGCGCCGTCGCTTTGGATGCGTCGATTACCGCCATCGGCCCCGCTGACCGAGGAGGGGTGGATCAGCCGGTCAATTTCGCGCGCGCCATTCAGGTACAACGCAAAGACCCGCAACAATTTCACGCCGCCTGCCGTGGTGGCGACGCCGCCGCCGACCAGCGCAAGGCCCATCAGAATCAGACCGGGCGTTCCCAGCCCCGAAAGCTGTTGCGCATCATTCCAGTTGGCGCTTTCAAACCCGGCAGTTGTCAGAAAGGACAGGCCAGTGAACAGCATGCCCCAGATGACATGCAGCGCCTGCAAGGGCTGAAGTTGCCCGCCAATTTCGTTAACCCCGGCCCAAACGCGGAAAAACAGCAGAGCAGCAACCGCGAGTACGATCAGCAGGCCGATCCGAAACTCGGGGTCTTTGTCCAGCCGCGAAAAGCCGCTTGTCGCCGTATCCGCCGAGAATGTCAGGCGGGACAAGGCAAAGAACAGGAACAGAAGCAAAATTGCCTCACCGGTGATCCCGGCCTGTGCCCCCTCAAGCCCGCCGACCGGCGAAATGCCCGAGGTCGCCATGACCGACATCGCGTGACAGATGGCGGTCAGGCCTTGCTCTCCGGCGATCAGCAGCAGGATACAGATCACGGCCGTCAAACCGGCATAGACCGGGGTCAGCGTGCGTGTCACCCGGATCAGGCGGCCGCGTGGGTCAACCGTCTCACTTTGGGCCACGCCCGAGACGGGGCGCCCCGGCTGGCCCTTTGCGGTCACTTCGAACCCGCCCAGCGACAGGGGGGCCAGGATCGCCGCCGCCGAAATCCACATCAGCAGACCGCCCATCCAGCCCACCATCGCCCGCCACAAATGCAGCGGCGCGCTCAGTCGATCAGGGTTGGGAAACAGATCCGCACCTGTTGTGGTCAGGGCGCTGACCATGTCGAAATAGGCGTTCAGAAACGTGGTGTTGCCAAGCGCCTCGTGAAACGGGATGGCCAGAAAGAGCGGCAGGACCGTGAAACACCCCAACAGCACCGCCAGCTGCCCCAAAGTGCCCCGCCGCGGCACCCGGTTTGAGGATGCAAGGGAAATGGTCGCCACCAGAAACAGCCCCAAAAGACCGGAATACAGAAAAGCGCGCGAGGTATCGTGATCATCCAGCACCAGCGCAAAGACCGCCGGCACCCACATCGAGATCGAAACGCATCCCCAGATCAGCAAAAACAGCGGCAACCGCCGCAATAGCCCGACCTGTTGTGGTTTCACACGCGCCATCAGAAGAAATCGATCGAGACCTGCATCAGCCGCTCAACCTCGGGCACGTCCTTGGCCATGGCAAAAATCGCAACAACGTCCTTTTCGTCGATCCGCAGGCTGCCCGTGGGGCGCAATACATCATCCCCTTTGCGGACGGCCCCCACCAAAACACCTTCGGGAAAGTCGATATCACGCAGTCTTTGACCGGCCATGGGCGAGGTTGACAGAACCTCGGCCTCGATCACCTCGGCCTCGGCATCGCCAATCGAATAGACCTGCCGCACGCGCCCATGGCGGATATGACGCAGGATCGAACTGACCGTCGTGGCGCGCGGGTTGATATAGGCGTCAATGCCCAGCGGACCCATCAGGGCGACCATGCTGGGGTCGTTGATCAAGGCAATCGCCAGCGCGCAGCCTTCGGCCTTGGCCCGCACGGCGGCCAGCATGTTGGTACGATCATCATCCGTGACCGCCAGCATCGCATCGGCGCGGTCAATGCCTGCCTCACTCAGCAACGCGGAATCCAAGCCGTCGCCGTGCAATACAATTGTCCGCTCTAGCGCTTCGGCAGCTTTTTCGGCGCATTGGCGATCCCGCTCGATAATCTTCGCCCTGACCCGACCCTCGCGTTCTTCCAGCGTGCGGGCGACCTCAAGGCCCACATTGCCGCCGCCCACAAGCACCACACGGTCCTGTCGTTTTTGCGACTTGCCGAACACCTCCATCGTGCGGTCGACGTCATTTACGCTTGTGAAGACATAGCATTCGTCGCCCACAAACAGTTGGTCCTCGGATTCAGGAGCAAACAAGGTGCCCTCGCGCCGGACCCCGACAACAATCGAACTGAGGGTCGAAAACAGGTCGGTCAACTGGCGCAACGGGGTGTTCACGATGGGGCAATCCTCATCCACTCGAATGCCCAGAAGCTGCGCCTTACCATCCATGAACAGTTCGGTGTCAAAGGCCGCCGGGGCCGACAATCGGCGCATGGCGGCGGCGGCAACCTCACGTTCAGGGCTGATGACCACGTCAATGGGCAAGTGATCGCGGCGGAACAGGTCGGAATGGATCGCCTGCAAATAGGATTTCGACCGCAAACGCGCGATCTTGCGCTGGATCGAGAACACCGAATGCGCCATCTGACAGGTGACCATATTCACCTCGTCCGAGTGGGTCGCGGCGATGATCATATCCGCATCCCGCGCCCCGGCCCGGTCCAGAACATCCGGATAGCTGGCAAAGCCTGCGATGCCCTGCACGTCCAGCGTTTCGGTCGCGCGGCGCACCAGATCAGGGTTGTTGTCCACCACGGTGACGTCGTTAAGCTCGCCCGAAAGGTGCCGTGCAATCTGCCAGCCAACCTGACCCGCACCGCAAATGATGACCTTCATGTTCCTGGCCCTTCTGCCTGAAATCTTTGAATGACAGATGGCCCGATAGGGGTCAATCGAATTGTCTTAACTGTTGGTCTGGGGCAAGATAAGCACATGAAAACACTTGTTGCCCTGTTGGTTCCCCTGATGGCGCTTGGCGCCTGTGGCCCCCTGTCTTTGTATTACCGCGAGGGTGAAAGCGTCTCGCGCATGCAGACGGAAACGACCCAGTGTCAGGTTCAGGCCCTCAAGGATGCGCCGGTTGCCAACCAGATCCGGCAAAGCCCGCCGGTCTATTGGCCCGGTCGGACCTATTGCGACGGGCGCGGCAGGTGCTATCGCTCACCCGGATGGTGGGAGCCGGGAAATGTCTATACGGTGGACGTCAACAAACCCCTACGCAACAAGGTCGAGGCGCAGTGCATGGCCCAGAAAGGCTACCGCCCGGTCAGCCTGCCGCCCTGCAAATCGGGCGTGAAATCCAGCGTGCCGCTTGCCCGCACAACCACCCTGCCCCCGCTGACCACGCAATCCTGTTTCGTCAAATTCGATGACGGATCATTCCAGATCATCTCGCCCGGTCAATCAGGTTGAACCTTGCGCCGCGCGTCGGCGGGACAAGGCCAGATGCGCAAAAATGGCTAATGCGTAGATACCAATCACGGTGACCAGCATCCCGGCCTCATCAACCCGCCACAGAACGGCCAGCAAAACCGGCGTGCCCAGCAGGTTGCCCGCGTTGCCCATCTGCGCCATGGCCCCGTAGCTGAGCGCCTGCGTCTCGGCGGTTTGGTTCAGGATCGGCACGGCGGCAAAACTGCCCCCTTGCACAAGGCCCAGAACCGCAAACAGCAGGACGCAGACAACTTCCAGCGGCAGGCCGAGGAAACCGCCGGCAATGGACAGAATACCCAGCCCAAACCCCAGATTGATCACCGCGACACACGGCATCACGTTCAACAAAAATGGCACGGCCACCCAGCTGAGCACGATCCCCGCCAGCGGCATCAGCCCGGCAATCTGACCGCTTGTTTCCTCGGGCAGACGGCCCGGCAGGATGGCCAGCAAGGACACAAAGGTCAGCGTGTAAAAGAACCACCCAAAGGCCGGCGCGGACACGAAAGGCGACCGGTAGGTGCGCAGATGGACGTGCAGCACCTCGCTCCACCGCCACGGCACCGTTGGCGAGGCAGGTTGCACGGGCAACCGTGTTATCAGGATCAACGCCGCGACTCCGATCATCAGAAAACCGTGCAGCAGGAAGAACGCGGTCAGGCCAAACCGCTCGATCAAAGGCAGCCCGAGCCACGCGTTCAGCGCAAAGGCGACGCCAAAGAAAGTGCTCCACAGCACCATGGCCATGGTCCGCGCCTTGCCGCTGGTGATCTGCGCGATCAGCGTTGGGGCGGCGACGACGATTGCCAGATGCGACAGACCCTCGACAAACCGGCTGGCCAACATGACGTAAAACCCGGGCCATGTTGCCTGAAACACTGAAATCGCACCCCCAAGACACAGGCCGAAAGTCAGCAGCTTCAAAGGCCCCACCCGACCCACGATTGCCCCGGACACGGCCCCCAGCACGGCACCGAGCAGGCTGATGATCGACAGCAGCCATCCCAACGTATCCGCGTGATCGGGATACAGCTGCAAAAGCTGGGGGAAAGGCACCGCGATCTTGGCAAACTGCGTCGCCGCGCCCAGCCCGGCCAGCCAGAGCAGAAGGACCTGAAATGCTTGTCTCATACGCCGCTTCTACAGCGCCCAGTCAGACCACGGAACGCATAAATTATGCGGCCCTAATGTCTGGATCCACTGACAAGGCGCACCGGTGTTCCGTCCGACAGATACAGACGTTCCCAGATGATCTCTCCGGCGCTGATGCGAATGCGGTCATGGACGGCCTCAGACGTCTGAAACGCCTTTGGCGCAGGCGTGTGCATGTCCCACCAGCCGTCGGCGTCCAGTTCGGCCTCGGCCTGCTGAATTTCCTCGGTTGCGAATTGCCAGAGTGATACGCCCAGCAGAGCGTTTTGGCTGGTCTTCCAATCCCGTGCCCGGCTGGCGGAATAGGCAAGGCATTTATGGCTGGCCTCTTCGACCAGATGCAGACAGTCGGACGAGGTCATGACCAGCCGCCGCAAGGCGCTGTCATCCGCACGTGCAGGCCCTAGCGCGGCAAACACAGCCTGCTGAGTGTCCGGCGGCGGGGTTTGCCCGCCCCGCTCCCACCTTGAGACGGTCGCCTGATCCACCTGCAGCAACTCGGCCAGATGAGATTGTTTGTACCCGACCGACCGGCGCAACCGTTTCAGGCGTTTGCCAAAGCCGGGGTACCCGCGTGTTTCAAGCCTGTTCCCTGATGTCAGAACGCTCATGGCCAGCACAGCCTTTCCGGTACATCACTCCGCCGGTTCCGGCTCATCGATTTGCGCCACGCGCGCACCGGATTTGTTCGAGGTCACAACCCCCAGCGATTTCAGCTTGCGGTGCAGCGCGCTGCGCTCCATCCCAACAAAGCTGGCGGTGCGGCTGATATTGCCGCCGAAGCGATTGATCTGGGTCAGCAGATATTCACGCTCGAACGCTTCACGCGCTTCACGCAAAGGCAAGGTCGCCAGCGCACCGGACAGGACAACACGGCCCGACTCTTCGGCCTTATCCTCGTCGCTCGGCAATTCACGAGCCTCAATCGGCCCGGTGCCATCGCCCAAAATTAGCACCCGTTCGATCAGGTTCTTCAACTGGCGCACATTGCCCGGCCAAGTCATGGTTTGCAGCAGCGCCACGGCCTCTTCCGACAATTCGCGGATCGGCAGACCTTGGGTTTCGTTGCACATTTCGATGAAGTGCTGGGCCAGAACCGGAATATCCTCGCGCCGGTCTTCCAGCGACGGCACCGCAATCGGCACCACGTTCAGGCGGTGATACAATTCCTCCCGGAACCGTTCGGCTGCGATCTCGTCGTCCAGGTCCTTGTTCGTAGACGAGATCACGCGCAAATCGACCCGCACCTTGTCGCTGCCGCCAACCCGCTGGAATTGCTGATCGACCAGCACCCGCAGGATTTTCGACTGCGTGCCCAGCGGCATATCGGCGACCTCATCAAAGTAGATCACACCGCCATGGGCTTCTTCCAGCAAGCCCGATTCCACCCCGCGTTCCGAGGATTCGCGGCCAAACAGAACCTCTTCGACCCGCTCCGGCTCGATCCCGGCGCAGTTGACGGTCACAAACGGCGCGTTGGCGCGGTTGGAATGGGCGTGGATATAGCGCGCGGCGATCTCCTTGCCCGACCCGGCCGGACCGCTCAGCATCACGCGACCGTTCGACTTGGTGACCTTGTCCAATTGGCCCTGCATCGCCCGGAACGAGGCCGATTTGCCGATCATGTCCGAATTGCTGACCTCTTTGCGTTTCAGCGAGGCATTCTCGCGGCGCAGGCGCGAGGTTTCCATCGCGCGGCGGATCACCACCATCAGTTGGTCGATGTTAAAGGGCTTCTCGATAAAGTCATACGCGCCCTGCTTGATCGCGGCGACCGCGATCTCGATATTGCCGTGACCCGAAATGATCACCACCGGCACATCCGGGTTGTCGCGTTTGACCGCCTTCAGAATATCGATGCCGTCCATCCGACTGTCTTTCAGCCAGATATCCAGGATCAACAGCCCTGGCGGTTCGGCATTGATCGACGACATGCACTCGTCCGAGTTTGCCGCCAGCCTTGTGGAATAGCCTTCGTCCTCCAGAATGTCGGACACCAGCTCGCGAATATCGCGTTCGTCATCTACGATCAGAATGTCGCTCATCTTTGGCCTGCTTTCAGTTTGTTGGTTTTAATCGCCTGCTTCTGTGGCGCTGAATTGGTGGGCAGATTCGCCCCCGGCAAACGGATCACGGCCATCGCGCCAAAATGGTCCTGTCCGTCGAATACGGGCGCGTCTTCAAGCGTCAGCGCTCCGCCATGTTCCTCGATAATTTTCTTGACGATGGGCAGGCCCAGCCCGGTCCCTTCGTCGCGTGTGGTCACATAAGGTTCAAACAACCGCGCCCGGTCTTCGGGCAGACCGATACCGTTGTCCGCAATGGTGATGATCGTACCCGCGTCATCGTCGGAAACGGCCACCTTGATCTGTGGCTTCAGGTTTGCAGGCGCACCTTTTTCCTTCAAGGTATCAATGGCTTCGCCTGCGTTCTTGATCAGGTTTGTGAGCGCCTGATTGAGCATGGTCGCATCCAGATCCGCCGCGATTGGTTGATTAGGCAGATCCGCATCGATCTGCACGTTGGGCTGCCCGGCCTGCTGCAGCAACACAGCCTCGCGCACCAAGGCGACAACGTCTTCCTCACGCCGTTCCGGCTCGGGCATACGTGCGAATTTCGAAAACTCGTCCACAATCCGCCGCAAGTCATTGGTCTGGCGCACAATCACGTCGGTCATCGACTCGAGGCTATCGCAATCCTCTTCGTCCAGCTTGCGCGAGAATTTGCGTTTGATCCGCTCAGCGCTCAGCTGGATCGGGGTCAGCGGGTTCTTGATCTCGTGCGCGATCCGCCGGGCCACGTCGCCCCACGCCGCCATCCGCTGGGCGCTGACCAGATCGGTGACGTCATCAAAGGCCACAACATAGCCTTCAAGCCCGCCATCCTCACCCCGCCGCGTGGCCATCCGGACCAGCAGGTTCTCCAACTGCCCCTTGCGGGTCACCTTGATTTCGCCCTGCACAGCCTCTTGCCCGCTGTCCTTCAAGCTCTCGAACAGAGGCAAAAACTCAGGCACCGCAATACCGATGGCCAGATGCTGTTCGCCACGCGACCAATCCAGCAACCGTTCGGCTGAACGGTTAACGAAGGTCACGCACCCATCAGGGTCCACTCCGACAACGCCCGATGTCACCGAGCTTAGCACCGAGTCGAACAGGCGGCGGCGGCTTTCGATCTGACGTGTGTTCTCCAGCAACGTGTCGCGCTGGCCCTTCAACTGTCGGGTCATCTGGTTGAAATACCGCCCCAGCATGGCGATTTCGTCGTCGCTGGCCTCTTCGATCACCTGAACGCTCAGGTCGCCCGCGCCGACGCGCTGCGCGGCGGTTGTCAGGCGTCCCACGGGGCGCGAGAGACGCTCGGCAAACCACATGCCCAGGGACATGGCTGCAAGGATCAGGATCAGCGCAAAGCCCAGATACAAAAGGCCAAATTCGAACAGCACCCGTCCCCGTTCGCTTTCGAGCTGTTGGTAGAACTGCGCCGTTTCCTTGGTGTCGTCCAGCAGGGTCAGCAACTGGCCGTCCACTTCGCGACTGACATAGAGATACCGGTCCAGATAGGCCTGCAAGGGCACCAGCGCGCGGAATTCGTTGTTTTCCCAATCGGCGATGATCAAAAGGCCATTATCCGTTGCCTCGATCATCTGCTCGGGCGTCGGGGCTTCGTAGTTGAACAGGTAAGACCGATCCCCGCGCGAGCGGATCTCACCACTGCCATCGATCACATAGGCCTCGCGCAGGCCGCGCTGGATCTGAGATTGCCCTTGCGCCAGAACCTCGCGCAGTTCAGCGTCCGAGATGTAGAAATCGCGTGATCGGGCATTGTCGAGATACAGCGCCAGAACAGCCGCGTCCTGTGTCAGCCCTTGGCGGTGTTCAAGCTCATACGCTTCGGCTGCGGTCAGGGATGAGCCGACAACCTGCCGCACACGGTCCGAGAACCAGCCCTCAAGGCCGATATTCACCGTCAGCCCGGCAAAGATCGCAACTGTCACCGTGGGCACCAGCGCCAATAGCGTAAACGCCCCGATCAGACGCAAATGCAGGCGAGAGCCTGCCGATTTCGCCCGTCGCGCCGCGATCAGGCTGCCCAACTGGCTCAGCACAAGGGCCGCGACAACCAGCACGTAAACCAGATCTGCAAGAAGAATCAGACGCAATGTCGGGGCGGTCGCCCCCAGATCAAACGGACCAATGACAAGATAGGTTGCAAGCGCCAAGGCAGGTCCTAGAAGAACCAGCCCCAAGGTGCCGAAATTGCGCAGTTTTCGGGATTTTCGCCATCGACTAATCGATGGGATCATCCCGCTCTGTGCTCGGGTTGCCACCGTCTGCCCTCATTCTGATGTGTCGCTTGCGCGACGAACCGCCATATGTCGTGGTCGTTGCCCAGGCGATACCCGGATGCCACGCTTTGTGTGGCGATATTACATCAGTTTGCGACGGCGTGTCACCTGAATATCGAGGTCTGTAATCTTTTTCCGCAGCGTATTGCGGTTGATTCCCAGCAAATCCGCGCATTTCGCCTGATTTCCACCGGTCGCTTCCAGCGCGATTTCGATCAGCGGTGCCTCAACTTCGCGCAGGATACGCTGGTACAGGCCCGGAGGCGGTAGCATGTTGCCGTGCAGGTCGAAATACCGCCGCAGATGCCGTTCAACGGACGTGGACAGCTTCTCGCGCTCGCCCCCGCCCAGAACCGGTTCGGCCTCGGGCTGGCTGCCCAGTACCATTTCGACCTCAGCCTTTGAAATCTCATCCGCGCGGCTGGTCAGGCTCAGGCGTCGTATCGCGTTTTCCAACTGCCGCACGTTGCCGGGCCAGGAATAACGCCGGACCAGCTCGACCGCATCAGCGCTGAGCCAGCGCTTGGTGCCGCTGTCACGTTCTTCGCGGGCCAGAAAGTGCTCGGCCAGCAGGGTGATGTCATCGACCCGCTCGCGCAGGGCTGGCACATGGATCGTTGCGCCGCACAGGCGATAATACAGGTCCTGCCGAATGCGACCGCTTTCCATTCCGTCCGTCAGGTCCGACTGGCTGGTGGCCATAAAGCGCGGCACGTGATCGCCCGGCGTGTCCATCATCCGAACGATCCGGGCCTGAATCTCGTCATCGATATCGGCAATCTCATCGATCAGCAGCGTGCCGCCGCGCACGCGGGCCATGACGCGCGCGGGGCCTTCAAGGTCACGCAGGTCGGCCGCCGTTGCGGTCACAAAGGGCAAGGTACGCCGGTCCGAGAAATCGTGAATAGCGCGCGCAATCAGGGACTTACCGGTTCCACTTTCACCAGAAATCATCACCGAAAGATCGGTATTCATCACCCGCGCGACCAAACGATAAAGCGACTGCATGACCGGGGTGCGCCCGACCAGAGGCAACTCATCCGGGCGGTCGCTTTGTTCGGTTTCAGGCTCGGTATGCAGGCGCTGTTTCTGCTCTAACGCGCGCGCGGTGCGCTTCATCAGATCGGGCAGATCGAAGGGCTTGGGCAGGTAATCATAGGCATCCGCCTCAGCCGCCTGAATCGCCGTCATGATGGTGTTCTGGGCCGAGATCACGATGACCGGCAATCCGGGCCGGTCCTGAGCGATCTTTGGCAGCATTTCCAGACCGTTCCCATCCGGCATGACCACGTCCGAGATCACAACATCCCCCTTGCCCTCGCCCACCCAGCGCATCAGCGTGGTCAGCGAAGAGGTGGCGTGCACCTTGCATCCGGCCCGCGTCAGGGCCTGGGTCAGAACAGTGCGGATCGTGCGGTCGTCATCTGCGACCAGAACGGTGCCATCCATCAGGTGCTCTCCTTCGATATGCTCTCTGCCGGTGCGCGGCGCAGCGACAGTTTAAAGACGGTGCGTCCCGGAACGGATTCGGCTGAAATCCAGCCGTCATGGTCCGAGATGATCTTGCTGACCAACGCCAGCCCCAGTCCGGTTCCGTTTTCCTTGCCGGATACAAAGGGGTCGAAAATATCGCTGCGGATTTTCTCCGGCAGGCCCGGCCCGTCATCGATGATTTCGATCTGCAGGGGCAGCGAATGGCCCGAGCCATCACTGCGGCGCAGCCGGAACGAATGTTCGAAATAGGTGCGCAGGCGAATTGTGCCGCCGTCCGGCCCTGCGGCCTCGGAGGCGTTCTTCAGCAGGTTCAGAACCACTTGCAGGATCTGGTCGGGGTCTCCAAAGGCCAGAGGCAGGGAGGGATCGTAATCCTCGATTATGGTCATGTCCGCACCGAACCCCAGCAAGGCCGAGCGGCGGGCGCGGTCCAGAACATCGTGAATATTGACCGGCTTGAAGTCGGGTTGCTGCAGGTTTCCAAACTGCTCAACCTGTTCCAACAATTTCACAATCCGGCGGCTTTCTGCGACGATAAGATCTGTAAGTTCAAGATCTTGCGGCGGGATATTCATGCTGAGCAGCTGTGCCGCCCCGGTGATCCCGGCCAAAGGGTTTTTGATCTCATGCGCCAGCATCTCGGCCATGCCAATCGCGGACTGAGCCGCAGATTTGACGGTATTGCCACGAGTCATGCGCCCGGCCAGTTCGCGGGGCGAGATGATCATGATCATCGATCCCGGATGCCCGACCAAGGGCGCGATTTGCAGCGCGCATTGCAACGGCGCGCGGTTGCCCGAGCCTGCATCCACATCATTGACGAACAAGGGCGTGCCATGCTGGCGGGCGCGTAGAAACGCCTCTTCCAGCGGGGCATCCACGGCGATCTGATCCCAGACCGGCTCACCAATCACCGCTTTGCGCGAGGCATTCAGAAACCCCTCACCCGAGGAATTCACGTCGGCAATCCGATCCTCGGCATCAATGATAAAGGCCGGAACCGGCAGCGAGTTCCAGATGCTTTGATCCGAGGTCATGCCGCCACCTCTGCCGTGCCGTTCAAGGCATCGCCCAGCAAGCGCAGGACCTCGTCTGTATCGCGTGAGGTCAGAACCGCCCGGCGCAACGGCGCGGGTGTTCCGGCCTCATCCATGTACCAGCCAAGATGTTTGCGCGCGACGCGCAGGCCCAGATCGGCGCCATAGAAACCCAGCATCGCCTGATAATGCGAACGCACCATGTCGATCAGATCGGCGCCGTCCGGGATTTCAGGGGCATCGGTGCCGTAAACCTCATGGCAAATCTGCGCCAGCAGCCAGGGTTTTCCCTGCGCCCCGCGCCCGACCATGACACCGTCAGCACCGGAATGGTTCAGCGCCGTGCGCGCCGCTTCGGTATCGACAATATCGCCGTTTGCGATGACGGGGATCGAGACCGCCTCTTTCACCGCGCGGATCGCCCGCCAATCGGCCCGACCCTTATAGAACTGACAGCGCGTGCGACCGTGGATCGTAACCATCTGAATGCCAGCCCCTTCGGCCCGGCGCGCCACATCCGGCGCGTTCAGCAGCGCATCATCCCAGCCCAACCGTGTTTTCAGGGTGACGGGCACGTCCACGGCCTCGACCACCGCCTCGATCAGCGTCAGCGCGTGATCGGGCGTTTTCAGCAGGGCCGAGCCGGAATAGCCGTTTGTAACCTTCTTGGCCGGGCAGCCCATGTTGATGTCGATCACCCGCGCGCCGCGGTCCGCGACCTGACGGGCGGCCTCGGCCATCCAATGCGCCTCGCGCCCGGCAAGCTGGACGGCGGTGTTTTCCACATCCGCAGACAATTCGGCCCGTTCGCGCACGCCCGGTTTGGCCTGCACCATCTCCTGACTGGCGACCATTTCGCTGACGACCATTCCGGCCCCAAAGCGCATCACCAGATCGCGAAAGGGCCGGTCCGTGATTCCGGCCATTGGGGCCAGTAACACCGGCGGGTTCAGGGTTTTGTCAGCAAGATGCAGGGTCAACGTGCCTAATCCTTGAGCATTTGGGGTTTTGATATCGAATTCCGCGCATATGAACAACAAAACGGCGGGTCACAAGCCTGCAAAATCATCACTTGCCTATTTTTTAATCACGTTAACGCGGGTGATTGCCTCTGCATTCACCGCCCCCTAAACAATGGCGAGAACCACGGAAGGCCGAGCCCCAAATGACAACCGCCGCCATCATCGTCGCCGCCGGACGCGGAACCCGCGCCGGAGGGGGTGCGCCGAAGCAATGGCGCACGCTGGGCGATCGCACAGTGGCAGACTGGACCATCGCCAGGTTTCGCGGTCAGGTCGATCAGATCGTTCTGGTGCTTTCGCCCGACGACGACGCGGCGTGGGCGGCATATCGAACCAGTGGCCTGACCCTGACCGCAGGCGGCAATGACCGGTCCGAATCCGTGCGCAACGGGTTGGCGGCGTTGGCGGACCAAGGCGTCACCCGCGTTCTGATCCACGATGTCGCCCGCCCCTGCGTGGCGGAAAACACTATTCGAAACGTGTTGGAGGCTCTGACCTCGGCCAAGGCCGCTGCACCGGGTCTGGCGGTCACGGACGCGCTTTGGACCGGGGCGGATGGTTCGGTTACTGGCACGCAGGACCGCACGGGCCTGTTTGCGGCGCAAACCCCGCAGGGGTTTGATTACGAGGCGATCACCGAAGCACATGCCGCCCATCCCGGCGGCGCAGCGGATGATGTCGAGGTCGCGCGCGCCGCAGGGCTGGACGTGACCATCGTGCCGGGCGACCCGGATAATATCAAAATCACACGACCCGAGGATTTTGCCCGGGCAGAACGCATATTGGGGCTGGATATGGATGTAAGGCTGGGCAACGGCTATGACGTGCACCGCTTTGGCGAGGGGGATCACGTAATCCTGTGCGGCGTGAAAATCCCGCATGAGCGTGGGTTGCAGGGCCATTCGGATGCGGATGTGGGCATGCACGCGGTGACGGATGCGATCTATGGCGCACTGGCGCAGGGCGACATCGGGCAGCATTTTCCGCCAACTGACCCGCAGTGGAAGGGGGCCGACAGCGAGATCTTTCTGCGCCACGCCGTCGAACTGGCCGGGCAAATGGGCTATCGCATCTCGAACGCCGATTGCACGCTGGTCTGCGAATACCCCAAGATCGGACCCCATGCGCAGGCGATGCGGGAAGAGATGTCCAGAATCATGGGTTTGCAGGTCGGTCAGGTCTCGGTCAAGGCCACCACATCCGAGCGTCTGGGCTTTACCGGGCGCAGTGAGGGCATCGCCGCTTTGGCCACCGCCTGTCTGGTGAAGGCATGAACGCCGCGCGCCTGATCGGAACCGTCTGTGGCGTGGGCCACCTGCGTCCGGCTCCGGGGACCTGGGGATCGCTGGCCGCCCTGCCCCTGGCCTGGCTGTTGCACACATTGGGTGGCTTTCCGCTGCTGGCCATTGCCACCGTTGCGACCTTTATCGCAGGCGTGTGGGCAACGCGCGTGATGACCGCTGGTCAGGACGATCACGACCCGTCGGAAATCGTGATTGATGAGGTCGCGGGCCAGTTCATCGCGCTCTGGGCCGTGTCCTATCCGGCCTGGGCGCACGGGATTGAGATCACGGCGCTCTGGCCCGGTTGGATTGCGGGTTTCCTGCTGTTCAGGTTGTTCGACATCACCAAACCCGGCCCCGTCGGCTGGGCCGACCGGCGCAATGACGCGATGGGCGTGATGCTAGACGATGTGATCGCCGGGGTGTTCGCTGCGATTGGCGTCGCGGTTCTGGCCGGTATCGCACATGGGGTTCTGGGGCTGTGACCGCCGCCGCCCTGCTTGATCTGGCAAAGGCACGCGGCGTCATGATCGCCACGGCCGAAAGCTGCACCGGAGGTATGGTGGCCGCCGCCCTGACCGATATTCCCGGCAGTTCCGCCGTGGTCGAACGCGGGTTCGTGACCTACACCAACCAAGCCAAGCAGGACTTGCTGGGTGTGCGCCCTGACACTCTGGACGCCTACGGCGCGGTGTCCGAAGAGGTCGCCCGCGAAATGGCCGAGGGCGCGCTGCGAAACTCGCAGGCGCGACTGGCCGTGTCGGTTACCGGCATCGCGGGCCCCGGCGGATCAGAGTTCAAGCCCGAGGGGCGCGTGTGCTTTGGGCTGGCCGGTGACGGGCTGGAAACCCGCACCGAAACCGTCGAATTCGGTGCTTTGGGACGGGACGCTGTGCGCAAGGCGGCGCGGGATCATGCGTTGGCCCTGCTGCATCAGGCCTTTTCCTAAACCGCCCGTTTTTCAGGCATTCGCCCGCAACTGATGCAAAAACTGTCATCAGTTGAACAAAAGACGCCAAATTAGGCGCAAATTTCCACCCCTGCCTCTTTTTTCCTCACCCCGCCTCCGCTTCAACGCCCCGCACAATCACTCACATGGCTCCGACCTGCCCCGATGGGCGTCCCGGAGCATCCGCAGGGAAAAGGAGACCGGCCCATGAACGGAGCCGATACAGCCTGGATCATCGTTGCAACCGCACTGGTCCTGTTCATGACACTACCGGGGCTTGCCCTGTTCTATGGCGGCCTTGTGCGCGCCCGCAACGTGCTGAGCGTTTTCATGCACTGTTTCAGCATCGCCTGCCTGATGAGCGTCCTTTGGCTGGTCGCGGGGTATTCCATCGCCTTCGGCCCCGGCGAAAGTGGGCTGTGGGGCGGTTTGGGCAAAGCGTTCCTGAACGGCGTCGATGTGGACAGCCTTGCAGGCACCCTGCCCGAGATTCTGTTCTTCGCCTTTCAGATGACCTTTGCCATCATCACCCCCGCGCTGATCGTCGGCGCTTATGTGGAACGCGTGGGCTTTGGCTTTGTCCTGACTTTCTCGGCGCTGTGGATGTTGCTGTGCTATGCGCCGGTGGTGCATTGGATCTGGGGCGGCGGGATGCTGGCCGATGGCGGTATTCTGGGTGAGATCGGCGTGCGCGACTTTGCGGGCGGCATCGTTGTCCACGAAACCGCCGGTCTGGCCGCGCTGATCATCGCTGTCATCCTCGGACCGCGTCGCAACCGCACGACACCGCCGCACAATCCGGGCTTTGTTATGGTCGGTGCCGCGATGCTGTGGGTCGGCTGGTTCGGCTTCAACGGCGGTTCGCAACTGGCCGCTGACGGAGGGGCCGCGATGGCCATGACCGTCACACATCTGTCCGCGGCCACCGCCTCGCTAACTTGGGCGCTGTGGGAGAAAATCCGCTTTGGCAAAGCCTCGATGGTCGGTCTGGTGACTGGCACCATCGCGGGTCTGGCCTCGATCACGCCGGCCTCGGGCTTTGTCGGCCCGGTTCAGGCGCTGATCATCGGCGCTGTGGCAGGCATCCTGTGCCAGGAGGCGGTGTTCGTGATCCGCAACAAGCTGAATATCGACGACACGCTGGACGTGTTCGCGGTGCATGGGGTGGGCGGCATCTTTGGCACCCTTATGATTGCACTGTTCGGTCTGGGCACCTGGACCGCGCAACTGGGCGGGCTGGTGATCGTGGGTGTCTTTACGTCAGTTGTCACGATTGTACTGGTCAAGGTGGTTGCGCTGATCACCCCACTTCGCGTAGACGCCGAGACCGAAACAAACGGGCTCGATCTGTCGGTACACGGCGAGCGGGCCTATGACATGAGCAGCTAAGCCCACCTTGGCATGCTCTGCCCGTAAGGGCCTAAGCGGACCTCTTGGGGGTCCGCTTTTCTTTTTTCACCCCCTCGACTCCGGCCAAAGGGTCAGGCTATCAGCCCGCAACGTGTTTTCAGCCCAGAGGTTTGCACCATGATCCCCAGCTCATTCCCCGATAGCACCGAAATCGCCCGCCTGACCGCGCGCATGCTGCTGGAGATCAAGGCCGTGCATTTCAATTCGCGCGAGCCGTTCACGCTGGCCTCTGGCCTGCCCAGCCCGACCTATATCGACTGCCGCAAGCTGATCTCATACCCCCGCATCCGCTCGACCCTGATGGATTTCCTGACCGTCACCGTGATGCGCGAGTCTGGGTTCGAGGCGTTCGACAATATCGCAGGCGGCGAGACGGCGGGCATCCCCTTTGCTGCAATGGTGGCCGAGCGTATGGCTCTGCCGATGACCTATGTGCGGAAGAAACCCAAAGGCTACGGCCGCAACGCCCGCATCGAAGGCGCGATGAGTGAAGGGGAACGCGTGCTGCTGGTCGAGGACCTGACCACCGATGGTGGCAGCAAACTGTCCTTTGTCGATGCGATCCGCGAAACCGGCGCGACCTGCGGGCATACGGCGGTCATTTTCTACTACGGAATTTTCCGTGAGACCGAAAAGACGCTGGGCGATCATGGCGTGAAGCTGCACAGCCTTTGCACATGGTGGGACGTTCTGGCCGAGGCCAAGGCGCAAAAGGCCTTTGACGAAGAGACCCTTAGCGGCGTCGAAGCCTTCCTGAACGACCCGCGCGGCTGGCAAGAGGCCAATAAACCAACGTAAACCTCTTGTGGAAGGATTGGGGATAACCCCGGAAGAATCGGCCAGTTCGCCACGATATCTGGTGACTTTTCCCGCAATTCCTACATAATAAGCTACGCATACACAGGCATCCAAGCTGTCTGGAAAGTTATCCCTAGGCTTTACCCTAAGTTAGCCACAGGTATTTCCAGATAGCTTGCGACAGTATTTCGCGTGTAAAACCTCGGAACGGGCAGCGGGGACAAAATGAACGAGATCAGCAGTATCGAGCAGGCAGCGGCACAGATTCAGAACGCCGAAACCATGCCGCATTCCATTGAGGCCGAACAGCAGCTTCTGGGTGCAATCCTGACCAATAACGACCTCTATGACCGGGTCGCCTCGATCATTGGGGCCGAGCATTTCTATGATCCGGTCCATGCCCGCATCTATGAGGTCGCGGCCAACCGCATCGCCAAGAATGCGCTGGCCTCGCCCGTGACGCTGAAATCCTTCATGGCCGAGGATGAGGGCCTGAAGGAACTGGGCGGACCGGCCTATCTGGTCAAACTGGCAGGTGCGTCGATCAGCGCCTTTGCGGTGCATGACTACGCCCAGATGATCTATGACCTCGCCATCCGGCGCGAGCTGATCCGGCTGGGCCGGGACATCTCGGACAAGGCGGCGCGGGTTGATGTGTCCAGCGAGCCGAAAGAACAGATCGTCGAGGCCGAGCAACAGCTCTATCAGCTATCCGAGCAGGGCCAGACCGAACAGGGGTTTCAATCCTTCCTCAAGGCGGTCACAGAAGCCGTCAACGTCACCAACGAGGCTTACCAGCGCGGTGGCGGCATGGCGGGGATTTCCACCGGTCTGGCCGATCTCGACAAACAGCTTGGGGGCCTGCACCCCTCCGACCTGATCATTCTGGCGGGGCGTCCATCGATGGGGAAAACCTCATTGGCGACGAACGTGGCGTTCAACGTGGCCAAAGCCTACAAGCGCGGGCTGAAACCGGATGGCACCGAGGGCGCGATTGATGGCGGTGTGGTTGGGTTCTTCTCGCTTGAAATGAGCGCGGAGCAGTTGGCGGGCCGGGTTCTGGCCGAGGCATCCGAAATCTCAAGCCACAAGATCCGTCAGGGCGACATGACCGAGGCCGAGTTCCGCCGTTTCGTGGACGCGGCCAAGGAACTGGAAGCCTGCCCGCTGTTCATCGACGACACCCCGGCCCTGCCGATCTCACAGCTTGCGGCGCGTGCACGTCGGTTGAAGCGAACGCATGGGCTGGACCTGCTGGTGATCGACTATCTGCAATTGTGCCGCGGCATGGCCGACAACCGCGTCAACGAAATCGCCGAGATTTCGATGGGTATGAAGGCCATCGCCAAAGAGTTGAACATACCGGTTATCGCCCTGTCTCAGCTGTCGCGTCAGGTGGAAAACCGCGACGACAAACGCCCGCAACTGTCCGACCTGCGGGAATCGGGCTCGATCGAACAGGACGCCGATGTGGTGATGTTTGTGTTCCGCGAGGAATATTACAAGGAACGCGAAAAGCCCGGCGATCACGAGCTGGAAAAGATGGAAGAGTGGAAGCAGGCCATGGAACGCCTGCACGGCAAGGCCGAGGTCATTGTTGGCAAGCAGCGCCACGGCCCCATCGGCACGGTCGAACTGTCGTTCGAGGCGCAGTTCACCCGCTTTGGCAATCTGGTCAAACCCTGGCAGCAGGGCGGCGAGATCGAGGGGTACTGACCCAAGCTGATGCCGGGCACCCCTGACCCACGGGGAGAATGCCGTTGCCTCTCACCTGTACGGCAGGCTGGGAATGGGGCTAGATAGAGGCCATGCTCTGAAAAGGACGCGCGGAATTTGCCAGCCATCATCTCGGAAATTCGCTACCGGAACGGTCCGGGCTTCAACAACCCGGATGACGACTTCATCGAAATCCGGGTGCCCACGGGCCAGAGTGTCTCGGGCCTGACAGTCGAGGTGTATAACCCCAACGGCACAGTGCGCAGCACAACGTCGGTCGATAGCGGCACCATGACCACGGTCGGCGGGTTCGACTATTACGTTTTGAACGCGCGCATCAATCGCTTTGGCGCGGTATCCCTCAATGACAACGGCACCGTTCTGGCGTTCGTGTCATTCGACGGCGACGTCACGGCCACCGAAGGGGCCGCCGATGGTCTGACCGCAAACCGCATTGGCAACGACAGCGATCCGGACCTGACAGATTCAACGCAGTCGATCACGTCGACCGATGGCATCAACTACGTCGTCAACGACAACCCAAGCCCGGGCGCGCCCTGTTTTGCGACCGGCACTCTGATCCAGACCGACAGCGGGCAGATTGCCGTCGAAAACCTGAAACCCGGCGACTTGGTCCTGACCGCAACCGGAGCGTATCTGCCTCTGCGGCTGAATCTCTCCCGCGCTCTGCGACAGTCCGAGTTGATCTCGCAACCCGAGCTGCGCCCGATCCGTATCGTGGCCGGAGCCTTGGGCCAGAGCTTGCCGGGGCGCGATCTGCTGGTTTCGCGTCAACATCGCATGCTGGTGCGGTCGCCGATTGCCGGGCGGATGTTTGGAACGCAGGACGTGCTGATCTCGGCAATCCGGCTGACCGACCTACCCGGTATCTTCATCGACGACAGCATCACTCAGGTCACCTATCACCATCTGGTGTTTGATTGCCATGTTGTCCTGTTCGCCGAAGGCGCGCCCAGCGAAAGTCTGTTCACCGGCCCGCAGGCCGTGTTTGCCGTCACGCCAGAGGCGCGGGCTGAATTGCTGGCCTTGTTCCCCGCGCTGAACGCGGCTGAGGCACAGACCGGCAAGCCTGCCTGTTTCATTCCCAGCGGCAGGCAGCAGCGCAAACTGGTGGCGCGGCATCTGAGCAACGAAAAACCGCTGCTGTCGCCGCCTGCGCAGGGATCGGCTTGACCCGAAGCGGGTCAACGATAATTGGCTTCCGCCGCGTTTGACGCCAGATGTCACATAATCCAAACCCCTTTCAAACAATGGTGTTCTTGCAAAAGATTACGCTCGACAGCCGCGCGGACCGTTTGTACTCAGCCAGATGCTGCCTATGTCGCAGCGTATCTTGTCGGGAAAAGCCCGATACCCCCTTGACCTGCCACGACGCAATGGCATGAACGACGCATGAGTACAGCACGACTAACAATCAATATTCAGGCCGTTGCCAGCAACTGGCGGGCGCTGGATGCAAAGACCAATGTTGAAACCGGCGCCGTGGTCAAGGCCGACGCCTATGGGCTGGGGGCCGGACCCGTCAGCGGCGCGCTGGCCGAGGAAGGCGTGCGCAAGTTTTTCGTCGCCGTCGCCGAGGAAGGCGTCGCCGTGCGCGAGGCTGTTGGCCCGGGACCGATGGTTGCCGTGTTTTCCGGCCATATGGAGGGTGACACCGATCTGCTGCGCAATCACGATCTGACGCCGCTGATCAACTCGGCCGAGCAGTTCCAGCGCCATATGCAGGCCCTGCCCGATCACCCGTTCGGCATCCAGCTTGACAGCGGCATGAACCGTCTGGGGCTGGAACCCGCCGACTGGGCCGAGCTGCGCCCCAAGGCCGAGGCGCTGAACCCGGTGGTCGTGATGTCCCACCTCGCCTGTTCGGACGAGCCCGATCATCCGATGAACCAACAGCAACTGAAAACCTTCCGCGAGATGACCGACGGTGTCACCGCGCCGCGCTCGCTTGCGGCGACGGGCGGGACATTGCTGGGCCCCGAGTTCCATTTCGACTTCTGCCGTCCGGGCGTCGGCCTGTATGGTGGCATGCCCTTTGCCGGGGCCAAGCCGGTGGTCACGGTTGATCTGCCGGTCATTCAGGTCCGCGCCGTGGAAGTCGGAGAATCCGTAGGCTATGGCAACAGCTGGACTGCCCGGCGTCCATCGCGCATCGCCACAGTGGCGGCGGGATATGCGGACGGTCTGCACCGCGCGATTGGCGGCGGCATCGATACGTTTTCGGGCGATCAGCCCTGCCCGGTCGTGGGCCGTATCTCGATGGATCTGATCACCGTCGATGTCACCGACCTGCCGCAGGACCCCGAACGCCTGCGCATCCTGAACGGCCACCAGACCGTGGATGATCTGGCCGAGGCCGCTGGGACGATCGGTTATGAAATTCTGACGTCACTGGGCCGCAGGTACTCGCGGGGTTACGTGGAATGAACCCCATTCTGATGCTTGGCGGATTGGGCCGCGCGGTCCTGAACATGCTGGCTGCGTTCGGACGCGTCGCATTGTTTGCGCTGGACGCGGTGTCGCATATCTTTCGACCGCCCTTCTACCCGCGCGAATTCGCCATGGCATTGCTGAATATCGGCTGGCTGTCCCTGCCCGTGGTCGGCCTGACCGCAATCTTCACCGGCGGCGCGCTGGCCCTGCAGATCTATTCCGGCGGCGCACGTTTCAATGCCGAGGCCGTGGTCCCCCAGATCGTCGCAATCGGCATGGTGCGCGAGCTGGGCCCCGTACTGGTCGGCCTGATGATCGCCGCGCGCGTGACTTCGTCCATCGCCGCAGAAATCGCGACCATGAAAGTGACCGAACAGATTGACGCTTTGGTCACGCTGTCCACCCACCCGATGAAATACCTGACCGCCCCTCGCGTGCTGGCGGCGGTGATCACCGTTCCTGCTTTGGTCGCGGTGGGCGATGTGATCGGCATCATGGGCGGCTATACGGTTGCCACGCAAAACCTGGGCTTCAACCCAGCGACCTATCTGAAAAACACGGTGGATTTCCTTGAGACGCGCGACATCGTCTCATCACTGGTCAAGGGGGCCGCCTTCGGCATGATCGCGGCCATCATGGGCTGCTATTACGGCATGTCCTCGGGCCGCGGCGCGCAAGGCGTGGGCCGCGCCACCAAAGGCTCGGTCGAGGCCGCCGCCGTGCTGATCCTGGCCGCCAACTTCGTTCTCACGGGGGTGTTCTTCTCGCTATGATCCGGATGGAGAACGTACACAAAGCCTTTGGCGACAACCACGTCCTGCAGGGCATGAACCTTGAGATTCCCAAGGGCACCTCGATGGTCATCATCGGCGGCTCGGGTACTGGCAAATCGGTGGCGCTGAAATGCATTCTGGGCCTGATCAAGCCCGACAGCGGCATGATCTATGTGGACGGAAAAGACGCCACCAAGGGCGACCGGGATGCCTTTCTGGCCCGGTTCGGCATGCTGTTTCAGGGCGCGGCGCTGTTTGACTCACTACCCGTCTGGCAGAACGTCGCCTTCCGCCTACTGCGCGGCCCGCTGAAACGCCCACCCGAATACGCCCGCGAAATCGCCATCGAGAAACTGCGCCGCGTTGGCCTGAAATCCAACGTCGCCGACCGTTTCCCGTCGGAACTGTCCGGCGGGATGCAGAAACGCGTCGGCCTCGCCCGCGCCATCGCCGCCGAGCCCGAGATCATCTTTTTCGACGAGCCCACCACCGGGTTGGACCCGATCATGTCCGGCGTCATCAACGACCTGATCCGGGAAATCGTGACTGAAATGGGCGCAACGGCCATGACCATCACCCACGACATGAGCTCCGTCCGCGCGATTGCCGACAACGTGGCGATGCTGCATGACGGGGTGATCCAGTGGACCGGGCCTGTGGGCCAGATGGACGCCTCGGGCGATCCGTATCTGGAGCAGTTCATCAGCGGGAGTGCAGAAGGGCCGATTGAGGCGGTGCGGTAGGAGATACTAGGCATGAATGAGCTAATTAGCGAACTATCATTTTGTGTAGAGTCAGAACGAACAAATACGAGGTTGCTCCACAGAGTTAAAGCATTTGCCACCTCTCTGGAAGATGGACCACGAGCAGCAATAGAAAATCTGGACGATGCATACGATGCGAGTGTTGATGACGGTCAGTATCATGTCGCGCTCAAGGAAATGGAAAGAGTGCTTGGCTACCTCGAAGGCTTAAATGAAAGCTTCCAGCAGCCTCAAGAAAGCCATCTAGACGCGGAACTAGCTCCGCGATTCAGTTTGAAGAAAGAAGACAAACAGCGAGTTTTGGAACTATGCTCAGAGATGAGGAAAATTGTCTTAGCAACCGAGATTTTTGATCAACCTCACAAACGCCGCCTGCTCAACCGCATTGCGGGAATCGAGCACCAAGTTGAACAACCCGACGGGCTGCTGGATATAGTTAGAGCTGGGGTATCTGACGTTGGAGAGACGCTAGGGAAATTTGGAAAAGATATCGAACCTCTAACTAAGCGCATGAAGGAAGTATCGCAAATCGCGCGTGCCGGATCGAAGGAGTATGATCAGATTCCGGCACCCGACGAAGTAAAACGTCTCCCCGCCCCAGATGAAGAATCTGAGGAATGACCCTCCGCCTCGCCACCCTCTCGCTCCTGATCCTCTACCCCATCGCGTGGTTCGCCCCGCTGATGCGCGCCGGTCTCCTCCCCATCTTTGGCCTCAGCGAGATCAGCGTCATCACCGGCCTCCAGTCGCTTTGGAAATCCGACGTCTTCCTCGCGCTGGTCGTCACAATCTTCGCCCTCGTCGCGCCTTACGTCAAAACCATCGGCACCGCGCTGATCCAATGGGACCTGATGGATGCTCGGCTACAACCCGCACTGAACATCCTCGGCAAACTGGCAATGGCCGACATCTTCCTGATCGCGCTCTATATTACGCTGGCCAAAGGCATCTCTTACGCCACCATCGAAACCGCATGGGGACTGTACCTGTTCACCGCCTGCATTCTGGCCTCTCTGGCGCTCGGCTATATTACCGAGATGACATCCAGTTCACGAAATCCTCAGACCTAATTGATTGAAAACATTAATCTGAGTATCATTTTAGTATTCGAGCAGCAAAGTTTTTTGTCGTTTACGGGTCCGCAGCGGATCACCTTGCGTGTTTGATCTTTCCCTCCGCTCCGGTCCGGTGTGTACCGGTTTGAAAAGGAGAAGGACTATCATGGCCGCGCTCCATAACATTACATTGCAATTTCAGAATGCCTTTTTAAGACTGACTTTTTTCCTGATATGCGCCGCAGCGCTTGGCGCAGTTGTCGCTACATCGCTGTCCGCGCTCGGCGTCTGGCCGTGGTTGTCGATGCAGGCCGGATTTGTCGGCGGCCCCATCGATGCGGGCGCCTATATCCAGATCGGGTTGACCTGCCTGATTCTGATGCTGGCCTTCTACCTGCCCTCCAATGCGCGGATGATGGCGCTGGAAAACGCGCATCGGAAGTTCTCGCTGAACATGGAGGACATCGCCCATGCCTATCAGGTGGCCCATGCCGCAGACCGCAGCGGGGCGTTTGCGCTGGCCTCGGAATTCGACGCGGTGAAGGAACGGATGGCCTTTCTGCGGGATCACCCCGACCTGCAGGCGCTGGAACCTGAAGTTCTGGAAACGGCGGCCCAGATGAGCCAGGTCAGTCAGGAACTGGCCGAAACCTACGGCGAGGATCGTGTCAGACGCGCCCGCACCTTCCTGCAACAGCGGCAGGAAGAGGTTGAGTTGTTCCAGAAGCGGATCGAGGATGCGCAGACCATCCTGCACGAACTCAGCCAATGGACCCGCGACATCGAGATTGAGGAATCCATCGCCAAATCCCAACTCAGCCGCCTGCGGGACGAGTTGTTCGAGTTGCTGCCGGAACTTTCCGCCCAATTGCAATCCCCCCCTGATGACAACGATCCAAGCGCGTCCAGCGTCATCGCAATGTCCCCCCCTCGGGCGGCGGAATAGGCGCGTCAGCTCCCGCTGCGGGGGATGGCCCGTCGGGCCTGAGCCCGCAGCGCGCCACCGGCGGGGATGAAAGCCCGCAAGGGCTTGAAGAACCGCCCATCCTCGGGCACCAAAGGCCACATGGCAAAGACGACTTCCTTCTCCTGCTCGGCCTGTGGTGCCACGCATACAAGATGGTCCGGCCGCTGCGACGCCTGCGGCGAATGGAACACAATCACCCAGGACGTGCCGCTTTCGGCGGGTCCGGCCAAGAAATCCCTCGGCGGCAAGCGGGGCACGTCCATCGCACTCACGGACTTGTCGACCGAGGAGACACCGCCACCCCGTACACTCAGCGGGGTGGACGAGTTGGACCGCGTGTTGGGCGGCGGCCTCGTCCCCGCATCGGCGCTCTTAGTGGGCGGGGATCCCGGTATCGGCAAGTCCACCCTGTTGTTGCAAGCGGCAGCGCGGTTTGCGCGCGCGGGCGTCAAAACCATCTATGTCTCGGGCGAGGAAGCCAGCGCTCAGGTCCGCATGCGCGCCCGCCGGTTGGGATTGGAAGATGCACCGGTCCATCTGGCCGCAGAAACCAACCTGCGCGACATCCTTACAACGCTTGAGGCCGAGAAACCGGGCCTCGCCATCATCGACTCGATTCAGACAATGTGGGCCGACAATGTGGACAGCGCGCCGGGCTCGGTGTCACAAGTCCGGGCCGCCGCGCATGAATTGACCACGTTTGCGAAACGACATGGCGTATCGATCATCATGGTCGGTCACGTCACCAAAGAAGGTCAGATCGCCGGCCCCCGCGTGGTCGAACATATGGTGGACACCGTGCTCTATTTCGAGGGCGAGCGCGGCCATCAGTTCCGCATCCTGCGCGCCGTCAAGAACCGCTTTGGCCCCGCTGATGAGATCGGCGTCTTCGAGATGACCGGCAAGGGACTGGCCCAAGTCACCAACCCCTCGGCCCTGTTCCTGTCGGAACGCGGCACGCCCAGCCCCGGTTCCGCCGTGTTTGCAGGCATTGAAGGCACCCGCCCCGTTCTGGTCGAGTTACAGGCGCTGGTCGCGCCCTCGCCCCATTCGCAGGCGCGCCGCACGGTTGTGGGCTGGGACAGCGGGCGTTTGGCGATGATCCTTGCCGTGCTCGAGGCGCGATGCGGCGTTCCGTTCACTGGCCTGGACGTCTATCTAAACGTCGCCGGAGGCCTGAAAATCGGCGAACCCGCCGCCGATCTGGCCGTTGCCGCCGCGCTGCTGAGCGCGCGCGAAGACACTGCCCTGCCCGCAGACACGGTGGTTTTCGGAGAAATCTCTCTATCCGGGGCACTTAGACCGGCCCCGCAGACCGAAAACAGGTTGAAAGAAGCCCAAAAACTTGGTTTCACGTCGGCAATCGCTCCGGCTGGCGGCAAAACCGGTACTGTGGCAGGTCTGACACTCACCCGGCCCTCTGATTTGGTTGGGTTTGTTGGCGAAACCTTCGGAGCAGGTTAAAGTCGCGCCGCGAGGGGCAGAAAAAGAACAGGCGAGGGCCATGGAAGGTTTTACAATAATTGACGGGGTTGTGGCCCTGATCATCGTGCTGTCAGGTCTGCTGGCCTATTCGCGCGGGTTCATGCGCGAGGTTCTGGCCATCGCAGGTTGGGTCGCGGCGGCAGTCCTTGCGTTCATCTTTGCACCGCAGGCTGTTCCGCTGGTCAAGGAAATCCCAGTTGTCGGGGATTTCCTGCGCGACAGTTGCGAATTGTCGGTGATCACAGGGTTCGCCGCCGTTTTCGCCATCGCCCTGATCGTGGTCAGCATCTTCACACCGCTGTTCTCGTCACTGGTGCAGCGTTCCGCTCTGGGCGGGTTGGATCAGGCGCTTGGCTTCTTCTTCGGCATTGCACGTGGCATCCTGCTGGTTGCCATCGCCTTCTTTGTCTACGACACGGTCATGACCGGCCAGTCCTATACAATCGTGGATGAAAGCCGCTCGGCCAAGGTGTTCGAACAGTTCAGCTCGCAGATCGAAGAGCAGAACCCCGAGGCCGCCCTGGGCTGGGTCACCGCGCAGTATGAAGAGCTGGTGGCAAGCTGCACTTCGAACGGTTCGGCCCCTGCTGCTGAAAACACCGGCAACTGATTGCTGCTTTACCAGTCTACGGAAAGCCCGGCACTGCCCGGGCTTTTTTGTGTCAAGCTAAACGAACCCCTCTCCACCGCATACGGTGCATCGGATTGTCTTCAGCCCGAAACAGCCGTCGCAGCGGCTGGTGATCGGCTTGCCGTGAATATCGCGGCTTTTGATGACCTCGCCCGAGCCGTTGCAGATCTGACAGGGCGCTCGCCCCATGCCGCGACATCGATGGCACCGCCGCTTGGGTGTTTCATCTTTCTTCGATGGTGCCCTGTTTTGCCACATAGAAGCCCCCTGCCCGCTATATCCCCTGGTTTTCGCGCCCTTTCCGACATGTCAGCATAAATGAAATCATATGTCATCAGCCTTGGCCCGGGATCACGGTTGCACAAAACCCATCTGCGGCATTGTGTATTTGTGATCCTTTGATGACAGGCGCGTTCTAAGGCATTATGTGGGGGCCAACCCGCCACGGAATCGGAGCTGCCGGTCTTGTTCTTTGTGTTTTCATCTGCGTGCGCCGCATCGATGATTGGCCATCTGGCTTTGGAAACACACCCAATCCCGCGTCTGGCGCAGGCCATCCGATCCTACATGCCGGTCAAACCTCTCGTCACAACGTCATAGAAATTGGAGCCCGTACATGTGTGGGATTTTGGGGATCGCAAGCCGGACACATGATGTGTTTGCGGAAATCTATGACGGGCTGCTGATGCTGCAGCACCGGGGTCAGGATGCCTCGGGGATCGTCACGTATAATGGTGAGTTTTTTCGCGAGAAAAAGGCCAACGGTCTGGTCAAGGACGTCTTCAACGCAACGGACGCTGAAACCCTGCTGGGCAAGGTTGGCATGGGCCATGTGCGCTATCCGACCGCAGGTTCGCTCAGCGCGGCTGAGGCGCAGCCATTCTTTGTGAATGCGCCCTACGGGATCTATCTGGTCCATAACGGCAACATCACCAACACCGCCGAGCAGCGTGAGAAGGTGACAGGCAAATACAGCCGCCACCTGCGCACCACGTCGGATTCCGAGATTCTGCTGAACGTGCTGGCCGACAAGGTGGCCGATGCGATCAAGGTCAACGGCAATGTCGAACCCATCCGCAACATCTTCGCGGGCGTGAAGATGACGATGGAGCGGGTGCAGGGTGCCTATTCAGTCATCTGCCTGATTGCAGGAGTCGGGATGCTGGCCTTCCGCGATCCGTACGGCATTCGCCCCCTGTCTGTGGCTGTGCGCGAAACCGATGGCGACGGCAACGACTATGCCTTTGCCTCCGAGGATGTGGCCTTTGGCATCAACGGGTTCAAGAAACTGCGCGACCTGCGCGCGGGTGAGGCGATCCTGATCGATCTGGACGGCAACATGCACGAATTCCAGGCGGTCGAAGGCAAGCTGACCCCCTGTATCTTCGAATATGTCTACCTGGCCCGTCCGGATTCTCTGCTGGATGGCGTATCGGTCTACAAAACCCAGATGCGCATGGGTCAAACGTTGGCCAAGCAGATTCAGGATTCCGGGCTTGAGATTGACCGGATCATCCCGGTTCCCGACAGCGCCCGCCCCGTGGCGCTTGAAGCGGCCAAGATCACCGGCATCCCCTATCGCGAAGGTCTGGTGAAGAACCGCTATGTCGGTCGGACATTCATCATGCCCGGTCAGGAGGAACGCCAGAAATCCGTCCGCCGCAAGCTGAACGCCATTCCGCTTGAGTTCAAGGATCACAATGTCCTGCTGATCGACGACTCGATTGTGCGCGGCAATACCATCAAGAAGATCGTGCAGATGTGCCGCGAGGCCGGGGCCAAAAAGGTCTATATCGCCAGCGCGTCGCCTCCGGTGAAATATCCCAATGTCTACGGCATCGACATGCCCACCAAGCATGAGCTGATCGCCAACGGCAAAGAAATCGAAGAAATCCGCGAGGAACTGGGCGCGGATGCCCTGTTCTATCAGCATCTCGACGATCTGGTCTGGGCGGCCAAGGAAGGCAACCCCGAGATCGAAGCCTTCGATTGCTCCTGCTTTGACGGCGATTACATCACGGGCAGTGTCAGCGACGATTACCTCGACAGTCTGGAAAACAGCAGCCGGGTCAGTAAAAAGCGCGAAGATATGGAGGTCGTTGGCGGATCTTGGAACGGGGCCAAGCTGGCCTCGGGCTGAGGTCAGCGGCGAATCAAGTTGAGGCATTCAGGTCCGGGTTTTGCGCGATTTGGTCGATGACGGGCCGATCACGAAAAGTTGCCGCCACACCCCCAAGTTGAACCCTTTGGTTTTGCAAAGGTTTCGGTGGAACGGAATTTTATGCCGAAACCTGCGACGCGGCGGCAGTCTTTTGTTCCCCTTTGGCCTTTGTTAACCACCGTTCTGCTACCACTCACCAAAGGGGTCCGGGTCCTGCCCTGACCGCAGTTCATGTCCAACGCTACCGTCAAAAGCGCGGCCACCCAAAAGGGCGCGCTGAAGAAAAACTCTGTGTCTGTTCTTGGGATCTTTGGCCCCAAGGCCGAATTGCGCGCCCTGATGCGTATGGCGTCGGGTCGTGTCAAAGAGGTCAAGACCGGCAGCCGGGTCGGCTCGGGCACCATTGTTGCCATCGATGAACATGGGATCATGCTGCGACAAAGCGGCCAGACCCGGCGGATCGCGATTCCGGGGGGCTAACCCCCTCTTGACGCCCTGCGCGATGGGGTTCAAACCGCTGCCATGACCGATCAGACCAAAATTGCCCTCATCACCGGGGCCTCACGCGGGTTGGGCGCAGCCCTTGCCGAAGCGCTGGCCCCCGACTATCACATCGTCGCCGTTGCCCGCACCACCGGCGGGCTGGAAGAACTGGACGACCGGATCAAGGCAAAGGGCGGATCCGCCACCCTAGCCCCAATGGACATCACCGATCCAAACGCCATGGCGACCCTGTGTCGGGGCATTCACGATCGCTGGGGCAAGGTTGATCTCTGGTTGCACACGGCCGTTCATACATCGGCCCTGACACCGGCGCATTTCGTTGATCCGAAAGAGTGGACGAAGGCGATGAACACAAACGCCAATGCCACCTCGGTCCTGATCCCTTATGTAACGCCTTTGCTGGGTGAAGCCGGTCACGCAGTGTTCTTTGACGACCCCAAGGCGGGCGAGAAGTTCTATGGCATCTACGGGGCCACTAAGGCTGCACAGATGGCACTGGCCCGCAGTTGGCAGGTCGAGACCGAACGCACCGGCCCACGGGTTTCCATCGTGGAACCTGCGCCGATGCCGACAGCCGTACGCGCGCGGTTTCATCCCGGCGAAGATCGGGATGCACTGACCAGCACAGCAGATGAGGCGGCGCGGATTTTGGCACTGCTATAGGGGAATGGCCCGTTCCGGGCAATGCCTCCGGCGGAGATATTTTTGGCCAGATGAAGCTGGGATCAGGCGATATGGACGCCGTTGCGCCCTGCCAGATCGACGAAGAATTGCCAGGCGACGCGGCCCGAGCGCGCGCCTCGGGTGGCCTGCCATTCGATGGCTTCGGCGCGCAGGGATTCTGGGTCGACTGAAACCCCGTAGGCACCGCAGTAGCGGCCGATCATGGCAAGGTACTCGTCCTGATCGCAGGGGTGGAAGCCCAGCCACAGACCAAACCGGTCGGAGAGCGAGACCTTTTCCTCGACCGCTTCGGACGGGTTTATGGCACTGGAGCGTTCGTTCTCGATCATGTCCCGCGGCATCAGGTGGCGGCGGTTTGAGGTGGCGTAGAAGACCACATTCTCGGGGCGGCCCTCGATACCGCCATCCAGCACGGCCTTGAGCGATTTGTAGTGCTGGTCATCATGGCTGAAGGACAGGTCATCGCAGAACAGGATAAACCTGTACGGCGCGGCCCGCAGATGATTCAGCAGGCGCGCGACCGAGCCCATATCCTCGCGCTGCAATTCCACCAGTTTCAGGTTTGGGTGATCTGCCTGCAGCGTGCCATGCACTGCTTTGACCAAGCTGGATTTCCCCATCCCCCGCGCCCCCCAGAGCAAGGCGTTATTGGCCTTATACCCGTCGGCAAACCGGCGCGTATTGTCCAGCAATGTGTCGCGTGAGCGGTTGATGCCCACAAGCAGATCCAGATCGACCCGGTTGACTTGCGTCACCGGCTCCAGCCGGTCCGGCTCGACATGCCAGACAAAGGCCGGGGCCTGGTTGAAATCCGGGGCGGCCAATGGGGCGGGTGCCATGCGATTCAGCGCGTCGGCGATACGGTTCAGGGCTTGATCGTCCATCGGGGCCTCCGGGTCAGGGTCTGGCGGTTTCAAACCATGATCCGCCCACTACGACAAGAGCCGCCAATGAAAAAGGCGCGCCAACCGAGGCGCGCCTTTGTCCGGGATCAGGGAAGGTTACTTGCCTTCTTCTTCCTGAATGATCTCTTCATCCGCTTCGGCTTCGTCATCATAATAGCCATCGGCACGCAGTTGTTCTTCGCGCTTTTTCTCGACACGGGCGACGAGGAAGATCGACACTTCGTAAAGGCCATAGACGACCACGAACAGGATGACCTGAGTGATCACGTCGGGTGGCGTCACCAGCGCGGCCAACACCAGAATGCCAACAACCGCATATTTGCGCACCGCACCCAACCCTTCGGCGCTGACCAACCCGGCTTTGCCCATCAGGGTCAAAAGGACTGGCAGTTGGAAGCACAACCCAAAGGCCACAATGAATTTGATCGTCAGGTTCAGGTATTCCTGTGCCGAGCCCTGGAACACGACGCTTAGCGGAGCAGCAGTTGCACCATCGACCACAGCCTCACCTTCCGCGCCAAACTGCTGGAAGCCAAGGAAGAAATCGTAAGCCAAAGGCGTGACAACATAGAAGGCAAAGCTAGCACCCAGCAGGAACATGAAGGGTGACGCGACCATAAAGGGCAGAAACGCGTTCTTTTCCGACCGATACAGCCCCGGTGCCACGAACCGCCACATCTGCATTCCGATATAAGGGAAAGCCAGAATGAACCCGCCCAGCAGCGAAACCTTGATGGCGACAAAGAAGCCTTCCTGCGGTGAGATGAAGATCAGCCCGCAATCCTGCCCACGTTCGTTCAGCACCTCACACAGCGGGTGCGTCAGGAAGTTGAAAAGCGGCGTTGCCACGGTGAAGCAGATGATCATCCCGACCAGAAACGCCACAACGCAATGAATGAGCCGCGTACGCAGTTCCGCCAGATGCTCGATCAACGGGGCCGAGCTGTCTTCGATTTCGTCGGTCTTGCTCATGTCTTGTTCTCGGAATTCAGCGCCGCTTCGGCCTCTTCCGCCTTGGCCAGCGCATCAGCGGCTTCCTTGGCCTTGCGCTCGGCCGTGGCGCGGGCGCTCGTGGCCTGAACCTTCTTGGCTTGTTCGGCCCGCTCGGCCGCCAGTTTCCCGGTTGCGCTGTCGGGATCGTATTTGGTTGGGTCGATGCTTTTGGCCATGTCCTGCGCCGCCTGTTTCACACCATCCATGGCCGTGTTCACAGGGTTCGTCGCAGCATTAAGACCCTTCTTGATCTCGTTCACACCCGCCTGATCCGCCGCTTCGTTCATGGCGCTGCTGAATTCGCGCGCCATGCCCCGCGCCTTGCCGACAAAGCGCCCGACATTGCGAAACAGCACCGGCAGGTCCTTGGGCCCCACCACGATCAGCGCAACGATGCCGATGACCAGAAGCTCGGTCCAGCCCAGATCAAACATCTGCGCTTAGACCTTGTCTTTCTCGGTTTCGGGCGTGACATCCTTGGCCAGCTCGGACGCGTCCTGTTCGATCTCTTCCGAACCGTCCTTGACGCCTTTCTTGAACGCGGTGATGCCCTTGCCGACTTCACCCATCAACGAGCTGATCTTGCCGCGACCAAACAGCACCAGCACCACAACCGCAATCAGCAGAAGACCGGGAAGGCCGATATTGTTGAGCATGTCTCTTCTCCTTTGCTTGGGCGCCGTGCGCCCGGAATATGATCTGAGCCTGTGTTTACGCCGCAAACCTGCCCGTCAAAAGGGAACTGGCCCCAATTGGTGCTCAAATTTGATGTGATCGGATGGATTCATGGGGCTCGCATTTCTCAACTGACAGGTTTATGTCAGTTGTAAGGGACTAGGCAGAGGTCATCGAAACCTGGTCAACGGAGAATCAAATGACCCATGTTGCGGAAATCGTCACCTTCAGCCTCGCCAATGGCACCACGGCGGAAGAGTTCGTGAAACTCAGCCAGGCGTCCGAGGCATTTGTCCGGTCGGCCCCCGGCTTTGCCCATCGTCAGCTGAGCCAGGGCGAGGATGGCCGGTGGACCGACTATGTCGTCTGGACCGATATGAATGCCGCGCAAGATGCCGCTGCGCAATTCATGCAGCAGGATTGCGCCGCCGCCATGATGGCGGTGATCAATCCCGACAGCGTCCAGATGCGCCATGAGACTGTGCTATGGAACATGACCGCGTAACCCCGGTTAGATCGGCGTGTCATGCGCCGCACTGACCGTCTGTTCGACATCATACAGATCCTGCGCGACGGCAAACTGCACCGCGCGCAGGACATCGCGGATCGGCTCGAGGTGTCAGTCCGCACCATCTACCGCGACATGGATACGCTGGTCGCCTCGGGCGTTCCGGTCGAGGGCGAGCGCGGCGTGGGCTACATGGTGCGCGAGCAGATCACCCTGCCCCCGCTGAACCTGACACCCTCCGAACTCGAAGCCCTGAACCTCGGCATGGCCATCGTGGCCGAGGCTGCAGACTCGGACCTCAAATCAGCCGCCGAGTCGCTGGCGGAAAAGATCGACGCGGTTCTGCCCACGCAGGTCGTAGCCGAAGCGGATGCCTGGAAATTCGCGGTCTACCCCTTTGCTGACGCCGCGCGCGGACTGGCCCATATGGCCCCGATCCGCGCCGCCATCAAAGCACGACAGAAACTGCACCTCGTCTATCGCCGCATCGACGGCACCCTGACCGACCGCATCATCCGCCCGCTGCACATGGAATACTGGGGCCGAGTCTGGACCCTTACAGCATGGTGCGAACTACGCGAAGGCTTTCGCGTCTTCCGCATCGACCTGATCGAATCCATCACGCCCCAACCGGAACTCTTCACAGATGAACCCGGCAAACGCCTGAGCGACTACGACCCAAACGCGTAATCCCGGCTTCATCTGGCTAAAAATACCTCCGCCGGAGGCATGGCCCGGAACGGGCCATTCAACGTCACTTCAGATATGGCTCGGGATCAACCGACTCGAACCCCTTACGCACTTCGAAATGCACATAGGCGTTGTCGCCGCCCCGCAGTGCCGCAATCTTCTGCCCGCGCCGGACCCGATCGCCTTTCTTGACGGCAATATTATCTACATTGGCATAGACCGTCAGCAGGTCATTGTTGTGCTTGACCACGATGATCGGCACCTGATCCGCATCTGCTGTGATGGCCGCAACAGTCCCCGCCTCAGCCGCCTGAACGGATGTACCCGGCGCGGCAGCGATATCGATGCCTTCGTTTTTGCCCTTCTCATAGGTCCGGATGATCTTGCCGGATACCGGCAGTGACAGCGCCGATGTGCCCGTATTGCTGGGGGCTTCGGCAGTAACGTCCGGAGCTTCGGGCGACTCGGTCAGCGGTGCGACCTGTTCATCCGGCAGCGGCTGCGTAGCGCTTGGGGGTGTCGGAGTGGGCGAGCCCTGCCCCGGTTGCGTCACGTTGGTTGCCTCAGCCGCCGGGGCCGCCGCAGCCGCGCGCGGCGCAGGCTGGTTCTTGACAGGGATCAACAGGTACTGACCTTCGCGGATCGCAAAATCCGGACCCAACCCGTTCCATTCTGCCAGCGATTCAACCGGAACCTGATAAAGGCGCGATACCGTATAAGCTGTTTCGCCCCGTTTGACCTTGTGCTGGATCGGTTCAGGCCCAGCGGGCACTGGGGCCGGGGCTGGCGCGGTTCTGGCCGGTTCCAGCGTTGTAGTCTGAACCGAGCCCGTCTCGGGCGCCTGATCAATGGCCGAGCCCGCGATTGACGCGATATCGACACCGCTGGATGCCCCGACCGAGCGCGGCAGAGCCAAGACCTCGCCCTCGCGCAGCTTGTCTGTTGTCTGCAACCCATTGAACCGCGATAGCTCGCCTTCGGGCAGGCCCACACGCGCGGCCACGTCGCGGACGGTATCGCCCCGGCGGGCCACGGCGACCTGATAGTTCGGATAGGTGATCACACCACGCGCATCCGGTGCCGGACGGCTGGCCGTGGCGCTTTGCGCGGCACCGGTGGTCGAAAACCCACCGATCTGCCCCCGCAGGTCATAATCCAGCGGCCCTTCGCACCCGGCAAGAATTGCCAAGGCAGCGACCCCGGTAACACAGCGGCGCATTGCCGATTTGGAAACTGCTCTCATCACGTCGATCCTCAACACCTGCCCCTGTTCTCCGGGGTTTTGGCGACAAAACTCTAAGACCTGTTATGCCTCGTCCTTTCCCAGCCCCTCAAGCAGGGGCACGAAACGAACGGACGTCAATTCGTCGTAATCCAGTCCATCCTCGGTGCGCGTCACCTTGATCAGCTGCTGCACTGCATCCGACTGTCCTACGGGTAGCACCATGATACCCCCGATTTTAAGCTGCGCCAAGAGCGGGCCCGGAGGATCCTCGGCCGCCGCTGTCACGATGATACGATCAAAGGGCGCTTGTTCCGGCAGACCAAACGAGCCGTCCGACAACATCGCGGTTACATTGGTCAGTCTCATATCGCGAAACAACTGACCGGTTTCGTTGACCAGCCGGCGGTGCCGCTCGACCGTATAAACCCGGCGTGCGAGTTTCGACAGGATAGCCGCCTGATAGCCCGATCCGGTGCCGACCTCCAGAACCGTGTCCCGGGGGCGTACCTCCAGCGCCTGCGTCATCAGCCCAACGACCGAGGGCTGGCTGATCGTCTGCCCGCAGGCGATAGGCAGCGGCATGTCCTCATAGGCGCGGTCCGCGAACAGACCGGTCACAAAGCGGCCCCGGTCGACCTGCTCCATCGCGGCCAGCACGCGCGCATCTGTCACGCCCCGTTTGCGCAGGGCAAACAGGAACTGCATTACGGTTTCGGGGTCCAGTCCGCTCATTCGATCGACTTCAACGCCTCAAGCGCATCATGCGCTGTCAGATCCGCCCGCATCGGCGTGACCGAGATATACCCGGCCAGATTGACCGCCGCATCCGTGCCGGGCGCGGTCGGATTGTGCTGATACCCGCCCTTGATCCACAAAAACCGCCGCCCCGAAGGTGAGCTGTGCGGCTCGACCGAGAACCGCGTGTCGCGGCGAAAGCCTTGGGGCGCGATGCGGGTGCCCAGAACCTCATCCGCCGGGACCGGCGGGAAATTCACGTTGTAAAACAGGCGGTAATCGCTTTGCTCAGCGGGGGTGGCATCCAGAATACGCCGCACCAGATCGGCCCCAAAGCGCGCGGCAGCCTCGAACGGATCGTCCAGCCCCAGATTGCGCGGCCCGAAATATTGCGACAAGGCGATTGCGGGTACGCCTTGCAAAGCGGCCTCCATCGCGCCGCCAATTGTGCCGGAATAAAGCGTATTCTCGGCAGAATTATTACCCCGGTTTACCCCAGACAGCACCAGATCAGGCGGCGCGTCCTTCATCACATCATGCAGCCCCGCCAACACGCAATCCGCCGGAGAGCCTTCGGCCGCAAACCGACGCTCGCCCAGTTTGGCGACCATCATCGGATGGGTGTAGCTGATGCAATGCCCGACGCCTGATTGCTCGAACGCCGGGGCGACAACCCAAACCTCGCCGTCCGGCCCGGCCAGGTCTTTGGCAATCGCCTCAAGCGTAATCAAACCCGGCGCGTTGATCCCGTCATCATTGGTCAAAAGAATACGCATGTGCCCGATCATCCCCACGTTTCGCCCTTGATAGACCCGCCCTTGCGTTGCGGCAAGCAAAGCGCATACGCAATCTGAGGCTTTCGCGCACCACTTTGGCGGAAATTGCGGCCTAGACCGGGAATACGAAGCAGCGGTCGCGCCGGATGGTCAGCCACATAACGCGCCCGGGATTGGGCACAAACACGTTTGGCACCGTCACTTTCAGGATCGAGCCGTCATGGTCCATCCGAAACTCGACCAGGCTTTCATTGCCCAGAAAACGCGCACGTTCCACGGTGCCGCGTGCGGCAACCCCATCGGTGGCGGTGGGCGATGGACCTTTGCCGTTGCGGTCGAAATCCAGCTTTATGTGTTGCGGGCGAAAGACGATCTCGACATCGGTGCCATCCGGGATGCCGGGGGCAAGGAACTGACCAAATGGCGTCTGCGCCAAAGCGCCATTCACTTCGGCCCGCAAAACATTGACATCGCTGAAGAAAGCAACCGCCGCCTTGTCGGCTGGTCTTGTGTAGACGTTATAGGGCGCGCCTTGCTGTACGATCTTGCCACGGCGCATCAGGGCGATCTCGTCGGCCATGCGCATCGCCTCTTCGGGTTCATGCGTGACCAGCAGAACGGCGGCATCCTCTTCTTTCAGGATTGCCAGCGTCTCATCCCGGATACCGTCGCGCAGACGATTGTCGAGGCCCGAGAAAGGCTCGTCCATCAGCATGATGCGGGGACGCGGCGCCAAAGCGCGGGCCAGCGCGACACGTTGCTGTTCGCCTCCTGACAATTGATGCGGAAACCCGTCGATGAAGCGCATCAGGTCGACTTTGCGCAGCAACTCCTCAACCCGGGCGCGTTTTTCGTCTTTGCTGCCCTTCAGGCCGAAGGCGACGTTCTGGGCCACGCTCAGATGCGGGAACAGGGCAAAATCCTGAAACATCAGCCCGATCTCGCGCCGTTCGGGCGGCACCCGGAACACCGTGTCGCAGATCAGCTTGCCATCGACATAGATTTCGCCCGAGTCCTGCATCTCGACCCCGGCAATCATGCGCAAGGTGGTGGATTTGCCGCAACCCGACGGCCCCAGCAGGCACGTCACCTGCCCAGCCTGAATGGTCAGCGACACGTCATCGACAACGACCCGCCCTTCGAACCGGCGGACCATATTGCGAATTTCCAGACGTGGAGGAGTTGCGTCTTCTGTCACCAAGGGACCCCGTTGCCTTTCCCGATCAAAAGCATCGGGCTTGGGCGGGGATAGCAACCCCGCCCCGCAGGTTCAAGGGATCAGCAGCACCCGCCCGACGATGCAGCCTCGCCAACCGCTTCAAACGGGCTTTCGCCGCCGCAGCCATCGAAGATGCCATAATGGGTCGAGAAATCGCCGATAAAGTCGAAATGACGCGCAAAACGCGTGTCTTTCAGCATCATCCAGGTGTTGCCGCAAACCGGAAAGACCTTGCCTGTTTCAATCGCGTGGTGGTCGTCCAACTCGAACAGATGCGGCGCGTTGGGGATGGTGCCCTTGTAGATCACGGCCTGCCCGTAATCCTCGCAGGCCGGTTCCAGTTCGGGCAGTTTGAACAGCCGATAGGTGGCAGACAGGAAGTTCAGCGGTGCAACCCGCTGCTCCAGCACCGGGTTTTCGATGGTCAGCGGACGATGGGTGACACGACGCGGATCACCAAAGCCTGCTTTGCGCGAGATCGACAGGAAATCGTTCCAATACAGCGCGCCCGACAGGCATTCGCCATACAGAACCTCATCCTCGGCCATCGCCTGCGGGATACGGCGGTCGGCGTAGACGTCCGAGAAATACATCTCGCCGCCGTCTTTCAGCAAACGATGCGCGCCCCGCAGAACGGCCTCTTTGTCGGTTGCCAGGTTGATGACGCAGTTCGAAACAATGATGTCGAAGGAACCGGGCTCCAGGTCCAGCTCGTCAAGTTTTTCGATATAGCCGTGGTGAAATTCGACATTGCTGGCCACGTATCCAAATGCCTCGGCGTGATAATCCTGATGGGCGCGGGCCACAACCAGCTGTTCGGGTGTCATGTCCACGCCAACCACCCGGCCTGTTTCGCCCACCATCGCGGACAGGGCATAGACGTCCCGACCCGCGCCGCAACCCAGATCGAGGATGCTCATCCCCTCCAAATCAAGCGGCGCGATCAGACCGCAGCCGTAGTAGCGGGTCAGCACCTCATCGTGCAGTTTAGACAGGATACGCTTGAGGTGATCCGGCATGTCATCCGGCGTGCAGCAGGCATTGGTTTGCAGATCCGCACTGCTTTGCAGCACTTCGCCATAGTAGTTCTGCACCGATTCATGCTTCATCTCAGCTTTCCTTTCGCAAACAGCTGCACCGCAGCTAGTGCACGGCTGCGCCCGGTGCAATCCGGCATGTGGGGTTTTGACGAAAGCGTGAGGGGGGATTTAACCCAACAGATCGAAATCGATCCCCGCCCGCACCCTGCCATTGACCTGAACCTCAAGCCGGTGCGCGCCGGGCACCAGCTTGAACGTCGTGGCATCTCCCTTCAGCTTGTGCCGCTTGTCCAGTCGCAGCTTTCCATCTTTCAGAACGGCTTGTTTCAACTTGTGCACCTTGGCTGAGGTTTTTCCACCAGGGCGTTGAAAGTGAATGATATAATCCACAAGCACAGGCTGCCCATCCGGGCCTTTCAGATCCACCGAGAACTCCAGTGCCTCGCCAATCCGGGCCTGCGTGTTGAGGTCAATCGTCACTGCCACGTCGGCGTCAGGATCATAACCCAGCATCGCCATCGCCCCCGGATGACCAGCCTTAACAAGGCCCCGCAGCGTGTGCGATGTCATCCAAGCCAGTTCATCCGCGTCCTGCGCGCCCGCATCCCGCCACTGTTGCAGCCGCGCCAGCACCTGATCAGGCTGTTTCTTGGAAACATCATTCAAATGGTTTGCGACCGATCGGGTGACATAGCGTGTCGGATCGCTGTGCAGCCGGTCCAGCAAAGGCAACGGATCATCCAGTTCCAGCCCGATGGCCTGCCCCCATGGCAGACGCGGACGGGTGCCTTCGCTGACCAACCGACGCACGTGATAGCTGTCATGCGCGCACCAGTCCTGCATCCGGGCCAGAACCTGATCGGGCCAGCGGTTCAGAAACGGGCGGATCGCCCACTCCATCGAAAAGCGCTGCGTGATCTCGGCCAGCAGGTCCAGCGACTGATCAGGGTTTTCCAACCCAACCGACACCACCCACTCACCCAAAGGGGCAAAGATGAAATCGCCGAAATCATCATCGGTTTTTGTCGGATCCAAAGGCGGAGGAAGCGCGCGCAGGATTACGGGCGCGACCTGCGGCAGTTCACCCGGAACAACCTCTTGCAGGCAGTCCGCGATCCACGTCATCCGCTCTTTCAACTCAAGCTCAAGCAGGCGCGACATGACCCGTGCGTGAAATGCATCCGCGTCAAAGGATGCATCGGCCTTGGCGAACAACCCCGCGAGATAACGGGTTTTTTCATCGTTAAACAGCTGGTCTTTCAGCGAAAACCCTTGCGTCATGGCTACATTGTCAGATTGGTTGCGCCACCGTCCAGCAGGATATTCTGCCCGACGATGAACCCGGCATGTTGCGAACACAGGAAGGCACAGGCGGCCCCGAATTCGGCGCGTGTGCCGTAACGGCGCGCGGGGATCGTGGCCGCGCGCGCAGCACGCGCTTCATCCATCGAAATCCCTTGCTGCGCCGCCACGCCGCTGTCGAGCGAATCCGCCCTGTCCGTCGCATGAATGCCCGGCAGCAGGTTGTTGATGGTCACCCCGTTTGGCGCGACCTGCCGGGCCGTCCCGGCAACATACCCTGTCAGCCCGGTGCGTGCGGCATTCGATAGGCCAAGCACCGCAATCGGCGCACGCACGGATTGCGAGGTGATGTTGACCACCCTGCCCCAGCCCTTGTCCATCATCCCCGGCAACAGCGCTTTCATGAAGGCAATCGGTGTCAGCATGTTGGCGTCCAGCGCCTTGATGAAATCTTCGCGGTCCCAGTCTGACCACATTCCCGGCGGTGGCCCGCCTGCGTTATTCACCAGAATATCCACGCCCTGCGCGGCCTCGATCACCTGCGCCTGCCCCTGGGCCGAGGTCACATCGCAGGCCACCGTCTGAACATCCACGCCGTGGTCCGAACGAAGGCGGGCCGCTTCGGCCTCCAACGCCTCGGCCCCGCGGGCGTTCATCACCAAATCAACGCCTGCTTCGGCCAAGGTTTCGGCGCACCCAAGACCCAATCCCTTGCTGCTGGCACAGACCAGCGCGCGTTTGCCGCGAATTCCAAGATCCATTCTGATCCTCCCTGTCCTGCCTTATCTTGCACCGGCCCGACCGGAAGGACCAGACGAGCTTTGTCAGTAGAAAAACTCCTCGCGCACGATTTTTCCGTCCGCGACGTGGTAAATCGCCACCTCGCGCATATCAAAGCTTTCGCCGCTGTCTTTCACCGTGCCCTGAACCTCGAAGATCACGGCAAAGCGGTCGTCGCCGTGCAGAAACGGCCCACCAACCGTTGCGCCAGAGACGTCGTGCGCGTTTTCCCACCAATCGTGCTTGCCTCGAATGCCTTCGAGGCCCTGGGTTTCCCGGCCCATACCCGACATGTCCTGCGCCTCGACCGAAACTGCGTCAGGTGCGTAGAGCTTGCTCAGGTTTTCCTTGGCCCGGTTCTCGCGGCATCCCGCGACCAGTTCTTCGGCGATTTCTTTCAAATTCATTGGTCCACTCCATATTTTGTTCACTATATGTTCCTTCTGTCACAACCCGCCGATTCGAACCACCCCTTTGTCTTGCCTCGGCGGGATTCCCCGCCTATACGCGCGTTTATGCTTGATACCTCGAACCAACCCTCTCTGCCGCCCGAGATCGCCCGGCGCCGGACATTCGCCATCATCTCGCACCCGGATGCGGGTAAGACGACGCTGACGGAAAAGTTCCTGCTGTACGGGGGCGCGATTCAGATGGCCGGTCAGGTGCGCGCCAAGGGTGAGGCACGGCGGACCCGGTCGGACTTTATGCAGATGGAAAAGGATCGCGGCATCTCGGTCTCGGCCTCGGCGATGTCGTTCGACTATGGGAACTTCCGGTTCAATCTGGTGGACACGCCCGGCCACTCGGATTTTTCCGAGGATACCTATCGCACGCTGACCGCCGTGGATGCCGCCGTGATGGTGATAGACGGCGCGAAAGGTGTGGAAAGCCAGACGCAGAAACTGTTCGAGGTTTGCCGCCTGCGCGATCTGCCGATCCTGACCTTCTGTAACAAGATGGACCGCGAAAGCCGCGATACGTTCGAGATCATCGACGAAATTCAGGAAATGCTGGCCATCGACGTCACGCCTGCCGCGTGGCCGATTGGCGTGGGTCGCGACTTCATCGGCTGCTATGACATGCTGCGTGACCGGCTGGAACTGATGGACCGCGCCGACCGCAACAAAGTGGCCGAAAGCATTGAAATCGACGGGCTGGACGACCCGAAACTGGCCGAGCACGTGCCCGAGCACCTGTTGGAAAAACTGCTGGAAGAGGTCGAGATGGCGCGCGAATTGCTGCCCGCGCTGGACCCGCAAGCGGTGCTTGAGGGGCATATGACCCCGATCTGGTTCGGCTCGGCCATCAACTCGTTCGGCGTCAAGGAACTGATGGAAGGCATCGGCGCCTATGGCCCCCAGCCGCAGGTGCAATCGGCAGAACCACGTCAGATTGCGCCCGACGAGAAGAAAGTCGCAGGCTTTGTGTTCAAGGTGCAGGCCAATATGGACCCCAAGCACCGCGACCGGGTGGCGTTCGTGCGAATGGCAAGCGGCCATTTCAAGCGTGGCATGAAGCTGACCCATGTGCGGTCGAAAAAGCCGATGGCCATTTCGAACCCCGTTCTGTTCCTCGCCTCCGACCGCGAACTGGCGGATGAGGCTTGGGCCGGGGACATCATCGGCATCCCCAACCACGGTCAGCTGCGCATCGGTGACACCCTGACCGAGGGCGAGGCGCTGCGTGTGACCGGCATCCCGTCCTTTGCGCCGGAACTACTGCAGGGCGTCCGCGCGGGCGATCCGATGAAGGCCAAGCATCTGGAAAAAGCCCTGATGCAATTTGCCGAGGAAGGCGCGGCCAAGGTGTTCAAACCCTCGATCGGGTCAGGCTTTATCGTCGGCGTCGTCGGCGCGCTGCAATTCGAAGTGCTTGCCAGCCGGATCGAGATGGAATACGGCCTGCCCGTGCGCTTCGAGGCGTCGCAATTCACTTCGGCCCGCTGGGTCAGCGGTGACAAGGCCGAGGTCGAAAAGTTCGTCAACGCCAACAAGCAGCACATCGCCCATGATCATGACGGCGACATCGTCTATCTGACGCGTTTGCAATGGGACATCGACCGGGTCGTGCGCGACTATCCGGCGCTGAACCTGACTGCGACCAAGGAAATGATGGTCTGACCAAGGCTAGGGGTTTATCGCCTTGAGATACGTGGAAAAGACGTAGCCGATATACCCTTGCCTAGTGCGAACGCGCCACCACTCGCCATCGACACCCAGTCGCTCCACGGTTGTACGTTCGGGCAGCGCCCCGATTTTTTCACCGCCGGGTGTGCGGCGCAAATTCAGTGTTGAAGGCGCGACACCCGTCACACGGTATCTTGGGGCCTTCGCGTCTTCGGGCATCGCGTCCGCAGCAATCAACGGGCCATCATCCAGCGCGGCGGCGACGCTGGACCGCAGCAACTGTCCGACTTCTTCATACCCCTTGACCGACAGGTCAAAGGCCAGCCGCACAATGTCCCATTTGCCGTTTTGCGGGACGTTCAGATTGGGCTCGACCTCGGCATGGGTCAGGATCTTGGTGGGCGTGACCAATATGTTATATTTCTCGGCCAGATCCGCCACGACCAGCATTCCCTGATCCCACTGGGTTCGCGTCATGGGATAGTTGCCGGGATCGAAAGGCGACCGTTCAGCCCCGAGCATGCAGCACAGCGACACACCAATCGCGCCTGTGTTGGCACCGCGTGTGTGCCGCGCATAGTTCGAGCTCATGGGGCGTGCATTTTCGGCAATCGACTTATTTCCGCGCACAAGGGTGCCGTCGGATTCGACTAGAATGTGATAGCTGTTCTTATCATTGGCATTGGCGCTATGCGCTCCGGCCGTCCAATGAAGATGGATGCGCTCCATATTGACATCGGGCATCCATGACGCGGGAACAACACGAGGCATTGTAATCTCCTCAATAACAAATGTAAGAACTCTTAAAGTGGCGCTATCGTATCACATTTCGGCACAGGCTCAAAAACAGACCCCGCCACAATGACTTGCATGGCTTCAGACCAAGACAATCACACGCACGTTCCCACCTGGGGTATCGTGTCTATGGTGCGGGGGTCTGCCGAGGACATCCTTGGCTTTGTCGCGCACCATCTGGAGCTTGGGGCGGACCAACTATACATCTACCTTGACGAACCCAACCGGCGCGCCTTTCGGGCACTTCGCGCGCATCCAAAGGTTCAGGTGCGGCTTTGTGACGACGCGTTCTGGGCGAAACGAAAACGCACCCGGCCGGAAAAGCACCAGATCCGTCAAACCGTGCACGCCACCCATATCTACAAACGTACCAATCTGGACTGGCTGGCCCATATCGATGTGGATGAGTTCCTGTGGTCGTCCGAGCCGATTGCGGATGTTCTGCGCTCGGTTCCGGCCGACATTCCCGGTTTTCGGGTGCGCCCGATCGAGGCGCTGGCCGGGGGCGACGACCTGTACAAAGCGCACATTCCCAAGGGGCCAGGCCGCGAGGCGCTGGTGCAGGACCTCTACCCCACCTATGGCGGGTTCGTGCTGGGTGGATTTCTAAGCCACGTGCAGGGCAAGCTGTTCGTGCGGGCCGGATTGCCGAACCTGAGCTTTCGAATCCACAACCTGTTCCAGAACAAGAAACTGCTGCCCTGCAAAACCGAACTGCACCAGCTTGAGCTGTGCCACCGCCACGCACCGGACTGGGACCATTGGATCGGTCACTATGATTTCCGAATGAATCGAGGCTCTTACCAGCCAGGAATGTCGCCCAACGTACCGCGTTACAAAGGCGGTCTGAGCAAGAACGAACTGCTCAGCTGGATCGAGGCCGAGCAAGGCATGGACGGGCTGCGGGCCTTCTACGCGGAGATGAGCGGTCAGAACCCGGACGTGCGTGCGCGGCTGGAACAACACGGGCTGATCCGGCACAGGCCCTTGAACCTGCCCGACAAGATCGCGAAACACTTTCCCGGAAGGGCCTGAATTGTTGCGCAAAATCCCGATTTGACGCAACCGCGTAACGTCAGACTGGTCTTCATTTGACCCTGACCTACCTTTTTGTTATGTCCGCGCCCAAAGCCGAAACGCGCCTGTTGCGCGTGGCCATCCGGGCCCGGCAGATTTTGATGCGCGGGCCAGGTCAAGTGTCCGCTTGAACCGGACATACATGACAAAGTTTAACGAACTGAACCTGAACCCGAAGGTCCTCAAAGCCATTGAGGAAGCCGGATACGAAACCCCCACTCCGATCCAGGAAGGCGCGATACCGCCTGCGCTTGAAGGCAAGGACGTTCTGGGCATTGCGCAAACCGGCACAGGTAAAACCGCCAGCTTCACGCTGCCGATGATCACCCTGCTGGCCCGTGGTCGCGCCCGCGCGCGGATGCCGCGCTCGCTGGTGCTGTGCCCGACGCGCGAGCTGGCCGCGCAGGTGGCCGAGAATTTCGACACCTATTCCAAGCACCTGAAACTCACCAAGGCGCTGCTGATCGGCGGCGTCAGCTTTAAGGAGCAAGAGGCGCTGATCGACCGGGGCGTCGACGTCCTGATTGCCACTCCGGGCCGCCTTTTGGACCATTTCGAGCGCGGCAAGCTGCTGCTGACAGGCGTTCAGATCATGGTGGTAGACGAAGCCGACCGGATGCTGGATATGGGCTTTATCCCCGACATCGAGCGCATCTTCTCGTTGACGCCTTTCACCCGTCAAACCCTGTTCTTCTCGGCCACCATGGCGTCCGAGATCGAACGCATCACCGACACGTTCCTGTCCGCCCCCGCCCGGATCGAAGTTGCCCGTCAGGCCACCGCCTCCGAGACCATCGAACAGGGCGTCGTCATGTTCAAAGGTGGGCGTCGGGATCGCGAGGCCAGTGGAAAGCGCAAAGTTCTGCGCGCATTGATCGATGCCGAGGGTGAGAAATGCACCAACGCGATCATCTTCTGCAACCGCAAGACCGATGTGGACATCTGCGCCAAGTCGCTGAAGAAATACGGCTATAACGCCGCCGCGATCCATGGCGATTTGGATCAGTCCCAGCGAATGAAAACGCTGGACGGGTTCCGCGATGGATCGCTGCGTTTGCTGGTGGCATCAGACGTGGCCGCGCGCGGGTTGGACATTCCATCGGTCAGCCATGTGTTCAACTTCGACGTGCCCGGCCATGCCGAGGATTACGTGCACCGTATCGGCCGTACCGGTCGCGCGGGCCGCGAAGGCAAGGCTGTTACAATCTGCTCGGGCCGTGATGAGAAGGCGCTGGATGCGATTGAGAAGCTAATCCAGAAGGACATTCCGCGCATCGACAACCCGGTAAAGGACGAGCCGAAGCCGGACACGCCCAAGCCCGAGAAAAAGGCCAAGCCCGCGGACGAGAAAAAGCGCGACCGCAAGAAGGATGAGCGTAAGCAGGACAAGCCCGCCAAGGGCCGTGGTCGCCGGGACGATACTGGCCCAGCGGTTGTCGGCATGGGTGATCATCTGCCCAGCTTCATCGCGCTGAGCTTCGACGAACGCCGCGCCAGCTAGATCGTCAGCACCAGCGTCAGTATCGAGACGCCCAGCAAACCCATCCCGGCGATTTCGCGCCGGGTGATGGTCTCGCGGAAGAACAGGATCGAGGCCAGAAGGCTGAGTATCAGCTCAACCTGCCCCAGCGCTTTGACATAGGCCGCGTTTTGCAAGGTGAAGGCCAGAAACCAGCAGAACGACCCACCGAGGCTGGTCAGCCCGACGAAAACGCCGGTGGATCGGGTTTCCCAGACCGCACGCAACTCGGCCCGGTCGCGCCACAGTAGCCACAGGCCCATGCCGAGAAACTGGAACGTGACCACAGCCGCCAAGGTCACTAAGGCGCGGAACCAGGCGTCAATATCCCCGAGTTCCAAAGACGCACCGCGATAGCTGACGGCTGAGAAGGCAAACAGAACGCCAGAGCCAAGCCCCAGCTGCGACGCGCGGTTGGTCAGATGACGCCACCACGCCCCGTCCCCGCCCGGTGTTTTGGACAACAAGAGAACCGCCAGCAATCCCAACAGGATCGCGCCAAGCGCCCCGGCTGAGACCTTATCCCCAAGGATCAGAAACCCGACAATTGCGGTCTGGATGACCTCGGTCTTCTTAAAGGTAATCCCCACCGCAAAATTGCGCTGTTTGAACAGGGCGACCACACAGACCGTCGCCAATATCTGTGCTGTTCCACCGATGGCAACAAACAGCCAGAACTGCGCCGTCAGCGGTGGCATCGCCGCACCGGTCACCCACAGCGCTACGGCCAGCCCCAAAACCGCCAGCGGCATTGAATAGGCAAACCGCGCAAAGGTTGCACCAGCCGCAGACAGTTTCACGCTGCTCAGCGATTTTTGCAGCATGAACCGCACCGTCTGGAACGAGGCGGCTGCGATGGTGACGGGAATCCACAAGCTCATGGCTTCCCTTCTGTCGCGAAATCAGGGCTTTGGCCAGAGCGGATGGGCCACCGGGTCTTTCGCCCGCCAGAAATACTCTTTGAATATCTGTGCGTAAGACCGATAGACATACGCCTCGTTGCACGCCTGATACCGCTCTTTCCCGGCCCGATAGAGCGCAGGCAGCTGATACCAAGGCGCGGATGGGTTCATGTGATGAACAACGTGCAAGTTGTTGTTCAAAAACAGAAAGGACAACAACCCTCGATCTTCGATTATCACGGTCCGGGCGCGCGATTTCTCATGCGCGCGGTGTTCCAGGAAGGTGCGGATTTTGACCAGCCCCAAACCGATATAGGCCGACAGGAGAAATCCCCAGACCGGCATGGCCGACTGCGCAACAACCCACAAAACCACTGCGACGCCCGGAATATGCAGCGCCCAGGCCAGCAGAACCGCGCGATCCCCCCGGATCATCCCCTGCCATTCGTCCCGAACAAACATCACCTGCCCAATAGCCGGGCCCAGCACGATCCGGCCCAGAAGCGTGTTGTTGATTGCGAACAGCCGCTTCTTCCACCCGGATAATTGCGCCCAGATTTTGGGGTCCAAGTAATTCGTCTCGGGGTCGTCATAAGGATCGGTCAGGTTGGCATCCTGATGATGCGCAAGATGCAGATCGCGGAAGCGATTGAACGGGATGAACAGTGTCAGGGGCAAGGCCAACAGCGCCTCGTTCAACCATTTGGCGCGGAAAGGATGGCCGTGCAGCGCCTCATGCGTCAGCGAAGAATGCAAGGCCCCAACCAACCCCATCGCCGGAATCGCCAGCCATAACGACCAGGCGGCCAACCAAAACAGCACCGCAAGCCAAGTGGCATAGCACGCGACGATCAGCGCAAACGTGCCCCATTCGGGCGTCTTCGGCGTCGTTGGCTCACCCATGGCGGCCCCACGAAATCGCGGCCCAAATGCGCTCGTAGAGCACATAAAGCGTCAAACCAATGGCCGTATTGACCAGCGCCAGCGCACCACCAATGGCCGCCGATCCGGTTGCGACAAGACCGACCAAAGTCATGACCGCCAACCCAACAGCATTCCAAATGATTGCTTTCACGACCGATCTTCGTCGCGTTTCCATTCCGGACCCCAGTTTTTTTGTTCTCACAAAAGTGTTACTTACTGGTCCGGGCGTTGGGAATTCTGAATATGATTAACAAAATTCATCACCTGTGATATTTTCAAACATATGGATGAAAAACTCGACAAACGCGTCCGCGCTGCGCAGTTTCGCCTGCGACTGACCCGCGCGATGGAGGACCGCCATGTCAGCCAAAGCGCTCTGGCCCGCAGTATCGGGGTAGACCGGTCCACGGTGTCTCAACTACTGGCCGATGAAGGCGCGCGCTTGCCCAATGCGCATGTGATCGGCGGCTGTGCTTCGGCGCTTGGGGTTTCAGCGGATTGGCTGCTGAGCCTGTCGAACCGCCCCGAAAGCGCGGCGGAACTACTGGCCAGTTCCCTGACCATGACCGAAGCCCCCCGCGCACTGGTGGATGAGCGGATTTTTCAATGGCATCAAGAGGCTGCGGGCTACAAAATCCGCTATGTGCCGGCTACTCTACCCGACATGCTCAAGACCCGCGCGGTGCTGGAATGGGAATACGCCCCGCATCTGGGTCGCACGGCAGATCAGGCCATCGGTGCCTCCGAGGATCGTCTGTCCTGGATGCGCAGCGCGCAGTCAGACTATGAAATCGCCATGCCGCTGTTTGAAATGCGCAGCTTTGCGCAGGCCGAGGGATACTATCAGGGCCTGCCGCTTTCTGTCCGCCTGGAACAAATCGACCACCTGCTGAGCCTCTGCGAACAGCTCTACCCACGTTTGCGCATCTATCTGTTCGACGCAAAACGCCTGTATTCCGCGCCGGTCACAATCTTCGGCCCGCTGCTGTGTGTTTTCTATGCTGGCGGTCACTATATGGCCTTCCGGGACCGCGACCGGATCGAGGTTTTCACCCGCCACTTCGACACATTGATCCGCGAGGCGGATATGACAGCGCGCCATTTTCCAGAACATCTGCGCCAGTTGCGCGCCCAGATTGCCGACGGCTGAGGGCTAAAGGAAATCCCCCAATCGTGCGATTTGGCGGGTCGTGTAGTATAGTGACCGCGCGAACCCTCAGACATTCCATGGAGGATGACAGGAATGGACGCATTACAGACTGCCCAATATGCACGCGCATTGTACACGGCCCATGGCGACCAGGCCGAGGCGGAAGCCGCTAAAAAGATGCGCGAATGTGAGGCCGCCGGAAACACGCAGGAAGCCAAAGACTGGCAGGCCGTGCGCAGCACAATCCGCCAGATCCGCGGCCCGAATCAAGGCTGACAAAGCAGATCAGAGTTTCGGGTCAGGATTGACCGTGTGACCATCCACCGCGATGACCTGCCCCGAAACCAGCCGCGCCGCGTCCGAGGCCAGAAAGACCGCCATTTCAGCAATATCATGCGCCTCGACAAAGCGCCCCATTGAGGTGCCCGAGGCATAGCCCGCATAGACCTGATCCCGTGTCATGCCCTTTGCGGCGGCTTCGCGCTGCAGGACGCCTTCCATGCGCGGGCCTTCAACAGCGCCCGGACAAATCACGTTGCAGCGCACGCCATGGGGCCCAAGTTCCATCGCCAACGTCTTGCCCAGCCCGATCACACCCCATTTGGCAGCCGCATAAGGCGCGCGGTTCGGATAGCCATATTGCCCGGCCGTGGATGATGTGATGATCACCGCACCGCGCCCGTCACGTTTCAGCATCGGCACTGCGTATTTTGAACACAGAAACGCGCCTTCAAGATTGACGGAAAGGCAGTTTTTCCAATCCGTTAAAGACACATCCTCAACCAGTGCGGTTGGCCCGGCCACACCTGCATTGGCGCACAGAACGTCCAACCCGCCCCAGGCCTGTTCCAGTTGCGCGAAAACCTCGGCGACATGCGCCTCGTCCGACACATCTGCCTTGGATGACTGCCAATGGTCCGGGCAACCCTGCAAAGCGTCCTCGTCGACATCCACCACCCAAACCTGCGCCCCTGCGGCATCAAACGCCTCGGCCATCGCCCGCCCGACGCCCGAGGCGCCTGCGGTGATCAACACCCGCTGCGTCATGCGGGTTTTCGGATCGCGGCACCCGCTCCTTCCGGATACGGCAAATCAGCCTGCGCGCTGGTAATCCGGGCCATGGCGGCTTCGATCTCGGGCGACGGCGGGCTTGGGCGGCGGGTCTGCAGGCTGACATGCAGCAGGAAACTCTCACCCGTGGCCAAAAGCGTGTCGCCTTCATACATGCTGTGGAACAGGTGCAGCTTCTTGCCCTGCCCCAACAGCATTTGCGTGCGCACCTCGATCTTCGCGCCTGCATGTGCCTCATCATGATAGCGGATGTGGTTTTCGGCGGTGAAATAGCTGCCACCCGAGGCGATATAGTCCGCATCGCAGCCGATGATTTCCATGAACCGGTCGGTTGCAGCGGCAAACGCCTCCAAATACTTCGCCTCGTTCATGTGGCCGTTGTAATCTGTCCAATCCAACGGCACCGCACGCGACAGGGTCAGGATTGGCTGGCTCAGATCCGCCTGATCCAGCGTCGGCAACGCGCCCGGTTTCAGCAGCGCGTCATGCCGGTTCAACACCGCCCCTGCGCCGTAATCCTGCGCCTTCAGCGCCCGCATCATGCCCACAAGGTTATTGTCGCGAATGCGTTCAAGTTCCCGGATCGAATGCATCCCGGACTGCGCATCCGACTGATCCGCGATCATATCGACCAGTTCATCAGTGAACTCGGGCACATCCATCAGCTTGGTCCACGGCCATTTCAAAGCAGGCCCGAACTGCGCCATGAAATGCCGCATCCCGGCCTCACCACCGGCCACGCGATAAGTCTCGAACAACCCCATCTGGGCCCAGCGAATTCCAAAGCCCATGCGGATGGCCTCATCCACCTCTTCGGTCGTGGCGATCCCGTCCTTGACCAGCCACAGCGCCTCGCGCCAAACCGCCTCCAGAAAGCGGTCCGCGATATGCGCGTCGATCTCTTTCTTGATGTGCAGGGGGAAGAATCCAACCGATTTCAACAGCTCCTGCGCACGCTCCACCATCTCGGGCGGGTTCTTGGCGGTCGGCACCAACTCGATCAAAGGCAGCAGATAGACCGGGTTGAACGGATGCGTCACCACAATCTGCTCGGGCCGCAGCGCGCCTTCCTGCAATTCCGACGGCTTGAACCCGCTGGTCGAAGAGCCAATGATCGCGCCCGGATCGCACGCCTCCTGCAACCCTTTGTAAACCTTCAGCTTCAAATCCAGGCGTTCCGGCACGCTCTCCTGAATCCAGATCGCACCCCGAACGGCGTCCCCAATTTCATCGTGGAAGGTCAACGCCCCCTCGGGCGGCAAAGGTACATCGCTCAACCCCGGCAAAGACCGCCGCGCATTGTCCAGAACCTCACCAATCTTGCGCTCGGCTTCCGGGTCCGGGTCGAATACCCGCACATCCCAGCCATTGAGCAGAAACCGGGCAGCCCATCCGCCGCCGATCACACCACCGCCGATGATCGCCGCTGTTTTCATCGCACCACGCCTCATTCAAATCGCGTTCTTCATCTTTTTCCAAATACTCCGGGGGTTTGGGGGCTGGCCCCCAATTTCCCCGCAGGTGTCACTTCGCAACCGGTGCCCGCTTCACCAGGCCCAGCTTCTCGCGCACCTCCTGCGGTCCAATCACCCGCGCGCCCATGTTCTCGATGATGGTGCCCGCGCGTTCGACCAACTGCCAGTTCTCAGCCAAGACGCCCTTGTCCAGCCACAGATTATCCTCAAGCCCGACACGCACATTGCCCCCTGCCAGCACCGTTGCCGCCACATAGGCCATTTGGTTCCGCCCCAGCGAAAACGCGCTGAACGTCCAGTCATCCGGTACATTATTCACCATCGCCATGAACGTGTTCAGATCATCCGGCGCGCCCCAGGGCACCCCCATGCACAGTTGCACCAGCGCATTCGGCTCCAGAATCCCCTCTTTCACCAACTGCTTGGCAAACCACAAATGACCGGTGTCAAAGGCCTCGACCTCAGGCTTCACGCCCATATCGGTCATCATCTGCCCCATCGCCCGCAGCGCACCGGGGGTGTTGGTCATGACATAGTCGGCCTCGGCAAAGTTCATCGTGCCGCAGTCCAGCGTGCAAATCTCTGGCAGACACTCAGCAATATGCGCCACCCGTTCCGAGGCCCCGATCATGTCGGTTCCGGCTTCATTCACCGGGAACGGGCTCTCGACCCCGCCAAACACGATGTCCCCGCCCATACCCGCCGTCAGGTTCAAGACCACATCCACGTCGGCATCACGAATACGGTCCGTCACCTCGCGATACAGATCCAGCCGACGGCTGGGTGCGCCGGTCTCAGGGTCGCGCACATGGCAATGCACCACCGCCGCACCGGCCTTGGCGGCAGCAATTGCGCTATCGGCAATCTGTTGCGGCGAGCGCGGCACATGCGGGCTGCGATCCTGCGTTCCACCCGAGCCGGTAACAGCGCAGGTAATGAAGACATCGCGGTTCATTTCCAGAGGCATGGTGTTTTCCCCAAGTTATACCCGGTTTCGCCCTGAGTTTTCCCCAGGCTTCTCCCCGGCAATCGATTTGCGTTCACCCCCGACTCTGACGCAGCCTTGGGGAAACACTTGCCAGAATGCGAATCGAACTTGATGAAATCCGCAAAAAACATACTCCAGCCCGAACATCGCGCCCTGAAAACGGCGGTGTTGGTGCTGGATGAATGCAACACGCTCAGCTTCGCCTCGGCGGTTGATCCGATGCGCGCCGCCAACCGTCTGGCGGACCGCCCGGCTTTTGACTGGGACTACGTGACCGCCACAGCGGAACCCGCGATGCTGACCAGCGCGCTGAGCGTCCCCGGCATCCCCTTGGCGCGGCTGCAAAGCTGCGACCTGATGATCGTCGTGGCCGGGTTCCAACTGGCCCGCCACGCCACCCCCAGCCTGCTGGCCGGTCTGCGCCGTATTGCCAGCACGGGTGCCACAATGGCCGGCATTGACGGCGGCCCCTGGTTGCTGGCCGAGGCTGGTCTGCTGGATGGCCACGCGGCCACAACCCACTGGGAAGACCTCGACAACTTCGCGGCCCGCTTCCCCGAGGTAGATGTCCGCCCCGACCGCTTCACAGTATCCGAAAACCGCCTGACATCCGGCGGCGCGATCCCGGCGGTCGAGATGATGTTGCACATCATCGCCGCGCGTCACGGCGCAGGCTTTGCCGCGCGCGTCTCGGGCCTGTTCCTGTACGAAGGCGCGCCGGAACCCACCAAACCGCAAAGCCGCACGGGTGCTCCGCTCCGCCATACTGCGCTGACAGCCAAAGCGAACAGCCTGATGGAATCGGCGCTCGACGACCCCCTGCCGCTCGCCTATATCGCCGACCGTCTGGGCACCAGCCCGCGCACGCTGCAACAGCAGTTCCGCCTGCGCCTCAACACCACGCCGCAAGACCACTACCTGCAACTGCGCCTGGCCGAGGCCCGCCGCCTTGTCACCGACACCGACATGCCACTGATGGATGTGGCACTTGCGACAGGCTTCACCTCACAATCCAGCTTCGCCCGCGCCTTCCGCACCGCCCATGGCCAATCGGCCCGCGACCTGAGGCAAGAGCGCGCGCACCCCACCCATCACTGACCGGATCCGCTTCATCTGGCCAAAAATACCTCGGGGGAGTCGCCAAAGGCGACGGGGGCAGAGCCCCCTAAAACGGCATCGGATGCGCGCGATGCGCATGTCCAATGTCCTTCAGAACCTCAGCGGAAAGCTGCAGGTCTGTCCCGGCGATGATATGTTCCAACTGCGCCACCGAAGTCGCACCGAAAATGGCCGACATCATGAAGGGCCGCGTCCGGCACCATGCCAGCGCCATATGGGTGGGGTCCAGACCATGCGCCGAGGCAACCTCGAGATAGGCTGCCACCGCATCAAACACCCGGTCCGACTTGCGCCCGCCCATCTCGGCCGAGATCGACATGCGCGATCCTTCGGGCACCGCGCCGCCCTGATACTTGCCGGTCAAAAACCCCGCCGCCAAAGGTGAAAACGCCATCAGGCCCACGTCTTCATGAACGCTCAGCTCGGCCATGTCGGTGTCGAAATGCCGGCACAGCAGCGAATACTCATTCTGCACCGACGCGACCCGAGGCGCGCCCATCTGTTCGGACAGGCGCAGCCACTGCGCGATGCCCCAGGCGCTTTCATTCGACAGGCCGAAGGCGCGGATGTTGCCCTTATCGACCTGCGTCTGCAGGGCCTCAAGGCACTCCTGCATGTTCTCCAGAACCTCGTTGGTGTTGTGACCCGACGGGGAATAATTCCAGTTCTGCCGGAACATGTAGCTGCCGCGATTGGGCCAGTGAAACTGATAAAGGTCGATATATTCAGTCTGCAACCGCCGCAGAGAGCCTTCGATTGCCTCAGGGATGGTCTGCGCCGAAATCGGCGCGCCGTCGCGCACGTAAGACATGCCCGACCCCGAATGCTTGGTGGCCAGAACATAGTCGCCCCGGCGCGCCGCGTTGGCCGCGTTCCAGTTGCCCAGGATCTCCTCGGTTCGCCCGATGGTTTCCTTCGAGACCGGATTCACCGGATACATCTCGGCGGCATCGACGAAATTGATCCCTGCCCCCAGCGCCAGATCCATCTGCGCGTGCGCATCCGCCTCGGACGTCTGCATCCCGAAGGTCATCGTTCCCAGACACAGATCAGAGACCATGATGCCGGTACGACCCAATGGCTTCATTTCCATCCGTCACCCTCCTGAAATTTGCGACAGCCGCGCGTTACGCCTCGGCTTTCTTTTCCCAACGGCCCGATTCTTCGGACCAGTACTGTGCCGAACACCCCGCGCCGGTCAGGGCTTTCCACTGTCCGCGCGCTTGGTTAACGGCCTGTTCGTCATTGCCATCAAACAGGATGCAGACGCGGTCAAGTGCTGCAACCTCATCCGGTTCCACCGCAGCCCCGTCCACCGACATAACGCATGTGGCGTCATTTGCCGCCTGCATGTCCGAGGTCAGCAGGATCGGCTGCATCGCATCATGTGGCCCGCCTGCGCGGCCATGGGGCAGGAACGCTTCCTCGGGCCCCAGCCACAGCTTTTCATCCAGCCAGTCCAGCCGGGCGGGATCGGTGCCCCGCACGGCAATCCGCCACCCGGCCTGCCGCGCTTTGTCCAGCAGCACCGGCAAAGTGTGCTCCAGCGGCCTCTGGGTCAGGTGGTAGAAATAGACGGCCCCCATGGTTTACTCGAAATTGTCCTGCACAAAGCGGCTGAGCGCACGGACCCCCCAGCCAGTGGCCCCCTTGGGCGCGTAGGAGGTCTCGGACGCGACCGAGGCCACCCCGGCAATGTCCAAATGAATCCACGGCGTGTCATCCTTGACGAACCGTTGCAGAAACTGTGCCGCCGTGATCGAGCCTGCGGGCCGTCCGCCCACATTCTTCATATCGGCAATGCGGGATTTCAATTGCTTGTCATACGCCTCACCCAGCGGCATCCGCCATGCGCCCTCATCCTCGGCCCGCGCCGATTTCAGGAAGGCATCGCAGAACGTGTCATTGTTCGAGAAGACACCGGCATTTTCGTGCCCAAGCCCGATGATGATCGCACCAGTCAGGGTCGCCAGATCGATCATGCCCACCGGTTCGAACCGCTCCTGCGCGTACCACATCACGTCGCACAGCACCAAGCGCCCCTCGGCATCGGTGTTGATGATCTCGACCGTGTCGCCCTTCATCGATTTGACCACATCGCCGGGACGTGTGGCGTTGCCCGAGGGCATGTTCTCGACCAGACCAACAAGCCCCACAACATTGGCCTTGGCCTTGCGTTTGGCCAGCGCCCGCATGGTGCCCGCAACAACACCCGCGCCGCCCATATCCATGGTCATGTCTTCCATGCCACCAGCCGGTTTCAGCGAGATACCACCGGTATCAAACACCACGCCCTTGCCGACCAGCGCCAGAGGCGCATCGTCCTTGTCACCGCCATTCCACTGCATGACGACCACTTTCGACGGGCTGTCCGAGCCCTGCCCGACGCTCAGCAATGTGCGCATGCCCAGTTCGGCTAGCTTGTCCTCGTCCAGCACTTCGACCTCAAGACCCAGCTCGGCCATCTCGGCCAAACGATCCGCGAATTCGGTGGTGGTCAGCACATTTGCGGGCTCGTTGGTCAGGTCGCGGGTCATCCGCACACCGTCGGCGACCGCATACATCGGCGCAAAGGCGGCTTCGACTTCGTCCGGTTTCTGGTGACTGATCGTGACCGTGCCCGGCGCGTCGCTTTCCTTGGTTTTGTGCGCGTCAAAATCATAGCAACGCAGGGCAAAGCCCAACGCCAGATCCTCGGTGCGGGCAAGATTTCCGGCCATGACCAGCAAAGGTTGATTGTCCGACAGCTTGGCCAGCTTTGCCCCGGCCTTTCGCGCTTCATCTGCATCAGGGCGGCGCGGCAGGATCAGGATATCCAGCGCCTCGGCCGCCATTCCGCTTGGCCAGGCCAGCGACACCACATCCCCGACATTCACCTTTTCAAACCGGTCGCTTTCCAGCAGCCGCGCCACGGCCCCGCGCGTCAGGCGATTGGCGCGTTTGGCCGCCGGGCTCAGCTTTCGGTCCGCGGGAATGACGACGACGACACGCCCCTCGGCCTGTGCCATCGCGTCCACGTCGAAGGCCTGAAACTGGATGGGGACTAGACTGCTCATTGCGCGCTCCTCAAAATCTGTTCCCCAAGACCTAGCCCGCGTCGCCCGGCTTGACCAGATAGCAGTTTTCCCCGACCACCAATTGCATTAAAGTCCTGAAAAAATATTCGGCAGGCTCGAGGGGAGACGACAGTGGCACTAAACGGCAGGCACACGCCGTCGCGCATGACCATATGCGGGACAGGCCTTGGCCAGACTGCCTGTGATGCAAGCCCAGCGGGGCTGTGCCCGTGATACTGGACCGCTACTTCGCCCGCCGCTTTTTGCAAAGCTTTCTGGTCATCGGCGGCATCTTTCTGACCCTGATGATTCTGATCGACCTGATCGAACAGGTACGTCGGTTCAACGAGGTTGACCTTTCCTTTGGCCGCTTGTTGCAACTGACCTTGTTGAACACGCCCGCCGCGATCAGCGAAATGCTGCCCCTGCTGGTGATCCTGGCCACTATCGCGCTGTTCGTGGGGCTGGCGCGCACCTCTGAACTTGTGGTGACGCGGGCCACGGGTCGGTCCGGCATCCGGGCGCTGGTGGCCCCTGTCCTGCTGGCGCTGATCATCGGTGCGCTTGCCGTGACCTTGCTGAATCCGATCGCGGCAGCCACCTCCGAGGAATATCAGCGCCTGTCCGATTCCTACCGCAACAACGGCAGTTCCGCCCTGTCGATCAGCAGCGAAGGCCTGTGGCTGCGTCAAAGCACCGACACAGGTCAGGCCGTGATACACGCCCGAGGCACGTCGAACGGGGATGAGTTGCGCCTGCGTGATGTCACCATCGTCTCGTTCGATCCGGACGGCAAACCGACCCAACAGATCGTTGCAGACCGTGCCAGGCTGATCGATGGAAGCTGGGTTCTGATGCAGGCCAAGGTCTGGAACTTTGAGGACGGCCAGAACCCTGAACTGAACGCGGTCGAGCATGACCGGCTGGACCTGCCCACCTCGCTGACCCGTCAGCGCATTCTGGACACTTTGGGCCAACAGGACTCCGTTTCTGTGTACGACCTGCCGCAGCTCATCAAGGATCTGCGCGAGGCCGGATTCTCGACCAAACAGTACGAGGTCTGGCTGCAAGTCCAACTGGCGCGCCCCTTCTTTCTGGTGTCGATGGTTCTGATCGGCGCCGCATTTACCATGCGCCACGTGCGTTTTGGTGGAACCGGTGTGGCGGTTCTGACGGCGGTTCTGTTGGGCTTTGCCATCTATTTCGTACGCAACTTTGCGCAAATTCTTGGGGAAAACGGTCAATTGCCCATCTACGTCGCTGCCTGGGCCCCGCCCGTTGCCGCCATATTCCTGTCACTTGGCCTGTTGCTGCATGCGGAGGACGGGTAATGCCGCGCCTCGTATCTGCGCTGCTGGCAGGTGTCCTGGTCTTTGCAGTCCCGACCACCGGGTTGAAGGCGCAAACCGCGCCTGGAACCGCGCCTTCGGATGGAGCGGCGCAGCAGCAACAGCCCGCCTTGCTTGTGGCCGACAAAATCTTCATCACGCCCGAGCGAAAGCTGGTCGCCGAAGGCAATGTCGAGGCGTTTCAGGGCGATGTGAAACTGACCGCCCAACGGGTCACTTTCGATCAGGAAACCGGGCAGCTTGTCCTTGAAGGTCCGATCCGCATCGATCAGGCCGGACAGACCACGCTGCTGGCGGATTCGGGCGAGTTGGATGAAGGTATTCAAAACGGCCTGCTGATCGGCGCACGAATGGTGTTTGACCAACAGGTGCAGATCGCCTCAGTTCAGGCCAATCGGGCGGCGGGGCGTTATACGCAATTCAGCAAGGTCTCGGCCACGTCGTGCCATGTCTGCGCAAATGGCAGACCGCCTCTGTGGCAGATCAGGGCGCGCAAGGTAATCCACGACCAGCTCGAACGACAGTTGTATTTCGAAGGCGCACAGCTTCGGGTGCTGGATTTCCCGGTGTTCTATTTCCCCTATCTGCGCTTGCCGGATCCGACACTTGACCGGGCAACCGGGTTTCTGGTGCCGTCGATCCGCAGCACCTCGCAACTGGGGACCGGCGTGCAGGTTCCGTATTTCTTCAAAATCGGCGATCACAAGGACCTGACGCTGACGCCTTATGTATCGGCCCAGACCAAAACGCTGGGTTATCGCTATCGTCAGGCCTTCAAGAACGGCCGCATTCAGATCGAAGGGGCATTCACCCGCGATGATGTGCAACCGGATCAGGATCGCGGCTATTTGTTCGCCAACGGTTTCTTCAACCTCAAAAACGACTACCGGCTGAGCTTCAATCTGCGCACCACATCCGATGACGCCTATCTTGCCGATTACGGCCTGCCGGATTTCGACCGCCTGCGCAGCGAAATCGCGCTGACCCGGATCAAACGCGACACCGCGTTCCGCACCAGTTTCATCCACTACAAGACCCTGCGCGACAGCGAGGATCAGGATGAGATTCCCTCGCGCGTGTTCGATCTGAATTATGAAAGGCGCTATTTCCCCAACGCCATCGGCGGTGAGGTGCGACTGGGCTTTATCACCCACGCCCATGAACGCACCAGCGACGAGGATATTGTTGGCCGTGACGTTGCGCGTGCGACCTTTGACGCAGAATGGTTGCGCAGTTGGACCTTTGCCACCGGACTTCGGGCCGACGTGCAGCTGGGCACATCGGTGGATACGTTCGACATCCGCAATGACAGCGCGTTCCCGGATCAGGTCACACGTGCCACGCCACGCGCGGCACTGACCCTGCGCTATCCGATGACACGCCGGGAACAATCCGGCGCGACCCAGTTTCTGGAACCGATCGCGCAATTCGGCTGGACCGATGTGTCCGATACCGATGTGCCCAACGACGAAAGCACGTTTCAGGAATTCGATCAGGGCAACCTTCTGTCCCTGTCCCGCTTCCCGGCAGAAGACCAGCGCGAGGATGGGGCCACCGCCGTCTTTGGCGTGAACTGGGCGCGGTACAAGGCGAACGGCTGGCAGGCGCTGGCCACCGTGGGTCAGGTCTTTCGCAGCGAAGCCGACCCGAATTTCAACCTGACCTCGGGCCTACAGGGCACAACCTCGGATCTGCTGCTGGCCGGTCAGATCAAAACAGCCAACGGTTGGTCGCTGGCCGGGCGTGGGCTGATCGATGGTGATTTCAGCTTTACCAAGGCCGAGCTGCGCGGCGGCTGGACCGGAGAAGGCAGTGCGATCACCGGCAGCTATGTCTGGCAAGAAGCGGATCCCGCCGAAAATCTGGATGACGAGATTTCGGAAATCTGGCTGCGCGGGCGCTACCGGGTTGACGAAAACTGGCTGACCCGCGCCTCGGCCCGCTATGATCTGGCCGCCTCGGAACCCATTCGTCTGGGGCTGGGCGTGACTTATCAGAACGAGTGCGTGCAGGTTAACATGTCCGTAAGCAGGCGCTTTACATCGACAACAACTATTGAGCCTTCGACCGAATTCGGGTTTACCCTTTCGCTGACAGGATATGCCGTTGAAGGCGGCGGAAAGACATACAAGAGAAAATGCAGTTGATTACAGGTTTCGTCAGGTTTCTCCGTTCCGGTTGCTCCAAACCGGTTACTTTGGCATTGGCAGCAGCCATCTTGGCCTTGTCCGCCCCTCAGTCGGGCGCCCAAAGCCTGTTCTCACCCGCGATCCGCGTCAATCAGGACATCGTCACCTGGTACGAACTGGAACAGCGGATCCAGTTTCTGAACGTTCTGGGCATCCCCGGCGGCACCGAGGCCGAGGTCCGGCAGGCCCTGATCGATGAACGTCTGCGCAAACAAGCCATGCGTGAGGCCGGAATTCAGGCCGCCCCCGAAGACGTGCAGGTCGGCATCGACGAATTCGCCGCGCGCGGCCAACTCAGCACCGATCAGTTCCTGCAATTGCTGGGCGATGCAGGCGTTGACCCCGAAACGGTACGCGATTTCGTGGCCGATCAGTTGGCCTGGCGCGATTATATCAGCGCGCGTTTTCTGTCTCAGGCCCGCCCCACCGAAGACGAGATCAACCGCGCCCTTGGTCAGGGCGGCGGTGGCGGCCTTCAGGTCCTGCTGTCCGAGATCATCATTCCGGTGAACCAGCAAACCCTGGCACAAACCGAGTTGTTGGCCGAAGAAATCTCGCGCCTGCAAGGGTTTGACGCGTTTTCCTCAGCCGCCGCGCAATACTCGGCAGCTGCCACCCGCAACAATGGCGGACGGCTGGACTGGCTGAACATCACCAACCTGCCACCTGCGCTGCAACCCTTGATTCTGGGACTGGAAAACGGTGAGATCACCGAGCCCGTGGGCCTGCCCAACGCCATCGCGCTGTTCCAGATGCGCGGTATTCGCGAGGTCTCGACCGGCGCACCCCGATATTCGAAAATCGACTACGCGATCTACTACCTGCCCGGCGGGCGCAGCGGTGACACGCTGGCCCAGGCTGCCCGCCTGCGCGAGGATATCGACACTTGCGACGACCTGTACGGCATCGCCAAGGACCAACCCGCCGAGGTGCTGGAACGGATCGAGGCCGCGCCATCGGAAATCCCGCAGGATGTTGCCGTGGAACTGGCTAAGCTGGACCGCAACGAGGTGTCTACGGCGCTGACCCGCAACAATGGGCAAACGCTGATGTTCCTGATGCTGTGCAACCGCACCCGCGATCTGGGTGAAGATACCTCGCGCGTTGATGTCGCCAACGCCCTGACCCAGCAACGCCTGCAAGCCTTTGCCGAAAGCCTGCTGGAACAGCTGCGCGCCGACGCATCCATAACCGAGCAATGACAGCCCCCATCGCGCTCAGCTGCGGTGATCCGGCAGGCATCGGCCCCGAAATCGCTGCCAAGGCATGGGCTGAGTTGCGTGGCACCTGCCCGTTTTTCCTTATCGGCGATGCATCCCACCTGCCTGCGGGCACACCAACCCAACACATCGCAGACCCGGCCGAAGCTATTCAGATCAGCCCAAACGCGCTGCCGGTACTGCATCTGGACTTCCCGGCCCAAAACACACCCGGACAGCCCGACCCCGCCAGCGCCCCAAGCGTGATCGACGCGATCGAACGTGGCGTGGCGCTGGTGCAATCTGGCGCGGCCTCGGCGCTCTGCACCGCGCCGATCCACAAAAAGGCCCTGATCGACGGGGCCGGGTTTGCCTATCCGGGCCATACCGAGTTTCTGGCCGCACTGGCGGGGCGACAGCGCGTTGTGATGATGCTGGCCAGCGCGCAGTTGCGGGTTGTTCCCGCCACCATTCACATCCCCCTGTCACGGGTGCCACAGGAACTGACGCCCGATCTGCTGACCGAAACAATCGCGCTGACCGCCGACGGGCTGCGCCGCCAATTCGGCATCGCGCATCCAAGGATCGCTATTGCGGGGCTGAATCCCCATGCCGGTGAAGGCGGCAAGATGGGCACCGAGGAGTTGGATTGGATCGCGCCCCTGATCGCCGGTCTGGACAGCAAGGATTGCTCCGTCACCGGCCCGCATCCGGCAGACACGCTGTTCCACGCCGCCGCCCGCGCCCGCTATGACGCGGCCATCGCCATGTATCACGACCAGGCCCTGATCCCGATCAAGACGCTGGATTTCGACCGAGGCGTCAACGTGACGCTCGGCCTACCCTTCATCCGAACATCCCCCGACCACGGCACCGCGCTGGACATTGCCGGACAAGGCATCGCCAACCCCACCAGCCTGATCGAGGCCCTGAAACTCGCCCAACAGATGGCACAAACCCCTTGATCCTTCACCTGGCTGAAAATATCCCCGCCGGAGGCAAAAAATCTCTGGCGCTCCCCCATCAACCCGCGCCACGGTAACCGGATCATGAGCGCTATCGACACCCTCCCCCCCCTGCGCGAGGTCATCGCGACCCACCAGCTGTCGGCCCGCAAATCGCTGGGCCAGAACTTTCTGCTGGACCTCAACCTGACCGCCAAGATCGCACGTCAGGCCGGGGATCTGACGCAATGCGACGTTCTGGAAATCGGCCCCGGCCCCGGCGGCCTGACGCGGGGGCTGCTTTCGGAAGGTGCGCGCAAGGTTGTGGCAGTGGAAAAAGACACCCGCTGCATCGCCGCCCTGAACGACATCGCTGCGGCCTATCCGGGCCAGCTAGAGGTGATCAACGGCGACGCGCTGGAAATCAACCCGCTGGAACATCTGACGCCACCGATCCGCGTCGCCGCCAACCTGCCCTATAACGTGGGCACCGAGCTTCTGGTCCGCTGGCTGACCCCGCCCGAATGGCCGCCCTTCTGGCAAAGCCTGACCCTGATGTTCCAGCGCGAGGTCGCCGAGCGCATCGTCGCCCAACCCGGCAGCAAGGCCTATGGCCGCCTTGCCATTCTCGCCCAATGGCGGGCCGAGTCGCGCATCGCCATGTCACTGCCCCCCGGCGCATTTACGCCCCCGCCCAAAGTCTCCAGCGCCGTGGTCCACCTGACCGCCCTGCCCGAGCCGCGCTATCCGGCCGATGCAGCCACGCTGTCGCGCGTTGTGGCCGCCGCCTTCAACCAACGCCGCAAGATGCTGCGCGCCTCGCTGAAAGGCGTGGCCCCCGACATCGAGGACCGCTTGATCGCAGCCGGGATCAAACCCACAGAACGCGCCGAACAAGTCCCGCTTGAAGGTTTTTGTGCGCTGGCGCGCCAAATTACGAACCGCTGAGCAAAAAAGCCCCGGACAGTGTCCGGGGCTTTTTGAATTCGTCTATCGGGATTTACTCAGCCGCTTCCGGGGTATCCCCATCCGTTTTGGGCGCACCCTCTGACGCAGGCGCGGCCTTGGGCTTGCGGGCACGCGGTTTGCGGGCGGGTTTTTCTTTTTTCTCGGGCGCTTCAGCCGTTTGGGCGTCGCCTTTGCTTTCCGGTGTTTCGACCAACCCGCTTTCAGGCGCCGACGCCTCGGGCGAGAAATCCATCACATCGGGTTGTGGTGCCTCGGCCGGGTCGGCCTGACGGGCGGCTTCGCGTTCCTGCCGTTCGGCGCGTTCGCGGTCACGCTCGGCCTGACGCTCGCGGTTCTGGCGCTCCTGCTCTTCGCGGCGGGCTTCGATCTCGCGCTGTGCCTCGCTCAGCATCCGCAGATAATGTTCCGCGTGCTGCTGAAAGTTCTCGGCTGCGACACGGTCGTTTGACAACTGAGCGTCGCGGGCAAGCTGGTTGTATTTGTCAATGATCTGCTGCGGCGTGCCACGCACCTTGCCCTCGGGGCCCGAGCTGTCAAAAACACGGTTCACGACGTTACCGCCGGAAGGACGATTGCGGTTGTTCTTGGCCCGCGAGCGGGATTTGGAAGATCTCATCTTACTTTACGTCAGCCTTGTCATTCGCTGTCGACCAACCCGTGTTCTGCACTGCTCTGCGGCGTTTGCCATGACGGGAAGTCAACTTTTTTGGGCTTGGCGTCAGGGGTGCGCTGCAACAGCGTCAACCTCGCCGACTAATCCTGAGTAAACATGTCCTGCCCCGGCAGACAAGAGGATTCTCGGATATTTCGCAGCTTTTTTACCTAAACCGGCGTTTTTCGGCCTCATACTGTTGATTTCAAGCAGGCAGACGTGCGCCCACGACGCGGTCACGCCCGTCCAGATCCGGGATCACGCGGATATCCGCCAGACCAGAGGCGTCAAACAACGCGGCAACCTGCGTGGCCTGTGTAGGGCCGATTTCAACCAGAATGCGCCCGCCAGGCAGCAGAAAATCCGGCGCATCGGCGGCCAGATGGCGGTAGGCGTTAAGCCCGTCGCCCTCATCTGTCAGGGCCATCCGGGGTTCATGCTCGCGCACTTCCGGGGACAGGTCCGGCATTTCCGTCAGCGCAATGTATGGCGGGTTCGAGACGATCAGGTCGAACTTGCCCTCGACCACCTCGAACCAGTCCGAGCGCAGCACTTCGGCACGCGCCTGCACATTGTGCTGCACTGCATTGGCGCTGGTTTGCAGGCAGGCGGCCTCGCTCAGATCCACGCCCACCCCGCTTGCGCTGGTGCGTTCAGCCAGCAATGTGATCAGTATACAGCCCGAGCCGACACCAAGATCCAGCACATGGTCGAACGGCTCGCTCAGCGCGGCTTCGATCAGCGCTTCGGTCTCGGGGCGCGGGTCCAGAACGTCGCGGCTGACATGGAACCGGCGACCATAGAATTCACGCTCACCCAGAAGATGCGAGACTGGCACCCGGATGGCGCGCAGCGAGATCAACTGGTCGTAGCGTTCGGCAATGTCGGGCGGCAGTTCTTCGGGCGCGATCAGAGTGACCCGACTGGCTTCAATCCGCGCCGCATGGGCCAGCAGAACACGGGCGTCCCGCGCCGGATCTTCCACGCCCGCAGCCCGCAGGCGCGCCGTGGCGGCCACCATGGCCTGTGCCGCTGTTTGCACCCCGGTCATTGCGCCATCTCGGCCAGCAGCCGGGCCTGATCATCGGCGGTCAGTGCGTCGATCACTTCATCCAGATCGCCCTGCATCACCTGATCCAGCTTATAGAGCGTCAGGTTGATGCGGTGATCCGTCATGCGGCCTTGCGGGAAGTTATAGGTTCTGATCCGTTCCGACCGGTCGCCCGACCCCACCTGACTGGCCCGATCGGCCGAGCGTTCGCTGTCGATCCGCTGCCGCTCCAGATCATAAAGCCGCGTTTTCAGCACCTGCATCGCGATCTCGCGGTTGCGGTGCTGCGACTTCTCGGAACTGGTCACCACAAGGCCTGTCGGCAAGTGGGTGATCCGCACCGCCGAGTCGGTCGTGTTCACGTGCTGCCCACCCGCACCGGAACTGCGCATCGTGTCGATGCGGATGTCATTTGCGTCGATCTGGATGTCCACATCTTCAGCCTCGGGTAGAACCGCCACCGTCGCTGCCGAGGTGTGAATACGCCCGCCGCTTTCGGTTTCAGGCACGCGCTGCACCCGATGCACACCGGATTCGTATTTCATCCGGGCAAAGACATTGTCGCCCTTGATGTGGGCCACAACTTCTTTGACGCCCCCCAGATCCGAGGCCTGTTCCTCGATAATCTCGAACCGCCAGCCGCGACTTTCCGCATAGCGCTGGTACATGCGCAGCAGGTCCCCCGCAAACAACGCGGCCTCGTCCCCGCCGGTGCCGGGTCGGATTTCCAGCATCGCCGGGCGGGCGTCCGCCTCGTCCTTGGGCAGCAAGGCCAGTTGCAGCGCATGTTCGGCTTGCGGAATCTGCGCCTGCAATTCCGGGATTTCTTCCTCGGCCAGTTCCTTCATATCCGGGTCGGACAGCATCGCCTCGGCCTCGGACAGATCGGCAACCAGCTGACGCCACGCCATGATCTGGTCAACCACCGGCTTGAGGTCCGAATACTCCTTGGCCAAAGCCGCAATGTCCCCGCCCGAGGCACCATCAGCCATGGCCGCTTCGAGGTATTGGAATCGCTGGGTTATCTGCTCAAGGCGTTCTTCGGGGATCATCCCGGCGGTGTCTCTTAATCCGGGGCTTTGGTCAAGGGCTAGCCTTGTGCTAAGATTCTGCCCATGAAACGGTTTGTTCTTGGATTACTGCTGTGTGCCTCGCCTGTTATGGCGGATGTGACCGGCCCGAATGGCAAGGTTCAGGACTGTTATTGCACCGACAAAACCGGCACGCGCGTTGAACTGGGTGAGATGATCTGCCTGCAGGTCGATGGCCGCATGTTCATGGCGCAATGCCAGATGTCACTGAATGTGCCCATGTGGCGCGAGGTGCAGGAAGGGTGCTTGTCGTCTGGTTTGCCGTCCGACTGGCCGGATCTGGAACCTGCGCCCGACACCGCCGCGTCCTAAGCGACACCTGCGGCGTCACATCTGCCCCAACCACCCATCAACCCGCGCCTTGTTCACTCCAAAATCCTTGCGGCCAAAGCGCAAACGCCCGTGAATGCGCAGGACATCCCCATCCTGCTGTACCGTCGTGTAGTCCGGGAAGCCGATCACCTTGGTGCGGGTGATGTAGGTGATCATCCCGTCCCCAACCGATCCGGCCAGAACCGTGGTGCGCGGTGCCGCCCTTGCAATCGCATCCAGACGCGCCAGGCCATCCGGACCCGCCTCAACCACGCGCAAAACGCCGCCCTGCAAGTCACGATCCGCATCGGCCTGAGGGGCCACGTGCCAGCGCTTTGGGTCTGACGGTGCCAATCGGATATACGCCGCCATCCCAACGGCCAGAAAAAGAAGCAAACCAAGGGCTATCTTCATCACCTACCTCAACCTTTTCCCGTCAGCCTATCCCGATCCGCCACCGGAACAAGGTGCCCCGTACGGCTTTACCGCGACGTCACGCCGGGCAGGATGCACAACAGCTCGAACAGCAGGTTCGCCGCCGTCAGCGCCGTGTTGCCCGACGGGTCGTAAGGCGGAGAGACCTCGACCAGATCACAGCCCACCACATTCACCCCCTGCAAGGCGTGGATCAGTTGCAACGCCTGCGGGGTGGTCAATCCACCGATCTCGGGCGTTCCGGTGCCGGGGGCGTAGGCGGGATCGAGACTGTCGATGTCATAGGTGATGTAAACCGGGTGATCCTCGACCGTCTTGCGGATCTGCGAGCCGATCTGGGTCAGGTTTTGTTGCCACAACTCCCACGCCGGAAACTGGCGAAAGCCCCAGTCTTTGGCCTCGGTAAAGTCGGTGGCGGCGTAGCCCGAGCCGCGAATGCCGATCTGAAAAGTTTTGTCGGGGACGATCAGCCCCTCTTCATAGGCGCGACGGAAGACGGTGCCGTGGGTTTCCTTCTCACCAAACATCTCATCGTTCACATCCGCATGGGCATCCACATGGACCAGGGCCACCGGCCCGTGTTTCGCCGCAATCGCCCGCAGGATCGGCAAAGTGATCGAGTGATCCCCGCCCATCGCCACCGGGATCACGTTCTTCGCCAGAATACCGTCATAGCTGTCCTTGATGATCTTCAGGCTTTCGGACAGCGAGAAGGTGTTGATTGCAAGATCGCCAATATCGGCAGTCTGCAAACTGTCGAACGGGGCGGCAGATGTGGCCATGTTATAGGGCCGGATCATCGCGCTTTCGCTGCGGATCTGCTTGGGACCAAACCGGGTGCCTGAGCGCCACGAGGTGCCGATATCCATCGGGATCCCCAACAGCGCAATATCCAGCCCCGCCAGCGAGGTCGCCTGCGGCAGACGCATAAAGGTGTTCGGCCCGGAAAACCGCGCCAGATCATTGCCGCTGATCGGTTGATTATACTCAGTCATGCGCGTTTGGTTCCCACTCCATCAGATCACGTCCCTCAGCACATACCGGATGTATGGCTAACCATTGGTTAACGCCCGAGGGGTCGCGTTTACGTTTTGCCAGCCATCAGGCGTTTCCACCCCAGCAGGCAGATGATCTGCGTGGCCACATGCGCCCCGGCAATCGCCGTCGCACCGGATGTATCGAAAGGCGGCGACACCTCGACCACATCCCCGCCTTTGATGTTGATCCCGGCAATGTCGCGCAGGATGATCTGCGTCTGGATTGAGCTCAGGCCACCCCAGACCGGTGTTCCCGTGCCGGGGGCAAAGGCCGGGTCCAGACCGTCAATATCAAAGCTCAGGTAGACGGGATTGTCGCCCAGAATGCCCTTGATCTTCTGGGCCACGGCGGCGGGGCCGGATTCGTAAACCTCGCGCGCGTCGATGATGTTGACGCCCAGAGTGTCCTCGTTATGGGTGCGGATCCCCACCTGGACCGAGCGTTTGGGGTCCACGATCCCTGATTTCACCGCCTTGTAGAACATCGTCCCGTGATCCACGCGCGACATATCATCATCGGCCCATGTGTCGGTATGCGCATCGAATTGCAGCAGGGACATCGGCCCGAATTTCTCGGCATAGGCTTTGAGGATCGGAAAGCTGATATAGTGATCCCCGCCCAGCGTGACCGAGGCCACGTCGGCGGCCAGGATAGTCCGGATATGATCGGTCAGCGTGTCCGGAAAGGCCGGGATATTGGCATAGTCATAGGCCATGTCGCCATAATCAACGATGGCCAGTTCGCTGAGCGCATCAAACGGCCAGCCATACGGCGCATCGGGCGATTGCAGGGCGCTGGCTTCGCGGATTGCGCGGGGGCCCAGACGTGTGCCGGGGCGGTTGGTCACGGCCTGATCGAACGGCACCCCGGTCACAGCGATGTCCACGCCCTTTAGCTCTTTGGTGTAAAGCCGCCGCAGGAACGAGGTCGCGCCGCCGAATGTGTTCTCATAGGACAGCCCTTTTAGGTCAGGGTTGGTGAACGCCTCGTCCACCTGTGTTTTTGCGTCTTCCAGTGCCATGTCTTGATCCCATCAGCCCAGCGGCTGGGCCTTTTCGACAATCCGCGCGAAGAAAGAAGCTCCCACCGGCGCGATCTCGTCGTTGAAGTTGTATTTCGGGTGATGCAGGCCCGCGCCCTCGCCCTGTCCCAAGAACAGATACGCGCCGGGGCGTTTCTGCAGCATGTACGAGAAATCCTCGGCCCCCATCTCACGCCCGGTATTTGCGGTGACCCGGTCGGGTCCTGCAACATCCCGCGCAACCTCGGCCGCAAAACCCGCCTTGTCGGCATCATTGATCGTTGCGGGATAGCTGACGACATAATCCAGCCGCGCCTCGACCCCGTACGAGGCCGCCTGCCCCTGCACGATCTGCTCCATCCGCTGCATCACCATTTTCTGAACGGCAGGGTCGAAGGTGCGGACGGTGCCGTTGATATAGGCCGTATCGGGGATCACGTTGTTGACCGTCCCGGTATGGATTTGCGTGACCGAAACGACCAGATCGTCCAAGGCATAGTGATTGCGGCTGACAATCGTCTGAATCGCCTGCGCAATGGCGCAGGCGGCCATGACCGGGTCGCGGGTCTCATGCGGCATCGCACCGTGGCCACCGACGCCCTGGATATGCACCTCGAACGTATCGACCGCTGCCATGATCGGACCGGGCGTGGTGTAGAACGCGCCTTCGGCAAAGCCCGGCGCGTTGTGCAGCGCGTAGACCTGAGCGATGTCGAACTGCTCCATGATGCCTTCCTGAACCATGACATTGGCCCCGCCACCCTCTTCCTCGGCGGGCTGGAAAATCAGCGCAACGCGGCCGCGGAAGTTTCGCGTCTCGGCCAGATAGCGCGCGGCGCCCAGCAGCATCGTGGTGTGCCCGTCATGGCCGCAGGCGTGCATCTTGCCGGGGTGTTTCGAGGCGTAGTCTACGCCCGTCTCCTCGGTAATTGGCAGCGCATCCATATCGGCGCGCAGGCCAATGGTCGGCCCGTCGCCCTGCCCGTTGATGATCGCGACCATCCCGGTTTTCGCAATACCTTCGTGCAGTTCATCCACCCCGAACTCGCGCAACCGTTCGGCCACAAAGGCGGCGGTTTCAAAGCACTCGAACTCCAGTTCGGGGATCGTGTGCAAATGCTGGCGCCATGCGGCCATGTCGGCTGAGAAATCGGCAATTCGGTTGACGACGGGCATCTGGGGTGGACTCCTGATCGGGACTGCGGAATGGATGCATCTGACACCGGAACGAAAGGGTTCGCAATGGCCGAAAATCCTCTGATCCACGACAGCGATGCGGGTATCGAACGTTTGCTGGAAATCATGCGTCGCCTGCGCGACCCGGATTCAGGCTGTCCGTGGGACATCGAACAGGATTTTTCGACGATTGCCCCCTATACCATCGAAGAGGCCTATGAGGTTGCCGACGCCATCGAACGTGAGGCCTATGATGAGCTGCAAGGAGAGCTGGGCGATCTGCTGTTCCAGTCCGTCTTTCACGCCCAGATGGCCGAAGAAGCCGGGCATTTCACCTTTCAGGACGTGGTGCGCACCATGTCGGACAAGATGGTCGACCGCCATCCGCATGTGTTCGGCGACGAATCCCGCGACAAATCGGCTGAACAGCAGACGCGCGACTGGGAAACCATCAAAGCGGCTGAGCGTGCGGGAAAGGAACAGAAAGGCGCGCTGGACGGTGTCGCCGCCAACCTGCCTGCCCTGTTGCGCGCGCATAAGCTGCAAAAACGCGCCGCCCGCGTGGGGTTCGACTGGCCCGATGCCAGCCACGTACTGGCCAAGATCACCGAAGAGGCCGCCGAACTGGAAGAGGCGCGCAACAGCAAAGACGCCGATGCGCTTGAGGATGAGTTCGGCGATCTGCTGTTCGTGATGGTCAATCTGGGCCGTCATCTGGGCATCGAGCCCGAAGCCGCCCTGCGCCGCACCAACGCCAAGTTCACCCGCCGGTTCGAACAGGTTGAGGCGCGCCTCGCCGCCCGTGGCAAAACGCCGTCGCAAAGCGATCTGGCCGAGATGGATGCGCTGTGGGATGAGGTCAAGATCGAGGAACACCGCGCCAACGGCAAACTCCCGCCTGTGGACGCACCGACCGGGGCCTGAAACCGCTGGACAAGTGCGGTGACACTTGCGAGTGTCCGCGCTTCAAGACCCCGGAGGCACAGCATGGCACCGCGCAAGATCATCATCGACACCGACCCGGGACAGGACGATGCCGTCGCCATCCTGCTGGCGCTGGCCAGCCCCGAAGAGATCCAGGTTCTGGGCATCACCGCCGTCGCCGGAAACGTCCCGCTGGCGCTGACCGCCAAGAACGCGCGCATCGTGTGTGAACTGGCCGGGCACACGCATATCCCGGTCTATGCCGGGTGCGACCGCCCGCTGAACCGCCCTCTGATCACCGCCGAGCATGTGCATGGAAAAACCGGGCTGGATGGCCCTGTATTGCCGGACCCGGTGATGCCGCTGGCCGAGGGCCACGCGGTCGATTTCATCATCGACACCCTGCGCGCGCAGGAACCGGCAACGGTTACGCTGTGTCCGCTGGGACCGCTGACAAACATCGCCTCGGCGTTCCAGAAGGCGCCTGACATCATCGACCGGGTGCAGGAAATCGTGCTGATGGGCGGCGCCTATTTTGAGGTCGGCAACATCACTCCGGCTGCGGAATTCAACATTTACGTCGACCCGGAAGCTGCTGAAATTGTGTTCAAATCCGGCGCTCATATCGTGGTCATGCCGCTGGACGTAACCCATGACGCCCTGGTCACGCCCCATCGCAACGATGCGTTCCGGGCGCTGGACAGCAAGGTTGGCCATGCGGTTGCCGAAATGACCGATTTCTTCGAACGCTTTGACAAGGAAAAATACGGCTCGGAAGGCGCACCGCTGCACGACCCTTGCGTGACGGCCTATCTGATCCGGCCAGACCTGTTCTCGGGCCGCCACATCAATGTTGAGATCGAAACCCAGTCAGAGCTGACGCTGGGCATGACCGTGGCCGACTGGTGGCGGGTCACGGATCGTGCGCCGAACGCGATGTTCATGGGGGATGTCGACGCCGAAGGATTTTTCGACTTGCTGACAGAAAGGCTGGCCCGCCTATGAGCGCCGCACTGAGACTTGCCCGCCCCGAGGATCTGGATCGCCTGATGGGTCTGGTCACCGCTTTCCATACCGAGGCACAGATCGCGCAGGATGCCGATCAACGACGCGAGGCGTTGCTGCCGTTGCTGGAAGGCATCCCGCATGGCTGCATCTATCTGATCGGTCCGGGCCGCGCGCCTTTGGGCTACATCATCCTGACCTTCGGCTGGTCGGTCGAGTTCGGCGGCATGGACGGCTTTGTCGACGAGATCTACATCCGCCCTGCCGTCCGGGGCCGTGGCATCGCAACCGAAGTGCTGTTGGACTTGCCCAAAGCGCTGGCCGAGGCCGGGCTGACTGCGCTGCATCTGGAAGTCGATCGCACCAATGAAACGGCGCAAAAACTGTATCTGCGCACGGGCTTCAAACCGCGTGAGCGTTACATGTTGATGAGCAAGCCGCTCTAGCGGGATTCCCCACGGAAAATCAGGCCCGGATTGTACATCTCTTGAACCGGGTCATCCTGAGAGATCTCTGCCCCCGTAATCGGATAGGTTCCGGGCTCGGTGCAGGCAGATAGAACGCCAGCAGAAATCACTGAAAAAATAAGAAGGAATCTTGAAGCAGACATCGCGTCCCCCTTTCTGTAATATGTTAAGGATTACCGCGATTATTGTACCTCATATAGGAACAAGTTCACATATGAGCATGTTATTGTCAGTTTTTTCGCATCAAAATGGTGAAAAATCAGATGTTTTTGACTTGCCAAGGTTCTTTGTCGCCACCTCGTTCCCACCCAACCGGTGCCGTCGGTTTCACCTGAAATTTGGATTTTAGCAGGCAGCCCTGATAAGCTGTTGTGCATGCGCTTCGGCTGCTCGGTGCGCTTTTGATGATGTCATGCCCACACCTGTGCAAGCACATTATCCATTTGAATTCGTGTGGCGGCAAAATCTGAAGCCATCCATGCGGTTTTTGGGAAGCCAAAGTAAGACTTGGAACGAATCTCGCTTTGGTGTCCTGTATCCGCATTTAGATTAAGAGGTAAGTTAATATGAAATCAGTCTATTTTTCTCTTTCGGCGCTGTGCCTGGCGGCCTTGGTAGGATGCGGAGAAACCGTTCCTATCGCAGATGAAACCGGCGGTCGTGAACTGAAACCCCCGCGTGAAGGCATCCGTGTCGGATCTTTGTACTACGTCCGCGAAAACCCCACCAACGACCTGACCCGCCCTGCCAACCTGGAAAGCCTGTGTTTCTTTGACTTGCCTTTGTCCGATGTGACGCTTGAAGCGGACCAGCGCGTCGCTGATATCGACCTTCTGAAAAAGCTCGAAGCGTCCGGTGAGTTGGGTGGGATAGAGACCAAATTCGCCTCGGCCGGGCTGAATGGCGGCATTGATCGCTACTATTCCTACAAGCTGACCAATGCCAGGAAGTCATCCGTGACACTGCAGGACGCATCCCGGTTGTTCAATGAACAGGGCGACGGGCCCAAATGCAGTGGCTGGCGGGAAAATGTCGGACAGTTTGACTGGGCGGCCTATCAGATTCAGTCGGTGATTTCCGGGGACATCGTCTTTGCGCGCAAGTCGACCTCGAACGCGTCAGGCGATTTGTCGGCGGCCCTTGAAGTGCTGGAACCCGAACTGGTTGCCGAACTCAGCAAGGAAAACTCGGCGGGTGTGACGGGAACCGGGCTGGTCGTCAGCTTCGTTCCGATCAGCCGACAGTAATGTGGCCGACCCCGTCGCGGTGTGCGCCGCCACGGGGTCAGCCCTGTTCGTTCAGCGTTTCAGGATCGACGCGCCCGCGTAATCCGCGACCTCACCCAGAGATTCCTCGATGCGGATCAACTGGTTGTACTTGGCCAACCGGTCCGAACGTGCCAGCGAGCCGGTCTTGATCTGACCGCAATTGGTCGCCACCGCCAGATCGGCAATGGTGGCGTCCTCGGTCTCGCCCGAGCGGTGCGACATCACGTTGGTATAGCGCGCGCGATGGGCCATATCGACGGCGCGCAGGGTTTCGGTCAGCGAACCGATCTGGTTGACCTTGACCAGCATCGAGTTCGCGCAACCACGCTCAATCCCTTCGGCCAGACGCGCGGGGTTGGTCACGAACAGGTCGTCGCCCACCAGTTGGACCTTGTCGCCGATGGCGTCGGTCAGGGCTTTCCAGCCATCCCAGTCATCTTCGGACATGCCGTCTTCGATGGAGATGATCGGATAGTCGTTGACCAATGCGGCCAGATAGGCCGCGTTTTCCTCGGATGACAGCGAGATCCCCTCGCCCGCCAAAACGTATTTGCCGTCCTTGAAATACTCGGTCGCGGCGCAATCCAGCGCCAGATGGATTTCCTCACCCGGCTTGTAGCCTGCCTTTTCGATGGACTTCAGGATGAAATCCAGCGCCTCGCGGGTCGATGCGATGTTGGGCGCGAACCCACCCTCGTCGCCCACACCAGTTGCCAGACCAGCCGCCGACAGCTCTTTTTTCAGCGTGTGGAACACTTCGGATCCCATGCGCACGGCTTCGCGGATATTCGCGGCCGAGGTCGGCATGATCATGAATTCCTGAATGTCGATGGGGTTGTCGGCGTGTTCACCGCCGTTGATGATGTTCATCATCGGCACCGGCAGAACGCGGGCCGAGGTGCCGCCGACATAGCGGTACAAAGGCTGCGTGGTGAAATCTGCCGCCGCCTTGGCGGTTGCCAGCGAGACACCTAGAATGGCGTTGGCCCCCAGACGGCCTTTGTTCTCGGTCCCATCCAGTTCGATCATGGCCTGATCGATGGCGACTTGTTCGGTGGCGTCAAAGCCAACCAATTCCTCGGCAATCTCACCGTTCACCGCGGCAACAGCTTCCAGCACGCCCTTGCCCATGTAACGCGCCTTGTCGCCGTCGCGCTTTTCCACGGCCTCATAGGCGCCCGTCGATGCGCCCGAAGGCACGGCAGCGCGGCCCATGGTGCCGTCTTCCAGAATCACGTCCACCTCAACGGTCGGATTGCCCCGGCTGTCCAGAATTTCGCGTGCGTGGATGTCGATGATGGTGCTCATGAGGCCCGTCCCTGTGGCTGCGTTCAGTTGCACGCCTCTTAGCATCACAGGGCAAAAAGTAAACCGTTGATGTTATCGCTAACACGACTCTTGGCAAATGTTTGCGCCAACCTGCGACGATCCGTCAGGCGGCGACAGCCAATGCGCGCGCCAGCCTGCGTTCTCGGATGAATGTATACATGCCCGATCCGATGATCAGCGTGGCACCGGCCAGCGTCATCGTATCCGGGCGCTCGCCGAACATGAGCATCCCTGCCGCAATCGAGAAGATCAGGCGGGTATAACGAAACGGTGTCAGGGCCGAGGCTTCGCCGATCCGCATTGCGGTGACGATGCTGTAATAAGCCAGAAAGCCAAAGCCGACCGCCCCGACAAACGGCCAGATTTGTGCCGACCCCATCGAGGCCACCGGCTGCGCGTTCAGAACCATCAGGGTCAGCCCGGCCAATGCCACCGCGACATAGGCCTGCAAGGCCACGACGGATGAGGCAATCCGCGCGTCCAGCCGCCGCGTGATCAGGTCTCGCGCAGCGATGGCAATGACGCTGAGCACGACGAACAGCGTTTCCGGCTGAAACCCGTCCAATCCGGGCCGAATGATCATCAGGACACCGATGAAACCCAGACCGATAGCGCTCCACCGTCGCCAGCCGACCTGTTCGCCCAGAAACAGCGCCGCGCCCATCGTCACCGCCAAAGGCATCGCCTGAAACACAGCCGCCACGGTCGACAGATCAACCAGGGACAGCGCGGTCAGGAAAGCCACGGCCCCAACCCCTTCGCACGCCGCGCGGATCAGCGGCAGGGGTTGCCATGCTTCTGTGTTGAAGATGCGTTTGCGTGTTGCCACAGCCATCAGGGCAAACAGCACCGCACAGGCCAGACCCAGCATTACCATGATCTGACCGGTCGGTACCGTCGCCGACATGTGCTTGATGAACATATCCTCAAGCGAGAACGCCGCCATCGCGCCGACGACCAGCAAAATGCCGTGCACGTTGTTCATGATCACATCCGTTGAAACCAGCGGCCCGAATTACCGCTCTTTGACTCACCCAAATCGTAAGACGCCCGTTCAGACAAGCCTTAACCGCCCGGAATATATGATATCCCGTGCGGCTGACCTTCGCGATTGGTGATGAGTCAGTCTTTGTCCAGCGGAACGCCGTACAGTTCCAACCGGTGGCCTTTGAGCTTGTAGCCCAGTTTCGCAGCGATCTTTTCCTGCAGCGCCTCGATTTCGGGGTCGACGAATTCGATCACCTCACCCGACTGCATATCGATCAGATGGTCGTGGTGGTCGCGCTCGGCATCCTCGTAGCGGGCGCGCCCGTCGCCGAATTCCAGACGGTCGAGTATCCCGGCCTCTTCAAACAGCTTTACCGTGCGATAGACCGTGGCAATCGATATCCCCGCATCGATGGCCGAGGCGCGTGCATACAGTTCCTCGACATCGGGGTGGTCTGCGCTCTGCTCAAGCACCTGCGCAATGGTGCGCCGCTGGCCAGTCATGCGCAGGCCCTTGGCCTCGCACCGCGCGATGATCGTGTCGGACATGCTGCCCCTCAGAAGTTACTTGGGGTGCTGTCTTAAACCGTCTCAGCGCCCAGCGCCACAGGGATTCGACGCCCAAGGCGCAGATCATCCGGCGCGCTGCAAATCCGCCCAGATCGGCAGATGGTCCGAGGCGATATGGGCGGGCCGGTCCAGATGTGCGCCGTGGTTCAGCGCCTCGATCCCCTGCCCCAGCGCAATCCGATCCAACGCGCCCAACGGTTGCGCCGCCGGAAAGCTGGCCACAGGTGGTAGAAACCGCATCTCGGGCGCCAATGTGTCCAGCACAGGCTGGCGCGACCATTCGTTGAAATCCCCGGCCCAGACAGTGGGCATCTGGTCCAGATCGTCGTCGAAGCGCCGGATATGCGTGATCTGTTGCCGCCTGGATGCGGGCAGCAGCCCCAGATGCATTCCCATCACACGCAGCGGTCCGATCTGCGTATCAAACTCGACCCGTACAGCGCCACGCGGCTCAAACCCCGGCAGGTCGTGGTGGCCGGTCTGACGGACCGAGATCTGATCCCCGCGCCAGATCACAGCATTGCCATGCCAGCCCAGACTGCCGGCCCCGCCCAGATCGACGATCTGCCATCCGGCCTCATCCAGCATGAAATGCGGCAAAGCGGCCGGGCGCGGCGGCAAGCGCTTATCCGCCTCTTGCAGAACGACAATATCGGCCTGCATGCCGTTCAGAACCTGCATGATCCGCTGCGGTTGACGCCGAAAATCCAGCCCGACACATTTCTGAATGTTGTAGCTGGCAAGGCGCAGGGTCGGTGGTTTTTGGAAGTCGTTTTTGATGTTCACTGCCCCCGACAAGCGCCCCGCCCCGAGATTGTCACAAAACGACCGGGATTAACCCGCATTTGTGGTGTTCTGCGCGTCTTGCGACTTGCAATACCGGGGGCGTATATTCAATGGTCTAAGATTATTAGATTAAGTCAGTGTACACAAAATTCTGCGGGGTTAAACTGCCGCAAAAAGGAACCGCGCTATTGGACGTTGAATCCACATTCGCCACGATGATCATTGCCGATATCGTGGGCAGCACGCCGCTTTACAAAGCTGTAGGCGATGATGAGGCCCAGCGACTGATCCAGCTTGAGATCGACCGGCTTCGCTCGGTTCTGCTGGAGTTCGGCGGCGTACCGGTTGGGCAGAAGGGCGACGATGTTCTCAGCTATTTCGAAGACCCAAGCGCCGCGTACCAGGCCGCGCTCAAGCTGATTGAACCTTCGACCCACACGCCTCTGTCCGTACATATCGGTGTGCATTGCGGCCCCATCGTGATCGGCCAGCGCGGGATATACGGCGAGGCCGTCAACGTCACCGCCCGGTTTGCGACTGCAGCCAATCCGGGTGAGGCCTGTTTCAGTCAGGGCGTTGCGGTGTTGCTGCCAAATGAATTGCGGCAAACTCTGATCCCCTTGGGCCAGCTGAGCCTAAAGGGCCTTAACGAGCCGCAGACTGCTTATTCACTGATCCATCCGGACTCGGATTCGATCATGCAGACAAGGCTGCCCCAGAACTTTGGCCGGTCCGAGGAAAACTGGCAGCCGCGCGAAGGGCTGACGCTGATCCTGCGCCATGAAGACCGGGTCTGGCGGTGTCTGGGCAATGGCGAGTTCAATATCGGCCGCTCTCCGGATTGCCATGTGGTTCTGTCGCAACCCTGGATTTCGCGCCTTCACGCCGTGCTTGCAATGAAGGCGGGCAAACTGATCCTGACCGATCGCAGCACGTCGGGCACCTATGTGAAATCCGAGTCGGGGCGTGAAATCCAGCTAAAACGCGAATCCGTCATGCTGGCCGATAGCGGCCTGATTTCTCCGACCCTGCCCATCGAAATGTCCGAGACCTGTTTGCAGTTCGAACTGCTGGGCCGCAATCAGGTGCCGCAGAACGTGGCGTGAACCACCTCGCCTTGCGTCGGTGGGCGCGTCAGGTCGGCCTCATCCGGCTGGTCGTCATAGGGCCGCGACAACACCGTATCGAGACGCTGGAACAAAGTGTAATCCCCCTGCACCGCCGCTTCGATCATCTGCTCGATCCGATGATTGCGTGGAATGAAGGCGGGGTTTGCCGCGTTCATGACCGTTTGCGGCTCCGGCTCGCGCTGCAACCGCGCGGTCCAGCCCTCAGCCCAACTGTCAAAGGCCTGCGGGTCGGTGAATTGATCCCGCGCCGCCTGACCGCTGAGCGCGCGGAACGTGTTGGTGAAATCCGCCTGTTGCTCGGCCATGCGTTTCAGCAGATCGGAAATCAACTCAAGATCCCCGGCCTCAGCACCTGAAATCCCGATCTTGGCGCGAAAGCGGGTCAGCCAATGATCCTGAATCTGCTCAGGCATCGCATGGACAATCTCGGTCGCCTCTTCCACGGCGGCCTCTTTGTCCTCCATCTGCTGGATCAGGGCGGTCGCCAGTTGCGCAAGATTCCACACGGCTATGTCAGGCTGGTTGGAATAGGCATAGCGCCCCATCCGGTCAATCGAACTGAACACCGTGTTCGGGTGATAGGTGTCCATGAACGCACACGGCCCGTAATCGATGGTTTCACCGGCAATCGAGCAATTGTCGGTGTTCATCACCCCATGGATGAACCCGACGCTCATCCAATGCGCAATCAGCCGCGCCTGCACATCGCGCACCGCGCGCAGCAAGCCCATCGGCCCATCGGCCTCGGGATAGTGGCGCTCGATGGCGTATTCCGTCAGGCGTCGCAAACTGTCGAACTGCCCCCGCGCCGCGAAGACCTGAAACGTCCCCACGCGCAAATGGCTGCGCGCCACGCGTGTCAGAACCGCCCCCGGCAGTGGGGTTTCGCGAAACACCTGCTCGCCCGTCTCGACCGCGGCCAGCGCGCGTGTGGTCGGCACGCCCAGCGCGTGCATCGCCTCGGACACGACATATTCGCGCAATACCGGCCCCAACCACGCGCGCCCGTCACCCCGTCGGGAAAACGGCGTGGGACCTGAGCCTTTCAACTGAATATCCCGCCGCACCCCATCGGCCCCGATGGTCTCACCCAGTAAAACCGCACGCCCGTCGCCCAGTTGCGGGTTGTAGGTGCCGAATTGATGCCCGGAATAAAGCTGTGCCAAAGGCTCGGCCCCGTCTGGCAGGCTGTTGCCTGCAAAAGCCTCGGCCATTTCCTGCACATCCCCGGGTGAGATCTGCAGCAACCGGGCCAAATCGGTATTGAACACAATCAACCGAGGGGCACTTACCGGAACCGGTGCCTGCCGCGCAAAAAACGTATCCGGCAGGCGGGCATAAGAATTATCGAACGGGATCGTCAGGGTCATGCGCCAAACATATGACCTGAACCGACAATTGCCATAGCGGATCACCTGCACCCGTGCATAATCACCTCAAACCCCCGAGGATACCATGACCGCACAAGAGATCATCGACCACCTGAACCTGCAACGCCATCCGGAAGGTGGCTGGTTCAAGGAAACCTGGCGCGCCAACAATGCGGGCCGCGCAACGGGCACCTGCATCTACTTCCTGCTGCAGGAAGGTGAGAGCAGCCACTGGCACCGCGTCGATGCGACCGAGATCTGGCTCTATCACACCGGCGCGCCACTGGTGCTGTCGCTCAGCGAAAGTGATCAGGGGCCGGCGACCGATCACCTTCTGACCCCCGATCTGAACGCAGGTACCCCGCAACTGATCGTGCCCGAAGGCCACTGGCAAGCGGCGCGCAGCACCGACGATTACACGCTGGTCAGTTGCACCGTCTCGCCGGGGTTCGAGTTCGATGGCTTCGATCTGGCCCCACCCGGCTTCGACATTCCGAGAGAATAGGCACATGGACCACCGCGCCCTCATCGCCTTAATTCCGGCCGAGACCAAGGACAAGCTGCAACGCCGGTCCGACGCGGCAGGATTGAAACATCTGGCGGTCTATTTCGCGCTTTTGGCCCTTTGTAGCATCGGTATCGCCGCGCAAATCCCACTCTGGCCGCTCCTTATGGTCCCGCAAGGCGTCCTGCTGGTCTTTCTGTTCACGCTCAGCCACGAATGCACCCACAAGACACCGTTCAAAACCGGGTGGATCAACGATACGGTTGGTCACTTGGTCTCGGTACCGATCGCTCTGCCTTTCACATGGTTTAGGTATTTCCATTTGGCCCACCACAAATGGACCAACCACCCGGACAAAGACCCCGAACTTGGCGGAAAACCGCGCCCTGACAGCTGGCGCAGTCTTGCACTCTACCTCAGCGGTGCACCTTACTGGTCCGGCATGGGCAAAGTGCTGGCTCAAAACGCCTTCGGACAGATCGACGCCCCCTACCTGCCCGCGCGACAGCATCCCGCGATCCGAACCGAAGCGCGCATATTGCTCACACTTTACGCACTGGCCCTGCTCAGCCTGCTTTCCTCAACGCTCCTGCTCTGGCTTTGGATCATCCCCGTCCTGATCGCCCAGCCCGCGCTGCGCCTGTACCTTCTGGCCGAACACGGCCTCTGCCCACCGGTCGCCAATATGCTGGAAAACTCGCGCACCACCTTCACCAACCGGATCATACGGTTTCTGGCCTGGAACATGCCCTACCACGCCGAACATCATGCCTTTCCGAACGTGCCCTTCCACCAGCTACCCGCATTCCACGACTGGACCCGGACCCACCTGAAATCCACATCCGACGGCTATTCAGGCTTCACCAAAGATTACGCCCGCACGCTCAACTCCTAGGATCCGTTCTTCATCTGGCCAAAAATACCTCGGGGGAGTCGCGCCTGCGCGACGGGGGCAGCGCCCCCTATTTCTCGGTCCGGCTTTTGATCAGCATATTGATCAATGGCACCAAAACCGCCGTCAGAGACCCCAGTGGATTCGCCCCAATGCCTTTGACCGCACGCACCACTTCGCGTGCCTCGGTCGCCATATCCTCAAGCTCATCCTCGATATCCGCAATTGCCATATCACGCAGCTCAACGGCTGGTGCGACCTCATCTTCGGCATTGCTGCGCCGTGCAATCAGCACAAGGAGCCCGGCCAATACAAGATTGCCAAAGGACAGCAGCGCGGCGGCGGCGGCAGGCGACATCGTGCTTCGAAGCGCAAAGAACAGCGCGACGTTCAGCAGAACAAGCGCCAACATGGCGGCAATCCCGGCCAATACCATCAAAATGGTCTGCTGCTGCATAACGGCCAGACGGCGGCGCGCGATCAGGCGTTCGGTTCGGTAGATCGTGACCAGATTTCTGCTCAGCCTGCTCATAACGTTGCTCCTACCCCTTCACCCGCCCAACCACGTAGCCCAGCGAAAACGCAATCAGCAGGGCAGTGATCGGATAATCCTTCTGTAGGCGGCCGAATTCCTCGACCACGTCCTCTCCCAATGACTGCGCTTTGCCCAGATCGATCCCGTGCTCTTCCAGCAGCTTTCGAATCTCATCCGAGGTTTTGACCGGCTCGGTCTGATCCTCGGGGGTCGAAGCCGCACCGCCCTTCGCCTCCAATTCGGCATTGCGGCTGCGTAGCGCTTCCAACTCGGATTCAAGCTCGGCTTTGGTTGCCATACTCTCTGGCCCTCATTGCATGGGTGTCGGGCAACCGTCGCACAATGAGTTGTTTTTTTGAACTGTTTTCCGGTTCCGGCTCACCCGGCCCGATTCATCGAGACCGAACTGACGACACCGCCCCCCACCAGCGCCTGCACACCGGTCGTGCCGGGGCACGAGGTCGGCAGCCCGCGCGCCACACGTACGGCGAGATAGGCAAATGCCTGTGCTTCCAACATGTCACCGTCCAGACCAACAGCCTCGACCGGTTCGACCGGGCAATCGAGCGAGACCCGCAGCATCTCCATCAACACCGGGTTGCGCCGCCCGCCACCAGTGACCAGAACGCGGGACGGAGGTTTCAGACAATACCCGATCCCCTGCGCAACCCCTGCCGCGCACATCCCCGTCAGGGTCGCCACCGCATCCGCATCGCTGAGTTCCTGAACCAGCCCGATCATCTCGGCAAAATCGTTCCGATCTAAAGACTTCGGTGGCATCTTGGTAAAGAACGGCTCGGCCAGAAACAGTTCCAGCGCGCCCATCTCAACGGTGCCCTCGCGAGCAACAGCGCCATCCCGGTCCATCGGTTGACCCAAGCGCGCCTGCATCAAATCATCCACCGGCGCATTCGCTGGCCCGGTGTCAAACGCCAGCAGGGCGCCGGGTTGTTCGGGCCCGTCAAAGCTTGGGTCCACATAGGTCAGGTTGCCGACCCCCCCAAGATTGAGGAAACACAGGGGCGCGTCGGCCCCGATCCATTTGGCGCAGGCAAAGTGAAAGAACGGGGCCAACGGCGCGCCCTCCCCCCCCATGGCGACATCATCGCTGCGGAAATCCCAGACCACAGGCACGCCCAGCGCCTGCGCCAGACCTTTGCCATCGCCAACCTGCAACGTGCCACGCCCGCGCGGCTCATGCGCAAGGGTTTGACCGTGCACGCCGATCAGATCGATATTGTCGAACTCCGACAACGCTTCGGCATGGGCGATGGTCACCAGTTCAGCCGCCGCATCGACATCTGAGCCGTGCCATTGTCCCAACGCCGCGCGCAGGATCTGACGCTCTTCTTCGGAATAGGGGCGGTATCCGCTTTCGCCGAAACCATAGATGCGGTGGCCATCGGTTTCCACCACCGCCGCGTCCACCCCATCCATCGAGGTGCCGGACATCGTGCCAAGGGCTCGGATCGGCTTGTTTGTCTTAATGGCCGGGCGCACCTGTCATTCTCCTGCTCTTTCTTTTTCTACCCTTGCGGGTTCGACACTGCCCGCCATTTCCCGGCCAAAGCAAGACGAATAGAAACAGAAGCCGCGTTTTTGGGCAGGCGCGACCGCAGGCCCACACTCGGCCCGACCGAACCCGTTGCGCAATTCCTGCTTCTGCGCCAGCATTGCGGGGCATCTTCGAATAACGGGGCGGGAATGACCGAGGCGCAAACGCCAAAAGACGCAAAAGCAGTTGAAAGCCGGAACTACCAGTTGATCTTCTGGTCCGGCGCGCTGGCTACGATTGGCGGCCAGTTGGTGAACCCGCGTCTGGTACTGCCGTTCCTGTACCTGGCCCTTGGCGCGCCTACCTTTGTCGGGGGCCTGCTGTTGCCTTTCGTAACAGGGGCGCGGTTGATTGCGGAAATCTTCGTCTCGCCTTTCGTCAACCACGTGACGCGCGCAAAACTTGCCGTCTATGTGCCCAACATCCTGACGGGGGCCATTCTGGCCGTTGTCGCCCTGTTCGCCACCAACCTGACACAGGTGATGGTGGTTTTGCTGTTCCTGCTGACCGCCATCATCATGGGCTTGTGTCAGGGTATCAACAGCCTTGGCACCAGCCAGATATACGGCACCTCGGTGCCCGAGTCCAAACGCAACCGGATGGTGTTTGCGCAGGCGACCATATCCGGTGTGCTGGCCATCATTGTGGTCTGGGTGACCAAGGATCTGCTGGCTTCGGATCAGCCGATGCAGCGGCATATCGTGGTGATGTGGTGCGGCGTGGTCGCCATGTTTGCCGCCGGGATCAGCTTTGCCGGGGTGCGACTGTTCGAGGAAGAGATCAAGCGCCCGCCGAAACGCGTCGAGAAACCGAAACCCCTGGCCGAACTTGCAACAGGCTTCAGGACCGGGATGGCCTACCCGTGGTATCGCAAGTTCCTGTTGGCCCGTGTTCTGTTCATCTCGGTCGAGCTAGCGATGCCGTTTTACACAATTCACGCAGCCACCTACCATATCGGCACCGAACACTCGCTCAGCTATTTTGTGATCGGTGCCAGCGCAGGGATCGTGATCGGATCCATTCTGTGGGGGTGGCTCAGCGGTCGGGTGTCGGTAAAGCATGTGATGTGGCTGGGCTGCCTGACCTCGGCGCTTTCGGCGATCATGGCGCTGGTGTTCACCATGACCGGCCATGCCAGTAATGTGTGGATCTATGCCGCGGTCATCCTGCTTCTGTCCCTTGGCGGCAACGGAGTGATCTATGGGCGCTACCTCTACGTGATCGAGATGACGCAAGAACAAGAGCGGTCCTATCTGGTCGCTTTGGGCGATGTGACAGCCGGTCTGGTCGGCATTGCCTTTGCCGCCGTTCTGGGGGCTGTTGCGCATCTGCACGACCCGGTGACGCCGATCATCGCGCTGGCAATTTTGAACGTGGTCGCGATGCTCTATGCCTTTCGACTGCCTGCCACCGGAACCAGTGCTGAGACTGCCGCACACTAGGCCGCCAATTCTTGCAAAATGGTGCCTTTCCCTCACCCATCCTGCCGCCTATACAGTGCCCCGCAATAGTAACCCCGAGGGCACGATATGACCTACCACCCCAAATCGGATTTCATCGCCACGATGATCGAGCGCGGCTTTCTCGCCGACTGCACCGATTATCAGGGCCTTGATGAGGCGCTGATCAGTGGGTGCAAACCGGCTTATATCGGCTTTGATGCAACTGCCAAGTCGTTGCATGTGGGCAGCCTTATCCAGATCATGATGCTGCGCTGGTTCCAGAAGACCGGGCACCAGCCGATCACTCTGATGGGCGGCGGCACCACCAAGGTGGGCGACCCGTCGTTTCGTGCGGATGAACGCCCCCTGCTGGGGCCCGAGCAGATCGATGAGAACATCGCGGGCATCAAAAAGGTATTCTCCGCCTATATCGACTATGACAGCGATGCCGAGAACAAGGCGCTGATGCTGAACAATGCCGAGTGGCTGGATGGCCTGAACTACCTTGATTTCCTGCGCGATATCGGGCGGCATTTCTCGGTCAACCGGATGCTGTCGTTTGAGTCCGTGAAATCGCGGCTGGATCGCGAGCAGTCGCTCAGCTTCCTCGAATTCAACTACATGATCCTGCAGGCCTATGACTTCCTTGAACTGAACCGGCGTTACGGCTGTGTTCTGCAAATGGGCGGCTCGGACCAGTGGGGCAACATCGTCAACGGCATCGACCTGACCCGCCGGGTGCTGGATCACGAGATTTACGGCCTGACCTCGCCCCTGCTGACCACCAGCGACGGCAAGAAAATGGGCAAATCCCAGGACGGTGCAGTCTGGCTGAACGCCGACATGCGCTCGCCCTATGAGTTCTGGCAGTTCTGGCGCAACACTACCGATGCGGACGTGGGGCGGTTCCTGAAGCTCTACACCGAAATGCCGGTGGATGAGTGTGATCGGCTGGGCGCGCTGCAAGGGTCCGAGATCAATGAGGCCAAAATCCGCCTCGCCAACGAAGTGACCACGCTTGCCCACGGTGCACAGGCCGCGGTAACCGCCGAAGCAACTGCCCGCGAAGTGTTCGAAAAAGGCGGCGTGGGCGACGACCTCCCGACCCTGACCCTCAGCGCCGCTGAGCTGGGCGACGGTATGTCGATCGTGCAATTGATCGTGAAATCCGGTCTGGCCAAATCCGGCAAAGAGGCCAAGCGCCTGATTGCCGAAAACGGCGCCAAATTGGACGACGCGCCGCTGACAGATGCGGGGCTGATGATCGATGCGGGTGCCTTGTCCTCACCCATCAAACTAAGCGCAGGCAAGAAACGGCACGCGCTGGTGCAACTGGGCTAAACCGACTGACCCTGAGCGCGTACGGGCGTGCTCAGGGGCCTTCTGTGAACTCGACTTCTTTGCCGTGACGCATTCTGTGCTAACCTGTTCGGGGTATTGGTTTCGCAGATTGTTGTGTCATGGTGCTAAAAAATACGTTCAAGTTTTCAAAAAGAAACGACATTACCTTTGAAGGGGAAAAATTTTCGGTCGGGGCGAATGAAGTTTCCTGTACGCTAACAACAGATAGCCTGTCGCAAAAAGGAAGCCCACCCAAGGCCGGGCAATGCACAATTGTCGAACGCTTCAATTCTCGATGGGATGTCAAAGACCTGATTGATGTTAAGGAAGTGCAAAAAGCGCTTTCGAAGAAGTCAACGCTGGCAGCGCTGGCCAGCGCCTCATCAGTTGACAAGATACTCGACCTGTTGGCTTTGTCCGAAATCCGTATGCTTGCGGATTACTCCGAGTTTCAGGCACAGACGTTCAAAAAAGGTCATATCCTGAGTCAGAGCCTTGGCGGGCCGGGCACGAACCAGAACCTGACGCCAATGTCAGCCAGCGCAAATGCGATCTATCGAAACAGTTTTGAAGCAAAGCTGATCAAACTGCTGGAGGCCATCAAAAAGGAAGAGCAACAATCCGGATACTGCGTTCGCATAAAATTCTATGCGAAATGTGTGGGTAACAAGAAGCCCTGGTGGAATGGGCAAGCGACCGAAGAGACAAAGCGGATGTTGCGGGGGCTTCCAAAGTCGATCGATGCCAACTGGAGGTTCGATAGTTTCTTTCGGAAAGGAAAAACAAGCGAACGCATTGCTAAATCAGCACTGCCGCCGTCTGTCGCCAAAAAAATGCCAGTCGCCACAAAGATCAAGCCGCCCAACTTTTCGCTGGATCTTTGATCGACTGGTCTTTTTTGTGAATTGAGGATGACCGGGCGCTAGGGAAGAGCCGATGCCAACAAAAACTCGGCCACCCGAAAGTGGCCGATTATTGTTCAAGGCTGTCGCATCACTTTTTACCTTTGCCGCCGCCTTTGCCGTCGCCGCCTTTGCCGTTTCCGGAACCGTTGCCCTGGCCATTGTTGTTACCGTTGTTGCCGGTACCTGGTCCGGAACCGTTGTTGTTACCGCCGCCGTTACCGGGGTTGCCTGCATTCCCGTTGCCGTTTCCGGGGCCGTCGCCGCCTTTGCCGCCGCCCTTGCCGCCACCTTTACCGTCGCCGCCTTTGCCGCCACCTTTACCACCGCCTTTGCCGGGGCCTTCACCGCCACCATTGCCGGGGTTGTCACCACCACCATTGCCGGGGTTATCGCCGCCACCGTCGCCGGGACCGTCACCACCACCGTTGCCGGGGTTATCGCCGCCACCGTCGCCGGGACCGTCACCACCACCGTTACCGGGACCGTCACCGCCACCGTCGCCGCCACCATTACCCGGGCCCTGGCCTCCGCCGCCGGTATTGCCGCCATCGTTTCCACCACCCGTCGGGCCTTGTGCTACCCGATCCGAACTGCGGTCTTCGCCCCGTGTGCTGCCTGCGTCCGAAATCGACGCAGTCGGCAGATCTGTCAGCAACGCCGCCAGACCGGGGCACATCGCGCCGGTGTTCTGCAACGTCGTCTCGAAATCCGCACGCCGCTGTAGCTGCTTCAGAAAGCTCGGCGTGACCTGCGTGCAGTCACACAGCGCAGCATAATCGCCGCTATTCGCCGCCGTCCGCGCTGTTCGCCAATCGCAAACCTCGGGCGCGGCCGCAGCACTGCTTGCCATCAAAACTCCAACAAATGGTGCAATCGCAAACGCACCCAATTTGTGCTTCGTACTCGTTAACATGTCGGTACCTCCTGACATAGAAACACCTGACCATGTCAGGCTATTCGATCACGAGATGGAGACGTCTGGTGAGGTCCGGATGAACGCTGGCTGAAGATTTGTTAACCTAGCGTCACCCACGTCGGATGCAAATGACGCTTGGTCTTTGGCCAAACATCTGGACACACCCGACCCAAGCCGCTTATTGAACATACGTTCATAAATCTGGGAGGCATCCGCATGAACCTGTCGAACACAGCCGCACTCGTCACCGGAGGCGCGTCGGGTCTTGGCGAGGCCACCGCCCGCCATTTCGCGCAACACGGTGCGCAAGTCACGATTCTGGACCGGGATGAAGACCGCGGCGCGCAGGTGGCCAATGAAATCGGCGGCCATTTTGCACAAACCGATGTCACCGACGAAGGCTCGGTCGCGGCTGCTGTTGCCACCGCAGCAAGCAAAATGGGTCGGATCACCGCCACGGTGAACTGTGCCGGGATCGCCTACGGGATCAAAACCGTGGGCCGCGATGGCCCGCACCCGCTGGACGCCTTTCAGCGCACCATCGACATCAATCTGGTCGGCACCTTCAACGTGTCGCGACTGGCAGCCGTTGAGATGGCCAAAAACGAACCAGAGCCGGATGGCGCGCGCGGCGTGATCATCAACACCGCTTCAATTGCCGCATTCGACGGCCAAAAGGGCCAGGCGGCCTATGCGGCGTCAAAAGGCGGCGTGGTGGGTATGACCTTACCCATGGCGCGCGATCTGGCCTCGACCGGTATCCGCGTGATGGCCATCGCTCCGGGCATTTTCAGGACGCCGATGCTGGCGGGCCTGCCCGAAGAGGTGCAGCAGCAACTGGCTGCTGACGTTCCGAACCCCGCTCGCCTGGGGGATCCCAATGAATACGCCCGCCTTGCCGGTTTCATTGTCGAGATGGGCTATCTGAACGGCGAAGTCATCCGCATCGACGGAGCGCTGCGTATGCGCTAGGTCTGTCGAATGACCGAGCGTGAAAAGATGCAGGCCGGGCAGTGGTATTGCTGCCTGGACCCCGAGTTGGACGCGTTGCGGGCGCAAGCCCGCCGCGCAGTTCACGCGCACAACACTTGCCCGCCAGACGATCGCGGCGCGCTGGCTCCTGAATTGCAAACGCTGTTCGCGGACCTTGGGTCCGAGTGTTATCTCGAAGCACCGTTTCACTGCGCTTACGGGATGAACATCCACCTTGGACACCGGGTCTATTTCAACGCCGGATGCGTGATTCTGGACACCGCGCCGGTTCGGATCGGTGACGACACGATGTTCGGCCCCCATGTTCAGATCTATTGCGCCCAGCACGCCAAAGACCCAACCGAGCGCGCCCAGGGTCTGGAAATCGGCTTACCCGTGACCATTGGCCGGAATGTCTGGTTCGGCGGCGGTGCCATTCTGATGCCCGGCATTACCATTGGCGACAACGCAACCATCGGCGCGGGCAGCGTCGTCACCAAAGACGTGGCAGCCAGAGAAACCGTGGTCGGCAACCCCGCCCGGCCTATTCACCCCCTCCGATAACCCTGTTCTGACCCCAATCCGCCAAAGCCGCGATCACAGGGCGCAGCGCTTGCCCCTTTTCAGTCAGGCTGTACTCCACTCGGGGCGGCACCTCGGCAAATACCTTTCGATGCACGATTCCATCTGCCTCAAGCTCGCGCAATTGCTTGGTCAGGCTGCGCTGGGTCACCGTACCCAGCGCACGGGACAAGGCGTTAAAGCGCATGGTGCCGCCAAGAAGATGATAGATTACCAGCCCTTTCCATTTTCCCGATATCTGCTCCAACCCGGCCTCAACCGGGCAGCCTGCACTGCAGTCATATCTTTCAAATCGATCCACCGCCGCCTCCTGCCTTTGACAGTATACAAAAGGTACCTACCTGCATAAATAGTGCGTACTTGCGTGTTTTGTATACGTGTCACATATCCCGGGTCATCGCAACTGAACCCTGTAAGGAGACATCATGGCCCTGACCATTCTCGCTCAAATCACGGCCCATCCGGGTAAGGAAGACCTTGTCCGCGCCGAGCTTGAAAAGCTGATCCCAATCACCCGTGTCGAAGACGGATGCATTCAATACGACCTGCATGTGGACACAACCAATCCCGGTGTTTTCGCGTTTTATGAGAATTGGGAAAGCCGTGACCTGTGGCAAACGCATATGAACGCGCCCCATCTCGCGGCGTATATGGAGGCTACCGAAGGGGCCGTGGCCGAGTTTACGCTGAACGAAATGACACGGATCGGTTGATCCCATCCACGGCAAAGCCGGAGCAGTCGCCAGGCTCCGGTTTTGTGAAACTTTTTCAATGTGGCCTTTTGAGCGTCGAAGAGTCTGCGTTTACCCGGCCTCGGCCTTCTCTTCCAGAATCAGCCACTCTTCCTCAGCCGCCGACAGCTTTTCCTGCCGTTCAACCAGCGCCTCAGACGCCTTCTGGAACTTGACCGGCTCACGCGTGAACAGGTCGGGGTCAGACATCAACTCTTCCAGCTTACCGATCTCGGCCTCAAGGCGCGCGATCTCGACGGGCAGTTTCTCCAACCGGTGTTTTTCCGAGAAGGACAGGCCCGATTTCGGCTTCGCCTCCTGCTTGACCTTCGGCTTGGAGGGCTTTGGTTTTTCTTCCTTTTTCCCAGCAACCTCTCCGCGCTGAGCGATATAGTCCGACCAGCCCCCGGCATAGACCGTGGCGCGCCCATTGCCTTCCATCGCGATGGTGGTTGTGGCAACCCGGTCCAGAAAATCCCGGTCGTGGCTGACCAGCAGGACGGTGCCGTCATAGTCGTCCAGCAATTCCTGCAACAGGTCCAGCGTTTCCACATCCAGATCGTTGGTCGGTTCGTCCAGCACCAGCAGGTTTGACGATTTCGCCATCAGTTTGGCCAGCAGCAACCGCGCCTTTTCGCCACCCGACAGGGATTTGACGGCGGCCCGCGCCTGCGCGTCGTCGAACAGAAACTCCTTGAGATAACCCACCACATGCTTGGGCTGCCCACCCACCATGACCTGATCGGCCTTGCCCGACACCCGCATTTCGGGGTCGCCGGTCAGACTGTCCCACAGGGTCATCTCTGGGTCCAGCTGCGCGCGGGTCTGGTCGAACACCGCAATCTCCAGATTGGTGCCCAAAGCGACCGCGCCGGCATCCGGCTCCACTTGCCCCAAGAGCATCTTCAACAACGTGGTCTTGCCCACCCCATTGGGTCCGACAAAGGCCACGCGATCCCCACGCTGCACCAGCAGGTCGAAATTCCGCACGATCTGCGTGTCGCCGAACCCCTTGGCCAGCCCTTTGGCTTCGATCACCTTGCGGCCCGATTTCGGCCCGGCCTCCAGCGTCATCGCGGCCGAGCCCTGACGTTTGATCTGCGCCGCCTTCTCGGCCCGCAGCGCCTGCAACGCCCGCACCCGGCCCTGATTGCGCTTGCGGCGGGCGCTGATGCCCTCGACGGCCCATTTCGCCTCGGACTTGATCAGGCGGTTAAGCTTGTGGCGTTGCTGATCTTCCTCTTCCCAAACCTTGTCGCGCCAGGCCTCGAACGCATCAAACCCCTGCTCTTGCCGCCGTACTGCACCGCGATCAATCCACAGCGTCGCCCGAGTCAACGCCCGCAAAAACGCGCGGTCGTGCGAGATCAGCACAAAAGCGGCCCGCGTCGCGCCCAACTCGCGCTCAAGCCACGCGATGGCTTCGATATCAAGGTGGTTGGTCGGCTCGTCCAGTAGCATCAGGTCCGGCGCTTCGGCCATCAGCTTGGCCAATGCCGCCCGCCGCCGCTCGCCGCCCGAGGCAGTCTCAACGGGGCGCGTGGGGTCGAATTTCAGCCCTTCACCCGCACGCTCGACCTTATACAGCTCTCCGGGTTCCAACCCGCTGGCGGCATAGTCGCCCAGCGTGGCGAACCCCTCCATTCCGGGGTCCTGTTCCATATACCCAACGGACTTTCCGGGTGGCACGACGATCTCGCCCTGATCTGCCTCGACCAGTCCCGCCATCACTTTCATCAGCGTGGATTTACCCGACCCGTTCCGCCCCACAAGCGCCACGCGGTCGCCCGGCTGAACCACCAGATCAAGCTCGGAAAATACCGGATCGCCCCCGAAGGTCAGGGAAATGCCGGACATCTGCAACAAAGGAATTCTCGCCATGCCCGCCAGCTAAACCGGCTGGGCTGGCGCGTCAACGCCCCTGCTTCTTCTCGTCAAAAATACGGATTCACCCGGCCACCGCTCGCAGCAAACGTTTCCGTGCCGGGGGAATCGCCCCAATCTCAAGCCCGGTGAACACGTGCAGAGTGTTCATATGCCGGTCCACCACCGCATGATCGCTGACCCAGCCGCCCATCAGCAGGTATGTCCGCAGCAACGGCGGCATCCGCAGCATTGCCTGTTTCGCATCCGGCATGCGCCGCAAACGCGCGGCAAAGCGAAAGACATCCGGGGCCTTTACGCGCGGCAACCAGCGTTTCGGGGCCAGATGGCGGTGTTTGAGCATGGCAAAGGAATCCAGATATTGCTCGGTCTCGATCCCGGCGAAGGACGAGCAGCCAAACAGCATCTCGATCCGGTTTTGATCGACAAACGCGGTCATCGCCCCCCAGGCCACGCGCAGGATGTCCGGGTCAGTCCAATCGGGGTGAATGCAGAAACGGCCCATCTCGACCATACGCCCGCCGAACCCTTCCAGACTGGACAGGTCATAGAACTGCGCCGAATAGCTATGCGCGATCTCGGACCCGCTCCCCATGGTCAACATCCGGAAACAGCACACAAGCTGCCCACCGGCCTGCATATCCTCGACCAGCACATGGGAACACACCGCATCAAACGCGTCCGCGTCGGTTTGTTCCGTCGCAAAGGCCAGCGTCCGCAGCGACTGCGCCGCCGCTACGTCCCGTTCAGACTGCGCCAACCGGGCCCGATAGCGCCCTTTGTTCAACAAAACGGCTGTTGCCATGGTCGCATCCTCCGAGGTTGCTGACCGGAGATCCAAGTTACCGCCCCGATATCATAAGACATGTGACCGTCCTGTGAACCTCGCAAGACGATCCCGTGACTTAGTTCGACGCGCCCGGAATGTTGGCCGGGTTGAAGTTGCCGATATTGCCCAGCAGCTGACGCAGGAAGCCGGTGTTCTCGACACTGGATTCGGTCACGCGGCGTTCCAGCGGGATGACGACCCCATCCTCCAGGCCAAAGCGTTCGACATTGCTGACCACCCCGCGCTGATCGAAGCTGATGGCAACCACCTCGCGCGAAACGACCTCGGGCCGTTTGGGGCCATAGTGGCGGATTCGGGACCGGACATAGTAATAGCCGGAATCGCGCACCACGCCCGAGGCACCGGGCGCGCCAACTGCCTCGGCCACACTTTCGCGTGTATCCGTGCCCACCTTGATCTCGGCCAGATCCTCGGCCGGAGGCACATAGCCGTGATTCCTGAAGATCGGAGTGCAGGCGGTGATCACAGCCAGACAGGCCACCAACGCAAGCGAACGCATCGCCGATTTCGACCTGTTTCCAATCATCAACATACGCACCCTCTTGCCTTGGCCTCTTGCGGCTTCTATCCGATTACAGAAACCGCTGCCACGGTTCAACACATAGAAAGGCTCACGAATGAGCGACGTTACTGCATTGCGGGTGGCCGACCTGCCACAAAACGCCCCCACCCGGTTCGAATTGCGCCCGGGAAAGGACGTGTTGGAGGCTATTGGCCGGGATCTGGGCCTGCTCGGCCTGCGCAAGCTCAGCTTTGTCGGAGATCTGCGCGCAGCAGGAAAACGCGACTGGGCGCTGTCCGGCAAGCTGGGGGCGACTGTGATTCAGCCCTGTGTGGTGACGCTTGAACCCGTGACCACCCGGATCGACATCCCAGTTTCGCGCCTATTTGTGGCCGACTGGACCGACCCTGACGAGCCCGAGTTCGAAATCCCCGAAGATGACGAGACCGAGCCATTGGGCGCTGAGATCGACCCCGCAGCCGTGATGGTCGAGGCGCTTTCGCTGGCCCTGCCCCAATACCCACGCAAGGACGGGGCCGAACTGGGTCAGGCCGACTATACCGAACCGGGCAAACAGGCGATGACGGATGAGGATGTCAAACCCTTCGCAGGGCTGGCGGAATTGCGCGATGCCCTGAAAAAAGACGAGTGACAGAGGTCTGATTTCCTGTCATAGCAGGCGGTCAGAAAAATCACTTGAACATGACGAGAATCGCAGTATTTTCGCGCGCTCATCGGATTTTGGGTTGGACATTTCGGGGCTGGTCCCCTAAACGCGCGTCAAACCACGATAAACGAAATATGAAACCACGGTCGGCGGCGAATCTGCTGACCCTCAGTAGACAAAGGTTGAGACCATGGCCGTCCAACAGAACAAAGTTTCCAAGTCGCGTCGCAACAACCGCCGCGCACACGACGCTCTGGTTGCTGCAAACCCGAACGAATGCCCGAACTGTGGCGAGCTGAAGCGCCCGCACCACGTTTGCGCATCCTGCGGCCACTATGACGATCGCGAAGTCGTCGCGCAGGCCGACGAAATCGACCTGGACGAAGACGCAGCCTAAGCCTGATTGAGCGCAGGCCAAGGCATGACTGAACAACCCACGCACGCCGAACGGATCACCATCTCGGTTGACGCTATGGGGGGGGACGAAGGTCCCGCAGTTGTTGTTGCAGGCCTCGCGGAATCGGCCAAAAAGAACCCCAATATCGGGTTTCTTCTGCACGGTCCGGAAGACATGCTGCGCAAGCTCGTGGCAAAACGGCGCGTCCTTGATGGGCGCGTCGCTTTTCGTGATTGCCCCGACGTGGTCACGATGGAAGACAAGCCCAGCCAGGTTGTGCGCAGCGGCAAGCAGACCTCGATGTGGTCCACGCTTGAGGCCGTCCGTCAGGGCGAGGCGCATGGCGCGGTGTCCTGCGGCAATACCGGCGCGCTGATGGCTTTGTCGATGATGCGCCTGCGCAAACTGCCCGGTGTGAACCGCCCGGCGATTGCGATTCTGTGGCCTTCGCGCAACCCGCAGGGGTTCAACGTGATGCTGGATGTCGGTGCGGATGTGCGCGCCGACGCCAAGGATCTGCTGCAATACGCCCTGATGGGCGCATCTTATGCCCGTAACGGCATGGCCCTGCACCGTCCCCGGATCGGGCTGCTGAATGTGGGCACCGAAGAACACAAGGGCCGCGCCGAGTTGAAAGAGGCGCATGCCATGATCGCCGATTTCGCCGAGCCTGCGAATTTCGATTTCGTGGGTTTTGTCGAAGGCAGCGACATTCCGGGCGACAAGGCAGATGTCATTGTAACCGATGGGTTTACCGGCAACGTCGCGATCAAGACCGGGGAAGGCACCGCCAGCCTGATTGGCGACCTGCTGCGGCAGGCGTTCAAATACACGCCACTGTCCCGGCTGGCCTCGATCCTTGCCATCACCTCGCTGAACCGTTTGAAAAAGCGGATCGACCCGCGACGTGTAAATGGCGGTGTGTTCCTTGGGCTGAACGGCACGGTGGTCAAATCCCATGGCGGCGCTGACCCGACCGGAGTGTCAGCGGCGGTCAAACTGGCCTTCACTTTGGCCGAGTCGGGTTTTGCCGAAAAATTGGCGGCACGGGTTGCATCGACGGCCCAGCTTGCACAAGATGCCGCGCAATCTGCGCCGCAGACGGAAAAATAACAAAAAAGGCAGTACCCCAGCATGGCAGGCCGCTCAGTTGTTGTAGGTGTCGGGCATTATTTGCCAGAACGCGTTGTTCCGAATTCCGAGTTCGAAAAGACACTCGACACCACCGATGAATGGATCCGGACCCGCTCCGGGATCGAACGTCGCCATTTTGCAGCCGAGGGCGAGACCACTTCGGATCTGGCCACCAACGCCGCCCAGGCGGCCCTTGCGGATGCCGGGCTTGAGGCGGACGATATCGACGCCATCGTCCTGGCCACCTCGACCGCTGACCTGACCTTCCCTTCCGCCGCGACGATGGTTCAGGCGCGGCTGGGCATGACCAAGGGGTTTGCCTTTGACGTACAAGCCGTTTGCGCCGGGTTTGTCTTTGCCCTCAGCAACGCCAACGCGCTGATTCTGTCGGGTCAGGCCAAACGCGTTCTGGTCATCGGGGCCGAGACGTTTTCGCGAATCATGGACTGGACCGACCGCTCGACCTGCGTGCTGTTTGGCGATGGCGCTGGGGCATTGGTGCTTGAGCATCAGGAAGGCCACGGCACCTCAGATGACCGGGGCATTCTGGCAACCGATCTGAATTCGGACGGGCGCTATCGGGAGTTGCTGTACGTGGATGGTGGCGTATCGACGCAATCCACCGGCTATCTGCGCATGCAAGGCAATCAGGTCTTCCGTCACGCTGTTGAAAAGCTGACCAAAACGGCCGAAACCGCCCTGTCGAGCGCTGGCCTGTCCAACGAGGATGTCGACTGGATCGTGCCGCATCAGGCCAATATCCGCATCATTCAAGGCACCGCCAAGAAAATGGGCCTGCCGATGGAAAACGTGGTCGTAACCGTGCAGGACCACGGAAACACCTCGGCCGCCTCGATCCCGCTGGCCCTGTCGGTGGGCAAACAGCGCGGTCAAATCAAGCCCGGCGATCTGTTGGTGACCGAAGCCATCGGCGGCGGCTTGGCCTGGGGCGCGGTTGTCCTGCGCTGGTAACAAGCGCATTCCAGCTTACACACCCGCCTGCAATTCATTGATATTGACAGCGAATTTGCGTGGACCCTATGCTTTGATATCAACAGGGGAAAAAGGTATGGGCGACAAAACACTGACCCGAATGGATCTGAGCGAGGCCGTCTTTCGTGAGGTGGGCCTTTCACGCAACGAAAGCGCACAGCTGGTCGAAAGCGTTCTGAACCACATGTCTGACGCTTTGGTGCGCGGCGAGCAGGTGAAAATCTCGTCTTTTGGTACGTTCAGCGTTCGCGACAAAACCGCCCGTATCGGTCGCAACCCCAAAACCGGCGAAGAGGTTCCGATTCAGCCGCGCCGCGTGCTGACCTTCCGCCCGTCGCATCTGATGAAAGATCGCGTCGCTGCCGGGAATCGCAAGTAACCCGAGGGCCGCACGGACATGAGCAAATCTCCCGACGCGTTTCGCACAATCTCTGAGGTTGCGGACTGGCTCGGTGTTCAGGCCCATGTTCTGCGGTTTTGGGAAAGCCGGTTTACCCAGGTCAAACCTGTCAAACGGGCCGGAGGACGGCGGTACTACCGCCCCAATGATATGCGCCTGCTGGGCGGTATCAAAAAGCTGCTGCATGAAGATGGCATAACGATCAAAGGCGTGCAGCGCATTCTGCGCGAACAGGGCATCGCGCATGTGGCGTCGCTGTCGCCAGAGCTGGACGATGTCACAGCGTCTGAAAACGCCGGTGATGATACTGTCGTACCCTTCACCTCCGCCCCTGCCCCAGCGTCGGAACAGATTCATATGGATTTGGGCGAACCGCAGGCGGCGCGGCCAGACGTCGCACCCGCGCAGGAACCCGAACTGGACGCGGCCCCACTGATGGGGGGAATCGCCTCACTGGCCTGGAACCGGTCCGAGTTTGATGAGGAACTTCTGGGCCGAATCGCGCCGCTGGCGAAAGACCTGCGCAAATGGCTGGATCGGGTCGAAACCCAAGCGGCGGGATAGGACAAAAAGGCAGTGTTTTCCTCTTGCCCCTGCCGGGAAATTCTTTATGAACACCTCAACGTCGGGCTATGGCGCAGCCTGGTAGCGCGTCCGTCTGGGGGACGGAAGGTCGCAGGTTCGAGTCCTGCTAGCCCGACCAAATCACACCGACGTTTATGGCAGACAGGCCAGATCCCGCTCTGGCATCAGGGGGGATCGGAATGACAGGTGTATGTCCAAATCAACAGATCGAAGCGATGATCACGCGCGGCGAGATCACCGCGAGCCCGGATGTGATCCCTGCACAGGTGCAACCGGCCAGTCTTGATCTGCGTTTGGGAACAGTGGCTTACCGGGTACGCGCGTCGTTTCTGGCCGGTGAAGGGCGCTCAGTCGCCGACCGGCTGGCCGAGTTCGAGATGCACCGCATCGACATCACCGACGGGGCCGTTCTGGAAAAAGGCTGCGTTTATCTGGTGCCGCTGATGGAATCGCTGGCCCTGCCCGACAGCATCACGGCCGTGGCCAACGCCAAAAGCTCGACCGGGCGTCTTGACCTGCTGACACGTACCATCACCGATGGCGGGACCGAGTTTGACCGGGTTCCTGCAGGCTATACCGGACCGCTATACGCCGAGATTTGCCCGCGATCATTCTCGGTGCTTGTCCGTCCGGGGATGCGCCTGAACCAGATCCGGTTCCGTCAGGGACAGGCCGTTTTGACCGACGCGGAACTGATGACGCTGCACGGGGAATCGCCTTTGGTCGATGGGCCTGCGGTGATTCAGGACGGGCTGGGGTTCTCGGTCGATCTGCAATTGCCCGACAGTGATCTGGTGGGATACCGCGCCAAGCCCCACACCGGGGTGATCGATCTGGACTGGATCGGCGAATATGACCCGCAGGAATACTGGGAAGAGGTGCGCACCACAGACGGTCGCATCATCCTCGACCCCGGCGCGTTCTACATTCTGGTCAGCCGCGAGGCGGTGCATATCCCGCCCATGTATGCCGCCGAAATGGCCCCCTATCTGGCCATGGTCGGCGAGTTTCGCGTGCATTACGCGGGCTTCTTCGACCCCGGATTCGGCCATGCCGCCGCAGGCGGTGCCGGGTCGCGCGGAGTGCTGGAGGTACGCTGCCACGAGGCCCCGTTTGTGCTGGAGCACGGGCAGGTCGTCGGGCGGTTGGTTTATGAGAAAATGGCCGAGATGCCTACGCAGCTATACGGTGCGGGCATTGCGTCGAACTATCAGGGTCAGGGCCTGAAACTGTCCAAACATTTCAAGGCCGTAGGGTAGTTCTCAAAACTTCATGAACCGGCGCATCTGCCGCGTCATCCGCTGGGCTTGGCGCAGGTTCTTTGCGTGATTTGCCGTGTTGGGGCGTTTCTGCGGACCCGGCGCTGCATCGGGCTTTTGACCTTTGCGGGCGGCCATATCAAACCCTTTGTCCACGCCCTTGTTGACAAGACGGCGCATGACCTGTCGCACGATCATGTCGATGATCCGATTGGCATTCATTGCTCAACTCCGTTTCTCAAACCACAAGATAGGCATCCTGTGCGGCAACAAAAGGGCGGCGCGATCACTCTTCCTCGAACAGCTCGCTTTGATCCTCATTCTCAGCGTCGTCCTGTCTTTCCCCCAGCGGGATAGTGCCCGGCGGTGGGCGGTTTTCCAGCAACCCCGCGGCGCGCAGTTCTTTCAGCCCGGGCAAGTCTCGGGCGTTTTCCAGCCCGAAGTGATCCAGAAACTGCGGCGTCACCACGAACGTCACCGGGCGGCCCGGCGTCATCCGGCGGCGGCCGAGCCTGATCCACTCCATCTCAAGCAACTGGTCGATGGTCCCGCGAGACACCGAGACACCACGAATTTCCTCGATCTCGGCCCGAGTACAGGGCTGGTGATAGGCCACGATAGCCAGCGTTTCGATTGCCGCACGGCTTAGCTTGCGGGTCTCGACCGTTTCTTTTTGCATTAGAAAACCAAGATCGGCAGCGGTTCGGATCGCCCACGCGTCGCCGACGCGCACAACGCGAACACCGCGCCCCTCATAACGTTTCTGCAACAATTCAACCGCTTGCGCGGCGTTGCTGCCATGAGGCATCCGCGCTTCGAGGTCGGCAATGGTGACCGGCTCGGCGCTGGCAAACAGCACCGCTTCGACCATGCGTTCCTGCTCGGCCAACGGGGGCGCTTCGAACAGGGTGCCGGTCTCTTCGGGGGTGTCAGTCACGTGTTTCGGTCCTCTTGCGCAATTGGATCGGGGCAAAGGTGTCGCTTTGCTTGATCTCCATGTGTCCTTCTTTCACCAACTCCAGCGAGGCCGCAAAGGTCGCCGCCGTGGCTGATCTGCGCCGCACCGGGTCGGCGTCCCAGCCTTGGGGCAGATAGGTCTCCATATCCGTCCATGTCCCCGCAAACCCGATCAGCGGGCGCATTCGTTCCAATGCCTGCTCCATCGTGAAGACGGCATCGCGGTCCATCACAAAGGGGCGGAATTCGTCGCGGGTGCGGATACGCGCATAGCCCTGCATCAGGTCCAGCAGCGTGGCGGAATAGGTCACGGTGCGGATGCGGGTCACATCCTCGCCCTGCCCGCGCTTGAAGAAATCGCGCCCCAACTGGTCGCGCGCCATCAGACGCGCGGCGGCGTCGCGCATGGCTTGCAGACGTTCCAACTGGAACGCCAGATGCGCCGCCAGTTCCTCGCCCGACGGCCCTTCGTCATCCGGGTCCGGCGGCAGCAGCAAGCGGGATTTCAGAAAGGCCAACCAAGCGGCCATCACCAGATAATCGGCGGCCAGTTCGATCCGCAGCGCCCGCGCCTTTTCAACAAAGGCCAGATATTGCTGCGCCAGCGCAAGAACCGAGATTTTTCGCAGATCGACCTTTTGCGTGCGCGACAAGGTCAGCAGCACATCCAGCGGGCCTTCGAACCCGTCAACGTCAACAATCAGCGCCTCGGCGGCCAGCCGATCGGCGACCGAGACCGGGTCTTCGCTGAAAAGGTTATCGTTCATATACCTGCCCGCCCATTAGGGCAGATAGTTCCGCCTCGGCGGCCTCAATGTCAAGTTCCGCAGGGGTTTTGCGCATGGTCAGGGCGCGCTCTGCGCGGGTCTGCGCCGCCTGCGTCATCTGGCCCGCAGCTTCCAGCACCTCGGCCCGTTCGGCAAAGCTGCCATTGCAGTGCAGAACAACGTCACAGCCCGCCTGTAGCGCCTGCCGCGACAGGTCCGCGACAGAACCGCTGAGCGCTTTCATCGAGATGTCGTCGGTCATGATCAGCCCTTCAAACCCGATAACCTCGCGGATCACGCGCATCATCGGGGCCGAGATCGTGGCCGGGGTCTGGTCAATCTGTTCGAACACCAGATGGGCCGTCATCCCCATAGGCAGATCGTTCAACGCGCGGAAGGGCGCAAAATCAGTTTCGGTGAGTTCATCCAGCGACAGATCAACGCGCGGCAGATCGAAATGGGTGTCCAGCGTCGCCCGACCATGGCCCGGCATGTGCTTGACCACGGGCAGAACCCCGCCATCCAGATGCGCCTGAGCCACGGCGCGCCCGATCTGACCAATCGTGCCCGCATCCTCGCCATAACAGCGATTGCGCAGAAAGGCATGGGTTTCCGCCCGTGCGGTATCCACCATTGGGGCGCAGTTGCTGTCGATCCCAAGCTCGAACAATTCATGCGCAATCAGGCGATAGCGCAGATACATGGCCCGTTCCGCCTGATCCCCTGCCCGTTCGGCGTGATCCAGTGGCGGCATCCATTCGCGCGCCAGTGGCGCGCGCAGGCGCTGCACGCGCCCGCCTTCCTGATCGATTGTGATAGGACAGTTGCGCCCGACGGATTCGCGGAAATCATCGCAGAGCGCGCGCACCTGATCGGCGCTTTCGATATTCCGGGCAAACAGAATGAACCCGAACGGGTTCATCTCGCGGAACAAGGCCCTTTCATCATCGGTCAGCCGCAAACCTTCGGCATCGGTGATTACGGCCCCGAAACTCACCTGACGGCCACCGGGATGCAGTCAGCTCCTTGCGCCACCAGCGCGGCGCAGAATTGACGCGAGTCGCTCAGGTCTTCAAATCCCAGCACGCGCAGGCGATAAAACGTGCGCCCACCGCTTGAGGTTCGCTGAATAACACGCTGTTTACCATTCATATATTCGCCAAATCGACCATCCAGACGAGACCATTCCGCCTTGGCCACATCAGCGCTTTCGAACGCCCCAAGCTGCGCCAAACGGGTGCCCTTGCTCAGCGTGTCGGGGTCAACATCCAAACCAGCCGCAGCCTTCACGGCGGCATTGATCGCATCCTCCGAGGCAGCAGCGGCCGAAACACGGCGCGCGGGCCGCGTGTTGGGGCGAAGCGAGCGGCGTACGCCCGGCAGTTCCGCAATCGCCGGATCAGGCAGAGATGCGGCCAGATCGGCGGGGTCAATGGCGGGTTCTTCTTCGGGCGTCGCCAGCGCGGCAACCTGCACACCGGGTTCCGCCTCTTGCTGGTTCCGCGCGGCCTCGCCCGCCAGTTCAGCGACCAGCGCGTCAACCGCGTTCTGCCGCAGTTCTGCCGCCTCCTGGTTCGAAATCGGCTCTTCCATCACATGCAGCGCCTGAGTTGGCATCAACTCTCCGGCGGGCAGGTCTTCGTCGGTCAGCGAGACCGGGCGTGGGGCAAGGATCAGGCGATCCGCAGGTGCCGCAGCCGAGCCTTCGGCAGCGACGGCATTGACGGCAAGCCCCTGATGGTCGGCAGGCTGGCCACCCGGATTTTCGGGTTGAATACGCATCGGCCCTTCGGCGGCGCGCACGACCGGGACGCCACTGACATCCCGCATGACCAACTTGTAGCTCCAGATACCGACACCGGCGACCAGCGCCAGAGAGGCCACCGCCCCCAGCACATTCACCGCTTTGCCCAGCCCGAAAGAGCCACGCGGCGCATCGTCAGCGTGCGCATCCTGTGCATGCGGTTGATTCGTGTAATGCATATGCTCGGGGCCTTGCTGCCCCGAGTAATCGTAACTCGCCATGTCCGCCTCACTGCCCGTTTGCGCCTTAAAAACACGGCGCGCGGGTCATTTCTTGCCTACCTCAGACCGGCGTTTCGGGCGATTTTGTTACCGCATCTCCTGCGCCGGAGTGACGCCAAGAATACCCAAGCCCGCTGAAATCACAACAGAAACAGCCCGCGCCAAGGCGATTTTCGACTGGCTTGTGGCAACATCGCCATCCTGGATGAAGCGCAATTGGGTTTCATCATTGCCTTTGTTCCACAATGCATGGAAATCCCCTGCGAGTTCATACAGATAGAAGGCAACCCTGTGCGGCTCATTGGTGCGCGCCGCGATTTCCACCAAGCGCGGCCATTCGGCCAGCTTCTTCGCCACAGTCAGTTCCGAGGCGTGATCGTTCTTGCTGAGGTCAGCACCTGTAAGCGTCGCATCATCGGCGGCAATCCCGGCCTCGGCGGCGCGACGCAGCACGCTCATGACCCGCGCATGGGCGTATTGCACGTAGAACACGGGGTTCTCGCGGCTTTGCTCCAGCACCTTGTCGAAATCGAAATCCAGAGGCGCGTCGTTCTTGCGCGTCAGCATCACGAAACGGGTCACATCCGGGCCAACCTGATCGACCACATCGCGCAGCGTGACAAAGTTCCCGGCCCGCTTGGACATCTTGAACGGCTCGCCATTCTTCCACAGCTTCACCAACTGCGTCAGCTTGATATCCAGCGGCACCTTGCCATCGGACAGCGCCGAAACAGCCGCCTTCATCCGTTTGACATAGCCACCATGGTCAGCACCAAACACGTCGATCAGCGCGTCAAAACCACGGCTCACCTTGTCATAGTGATAGGCGATATCGGGGGCGAAATAGGTCCAGCTGCCGTCCGATTTCTTGACCGGGCGGTCCACGTCATCACCATGCTCGGTGGATTTGAACAGGGTCTGCTCGCGCGGTTCCCAATCCTCGGGCTTCTTGCCTTTGGGCGGCTCCAACACGCCTTCATAGATCAAGCCCTTGTCGGTCAGCGACGCCAGCGCAGCCTCAATCCGGCCTGTGCCATAGAGGGATTTCTCCGAGAAGAACACGTCCATCTCAACGCCCAGCGCCTTCAGATCGGCGCGGATCAGGTCCATCATCGCGTCGGTCGAGAACTCGCGCAGGTCCTCCAGCCATTCGCTTTCCGGCTTGTCGATCAGACTGTCGCCATATTTCTCTTTCAGCGCCTCACCGATCGGGATCAGGTAGTCACCGGGATAAAGACCTTCGGCAATCTCGGGGCTGAGGCCATTGGCCTCGCGATACCGTTCATAGGCCGAGCGTGCCAGCACATCCACCTGCGCGCCGCCATCGTTGATGTAATACTCGCGGGTCACGTCATGACCCGAATAGGCCAAGAGGCTTGCCAAGGCATCGCCGAACACCGCGCCCCGCGTATGGCCCACATGCAACGGGCCGGTGGGGTTGGCCGAGACATACTCAACATTGACCTTCTGCCCCTGCCCCATGGTCGAGCGGCCATAGTCGGTGCCCTGCTCCAGCACCGCCGCCAGTACGCCCTGCCAGACGGTCGGCGCAAGCCGCAGGTTCAGAAAGCCCGGCCCGGCCACCTCGGCGCTGGTGATCCGCCCGTCCTCGGCCAGTTTCCCGGCCAGCACATCAGCAATGTCGCGCGGCTTCATCTTGGCCGGTTTCGCCAGCACCATCGCCGCGTTGGTCGCCATGTCGCCATGCGCCGCGTCGCGCGGAGGTTCGACCGCCACGTTGTCAAAGCTCAGCCCCTCGGGCAGCGCGCCTTCGGACTGCATCTGCGCCAGCGCGTCCAGTACCAGGGCACGGATCTCGGAAAACAGGTTCATTACGGATGTCCTTTTGCTTGCCGGGCGGTTTACCACGCACCACGCCAAGGTCAATGGACGCCTAAAGTTTGCGCTTGGTTTACCGTCAAAGCCCGCTAGTGTCGGCAGAAATCCACGAACCGGAGATCCGACAATGCGCCTTGCCCTGCCGTTGAGCCTGATGCTGACCACCGCCCTGCCGCTCTGGGCCGATATACCCGCGCCGCAGGGCCATGTGCTGCTGACACTGGGCGGAGCCGTGACCGAGACCAACCTGCCCGCCCGCGGCGAGAATGACGGCGGGTTGTTGGGTTATCTTGAGGTCCAGCACGACGGCGCGGCTGGTTTCGATGCTGTGATGCTGGACGGGCTCGAACAGGTCGAGATCACCATAGCCTACGGCCCCGAAGGCAATCAGCGCGACATCGCATTCTCCGGCCCGCGCCTGTCAGATGTGATGACCATGGCCGGGGCCGAGGGGAAGACGGCAAAGCCGATGGCGTTGGACGGTTATCAGGCCGAAATCCCGTGGGACAGCATCTCAGCACATCAACCGATTGTTGCCACGCACGCCGATAGCAACCCGATGGGCATCGGTGGCTATGGCCCGACCATGATCGTCTTCCCGCCCACCGACGACCCCGATCTGGCGCAGGAACAGGCCAGTCAGCAGGTCTGGGCACTGGCCTATATCGGGATCGAGTGATCAGCCTCCGGTCAGCCGCGCATGATCCTGCAGGGCGAACCGGTCCGTCATGCCCGCGATGTAATCCGATACGATCCGGGCCAAAGCCGTCTCATCACCGGCCGCTTCGATATCGTCATGCCAATGACCCGGCATCTGTTTCGGGTCATTCAGATAGATCGGGAACAGCTCCTCGACTACTTTGCTGACCTTGGCCCGCACCTCCATCACCGAAGGCGCGCGGTACATTCGCGTGAAAAGGAAGGCGCGAATTTCTTTCAGCTGAGCCCAGAGATCACCCGAGAACTGGATGACCGGATACCCGAGGTGCCGGATATCTTCGACAGACCCAGCCCCTGAGGCCGCAATCAGATCAGCCGAGGTGTCAATGACATCCGAGACCATAACTCCAAAGACCCGCCGCAACGCTTCATGCCGACGGCGGTAAGGGTCGAGGCCTGGGTATTTGGCGTCCACCTCGGCAAAACACGCGCCGACAATCGGCAGGTTCTGAATGTCTGCATCCGTGAACAGGCCCGCCCGCAACCCGTCGAACAAATCATGATTGTTATACGCGATATCATCTGAAAGCGCCGCCACCTGCGCCTCGGCGCTGGCATGGGTGTGCAGTTCAAGGTCAAACCCCTGATTGCACTCGGCCAGTGCCCAGGGCAGTTCGCCGACCACCGGGCCATTATGCTTGGCGATCCCTTCCAGACATTCCCATGTCAGATTGCAGCCATCAAACTCGGCATAGTGACGTTCCAGCTTGGTCACGATCCGAATGGCCTGCGCATTGTGATCAAACCCGCCATAGGGCGCCATCAGCGCGTGCAAGGCGTCCTCGCCTGTATGCCCGAACGGCGTGTGTCCCAGATCATGAGCCAAAGCCACGGCCTCGGTCAGTTCGGGGTTCAGCCCCAACGCCCCGGCAATGGTACGCGCCACCTGTGCGACTTCGATGGAATGGGTCAGACGGGTGCGATAGCTGTCGCCCTCATGTTCGACAAACACCTGCGTCTTGTGTTTGAGCCGCCGAAACGCGCTGGCATGAATGATCCGGTCGCGATCACGCTGAAAGCATGACCGAAAACTGCTCTCCTCCTCCGGTACCAGCCGCCCCCGTGCGCGGCCTGGGTCCGAGGCAAAACCCGCTCTTTCCAAAGGTCTTGTCCTTGTCGCCTGTCCTGAGGTTTCATATATTGTACCCGGCTTAGGAAATAAACCTTTGGAGATTGGCATGAATCTGCCCCCAACAGTCACGGAACGCGCCTTTGATCGCCTCGCCGAGATCGGCGCAGCAGATCAGGGTCAGGCCCTGCGCGTCGCGGTGGAAGGCGGCGGATGTTCCGGTTTTCAATACGAAATCGCGCTGGATAAACCTCAGGACGACGATCTCGTGCTTGAGGGCAAGGGCCAAAAGGTCATCGTGGACTCCGTTTCCCTGCCGTTTCTTGAAAATGCCGTCATCGACTTCACCCAGGAACTGATCGGCGCGCGGTTTGTAATCGAGAACCCCAACGCCACCTCCTCCTGCGGCTGCGGCACCTCTTTTTCCATGTAGCGCAGGTGGGGGCCAGCCCCCACACCCCCGGGATATTTGTAGCCAGATGAAGCAGGGATCCGTGTCTTCATCTGGCCATAAAAATCTCGGAGCGCGAGGCAGAGCCTCGCAAACCCGCCATCCGCCTTGCCGTTGGGCCGGTTCTGCGCGATAGGTTGCCCTGAGGCATCGGAGGAGCGCGCATGAAAATCGCCACGTTCAATATCAACGGCATCAAGGCGCGGGCCGAGGCCCTGCCCCGGTGGCTGGATGATGCGCAGCCCGATGTCGTTCTGCTGCAAGAGATCAAATCGGTGGACGAGAACTTTCCACGCGAGTTGTTCGAAGAGCGTGGTTACAATGTCGAAACCCATGGCCAGAAGAGTTTCAACGGGGTTGCCATCCTGTCGAAACTGCCGCTTGAGGATGTTTCGCGCGGATTGCCCGGAGATGACGAAGATGAGCAGGCGCGCTGGATCGAGGCAACCGTTGTTGGAAAGCAGGCCTTACGGATTTGCGGGCTGTACCTGCCCAATGGCAACCCGGCTCCGGGCCCCAAATACGACTATAAGCTTGCCTGGATGGAACGCCTATATGCGCGCGCCAAGGACTTGATGGCCAGTGAAGAACCCGCGCTGATGGCCGGGGACTACAACATCATTCCGCAGCCCGACGACGCCAAACGCCCCGATGCGTGGCGCGAGGATGCTCTGTTTCGCCCCGAGAGCCGCGCGGCGTTTCGCAAGATCCTGAATCTTGGGTTTACCGAGGCGTTTCGCGCCCGCACCCAAGGCCCCGGGCACTACTCGTTTTGGGATTACCAAGCGGGGGCCTGGAACAGGAATGACGGCATCCGGATCGACCATTTTCTACTGACGCCGCAAGCCGCCGACCTGATGCGCGACTGCCGGATTGATGCCGAGGTCCGTGGGCATGAAAAGCCGTCGGATCACGTTCCGGTCTGGGTGGATCTGGAGATCTGACAGATCAGGCGGTCACGTCGTGGCTGTAAATCCATTCGTACCGGCGCGTCAGATGCGGCCCCAGGGCTGAAAGCGCCAGCTGCGCGGCAAACCGCATGGGGCCTTGCAGGTGAAAGTTGCGGGCGTTTGCGGCAGCTGTGGCGACGACACGCTGGGCGCGAGGGATGCGTGTTGCCTCATAGGCCGCAAGGGCGCGGGCCACGCCCGATTGGTCCGTGAAGGACCGCGCCAATACCCAGGCGTCTTCCAGTGCCAGACAGGCCCCCTGCGCCATGAAAGGCAAGGTTGGGTGCGCGGCGTCCCCAAGCAAGGCAACACGCCCGTTTTGCCATGTCTGGGCGACGGGCCGCAGGAACAGCGCCCAGACATGCGCTTCCTTCACCTCGGCCAAAATATCGCGCACGGGGCCACCGAAGTCAGCGAACCGGGCGCGCAGATCATCTGGATCGCCCTGCTTGCGCCAGCCTTCTTCCTGCCAGTCAGACCGCTCTTCTACTGCCACGATATTCATGAGTTTCTGGTCGCGCAGAGGGTAAGTCACCACATGGCGGCGTGGACCCATTGTAAGGGTTGCGCGCGGCTCTGCTTCGGCACCACTCCACGGGAGCGTCGCGCGCCAGGCGACCTGATGGGTGAAACTGGGCATCTCGGGCCCGTTCAAGTCGGGCCGGATGGCGCTTCGCCCGCCATCGGCGGCTATGGCACATTCGGCGCGGAGGCGTTCCCCGTTAGCCAACACAATCTCGGCTTCTGCGGGGTGCTTGTGCACCTGGGTCACGCGCGCATTTAATCGTATGTCCACGCCCGCCTTTTTGGCCGCGTCATGCAGCAGATCCAGAAGATCGGCGCGGTGGTAGTAATAGGTCGCCCCCGCCGTCGGGCCCGGAACGCGGCTGATCACACGCCCTTTGCGATAGTCGCACAACACCGTGCCGTAAGATCGCTGCCCCAGTTCGGGGATGTCCGAGACCACGTTCAGGGCGTGCAGAACGCGCATCCCGTTTGCGCTGATCTGCAGGCCCGCCCCGACCTCGGTCAAGGCGGGGGCCTGTTCCAGCACTGTCACTTGCGCCCCGCGTTGGCGCAAAGCCAGCGCTGCGGCCAGCCCGCCGATGCCGCCGCCGATGACACAGAATCTAAGTCCGTCGATATTCATGCCCTTGGCTTAACGCAAAAACGCCGAGGCGACAGGCCCCGGCGTTTGTGTTCTTGTGGATTCCGCAGCGATCAATCGTCGCGGTGAACCTTCTCGCGCCGCTCGTGGCGTTCCTGCGCCTCTAGCGTCATGGTTGCAATCGGACGCGCATCCAGACGTTTCAGCGAGATCGGATCGCCTGTCTTTTCGCAATACCCGTATTCGCCTTCGTCGATCCGGCGCAGGGCCGAGTCGATCTTGGCCACCAGCTTGCGCTGACGATCCCGGGTGCGCAGTTCCAGCGCACGGTCGGTTTCCTCGCTTGCGCGATCGGCGACATCGGGAATGTTTCGGGTGTTGTCTTGCAGCCCTTCGATCGTGTCGCGGCTGCCTGCGAGTAATTCTGTCTTCCAATCCAGCAGCTTGCGCCGAAAATACTCAAGCTGCCGATCATTCATGAAAGGTTCATCTTCGGCCGGGCGGTAATCGTCCGGCAGAAAAACTTCCTGCTTCATATTTGCTCCCTCGGTATGGCCTGAAACGTCGGTAGCGGTAGTATCACCTGACATTTGGCACCCCCTTCTGCGCAGCGTTTATCCGACGGGCACACGATTGTCACTACACAAACGTAGGACCAGCGCGCCGGGTCGCTAGGCTGTCTAAATATGAGACTTGAAACAACAAAACGTTGTTTTTCAGTGGTCATACGCAGGTTTTTTTGAGGCAAGTTTCAACCGGCGGCACAACGGGGGACCTGCGAATCACGTAAAAGGGTTTGGAGTCGTTGCGATTTTCCGCTGAATCGACGCAGCGACCCGGGTTGTCAAAAACCCCACCCCTCTGTAACCCGGAACCCAGATCGCCCGCATCCGCGCGCTACCACATGAGGGGCCCATGACCGCACGTTTCCAAGGCACAGCCGAATATGTTGCCACAGACGACCTGAATATCGCCGTGAACGCCGCCGTCACGCTGGAACGCCCCCTGTTGGTCAAGGGGGAACCCGGCACCGGCAAAACCGAGCTGGCCAAACAGGTGGCTGGTGCGTTGGGTCTGAAAATGATCGAGTGGAACGTGAAGTCCACCACCCGCGCGCAGCAGGGTCTTTACGAATACGATGCCGTCAGCCGGTTGCGCGACAGCCAGTTGGGCGAAGAGCGCGTGCATGACGTCGCGAACTATATCCGCAAGGGTAAACTGTGGCAGGCGTTCGAGGCGGACGAAAAGGTCGTGCTGCTGATTGATGAGATCGACAAGGCCGATATCGAATTTCCCAACGACCTGCTGCAGGAACTCGATAAGATGGAGTTCCATGTCTACGAGACCGGCGAGACCATCCGGGCCCAGAACCGTCCCATCGTCATCATCACCTCAAACAACGAAAAGGAACTGCCCGACGCCTTCCTGCGCCGCTGTTTCTTCCACTATATCCGCTTCCCGGACGAGGCCACGATGCGCCGCATTGTCGAGGTGCACCACCCCGGCATCAAGGATGCGCTGCTGACCACCGCCCTGACGCAGTTCTACGAAATCCGCGAGACGCAGGGGCTGAAGAAAAAGCCCTCGACCTCGGAAGTGCTCGACTGGCTCAAGCTGCTGCTGGCCGAGGATCTGACCGCCGAGGATCTGAAACGCGATGGGGCCAATGCCCTGCCCAAGCTGCACGGGGCGCTGCTGAAGAACGAGCAGGACGTGCATCTGTTCGAGCGTCTGGCCTTTATGGCGCGCAGCAAGCGCTAAATTGCCTTTGAACAGGCTGTGAACGCGGCTTGCCTTGCGACGGGGTGGATGTCAGCATCGAAAGACCTAAGCTTATCTCAGGAACAGGACGCATCGCTTGGCCAACGCACCGAAAATTCGCCCCCTCACGGCTGAGGACAGGGATCAATGGGCCGAGATGTGGCACGCCTATCTGGCGTTCTATGAAACCTCCGTCCCGGATGAGGTCTACGACACTACGTTTGAGCGCCTGTTAGGCGATGATCCGCAGGATTTCTCGTGCTTTGTCGCGGAACAGGATGGCAGGCTTGTCGGCCTGACGCATTATCTGTTCCACCGCCACGCTTGGAAGGTTGAAAAGGTGTGCTACCTGCAGGACCTGTTTGCCCGGCCCGAGGCACGCGGAACCGGGGTCGGGCGCGCCCTGATCGAAGCGGTGTACGATGAGGCTGACCGACAAGGCGCGCCGTCGGTCTACTGGCTAACGCAGGATTTCAACCACACGGCGCGAAAGCTATATGACCGGATCGGCACGCTGACGCCCTTTATCAGGTACAATCGCTCATGATCCGTTGGGGCGCGCTTGCTGCGGCACTGGTGCTTTCCGCCTGCGCATCCGTCGAACGGATCGAGCTGCCGGACAGCGTGAAAGTTGTCGAACGGTCACTGCCCCCGGCCAAGACGTTTTCAACGGCGCGCCCTACCCCTCCGGCGCGGTCGAACACCAACATCGCTTCGGACTTTGTCGATCTGCATTTCGCACTGGAAGGCGGCACAAAACTGCCGGTGTTCACACGGTTCGAAACGCCGGTCACGGTCCGTCTGACCGGCAGGCCCACGCCCAGTATGCAGCGGGATCTGACCAGTCTTCTGTCGCGGCTGCAACGCGAAGCCCGGATCGATATTCGCCAGATCACCGAGGGTCAGGCCAACATCACTATCGAAGCCGTCAGCCAGCGCGACATTCACCGCATCCTGCCAAACGCGGCCTGTTTCGTGGTGCCCAACTCTTCCAGCCTGGAAGAATACCGCCGCGACCGGCGCAAAATCAAAAGCAGCTGGACCGAACTGCGCCAGCGCGAGCGATTGGGAATTTTCATCCCCTACGATGTCAGCCCTCAGGAAATGCGCGATTGCCTGCATGAAGAACTGGCGCAAGCGCTGGGGCCGTTGAACGACCTGTATCACCTGCCGGATTCGGTGTTCAACGACGACAATATCCACACCGTTCTGACCGGGTTCGACATGCTGATCCTGCGGGCGGCCTATGCGCCCGAGTTGCGCACCGGCATGACCCGCGAACAGGTCGAGGCGGTGATCCCGGGTGTGCTGAGCCGTCTGAACCTGCGCGGCGATCGGCTGGCAGTGCAGCCATTGACCGAAACACCGCGCGAATGGATCGACGCCATCAACAAATCCCTCGGCCCCGGCCCCGGATCCCCCCGGCAAATGCGGGCCGCCCAACGGGCCGCCGAAATCGGTCGGCAACTGGGATGGACCGACCATCGCCGCGCCTATCCGCATTACCTGATGGGCCGCATGGTCCAGTTCCGCGATCCGGCAGCGGCGTTGCAACAATATCAGATCGCCATGCAGTTCCTGAACGCCACACCGGGAACCGAGGTGCACCGCGCCCACGTCACAACCCAGACCGCCGCCTTTGCCCTGGCACAGGATCGCGGGCCGGACGTGCTGCCGCAGCTGGACAGCGCCATTGATGTGATGACCCGTGCCGAAAATGCCTCACTCCTCGCGACGTTGCTACTGCTGAAATCCGAGGCGTTGAAGCAGGCCGGACAGATGCAGCAGGCACGCGCCGTCAGGGTGGACAGTCTGGGGTGGGCGCGATACGGGTTTGGCTCGGATCTGGTGGTGCAGTCGCTGGTGGAAAGCGGCGCGGCTGGACGTTTGGACAACAATACAAGCGGATGACAAACGAATGCTCGTAGTACTGGGAATGGCTGTTTTGGGTGCAATCCTGGGCGTTTTGAGCGCACGCAAGCGCAACGGCAACGCTGCGGATATGGCGCAATACGCGGCAGGCTATGGCATTGCCTTTGCCCTGGTGGGCCTGATCCTGTCGCTGATCCTTGTGCGGTTTGTGGGGTAGCCCATGTTCCTGCCCTTCTTCGAAAACCTTCGCAAAGCAGGCATCCCCGTATCCCTGCGCGAATATCTGACCTTTCTGGAAGGCATGAAGAAGGGTCTGGCCACCTATGATGTCGAGGCGTTCTACTACCTCGCCCGTGTCTCGATGGTGAAGGACGAGCGCAACATCGACAAGTTCGACCGCGCCTTTGCCGCCAGTTTCGAAGGGCTGGGCGAGATCAGCTTTGATCAGGTGCTGGATGCCGTCGACATCCCCGCCGACTGGCTGGCCAAAATGGCCGAGAAACATCTGAGCGATGAGGAAATGGCCGAGATCGAGGCGCTTGGCGGGTTCGACAAGCTGATGGAGACGCTGCGCGAGCGTTTGCAGGAACAGCAAGGCCGCCATCAGGGCGGCAACAAGTGGATCGGCACCGCCGGGACCTCTCCGTTCGGGGCTTACGGCTATAACCCCGAAGGCGTGCGCATCGGCCAGAAGGAAAGCCGCCATCAGCGTGCCGTGAAAGTCTGGGACAAGCGTGAATTCAGAAACTTGGACGACACAGTTGAACTGGGCACGCGCAATATCAAGGTGGCCCTGAAACGCCTGCGCCGTTGGGCACGCGAGGGCGCGGTTGAAGAACTGGACCTGGACGGCACCATCCGCGCCACGGCTGAACACGGCTATCTGGACGTCAAAACCCGGCCCGAGCGCCATAATGCTGTCAAGGTGCTGCTGTTTCTGGACGTCGGCGGTTCAATGGACCCGCATATCAAGGTGGTTGAGGAATTGTTTTCAGCCGCGCGGACCGAATTCAAGCATCTGGAATACTACTACTTCCACAATTGCCTGTACGAAGGCGTCTGGCGCGACAACCGCCGCCGCTGGGATCAACAGACCCCAACCCATGAGGTTCTGCGCACCTACGGCCCCGACTACAAGTGCATCTTCGTGGGCGACGCCTCGATGAGTCCCTACGAAATCGCCTATCCCGGCGGTGCCAACGAACACTGGAACCAGGAGGCCGGGCAAGTCTGGCTGGAGCGCGCGCGGGAACAGTGGAGTTCTAACCTGTGGATCAACCCGGTGCCCGAGAAGTACTGGGAATACACCCATTCCATCGGCATGGTCCGCGAGATTTTCGAGAACCGGATGGTGCCCATGACGCTGGCCGGGCTGGAACAGGGCATGCGGGACCTGACGCGGTAGCTGCGCTGCCCGCTTTAAGCCCTATTCGACCGACTTTACGCTTTGAAAGAACGGCGGCTTTTGCAACCGCTACCGGTGTTCTTCGGGCACCCAGTCTTCGGCATCGCTGTTCCAAAACCTGTTGGGATTGTCTTCGTCTACGCCGCGAATGTGAAGCGTCCGGAGATACTGGCCCACGTACACAACCGGTTCTTCGTAGGGGTGAGATGCATAAATGGCCTTCAGAACGTCCACGGATTTGGCTTCCTCACCGCCTAAGAAAAACGAGACTTCCACGCAGGGCACTTCGACTGCCTTCTCAGTAGCAGCATTGCGACCGCTCCCCAGTGACCTGAACTGCTGGGTTCCCAACGTGGTCTTGTATGTCACGGAATCATAATCTCCGTATTTCAGCCTGTCCTCGATCAGAACCGCATCCACGATCCTTTGTGCATGTGTATCGGGTACCTGAACAATAATCCGCAGCCCCTCTTCGGATACGAATCTATCATTGTCGAACGTGGGTAGTGCCATTGTTGCCTCCAACTGATGTGCAGTCGGAATAACCGGGATCGGTGTCACCGGCAGAAAAGACAGTTCGTTAACGACCGAAGTATCAGACTGGATTGAAGAGATCGATATCCGGTTGGGTTATACCGAACTGGCGCTTAAGCGCATTCCACCCTTCATCGGTGATGTTCAAAGCTCGACTGCCAGTGCGGCGCTCCAACCACCCTGCTTCCAGAAATCTATTCATGATCCCAGTTGCCAGCGGGCCCGAAATGTGATGCCGCCTCTCCGTCCAGTCGAGGCAGAGCTTCGCCGGAGGCTTGCCCGTACCACCGATTGGACTCTGGATGCCGATATCATCGAGGAAGCTTCGATAGCGCGGACCGGCTGAGAGAGTGTCATTGTGTACTTTCAGCACATTGAGCGCGATCAAGCGATCTGTCATCAAAACACCCATCCTGCCCGCGATGTGGTTGTAGCAACTGCGTGACAGAAGAGTGTCCGTGCCAAGCTGACCGGGACGCGACAAATGCTCGGTGGGAGAAAGCTGGGCCAGCCCTTCCAGAATTGCGGCGACTTCTGCATTGGCGATCCGGTGATAGATATGTCTTCCGCTACGTAGTGAAGCGGTCAGGCCTGCATGTTCGAGCTGCTTTAGATGACCACTTGCCGTCTGCGGGCTGACGCGTGCCGCACAGGCCAACTCCTTGTTGGTGAAAGCGCGGCCATCCATCAACTCGCAAAGAATTCGCGATCGGCTGGGATCGGCCAAAGCTGCGCCAATAATATCCAGTCTTGGTTCGACGGTCATACTGGCCAGCATATACGCACCCTTCAAACACAGCCAGAGCGAATGCTTCGATGGTGGCCGAAGTAAGAAGCTGTTTTGGCAGATCGGGTATTGGCGCAAAGGCAGCAAAATAACCGTTTATCCGCTTCGTTGCGCACAGCAGAATCTAAACTTTTTGTTTGCCCCCAAAGCCTCACGCTACCATATCTACCCCATGTTGCGTTTCACCCCGATCCTTCTCGCCATTGCTTATGGCCTTGTGATGTACCGGATTTCCGTCTGGCGCACCCATCGTGAGTTGGACCAGAAGTCGACCGAGCTGGCTGATCCGGCGTTGAAGCGGATGACCGATCGGCTGGCCGCCGCTTTGGATATCGCGCGGGTGCCGGTTTATATTTATGAGATTGATCCGGTGAACGGTCTGGCCGCGCCGGATGGGCGGATTTTCATCACGCGCGGGTTTTATCGCAAGTTCCGGAACGGTGAGGTCTCGGCCGAGGAAATGGCCAGCGTGATTGCGCATGAGCTGGGGCATGTGGCCTTGGGTCATGCGCGGCGTCGGATGATCGATTTCTCGGGACAGAACGCCTTGCGCACGGCGCTGATCCTGGTGCTGAACCGGTTCATTCCGTTTGTCGGCGCGATGATCGCCAATGCGCTGACCTCACTGCTGGCCTCGCGCCTGTCGCGGCAGGATGAGTATGAGGCTGACGAATACGCCGCTGCTTTGCTGACCAAGGCCGGGATCGGGATCGAGCCGCAGAAATCCCTGTTTCACAAGCTGGAAGATCTGACGCAGCAGAGGGCTGGAATGGTGCCTGCCTGGCTCATGAGCCATCCGAAGACGGGTGAGCGGATTGCGGCGTTGGAGGCGCTTGAGCAGCGTTGGGCGGGTGGCTGAAGGGGGCGTAGCGAGAGGCCAGCCTCGCCGCCATTGGCGCTCGAACCAATGGCGCACCAATGGCGGCTCTCCGAGATATTTTCAGCCAGATGAAGTGGGATCCCGCCTATTGAGTGAGTGCTTTGCCCAGACGCGGCAGGCGGGCTTTTTTCATCAGCGCGCGCAAGGTCCATTGGTCGCCGGACAGGCGGTTGGCTTCGGCCAGGATTTGGGTGGCGGTATTGGTCATGCCGTCGGGGTCGGTTTGCCAGAAGCTGTGAAGCAGAGTGTCGGGGTCGCGGCGGTCAAGCCCCTCTTCCGCAAGGATATTTTTTGGGAAATCCCTGGCGTTGACCGTGACGATAAGGTCGGCTGAGGCGTCAATGGCAGTTGCCAGAACGTGGATATCTGCCGGGTCAGGCAGCCACAGGCGCTGTTCGAGCCCCGGTGCGGGCGCGCGTTCGGCTTTTGGCCATTGCACCTGAGTCAGGGCGATTTCGGCGCGGGCCTGGGCCTCGCCCTCGGGGCCGAGTTTGCGGGCCGCGCGGGCCCATTCCTCTAGGATGCGGGCCGACCAGATCGGTGTGAAGTGGCCGAGTTTGGCGGCACCCAGCAGCATCTCTCGCATCACCGTGGGGTAGATGACGCAGGTGTCCAGAACCGCCTTCACAGCCGGTAGAACACGGCTTTGAGATAGCCGCTTTCGGCCAGTTGCGGCAGTTGCGGGTGGTCGGGGCCTGCGAAACCTGTGTGGATCAGTTGCGCTTGGCGTCCGGCCCGGCCAATCCCGCGCGATGAGGCGTCGCGGAAGCGTCCAAGATCGGCGGCGTGTGAGCAGGAGCAGAGGCCCAGATAGCCACCGGGCTTGACCAGCGGCGCGGCCAGACGCGCGATGCGCTCATAGGCGCGCAGCCCCGCATCCAGCGCCTGTTTCGAAGGTGCAAAGGCGGGCGGGTCGCAGATGACAACGTCGAATTGCGCGCCCTCCTCGCCCAACTGGGTCAGTACGTCGAAAGCGTCGCCCTGGCGGGTCTGGAAGCGATCCGAGCAGCCCGTGGCCTCGGCCCCTTCGCTTGCCAGGTCCAAAGCGGCGGCAGAGCCATCGACGCAGGTAGCTTGCGCGGCCCCTCCGGCCAGCATGGCGAGGCCAAAGCCGCCCACATGGCTGAACACATCCAGCACCTGTGCGCCGGGATGAACCAGTCGGGCAGCAAAGGCATGGTTCGGGCGCTGATCGTAGAACAGGCCGGTTTTCTGGCCGCCGGTCAGGTCGGCCATATAAGTTGCGCCATTCATCGGCACCGGCAGTGGCGCTTGGGGGGCTGCGCCGCGCAGGGTTTGGTTCTCGTCATCCAACCCTTCGAGCCCGCGAGTGCGGCCTGTGGCGTTTTTAAGGACGGTCGTCACTCCGGTCACCTTAACCAACGCGTCGGTGAGCGTGTCCAGATGTGCCTCGGCCCAGGCGGCGTTGGGCTGGATCACACAGGCATCGCCGAAGCGGTCGATGATCACACCGGGAAAGCCGTCGGCCTCGGCGTGGATCAGGCGGTAATATGGCGCGTCGAACAGACGCTCGCGCATGTCAAGCGCGCGGCGCAGGCGGGTTTCGAACCAATCCGCGTTCAACTCGGCGTCGAGGTCGCGATCCAGCACGCGGCACATGATTTTGGACTCGGGGTTGACGGCCACCAAGGCAATTGGCGCGCGTTTGTCATCTTCGAGCACAGCCAGTGCCCCGGCGGGGATTTTACGGGTGCGGCGGTCGGTGACGATGTCATTGGCGTAGACCCACGGGAACCCGTGGCGCAGACCGCGCGCATTGGCTTTGGGTTTCAGGCGGATACGGGGGCGGTCGGCGGTTTGGGTCATGACCGCCTCATAGTCGCGAACAGAGCGAAGGAAAACCCCTTAGCGCGGGCGTGAACGCCAGCCGCCGCGTCGTTTCGGGGCCTGCGCGGATTGCAGCCCCTCTGCCAGCACCTGTGTCATCGGGTGATCGGCCTCCTGCGCGGCATAGGCGGCGTGCAAGGTGGCCAGCGCCTGTTTCTGATCCAACCCGTCCGGCAGGCTCAGCGCCCAGTCTAGGAAGATGCTGCGGCATTCCGGCAGGGCGATACCTTCGATGTTATACGCCTCGCGGATCAGGCCCTTGGGGTCGTTGGGATCAGTGCTGCGCGCCATCTTCGCCCTCTTTGATTACGCTGCCGATGATCGCGGCGGCGGATGTGTAACTGTCTTGCAGCGCGGCTTGCAGCGCATCGACCTGATCGAACCCTGTGGCCCGGCACAGGAAAGCGGTTCCGCCCTCGCCAATGTCGTCCGCTTCGATCACCTTGCCCGAAAGCAGCCGCGCCGCGCATTGCACCGACCAGCATAGATCGTAACTGTCCTTGAGCGTTTGTGCCTGCGCGACATCCAGCAAACCGGCAGCGACTGCACCGTCGAGGCCCGAGCGGACATCCCGCTCCGCGATGCCCGCCAGCAATGCGCCGGTTTCGGCCATCAACTCGATATCCATCATCCGGCCGGGGCCGTTTTTGGCGTCCCAAACGCCAGCAGGTGCTTTTGCGGCGGCCAGACGGGTGCGCATCTCGGCCACTTCTTGCAGCACCTTGTCGGCCGCACGCGGGTGCGACAGGAATTCGGCCCGGAAAGTTTCAATATCACTTGCCAGACCGGCATCGCCCGCGACCACATGGGCGCGCGTCAGGGCGAGGTGTTCCCAGACCCATGCTTCCTCTTGCTGGTAATGGGTGAAGCTGGCCCAACTGGTGGCGACCGGCCCTTGATTGCCCGAGGGGCGCAGGCGCATATCGACCTCGTAGAGGCGGCCCTGAGACATCGGGGCCGACAGCGCCGTGATCAGCGCCTGCGTGAAACGGGCATAGTATGTGCGCGTTGCCAGCGGACGCGGGCCATCGGACATATCCTGATCCAGCGGGTCATAGATCACGATCATGTCCAGATCGGATTGTGAATTGATCCGCCCTGCGCCCAGCGATCCCATGCCCAGAACCGCCGCACCGCGCCCCGGTGCAGGTCCGTGTTTGCGGGCGAAATTGTCGGCCACATGAGGCAGGATCGCCGCGATGACCGCCTGCGCCAGATCGGCGTATTGGCGACCAGCTTGCGCGCCGTCGATCAACCCACGCAAGTGGTGCACACCGACACGGAAATGCCACTCCTTGCACCAGCGCCGCGCCAGATCAAGCTGGGTCTCGTAGTCTGCCTCGTCCTCCAGCGCCTGCGCCAGTTCCGCCTGCAACGCCGCTTGCCCCGGCCAGTCGGCAAAGAAACTGCCACCGATCACGGCATCGAACACGGACGCATTGCGCGACAGGTGCGAGGCCAATGCATGCGACGTGCCCACAATGTCGATCAGCAGATCAATCAGTTGGGGGTTGGCCTCGAACAGGGAAAATAGCTGCACGCCAGCGGGCAGACCGGCCAGAAACCCGTCCAGCGCCAAAAGCGCCTCTTCGGGCTTGGCCGTCTTGGCGAGGCGCGACAAAAGCTCAGGCCGGAGCCGGTCAAAGATCCGCCTGCCCCGTTGTGAGCGCAGCGCCGGATAGGTCGCCCATCGGGCCAGAATGCTCTTGTCAAACGTGACCTCTTGTTCCGGTGTCGGAGACGCCCCGGGTCCGGGCGCAAAGAACCCTTCGGTCAGCTCATGCACTTCGCTCAGGCGGCGGGTCAGGTCAGCGGTCAGGTCCGCGCTGGTGGTCCCCATCAGGCAGGCGACGCGTTCGATGCCGTCCGCAGATTTCGGCACCTTATGGGTCTGAGCGTCATGGATCATCTGGATGCGATGTTCGACCTCGCGATGGGCGCGATAGTGATCGGTCAGCTTTTCAGCGACGTCTTCCGGCACCCAGCCCTTTGCGGCCAAGGCTGCCAGTCCGGGCACCGTTCCACGCACGCGAAGATCCGGGTCGCGTCCCCCGGCGATCAACTGGCGGGTCTGGGTGAAGAACTCGATCTCGCGTATCCCGCCCTGCCCCAGCTTCATGTCGTGGCCCGGGATCGAGAGGCTGCCGCCCGTCCCTTTGTTCTCACGAATACGCAGGCGCATGTCATGGGCGTCCTGAATGGCGGCGAAATCCAGATGCCGACGCCAGACAAAGGGGCGCAGCGTTTCCAGAAACCGCTGCCCGGCTTCAATGTCGCCCGCACAGGCGCGCGCCTTGATATAGGCTGCACGCTCCCACGTCCGGCCCAGGCTTTCGTAGTACCGCTCGGCCGCTTCCATCGCCATGCAGACCGGAGTCACCGCCGGATCGGGCCGCAACCGCAAATCGGTGCGGAACACATAGCCATCCGCCGTCTTGTCGCTAAGCGTGGCGCAGAAATTGCGGGTGGCCCGCACCATCCCCTGCCGGGCTTCATAAAAGTCATCCGGATCAAACCGCGTCTCGTCAAACAAAATGATCAGATCGATGTCCGAGCTGTAATTAAGCTCATGCGCACCCATCTTACCCATCGCCAGAATGACCATACCGGCGGCGGTTTCGACGTCATCCTCGGTCATGCCGGGCAGTTTGTTGCGCCGAATCAGGGTGGCAATCTCGGCCTTGGCCGCCACATCCGCCGCCAAAGCTCCGAAATCGGTCAGCGCAGCGGTCACCTTTTCCAACGGCCATGCGCCCGCGATGTCGGCCAAAGCGGTCAGCACTGCCATGCGGCGCTTGGCAAGTCTCAGGCCCGGTTTAAGCTGGTCAGGCGCAAGCGCACGAGCCGTTGCCATAACCTCTTCCAGCGCCTCATCCGGATGGTGCAGCGCGTTTGGCAACCACTCTCTTTCTTGCTCGATCAGACCTTTCAGATAGGGGCTTGATCCAGCCGTCCCGGCGATCAGATCGCCTTGCTCAGCACTCAGATCCGGGATCAAAGCGCGCGTTTCATCCCCCAGCGAGGGATCAAACGCACGCGGCAGACGATTGATGGACAGGCTATTATTCATACCCGGACCCTGCGCATCGCCGCAGGGCAAGGTCAATGGGGCAAACGCATCACAGGTCCTGAACCGGAGTGTCCTGGCTAAAGCTGTTGACCCAAACCCCATGCCGACGCTCCCATAGGGAGGAAATCAGCATCGCGCCCCATTCGGTGGCGTCAGGGCGCAGGTAATCCGCCCTATAGGACAACAGCACAACGTCAGGCGTCAGAACCCGCAGCTTTTCCTGGCTCAGCTTGAACTCGGCCATTGTCGGTGCATCTGCGAACTGACCCACATGGTCGTCGCGATTGGCAAAGCCAGAGGGATAAACACCCAGAAAATCAGCGCTCAGCAGTGCCCTGTCGGCGCTGGCATCACCATTGACCAATGCGGCCCAGACCTGCGTTTCAAGCTTCAGAATATCAGCAAGCGAAGGGGCGGTTTCGATTTCTACAGTCATGCCTGCACCCTGCGCGCGAAGCCCTCTGCCGTCAACCGATCCACAAAATGTAAATCTTTTTCACATCGAGCCCTTGCAACCGGTCAGAACCTCCCCATCTAGACAATGTGAAAGGAATTTACATCAAACCCTGGAGAGACCACATGACCGCATTGTCCGAACCCGCCGCCCCTGCAAACCCGGGATGGCTTCACCGCACCGAGGCCTGGATGGACGACAAAGGCAAAGGCGCCTGGATCGCCGCCATGGTCCTTGGTTTCATCTTCTTCTGGCCCCTGGGCCTGGCCCTTCTGGCCTATATGATCTGGAGCAAACGCATGTTCAGCAAGTCCTGCAGCCGCCGCAAATCCTGGCACAGCCATATGAGCGCCATGAAACCTTCCGGCAACAGCGCGTTCGACGCCTACAAGGCAGACACTCTGGCACGGCTGGAACGCGAACAGCAGGATTTCGAGGCCTTCCTGCATCGCCTGCGTGAAGCCAAGGACAAGGCCGAGTTCGACCAGTTCATGGATGAACGCGCCCGCGAGAACACCGAAGACGAAGGCAAAGGCGAACCTGCCTAAAGCCCCTTGCCCTGTCCCGAATTTTCGGGACAGGGTGACACGACCTTATCTCTGAGACAGTTATACATGACCCACCTGCCCGATCCTGATCGCCAGCCCGAATTTTACCGATCCGTCGCGACCAAACGCTTTGTCGCGTGGCTGTTCGACATCGCCTTTATCTCACTGCTGTGCATCGTGCCCGTCTTCCTGACATTTGGCGCGGGGCTGTTCTTCCTGCCGCTGATTTATGCAGTCATCAGCTTTGTCTACCGAGTGATCACCATTTCGAACGGCTCGGCCACTCTGGGCATGCGCTTCATGGGGATCGAGCTGCGCGATTCCTTCGGCGAGCGTATGGATATGGGCAAAGCCGTGGCCCATACCGCCGGATACTTCATCAGCATGGCGTTTTTCGTGGTCCAGATCATCTCGATCATCATGATGCTGACCAGCGCCCGTTGTCAGGGCCTGACCGATGCCTTCCTGGGCACAGTCATGATCAATCAGCGGGCCTGAACAGCCTTCGCGTGAATCACTTGGCGGCATCAAAAACCGTTGCTATCATCCGGTCCGAGGCTACATGGGACCTTCATGCGACACACGCTGCCAATTGCGCCACAATTCTATGTGACGGCCCCCCAGCCCTGCCCTTATCTTGAGGGCAGGATGGAACGTAAGCTTTTTACCGCCCTGCAAGGCGAAGGCGCAGACCAGCTGAACAATTCCCTGTCACAACAAGGATTTCGCCGGTCGCAAAACGTGCTCTATCGCCCGTCCTGCACAGATTGCGCGGCCTGCCTGTCGGCCCGGATCGACGTTGCCGCCTTTCGCCCGACCAAAAGCCAGAAACGCGCGGCAAAACGCAACTCTTACCTGCAACGCCGCGCCACATCGCCCTGGGCCACGGACGAACAATACGAACTGTTCCGCCGCTACCTCGATACCCGCCACGCCGATGGGGGCATGGCCGATATGGACGTCTTCGAATTCGCCGCGATGATCGAGGAAACCCCGATCCGCAGCCGCGTTGTGGAATATGCCGACCCCGAAACCGGCAACCTGATTGCCGTCAGCCTGACCGATGTGCTCGATGACGGGCTGAGCATGGTCTATTCCTTCTATGATCCGCTGCAGCCTCAGAACTCTCTGGGCACCTACATGATACTCGACCATATCGAAATCGCGCGCGAGGCCGGCCTGCCCTATATCTACCTGGGTTACTGGGTGCCCGGCAGTCCGAAAATGGGGTACAAGGCCAAGTTCTCAGGGCTCGAAGCCTATGTGCAGGGGCAATGGCAGAAGATCCGGAACCCCGACACCTTCTCGGACGAGTCTCATCACCCTCTGTCCTCGGCACCCATTGCCGAACAGGTGGCGAATATCCAACTGCCAGACCGCCACCCCACCAAAGGCTGACCCAACATGAAACAAACCCTGCACGCCGTCACCCTTGTGGTGCCGGAGTATGATGCTGCAATCGAATTCTACACTGAAACGCTGGACTTCGCCCTGACACAGGATATCGACCTCGGCGGCGGTAAACGCTGGGTCCTTGTCACACCTCCCGGCTCTGACGGTGCCTCCCTGCTGCTGGCCAAAGCCGACGGCCCGGATCAAAGCGCCGCCATCGGCAACCAAACGGGCGGCCGGGTCGGTTTCTTCCTGCAAACCGATGACTTCGAACGCGACCACACGAACATGCAAGGCAAAGGCGTCACCTTCGAAGAAGAGCCGCGCCATGAACCCTATGGCTCGGTCGCCGTCTGGCGCGACCCGTTCGGCAATCGCTGGGACCTGATCCAGTTCACCTGATCCATTCTTCATCTGGCCAAAAATATCTCGGGGTTGAATTGGCCGCAGGCCAAGAAGGGGCTGGCCCCTTAACGCCAAACAAACAAGCAAAAGGGGGCCAGCAGGCCCCCTTTTTCAATTTGATCACCCAATCAGATCAATTCGGGATCAAATCCGGCACAATAGTCACAATCGCCGGGAAGGACCACAGGATCGCAATCCCCACCACCTGAATGATCACAAACGGCACCACACCACGATAGATATGGCCCGTCGTCACCTCTTTCGGCGCAACCCCGCGCAGGTAGAATAGCGCGAACCCGAACGGCGGCGTCAGGAACGAGGTCTGCAGGTTCACCGCCACCATGATCGTCACCCATTTCGGATCAAACGACCCGCCATAGATCACCGGGCCCACGATGGGGATCACGATGTAGATGATCTCAAGGAAATCCAGCACAAAACCCAGAATGAACAGCACCAGCATCACAATCAGGAAGACCGTGAACTCGTTGTCAAAGCTCTTGAGGAATTGCTGGATATAGTGTTCGCCCCCGAAGGAAATCACCACAAGGTTCAGCAACTGCGACCCGATCAGGATGGTGAACACCATCGAGGTCACTTTGGCCGTTTCCCGCACCACCGGGCTCAGAACCCCGCTGGAGAACAAGACCCAGCAACCAAAGATCAGACCAAACAGAGCATAAAGGTATGCCGCATAAGCCAGAATAAACGCGATCCAGGTTTCGACCGGCACATTCCCCTGAGAGATGCGCAGATCGAAATTCACGCCCATCAGCAGGCAGATGATCACTGCAAAGGTTGACCAGATGATCACGCTGCCTGACCGCTCCTGATCCTGCAGCTTGCGATAGGCTGCCAGCATGATCGCACCACCCGCCCCCAGCGCCGCAGCGGGTGTGGGGTTGGTGATACCGCCCAGGATCGAACCCAGCACGGCGATGATCAGAACCAGCGGCGGGAACACCACCCGGATCAGATCGTTTGTCGCACAGCGCGCGGCGGCCTCTCTGCACCCGTAAATCGCGATGGCAAAGGGTATGGCCAGCAGAACAAAGGTCAGCCCGGATGAGGTTGTCGGCGCGATAAACAGAATATCGACCAGCAACATCAACAGAAGGCCAATCGCCCCCACGATCAAAGGCTGCGGCGAACGCGACGGGGCGATGCCCCGACCCAGAACCAGGGTCAGCGCCAGCAGAACCACGACAATCGCGACACCAGTGCCGATGGGCGCGGCGCTGGCGAACTTGGCCTCGCGGGCGGCGGCCAGTTCCTCTTCGCTCAGACGTTCGGCATTGGCGATGCCACCGGCGGCGTCGATCTCTTCCTGCTCGGCCACCGCCTGATCCCAGGCCGCTTGACCGTGCAGGTCGATCATCGACGCTTTACACTCTTCGGACACGTTCGTGCGCAGTGATGCGCCCTGCCCCACATCCGAGAAGGCCGAGACCGAGATATTCTGGCTGCCGATCACCCCGGCACTGCCCAACAGGATCGCTCCAATAATGATCGCAGCCGGTGCACCCAGCAACCATGTCAGACCTTCGGACCGCGTGATCGCCTCGCCCGAGCCGCCGGTCAGTTCCACCGCGGGGGCCTTGTCGGGGTTCAGCAACGCGTAGCCAAAGGCATAAAGCGCATAGAGCAAGGCCAGCATGATCCCGGGCAGCAGCGCCGCCTGGAACAGGGTTCCGACCGAGACCACCGCAGGCTCGCCCAGATAGGTCAGCGCATCGGTACATCCGGCCTCAACCGCGCGGGTTTCCTGCGCGGTCGAATAAAGATCACCCGCCAGAGTCCCCAGAAGAACGATCACAATCGAGGGCGGAATGATTTGCCCCAGCGTCCCCGAGGCCGCGATGACACCGGTTGCCAATTCGGGCGAGTAGTTATTCCGCAACATGGTCGGCAGGGCCAGCAAGCCCATGGTCACCACGGTCGCTCCGACAATACCGGTCGAGGCGGCCAGAAACGCACCCACAACCACGATAGACACCGCCAGACCACCCGGCAACGGGCCGAACACACGGGCCATTGTGGTCAGCAGATCGTTTGCGATCTTCGAGCGTTCCAGTGTGATGCCCATCAGAACGAACATCAGCACGGCCAGCAGCGTCTCAATCGACTGACCGGCCAGAACACGTTCGTTCATGCGGTTCACGATGAAGGACACGTTGCGATCCAGCGCGGTTTCCCAGCCTGCAGGGAAAACCGGTTCTCCTATCCTCGGCAAGTCAGGGTATCGGAACACCGAGACCGAATCCGGTTTCACCCCCGTTGCGACCAGATCGCGGTACATTTGCGAGCTGGTATCGATTGCCTGATGGATCAGCAGCCCGGCGCTGTCCAGCGCGGCGATGATACCGAATGAGATAACCCCGGCCCCGCCGATGGCAAAGGCCACCGGGAACCCGGACAGGATACCTCCGAAGAGGCAGAAGAATACGATAATGAGGCCTATCTCGACGCCATCAAGTCCGAATAGCATTGTCTTGGTCTCCGTCCTTAATGTGCGCCTTCATAGGCTTCTTCACCCTCGCCAAGGCTGTCCTTGTCGAGGTATTTTCCGGCGCTTTCCGGGCCTTCCACGTATTCAAGATACGACCGCCACAGGAACGCGACCGCGTGCAGGAACACCATGCCCGCAAATAGAACGAGCAGGATTTTGAACAGGAAGTAGCCGTTGAACCCGTTGGGACTGAACCCGATGGTTTCCACGTTCCAGCGCAGGGCGCGTGACTTGGCCACGAGGCGATCCAGCGTGTCACTGGCCGATGGTTTCGGCACGATCAGGTGCCGCCACATGAAGTACCAGCCATACATCCATGTCAGCACTGCCATCGGCATCATGAACAGCACCGCGCCACACATATCGACCACGCGCTTGGCCCGGTGGCTGATACCCGCATAGATCAGGTCAACCCGCACATGCCCGCCCTGAACGAATGTATAGGTGCAGCACAGGCAAACGACCATGGCGTTATAAAGTTTAAGTTCTTCCGCGAACCAACTGATATCCTGACTAAAAGGGATACCCAGACCAAAAGACATATCGGGCCGCGCAAACACCCGTTGCATGAAGACGATTACGATCTGCTGGATCACCATCAGCAAACCCGCCCAGGCAAAGAAGCGCCCGGTTGTGTTCGCAAACCCTTCGAGGCCGCGCACCATGCCCCACATGAAGTTTCGGTAGTAGAGGCCAATGGCCGTCAGCACCAGAAACAGGGTGAAGACCACAAAGAAGAACTCGACCGAGCCGCCGTAATAGACAAAGCGCATGATCGCTTCTTTGTCGGACCAGTTCAGCCACAGCTGCGGATGCGTGACCGCATATCCGAAATTATAGAAGGCTTCGGCAATGTTCTGAATGAACCAGATCAGTCCATTCCACAGGGCGCCGAAAAACGAGATACCGTTATCGTCCTGCATGTTGTCCCCGGGTCGCGTCAGTTGCATCGCTGATTATAGCGGCATGATGGGTCCGCGCATATGCAACAGGAAAGGTTTCCCCACGCAGGCGGGGAAACCGTTTAGTCTGATGACTGGCGTTTAGCCGCGAACGCGGTCGCGCTGCGAGGTATAGACACCCGACGACAGGTTGTTCCACGCCGACGATGCTGCCATCGACTCCATGGCGCTGTCGTGGATTCGCTTGAACAGCTCGTCGCCCATGTTTTCGTCCAGAACCTCTTGGCTGGCCTGACCGAAGGCGTCCCAAACGGCATCCGGGAATTCCATGACCTTAACGCCGCCCGACTGCAGACGCTGCAGGGCTGCACCGTTATTGGCCAGGAACTGCGCCAGGTTCCACTGGTGCGCTTCGGCGGCTGCGATCTCGATGATCTTCTGTTGCGCCGGTGTCAGTTCGTCGAACACGTCGCGGTTGGTAGCCAGCGACAGACCCGCGCCCGGCTCGTGGAAGCCTGCGGTGTAGTAGGTCTTGGTGATTTCCTGGAAACCGGCCTTTTCGTCGGCCCACGGACCGATCCACTCGGTCCCGTCAATCGCGCCCGAGGACAGCGCCTGATACACTTCCGAACCCGGAATGTTCTGAACCGATGCACCCAGCTTGCCCAGCGCCTGTCCACCCAGACCCGGCATACGGAATTTCAGACCCTGGAAGTCTTCGGGGCCGTTGATCTCTTTCGAGTACCAGCCACCTGCCTGCGCGCCGGTGTTGCCAGCCAGGAAGGATTTCAGGCCGAAGATCGAGCCCAGCTCGTCATGCAGCTCCATGCCGCCATCGTGATAGTACCAGTTCACCAGTTCCTGCGCGGTCATGCCGAACGGAACAGCGGTGAAGAAGGCATAACCCGGATGCTGGCCCACAAAGTAGTAGTCCGCCGCGTGGTACATATCGGCCTGACCCGACGAAACGGCGTCAAACACTTCAAACGCGCCAACCAGCTCGCCCGCAGCTTTGATTTCAACGTTCAGGCTGCCGTCCGACATCGCGTTGATGCTGTCGGCGCAGCGCTGTGCGCTGTCGAACACGCCCGCAAGGCCACGGCCCCACGAGGTTACCATGGTCAGGGTCCGCTGACCCTGCGCATAGGCCGGAGCCGCCAGTGCCGTTGCCGCAGCAGCCGATCCGCCCAGAGCGGATTTTTTCAGAAATGAACGACGATCCATATAAGTGTTCCTCCCCTTTATAGTCGTAACCCGGACAGTTCCGGGCCTGTCGCATTCAATAGGCCGGAGCGTAATGCCGAAGATGTGAAAGGGAATACCTACTACTGCGTAGAAAACCGGATTTCTGACCCTTTTTCGCGGGTTAATCCCTGTGAAACTCCAGCCCAATCGTGTCTTTTCAGCCCTTTTAAGCCCGAATTGTTCAATCTTTTTGCATTTTTGCCGCCGCTTGCGTATCGATTCGACCATGCAAAGACTTAGAAATCTGGTTTCGCTGACCTATGCGCAGAAACTGTCTTTGGTTGCGGCCATCCCTCTGGTCGTTGCCGTTGCCGCGATTGCCATACTGGTCGCCTATCAGGCCCGTGCCACCGCCGAGCGCGAGATCCAAGCGCTGGAGCGCAGCCTGATCCAGGCCAAGAAGGAAGAGTTGAAGAATTACGTCACCCAGGCACGCAACGGGTTTGCCTATATCTACGGTCGCGCCGAACCGGATGATGATGTCGCCAAAACCCTAGTCACTCAGATCCTGTCCGCCATGATCTACGGGCAGGACGGGTTCTTTTTCGTCTACGATTACGATGGCACCAATCTGGTCAGCCCGCGCCAGACCCAATTCATCAACCGCAATTGGGAAGGGCTGACCGACAGTGACGGCACCCCGATTGTCGACGAATTCATCACTCTGGCCCGTCAGGGGGCCGGTTGGCACAGCTTCATGTGGCAAAAGCCCTCGACCGGGGAAGAGGCGCAGATGATCGCCTACGTGGTGGGCTTGCAGGATTGGCGTTGGGCTGTGGGCACCGGCGTCTTCATCGACGATATCGTGGCCACCGTCGCCAATGCCCGCGCCGAGGTCGAGGCGCGGGTTCAGCGCACCTTCATGTATATCGGCGGCATCGTTCTGGCTGCTGTGCTGATCGTCTTTGCCTCGGGCATGCTTCTGAATATCCGCGAGCGGCGGTTGGCCGATGCCAAGCTGAAGGAACTGACTCAGCGCGTCTTTGATGCGCAGGAAGAAGAACGTGGCCGGGTGGCGCGTGAATTGCATGACGGTATCAGCCAGATCCTCGTCGGCGTGCGCTACGCTTTGGACAATGCCCGCCGCCGCCTGTCGCGCGGCGATGATGCGGGCGCTCAGGACCCGCTGGACAAGGGCATCGATCACCTCGGGACTGCCATTACCGAGGTCCGGCGCATCAGCCGCGACCTGCGCCCCGGCGTGCTGGACGATTTGGGCCTCGGCCCTGCATTGAAGGCCCTGACCGATGATTTCCGCGACCGCACCGGAATCGAGACCGAGTTCTCGACCGTCGTGTTCCGCAACCGGCTGGACCATGACAGCAAGATCGCCCTCTACCGTATTGCGCAAGAGGCGCTGACCAATATCGAACGCCACGCGGATGCAACCCGTGTTACAATCGATCTGCGTGGCCACAAGAAGGGCGCGACCATGCGGATCACCGATAACGGGCGCGGGTTGCGGACGGAACCGGGCCAGATCACCACCGGGATCGGGCTGCGCAATATGCAGGAACGCATCGAACAGCTTGACGGATCGCTGCGTATTCTGTCATCACGCGGCCCGCGCGGGGGCACGGCGATCGAGGCCAGCCTGCCGCTCAGCCGCCTGCTGCCGCCGCAGGAAGACGCAACCCCGAACCGAAAGGCCGGTACATGACAATCCGAGTTCTCATCGTCGACGATCACCCGATGGTGGCCGAAGGCATCCAGTCGATCCTGGAAAGCTATGATGAGATCGAGGTGGTCGGCACATTGGGCAGCGGTCAGGCGGCGGTGGATCAGGCGGTCGGGCTGGCCCCCGACGTGATCCTGATGGATCTGAACATGCCCGGCCTCGGCGGCCTGAGCGCGACCGAGATCATCCTCGAACGCCTGCCCGAAACCCGTATCCTGATCCTGTCGATGCATGACAGCCCCGAATATATCTCAACCGCACTCAGCCACGGGGCCAAGGGGTATATCCTCAAAGACGTCCCCACCGATGAGATCAAACAGGCCATCGACGCCGTGATGCAGGGTCAGCAATACCTGTGCACCGGCGCAAGCGGATCGCTGAAACCCAAGGGCGACAGCACGCGCGAGGCATTGACGGGCCGCGAACAGACCATTCTGCTGGAACTGGCGCAGGGCAAATCGAACAAAGAGGTCGCGCTTGCGCTGGATATCTCGGTCCGCACCGTTGAAACCCACCGCAAGAACATCAAACGCAAGCTGGGCATCTCGTCCACGGCGGGCCTGACCCGCTATGCGCTGGAACACGGTGTCTTGCAGGGCACTGGCGTCGGCTACTGACGCAGCCGCAGCGCGGCACGCGCTGCCCGGCCCAACCAGAGGAGATGCGCCGCAGGTGCTGCGACGATGGACGGGAGGCTTACTCCCTTGGCCGAATATCCTCACCAAAGAAGATCAGCGTTCCGTCCTCATCGATGACGTGGAATTCCCGTTGCAAATACGGCTGGTCAAATGGTGGACGCACACGCCCCTCGGGCAGATCGCTTAGCCCGTCTTTCAGGCTTTCATACAGCGCGTCAATGTCCTGAACGTCGATATAATAAGACTGATTGTCCCCCAAGGGTTTGCCATCTTCGCGCGGCGGGCATTCCAACAGCCGAATGGCAATCGGGCCGTTCTTCAAAAACGCGTAATTGTCCTGCCTGAAGTTGCATTCAAATCCCAGCCGCGTGCAGTAGAACGCGATCTGTGCGTCCAGCGACGCGCACAGTACAAATGGCGTGAGTTGCAGGATGTTGGACATTCCGGCCTCCGCAAGAAACAGCTCCATCCTACACGCTGGGCCGTATCAATCCAGCAGTTGATCTTTGCGCGTCCCTTCCCGTTCGTAATGGTGCGGCAGAACGCGGCCATATAGCTGCCGCGTCCGCTCGATCCCACCGCACATCCCTTCGGCCTCGACAAAGGAAAAAATCCCCACATAGCGACGCCGCGCCCCGGAAACCGGCGCAACCCGGTGCAGTGAATACCGCCCTTTGAATATCTGAAGATCGCCCGGTTGAAGTTCCAGCTGACAGACACGGGACATATCGCCATCCAGAACCGAAGCGACCGCATTGAAATTCTCATCCTCTGCGGTGCGCAGGTTCGGCGCATACTCAAACGCCCCGCCCTGTTCCCCGTTCTGAATGGCAAGAGTGACGGTGAAATTGTTGGTGTCGAAATGCCAGGGAAAGCCCTGCCCCTCTTCCACTAAATTGATAATCACATCCGCCAGCGGGTCGTCATAGCGAAAGAACCTGTCCTCAGGTTCATCCAATGCGGCGCGTATGAACGGCAGGAAGCCGTCAAACTCGTAAATCCGGCGCAGCGGGCTGGATTTCGGGAAATTGTCAGCCGGGACAAACGCGTTTGACCGATCATAAAAGCGCCGGATCGGGTGGCCGATGCCAAACCGGGGGTCGTCTTTTGTGAAATAGGCGTTGGTGCGATTGAACGAGCGATGCGCCTGCGGCGCGACGGCGTCCGCCTCCTGCACCAGCAGATTCAGCCCGTCCTGATGTACAAACCCCGGCAAAACGGCGCATCCATCCTGCTCCAACTCGCGCTGAATGTCGTCGATCATCCGGTCATAGGCATGAGACCCCGGACAATCTATCGGATAGCGCCCCAAATCCACCAGATCGTGCAGCATGATGAGCCTCGCAGTTGGTTCCGTCCCCCACAGCGTGGCGCAGACACAACCACCGATCATGCCCGTTTCGGACATTCCGTTGACGCATTCCGACCAGTTCAAATCCCGTTCAACCGGCGGATTTCCACCACAAATTGCCGGAAGTTCCCGGCATGCGTCAATCTGCGCAACAAAATGTCGCAAAATCGGAGTTCGGAGATAGAAAATTGGTGCAATTGCCTGTTGACGCCCCTGCGCGCCGACCATAATGTCCCTGCACGCAAAGAAGGAGCCTCTGGCGATGAGAACGCTAGTCGTAATCGTAGGAACCAAGCGCATGGGCCGGTAACGGTAAACCATAATCGAACCCATGCGCCTCCGAAAAAATCGGGGGCTTTTTTTATGCGAAACGCAAGACACATGTCGCGAACGGAGCAAAGCAGATGACACGTGAGATGACCGGCGCAAAGATGGTGGTTCAGGCCCTCAAGGATCAGGGCGTGGACACGGTATTCGGATACCCCGGCGGCGCCGTGCTACCGATCTATGATGAGATCTTTCTGCAAAACGACATTCGCCACATTCTGGTACGCCACGAACAGGGCGCGGTGCACGCCGCCGAAGGCTATGCGCGCTCGACCGGAAAGCCGGGCGTTGCGCTGGTGACATCCGGTCCCGGCGCGACTAACGCGGTGACCGGTCTGACCGACGCGCTGCTGGATTCGATCCCGATTGTGGTTCTGACCGGACAGGTTCCGACCTTCATGATCGGTTCGGACGCGTTTCAAGAGGCCGACACCGTCGGCATCACCCGCCCCTGCACCAAGCATAACTGGCTGGTGAAGGATACGGATTCCCTGTCCGCAACCATTCACGAAGCCTTTCACGTCGCCAAATCCGGCCGTCCCGGCCCGGTGTTGATCGACATCCCGAAGGACGTGCAGTTTGCAAGCGGTGAATACAACGCGCCGAAGCCGTCAACATCGCATTACCAGCCGGTTCTGAAAGGCGATCTGGAAGAGATCACCGAACTGGTTGCCGCAATGGAAACTGCCAAGAAGCCGGTTTTCTACACAGGCGGCGGCGTCATCAATTCCGGCCCCGCGGCCAGCCAATTGCTGCGCGAGCTGGTGGACGCGACCGGCTTCCCCATCACCTCGACCCTTATGGGTCTTGGGGCGTATCCGGCGTCGGGCGAAAACTGGCTGGGTATGCTGGGCATGCACGGGCTGTACGAAGCCAACATGGCGATGCATGACTGCGATCTGATGATCAATATCGGCGCGCGGTTCGATGACCGGATCACCGGGCGCATCGATGCGTTCTCGCCCAATTCGAAGAAAGCGCATGTCGATATCGATCCGTCCTCGATCAACAAGGTGATCCGCGTGGACATCCCGATTGTTGGCGACGTGGCCCATGTGTTGGAAGACATCCTGAAGGTCTGGAAGTCGCGCGGGCGCAAAACCGATGCGGCCTCGGTCAAGCAATGGCAGGCTCAGATCTCGGATTGGCGCAAGGTGAATTGCCTGGCTTTCACTGCCAGCGAAAAGACCATCAAACCGCAGCACGCGCTGCAGCGGCTGGAAGAGTTGACCAAGAAACACGACCGCTACATCACCACCGAAGTGGGCCAGCACCAGATGTGGGCCGCGCAGTACCTCGGGTTCGAAGATCCGAACCGCTGGATGACATCCGGTGGTCTGGGCACGATGGGCTATGGCTTCCCGGCTTCGATTGGCGTGCAGATGGCGCACCCGGATGCGTTGGTGATCAACGTTGCGGGCGAGGCGTCATGGCTGATGAACATGCAGGAAATGGGCACCGCTGTTCAGTACCGCCTGCCGGTCAAGCAGTTCATCCTGAACAATGAACGTCTGGGCATGGTGCGCCAGTGGCAGGAACTGCTGCATGGCGAACGCTATTCACATTCCTGGTCCGAGGCCCTGCCCGATTTCGTAAAACTCGCCGAGGCGTTTGGGGCGAAAGGCATCCTGTGTTCCGACCCCGCCGATCTGGACGATGCGATCATGGAGATGATCACCTATGACGGCCCGGTGATCTTCGACTGTCTGGTCGAAAAGCACGAAAACTGCTTCCCCATGATCCCGTCGGGCAAGGCCCATAACGAAATGCTGCTGGGCGAGGCCGAGACACAGGGCGTGATCGACTCCAAAGGCTCGGTTCTGGTCTGACGCATTTGAAGATTTCAGTCGGACGCCTCGCGCGTCCGGCCACAGATGGATGATGAAAGGGACATAAATGTCTGCCCTACATATCAAAAAAGGCTCCACCCGCCACTCGGCCTATAACCTACGGCCTACGTTTTCGGACGTTCAGGAACGCCACACCATCGCGGTTCTGGTCGAGAACGAACCCGGTGTTCTGGCCCGCGTGATCGGCTTGTTCTCGGGCCGTGGTTACAACATCGAAAGCCTGACTGTGGCCGAGGTGGATCACACCGGCCACCTGAGCCGGATCACCATTGTCACCGCCGGAACCCCGCAGGTGATCGAGCAGATCAAGGCGCAACTTGGCCGTATTGTGCCGGTTCATGACGTGCATGACCTGACGGTCGAGGGCCCCTCGGTCGAGCGTGAACTGGCCATCATCAAGGTGGTGGGCGAAGGCGACAAACGGGTCGAGGCGCTGCGGCTGGCCGATATCTTCCGCGCCAATGTGGTCGACAGCACGCTCAATTCGTTCATCTTCGAGATCACCGGTGCGCCGGACAAGATCGACGCCTTTGCCGATCTGATGCGTCCGCTGGGATTGATCGAGATTGCCCGCACCGGCGTCGCTGCCTTGCTGCGCGGCGACTAAAGAACCAACGCCCTGCCCCGGTTCACTGGATGAAACCGGGGCAAGGACAGGCCTGACGTGCCAATATGCTGCCCCTGACAGCCTCTGATTGAGTTTATGTGCGTTAATTTTGTCATAACGCCGCCCTCTCTCGGATAAACATCAAACAAATTGGAATAAAGCCTATTGCCTTTGGCTTACGGCGCGTTAGCCTCGTGGCCGCAACGCGACGTGGGGATACGTTGCTTGGGGTCATCTTTACGATTGCTGATATGCGTACGGTTATCCGGACGCCGCTATCATGTTTTTGCAGGGAATTGGTAACGCCGGGGACAGACATGACCGACGACATTCGCAGCCCTGCTGAGCTTCGGGCCATGTTCGGTTCGAATCTCAGACAGCTTGCGCGACAGCATCCCTCTGTCTCGGCCCTGTGTCGGAAACTTGGGATCAACCGGACCCAGTTCAACCGCTATCTGGCGGGTGAAAGTTTTCCCCGCCCCGACGTGCTGGATCGCATCTGCCGGTTCTTCGACATTGATGCCCGAATTGTTCTGGAACCGCTGAACGACATTCCCAAGACCGAGGGCCACCCGGCCAGTTCTGTCCTGACCCAGTTTCTTGGCTCTGGGTCCGAACCCAGCGCTGCGACCCCCTTTCCGTCCGGTTTCTATGCAGTTGTAGAAAGCCAGCCCCTTACGCCGCAAGTGTCGATGCTGTACGCAACCCGTTTGCCGCAATGCACGTTGGTCCGCGGATACACGCCACGCGGCCTGATGCCCGGCGCACCGCCAAAAGCCCGCGAGATTCAGGGCATTGCCGCCAGTTCCGGGGATCACGTCTCGATCCTGACATCCCAACGCGGCGGGGCAAACAGCAAGATCTACGTCATCACCCCCGATGCAGATCACTGGCGCGGCACGGTGATCCGGCCTTCTACAGCGCAGGAGCCCAAACCGGTCATGTTGCAGCATCTTGGCCAGAACGCCGGTGCCGTGTTCCACACGGCCCGGCAATCCATGAAATCCAGCACGCTGTCCGCGCCGGGTGGGCTGGCTGTCAGCTAGCGATCTCGGCCTTGTCGGCTTGCGCGATTTCGCGATACAGGTGCCAGCTTGCGTGCCCCAACAGTGGCAGGACAATCAGCAGGCCCAGAAACCACGGAATCATGGCGACAAATGTCAGCACGGCAATGAACGCCCCCCATGCAAGCATCACGGCCTTATTTTCGGAAACATACATAAAGCTGGCAATCATGGCGGTGACAAAATCCAGCTCGCGATCCAGCAGCATCGGAATCGACAGAACGGAAATCATGTAAAGAAGCGTCGCAAACACAGCGCCAACAACGGTGCCGACGGCCAGCATCGTCAATCCGTTCAGCGTCAGAAATACCTCGATCGACGTGGACACGTTCGTCATGGTCGACAGCCCCATGAACAGGGCAAAGATCATGTGACCCAGAAAGAACCAGAACAGAAACACCACCACAATAATGGCGCAGATCGAAGGCAATTGACGGCGGCTTTGCTGTATCACCACCCCGAAAATCGCCTTCATATCAAGTGGTTCACCCCGTTCCAACCGGTGCGAGACCTCATACAACCCAACCGCTGCAAAAGGTCCAAGCAACGGAAAACTGATGGCAGCCAGAACCAGCCAAAAGGTTGTGCCTGTTTGCACCGTCACCCAGGCCATCGCCCACCCGGCCAGAACATAGAACCCGGCAAATATCAGACCAAACACCGGCGCGCGGCGATAATCGGCCCAGGCCTGTCGCAAAGCGCTGCGCAACATCGCGGTGTTGACCGCTTGCATCTGTGGAACGCCAAAAGGCTTCTCCATCTCGTTTCCTCCCTCCCTGCCCGGCGCTATGGCATTGCCGGTCTTCTTTTTGGCCAATCGGTTGCGGCGTGATAGGCCGCCCCCAGTGACAACAATCGCGCGTCCGACCCGCGCGGCCCGAACAGTTGCAAGCCCATCGGCAGCCCCTGCGCCCCAAAGCCGGCTGGAACCGCCAGACAGGGCAAGCCAATCAGGCTGACCGGCACCGTCACGTGCATCCAGCGGTGATAAGTGTCCATTGCACGCCCGGCAATCTCGGTCGGATACGGTGTCTCAACCGCAAAGGGCCAGACCTGCGCGGCAGGCAGGATCAGCGCGTCATAGCTTCGAAACACCTCCGCCGCCGTCCGGAACCATTCGGACCGCACCACGCTCGCCTGATGAACCTGCATGGCGGTCAGCGCCAGGCCCCGGTCCAACTCCCACTGCGCGCTGTCCTTCAAGGCCGACCGTTGCCCGGACAAGGGCTCCAGACCGGTAGCCACCGACCAGGATCGCAGAGTGATCCAGCTGTCCCACATCTGTTCGGCATCAAAGGGCGGCGGCACATGCGTGACCTCAGCCCCCAGGTCTTCAAAGACCCGTGTGGCCACTTGGCAGAGGTCCAGAACCCCCTCCTCCATCGGAAACGCCCCACCCCAGTCGCCCAGCCACCCAATCCGAACGCCGCTCAGATCGGCGGGACCCACCGGTGAGACCGGTGCGCTTGAAGCAGACAGAGGCAGGCGCGGATCGGGGCCCGAGATCACATCCAACAACAGGCCCAGATCCTCCGGGCTGCGCGCCATCGGTCCCAAAGTCGACAACTGATGCAAAAACCCATCGCCAACCGGGTCCGACGGCACCCGCCCCCAGCTGGGCCGAAAGCCATACACATTGTTCCACGCTGCCGGGTTGCGCAAACTGCCCATCATGTCCGAGCCATCGGCCAGCGCCACCATCCCCGTCGCCAAGGCCACCGCCGCCCCGCCCGAAGACCCGCCGCAGGTGCGCGCGGCGTCGTAAGGGTTCCGCGTCGCCCCATAGACCGGATTGAACGTATGCGAGCCCAACCCGAATTCCGGCGTATTGGTCTTGCCAATCAGGATCGCTCCCGCCGCACGCATCCGCGCCGCAATCAGATCATCCGTGTCAGGCACAAACCCATCGAACAAAGGCGACCCCTGCGATGAAACGACGCCCGCCACGTTGACCAAATCCTTCACTGCGATCGGCACCCCGTGCAGCGGTCCGCGAATGGGCCCTTCATCCATCGCCTGCGCCTCGGCCAACAACGCATCTTCATCCCGCAAGGCGACAATGGCATTCACCACGCCATTCACCTGCCCGATCCGCTCCAGCGTCGCGCGCATCACCTCGACCGCTGTCACCCGCCTGTGCGACAGGTCAGAAATCAGCGTCCGCGCAGAATGGTCTGAGAGGTTCATATGGGCTCCGGCAGCAATGCAACTCACGTCACAATCAGCCTAGCCGGGCCGCAAGATCAATAAAACCCACTGTTTAAATACATCTTTCCCGGGTCAGCCTGCGCCGCCCGGATCCCCTTCATCTGGCTAAAAATACCTCGGGGGAGTCGCGGCTTGCCGCGGCGGGGGCAGAGCCCCCGACCCACTTAGTCGCCCTGCGCCTCGGACCGGCTTTTGCCCGCCACGTTCAATGCAAGTGTCGCCGCCATGAACCCGTCCAGATCCCCGTCCAACACACCTTTGGTGTCCGAGGTCTCATGGTTCGTCCGCAGGTCTTTCACCATCTGATAGGGCTGCAAGACGTAAGACCGGATCTGGTTGCCCCATCCCGCATCGCCCTTCGCCTCATGCGCCGCGTTGATGTCGGCATTCCGGCGGTCCAGCTCTTGCTGATACAGCCGCGATTTCAGCGCCTTCATGGCAATGTCGCGGTTCTGGTGCTGCGATTTCTCGGAACTCGTCACAACAATCCCGGTCGGAATGTGCGTGATCCGCACCGCCGAGTCGGTGGTGTTCACGTGCTGACCACCCGCACCCGAGGACCGATAGGTATCAATCCGAATATCGGCTGGGTTCACCTCGATCTCGATATTGTCGTCCACCACCGGATAAACCCAGACCGAGCTGAACGAGGTATGCCGCTTTGCCGCCGAGTCATAAGGCGAAATCCGCACCAGCCGGTGCACGCCACTTTCCGATTTCAGCCAGCCATAGGCGTTATGGCCGGAAATTTTGTAGGCGGCAGATTTGATCCCCGCCTCTTCGCCCGCCGTCTCGGACTGCAACTCGACCGTATAGCCCTTCTTCTCGGCCCAGCGCACATACATCCGCGCCAGCATCGACGCCCAGTCGCAGCTTTCCGTACCACCCGCGCCCGAGTTGATCTCGAGGAAGGTGTCGTTGCTGTCGGCCTCGCCATCCAGCAGCGCCTCAAGCTCTTTCTTCGCCGCCTTGGCCCCGAGCGCCTTGATGGCCGCTTCGGCGTCCTGAACAACCTCTTCGTCCTCTTCCATCTCGCCCAGTTCGATCAGCTCGATATTGTCGTTCAGATCGGTTTTTATCGTCTCATAGGTCTCGATGGCATCGACCAGCATCTGACGCTCGCGCATCAGTTTCTGCGCGTTTTCAGGGCTGTCCCACAGGTTGGGATCCTCGACGCGCGCGTTGAATTCCTCAAGTCGGTGCGGTGCGGTTTCATAGTCCATGCGCTGCGCCAACAGCTCCAGCGACTTTTCGATTTCCGCCACGATATTCTGGGTTTCGGCGCGCATGGTCTTGTCCCAACTTGCTCAATCAGGCCTGCGTGATAGCAAGAGGTGAAGGCCACCACAAGACAGGCGAGAGGTGAATGCAGGCCCCACCGCAAGAGATTCTGGATCACTGGCGATTGACGATGGTCAGGCCCGTCGCCGAAACCGGTGCCGCGCGGGTGTGGAAGGTGCGCGATGCGAGCGGAGCGGATGTCGCGCTGAAACTCTACCGCCGCGAAAATCGCGGGAACGAGGCCTGCGGGGCCGATCTGTTGTGCGCATGGCAGGACCGGGGTGCCGTTACGATCCTGCGCGAAACCGAAACGGCGATTTTGATGGAATGGCTCGAGGGCCAAACCCTCGGCGACATAGCTCGGCAAGGCGCGGTGATTGAGGCTCTGAACGCGCTGGCAGAAACTGCCACAAGGTTACACTCATCGCCACAACCAACACTGCACGGGCTGCGCCCGCTTGCGGATGCCATAGCGCCTCTTTTTCAATGCAGGTTCGCCCCGGGGTGCCCAACGCCCCTGACGCAGGACATGACGCGCGCCATCGCTCTGGCCAAGCATCTGTTGGAAACCCATCCAACATCCCAGCCGCTGCATGGCGACCTGCACCCGGACAACGTCATCCTGACCAACAGCGGCCCACGTGTGTTCGATGCCAAAGGGTATCTGGGCGATCCCGCGTTCGAACTGGCCAATGCGATCCGTCACCCGAAGGGAATGCCGGATTTGGTGCGACAGCCAGAGCAGATCGAACGCTGCCTGACGCTCTATGCCAGCGCCCTTGATGTGTCGCGCGAACGGCTTGCCCAATGGGCGGCAGCCAAATGCGCCATGTCGATTTTCTGGAGGTCAAACGGCCCCGTCACAAGGGATGACGAGGCCGGTCTTTTGAACTTACTTTTGAAAGCTGCGGATCAATAAAGCCCGCCCGTCGTCACGTCGCCCTGCGTGGCCTTTGGCCCAACCGTGACCGTCTGACCGGTCGAGGTCTGCACCTGAACACCCGCGCGCTGCACTTCTTCGAACAGCGGCAGGTCCGAGCCGATAGCAAAGCCACCGTCATAAATCCGGTCGATGAAGCCATCGACGCCATCCCGGAAATACTCGGCCACCACATAGTCGCCCGTTGCATCCGCAGGCAGGCGCGCACCGCTAAAGCGGTCAATCTTTATGAAATGGCCACCTTCGGGCACTTCGAACGGGCCGCCACCGTATTTCTCAACGGCCTTTTCCATAAAGCTCTGGAAGACCGGGCCACACATGGTGCCGCCATAGGCCCCCCGGCCCATCGGGCGCGGACGGTCGTAGCCGATATAGCAACCGGCTACGATGTTCGAGGTGAAGCCGATGAACCACGCGTCCTTCGACTCGTTGGTCGTTCCGGTTTTGCCCGCCGTCGGCACCGGCAGGTTCACATAGCGCGACGCAGTGCCACGATCCACAACGCCCTTCATCATGGACGTCAGCTGATACGCGGTGATCGCATCCATGACCTGAGAGCGGTTGGTCTCGATGGTGGGCGACTCGTCGGGTTCCAGCCAGCTTGAGTTGCAATCCAGACATTGCCGGTCGTCATGGCGATAGATCGTCTTGCCGAACCGGTCCTGAATACGGTCGACCAGAGTGGGCTCGACCCGTTCACCGCCATTGGCGAACATCGCGTAGGCGGCGACCATTTTGTAAAGCGTGGTTTCCTCGGACCCCAAGGAGTTGGCCAGAAACGCGCCCATCCGGTCATAGACCCCAAAGCGTTCCGCGTATCCGGCGACGACGGGCATTGTGACCTCTTGCGCCAGACGGATGGTCATCAGGTTCCGAGATTGCTCGATCCCCGTGCGAAGCGGCGTGGGACCATAGAACTTGTTCGACGAGTTCTTTGGCCGCCACAGTCCCTGCGGCGTGTTCACCTCAATCGGGGCATCCACGACGATGGTTGCCGGGCTGTAGCCACTGTCCAGCGCGGCAGCATAAACGAAGGGCTTAAAGGACGATCCCGGCTGACGCTGCGCCTGTGTGGCGCGGTTGAACACCGTGTCCTGATACGAGAACCCGCCCTGCATCGCCAGAACACGGCCCGAGTTCACATCCATCGCGACAAAACCGCCCTGCACTTCGGGCACCTGACGGGCGGACCATTGCCCCTCTTCCCCGGCCATGACAAGGATCACGTCACCGCGTTTGAAATTGTCGAAGAAGTTGCCCTGCATCCATTTGATGTCCGAGCGTGGGATAATGCCGTCGGACGGGCCATCCTCGATGCCCACCGTCAGTTGCTGTTCGGCCACGTCCATGACAACCGCCGGATACCATTGGGATGGCAGCACCACGTCACGGGGGATTTCCATCAGCGCGAGCGCCTGACGCCATTGCGCCTCATCCGCCAATTGTTCTTCTGGGATCACCTCGCCGGTTCCGCGCCACTTACCGCGCGACAGGTCGTATTTCTGCAACGCTTCACGCAAGGCCCGAGCCGCTTCGACCTGCATCTCTTCGTCAACCGAGGCGCGGACAGTGAAGCCGCCGGTAAAGAATTCACCCTCACCAAAATCCTCGCTCAGCTGGCGGCGGATTTCATCGGTGAAATAGTCGCGCGGCGGCAGCGCGGTACGGAAACTTTCGAAATCTCCGTTTTGAACCGAGCGCAGAGGCATTTCGACCTCGACCTCATAGGTCGCCTGATCGATATAGCCGTTCTGGTTCATCTCGCGCAGCACATAGTTGCGGCGGGCCAGCAGGCGTTCCTTTTGACGAACCGGGTGATAGTCAGACGGTGCCTTGGGCATGGCGGCCAGCATCGCGGCCTCATGCGGGGCCAGTTCCTGCAGGGTTTTGTTGAAATAGGTCTGCGCCGCAGCGGTCACGCCGTAGGAGTTCTGGCCCAGAAAGATCTCGTTCATGTAAAGTTCGAGGATCTGTTCCTTGTCCAACGTATCCTCGAGCCGGGTGGCGAGGATGATTTCCTTGATCTTGCGCTCGGCCCGACGGTCGCCGGACAGCAGGAAGTTCTTCATCACCTGCTGCGTGATGGTCGAGGCCCCGCGCACGGTCTCTCCCTTGGTCCGCACCGCCTCGACCCCTGCCGCGATGATTCCGCGCGGGTCATAGCCTTGGTGGCTGTAGAAGTTCTTGTCTTCCGCCGAAATGAAGGCCTGTTTCACCAGATCGGGAATTTCCTCGGACGGGGTGAACAAACGACGTTCCTGCGCGAACTCGTCGATCAACTGGCCTTCGCCCGAGTAAATCCGGCTGATTGTCGGAGGCTTGTATTGGGCCAATGATTCATGGCTGGGCAGATCGCGGCCATACATCCAGAACACCGCGCCGATCACCAGCGCGGTCATGAAAATACCCAAAGTCACGAGGCTGAAAATCGCCCCGAAAATCGAAAGAATGAACCGGATCACGTTACTGCCTTTTTCTCGCGCTGCCGCCTATATAGGGACGCACCGCCCAAGGGTCAAAACCACAAGCGCATTCTAGCCGCTTTGCGCCCTCAGGTCACTGTCCAATCAGGGATCGTCTGATCACATCCTGCTGCCGCCAGTCTTCCAGCCCCTGATAAATCCCCAGCGCCATCTGGGCGCGCCATTCGGGATTTTTGATGTTTTTCAGGTCTCTGGGGCTGGACAGAAATCCAAGCTCGACCAGAACCGAGGGGATATCGGCTGCCTTGAGCACCGAGAAGGAGGCAGACCGCAAGGGTTTGCTGTTCATCGGCCCACCCTGCTGCGCCATGCCGTTCGCCACCGCCCGCGCCAGCGCATCCGTGCGTGGCTGGGTTTCCTGCCGCGCCAGATCCAGCAAAACGTCAGTGACTTGATCATCCGCCCCGCTCAGATCGACGCCGGACAGCAGATCCCCCCGATCATGCCGTTCGGCCAGTTTCAGACTGGCCATGTCCGAGGCCTCTTCCGACAGGGTATAGACCACCGCGCCATGGGCCTGCCCTTCGGACAGTGAATCCGCGTGCAGTGAGACAAACAGATCCACACCCGCCTGATGCGCCAGAGCGATGCGGCGTTCCAGCGACACGAAATGATCGCCGGTTCGCGTCAAATAAACCTCGTAACCGCCTGATCGCAAAAGCAGCTCGCGCAGTTCGCGGGCAAAGGTCAGCATCATGGTTTTCTCATCGATCCCGCCAACCTCGGCCCCCGGATCGATACCACCATGGCCCGGGTCCAGCATCACGCGCAGCGGTCGATCTGCATTTGGCGGGACCACTTTGGCGGTCACAGCCGGTTCCGGCAAATCCCAACCGGGATTGTGCGGCACGCCAGCCGAGGCATTGAAGGCGTCAAAATCGACCCCCTTCAGGTTCAGCGACAGCACCGCCGTCCCCGCATTTTGGTCGATTTTCATCTCGGCAGTGTCCACGGCCATCGGCGCACCCAGATCCAGCACCAAACGTGACCAACCGGGCACATAAGCCCCGAATTGCACGCCGCTGATCCGGTCCGATTGCAGGAAATCGTCACGGTTCAGGCCGCGCCAGTCGACTTCCTGAAAGTCCATGACCATGCGGTAGGGATCGCGCAGGGTAAAGATGCGGTACGGCACCCCCTGGCTAAGGCCCAGATCGACGCGGACACCCGTGCGCCCCGTATCCTCGATGCGGCTTTGATCTGGCTGAATACGCGCCAGCGCGTTGAAATCCTGCGCAAACGCAGCACTGGCGAGCGCCCAGATCAGGGCGATGCAAAAGAAAATCCTGCTCATGGCCTCAAGTTTTCCCGAGATCGTTTGGCTGGCAGCCTATACCACGCGGGGCCTTTTGTGAACGGGTCAGACCTGTTCAGCCAAGGCACCGCGTTCGGACATGAATCTGTGCAGCCGCGACAGCCCCTCTTCGATATCGGCAGTGGCCCGCGCGTAAGAGAACCGCAGGGTCGTGTGACCGCGCGCGGGGTCGAAATCCAGCCCCGGCGTGACCGCGACACCTGCCTTGTCCAGAATCTCTGCCGCAAGGGCGCAGCTGTCATCGGTCAGGTCCGAGACGTCGGCATAGACATAAAACGCCCCATCCGGCGGCGCGATATTGGTGAACCCGGCTTTGGGTAGACCTGCCAGCATCAGCGCCCGGTTCTGACGGTAGACATCCAGATTGGCCTGCAGTTCTTCGTCGCAATCCATTGCGGCCAGCGCGGCCACCTGACTGGCATGGGGCGCGCAGATGAACATGTTCTGGGCGATCCGCTCGACCACGCGTACCTGATCTTCCGGAACCACCATCCAGCCGACCCGCCAGCCAGTCATCGAGAAGTACTTGGAGAACGAGTTGATCACATAGCACTCATCCGTCAGTTCCAGCGCGGTGACGGCTTTGGCCTCATATTCCAGCCCGTGATAAATCTCATCGCTGATGAATGAGGCACCCTGCCCCCGCGCCGCCTCGATCAGCGCGCCCATCGCGGCGTGATCCAGCATAGTGCCGGTTGGATTAGCCGGGGACGCGACCATCAGGCCCTGAAGGTCCAGCCCGGCAAAATCGCTGGGCACCGGTTGCAGCCGGTTTTCAGGCGCAGTCGGCAGATCGACTGGGACCAAGCCAAGGGCCTTCAGGATCTGCCGATAAGACGGATAGCCCGGCGCGCCAACGCCTACGCGGTCGCCGCTGTCAAAGAGCGCGGTGAAAGCCAGCAGAAACCCGCCGGATGAGCCGGGCGTGATCACCACACGTTCGGGGTTCAGATCGACATTGTACCATTCGCCATACATCCGCGCGACCCGCTGCCGCAGCGCGGGCAGGCCCAAAGCCACCGTATAGCCCAGTGGCCCTTGCTGCATCGCCCCGGCCAAAGCTTCGGTCGCGCCTTTGGGGGCACCGGTTCCGGGTTGGCCGACCTCCATGTGGATGATGTGGCGTCCGGCCTCTTCCGCTTTGCGTGCGGCCTCCATCACATCCATCACAATAAACGGATCGACCCCGGACCGGGTTGAGTTTCTCATGCCCATCTCCCATGTTGCAGCCATGGCTTTTGAACGCGTATCCCGGCTGGCGTCAATCCCGGCCCTGATACTGGCGGCTGTCGTTTGGCTGACGGCCGCAGCGCAAAGCCATGCCCAAAGCCTGATCCGCGACCCCGACATCGAATACGGGCTGCGAGAGCTGGCCTTCCCAGTACTGCGCGCCGCCGGTCTGAACACCAACCGGGTGCGAATTCTGGTGGTCAATGACAGCACGTTCAACGCCTTTGTCATCGACTACAACGCCATCTACCTGAATTACGGTCTGATTCTGGGCGTCGACAGCCCCGAAATGCTGCAGGCCGTGATCGCACACGAAGCCGCGCACATCGCCAACGGGCACCTCGCCCGTCGTGCCGAAAACCTGCGGGCGGCGAACCGCAATGCGGGTCTGGGTACCGCGCTGGCCCTGATCGCGGCCGTGGCAGGTGGCGGAGAGGCCGCTGCCGGGATTGCAGCCGGTGTTCAAGGTTCCGCCATACGCAGTTTCCTGGGTCACACGCGGGCCGAAGAAGCCTCGGCCGACCGAAGCGCCGCCAGTTACCTGCGATGGGCCGGGATATCGCCCAGCGGCATGGTGACGCTGCATCGCAAATTCGCCGGCCAGGAATTGCTGAGCCTGACCAATCAGGACCCTTACATGCGGTCCCACCCCACCAGCCGCGAACGTCTGCGCGCAGCCGAAGCGTTTCTGGAAGAATTCGGTGACAAGGCCGAGCCCAACGCCAATGCCGACTACTGGTTCGCGCGGGTCAAGGGCAAGCTTTCGGCCTTTCTGCGCTCACCCACATGGACCTTGCGCCGCGCCAAAGAGGAAACCGACCGCGACATTCGCATGATGCGCGAGGCGTCGGCCCATCACCAAAACCGCAACCTCGCGCGCGCCCGCGCAGCCATTGACGAAGCGCTGGCTATTCGCCCGGACGATCCGTTCTACTACGAACTCAAAGGTCAAATCCTGTTGGAAAACAGACAATTGTCCGAGGCTGTTCAAGCTTATGGGCAAGCGGTCGAGATGGCCCCGAATGATTCATTGATTCTGGCCGGATACGGGCGCGCATTGCTGGCGCAAGGCAAGACTAACGAGGCTTTGGGCGTGCTTGAAAAAGCGCGGGCGCGTGATTTTCGAAACGCCCGCCTGATGCGCGACCTGGGCCTCGCCTATTCGCAGGTTGGAAATAACGGGATGGCGGCGACCGTCACCGCGGAACGATATGCCCTGCAAGGCCGGTTGGCCGATGCGGGGATCCACGCAAGGCGCGCCGTCGGGCAATTGCCCGAGGGCTCTCCGGGTTGGCAAAGGGCACAGGATGTGTTGATTGCCTCGGAACGCGCAAAGAAAGCAAAAAGGAACAGGAAATGATCCTCAGACTTGCAGCACCCGCCCTTCTGGGGCTTTCCCTGATCACAGGCCCGGCACAGGCGCTGGACCTGAACGCCATGACCGAGACCGAGCGCGCCGAATTTGGCGCCCAGGTCCGTGAGTACCTTCTGGAAAACCCCGAGGTCATTCTGGAAGCGATCAACATTCTGGAACAGCGCAACGCCGCCGCCGAAGCTGCCGCGGACAAGGAACTGGTCGCGGCCAACTCGGATGAGTTGTTCAATGACGGTTTCAGCTGGGTCGGCGGCAACCCGGACGGAGATATCACTCTGGTCGAGTTCATGGACTATCGCTGCGGCTATTGCCGTCGCGCGGTGCCCGAAGTGGCGCAGTTGCTGGAAGCCGATGGCAACATCCGGCTGGTGATCAAAGAGTTCCCGATCCTTGGCGACGCCTCGGTCCTGTCCTCGCGCTTTGCCGTGGCCACCAAACATGTGGCCGGCGCTGATGCGTATAAACAGGTCCACGACGCCCTGCTTGAATTCAGCGGCGAGCCGTCCGAAGTGACCCTGCGCCGTATCTCGGACGGTCTGGGGCTGGACAGCGACGCGATCATCGCCGCAATGAATAGCGATCAGGTCACCGAAGAAATCCAGCACACCCGCGCCCTGGCGCAGCGGATGCAAATCTCGGGCACGCCTTCGTTTGTTCTGGGCACTGAGATGCTGCGCGGCTTCCTGCCCGCCGATCAGATGCAACAGATTGCGGATGGGGTTCGCGCGGATCGGGGGTAAGGCTTTGGGGCGGATTGACCGCCCCACCTAAAACCGCAGTTCACTCCGCGTCGAAAATCAACGCATTCGCGATACCGGGCGAAGTGCAGGCATCAGCCGTTTCTCAACCGATTCAGATTACGTATTTCATGCAGACTAAAGGCAATTTCCTTTACCACCTGACCGCAGGATGGGCTGCGCTGATAGTCACAGTTGGGCTGTATTACCTGTTTTCCAGCGCCGAACCAACTGCGGACGTTGAAGCCCGCTATCAGGCGAGAATGCAAACCGTACCTATTGAAAGTTGGGAACCTGGCGACGTTAGAACCCTAGTTTTTTGGCCGCAAGCCCGTCGTTATATGGCGCCGCGACCAAGCGGAGATGGCAACGGCAATGTCGCAAGCTGACCCGAGCATTCCCCAGGAAGACTGGGCTGAAGCATTGAATGATGGATCGCTCGCAACGCTCCTTGGGCCCGAGGAATTTGCACGCATCGAATGGCTCATCGTCAGCCCTATCAATACCGGAGGTTTTGGGTGCATCGTCCTGACCAAGGCTGGTGATTACGACGGGTTCTTCGATCCATGCCAAGGCGCTCATTTCGATTTGTGGGGTCGCCCTCAAAGGGGTCCAACTGACAAAAATTTGAAGGTACACCCGATTTATTTTGCCGAAGGCGGGCAATCTCTCGTTCGTGATCTGTCAACGCTGCCATCGTCAAACTAACCGGGCCAACGCGGTTTATCCCAAGTTACGCCGATTCTGCGGAAGGTTCTACTTTCCGGTCTTTTCGAACTCGGCGAATTTCTCCGCATAATCCGGGTGCCAGCGTGACAAAGCCGGGCGGTTTTCGGTCAGGTCGACCGTATTCCACTGGATCCGGCGGTTGTCGCGGGTGCTGTCCACGTCATTGTCCGGGCAAAGAATGTAGAACGCACCTTCTGACATGCGGCTTATGAAATGATCCACCGTCTGCTCGCTGGTCCAGGCGGCATCGGGTTTTTCCGGAAGGAACGCGGCGATCATGCCGGTATATGTAAAACCGGGAACGAACAGATGCACCGAGATCGGGGCCTCGGCCTGCCGTAATTCATGCGCCAATTGTTCGCTGAGAACGCGCACAGCCGCCTTGCTGACATTGTAGCCCGGATTGCCGGGCGGCGTGGTAATACCCTGCTTCGAGCCGGTATTGATCACTACGGCGGGGCGACCGGCCTCGATCATGCGCGGAACAAAGGCCTGTACCCCGCGCAGAACACCCAGAAAGTTAACCTCAAGCAGTTTCAGCCAGTTTTCCATCCCGGACCATGCCTTGGTCGGCAGGCTGATACCGGCATTGTTCATCAATACGGCGACCGGCCCTGTGGCAAAAGCTTTGTCGGCCAGCGCATCGATGTCTTCCTGCTTGGTGACATCAGTCGGAACAGCGAACACCTGGGCTCTGTCCGCAACATGGCCACGAACCTCGGCCACGGCCTCATTCAGCCGCTCACCGGGCAGATCGGCCAGAATGACGCTTAGACCTGCCTGTGCGAACCGGATGGCCGATACGCGGCCCACACCGCTGGCCGCCCCTGTGACGACGGCCACGCCGCCCTGTTCAATTGCCTTGAGATACATGCCAATCCTCCCTTTGTGGGACAGAAGGCTACTCCGCCGCCTCTGCCGCTGCATCCAGCTCGGCGGCTTTCTTCTCGACCTCTTCCACGATGTGATCGATCATCTGATCGTTCGACATCTTGTGGCTGGCCTTGCCCGCCAGATAGACCATGCCGGAGCCCGCCCCGCCGCCGGTAAAGCCCACATCGGTCATCAGCGCCTCACCCGGACCATTTACGACGCAGCCGATGATCGACAAGGACATCGGTGTTTTAATGTGTTCCAGACGATGCTCCAGCGCCTCGACCGTCTTGATCACGTCAAACCCCTGCCGCGCGCAGGACGGGCATGAGATAATGTTGACCCCGCGATGGCGCAGGCCCAGCGATTTGAGGATTTCAAAGCCGACCTTGACCTCTTCCACCGGATCCGCGGACAGGCTGACGCGGATCGTGTCGCCAATGCCCATCCATAGCAGATTGCCCAGACCGATGGCGGATTTGATGGTGCCGCTGACCAGCCCACCGGCCTCGGTGATACCCAGATGGATCGGCGCATCCGTGGCCTCGGCAATGCCCTGATAGGCGGCTGCCGACAGGAACACGTCGCTGGCCTTCACGCTGATCTTGAACTCGTGGAAGTCGTTGTCTTGCAGGATGCGGATATGCTCTAACCCGCTTTCGACCATCGCCTCGGGGCACGGCTCGCCATATTTCTCAAGCAGATGCTTTTCCAAGGACCCCGCGTTCACCCCAATGCGGATCGAGCAATTGTGGTCGCGGGCGGCTTTGATCACCTCTTTGACGCGCTTTTCATCCCCGATATTGCCCGGATTGATCCGCAGACAGGCGGCACCCGCCTCGGCGGCTTCGATGCCTCGGCGGTAGTGAAAATGAATGTCGGCCACAATCGGCACCGGGCTTTCGCGCACGATCTCTTTCAGCGCTTTCGCGGATGCCTCATCCGGGACCGACACGCGAACGATATCCGCACCAGCCTCGGCCGCCGCCTGCACCTGCGCAACCGTCGCAGCCACATCCGTGGTCAGGGTGTTGGTCATGGTCTGCACGGCGATGGGCGCATCACCACCAACCGGCACATTGCCGACCATGATCTGACGGGATTTGCGGCGATAAATGTCGCGCCAAGGGCGTACATGATTAAGAGACATGAGAACCTGTCCGCGTCTAGCTGGGTTGCGACATTAGATAGTCCGCGAACCGGGGTACCGCAATGGCTAGATCACTCGGACGGTTGTTCCGCGACTTCGGTCTGCAGCTCGGCCACGAATTGTTTCAGGGCGCTGTTCTGCTCGGCCTCAAGATCGGCTTCGGCATAAACCTCGGACACCGCATCCTTGGACAGGACAACGCCTTTCGCCACGGTGCCCGGTGCACCGGCGGGGCCGTAATGCTTGCCGTTCATCGAGAAATAGACCGAACCCGAAGCGCCTGCACGCAGCTGCGGCGGTTCTTCGGTCAGCGGCACTTCGAACACATTGCCCTGCTCGACCGTGCCCAGAGTACCTTCGAAGATCACGCTGCCATCGGCGGCCGTGACGCGCATCCAGGCCGGATCGACGGCCACGATCTTCAGCGTGGTGTCGATCTGTTCAACAACCTGCGGCAAGGCCGGGCGTTCCACGGTATGGATGTCGGCCACCACAACCTCGGGCAGTTCAGGCGGGCGGAACGTGCCCACATCACGCGGATCGAGCGTTGAGATCGGTGCATCGCGCGCCACCAGAACCGGCACATCCAAGGCCTGCGGGCGGTACAGACGATCCAGCGCCTCGACACTGGGTGCTTCTGCTGTTTCGACCTCAGGCGAGGCGCTGCGGGCGGCATCCAGCGGATCAAGATCAGACAGAACGACGGGGGCCTGTTCAACCGGGCTGACCTGCACCTGCTGGATCCGGTTCAGAACGGACCAGCCGCCATAGCCGATACCACCGATCAGCGCCAACAGCACCAGCGACGATCCGATGGCGCGCGGTTCTATCTGACTGACCAGAGATTCCTTGCCCGGAATGTAGGGTGTGTTGGGCGAAATGAAGGGGTCGCGCCCCATCGGTCCGCGCGCGGGCAAATCGCCCGAGGGTTTGCGCACAACAGACGCCTGAGCGGACATTCCATGCGCCACCTCGAACCCGCTTTCTGCGCAGAAGGTGGCGAAGGTTTCGTCGGGGTCCATACCCAGATAACGGGCATAGGAACGCACATATCCGGCGATGAAGCCGGGTGTGTCAAATGCGTCGGGGTCGGCGTTTTCAATGGCAGCGATGTAGTTGGCTTTGATCCGAAGCTCGCGCTGAACGTCCAGAAGCGATTTGCCCATGGTGGCACGCTCGCCGCGCATTCGATCACCAAGCCGAACCTCGTAATCGTCAAACCCTTTGGGTCTGACGTCTACACCTTCCTCGGCTTCGCGCTGTGATCTGCGCCCAATCATCCTGCTGCCCCATTCTGCCTGTCACGCGTTTCGCGCTAACGGCGAATCGCCCCCATAACGATTCGTCCGTCACTTTTGTTAGCGTAAGCTTAACACGTGGCAAATAAGTTGCACACTTTGGCGTGAGGTTATCCGGCAAGTTCGGCGCGATTTAGCGCACAATGTGACCAAAGTTCGTCCATGGCCTGCACCAGACGGTTCAATTCGCCCGGTCCATGCACCGGAGACGGGGTAAACCGCAAACGCTCGGTCCCGCGCGGGACGGTCGGGAAATTGATCGGTTGCACATAGATGCCATAATCCTCAAGCAACCGGTCGCTGAGGATTTTGGTGTGTACAGGGTCCCCGACGATGACCGGGACGATATGGCTGCCGTGATCGATCAGCGGCAGGCCCAGCCCTTTCAGGCGCAGCTTCAGGATACTGGCCTGAGTCTGGTGCTGTTCGCGCAGCTCAGGGGCCGTTTTCAGATGCGCCACCGAGGCAGCCGCCCCTGCCGCAACCGCAGGCGGCAAAGACGTGGTAAAGATGAAGCCCGGCGCGTAAGAGCGCACGGCGTCACACATCTTCTCGCTGGCCGCAATATAGCCGCCCATGACGCCGTAGGCTTTCGCCAGCGTGCCGTTGATAATATCGATACGATGGGCAAGACGATCACGCTCGGTCACGCCGCCGCCGCGCGGGCCGTACATACCAACCGCGTGGACCTCATCAATATAGGTCAGCGCGCCGAATTCATCAGCCAGGTCGCAGATCTCTTCAATCGGGCCGAAATCGCCATCCATGGAATAGACCGACTCAAAAGCGATCAGCTTGGGCGCATTGGGATCATCCGCCTCCAACAATTCGCGCAGATGGGCGACGTCATTGTGGCGGAAGATGCGCTTGGCCCCGCCATTGCGGCGCACGCCTTCGATCATCGAGGCATGGTTCAGCGCATCCGAATAGATGATCAGACCGGGGAACAGCTTGGGCAGAGTGGAAAGCGTCGCGTCGTTAGCGATATAGGCGCTGGTGAACAGCAGGGCCGATTCCTTGCCGTGCAGATCGGCCAGTTCGGCCTCAAGCCGTTTGTGATAGACCGTGGTGCCCGAGATATTGCGCGTCCCGCCCGAGCCTGCACCAGCCGCATCGACAGCCTCATGCATCGCCTCCAGAACAACCGGGTGCTGGCCCATGCCCAAATAGTCATTGCCGCACCACACGGTGATGTTCTGCGTTGATCCGTCAGGACGGGTGCGAACCGCGTGCGGGAAATGCCCGTTCCGACGTTCGATATCGATAAAGGTCCGGTAACGTCCTTCGTCATGCAGCCTGGCAATCGCTGTATCGAGCTGAGCAGTATAGTCCACCGGACCCTCCTAATTCACCCAAGGTGATACACCCACCCTAAGCGCGTATTCCACCACCTGTCACAGCCTAAAGCGTTCCGGCGGTTTTTCGTTCCTTTGTCCTACCTGACTACAGGCGAACGGAAGAACCTAACTTTGACCTGCATCAAATATAAACTTCATTCGGGTCGAGCAAGTATAGTTACGCCCCCCAGACGCGAGGAAACGACGCAGGCCCCGTGTCTTAGCTCGCCCGGTTTCCAATGATAGCACAAATTCCACCTCAACGCCTCTGGACGGCAGCGGCCACGCTGGTAGGTTCGCCACAATCCAAAATCACGCAGGAGCCCTGTTATGTCGCTAGACGCCGTGCTGAGCCGGATCGATTCCGATCTGCAAACTTCGATCGACCGGTTGATGGAGCTGTTGCGCATCCCGTCCATCTCGACCGACCCCGCCTTCAAAGAGCACGTGGATCAGGCCGCCGACTGGCTTGTGGCCGATCTGCAAAGCATCGGTATCAAGGCCGAAAAACGCGAAACCCCGGGGCATCCCATGGTTGTCGGACATGTGGGCGAGGATTTGGACGGTCCGCATGTGCTGTTCTACGGCCACTACGATGTGCAACCGGTTGATCCCCTGAACCTGTGGAACCGCGATCCTTTCGATCCGGCCATCGAAGACACCGAACACGGCCCGGTCATTCGGGGACGAGGGTCGTCGGATGACAAAGGTCAGTTGATGACCTTTGTCGAAGCCTGCCGCGCCTGGAAAGCCGTGCACGGCACCCTGCCCTGCCGCATCACCTTCTTTTTCGAAGGCGAGGAAGAATCGGGTTCGCCCTCGCTGGTGCCCTTTCTTGAGGCCAACAAAGAAGAATTGCAGGCCGATCTGGCATTGGTTTGTGACACCTCGATGGTGTCACGCGGCGTGCCCTCGATTTCATCGCAACTGCGCGGGATGCTGAAGGACGAATTCACCATCATCGGCCCACGCATCGACCTGCATTCCGGCCATTACGGCGGCCCGGGGCTGAACCCCCTGCGCGAATTGTCCAAGATCATCGCCTCGTTTTACGACGATGAAACCGGACGCGTCGCGGTCGAGGGGTTCTACGAAGGCGTGCACGAGGTTCCTGCCGAGCAGCTGCGCCAGTGGGAAAACTGCGGCTTTGACGAAGCCGACTATCTGAACTCGGTAGGCTACAGCCAGCCCCATGGGGAAAAAGGCTACTCGACCCTCGAACAGCAATGGGCGCGCCCGACGCTTGAGGTCAACGGCCTTTGGGGCGGGTACAACGGCGCAGGGTCCAAAACGGTGATCCCGTCCGAGGCGCATTGCAAGATCACCTGCCGCCTTGTTGGCGACATGGACCCGGACGCCCTGCGCAAGAAAATCCGCAAACATGTCGCAGACCGCCTGTCGCCGGACGCCAAAGTCACGTGGGACAATGACCTTGAAGGCTCACCCGCCTCGGTCATGAACCTGGACCGCCCTGAATTTGAAGCCGCGCGCGGTGCGCTGTCTGATGAATGGGACCGCGAGGCCGTCTTTACCGGAATGGGCGGATCGATTCCGGTTGTCGGTTACTTCAATACCGTGCTCGGGTTGGATTCGATGCTGGTCGGCTATGCAAATGACGACGACGCCATTCACTCACCCAACGAGAAATACGACGTCAAAAGCTTCCACAAAGGTATCCGCTCCTGGGCCCGCATTCTGGACGCTTTGAATAAGTAAGAGTCTTTTGCGAGGCTCTGCCTCGCGCTCCGAGGTATTTGGGAACAGAAGAAGTATGGATCCCCTGCTTCTTCTGTTTGAAAATACCTCGGGGGAGTCGCGGCTTGCCGCGGCGGGGGCAGAGCCCCCTTTTCTTACATATGGATCACACGCCCGTAGGCATCCAGCACGGCTTCGTGCATCATCTCGGACAGCGTTGGGTGCGGGAAGACGGTGTTCATCAGATCTTCTTCGGTTGTTTCCAACTGTCGACCAACCACGTAACCCTGGATCAGTTCGGTCACTTCCGCGCCGATCATGTGGGCACCCAGAAGTTCTCCGGTCTTGGCGTCGAATACGGTTTTGATCAGGCCCTCGGGCTCTCCCAACGCGATGGCCTTGCCGTTGCCGATGAAGGGGAAGCGGCCGACTTTGATGTCATAGCCCAGTTCTTTGGCCTTGGCTTCGCTGTAGCCGACCGAAGCAACCTGCGGCTGGCAATAGGTGCAGCCTGCGATGCTTTCGGGTTTGACCGGATGTGCGTGTTTGCCCGCGATAAGGTCCGCGACCATGACGCCCTCGTGGCTTGCCTTATGCGCCAGCCAAGGCGCGCCGGCGATGTCGCCGATGGCATAGAGACCCTCGACCCCCGTGCGGCAATATTCGTCTGTGACCACATGGGTACGGTCGATTTTGACGCCCAGAGCCTCTAGCCCCAGGTTCTCGACATTGCCCACGATACCAACGGCAGAGATCACGGTGTCGAAATCGTGTTTCTCGACCTTACCTTTGACCTCGATATGGGCTGTGACCTTGCCCTTGGCGCGGTCCAGCTGCTTGACCATCGCCTTTTCTATGATGGTCATGCCTTGCTTGGTGAAGGCTTTCTTGGCGAAGGCGCTGATTTCGGCGTCCTCGACAGGCAGGACTCGGTCCATCACCTCGACCACAGTGGTATCCGCGCCAAGCGTATTGTAGAAGCTGGCGAATTCGATGCCGATGGCGCCCGACCCGATGACCAGCAGTTTCTTCGGCATCCGGGGCGGTTGCAGCGCGTGTTTGTAGGTCCAGACCAGATCGCCGTCAGCCTCGAGCCCCGGCAGTTCGCGCGCCCGTGCGCCGGTGGCCAGCACGATGTTCTTGGCCGTCAGTTCTTCGGTGCCTTTGTCTGTCTTGACGGTCACTTTGCCCTTGGCGGGGATCGTGGCCTCGCCCATGATCACGGACACTTTGTTTTTCTTCAGCAAGTGCCCGATGCCGCCGGAAAGCTGCCCTGCAACACCGCGCGACCGTTTGACAACCGCATCCAGATCATAGCCGATCTTGTCCGCTTTCAAGCCGAAATCCTTGGCCCGCTCCATCAGATGGAACACTTCGGACGAGCGCAGCAGCGCCTTGGTGGGGATACAACCCCAGTTCAGGCAGATACCACCCAGATGCTCACGCTCGACCACAACGGTTTTCAGCCCCAGCTGCGCCGCGCGGATGGCAGCAACATAGCCTCCGGGGCCTGCCCCGATTACGATCAGATCAAAAGATTGTGCTGCCATGTGTCCCTCTCGGCGCAGGTCGGATGAAATTTAGTTTACCATTAAACTATTTTTCAGAACGCATCAACACACCCTACCCGCGACAAAAGCGACGCAGGGTAAACAGTGGCAGGATTGCGCTGTTTTCAGCCTATACCCGCGCCATCCCAAAGGCTAGAAAAGAACAGCCGACTGTGGCGCCGCTTTCCTAATCACAAGTCATTCGAAAGGCTTACCATGGCCAAAACTATGAAAGATCTATTTCTTGCCCTACTCAACGCAACATTGATTCTGGTGGCGCTTTGCCTGTTTCTGGGATGGAAGCTGGCCTCGAGCGTCGAAAATGTCACAACCGATTTCGCTGAAACACTGCAGGTTGTGACACCACTGCGGGACGAAGCACAAGGTATCCGTGGGGAACTGGCGGCCTTGCGCAGCGAGCTTGCGGCCCTGCCGACCGATGGCAGCGTCATCGACACCGCCACGTCGCGACGGATTAAGACGGCGTTGAACCGGCTGAATGCGATCGAGGACAAGCTGCAAACAACTCAGGCCCGGTTCTCTGACCTGGCAGAGCAACCGGACCTGTTGATCGAAAAAGCCATTCAGACCTCGGGCGACGTTGTCGCCGACCGGGTCCTTGCCATCAGGGGGTGCGTCCCCGAGACTTAACTCGCCGCCTGAAGCTCGCGCACTGTTGTGCCGTAGCCGCCCATGTTGACATATGCTGTCTCATGTTCGGTCGAGTGGCGCGACAGTGCCTCGTTCCGATAGGGGAACCGGCCGAATTTGCGGATCACCTCACGATGGGCCCGAGCATGTAACAGATTGCCCGGGTTGCTGCTGAGGTTCTGGCACATCAGGCGCACACAGCGTTCCTGATCGCACAGGTTTTCTGAATGCATCATGGGCAGATAAAAGAACTGCCGGGCCGGTTCATCGATCCTCATATCCCAACCCTTATCCACCGCGCATTTGGCGGCGGTTAGCGCCGCCTTGTCCGTTGCAAAGGCTTTTGCGCTGCCTCGGAACATGTTGCGTGGAAACTGGTCGGTCAGGATGATGTAGGCCAACACCCCGCTGGGATAGGTCAGCCAAAGAGAGAATGTCCCTTCGGTTGCGGCCTCCCATGTTGTTTGGAAACGGTCCCGGATTTCCGCGTCCAACGCGTCATCCTGTAGATACCAACCTTTGGGACCAACTTCATCTAACCAATAACTCAATACGTCTTCAGGCCCTACCATTGCCCTAAACTCCAACTTGTGCCCTCCCCAGGGACGTAACGTCATTTAAGGCTGTTTTACAGAATTGTAACAGTAAAATATTGCAACATTAGCGACATATTTACGTGTCTTAAGCGACTTCCTGCGTATCCTGCTCGGCTTCGGCGGCCTCGATGGCCACCTCTTGTGCCACTTCAAGCGCAACCGGCGATGCGGTGGGATAAACCGGGGACATGGTGCCGGTTTCGTCGACAGGCACAGTCGGGCGCTGTGTCGTCCGGTAGAGTGCATAGACTGCGGTCATGAACAACAGGGCGGCGATAAACAGGAAGAAGCCCTGCGGTCCGAAAATGGCATCACCCATCAGCCAGCCGGTGATCAGCGGACCAGCAATTGCGCCCAGACCGTTGATGAAGATCAGACCGCCCGAGGCCGCCGCCATGTCCTCATGCTCCAGAAAATCGTTAGCGTGGGCAATCAGCAGTGAATAGAGCGGATTGGACATGCCGCCGATCAGGAAGGCAGCGCCCAGCAGAACCGGGAATGCCAGACCAAAGATCATTCCAACAACGGCACCGATGCCGCCGCCAGCCGAAACAAGCATGATCAGAACGCGGCGATCCATCCGGTCCGAGAACCAGCCCAACGGATACTGCAGAACCACTGCCCCAATATAGAACGCGGCCACGAAGGACGAGATTTCGACCAATGTCAGCCCGGCGCGTGCGCCATAGACTGGTGCCATGCCGAACTGGGCCGAGAATACACCGCCCAGCAGGAACATGCCGACGCAGCCCAGGGGCGATTTCCCCATCAACTCGCGCAGAGTCATGGGTTTGGTGGTGTCGAAGGCCGGTGTGGGGGAAATCGACAACAGAATGGGCGCAAACGAGACCGAAACCAGGATCGAGGCGATGACGAATGTTTCATAGCCCGCCGGATCGCCCAGCAATACAAGCCCTTGCGCGCTGATGATCCCGGTCATCTGCACGATCATATACAGCGACAGGGCCTGACCACGGTTTTCATTGCTAGCGGCGTTGTTCAGCCAGCTTTCGGCAGTGACATACACACCCGAGAAACAGAACCCGATCACGACGCGGCCCAGAACCCAGGCAATCGGGTCGGTCAGCATCGGATACATGATCATCACGGCCGAGATGAATGAGGCCAGCGCGGCAAAGACCCGGACGTGCCCGACCCTGCGGATCATCTCGGGCGTCAGGCGCGATCCGCCGAGGAACCCAAGGAAATACGCCGACATCACAAAGGACATCTGAAGGGTCGAGAACCCCTCGATCTCGCCACGAACGCCCAGGATGGTGCCCTGCAGGCCGTTGCCGATCATCAAAAGACCCATTCCGAGCAACAGCGCCCACGCGCTGGACAGGACCTGAAACATTGGGGCCTCCGATGAAATGCCGTTCTTAACTTGGATTCGTTGGTGCGATCAAAAAACGCTCTGGTCGCGCTTGTCTACGACTTTCCTGTCGCTTGCGGCCCGAAACGCGTCTTTCACGGGATCAAAAGCGACGAGTCACCGTAAGAGAAGAAGCGATATTTCTGTGCAATGGCATGGGCATACACCTCGCGCATCCGGTCCTGTCCCATCAGGGCTGATACCAGCATCAGCAGGGTGGATTTTGGCAGGTGGAAGTTGGTCATCAGCGCGTCGGTGACGTGGAATTGGAAACCGGGGTAGATAAAAATATCGGTCTCGCCTTCCCATGCCTGGATCTCACCACCCCGCGCGGCGCTTTCAATCAGGCGCAGCGCGGTGGTGCCCACGGGGATGACACGCCCGCCTGCAGCTTTGGTGGCACGAATCTCGGCGGCGGCGGTGTCGCTGACCCTGCCCCATTCGGCATGCATCTTGTGGGTGGTCACGTCTTCGACCTTCACAGGCAGGAAAGTGCCCGCGCCGACATGCAGGGTCACATGGCTGAATTCGATACCGCGTTCCTTCAGCGCCTGCATCAGCGGTTCGTCGAAATGCAGCGAAGCCGTCGGGGCGGCAACCGCGCCTGAATTCCGCGCCCAGATGGTTTGGTAATCGGTCTTGTCCTGCTCGTCCGCAGGGCGTTTGGCGGCGATGTAGGGCGGCAAGGGCATTGCACCGGCCTGTTCCAGCGCGGTGTCGAAATCCTCGCCCGTCAGGTTGAACCGCAGATAGGCTTGCCCGTCTTCCACGCGGTCCAATGTTGCGGTCAGATCGTCCGAGAAGATGATCTCTTCCCCCGGTTTGACCTTTTTCAGCGGCTTGATCAAAGCGGCCCAACTGCCATCGGCTTGCGGGTCCAGCAAGGTGGCCTCAATCGCGGCCGACACAGGGCCCTGTGCGCTGTCACGATGACGCCTGCCGCTGAGTCTTGCCGGGATCACCCGCGTATCGTTCAGCACCAGCCGATCACCGGGTTGCAGCCAGTCGGGCAGATCGAACACATGGCTGTCCGAAACCGCATCCCCCCGCGCCACCAGCAGACGCGCCGAGGATCGCGGATTGGCGGGCCGCGTTGCAATCAGGTCTTCGGGCAGGTGGAAATCAAAATCGCTGAGTTTCATGGCCGCGCCATACAAGGCCAAAACAGATTCGGCCATATCCCCGGATCAGTTGTCCCTTGGCGGTGATCCATAGGTGCGTTTCACCTCATCGGGTTTCTGAGGCTGGGAATTTGGCCCGTCGGACACCCTGGGTGCCGGTGGGCGCAGCAGGTCACGTAAGAACAAGGGTGCCAGCCCTGACAGCGGGTTCACCGATACTTTCGGCGCGCTCAGCGGTCCGGTCAGCCTGTAGTTAAAGCCGATCACGCCTTCGCCTTTGCGCGTCAGAACACTGCCAATTGCATTCACAAGATAGATCGGAGAGATCGCGCCGCGCAGGTCCAGCATACCGTTGACGGTATCGATGGTGCCATCAAACGACAGGCCCATGGACGGGCCAACGGCACTGCCGCTTAGCACCTTGATGTCCGTTGGTGTCAGCCGCATGCGGCTGTCGATGGACGAAAAGAAGATGCCCTGCCCCGCCATCTCATCCAGCAGGCCAACAAGGCTGATGGCGTTCAACAGGGCCGCCATGGCGGGCGCGTCGGTAATGCGAGTGTTCACGATCTTGACGATCACATCATAACTGCCGGGGGCCGCCACCGGCTCAAGCTGCAAGTCAAGATCGCCGCCGCGCGCCTGCGTCAGCACCCCGGCTGATCGCAGCACCGCCCCCGCGTCCTTTGACGTCAGGCTGACCGCACTGCGGTTGCTGCGCGGTGTCACCTGCCCTCGCACAGCGGCCCCGCCATTGACGGCAGCCGTGAAACCGCCGGTGACACCGCCTGTGGTCTGGAAGTTCCCCTTGAAACCGGTCAGCGCCACGGTCTCGGTCACTTGCAGCCGATCCAGCGTTACATCCAGCTTTGGCCCCGGACCGCCACCGCCCGAACCTCCGCCCTCGCCAAAGGTTGCATCGCCCATATTCATGACACCGCCCAGAACGCGAATATCCGGCACCGCCCCGCCCCGGCTGATCAGTTCCGCCGGAACGGCCAGCCAATTGCCCAGATCGAACGAGCTAAAGCGGACGCGGTCAAATTCACCGTCTTCGCGGAACGAGATTGAGGCATTGGTACGCAATCCCGCCGCATCTACACGCAGGGAGTCGACGCTCAGCTGGTCGCCCAACGTGACGTCGGCAATCAAAGTACCGGTGCTGTTCGCGCCTTTGCGCCAACCCAGTTCGGGGATGGCAAGCACGACCCCGGACAGATCCGATGTCGCCAACAGCTTGGGCGGCTCGCCTGCACCGATACCCAGACTGATGTCCGCCGTGCCCTGCCCGGTCAGCATACCGTCCGGCAGGGCCGCGTTGATCTCTTGCATCAGTCGGGGGGACAGTTCGATCTGGCCCGTCAGCTCGCTGCGCTGCGCGGTTTTTCCGTCGATCGGCTGGCGCCACGCGGCCTGAATCGGAACGTCGCCGAAATTGCCCTGACCAGCGATCTCAACTCCGGTCTGATCTCCGCTTAGATCCAGCAGATCGGCGCTGACGGAAAATCCGGGGACAAGCCTGTCGCTGCTGAGATTCCCCAGATCGCCGTCAAAGTGGAACTGCGTGTCCTGAAACTGAAGCTCTTTCTTCATCGGCAGTGACAAAGTACCCGCCAGCGCGACGGTCCCATCCGCCAGATCAACCGGCAGCCCGGCCTTGCTGAGCAATGACAACGGCGGCCGGTCCAGCAAGGACAATGCTGCCGTGACACTGCCCAACGCCTTGATCCGTGCAATCGCCGGCGAGGATTTCTTGATGCTTGTATCCGGAATGATAAAGGACGTCCCAGAGGCATCCACCTCACCGCCCGCATCCGCGATCACAATCCCGCGCTGCGCCGTCGCGGTGAAGCGGCGATCTATCAGGCTGGCTTGCCCTTGCGCGTTTTCGATGGGCGGCAGGGTTTTGACAAAGCGGATCGTTGCATCCTCGAACCCGAAATCCAGATAGAGATCCGGCTTGGACCCGGGCCGCAGACGCAGCGCAAAATCCATGTCCGACAGCAGGCCCTGATACAGGTTCTTTGTCACCCACTCCCGCGGCTTGGGGGCCAGACGTTCGGGCCAGTAGCTTAGCACCTCATCCGAGGTAATGCGATCCAGATGCGCGTCCAGATCGACCGACCACCCGTCAGGCAGGCCCACAAGATCACCGGATGCGCGCACCCGGTGATCCCCATCTTCGATGGTCATCTGACCAAGACGCAGATGAAACGGCGCGAAGGTCATCTTGAAATCCAGATCGGCCTGCCGCAGCTTCAGCGCCTCGGGGAACAGGTCTGCCGGGTTGGCGTCGATGCCGGTCAGGCGCAACTGCGCGTCGAGGCTGTCGAGGGTGCCGTTTTCCACCCCTTGCAGAAACGCCTTCCCTTCCGCCTGGACCGAGCCCCAGGCGGACACTACTGAAACTTCGTTAAAATCAATCTGATGCCCGACGGGGTTGTAGGTGAAATAGGTGCGGGCCGAGTCGAAGGGAACGGGCCGTGTCTCGGGGTTGGGTTGTACTGCCCCGGCCCCAAGGTTGAGCGTGGCAAACAGCGGCCCAACCGCGCCTTCGCCGTCAATACTGCCGCGCAGCGCGCCGGAGATTGGCGTGCGAAGCACCTGCAACCACGCCAACGCCGGGCTTTGGCCATAGACATCTTCGGCCGGCAGATCGGTGATTGAAACGCCGAACCGCGCCTCGGGTGTGCCCAGAACGCTGGTATAGTTCGCCTCGATCCCGCTGACATAATCGCGCCCCGACAGAACCGAGAAGCCCGTCGCCAGCCGCATCTCATTGTCGTTCCGGGTCAGTTGGATGTGGCCACCATCCAGCACCCAGGACCGCCCCAGCCGCAGATCGCGGTAATCCAGTGTGATCGCGTCCAGCTGCACCGAGGTCAGCGCCGATAACATGGGCGACAGGAACACCTGGTCCGAGGATTCGATCAACTGCGCCAGGTTTGGTGCTTCCTGCACAGGAGAGCTGTCGGTTCCTACCGTCAGTGTCAGCGCGCCATCCATCCCTCGGGTCAGTGCGATCTGGGCGCCGCTCAGCATGATGCGTTTGGGGCGCACGTTGCCGCGCAGCAACGGGCGCATGGCCAGGCTGGCCCGCATATCCGACACCTGTGCGATCTGCTGGCCCGCCGCATCGCTGATGCTGACATCGGTCAGGCGCAGGCGGGGTCGCCATCCTTCGTGGATGATAAAGCTGACATCCCCGAACCGGATTTGCAGACCGCCCAAGGTCTGTTCCAGCCGCGCCTCGACCCGGTCGCGCACCCATGCCGGGGCGTGCATACGTTGGCCGATCATCATGAACCCGACCACCACTGCCAGCACCACAAGCAGAATGGTGCCCCGCATCGCCCAAAGGCCTGCCGTCCGTCGGCGCGAGCGGCGGCGTGGGGTGCGTTCCGGCGGATCGCCCCCTTGCTGTTCCTGCTGCGCCAATTTGCTGTTCACGCCTTTTAACCCGCTGGTATCGCCCTATGATCTCGGGCAGCCTTTAAAAACCTTTAGCGGAGTTTCCAATGCCCGACATTTCAGACATGGCCCCCGATTTCACCCTGCCGCGCGACGGCGGTGGCGAGGTGAGCCTTTCGGACCTGCGCGGCAGTACCGTCGTTCTGTTCTTCTATCCTCGGGATGATACGCCGGGCTGCACTAAGGAATCCATCGGTTTCTCGGAACAACTACAGGCCTTTGCGGATGCAGGCGCTCAAGTTTTTGGCATCTCGCGCGACAGCGTGGCCAAGCATGGCAAGTTCGTCGCCAAACACGGCCTGACCACACCGCTACTGTCCGACGAGAACTCGACCGTGTGCGAGGATTATGGCGTCTGGGTCGAGAAGAACATGTATGGGCGCAAATCGATGGGGATCGAACGGTCTACCTTCATCATCGACGGCGAAGGTCGCATCGCGCAGATCTGGCGCAAGGTCAAAGTGCCCGGCCATGTCGAGGCCGTGTTGGAGGCCGTTAAGGCGATGTAAGTCCCTCGACCCCGGCGGCCATCCGGTTTATGTCGCAGCCTTGCAATCAACAGGCGGAGCGCACCCGTGCCCAAAACACTGACCCAGATGGCCACCGAGGTTCTGACCACAGCGGACGGGCGGGCGAAAACCGCCCTGTCCGAACGCCATGCCGCCGCCTGGTTTGCCGCCCGCAAGGGTGAGGGCGAGCCGATTGAGATCGGCACCGCAACGCCACCGCTGCAACCCTCACGCCCCGACAAACCCGAATTGCTGTCGCCCCGCGAGGTTCCAAAGCGCAAACCGGGGACCGAGGCCGGGCGGATCGCCCTGTTGCATGCGGTTGCCCATATCGAGCTGAACGCCGTCGACCTCCATTGGGACATCATCGCGCGCTTTGGCCATGTTCCCATGCCCATCGGCTTTTACGACGATTGGGTCAAATGCGCCGAAGAAGAGTCGCGCCATTTCGAGATGGTTTGTGATTGTCTGGAACAGATGGGCAGCCATTACGGCGCCCTGCCCGCCCATGCAGGCATGTGGCGCGCTGCCGAAGACACCGCCGAGGACCTGATGGGGCGTCTGGCCGTAGTGCCCATGGTGCTTGAAGCGCGCGGGCTGGACGTGACGCCGGGCATGATCGACATCTTCCGCAAGGCCAAAGCCGAACAGGCCATCGCGGCGTTAGAGGTGATCTATGCCGAAGAGGTGGGCCATGTCGCCTATGGCTCGAAATGGTTTCACTTCCTCTGCGGGCGCGAGAATGCCGACCCCAAGGACGTGTTCCACCAGCTGGTCCGACGCTACTTCCACGGCGCATTGAAACCGCCCTTTAACGAGGAAAAACGCGCCGAGGCCGGGTTGCCGCCCGATTTCTACTGGCCGCTGACCGAAGACCTGCCCTTGCCGGGCGCTGTCTAAAAGTGATCCTTGCCGGTTAATTTCGGCAAAATCCCGCCGATCACGTGGGGTAAAATTGCGAGGTTTGTGGCAAATTGGTCAACAAACTTGCCGCATGGCCACGACCCGTTTATGCAATCGCCCCAAGGGACGGCTACTGCACCACGACCGGTCCCGATCTTGGGGATGAGAGGTAAGACGCGTGCGAACACGTCTGGCAATTAAGTTTCACTCGTGGCTTGAACGCCGCTTCCCGGAACGCCGGGTTTTTCTGAAATCTGATCAAGACACGCGGTTCATCCGGCTTAGCTCGGAAACGCAGGTAGCTGCTGTTGCCGGTGTGGCCGTGATGGTGGGCTGGACGACGGTTGCCACCGCGATCCTGCTGATGGACAGCATCGGATCCGGCAATTTCCGCGAGCAGGCAAAACGCGATCAGGCGACTTATCAGGAACGTCTGAACATTCTGTCCACAGAACGCGATTCTCGCGCGCAGGAAGCACTGGCCGCACATGAACGGTTCAATGCGGCGCTCGAACAGATCTCGGCCATGCAGTCCGAATTGCTGGCCTCGGAAAACCGCAGGCGCGAGTTGGAAACCGGGATCGAAGTCATCCAGACCACCCTGCGCGCGACCATGAAACAGCGCGAAGAGGTTCGGACCGAGCTGGCCAACCTGCAACAGGGTGCTGACGGTTCAGACATGTATATGGCGGCGGTCGCCAACCCCGCGCAGATGGAATTCATGACCGAGGCACTGGCGCGCACAGCGGAGGAACGCGATCAGATCGCCACCGATGCGCAGGATGCCCTGGATCAGCGCGACGAGCTGGAGCTGGAAATCCAGCTGATGCAGGAACGTAGCGACGAGATCTTCCGCCAGTTGGAAGAGGCCATGGTAATCTCGGTCGAGCCGCTGGACAAAATGTTCCGTCAGGCAGGCATGCCCACAGATCGTATCATCGAAGAGGTCCGGCGCGGATATAGCGGTATGGGCGGTCCGCTGACCCCTTTATCCTTCAGCAGCCGCGGCACTGAAGAAGAGCTGACGGCTGACGAAATCCGGGCCAACAAACTGCTGCAACAGATGGATCAACTGAACCTGTACCGTCTGGCTGCGGAAAAAGCGCCCTTTGCCAATCCGGTGCATTCCGCCGTGCGTTTCACCAGCGGCTTCGGCACCCGCCGCGATCCCAAAAGCGGCGGTCGGCGGATGCATAATGGCGTTGATTTTGCCGGGCCTCAGGGCACCGACATCTTTGCAACCGCTGATGGAGTGGTCACCCACGCAGGCTGGCAATCCGGGTTTGGCCGCCTTGTGAAGATCAAGCATGCCTTCGGGATTGAGACACTTTACGCTCATAACACCAAGATCAACGTAAAGGTTGGCCAAAGGGTCTCGCGCGGGGATCATATTGCTGATATGGGTAGCACCGGACGGTCCACCGGCACGCATTTGCACTATGAGGTGCGCGTGAACGGAAAACCCGTGAACCCAATGACTTACATCAAGGCTGCGAGAAATGTTTTCTAAGAGCAAAATCAACGAGCCCGCATCCAAGGATTCTGAGGCGGCGAAACCTGCTGCTCCGGCGACTCCGGCGGCCCCTGCACCATCCGAGCCCAAGGCCAGCACCACGCCCAAGCCCAAGCCGCCCGCGTCGGTTCTGTCCTCGGACCTGCACATCACCGGTAACATCAAGACAACCGGCGACATTCAGGTTGAAGGCACCGTCGAAGGCGACATCCGCGCGCATCTTCTGACCATCGGTGAAACCGCCACCATCAAGGGTGAAGTCACCGCCGACGACGTTGTGGTCAATGGCCGTATCGTGGGCCGCGTGCGTGGCCTGAAGGTCCGCCTGACCTCGACCGCGCGGGTTGAAGGCGACATCATCCACAAGACCATCGCCATCGAAAGCGGCGCGCATTTCGAAGGCTCGGTCCAGCGTCAGGACGATCCGCTGAACCCGGGTCGCAGCGCGAAATCCGGCGGCAACCCTGCGGCGGAAGTCAAGCAGTAAGCCATTCGCCGAATAGAATTCGAAAACGCCGCGGGACCTTCCTGCGGCGTTTTTCTTTTGGGCCTGCGACGGGCCGTTTTGCGTTTCCCGTCAGGCGGGAACTGGCTTAGGCTCGGGCCATGTTCATGTTTCTAAGCGTTGTTGCCCTGATCGCTGCTGTCGTTGCCTACTACCTGTGGTCGCGCAGACAGGCGCGCGCGCAGTTGCTGGCAACGCCGCTGACTGCGTCTCAGCGCCAGACGATTGAGACGATGGTGCCAATTGTCCAACGCCTGCCGTCCGAGCTGCGCGCCAAGCTTGAAGGCAAGATGAACCTGTTTCAGAACCAGGTCAGCTTCTATGGCTGTGACGGGCTGGAAGTGACCGAAGATATGCGGTTGTCGATTTCCGCTCAGGCCTGCCTGCTGGTCGTGAACACCGATATGTGGTTCGACAACCTGACCACCATTCTGATCTACCCGAACGCCTTCAAATCCCGCCAACAACGGCGCAGCGGCTATGTGGTGACCGAGAAAGAGATCGTGCGCACCGGGGAAAGCTGGAACCGGGGGCCGGTTATCCTGTCCTGGGCGCACAGCCAGCAAGGCGCGTTGAACGACCATGACGGGCATAACGTCGTCTTTCACGAATTCGCGCATCAGATTGACGACCTGTCAGGCGGCACGGATGGCGTGCCGGTTCTGAGCCGAGGACAAAGCTATGCCGACTGGGAACGGGTCTTTGTATCCGCCTATGACGCCCATGTCTGCGCCGTCGAAACCGGACACCCCACTGTCATCGACCCATACGGTGCCGAAGGTCATGAAGAGTTCTTTGCCGTCTCGGTCGAGGTTTTCTTCGAACGACCGCGGGCGCTGAAATCCAGCAATCCAGACGTCTACGACCAACTGTCTCAACTGTTTCATCTGGACCCGGTCAGCTGGAATTAGCCAAACCTGCCGCGTTTGACGAAAGCCGGGAAAAACTCCCCTTTCTCAAAAAAATTAACAAATGGCATTTCCTGAATTAGACTAAAAACCATTGGTTTAACGGAGGAGTTTCCATGTCATCCAAATTGATGGCCGAGTTTATCGGCACATTCTGGCTGGTGCTGGGCGGTTGCGGCAGTGCGGTTCTGGCGGCGGGTGTTGCCGATGTCGGGATCGGCTGGCTGGGCGTGTCCTTTGCCTTTGGCCTGACGGTTCTGACCATGGCCTATGCGGTCGGTCCGATCTCGGGCGGGCATTTCAACCCGGCTGTCAGCCTTGGCCTGATGATCGGCGGGCGGTTCGACGCCAAGGATCTGATCCCCTATTGGATCGCTCAGGTCGCCGGGGCCATTGTTGCAGCCGTTGTTCTTTATGTGATTGTCAGCGGCGCGCCCGGGTTTGAGGGTGTGGGCGGATTCGCCTCGAACGGGTATGGCGAGGCGTCGCCGGAAGGTTATTCGATGATGTCTGCGCTGGTGATCGAGATCGTGATGACCGCGTTCTTCCTGCTGATCATCCTCGGCGCGACGTCCGACAAAGCGCCTGCTGGCTTTGCGCCCATCGCCATTGGTCTGGGCCTGACCCTGATCCACCTGATCTCGATCCCGGTGACCAACACGTCGGTCAACCCGGCGCGGTCGACCGGGGTTGCCCTGTTTGCCGATGGCCCTGCCCTTGCACAGCTTTGGTTGTTCTGGGTCGCGCCACTGATCGGCGGAGCCATTGGCGCCCTGATCTGGAAGGCAATGGCGTCCGACGACTAAACCCCTTTACGGCGCGGCCAAAAGGGTCGCGCCGGTTGACCTGCGGCAAGACACAGGTCTGCGCAGATTTCTTGTACCCGGAACTGGCTGGTTGAATTTCGTCCAAAAGCGGCGAAAACTCCGCCTTATGTGTATGAGAGATTTTTCATGACCTCTGGAACCGGTTTCAAACGCCCTGCCTCGGCTATTCCGGTGACGCCCGGATGGATTGCGATGCTGGGCATTCCGATCCTGCATTACCTCTGGCCGGACATGCCGGGTGTGTCTGACCGGGATCAAACGGTTTTGTTTACCCTGACGATCTTTGGGCTGATGGCTGCGGCTGAATTCGCCATTTGCAAGCTGCACCGGATGCCCGGCAGCGGGCTGGTCTACAAACGGCAGAATTTCCGTGACCCCGCCTATATTCGGGCCTACCAGATCAAGCTGGTGGGATTGGCAACCAGCGCCGCACTACTGGCCTTGGTCTATTGGTCCGCCGACCTGTACCACGGCGACTGGTACTGGCCCTTCTTTTCCCTGCTTGCCGACTATTGGTGGCTGATCCTGACCGTCGTTCTAAGCGTCGTCACTTCCGTCCATTTCATGATGCGCCATCCCCGCGACGGGATGTGGCATCTGGGCCGGGTTGTCCTGACGCTTGGGCAAGAGTCGCTGCACGCGCGCGGTCTCAAGGTGTACATGCTGGGCCTGTTGGTCAAAGGCTTCTTTCTGCCGCTAATGTTCTGCTATCTGGTCTATGACTGGAGCTTTTTTCAGTCGCGATCGCTATGGGAGGCCACAACCTTTCCCGAGGTCTATGAATACCTCTACCGGTTTTCCTTCTTCCTTGACCTGACCATCGTGGTGATCGGATACGCCACGGCCACGCGGCTGTTGATGTCCCATATCCGGTGGACAGAAACGACCGTCAGCGGCTGGCTGGTCTGCGTGCTGTGTTATTCGCCCTTCTGGCAGGTGCTGTCGCGCGAGTACTTCAATTATGTGCAGGACGGGTTCGCCTGGGGCGCGTGGCTGTGGGATTACCCGGTCATTTATACGATCTGGGGCTGTACGATCCTGTTCTGCCTGTTCATCTATACTCTGGCCTCAGCACGAATGGGGCTGCGGTTTTCGAACCTCACCTATCGCGGTCTGGCCTGCGATTTCCCCTATAACATCACCAAACACCCCGCCTATATCAGCAAGAACCTCAGCTGGTGGATGGTATCGATCCCGTTCATCGCGGTGGATTTCTGGACCGGAGTGGCCAATTGCGTGGCGCTGTTGGGCATCAACGTCATCTATTTCCTGCGCGCCTGGCATGAGGAACGGTGCTTGTCTCAGGCACCGTCGTACCGGGCCTATCAGCGGCATGTGAATGAATACGGGATGCTGGCGCGGATCCGGCAGGTGGTTCTGCCGACCCCGCCGCGCACTTCGGAAAAGGTGAACTGATCCGATACGGGTACCCCGGCGCAGTCATCCGCGCCGGAGTACAGGTTTATTCGGTGACCGTGACGGTTTTCATGACGTCAGGCTGGCCTGTGACCGCCCCGGTCTGAGAGTGGCCGCGTTTGATCGCGTCGACCACCTCCATCCCTTCGGTGACCTGACCGACGACGGTGTACTGACCATCCAGAAACGGGCCCGGATCGAACATGATGAAAAACTGCGAGTTCGCGCTGTCCGGATCGTTTGACCGCGCCATGCCAACGATACCGCGATCAAAGGTGCGGTCCGAAAACTCGGCAGGCAGATCAGGACGGTCCGAGCCGCCACGACCGGCATAGCGCATATCAAAGGACGCGTCCGACTGGTCGCCGTACTGAACATCCCCGGTCTGGGCCATGAATCCGTCGATCACGCGGTGGAACACGACACCGTCATATTGGCCTTCGCTGGCCAGGGCGGTGATCTGTTCGACATGCTGGGGCGCCAGATCTTCGAACAGGTCGATGGTGATGGTGCCGTTGGCCCCTTCTCCTTCGACCTCGATCTGAAGCCCCGTGGCCAGCGCCGGGCTGGCCAGCAGGGCAAAAGCGGCGGCCAGCTTACGCATCTGCGGCCACTTTCACGCTGATCATGCGATCGGGGCTTGCAGGCGGCTCGCCACGAGTGATGGCGTCCACATGCTCCATACCTTCGATGACGCGGCCATAAACGGTGTATTGACCGTTCAGGAAGTGGTTGTCCTTGAAGTTGATAAAGAATTGCGAGTTGGCCGAGTCTGGGTTCTGCGAGCGCGCCGCGCCCAGCGTCCCGCGATCATGCGGCAGTTTCGAGAATTCCGCCGGAACGTTCGGCAGCGACGATCCACCGGTGCCAGCCATGCGCAGGTTGAACCCGTCTTCCATGTCACCATGCTGCACGTCGCCGGTTTGCGCCATGAAGCCGTCGATCACACGGTGGAAGGCCACGTTGTCATACTCGCCCCCACGGGCCAGTTCCTTCATCCGCGCGCTGTGCTGCGGGGCCACATCGGGCAGCAGCTCGATCACGACATTGCCGTCTTTCAGCTCGATGATGATGGTGTTTTCGGGATCCTTGATTTCGGCCATCTGGCCCTCCTGTCGTTTTGTCTTGCGCAAATACCTATGCGCCGGGCGCGTGAATGCCAAGTGACGCATTGACCTGAGGGCAAAATGAAGGAAAAGAACCGCCTAAACCGGTATCAAACTCACGAAGGATTGCACGATGGGCTGGAAAACGCTGGACGACATGGACCTGAACGGCAAACGCGTCTTGGTGCGCGTGGACATCAACGTGCCCGTCGTGGACGGCGTTGTCACCGACGCCACGCGCATCGAACGGATCGTGCCCACCGTCCGCGACATTCTGGCCGCCGGCGGTAAACCGATCCTGCTGGCGCATTTCGGGCGTCCGGGCGGTGAGCGGCGCGAGAACCTGTCGCTAAAGCAGCTGGTCCCGACATTGGAAAGCGCCTTTGGCACCCCGGTCCTGTTTGCCGCCGATTGCGTCGGCGCCGAGGCTGAACTGGCCGCAGATGCGCTGCAACCGGGTCAGGTCCTGCTGTTGGAAAACACCCGCTTTCATGCAGCCGAAACCAAGAATGACGCCGATCTGGCCGCAGGTATGGCCAAGCTGGGCGACGTCTATTGCAACGACGCGTTTTCAGCCGCGCACCGCGCCCACAGCTCGACCGAGGCGCTGGCCCGCCTTCTGCCCGCCTGCGCAGGCCGTTTGATGCAAGCTGAGCTACAGGCTTTGGAGGGTGCTCTGAGTGCCCCAAAACGCCCCGTGACCGCCGTTGTGGGCGGCGCGAAAGTGTCGACCAAGTTGGAACTGCTGGGCAATCTGATCGACAAGGTGGATTACCTGGTGATCGGCGGTGGCATGGCGAACACCTTCCTTGTCGCCAAGGGGATCAGCGTCGGCAAATCGCTGGCCGAGCGTGAGATGAAGGACACCGCTGCCGAGATCTTGGCCAAGGCCGAAACCTCGGGCTGCACTATTGTCCTGCCCACCGATATCGTTTTGGCCGAGAACTTTGCGGCAAATGCCCCGCATCAGGTGCTGCCCGCCGATCACTGCCCTGACGAGGGTATGATCCTTGACGCAGGCCCAGAAAGCGTCGCCGCGATCTCGGAGATTTTCGCAAAAAGCCAGACGCTGATCTGGAACGGCCCGCTGGGCGCGTTCGAACTGGAACCGTTTGACGCGGCCACAAATGCCGCCGCGCTGAAAGCCGCGGCGCTGACACGGTCGGGCCAATTGGTCTCGGTCGCGGGTGGCGGTGACACGGTTGCGGCGCTGAATGCCTCGGGCGCTGCGCATGATTTCTCGTACATCTCGACAGCGGGCGGCGCGTTCCTTGAGTGGATGGAAGGCAAAACCCTGCCCGGCGTCGCAGCGCTGGAACAGTGACGCAGGCCTGCGCGGCGAGACATTCTGACTCAGGCTGACATTTTTGCGAATCAGGGGATTCACATCGCGAATCGCCTGTGACATAGTGCTGACAGAGGTTCGAAAAGGACCCGTTATTGAGGCAAGTTTTCATACGGCGGTAAACAGAGTGTCCCGTTCCAATCGCCCCGGTTTGGGCTCAGTTGCTTTCTTCTCGGTGGCTTTCATGCTGGGTGTCTATTTCACCTTTGCCGCCGTGCAGGGTGACTATGGCCTGTTCCGACGGGTCGAGATTGCAGCGGAACGGGACGCTCTGTCGCGCGATCTGGCCAATTTGGATGCGGAGATCACCGAAATGGAAAACCTGACCCGCAGGCTATCGGATACCTATCTGGATCTGGACCTTCTGGATCAGCAGGCCCGCTCGGTTCTGGGCATGATCCGCGCCGATGAGATCGTGATCCGGTAAACCGCCCCACACCCGCTGCCCCATATTTTTTCGAAAACCTATCATCACGTGCCAGCCGGAATCCGCGTCTGGCGACGCTGCGTCACATTTGCACTCGCCAGACCGTCGCAAATGCTCTAAAAGATAGTTTAACGCTAAACTATCTGTCCGAAAGGGGGAGATCGCCACGATGGCTGCGCGAAAAACCACAAAGAAACCAAATGTTTCTGCGGAAGAGCTTAAAACCTACTACCGCGAAATGCTGCTGATCCGCCGATTCGAAGAAAAGGCTGGCCAGCTCTATGGCATGGGTCTGATCGGCGGGTTCTGCCACCTTTATATCGGTCAGGAAGCGGTGGTTGTCGGCCTCGAGGCGGCGGCACAGGACGGTGACAAACGCATCACCTCGTACCGCGATCACGGCCATATGCTGGCCTGCGGCATGGATCCGGGTGGTGTGATGGCCGAACTGACCGGGCGCGAAGGCGGCTTGTCCAAGGGCAAAGGCGGCTCGATGCACATGTTCTCGAAAGAGAAGCATTTCTATGGCGGCCACGGCATCGTTGGTGCGCAGGTTCCGCTTGGGGCCGGTCTGGCCTTTGCGGACAAGTACAAAGAAACCGGCGGTGTTACCTTCACCTATTTCGGGGACGGTGCGGCAAACCAGGGGCAGGTCTATGAGACCTTCAACATGGCCGCTTTGTGGGACCTGCCCGTAGTCTTCGTGATCGAGAACAACCAATACGCCATGGGTACCGCTCAGGCGCGGTCGACCTCGACCAAGGACATCTACCACCGGGGCGAGGCGTTCGGCATTCCCGGCGAGATTGTGAACGGCATGGACGTGCTGGCAGTCAAGGAAGCCGGTGAAAAAGCTGTGGCTCACTGCCGTTCGGGCAAGGGCCCTTACATCCTTGAGGTCAAGACCTACCGCTATCGCGGCCACTCAATGTCCGACCCGGCCAAGTACCGGACCCGGGAAGAGGTTCAGAAGGTGCGCGAACAAAGCGACCCGATCGAGCACGTGCGTGAACTGCTGCTGTCCGGCAAACACGCCTCCGAGGATGACCTGAAAGCGATCGACAAGGAAATCAAAGAGATCGTTAATCAGGCCGCCGAATTCTCGAAAGAAAGCCCCGAGCCTTCCGTCGAAGAGCTCTGGACCGATATTTACGCCTGAGAGGACGACTAAGACATGGCAACCGAAATTCTCATGCCCGCCCTTTCGCCCACGATGGAAGAGGGCACGCTGGCCAAATGGCTGGTCAAGGAAGGCGACACCGTATCATCCGGCGACATCATGGCCGAGATTGAAACCGACAAGGCGACGATGGAGTTCGAAGCAGTCGATGAAGGTATCGTCGGCAAAATCCTGATCGCCGAAGGCACCGAAGGGGTCAAGGTAAACACCCCCATCGCGATCCTTGTTGAGGAAGGCGAAGACGCCTCCGCCCTGCCCGCAGCTGCGCCCGCAGCGGTGGCCGAGGCCGCCCCTGTGGCGGTTGAGGCCCCCGCTCCTGCCCCGGCTGCCCCGGTGGTCGATCTGTCCCCCGACTGGCCCGCCGATGCCGAAATGAAGTCCGAAACCGTGCGCGAAGCCCTTCGGGACGCCATGGCCGAGGAAATGCGCAACGACCAGGATGTCTTCCTGATGGGCGAGGAAGTCGCCGAGTATCAGGGCGCGTACAAAATCTCCCAGGGCCTTCTGGACGAGTTCGGCTCCAAACGCGTGATCGACACCCCGATCACCGAACATGGCTTCACCGGTATCGCGGTCGGTTCGGCCTTTGGTGGTCTGAAACCGATTGTCGAGTTCATGACCTTCAACTTCGCCATGCAGGCGATTGACCAGATCATCAACTCTGCCGCCAAGACGCTGTATATGTCCGGTGGTCAGATGGGCTGCCCCATCGTGTTCCGAGGGCCCAACGGTGCCGCCGCCCGCGTGGCCGCGCAGCACTCTCAGGACTACGCGGCATGGTACATGCAGATCCCCGGCCTGAAAGTCGTCATGCCTTATTCCGCAGCTGACGCCAAAGGCCTGCTGAAATCGGCGATCCGCGACCCCAACCCGGTGATCTTCCTTGAAAACGAAATCCTCTACGGCCGGTCCTTCGACATGCCGCAAGTGGATGACCTGACCATCCCACTGGGCAAGGCGCGCATCTGGCGCGAGGGCTCGGACGTGACCATCGTCAGCTTTGGCATCGGCATGCAATACGCGCTGGAAGCCGCCGACAAGCTGGCCGAAGACGGCATCAGCGCCGAAGTGATCGACCTGCGCACCATCCGCCCGATGGACACCGGCGCGATCATCAACTCGGTGATGAAAACCAACCGTCTGGTCACGGTCGAAGAAGGCTGGCCGCAAGGCTCGGTCGGCAGTTACATCAGCTCGGTGGTGATGCAGGAAGCGTTCGATTACCTCGACGCACCGGTCATCAACTGCACCGGCAAGGATGTTCCGATGCCTTATGCGGCGAACCTTGAAAAGCTGGCGTTGGTGACCACGGATGAGGTCATCGCGGCGGTCAAACAAGTGACCTACCGATAGGCAATGACCCCCGGGAACGTACATAATCCTGCGGGCGTGGACTGGCTTTTCGAAAGCCTCGTCTCGGCGCGCAAGGACAATAACCGCAACCTTCTTTATGTTTGTGCGGCGTTCCTGTTGGTCTCCTTTGTCAGCATCGCGTTCAATCTGGATGCCTTCGACCAGCTTCAGTTCGATCTGCTGTCGGTCGAAGGCAGTCTGACAAGCGCCTGGCCTATCCGGGCCATGCTGTGTGTCGCCTGTGTCGTGTCCTATGCCTCGGTCATTTACATCGTGCTCGAACAGCAGCGCCTGCAGCTGGGCATGGATTATCTGGCCGCCATCGAACACAGCGACGCAGCCGCCCTGGGCCAGTTCACCGAATGGCTTGAACAGAACCATCCACGCGTCTCCAAGGCGCGCTCTGTGGTCGTGGGGGTGTTCGTCACCTTCTGCGCGGCCATTCTCCTGATCGATATCGCAACGCTGATCTACTCATTTTCGAAGTAAGAGGACATGAAGACATGCCCACCGAAATTCTGATGCCCGCCCTTTCGCCCACGATGGAGGAAGGCACGCTTGCCAAATGGCTGGTTAAAGAGGGCGACACTGTCTCTTCCGGCGACTTGCTGGCCGAGATCGAAACCGACAAGGCCACGATGGAGTTTGAGGCCGTTGACGAAGGCACCATCGGCAAGATCCTGATCGCCGAAGGCACCGAAGGCGTCAAGGTCAACACCGCCATTGCAGTCCTGCTGGAAGATGGCGAAAGCGCTGATGATATCGCGGCCACACCTGCCAAGGCTCCTGAGGCGGCCCCAGCCGCCGCGGGTAACGAGGCTGCCGCGCCAGCGGCATCCGAGGCACCCGCCCCTGCCCCGGCGGCCCCGGTCAAGGCAGATGGTGGACGGATCTTTGCCTCGCCGCTGGCCCGTCGCATCGCCGCGCAAAAAGGTCTTGACCTCGCGCGGATCACTGGGTCCGGCCCGCATGGTCGTATCGTCAAGGCCGACGTCGAAGGCGCAACCGCAACGGCCCCTGCCGCTGCCCCGGCATCCGCCGCAGCGGCTCCGGCGGCTGCTGCCCCGGCTGGCCCATCGGCAGATGCTGTCGCCCGGATGTACGAAACTCGCGAGTACGAGGAAATCAAACTCGACGGGATGCGCAAAACCATCGCCGCGCGCCTGTCCGAGGCCAAGCAGACCATCCCGCATTTCTACCTGCGCCGTGACATCAAGCTGGACGCCTTGCTGAAATTCCGCAGCCAGTTGAACAAGCAGTTGGAAGGCCGTGGCGTGAAGCTGAGCGTCAATGACTTCATCATCAAGGCCGTCGCCAACGCACTGCAACAGGTTCCGGCCTGCAATGCGGTTTGGGCGGGCGATCGGGTTCTGCAATTGAAACCCTCGGACGTGGCTGTCGCCGTCGCCATCGAAGGCGGGTTGTTCACTCCGGTTCTGCAGGATGCCGACACCAAATCACTCTCGGCCCTTTCGACCGAGATGAAAGACCTTGCTGGTCGCGCGCGCGAGCGCAAGCTGGCCCCGCACGAATATCAGGGTGGCACGTTTGCAATCTCGAACCTGGGCATGTTTGGCATCGACAATTTCGACGCCATCGTGAACCCGCCGCATGCGGGCATTCTGGCTGTTGGTTCAGGCGTCAAGAAACCGGTTGTGGGCGATGACGGAGAACTGGCCGTTGCCACCGTCATGTCCGTTACCATGTCGGTCGATCACCGCGTTATCGACGGCGCGCTTGGGGCGGAACTGCTGCAGGCCATCGTCGACAATCTGGAAAACCCGATGGTCATGCTGGCCTGAACGAAATTCTCCCGCCGGGTCCAAGCCCGGCGGGAATTTTTGCGATCACCGCCATGATGTGAGCGGGCGTGATCGCCCGGGCAATTGCCTAACACCCGATCCCATACCACCTTGGATGCATAGACAACCCAGATGCACAGGTGCGCCATGGCTTTCGGAACTACCACAAAAACCCTGTTACTGGTCGCGCTGACGGCGACCGCGCTGCCCGCTGCGGCCATTGCCAAGCCCAACAGTTATCCGGGTGAGAATTCAAAGTTCAAATCCAGCGACCCCGCCGTGATCGCCCAGCAAAAAGCCGAGCAGAAACAGCGCTTTGAAGAGCGGAAAAAACGGCGTGAGGAAAGACGGTTCAAGCGGTTGAACCGAAAGAAGAACCGCTTGAACTGATCCTTACTGGTCCTTGCCCAGCATGTGATCCATCGAGATCGAGGGCTGATCGCATCCGGCCTCGCCCACGATCTTAGCGGGAATACCGGCCACGGTTTTGCACGATGGCACGGGTTGCAGAACCACGGACCCGGCCGCGATACGGCTGCAATGGCCGACCTCGATATTGCCCAGAACCTTGGCCCCGGCACCGATCAGAACACCGTTCCCGATCTTGGGATGGCGCTGTTCCTCTTCCTTGCCGGTCCCGCCCAACGTCACCGAATGCAGCATCGAGACATTGTCGCCCACAACCGCAGTTTCGCCGATCACGATAGAATGGGCGTGGTCGATCATGATGCCCTTGCCGATCTTGGCAGCCGGGTGAATGTCGATCCCGAAAATCTCGGACGAGCGCATCTGGAAGAAATAGGCCAGATCGTGCCGGCCCTTGGTCCACAGCCAATGTGCAACCCGGTAGGCCTGCATAGCCTGATAGCCCTTGAAATACAGAATCGGCTGTAACAGGCGGTGGCACGCCGGATCGCGTTCATAAACGGCCATCAAATCGGCCCGCGCCGCTTCGACCAGGCTTGGATCGTCGGCATAGGCCTCATCCACGATCTCGCGCAGGACCATCATCGACATCTCGTTCGAGCACAGCTTGGCCGAAACCCGATAGGACAAAGCCCGGTCAAGGCTGCGATGGTGCAGGATACAGGCATGCACCAGCCCGCCCATCAGCGGCTCTTGCTCCACCGCTTCGGTGGCTTCCGAGGTGATGCGATCCCAAACCGGGTCGACTTGTGTCACATGGCTGCGCTTTCTGAACATAGCTTTTGATCCTTTGCTGCGCCTAGAATGCCATTTAGTGGCAAAAACACCAAACGCAAACCCGTGAACTGCATCGCAACGAAAATGAATGAGTCCCAGCGCCGTTATTTCGAGACACAAATTCGCGAGCGATTCGCCGAATTGGCGGCACTTTCTGCCTCGGGGCAGCAGGCACAGGCTGTAGTGGAATTGGATCAGCAAGCGGTTGGACGGCTCAGCCGCATGGATGCGCTGCAATATCAGGCCATGGCCAAGGCGCAGCAGGCCAACCGGGATATTGAAGCCCACCGCCTGAACGCCGCCTTGCAACGTCTTGAGGACGGTGAATACGGCTATTGCGAGGATTGTGGCGAGCGGATTCCCGATGGCCGTCTGAAGCTGGATCTGGCGGCCAGTAAATGCGTCAGTTGCGCGTCCGGCTGATGTGAAAACGGATCAACTGTCGCAGAACCATCTCAAAACACTGGCAATATTGCACATCGTCAAACCCCGGCTCATCCGCCAGAACCCGTGTACGCGCCGCGGCCATAAGCGAGCCGTTGCCATATAGCGGATGCAGACGCCCGGTTTTCTGAACATGGGCGTCGGCCAGTTCCGCCTCGGTAATCATCTGCACGCACAGGCGCTTGCGGCTAAGGCGCGGCGCGGCCAGCAAGGCCCGCGCCGCCGAACTGAGATCGCCGTGAAGAACCGGACGCATGGCGGCGGTTTACCCAACGGTCGCGCGCGCCGTTGCGCCCGGCCCGAATATGGCCGAGACCTGCGCGACCTCAATCTCAAACGCTCCGGTCACGCCATCCGCGATCCGCATCGCCGTTGAGTAGGTCCAGCGGGGCTGTGTTGAAAGATCCTCGCGAATGACCGTGCCGCCCGAGTGGACCCGAACGAGATAAGACTCGGTCTCTTCGCCCAGCGGAACATCCAGACCAGACCAGTCATCACCGTCCAACCGGGTGCGCCGGACCCATGTCGCCTCATGACCGGCGGAGATCTGACGCACCGCCAAATGCGCGGGGGAATAGGGCCGCAACCCGTTACCGTCAAAGGCGTGAACCAGGTGCTCATAAGCCGGATCATCATAACCGCGCGTTGCCGGTCCGATGCGATAGTGCTTGTCCACGCGCCGCTCGGTCCGCAACAGGTTGATCTGCGAGACGCTGTCATTCAGCAGCACAAAGAGTGAGCCATCGGGCCAGGCATCCGGCATCAAGGCGTCGGTCCCCAACTGGCCCCGCAGCCGCCCGGACAAGGCATAAACACCGGGGCTTTCGAGATAGGCGCTTGAGAACTGGAAGATTTCCCAGTTGCCGGGCGTTCCATCCCCGATGGCCGCCAGATTGAGACCGTTCAGCAAAGACTCGCGCGGTTGAGATTCCAACTGACCGTCAATCAGCCGAACCCGCAGCAACGGGCCTTCATCCCAGACCCCGGCACTTGCGCGTCGCAGGGGCGTTTCAGTCAGACCAATCGTCGCCGGGGCGGTGATCACATCGCTGAGCGAATAGCCCTGATCATTGGTCGAGCTATAGACGGCGGCATTTCCCGGCCATGGGTCCGCTGCAACAGCCAGATACGGCGCGTGCGGCAACTCGGCCCCGGTGATCAGCGGCAGGTCCATGAAGACCGGCAAAACGGGCACCGGGGCCAGATAGGGCCGCACAGTCGGGGGTTCGTCTTCAATGTCCGACAGCTTGTAGACACCGTGTTCAATGCGAACCGCGTCGGCCAGTTGCAACCCGGCGCTTTCCAGCCGGTCGATCCGGTACCGCGCACCGGTGTCATCGTCAGACAACCGCACCACATCCCCCGCCCCAAGATGCATCATGGAGGGCGGCAGCGCAAAACGCGCAGAGTCGCGGGACACCCGCGCCTCGCTCAACCACCGCTCAGCAGTTTGCCGCCCCTCGCCGCGTGTCATCGACAAGGGCATTTCGTTGACCGCGACAGAATGGGTTTTGTCGTCGGGCAAAATCGCCTCTTCCGCCACAATATCGTGGTCGGAATCGGATTGGACAAAACGCAGACGGACCCGACCGGTCATCTCGGCTTCGGCCTCGCGACGATATTCGACGGTGCCGTCAAGATCAGCGCTAATCGCCAGGCGATCCGGATCGACGTCAATGGCGCCAAAGCCGTCCCGCATTTGGAACCGCAACACGCCATCCCGCTCGATCGCGTCGAACCCATAGCGCAGCATCAACGGTTGCAGGGCCGAGCGCGCGTTGGTGACATCTTCGATCACATAGCCCCGCACCACACCGTATAGGCCGCTGACGTCAATATCGGTGACACCTGCGCCATGGCAGATCTCGGTCACGACCGAGGCCAGCGTGCGCGCGCCGGACCGCCCGTTCAGCCAATGGCCACGGGCATAATTCGCCCCATCGCTCCATTTCCCGCGGCGGTTCGGGAAGGCCGGGAACGGTCGCGCATCCCAGGCCCAGACATAGGCGTTCGACAGATCCACCATGGGCTTGCCGTAGACGGGTGATTTTGGATTCACCTGAGGATCGGCCCAATAGGTCAGCATCGCCGTCAGGTACTGAACCTGAATGAAATCGTCGCGCATCCCGTTCGAATAGGCCGGAAGCCGGGATTCCGAGGATTTGGGGTCCAAAAACTTGTTCGGCTGGTTCGTGCCCTTGTCAATGGCGGCGCAGCCCAATTCCGTGAACCAGATCGGTTTCGAGCCCGGCACCCAATCGGTCGGGTTTGCCTGCCTTACGCCATCGATCCGGTTGTGGTGCGTGTTCGACCACCAGTTGCGCAGATCCTTGTACCGCCAGATCCACGGCTCATCATGCTCGCCATCCTCGATCGGAGTGCGAATTTGCGCCACGTCCTCTTCGGGCGATGCATAGTACCAATCATACCCTTCGCCGCCTTCGATATTGCTGCGAAGGTAGTCCAGATCGTAGATCGACGGCGCGCCTGCGGCGGCATCCAGATGATCCTCGCCGTCGCGCCAGTCGGACAGGGGCATGTAATTGTCGATGCCGACAAAATCGATGTCATCATCTGCCCATAAGGGATCGAGGTGGAACAGCCGATCACTGGTGCCGGGTGGCTGATAGCCGAAATACTCGCTCCAATCCGCCGCATAGCCGATTTTCGTGTTTGGACCCAAAATCTTGCGCACCTCGGACGCCAGCGCGCGCAGCTGCGCCACCGCCGGGAACCCGTCGGCACCGCGGATCTGAGTCAGGCCTCGCATCTCGGACGCAATGCAGAAGGAATCGACCCCACCCGCGGCCTTGCACAACGCCGCATAGTGCAGAATGAAGCGGCGAAGGCCCCATTCCTGCGGACCGGTATAGGTGACAACGCCGTCGCCAACCACAAAATCGCTGGCGCGTGCCGTCCCGAAGAACTGCGCCACCTGCACATCCGCCGAGATGGTTTGATCCGGTGAACCGGTACGTCCCGGCGCGATATTCAAGGTGATGCGCCCGCGCCATGGCAGGTGCGGCTGGTTGGCGTTATCAGACCAGGGGTCAGGCAAACCGTTGCCCTTCAACTGCTCCATCAGAATGAACGGATAGAACATGACCCGCTTGCCGCGCTGTTTCAGGTGCCGGATCGCCTCGACCACAGAAGCATCCGCCGGGGTTCCGCCATAAACCGGGCGATTGTCGTCATGCGCTACGATCTGAGCGTAACTGCGCCGGACGCCCGAGACACGCCATGGCATCCCCTGTCCATCCGCATCCCGACGCTCGACCTTTGGCCGAATTTCGCAGGACGCGCAGCGCAGATCATCCCCGAACCACGAAACGATAAGCGAGGCGGCGTCGCATCCCGGCAGTTCCCGTCCCAACGCCCGCGTGGACGACACCAGATCGGTCCGACCTGATGCCGAGCTGACATTGGCCGGTGCGTTCTTGCCGTAGCCCAGCGCATAGTTCACTTGCTGACTGGCCAGCGCATATTCACCCGTGCCGGGCATCAGCGCGACGCCCTGCACCAGTTGGGGAAGCGAGGTTTCATAGTCTGGCATGTCGCTCTGTGAGGGACGCACAACTTCGAAAGAGAATTGCGGGACGCGGTTGCCGAACGCGGCAAGCTGAAAATCCTCGATCACCACATAAGCCGTACCGCGATAGGCCGGAACATTTCCCGCGCCCTCAATCGCCTCGATCAGCGGGTCCGGCAACTGATTTGCCGTACCGCGATAGATGCGCATGTTCAGGCTGTTGTGCTCCAGCTCTTCCCCATCGGCCCAGATACGCCCGACATCGGCAATCGTACCGACGCCAACGGCAATCGCCAGCGAGATCGAGTAGCTGTAGGTGACGGTCGTAACCTCGGGGGCTTTGGGCTTGCCTTTGCCACCCCCGCCGCCTTCGGTGGTTTCACTGCGGGTTTCCAGAAAGTCCGATGCCCAGATCACCTGCCCGCCGACCCGCATCCGGCCAAACACGGTCGAAACCGGGGCACCCTCGCCTGTCTCGGTCAGGCGAAACCGGTCCATGCGGCCGGTTTCCACCACTTCACTGCCGCCGCCCATGACGGATTGGCTCAGAAATCTCTGATCAATCACACGTCCCAGTGTGGCCCCGACGGCGCGGCCAATGATGGCAGTCGAAAGGCCCGCAACCGTACCACCGATTGAGCCGCCCAGCGCAGCCCCGGCTGCGGATAATAGAATAGTCGCCATCAGCGGTCCTCCAACGGGAATTCAAAACAAGCGACCACGCGGCGACGCCACGGATCGCTGAGTGCGTTTTCCACAACGCCATATCCGGAATAGGCATGAATGAATCGCGGGACCGCGCCGATGCCGGTCACAATCCCAAGATGCTTGGCAACGCCAGCGTCACGCATGCGGAACAACACCACATCCGCCGGGGCCAGATCCGCGATTGGCTTTTCGGTCAGATGACGCTGCGCCGCCGCCCACATCCGTTCCTCGCCCTGAGGTTCGGACCAATCCATGCTGTAGATCGGCACCTCTTCGGGCTCCTGCCCGATTTGCGCCCGCCACACACCGCGCAAAAGCCCCAGGCAATCCGTGCCCGCCCCCTTGGTCGAGGCCTGATGGACGTATGGCGTACCAAGCCAATCGCGCGCCTCGTCCACGATATCCTGTCTGTTGGGCTTCACCGCCTGCTTCCCCCTTTGTTCGGATTGCTTTTCTTGGGCACAGCCATCATCCAGTCTTCGCCCGGAAGATCAGGGAACCCTTGGAAATTCAGCAGGTTGTTGAACTTCAACCGGCAGGTGCGCATGCGTTTGTCACATCCGGCGGTCAGACGGACGCGGTCGCCCAAGGCAAGCCCGCCGCCAATGCTGGACCACATGGTGATCTCTCGCCCACCGGCAGTTTTCTGATCCGTCTTGATCGAGGACCAAAGCCCACTGGCAGATCCGGACAGCACGTCCAGACGCCCGCGCTTGAACCACCCGGACGCAAAGGCCGCTCCACCCGCCAGTCGGATCTGAGTGCCCCCGTCGAACCCGACGATATCCGCTTCAACCCAGAAACCTTCAACTTCTGTATTGAACCGGCAGGACCGGTCGCCAAGGACGGCGGTGCAGGGCTTTTGATACACCCGCCCCACGGGCCGGTTCAGCAAATCCGTCAGCCCGCGCAATTCGGCATGAAAAGCACCACCAGCGCGCCGCAACTCACCAATTGAACCGCGAAACTGCAAAATCCGCTGGTCCGGATTGGCCCAATTGACCAGCCAGGCCCGTACCTGAGCGCCATCGAACCGACCGGCTTCAATGTCCTCTTCGCGCACAGCTGCATCGGACAACGCACCCATCGCTTCGGTATTGTCGATTGACAGGCCGGTGGCCTGCTCGATGGCGGCGGCGGTCAAGCCGGTGCTGGCCTTGAAGGTCAGACCCTCGAAGGTCAGCGCCAAATCGTGATCGGTGAACCCGTATTCCTGCCCATCCGTGCGCGTTATCGCCCAGCAGCGGCAAACCGTGGTCAGCCCGCTTTGCAGATGACCATGCAGTCCCTGAACATCTCCGGCCATCAGACACGCACCTCGACCACGGGAACATTCGGGACGTCACCGGCCTGAAAGCTGGCCACGCTGGTCTGGATCTTGTCAGTGTCGAACCGGACCGGCACGTCAAACTCGTACCCTGCCGTGATCTCGACCCCTTCGGGTGGCGGATCAGAAAAGGTCACTAAGCCGGTGTTCAGATCGACCTCAAAATCCACGCCCTCGCGCACGGCGTCCTGATCCAGCCCCAGCACAACTGTGCCCAGAACCGGCTTGGTGATCGGACGCATATAGCTGACGCCGCCGGATGTATAGGTCTTGACCAGTTGAAACGCGGCGCGCACCCCGTCGCCCAGTGCGATGACCTGATCATCCATCGCAACATCTGCCGAGGCCACGCCGGACTTGAAATCAGACCAGTCCTTCCAGCGGAAGCCGAACATCTGCCCCTGTCGCGCCTCGAAGAAGGAAATCAGCGTCTCGATATCGTCCAGTGAGCGCATGCCCAGCCCCGCATCATAGCGACGGCGCGAATGCGCCCAGGGTGTGTTGCGCTCTTCGAACCCGTTGGCCAGCGTCACGATATCGGTGCGCCTTTCTGGCCCGCCGACCGAGCCAAAGCTCAGGCTGGCCGGAAATCTGACCTCGTGAAAATTCATGATCTGCTCCCGGAATTATCTGTTGCGATTGCCGCGCCCCAGGGCCCGGCTCATCTGTGCCGCGATCTGGCCCTGGCTGCGGCGGAACCCCTGAACGTCAGGTGTTGTGATGTTCATGACGACATTGACCGCGCGCCCACCGCCCGAGGTGCGCACGCCCAGCTTGCCATCCGGCCCGCGGGCCAAGGGCATGATCGCCTCGGGGCCCGCCTCACCCATCAGCCCCGTGCCGCCCCGCATCGGGAAGGTGGTCGGGCCGCTGATCACGCCGCCATTGGCAAAGGGCATCACGCGCCCCTGACTGAAGCTGCCGCCATCGGCAAAGGGCAGAACCCCTTGCACCACGCTGCCGACTGTGTTGGCCAGCAACCCGCCAAAGTGATCCGTCACCGGCTTGATCGCTGCCGCATAGGCCGTCTGGATCAGCGAGTTCTTCAACACGTCCAGCGCATCCGACAGGTTCATCCCGTCCAGCACAACGCCGTCAAAGGCCTTGCGCAACCCGCTGGACATGCCGCGTTCCAGCGTGGCGACATCCTTGCCGGTTTCTTCAAAAGCTGCGCTGATGCGCTTCATCTGCCCGTCAAACGCCGCTGCCATGCTGGCCGCATCACTCAGCGAGTCGCCCAGTGCCTCGCCCCGTTCCTGCAGGTCGTCAAACCCGTCACGATCCGTCATCACGCTCTCCTAGTTGCTTGTCCGGGTAGGCCGCCAACAGCGCGTCCAGTCCGGCGCGGTTCATCGCGGGAATCCCGGCGCCTTGCCCCAGCATCAGCCGCAGCTCGGCAGGGGTCAGACGCCAGAACTGTTCCGGCGTCAGGCGCAAGCCGACGAAACCGGCCCGCATCAGAACAGGCCAGTCGAACCCGCTCATGCGCCACCCGGCACCATGAAGGCCCGCGCCAGTAGTTCTGCCGCCGCTTTTGCGCCTGCCATGGGGCCGCCTGTGATCTCGGCATGCATCACATCGGCCCGCGCCACATCGGCCCCACCGCCGCGCAATCCGGCCACGATCAGCGCCAGCACATCACTGCTGGAATAGGCCCCACCTTCGAACCGCTGCACCAGATCGACCAGCGACCCGGCCTGCAGTTCCTGCTCCAACTCCGCCAAGGCACCCAAAGTCAGTTTGAGCACCCGCCGCTCCCCATCGATGGTCAATGCCACCTCGCCCGTCCACGGATTGGCCATCAGAGCGCCGTGAAGCTCAGCGCACCGGCGCTTGCCAGGCTCATCTCATAGGTCGCCTCGCCATTGTGCGAGCCTGCGTATTCGATGCCGGTCACCTGAAACGGGCCTTCGACAATGCCGAAATCGGGAATGATCACCTGAAAGCCCGGCGTCTCACCATCAAAGAACAACTGCCGCGCGCGCTCATCCGTGCCTTCGTCCCGAAACACGCCCGAGCCCGAGATCGAGGCCGACTTAACCCCCGCCCCCGACAGCAACTCACGCCAGCCGCCCTGGCTTTCCAGCGTTGTCACATCCACACTTTCCGCGTTGAAACTGATCCGCGTGGCGCGCAGGCCCGCGATGGTCTCGAACAGGCCCGTGCCGTTCATATCCACTTTGACCAACAGGTCTTTTCCGTTCTGGGCAGCCATGTGCTCTCTCCGTTGATTGCTTAGTCGTCTTCCACGCGGGCGCGGAATCTCAGGTCGATCTGGCGGATCGCGCCGCCTGTTCCGGTGCGCCGGGCGCGGGCACGTTCGAACCACAGCCCAACCAGACGCCCCCGATCCAGGGTCAGGTCCGCGCCTTCCAGCGCATCGCACACTGCCCCGGCCAGCATCTTGGCCGCGCTGAAACCAGCCGCCTCGGACACCACGGAAACCGTGAACCGATGCAATGCACCCGCGCCGGATTTGTCCGAGGCTTCCCGGACCTCCTCCGGGCCTAGCGTCACGTAGGTCTCGGGCACGGTTCCGATGGGCACCGCGTCATAGATCGCGCCACCGGATTGGGCGCTGACATCGGCGTCGTTCGAAAGCTGTTGAAACACCGCCGCCTGCAAAGCAGCTGAAACGCCGTAACTCATGCCGCCACCTCTTCATCTGCGAAACAGGTCAGATACCGGCCCTGTGGGTCCCGATCCGCGACCGCGCGGATCACAAAGCGGCGCGCGCCTTCCACGAAACGCTGATCCGGCGAAGGCCGCATCGAGGACCCCTCGGGCGCGCCGCGCACGACAATGCGATAGCCAACGCGCGACACCGGCACCCCGGCGATGGATCGCTCGGACCCGCTGCGCGCTGTTATCTCGGCCCATACTGTGCCTAGCGCCTCCCAGGTCTCGGCAAAGCCACCCGCACCGTCGGCCACGCGTATGGGGGCCTCAAGCACCAGCTTGCGGTTCAGATGCGGAGCGCTCATTGGGTCACCCCTGCGCCAAAGCGTACAATCCGGTAGCGCTGGATCAGGCTGGTGACGCCAAAGGGCATGCAGCCCGCGCCAAGCGCTGTTTCATCGCGATATTCGTAGTAATGGGCAGCAAGCAGCAGCACCGCCTGCCCCAGATCGGCGGGCAATCCGCCCCAATCCACCGACAGCCCGGCGGTGAAATCAATCTTCACACTGCCCCCGGTCGGGACCTTGGGCAAAGCAGTCGCCACAGGCCGCAGCCGGGGGCGCTGACTGTCGCGCTCCAGCCGATAAGCACCGTCATCGGCAACGCTGTCCACGCCAGCCGCGTCGGTAACCGTGACCACATCAATCGCCGAGACCGGGGCAGCCGGCAAAACCTCGCCAGACCGATCGCGCCAGCCGTTCAGGCTCCAGGAAAAAGCGCGTTCAATCAGAACCTTGCCCGTGCGCGCCTCAATCGCCGCAATCGCTGCCCGCAGAAAACCCTTCAGCACCTCGTCCTGCACATTGTCCTCGGCAAAGCCTGTGCCCAGCCGCAGATGCGCCTTGAACTGATCCACCGGCAGCGCCGCATCCGCGATGGCGGTTTCTTCGATCAACATCATCCATTCACTCCGCAATCTCGGCCCCCTCCGGGGGTCGTCACTTCAGGAAATTGGCGGGCACGCGCCGCCCCACGTTGCTCGGACGGAGGGGAGCAGCTAGACAACGCGGGGGATCTCACCCCGGCCCGCGCCCGCCGCCCGAGGGGCCAATGGCCCCCCGGATCCGTCACCGCTTAGGCAGTGCCGAATTTCAGCAGCTTGATCGCAGCAAAATCGCTCACGTCACCGCCGACGCGCTTGGTCGCGTAAAACAGGACATGCGGCTTGGCGCTGAACGGGTCGCGCAGCACGCGCAGATCGGGGCGTTCGGCGATGGTGTAGCCCGCCTGGAAATCGCCAAAGGCAATGGCAAAGCTGTCGGACGCCGCATCCGGCATATCCTCGGCAATCAGCACCGGATAGCCCATCAGACGCGCAGGCTCACCAGCGGCCAGACCGTCCGACCACAGGAAGCGGCCATCGCTGTCCTTCAGCTTGCGGATCTGACCGGCGGTCTTCGAATTCATGACGAAAGTGCCATTGACCCGGTACTGCGCGCCCAGCGCATAGACCACATCGACAATCGCATCCGCATCGACGCCGCCATCGATGCCGGTGGCCACATAGCCCAGGCTACCCCACGACCAGGTGTCGTTCGCCACCGCACGATGGATCATCAGACCCTTGGGCTTGTCGATGCCATCGCCGTTGATAAAGGCCGAGGCCTCGGCACGGGCGAACTTGTCCGCGATACGGCCCGCCAGCCAGCATTCGACGTCAAACGCGCTGTCATCCAGCAGACGTTGCGAGGCCTTGGGCAACGCGCTCAGCTCGTGCAGCGGGATCGAGATACGGTCAATCACCGGTGTCGAGGTCTCTGCCGTAGCCGACGCCTCATCCGCCCAGCCCGCGCCCACATCTGTGTGGTCAATCAGCACGTCGAACGAGTTCGCCTCGACATTCACCACCGACGCAATTGAACGGATCGAAGCGGTCGAGTTCAGAACCGACTTGACCGTCTCAGCGGTCTGCGGATCGACCAGATAGCCGCCGTCGCTGTTGACCGCGGTGGACAGCGATTTCGCTTCCATCTCGAGCCCGCGCAGCCCGTCATCCTCGCCGGACCGCACATAAGCGTCGAACGCCTTCTGATGCGGTGCGCCGTCTTCGATCGAGGCCGCAAGATGCGGACGCGCCGCGATGGTTGATTTACGATCCAGCATGGTCAGTCGCTCTTCTGTCTGTTGCAGTTTGGTTTTAACTTCGGCCTTGAGGCCCTTGAATTCATTCACGAAGCCAGCCATCGCCTGCTTCACCTCCTGAACCAGGGGCGCACCCTCTCCGGTCAAGGCCGGGGTCTCGGTCTTGCTCATCAGCACTTCCTTATTGGGGGGTTGCGGCGCTAGATCCGCGCCAGCTCCTGCCGGGCATCTCGGAACACCTCGGCAATACTGCGCCAGGTGAACGCGGTTTCGGGGTCTGCCCCTTTCGCCGCCACCCGCGCACTGGGCAGCATCGGGAAGGTCACCAAAGACACCTCCCACAGCTCCAGTTCGGTCAGGACCCGCTGGCCCTTGTCATTCTTCACGGCCCGCTTGGTGCGATAGCCAATCGACAGTCCGTCCATGGCACCGGCGCGGATCAGTTCCGCTGCCTCGCGGCCCTTCTGCGTCGCCTCCAGCAGACGTCCCTTGACCCAAAGGCCCCGGTCATCCTCGCGCACCTCGTCCCAGACGCCGATGGGCTGGGCCGGGTCGTGCTGCCACAGCATCTTGACCCGCTGACCCGCCTCGGCCAGCCCGGCCAGCGAGCTTCGATACGCCCCGCGCTGCACCACATCGCTGCCCTGATCGACCTGCCCGAACAGGCTGGCATAGCCTTCAATCACCGCATCATCCGAGACGGACAGACCGTCCCCAAACCGCGCGAATTTATGTTCCAAATCCATGAACTTCTCCATGTAACTCACTGACTTTATGGCGCCGCCACAAGGAATGACTGAAACGCCTGCGCCAGGATCACCGCCGCCACGCCATAGACCGTCAGCCACAACCGCCGCTCTAGCCGTTCCATCATCTCTTCGATCTGATCCAGTCGCCGACAGAGGTGAGCGTGCTGGATCTCGGCCACCCGCTCATGCGCGGCCAGACGCAGGCCCGGCGCGCATTCGAACGGGGGATACCCCTCAGCCATCGGCACGCTCCGGCAGCCCCAGCAAAGCGCGCTTCTCGGCATCGCTCAGGAAATCGGCCCCGTTGACCCGCGCCCATTGCGCATCGCGTTCCGCCGACAATGCGGGCACCTGATCCAGATCGGGCTTCAACACCAACTCCTCGCCGGTAAAGCCCGCCAGCCAGTCCGACACCGCCGCCGCCACCCGCGTCACCAGGGGCAACACGGTCAGGCGATAAAACGCCCGGTTGGCCTCCTGATAGTTCGAATAGGTCGCGTCGCCCTGAATCCCCAGCAGCATCGGCGGGACCCCAAAGGCCAGCGCGATCTCGCGGGCGGCGGCTTCCTTGGTCTTTTGAAACTCCATATCCGAGGGCGAGAAACCCATCGGTTTCCAATCCAGCCCCCCTTCCAGAACCATCGGCCGCCCGGCATTCCGCGCCCCGCGATAGTTCTGCTCGATCTCGTCCGACAGACGACGGAACTGATCCTCGGCCATCACCCCATGGCCATCGCCCTTCCACACCAGCGCCCCCGAAGGCCGCGCCGCATTGTCCAAAAGCGATTTCGACCACCGCGACGCGCTGTTATGCACATCAATCGCCATCGCCGCCGCCTGCATCGGCGAAAACCCATAGTGATCATCCTGAGGGTGGAACGATTTGATATGACAGATATTTTCCGCCGCGAACCGATGCTTCTTGCCACCGACCGCGTAATCATACGCCTTAGGCCAGCCATCCGCCCCCGGCACCACGCTCATCCGATCCGAGCGCAACACATGTAGCTCTACCGGCAAGCCTTCCTCGGCCTGTACAGCCTCAACATAAGCATTGCCCGACAGCAGCAACTGCCCGAACAGGGCCTCCATCAACTCCGCCCGTCCCTGCGCCGCATTCGGACGGCGCATCAGCGACAGGATCGGATGAGTATCAAACCGCTGCGCCTGATCCTGCAACACCAAAGGCAGAGCCGCCGCCGCCTCGGCAATAAGCTTGACCGAGCGAAACCCCACCGGGTTCCCCGAAAACCCAGTCCGCGTCAGCGACACCGCGTCCCGAGGGCTCCACGCCACGCGCCCGCCCGTCTGCCACGCCACCACAGGTCCCGCCGCGCTCGCCTTCGCCTCGGGTGCCTCGCCAGCCGATCCACGACGCAAGAAATCGAATACCATCTGTGCTCCTTTCTGCCGCCGCTCTGCCCGGCTTGTTGAAAGGAGTTATGACGGAAAGAAGTTTAGGGCTTGGGAATGGGGCGTACGGCGGTTGGGCAACGGCCCTAAAGCTCCTTTGCTGCAATCAAACTAAACAAAGGTGTAGCGGCGAATGGTTGTGGCTCCACAAAATACCAAGACAAATGCCCCCGTCTTGCTTTCATCTTAATGCTATGCAGAGTATGAGCGCTGAGATTAAGTGATTGCTTACCTCTGCCGATAAGTGCGTGAGGTTTCTTCGAAGCACGTATTTGGGGTTGTAAATTTGCGTCTACTTCTTATTCCACTTCTTGCTGCAGGGTTAGTTGCATTCAGCTCTGCAACCAAAAGTCGTGCGAGTGAATCGCTTTCCGTTAGTACATTTGCCGCGCCACAGCACTTCGTTTCTTACCTTCTCCAGCATGATCGAGGTGTTGGGAAATTTGATCGGAATCTGACTTGGGTCAATCCAGACGACTCCGATGTCTTAGTGATTTTTCTTTCGGACTCTAAGGATGGTAAATTTATCCCTGCGGTTCTGCAAACGCCCCTGATTAAAGTTATGTCGGTGGTCGATACTCATCTATACAGATTATCCGAGGACAACTTCGGCAGCTCTATAAAGTCTGACGTTTTTGTGTTTTCAGTAAATTTGCTGAAACTCAAAATGGATATGACTGGCACTTCCCCAGAGGACTTGGAGAATTCGGAGTATCTGTCGTGTTTTTCCGCGGGGCTGGTGAACTCGTTCTATGAACTTGGACATTTAGTAGCGGATTACTCAAAGATCGGGGACATTTGCGATGTGATGATTATCAAGGAAAACCGCTAAACTGGAATGTGCGCATCCCAAGATGTCCCCATCAAGAACAGTCTTTCCAGGCAAAGAAGAAGACGAGTTGATTACGGGTATTACAGGGACAATGCGATCTGTGGGCTTCTGTAACTTAACCAAATAGGAGCCTCACAAACTCCGCACCCTCGGCCACCGAAACGCTCCCGCTGGTCCCACAACCAACTCATGCAGTGCCCAGACCAGCGCGTCGACTCGGTCGGGCGAACCCTGCCCCTCGAACCCGCGCGCGGTCATCTGGCACATCTGCTCCTCCAGCGCGTCCAGCCCGGCCACGTGGCTCACCCGCCCCTGCTCGTACAACGCGGCCACAGGCTCGGCCCGCGCGACCTTGCCGCGGGAGGCCCGCACTGCGCGATAAGGGACCAGAGGATCCACCTGCCGCACCACCTCTTCCACCAGCTGCCCGCCCTGATTGACCTCGGCCACCAGACGTTCGGCCCCGAACTCATCCATTGCGTCAATCGCCGCCTGCGCCCAGCCCGCCGGGCCAACGCCCTGCACCGTCCGGTCGGCCAGCACATAGGCGCGCCAGTCCCCGGGCGGCCCCTGCACCTGCGCGCCAACCACCACGATCCCGCAAGCATCTGCGCCTGAACCGGATGTCACCGCCGGGTCCAGCGCCACAACGATCCGATCCAAATCGGGCACCTGCGCACAGCGCGCCGCCTCTAGCATCGAGCCCGTCCACAGCGCCCCCTCCGCGTCAGACAGCAGCACACCATCCAACTCCTGCCGCCCTAGCCGCGTACCCGCATAACGGGCGCGTACCTCGTCCAGAAATGACTCCGCCAGATTGGCCCGGTTCGCCTCAGTCGGCGCGTGGGTCTGGACCGTGGACGGAGAGGCCAGTAATTCCTTCAAAACCTTCACATTCCTTGGTGTCGTGGTCACACAGACCCGAGGCCGATCCCCCAAACGCAAAGCAAATTGCAGCATATCCCAGGTCTCGCCCGCCTTTTTCCATTTGGCCAACTCATCCACCCAGGCCGCATCGAATTGCGGGCCGCGCAGCCCTTCGGGATCATGCGCGGAAAACGCCTGCGCCTCGGCCCCATTGGGCCAGATCAGTTTGCGCTCGGACGCCTTCCACACAGGCCGACGATCCGGTGGCGAGCATTGCAATATCCCACTGTCGCCAAAGATCATCACGTCGCGCACCTGATCAAAGGTCTCGCCAACCAACGCCACGCGACTGGCCTCGCCACGATGCAGCGGCAAAGACCCCTCGACCATCGACCGCACCCACTCGGACCCGGCGCGCGTCTTGCCCGCGCCGCGCCCACCCATGATCACCCATGACCGCCAATCGCCCTCGGGCGGCAATTGATGCGGCAGCGCCCAGAACTCGAACAGGAAAGGGAGGGCACACAGCCCCCCCTCCCCGATCTCACTCAGAAATCTCTCCCGCACCGCAGCATCGGCGGAGGCGAGCCAACCTGCACCCGATTTCAAATCGAGCGCACTCAAGATCGAGCGCATAGCCCCCTTGGGCAATTCCGGCTTGTCTGTGATGTTGTTCGACAAAGTTTGCCTCCACTTTCTGGCACGTTCGGATCAGCCCCTCCAGCTGACCGAGTTGCCGTGCTGAACCAGCAAGATCTGCATCCTCCCCGGCTCCGATCTGCCTGCGCAGTTCTTCCGCTGCCTGGCGCAGATCGCGAATGGATCGCTCAAGCGACTGCAACAAGTCAGCCGTCTGGGAAATCCGCTCTTCCGGGGTAATCAAAGTCATGTTTGCCTGTGACCTCATGCGTGAGTTTTCTCCGCACGAGAGAAACGAAAAACGGCCACCGGGTCGCCCCGGGGCCGTTGCCCACCTCTTCTAGCATGGCACAATCGATATAGAAAAAAGCGCGCGAAGTCAATGTTTTACGCAACACACGCGCAACACGCACCGTGCGACCTGTTTACACTTCGCCGTCAATCTCCTGACGGTTTCAGGCCTTACCCCCGCGCGATTTCCAACAATGCCGCGCTGACGATCAGCGTCGCGCCGATTAATTCGCGCAGCCCAAAAGGTTCACCCGAGAACACGGCGGCGGAAATCAGGCCAACGACAATCTCGCTCATCAAAAGCAAACCGACCCGCGCAGGCGTTAACAGCGTTGCGGGCCAAATTGTCAGAAAAATCATCGGCAGCGTGTATAGGACCGACAGCAGCGCAATCGGAAGCACCCGGACAATAACGTCGCTCTGCTCGCTCAACGCGCCCGCGCTGAAGGCCAGACTGGCCACTGACAGCAACAATGCCCCGGTGATGAACGCAAAGACCTGCCCCGGAACAGAAATACCTGACGCCCGGTACAGCCCAAGTGTTCCCACAGCCCAGGCCATCCCTGACAGAAGGGCCGCCCAATCCCCGGCATTGCTGGGCCAGGGGATGATCTGCTCGCCCCCGAGGACGATGACCATACCGCCAAGCCCACAGGCAAGCCCCAACAGCCGGATCAGGGTCAGCCGCTCGCCCAGAAAGACAAGGCCGACAATCGTTCCCCATACTGGTGTGAGGTAGAACAGCAGGATCGCGCGCACGACATCGGTATAGATCAGGCTGATCGTGAACAGGCCAAAAGCTGCGCCAGTGAAAACGCCACTGAACATCAAGTCCTGCCAGCGAAGCACCAGATCCCGCCAGTCGCGCCACAAAAAGGGTGCCAGACCGACAAGAGCAGCGGAATACATCACGATGCCGGGCCAAGCGCCGCTTAGTCCCTGATCAACGAAAAAGCGGACCGGGATCCAATACAGCCCCCACATCATGCCGCCAAACACAAGGGCGACACTTGCGACCTTCAGGTTAGAGCCGTGCAAGTTTCTTGACATCATCTGTGATACTCGGTGCCGATCAATTCCGGTTGCGGCACAACCCGCTCAAATTGCAGCGGCCTGGACCACAAAATCGATGCCGCAATCCGCCCAGGAACACCAGCAGATTCTATACCTCGAGGCGCTTAGGGTTTACCCAATGCAGGCTCAACACCTTGACAAACGCCGTCACAGCCTTCATGTGCCCCATCAAAGCGCTGACGCGTGAGCATTGCCGGGCTTCTTCCGCCCCACAGCGCCCCACAGACACTTTTCCAGTTCCCCTTCACGCAGGGTTCTTGATGCGATGGCCGGATGGCACAGGGTTCGCCTGTGAGTCCCGAGGCCGCGCAAAACCCCTGCCGGTTGCGCGGTTGCCGCGTGACCCGTTTCAAATGCGCCCCGGCCAGTTCGGTCAGGGGTGGAAAAAGGATAGACATTGTTCGACTTTGACATGCTGGGCCTTGCGCCAGCTTTGAATGACGCGCTGAAACGCGCGAATTTTTCGCAACCGACCCCAATCCAGAACCAGGCCATTCCGTTGGCCCTGAACGGGCATGACATTCTGGGGCTCGCCCAGACGGGTACCGGTAAAACCCTGGCCTTTGGCCTGCCGCTGATCGATCACCTGCTGGCCCAGCCGGGCAAGCCCGATCCCAAAACCGCCAAGGCCCTGATCCTTGCCCCCACCCGCGAGCTGGTGAACCAGATCGCCGACAGCCTGCGCACCCTGACCCAAAAGACAAAGCTGCGCGTGGCCACTGTTGTGGGCGGACAGTCCATTAACAAGCAGATCATGTTTCTGTCCCGTGGCACCGACATTCTGGTCGCCACCCCCGGACGTCTGATCGATTTGATGGAGCGCGGCGCGGTTGACCTTGGCGCCGTTCGGCATCTGGTGCTGGACGAGGCAGACCAGATGCTCGACCTCGGCTTCATCCACGCGCTGCGCAAGATCGCGCCCGCGCTGGGGACGCCGCGCCAGACCATGCTGTTCTCGGCCACCATGCCCAAGCAGATGGAAGAGCTTAGCCGCGCGTACCTGACCAACCCGCAACGGGTGCAGGTCTCGCCTCCGGGCAAGGCGGCGGACAAGATCACCCAGTCGGTGCATTTTGTCAGCAAACCCGGAAAGCCCGGCAAGCTGCGGGAAATCCTGTCGCAGGACACCGATGCCCTGACGCTTGTCTTCTCGCGCACGAAACACGGGGCCGAGAAGCTGATGAAAGGTCTGGTCGCCGATGGCTATAACGCCGCGTCGATCCACGGCAACAAAAGTCAGGGCCAGCGTGACCGCGCCATCAAGGCCTTCCGCGCCGGAGAAATCAATGTATTGGTCGCAACAGATGTGGCCGCACGTGGGATCGACATTCCGGGCGTCGCCTATGTGATCAACTACGATCTGCCTGAGGTGCCCGACAACTACGTCCACCGCATCGGCCGCACCGCACGGGCCGGGCGCGAGGGCGAAGCCATCGCGTTCTGCTCAGCGGAGGAGGTCGATCTGCTGCGCCAGATTCAGAAGCTGATGAAAATCGACATTCCCGTGGCCAGCGGAGAAATGCCCGAAGCCGTTCAGGCCGAACGCCCCGCGCGCGGTCAGAACAATCGCCGCCGTGGATTCCGACCCAAGCCCGCCAGTGGCGGCTCAAAGCCGTCGCAATCCAAGCGCAGGCGGCCCCGTCGCAAACCCGCAGCTTGACCCAACAAAAAACAGCGCCCGAACCGGCGCTGTTTTTTTCTTTCAAACTCAGAGCTTAGTTGCCCGAATTCCGTTCGGCCTCAATCTCGCGCCATTTGGCGACATTGCGGTTATGCTCCTGCAGGGTCTCGGCAAAAGCGTGACCACCGGTGCCATCCGCGACAAAGAAAATGTAATTCGTGCTGTCTGGGGTAACCGCCGCTTGCAGGCTGGCCTGACCGGGGTTGGCAATCGGAGTCGGCGGCAGACCATCGATCTGATAGGTGTTCCACGGCGTCGGGCGGTTCAACTCGCTGCGCCGCAATCCCCGGCCCAACGTGCCCTGCCCCTTGGTGACGCCATAAATAACGGTCGGGTCTGTTTGCAGCCGCATACCCTGGTTCAGACGGTTCACAAACACGCTCGCCACCTGACCACGTTCTTCCGGGACACCGGTTTCTTTCTCGATGATCGACGCAAGGATCAGCATTTCCTCGGGGCTTTGCAGCGGCAGACCATCCTGACGGCTTTCCCAAGCTGCATTGATGCGCAACTGCTGAGTTTCCTGCATCGCCTGAAGGATTTCGTTCCGGTCCTGCCCGGCGACGACATCATAGCTGTCCGGCGCCAGCGATCCTTCGGCGGGAATTTCTGTCACCTCACCGCTCAGCGCTTCAAACCCCTTCAGCGCCTCAACCACCTGCCACGAGGTCACGCCCTCGGCCAGCGACACACGATAGCGGGTATCCGCTTCGTTGCGCTTCTCCGTATAGGCTTCGGGCGTTTCGTCTTCTGCGGCATCGAATGACGCGATCTCGTCGAAGTCCAGCGTCGCCGGGTTCAACTCGCGTACACGGGTCTGGGCACGGGTCACGCCGATCCGATACTCAATCTCGGACCCGCAGGTGCTGGCCCCGCTGCTGGTGATTTCGTCAATGATCTGCTCCATCGACGCGCCTTCGCGCACCAGAAAGCTGCCCGCCTTCAACTGCTGCGCCCGGTCGGTGTAATCCGCAGCCATCCGAAAGATCGTGGCGCTGGTGATCGCGCCCTGATCCTCTAGATCGCGGCTGACGCGGGTCATGTTCGACCCGCTTGCCACTTGCAGGCAAATCGCGGTGTCCAGCGGGCCTTCGGCCTTGTACTGGGATTGGCCCCAAAGGATCAGACCGCCCATCAGGAACAGGCCGACCACCAGAATGGTCAGCGCGTTCGATGCCAGGGCACGCAACATTTAACTGACCTTTCCGAAGATCACGCTGGCATTGGTTCCGCCAAACCCGAACGAGTTCGACAGGGCCACGTTAATCTCACGCTCGCGCTTGGTATTCGGGGCCAGATCGATCGGCGTTTCAACCGCCGGATTGTCCAGATTGATCGTCGGCGGTGCAACCTGATCGCGGATCGCCAGGATCGAGAAGATCGCCTCAATCGCACCCGCAGCCCCAAGCAGGTGACCGGTGGCCGACTTAGTCGAGGTCATCGTGGCGCTGCTGGCATGATCGCCCAGCAGACGCTCCACTGCGCCCAGCTCAATCGTATCCGCCATGGTCGAGGTACCGTGGGCGTTGATATAGTCCAGATCCTTCGGCTCCAGCCCGGCACTGCGCAGCGCGGCCTTCATCGAACGTTCGGCCCCGTCTCCATCCTCGGACGGTGCGGTGATGTGATAGGCGTCACCGGACATGCCATAGCCCAGAACCTCGGCATAAATCTTCGCACCGCGCGCCTTGGCGTGCTCATAGTCCTCCAGGACCACAATGCCTGCGCCTTCGCCCATGACAAAACCGTCACGATCAACGTCATAGGGACGGCTGGCTTTCTTCGGATCATCGGCATATTTGGTCGACAGCGCCTTGCACGCGTTGAATCCTGCAATCCCAATCTCGCAGATGCAGCCTTCGCCGCCACCGGCGATCATCACATCCGCGTCGCCCGACCGGATGATCCGGCTGGCATCGCCAATGGCGTGGGCACCGGTCGAACAGGCCGTCACCACCGAATGGTTGGGCCCCTTGAAACCGAACCGGATCGAAACCTGACCAGACGCCAGGTTGATCAGCGCGCCGGGAATAAAGAACGGCGATACGCGGCGTGGGCCTTTGTCGCGGATCAGGTTTGCAGTTTCCGCAATCGATCCCAGGCCACCAATGCCCGACCCGATCAGAACGCCGGTCCGCAGACGATCCTCTTCATCCTCGGGCGTCCAGCCCGCATCCTTGCACGCCATCTCGGCCGCCGCGATGGAATACAGGATAAAGTCCTCGATCTTGCGCTGCTCTTTCGGCGGCATCCAGTCGTCGGGGTTGAACGTCCCGTTGGTTCCGTCCCCGCGTGGCACTTCGCAGGCATAGGTCGTGGTGACCCCGCTTGCCTCGGCATCGAACAGTGTGATCGGGCCAGCGCCGGACTCTCCGTCCAGCAGACGTGACCAGGTTTCTTCGACCCCGCTGGCCAAAGGAGTGACCAATCCCAGACCGGTTACGACGACTCTGCGCATGAAGTGCCTCTTGCCTGCTTCCTGTTATGAGAACCGCTCATACCCCGCCCCGGGGTACGGGGGCAAGAGCAAGGGCGCATTCCTTACCGACATCATATTGCCAATTCCGGTCACATCTTGCCGGGCAGCCGGGTTTCGCCACCCCGCTGGAACAAAAAAAACCGCCCTCTCCCGGATGTGGAAAAGGGCGGAACAGATTTCCCGGCCAGTCCTATTGGAACTGCGCTACCGGTTCATGGGCAGCCGTCGCAACCTCAAGCGCCTCTGACAGATCCAGCGTTTTGCGGAACAATGCGCGCGCGAACATCGCACCCGAAATGTTGGGAATATAGGCCAGCCGCGAAATATCATCGGCCGAACGCACCACGCCGTTGGCAACGATAGGCGTGCGCGAATGCTGCGCCAGGCCGGAAATCAGCCCAAGCTGGGCTTCGACATCTTCCATGTCGCTGTCAATATCCGTCACCACGATGGCCGCAAAAGGCGTGCCTTCGAACGCGTCGATAAATGCCTCGGGTGTAAAGGCGCTCTGGCTGCGCCAACCTTCGGTCATCACGTAGCCCTGCCAGACATCCACAGCCAACACGATCTGATCGGGGTACAGCTTGGCCAGTTCCTTCACCAGTTGCGGATCACGCGCCGCCAATGTCCCGATCACAATACGGCCCGCGCCTTTGTCGATCCAATGCTCGACATGTTCGCGGCTGCGCATACCGCCGCCCAGCTGTACCGGGATTTCAGCGCTGCGGATGATCTCTTCGACCAGCCCCGCGTTGGTGTCGCGCCCTTCGATCGCGTCGAAATCGGTCAGATGCATCCATTCAGCACCGACGGCAGCCCAGCTGCGCGCTGTTTCAACCGGGTCCACATGCCAGATCATTGCATCGTCCAGGCGACCCTTGTCCAGGGTGACGCACCGCCCGTTCTGCAATTCCATCGTGGGGTAAATCCGCATGAGCATTCTCCTCCGCTCAATCGTTCTGGAAATCCAGAATAGCATACATGCGATGGATCGGCCCAATTTACCGGGATCGGCAAAGTCTGGTCAATTTGCGGCATAAGTTGCCTTCGGCGGAGTTACGCCCGCGCCGGTGGTCCGTTGCGACGCAGCAAGTGGACCGGAGTGCCCTTGTACTCGGCCTCGCGCGTCAGCACATAGCCCAGCTTTTTCGCCAGTTTCTGCGAGGTCGCGTTGCCGGCATTCACCATGGCAACCAACGGCCCCGGCATGATCCGGTCGAACCAGTCATGGGCGGCCTGCGCGGCCTCATACCCCAGTCCCTGCCCTTGGGCTTCGGTGGCGAGGACCCAACCGGCTTCGGGGAAAGCGTCGAACTCTTCACCCATCCCGCGATCGGCGTAGAAGAACCCGGCCTGACCTATCAATTTGCGATTCGATTGTTGCAGAACGCCCCACTGCCCGAACCCAGCCATCTGCCAGTGGCCCGCATTGCGCAGGAACGAATCCCAGGCTTCACCGCGCGAACGGGGCTGGCCGCCGATATGCTGAACCACGCAAGGGTCGCGCCAGATTTCGGCAAAGCGCTCAAAATCCTCGGGCCGCATCGCACACAGCGTCAGCCGTGCCGTATTGATCATCGGTGTGGATCTTATCATCGCCTGCCCACTTGGAATAACGCCTCAGTGGAAACAGTGCTAAGCGAACAGGCGTCACGCAAGCCTGAAAATCGGGCCGACAATAAAAAACGGCGCCCCCGTTGCCCGGAAGCGCCGCTTTTGATCAGAAATGAAACGCTTAGGACGCTTCGCTGATGAATTTGACCGCGTCGCCGAAGGTCTGGATGGTCTCGGCTGCGTCATCAGGAATTTCGATGCCGAACTCTTCTTCGAAGGCCATGACCAGTTCGACGGTGTCCAGGCTGTCTGCGCCCAGATCGTCGATGAAGGAGGCGTTTTCCGCAACCTTGTCTTCTTCAACACCCAGGTGCTCAACAACGATCTTTTTAACGCGATCTGCGACGTCGCTCATGTCTATTCCTCATTCCTATTCAGGGCGGTTTGCCCGGTTCTGCCCTTGCCCGCACGGGTTGGCTTTGATTTGCCCGTTCCGGGCGGTTTGGGTCCCGGCTCACCGGGAAAGTAGAAGGCCGACCTGAACGACCGGCCCCTGCATAGATGCGCCGCCTATAACATAGTCCGCGCACAAGGCAAACGCTTTCGCGCCTGTCCTGTTATGCGCTCACAACATGGCCATACCGCCATTCACATGCAAGGTGCTTCCGGTAACATAGCCCGCTTCGGGGCTGGCAAGATACAGAACGGCGGCCGCAATTTCCTCGGGGTCGCCCATACGACCCGCCGGAACCTTGAGCAACAGACCCTTTTTCTGTTCCTCGGTCAGCTTCTCGGTCATGGCCGTGGTAATGAAACCCGGAGCCACAGCGTTCACGGTGATGCCGCGCGTGGCAACTTCGTGGGCCAAAGCCTTGGAAAAGCCGATCATTCCGGCTTTCGAGGCCGCATAGTTCGCCTGCCCCGGATTGCCGATCGCAGCCACCACGGACGAGACATTCACGATCCGACCCCAACGCGCCTTCATCATGCCCCGGATCACGCCTTTGCACAGTTTCATGGTCGAGGTCATGTTCACGTCAATGACGCTCTGCCATTCTTCATCGGACATGCGCATGAACAGATTGTCACGCGTGATGCCGGCGTTGTTGACCAGAATGTCGACTGATCCCATCGCCTCGGCTGCCTGTTTCGGTAGTGCCTCGACGGCCTCTGTGTCACTCAGGTTGCAGGGCAGCACATGCGCCCGCTCTCCCAGTTCATCGGCCAAAGCCTGCAGTGGCTCAACCCGCGTACCCGAAAGGCCCACATTGGCACCAGCGCCATGCAGAGCGCGGGCAATATCGCCCCCGATCCCGCCCGAAGCGCCAGTAACCAGCGCATTCTTACCCGTCAAATCAAACATACTGTTTCCCTCGTGAGGCGCCTCGAACGGCGCGTTCTATGCTTACGACTCGGCCGCGACGGCCTTTAGGACATCTTCTGGCGTTCCAACCGCTTTGCCAGCGATGGCCCGGTCAATCTTGCGGATCATGCCGGACAGGGCTTTGCCCGCGCCAATCTCCCATGTCTCGGTCACGCCCTGCGCCGCCATGTACTTCACGCTTTCGCGCCACCGAACCGAGCCCGTCACCTGCTCGACCAGCAACTGCCGGATCAGGTCCGGGTCGCTCACGGCCTCGGCGCGCACATTGGCGACGACCGGAACCGTCGGGGCCTTGATTTCGACTGCGGCCAAGGCGTCTGCCATTACATCTGCAGCAGGCTGCATCAGCGCACAGTGAAATGGAGCACTTACCGGCAACAAAATCGCCCGCTTTGCGCCTTTTTCCTTGGCAATCTCGGCAGCGCGTTCCACGGCTGCCTTGGCGCCGGATACGACAACCTGCGTTGGATCGTTGTCATTTGCCGCCTGACACACCTCGCCCTGCGCGGCTTCTTCAGCGACGGCGCGCACCGCTTCAAGGTCCAGACCAAGAACAGCGGCCATTGCACCTTCACCCACCGGAACCGCGCTTTGCATCGCCTGACCGCGCTTGCGCAACAGGCGGGCGGTATCGGCCACCGACAAAGCACCCGCCGCCGCCAGTGCGGAATATTCACCCAGCGAATGCCCGGCCACATAGGCCGCATCAGTTACAGACACACCTTCGGCCTCCAGCGCACGCATCGCCGCCATAGAAGTGGCCATCAGCGCGGGCTGCGCGTTCTGAGTCAGCGTCAGTTCTTCGATCTCGCCGTCCCAGATCAGGCTGCTTAGCTTTTCGCTCAGCGCCTCGTCGACCTCATCAAAAACGGCTTGGGCCGCCGGGTAGGCCTCGGCCAGTGCTTTACCCATTCCGATGGTCTGGGCGCCCTGCCCCGGAAAAACGAACGCGCGTGTCATTGCAACCTCATGGATGACGTTAGGTTGCGGCGGGGTGTAAACTGACATGGGACGCGGCACAAGTAGGGTGCATTGCGGCACCTTGAATGTGCGCAGTCTCGTACTTGTGTCATTGCGCGTGCGCTTTAGGTTGGGGGCAGCCTACCCATACCGGAGCGTTTGTTCGATGCCCTCAAGCAATACCTTTTCCAGCTATGGCAGCGTCGCCAAGGCTTTTCACTGGCTGACGGCTTTGCTGATCTTCACGGCCCTGCCACTGGGCTGGTACGCCAACCAGTTGGCCCACGCGATCTATGACCCTAACATCCCGACATCCGAAGAGGATATTGCCAACGCGGCCCGCCTGTTCTCGCTGCACAAGACCGTTGGCGTGACGGTGTTCTTTGTCGCGCTGGCCCGCATTCTGTGGACATTGTCTCAAACCAAACCGGGATTGCTGAACGCTGAAAACAAGCCCGAGGCTTTTGCCGCCGAAACCGTGCATTGGATGCTTTATGCCTCGCTGGTTCTGGTGCCGCTGACCGGCTGGCTTCACCACGCCGCCGCCGAAGGGTTTGCGCCGATCCTGTGGCCTTTCGGCCAAAACCTGCCGTTTGTTCCGAAATCGCCATACGTGGCCGAGGTGACCGCCGGGCTGCACTGGCTGTTCATCTGGGTTTTAGGCGGGTCACTGGTTCTGCACATCATGGGCGCCCTGAAACACCACGTTGTAGATAAGGACAGCACCCTGCGCCGCATGCTGCCCGGTCAGGCGGACGCACCCGAACCGCCAGCACAACACCACTCGGCCCTGCCTGCATTCGCTGCCTTGATCGTCTGGTTGGGGGTTCTGGGCTTTGGCTGGACCAACGGCACATTTGATGACCACTCCAAAGCGGCAACCGACACGGCCGAGCTTGAAGACGTGCAATCGGAATGGGAGGTCGAGGATGGCACCTTGTCGATCACCATCTCTCAGCTGGGCAGCCCCGTGACCGGGACCTTTGGCGACTGGACAGCCGCGATTGCCTTCGAAGACCCCGCCGAACCGGGATTGGCCGGGGCGGTTGATGTGACAATTGCCATCGGATCGCTCAGCCTGGGTACAGTGACCGATCAGGCGATGGGCGCGGATTTCTTTGACAGCGCGCAATTCCCGACCGCCGCTTTCAAGGCCGATCTGTTCAAGACCGAAACAGGCTATGAGGCCCGCGGGCCTCTGACGATCCGCGACAAATCCCTGGACGTTGTTCTGCCTTTCGCCCTGGAGTTGCAGGATGATCAGGCAACCATGTCAGGCGAGTTGCAGTTGAACCGGATGGATTTCGACGTTGGCACATCTCAACCGACAGAGGACTCGCTGGGCTTTAACGTCATAGTCTCGGTCGAGTTGACTACCGAGCGGGACGAAGAGTGACAAAAAAACCGCCGGGTCGTCTGACCCGGCGGTTTCCTGTCGTAACGATCAAGCTTCGCTTATTCGGCTTTCTGCGCTTCGACCGAAATCTGAACCTGTACCTCGTCGCTGACGAACGGGGCGAACTGGCCCAGATCAAACTCGCTGCGGGTCAGGGTTGTGGTCGCATTGAAACCGGCCCAGGGCTTGTTGGCCATCGGGTGCTGGTCGACCTTGTTCAGTTTGGCATCCAGAACGACCGACTTGGTCACACCGTTCATGGTCAGGTCGCCGGTAATATTGGCCGTGTCGTCTCCGGTAACTTCGATCCCGGTCGAGGTGAAGGTGATCAGATCGCCTTCGGACGCACCAAAGAAGTCTTCGGTCATAAAGTGATCTTCACGCGCTTCCCAGCCGGTGAACATCGACATCACCGGCATCGAGACCGACACGCTGGATGCGGCAGGGTCTTCCTGATCGAACATGATCTCGCCTTCAAAGCCCGAGAACATGCCAGTGGTGGTCGAGAATCCCAGGTGGTCATAGCTGAAAATGACCTGACTGTGGCTTGGATCCAGAACGTATTTCTCGGCGCTGGCGAAGGCAGTGGTCGCCGTCATGGCCAGGGCAGCAGCAAGCAGGGTGGATTTCATAACAGTCTCCGCTTTTTTGTGAATGCAAACCGTTTGGGTTGCTCAAAACAAAAATGTGCCGCCCAAGGGCGGCACACAAGTATTTTTGATTCACAAACTCTGTTCCTTTTTGAACAGAATAAAACTCAGGCGAAAATTGTTACGCTTTGGCTCAGTTGACCCTTCAGCGCTCGGCTGACATCCGCCGATTGCAACGGCAGTTTCATCAGCAGGCTGCCGTCAACGTCATACAATTGGACTTCATCATCCTCGAAACGGGCACCGCCAAGGCTTTCGTAGCTGCGACGCAGAACCGTCTGGGGACGGCCGTTCTCATTCTTTTGCAAAATGCGGACTTCACGGCGGATCGGGTCGAAATAGGCATCCGGGCGTGAATCCATCACTTCGATGGTCAACAGGCTGACACCGACGATCAGGAACAGCATCGACGCGACCATCTTGATCGGCCAGACCTCGGCCCCGATCACCGACCCCGGCATCAGCCACATCGAAAAGGCCGACACGATCAGGAAGGCTCCGACGATGCGGGCCAGAACGATCCGGGCTTTCCAGTTCACTTTGAATGCAATCTTGACCGGCACGGAATGTTCAAAGCCCGCGCCCTGCGCCTGCTTGCCAAGTGTGTTCGTGTTCGTCGCGGTCATAACATCATCACCCTGTATAAGGTTACCGTCTTAGATTTGGCTGTCCGGATGTGTTCCGGCTTGCTTAACAACTTTGAGCCGAAAAGCGTCAGGAATTGGGCGCAGCAAAGGAAATTGGACGACTTCACCATGGCAGTCCCGGCAGGCCTTGCCCCGGACGGGGAAACGTGTATACGGGGCCATCCTTCGCACGACACATGAATCGCGCAGCCTCTCGTGGCAGGGTCGCGAAGGATCACAATGGCCCCGCCTATGAAATGCGCCTTGATATAAACAGGAGTGAACATGCCACTGTATGAGCATGTAATGATCGCGCGTCAGGACCTGTCCAACGCGCAGGCCGAAGGCCTGATCGAACACTTTGGCACCGTGCTGGCCGACAACGGCGGCAACCTCGTGGATAGCGAGTACTGGGGTGTCAAGACGATGGCCTACAAGATCAACAAGAACCGCAAAGGCCACTATGCCTTCCTGAAGACCGATGCCCCCTCGGGTGCGGTTCAGGAAATGGAACGCCTGATGCGCCTGCATGACGACGTCATGCGCGTTCTGACCATCAAGGTCGACGGTCACGAAGACGGCCCGTCGGTTCAGATGCAGAAGCGTGACGAACGTGGCGACCGCCGCGAGCGTCGTTGATCAACGCCTGAGAAAAGGACACTAAACCATGGCCGCAAAACCATTTTTCCGCCGCCGCAAGGTCTGCCCGTTCTCGGGTGAGAACGCGCCGAAGATCGACTATAAAGACACCCGTCTGCTGCAGCGCTACATCTCTGAGCGTGGCAAGATCGTTCCTTCGCGCATCACCGCCGTTTCGGCGAAAAAGCAGCGTGAACTGGCCCGTGCTATCAAGCGCGCCCGCTTTCTCGCCCTGCTGCCCTACGCCGTGAAGTAAGGAGAGACTGACATGCAAGTTATCCTTCTGGAACGCGTTGCGAAACTGGGTCAGATGGGCGACGTCGTTGACGTCAAGCCCGGCTACGCCCGCAACTTCCTGCTGCCCCAGGGCAAAGCCCTGAGCGCATCGGACGCCAACATCGCGTCGTTCGAAGCCCAGAAAGCGCAGCTGGAAGCACGCAACCTGGAAACCAAGAAAGAAGCTGAAGCCCTGGCTGAAAAGCTGGACGGTCAGCAGTTCATCGTGATTCGCTCGGCATCGGATGCTGGCGCTCTGTACGGCTCGGTCACCCCGCGTGACGCCGCAGATGCCGCAACCGAAGCAGGTTTCACCGTCGACAAGAAACAGGTCATCCTGATCGCTCCGATCAAGGAACTGGGCCTGCACTCGGTCGCCGTTCGCCTGCACCCCGAGGTTGAAGTCGAGATCAAGATGAACGTTGCCCGCTCAGAAGAAGAAGCCGAACTGCAGGCATCGGGCAAATCGATTCAGGAACTGGCCGCTGAAGAAGAAGCTGCCGCTGAATTCGAAATCGCCGAACTGTTCGACGACATCGGCTCGGCCGCTTCGGACGACGACGATCTGGTGGCCGAAGACGCCCCTGCCCAAGAAGACGAAGCAAAAGCCTGATCTGGCCAAGCTGACCTTACAGAAAGGGCCACGCCATCCGCGCGGCCCTTTTTCTTGCCCGAGCCAGCAAAATTCAGCCCAATTTCACAGCTAATCTTGCGGCGTCGACTGCGATCCATATCATCGCGCACCGGAACCTGGAGAATTTAGATGGCAGTTTTCCCCCGCCGCAGCATCATCGCCTTCCTCGCAATGGCCACCCTTGCCGCCTGTAGCGGCGCCGAAGTATCCCGAGGTGACGCGGAACCGTTCGATCCGCCGCTCTACCCCAACGAGACCCCGGAACTGCGCGCGTCGATCAACAAATGGGCAGATCACTACGAGTTGCCGCGTGAGTTGGTGCACAAGCTGGCGATCCGCGAAAGCACGCACAGACCCTGGGCTGTGAACCGCCCTTATTACGGCCTGCTCCAGATCCTGCCTGCCACGGCGCGCTCGATGGGATATAAGGGCAACGCGCAAGGTCTGCTGGACGCTGACACCAATCTTGAGTTTGCGGGAAAATATCTGCGCGGTGCATGGCTGCTTTCCGATGGCGATCAGCAACGCGCCATCTTTTTATATGCAAAAGGGTACTATCCCGAAGCCAAGGCACGCGGTATGCTGGTTGAGACAGGATTACGACCCGCGCCGTGATCTGGGGCGGTCAATCGGAATGATCTTCTGTTAGCAGTTGCGTTCCGATAGTGACAAAAATGTTCTAATACGTCACCAGCAGCGTCGAAAAGCACAGACATTTCGCACGTCGCCTTGTCATGTTTTCAAAAGTATGTTGTGCTGGCTGCCGTGAGGTAAGTTGGGTTCCACTCTAAGTTTACTGCCGGTCTGACGACACCATCAGACTTGTGGTATGGGCCGCAGTTGGTAGGCGCCGCATGGAAATTTTCGATCTGAGCACTCTGCCGGATGCAGAAACTCGGTATACCGAGTTTCTTAAGCAGATTTGCGACAAGCATGAAATGGACCATGCCGCCTATGCTGGCATGAATCCTGCGGCTGGTACCGTGGCCGGATTTGTGACCTACGACGACGCCTGGAACGAACACTATCAGAACCAGGGTCTGATCATGATCGACCCCACAATCCACATGGCCCGCCGCAGCATCGCCCCCGTGGATTGGAGCCGTCTTGAACGCAGCCCGGAATTTCAGCGCGTTTTCAGGGACGCCCATGATTTTGGCATTCCGAATCAAGGCGTTACCATTCCTGTCCGTGGACCTTACGGCGATATTGGATTGCTCAGCGCGACCCGAAATTGCAGCAAGGAAGAATGGCGTAAACTGTACACCCATGTCATCAGCGACCTGCAATCGATGGCCGTTCACATTCACGACCATGTCGTGACCTCAGATGAACTGACCGGTGCGCTGTACCACCCTACCCTGTCCACGCGCGAGGCCGAGATCCTGCAATGGGTCGCGGCAGGCAAGTCGCAGCAGGATATCGGCGACATCCTGTCCATCTCGCACCGCACCGTCGAGGTGCATCTGCGATCAAGCCGCGAAAAGCTGAGCGCGTTGACCACGCCGCAAGCCGTCGGCCGGGCCATCGCAATTGGGCTTATTACCCCAGGTTAAACACAAATTTCCCCAAATTCCGTCAAAATACGGGAAACCCCCAATAGAAAAACCCCCTCAAAACGGTAACTTCTAGTTTACCGAACAACCACTCGAAGGGGGAAAAAATGATCATCGTGGTAGATGGGCTGAACAGACACCTGTTCGGCGAAGTTCTCGACGAAATGTTTGAACTGCGCGCACGCGTATTCGGCGGACGTCTTGGATGGGACGTTAATATCGAAGACGGGAAAGAGATCGACGAATTCGATCACCTGGATCCTGCATACGTAATCGGACTCGACGACGGGGGGAATGTCGTCGCAGCCGTGCGTGCCCTGCAGACCACCGGACCTCACATGCTTTCCGATGTCTTCTCGGCCATTCTTGATGGCGAGGCACCGCTGCGCAGCGCGACGATGTGGGAATCCACGCGCTTTTGCGTCGACACGCAGCGTCTCAAACGCGGCAAGGACAAAAACTCGGTGTCTTATGCCACCTGTGAACTGATGATTGGCTCGCTGGAATATGCCAAGAACGCAGGTATCCAGGACATCATCACCGTAATCGATCCGGTTATGGATCGCGTTCTGCAGCGGTCGAACTGTGCGCCTTATGACTATGTCGGCAAAACTGTCCCGATGGGCAAAGTATCTGCACTGGCCGCGCTGTTGGATTGCACCGATGAACGCATTCAGGGCGTCCGCGACTTCGCTGGCATCGAAGGCGACGTCTTCCTGGACGAGGAAGAGGCTCTGGCCCTGTTCAACTCGAAGAAAGCTGTTGAGCCCAATCCGGCCAACCGCGATCACAAACCGCTCACTGACCTCGAAAAATACTTTGTCGAACAGATGAGCGCAGCGCGCACCGAAGCGGAACGGCAAGATGTTCTGAAGCTGATCGAAGCGCTGACCGACACCTTCACGCCAGAGCAGAAGACCGCTCTGCTACAGACCCCCCGTGCTTTTGCTCATGAGGCCTGACCCCCTCACCTCATAGTACAAAGCCACCCATGCGGAGTCGCCAATTTCAGGCGGCTCCGCTTTACTTTTGGCCCCCGAAAAGGGGGGAAGAGGATTATTCCTCTTCCAGTGCCTCAACGGCTTTTTGCAGGTCGTCCTTGCTGACTTCTTTGTCTGCAACGGTGGCCAGTTCGAAAACGTAGTCGACAACCTTGTCTTCAAAGATCGGCGCGCGCAGTTGCTGCTGCATCTGGGCGTTTTGCTGCACGAACTCAAAGAACTGGCGTTCCTGACCCGGGTACTGACGCGCCTGGTTCATGATCGCCTGAGTCATCTCGGCATCGGTCACTTCAACTTCAGCCTTCTGGCCCAGCTCGGCCAGCAGCAGGCCCAGACGCACGCGGCGCTCGGCCAGTTTGTTGTGCTCGTCGGTGGGTTCGATCTCATCGTGATCGTGGCCTTCGACCTCGGGGTTTTCCTCGTGCCACAGCTGGTGGGCGATCTGCTTGGCCTCAGCCTCTACCAGCGACGGCGGCAGGTCAAAGGACACCTTCTCGTCCAGCGCGTCCAGCAGGGCGCGCTTCATCACAGCGCGTGACGCACCAGCGTATTCGGCCTCCAGACGCTCGGAAATCTGACCTTTCAGAGCCTCCAGATCCTCGGCACCGAATTTCTTGGCCAGCTCATCATTGACCTCGGCGGCGACCGGCTCTTTCACCTCTTTGACGGTGCAGGTGAAGACGGCGTCTTTACCGGCCAGATGCTCGGCACCGTATTCTTCGGGGAAGGTGACGTTGACGTCTTTTTCTTCCTCGGCTTTCACACCAACCAGCTGCTCTTCAAAGCCGGGGATGAAGCTGTTCGAGCCCAGCACCAGCGGGTAGTCTTCCGCCGAGCCGCCTTCGAACTCTTCGCCGTCAACCTTGCCGACGAAATCGAACACGATTTGGTCGCCGTCTTTGGCTTTCGAACCCTTGCGGCGCGCTTTGAAATCCTGTGCAGTTTCGGCCAGGTTGTTCAGCGCCTCTTCCACGGCTGCGTCATCGGCTTTGACAACCAGCTTCTCCAGTTCGACCGATTTCAGGTCAACCTCGGGGATTTCCGGCAGCGCTTCGTAGGACATTGCGACCTCGACGTCGTCTCCTTCTTTCCAGTCCTCATTGGTCATCTTGACCTCGGGCTGCAGCGCAGGGCGGTCGCCGCTGTCTTCAAAGTGCTTGTTCATCGCACCGTCGATGGTTTCCTGCATCGCTTCGCCCAGCAGGCGCTGGCCAAATTGCTTCTTCAGCAGCGCCATCGGCACCTTGCCTTTGCGGAAGCCCTTCATCTCAACTTCGGGCTGCGCCTCGGTCAGCTTCTCGTTGACCTTGTCGTCCAGCTCGGCTGCTGTGACGGTGATGTTGTAGCCGCGTTTCAGACCTTCGTTCAGCGTCTCGGTAACCTGCATTATGGTAGTCCCCATAGGATTCGGGGCGCGCAAAACGGCGCGCCGGGCAAATTTGACGCCTTCTATTTGCCCAGCCGCCCGCGTGCAAGGGGGCAAAGGCCGGATCACCCCGGATTTACCGCTTCTCAGTATAAAAAACGCCCCGGATTGGACCGGGGCATTTGTTCAGGAAATCGTCCGGGTTATCAGAACCGCCAGCGCGCGCCCAGAACCCAGGCCTCGTTGTTGTCGAACGAGGTGCCGTCGTCAAAGTCGTGGTTGCGGTATTTCAGGTAGGCATCGGTGTTGATTGCGTCGATCTTCTGCACCACCGCGATGCCCCACGCCTTGGTGCTGGACCCGTCCGAGTCAAAATCCGAACCGTCAAAATAGTCGATCCCGACGCCGGTTTTGCCCCATGGCACCCAGTTCCCTTCATAGGCGATTTTGCCGTACCAGTAATTGGGATCGGACGCGCCATCCGCGTCGTCGTCGCGCGTACCTGCTGCAACGGTAAAGCTGAACCCGCTGGGCAACAGAACCGAGGCCGAGCCGATCGTGTCTTTGCGCTCACCCGAGTTATCGTCGCGGTCGCGCACGGCATAGGCCAGACCGGCCGCAAATTCGACCCCGCCCGCAAAGGTGTTTTCGTAGGACAGGCCAATGTCGTAGTAGTCGTCGTCATCGCTGCTGGACAGGATGTTCTGACCATAGGCGATCCCGGCAGAAAACCCGTTGACGGTCGGCGTGTCATAACGAATGCGACCCCGGCGCGAACCGTCCAGGTTGCTGCTGGAGTCGCCAACGGTGATATCGCTCAGCATGCCGTCAGTTCCGCGGTAGAAGAAGCCCGCGTTCTCGTCGTTGGTGAACGAATAAAGCGCTGTGCCGACATAGGACAAATCCACTTCGGCTGCACCATCGGACACCATGCTGCCCTGCCCGGCCGAGAATTTACCCCAATCGCCTTTCAAGGCGAAATCGACATGGCGCAGATCTTCGCGCGTCCAGCCATCGCCATTGGTGCCGAACTGATCCGCCGAGGCTGATCCGGGCAGACCCAGGCCGGTTTCAAAGCGGAAGGTAAACTCGTTGCTGCCAAAAGGCTGCAGCAAGCGCAGGCCAACGCGGCTGTTCGACAGATCGTTGTCCAAAAGCCGGGTCTCGGTCTCTTCGCCATCGTCGACCGAAATAATGGCCGGGTTCAGCTGGCCATAAAGCTCGACATAGCCGCCGCTATTGTTTTCATATTTCAATTCAGCCGCAGCCGGAATTGCCGTTGATGCGGCAAGGACTGCAACAATCGAGGTGGATTTAAAGTTCAGGGTCATTTCACTCACCATGAAAAATTCAGGTTTCAGGTACTGCTCAGATGTTTACGGAACGTGAGCGTTCCAGTGCGCCGCAATCGGTCCCGCGCGAGCATTGCTTTTTCGCAACAGCAGAAACTCGCAAAATTTGATATTTGTTAATGTTTATAAAGGCTTGAACATTCACACACTAGATCTCGCCAAGCACCACAAGTGAATTGTGACGCCGAGCCATGCGTCTGGCAAACACTCGCTATGCAACTGCGCAGGCCTTGACGGCGGATTTCCGCCGACTCGCGCCCCGCTGAGCCATTCCCCGCCCAATATACTTATATATTTAATTGCCTAAATACGTATGGAAGCTGCTCGGGCAGATCTTCCGCGATCAGCCCTGGGCCGAAGTGGCGCGCGCATTCCACGTGCGACCAGGCCGCGCTCTCGGCGGCCTGCATGGCTGAAACCCCTCGTGCCATAAGCCCTGTGATGAACCCGGCCAGCACATCCCCCGACCCGGCCGTCGCCAACCACGGGGCGGAACGGTCGTAATGCGCCGCGTTGATCGAGCACTGGCCATTTGGATCGGCAATCACCGTATCCGGCCCTTTGAACAGAACAACACACCCGGCCCGTTTCGCGGCCTCGCGCGTGGCATCCACTTTGGAATATGCAGGGCCTTTCAAGGGCACCGCATTCAGCTTCTCAGAAATATCCGGGAAAAGCCGCGCAAACTCTCCGCCATGTGGGGTCAGCACGCAGTTTGCGTGCAGCAGTCCGAACAGCGCGTCTGGGTCGTTCGCAAAGGCCGTCAGCGCATCGGCATCCAGCACTGTTGCCCGCCGCGCTGCCAACGCGACCGGCACCAATTGCAGCGCACGCTTCACTCCCAGCCCCGGGCCAAGGCACACAGCATTCAGCCGCTCATCCTGCAACACCTCGGCCAACCCATCCGCACCCTCAACGCGCTGCAACATGATGGCCGTCACCTGCGCCGCAACCTCCATCTGGGCCGACGGCGGCACCCCAATCGTCACCAACCCGGCACCGATCCGCAAAGCCCCCCGCGCCGCCAGCCGCGCCGCGCCCGTTTTACCGGCACCACCCGATAGGATAAGGGCGTGACCGTATCCATATTTGTGCGCGGAACTGCTCTTGCTAATACGCGATGAAACGCCCTCAGTCTTTTTCAGGATCGGCCCTTCGGCGTACCTGTCCCACCCGCCGTCCAATCCAATCGACTTCGTAGCAAGCGTGCCAGTATGCCGTGGACCACCACAAAGCACGTGACCACGCTTGGCCCTATGGAATGAGACCGTCAATTCGGCATCCAGCTGAGCCCCAAGTAGTTTTCCGCTATCCGAACAAAGACCCGAGGGCACATCGACCGCGACAATTCTGCCGCCGCGCGCCTCCCTGAACGCCCTTACAGACTGAAAGGCCTGGGCCAACTTGCCTTCGACAGGCCGCGCAAGCCCGGTTCCAAAAACCGCGTCAATGATCAGGTCCACTGCGGCCATATCGTCAAAAACGTCGCGAACAGAAAGGTCTTGAACAGCTCCGTTTTCCATCCACCGCTCATAATTCACCCGCGCATCCGGCGGCAGCTTCTCTGGGTCGCCATATAGAAAAACCTCAACCTCCCAACCCAACTCCCGCAACAACCGCGCCACAACAAACCCGTCACCCCCGTTGTTCCCAGGTCCACACAGCACCACGGCACGCGAGGGATCCCCTTCATCTGGCCCCAAATATCCCGGGGAGCTCGAGGGGCTGGCCCCTCGATCCCTCAACTCTGGCCACTCCTCGAAAATCGCGTCGACAACGCCCTGCCCCGCGCGCTCCATCAGGTCCAGACCCGTCACCTGACCGGACCCAATAGCCGCCTGCTCGATCGCCCGCATCTGCGCCGCTGTCAGCAATTCTGCCATCCGAAACCCCTTCGCGATTCAATTCTGATTACTTTTTGTGCAAAGTGACTAAAATTTCACCCCACGCCAAATTTCGCCCCGCCCTAAGGCCTACATTTTCGCAATCACATTGCTGAGCGATCTTAGACGTGATCACTGCGGGTCTGACAACCATGCGAGGTGAGCCGGGATGAAAAAGATCGAAGCGATCATCAAGCCGTTCAAACTGGACGAAGTGAAAGAGGCATTGCAGGACGTTGGCGTCCAGGGCCTCAGCGTGATCGAAGTCAAGGGCTTTGGCCGCCAAAAGGGTCACACGGAACTCTACCGGGGTGCCGAATACGTGGTCGATTTTCTGCCCAAAGTGAAGGTCGAAGTGGTTCTGGACGACGATCAGGTCGATGCCGCCATCGAGGCTATCGTCTCGGCCGCCAAGACCGACAAGATCGGCGACGGCAAGATCTTTGTCTCACCCGTTGAACAAGCCATCCGCATCCGCACCGGCGAGACCGGCTCGGACGCGCTGTAACCCATTACCGAATTCTCAAACCAGAGGAACAATAGAATGAGCAAGGACGCAGTTCTTCAGCTGATCAAAGACGAAGGCGCCGATTACGTCGACGTCCGTTTCACCGACCCGCGCGGCAAGCTTCAGCACGTGACCCTGATGGCTGATCAGGTTGACGAAGACTTCCTGGAAGAAGGCTTCATGTTCGACGGTTCGTCGATTGCGGGCTGGAAGTCGATCGAAGCATCGGACATGAAACTGATGGTCGATACCGACAGCGCTTATGTCGATCCGTTCTATGCAGAAAAAACCATCTGCGTGCACTGCTCGGTCGTCGAGCCTGACACCGGCGAAGCCTATGAGCGCGACCCGCGCGGCACCGCCCAAAAAGCCGAGGCCTACCTGAAAGCGTCCGGCATCGGCGACGCGGCCTTCTTCGGCCCCGAAGCTGAATTCTTCCTGTTTGACGATGTCCGTTTCTCAAACACGATCAACAAGGTATCCTACGAAGTTGATGCGACCGACGCGTCGTGGAACACCGACACCGAATACGAGATGGGCAACATGGGCCATCGTCCGGGCGTCAAGGGTGGCTACTTCCCGGTTAACCCGATCGACGAATCTCAGGACCTGCGTTCGGAAATGCTCAGCACCATGAAGCGTCTGGGCATGAAGGTCGACAAGCACCACCACGAGGTTGCCTCGTGCCAGCACGAGCTGGGCCTGATCTTCGACAGCCTGACCAAACAGGCGGACGAGCTGCAGAAGTACAAATACGTCATCCACAACGTCGCGCACGCCTACGGCAAATCGGCGACCTTCATGCCGAAGCCCATCGCAGGCGACAACGGCACCGGCATGCACGTGAACATGTCGATCTGGAAAGACGGCAAGCCGCTGTTTGCAGGTGACAAATATGCCGACCTGTCGGATGAAGCACTGTGGTTCATCGGTGGTGTTCTGAAACACGCCAAGACCCTGAATGCCTTCACCAACCCGTCAACCAACAGCTACAAGCGTCTGATCCCGGGCTTTGAAGCTCCTGTTTTGCGCGCTTACTCGGCCCGTAACCGTTCCGGTTGTGTCCGTATTCCGTGGACCGAAAGCCCGAAAGCCAAGCGCGTCGAGGCCCGTTTCCCCGATCCGGCCGCAAACCCCTATCTGGCGTTTGCTGCGCTGCTGATGGCCGGTCTGGACGGCATCAAGAACAAGATCGATCCGGGCGAAGCCATGGACAAGAACCTGTACGACCTGCCCGCCGAAGAACTGGCCGACATCCCGACCGTCTGCGGCAGCTTGCGTGAGGCTCTGGAAGCTCTGGCTGCCGATCACGACTTCCTGCTGCAGGGCGACGTGTTCACCAAAGACCAGATCGACGGCTACATCGCGCTGAAGATGGAAGAGGTCGAAACCTACGAGCATACCCCGCACCCGGTTGAGTACGGCATGTACTACAGCTGCTGATCCGGAACAGGGTTACATCTGCAAGGGCGTCCAAACGGGCGCCCTTGTTTCGTTTGGCATGATCTTTCACACTCGGACGCAAACCGGTCAGGAGAGAGCGCATGTCATCCGATACCCCGTTTGCACAATTCTCGGACATCGTAACCTCGGTCGAAGATCTGGAACGCATCACCGGCGCGCCTCTGCCCCAGATCATCGCCAAGGAATTGTCCGCACTGGATCAGATGTGCCGCGACTTCATCGACAAATCCACCTTCTGCCTGATCGCTTCGGCCAACCCGGATGGGTATCTGGACATCTCACCGCGCGGCGACCCTGAGGGGTTTGTTCAAGTGGTCTCGGACACCCTGATCGCCATCCCGGATCGCCCCGGCAACAAGCGGGTGGACACGTTTCACAACGTTCTGAAAGACCCGCGCGTCAGTGTGATTTTCTTTGTTCCCGGCAAAATGGAAACTCTGCGCATTCGCGGCACGGCGCGAATATGCGCTGACCCCGACCTGCTAAGCGGTATGGCCGTGAACGGGCGGGTGCCGAAACTTGTCCTGCTGATCCATGTCGAAACTGCCTTTGCCCACTGCCCCAAATGCGTCATCCGTGGGAACCTGTGGCAACCCGATCACTGGCCCGATGCCTCGCAACTGCCGAACATGAACGCGATGATGGTCAAACACGCGAAAATCGACAAAACGCCCGAGGAATGGTTCGAAAGCCTGAAAGCCACGGACGAACTGGACCTGTATTAACCGACTTGCCATTTCGCCCTTGGCATTTACGCTTTCACAACCACAGCCAATCGGAGTGCCCCTATGCTGCGCGCGCTTTTTCTGTCGCTTGCCCTGACCATCCCGACCGTCGGACTAACCGCGCCCTGCGGGAATACCAGCGCGGGGTTCGAGGCCTGGAAAGCGGACTTTGCCAAACAGGCGCGCCGGGCCGGAGTGAAAAGGAAGGGCTTGCAAGCGCTGGCTCAGACGCAATACGCCACCCGCACCATTGCGGCCGACCGAAACCAGAAGAGTTTCAAATACTCGCTGGATAAATTCATGCGTGTGCGCGGCGCGGATACAATTGTTGCGCAGGGGCGCAAACGCAAAGCCAGAAACCCGGATTTCTACGCCGCATTGGAACGCCAATACGGCGTGCCATCCGGAATTCTGCTGGCCATCCACGGTATGGAAACCGGCTTTGGCAGCTTCATGGGCGACAGTCAGGTTGTTTCCGCAATCACAACATTAGCCTATGATTGCCGCAGATCGGATTTCTTTATCCCCCATGCCATTGGGGCGCTTAAACTGGTCGATCAGGGCAGCATCACCATGGCGACAAAAGGGGCAAAACATGGCGAACTGGGCCATACGCAATTCCTGCCCGGCAACGCCCTGGAATACGGTGTCGATGCCACCGGCGACCGACGTGTGGACTTTTACAACCTGACGGATGCAATGGCCTCGACCGCGAATTTCCTTCGCAAAAAAGGATGGAAACCGGGGCGTGGGTATCAGCCGGGACAGCCGAATTTCGCAGTCATTCAACAATGGAATGCGGCATCGGTCTATCAGCAATCCATCGCCATCATGGCCGCGCGAATCGATGGTTAGGCCCGACACTCCGTCACCACGCCCTACACGCAATTCGGCCACAAAATTGCCATAGTGGCCACCAAAACGCCTTGGATTCAGGGTTTCCAAAGCGTAATCAATCCTCGGAAATTTCGATTTTTTTCCATTTTGGTCAAATTCTGTCCAAAAACCGTTGATAGTTTGTCGGCTTAGACAATAAGCGGCAAAGGAACATTCCAGTGGCTCGGAAGCACAGCTACCATGGCGGCCTGCAATTCGATGGCGACACAGACGGCGCGATCGAGCGGTTTGGCACAATTGTCGCCACGACGCTTGAGGATTACGGCCATTTGGTCGAACGCAAAGCGCTGTTGTCACGGACTGAGGCAAGCGTTGTCTCAAGCCAGTATATGGTGCGCCTGACGCTGGATACCGAAGCGGCGGATACCGACACACGTTACGAACGTATGGATCGCGCGGCTGGCCTGCGGACGCTCGCCCGGCCCGTTGTGTCCAACCCTCAGAACCGGTTGGTCCTGACGGTTACTCCGGTGTCGCCGCTGCTGGACGATCTCGAGATCTCGGAACTTATGCTGGTCGTCATTCTGTATCGCATGGTCGATATCTGCTCGACCCGGCGGGTGGAATGGCTGTCACCGCACACGGTATTGACCGTCGAACAGTTCATGAGCGCCTTTGACACGCTGGCCCCCAGCAAACCCAGAAACCGAAAACAGATCTTTCAATCTGTGACCGGTCAGTTTGCAGGTCTGGACATCCCAGAACCGCAAGATCCTATCGAAGCAGCCAAACCTGCGGCCCGTCCGATCCAGCTGTCAGACGAACAACTGCTCAGCATCGCGTTTCGCACGGACGAACCCCAAACCCCAACAGAAACCCTGCCCAGCGAAACCGCTGAGGAAGACGAGCGGCCAAGCGACATTCTGCGGCTCAGCAGCTGGTGCATGACAGGCGTGATCGCCAGTGTCTCCACCCCGATTGCGCTGTCCATGGCGGCGGTTAACCTGATCCGGGGTGAGGATTTCAGACTGAACACTCAGGTTCTGGTCTTCACCTTTGCCATTGTCGCCCTGAATGCCAGCAACGCTTTTGCCGACGTTGCCACCGCTTTGGGCATGTAACCGAATTACAAGAACCCTCCTTGGAGGCCCCGCCGTCAGGCGGGGTTTTCCATTTCTGCCAGGCTGTGCGCGGCCAAAACATAGGTGTGGATCGAGAAGACGACCGCGCCAGTCTTGGGCAGCCGCATCAAAGTCTGACGCTCGCTTCGCAGGTATGAGGTGGTCCCCGCTTTTGGTTTTTCCCGCGGTTCGCTGGCACTGCGGGGTTGAAAAAGCTCCGGGTCCTCGTACCACAGCGCATTGAAGCGCCAAAGCGGGCGATCTGGTTGAATCCCATCGAACAATCGCTGCACGCGCCGGGCGATATTGTCGTCGTAGCTGGCGACCGGCACATGAATATCTACCAGCGGGCGCATGAATTTTTCACTCAAACGCCAACTGGCCGGAAAACACAGGATCGCGCCGGTCAGAACATGCTGATCGGCTTGCTTTTGCAGGATACAGAAATCCTCTTGAACCAGATGGCACAGCGTATCCAGCGGCCGGGTCCTGTCGATGTCAACCGACACGCTGTCAGGCCGCCGCACGCTGTCTGCAGCATCAGGATAGACCTGCGCCAGAACCAGCTCCAAAAGCTCTTGCGCCGCAGGTTCGGCACCTTGGTCCAGCGCCATCACCTGATCGCGCCTTTCTTTCAACAGGGTCGCCCGATGGCTCATCTGCGCAGCAAAGGCATCATCCTGATGCAGCCACGCGTCCAGCGAAGCAGGCTGCACACCGGGCAGCGCACGGGCGTTGCGCGGGTCATACGGGATTTTTTCCTGCAAAATGATAGTCATGAGACCCAGCTACCACCGAATCCACGCAATGTCGGTCAAAAAACGACCCGCAGACGGTCGCAATCTTCTGCGACGACGGATCAGGGCCTCAACACACTCGACCCCATGTCAGGGAGGCGTGACGTGAATCAACACTACCGGGATACCCGCAAAATCGATCCGACCCGAGGCGAAACACTGGGCGACGGAACACCCAACGACAACAACCGGATCGAGATCGGACCGACCCAACTGGCCTTTGACGAATGGGATGCGGCCGGGTTGAAACTACCGAACCTTGAACGGATGCGCGAATACCGCTGGAAGCGCCTGACGCAGGCGATTGTCGATCGCGGATACGGCGGCCTGTTGATCTTCGACCCGCTGAACATCCGCTACGCCACCGACAGCACCAACATGCAGCTGTGGAACACCCACAACCCGTTCCGGGCTGTGCTGCTATGCGCCGACGGGTATATGGTGATCTGGGACTATAAGAACTCACCCTTCCTGTCGACGTTCAACCCGTTGGTGCGCGAACAGCGGTCAGGCGCGGATCTGTTCTATTTCGACCGGGGCGACAAGGTGGATATCGCAGCGGACGTGTTCTCGAACGAGGTGCGCGTGCTGATCGACGCACATGGCGGCGGAAACAAGCGTCTGGCGGTCGACAAGATCATGTTGCACGGGCTGCGCGCGCTTGAGGCGCAGGGGTTCGAAATCATGGAAGGCGAGGAACTGACCGAAAAGACCCGCGCCATCAAAGGCCCGGACGAGATTCTGGCCATGCGCTGCGCCAGCCATGCCTGCGAGACCGCCGTGGCCGAGATGGAAAAATTCGCCCGTGCCAATGTCGGCGTCGGCAAAACCTCGGAAGATGACATCTGGGCCGTTCTGCATGCCGAAAACATCCGGCGCGGGGGTGAGTGGATCGAAACCCGCCTTTTGGCCTCGGGCCAGCGCACCAACCCGTGGTTTCAGGAATGCGGCCCCCGTATTACGCAGCAGAATGAAATCATTGCCTTCGACACGGACTTGATCGGTTCGTACGGGATTTGCATCGATATTTCACGCACATGGTGGATCGGCGACCAGAAACCCCGCGCCGATATGATCTATGCCATGCAGCACGCGCATGAACACATCATGACCAATATGGAAATGCTGAAACCCGGTGTGATGATCCCTGAACTGACGGCCAACTCTCACAGGTTGGACGACAAGTTTCAGGCGCAGAAATACGGCTGCCTGATGCATGGTGTGGGATTGTGTGACGAATGGCCGTTGGTTGCCTATCCCGACAAGGCGGTTACCGGGGCCTATGACTATCCATTGGAACCCGGCATGGTGCTCTGTGTCGAAGCCGCTGTTGGCGAAGTGGGCGGAGATTTCTCGATCAAGCTGGAAGATCAGGTACTGATAACCGAGGACGGCTATGAAAACCTGACCAAATACCCGTTTGATGGGCGGCTTATGGGGTCAGAGTGAGGATGCCCTCACTCTGACCAATATGAACGACGCACATTGCCGTGCCAGTCTTCAACCGGCTGTGTCAATTGCGAGTCGCTTGCGAATTCGCTTAAGGGCCAGGACTGTCCCAGCGCAAAACCCAATGCGCCAACCAGAACAAGAGTAACCAATGTGCCTGCCCCGATACCGGGCGACTGCGGGGTTGCTGTAATATGTGTCATGCTTTCCTCCGGCGATGGTGTGGATACCGTGAAGATGGGGGAGGCAGTCGAATTATGAAAATGAATATTTAATCGAAACAACATCACCAATTGTGATGTTTTGTCATTCAATTGGACGCCGCAACACCGCTTACCTGCGCAAGTGCACAGGTCCTGTGCACCTGTCCGCCAAGTCCTCACCTTACCGTTACGCCTTTGACATATCCCTTGAGACTGGCTTTGCTTCACCACAGTATTGCAGGCATCCCCCCAAACCGAAGGAGCCGAAATGCCCACGGAACGCATCACTTTTGCCGGACATGACGGCGGTCAACTTGCAGCACGACTGGACCTACCCGACGGTCCGGTGCTGGCAACCGCCCTGTTCGCGCATTGCTTTACCTGTTCCAAGGACATTCCAGCCGCGCGCCGCATCTCGGCCCGGCTGGCGGCAATGGGCATCGCGGTCTTGCGGTTCGACTTTACGGGTCTGGGCCACTCGGAAGGCGAATTTGCAAACACCACCTTCACCTCGAATGTCGAAGACCTGATTGCGGCGGCTCAGTTTCTTGCGGGCCGGAACATGGCCCCTGCCCTGTTGATCGGTCACTCGCTCGGCGGTGCTGCGATTTTGCGCGCCCGTGCGGGCATCCCTTCGGTCAAGGCGGTTGTGACGCTTGGGGCACCGGCCGATCCCAGCCACGTCTCGCACCATTTCGAAGATGCCCTGCCGCAGATCCAACAGGACGGCAGCGCCGAGGTTTCGCTGGGCGGGCGTCCGTTCCGCATTGGCAAGGCCTTTGTCGACGATATTGCCGAAGCAGCACTGACCCCATCGGTTGCTGATCTGAAAGCCGCATTGCTGATCCTGCACGCGCCGATGGATGAAACCGTCAGCATCGACAATGCTAGCACGATCTTTCTTGCGGCCAAACACCCCAAAAGCTTTGTCACCCTTGACGATGCCGACCACCTGATCACCCGCGCCGCAGATGCCGAGTATGCGGCCGATGTGATCGCAGCCTGGGTGTCGCGCTATGTTTCGCTATGCCCGCCTGCCCCACCGCCGGGCGCGCCCGAAGGCGTCATTCGCGTGACCGAGTCGGACCCCAACGGTTTCTTGCAGGACATTCAATCGGGGCCGCGCCATCACGTCGTCGCAGACGAGCCGGTGTCATATGGCGGCACGGATCGTGGCATGTCGCCTTACGGGTTTGTCTCCTCGGGTCTTGGGGCGTGTACCTCGATGACCATACGCATGTATGCGCGGCGCAAACGGTGGCCGCTGACCGGCATCACCGTTGATGTGTGCCACGACAAGGTCCACGCGCAGGATGCGGGTCTGGCAAACGAGGGCAAGATCGATCAGTTCAAGCGCAAGATACGGCTGGAAGGCCCCCTGACGCCCGACCAACGCGCGCGCCTTCTGGAGATTGCGGACAAATGCCCCGTGCACCGCACGCTTGAAGGCTCGTCCGTTGTGACCACGATCCTGCTGGACGCGTGACCTGAAATCCTGTCACGGAACTGTTTCGCGTGGCTGCTACCCACGCGGCCATGGAAAAACAGATCGTGTGCATAAACTGGGGCACGCTCTACGGTGCCCCCTATATTAACCGCCTTTATCGGATGGTTTGTGCCAGAACGACGCCGCCTTTCCGGTTTGTGGCCTTCACGGATTCGCGCGACGGTGTCGATCCCGGTGTCGAGTGCTTTGACCTGCCCGAGATGCCCGGCTTCATGCCGCAGCGAACCATTGGCCAATGGCCGAAATCCAGACTGTGGGCCGCAGAGCTGGCCGATCTGAAGGGTCCATTCCTGTTTCTGGATCTGGACGTCGCGATCACCGGCTCGCTGGATCCGTTCTTCGAGTTCGGCGACCCGGACGACGTCATCCTTGCTCGCAATGTGGCCAAACCCCTCAGCCGTCTGGGGCAGACGTCGATCTACCGTATGCCGGTCGGGGCGCTTGCCCCGCTGCAGGATATCTTTGCCGCCGACCCTCAGGGCGTGGCGGATACGTATCGGTTTGAACAGCATTTTGTGACAAAGAACGCGCCAAACGGGATAAGGTTCTGGCCGTCCGGCTGGGTCCGCCATTTCCGGATCGAGTGTATTCCCAAGTTCCCGCTGAACTACTTTCTGGACACGCGCGCACCCAAGGACGCACGCGTTGTGATCTTTGCCGGATCGCTCAACCCGCCCGATGCGATCAAAGGCCAGTACCACGCCGAGGTTCCGCACCTGCCGCCCGGCCAACACATCTGGCGCGCGCTAAGGTCAAAGCACAAGCTTCGGGGAATCCGCCAATTTGTACGACCTGCAACCTGGGTCGAACGGATTTGGGATCAGGCAGAACAAAGCTAGGCCCTGCCCGGCTGCATGCCGGGCACGGAACAGATCGCCAATCAGCGTCTCCGCGGCGCAGGCCGATGGATCGGAGGCCGCGCCGCAGGCGGTCTTGCAACCGGAGGACGCGGACGCGACGGCGGCTTGGCAATCGGCGGCTTCGGACGCGCAGGTGGCTTGCCCGCTGGGGGCTTCGGTCGATTGGGCGGCTTGCCGTCCGGAGGTCTGGGCCGGTCCGGTCGGTTCACGTCGATATCGACATCGACGTCGTGGTAATAATCATTCCACAGCATCGAGTCGTAAAACGGGTCGTACCGGTACCCATAGCCCACGCCGACACTTACGCCATCGCAGCCTGACAGGGTCAGACCTGCGACCCCCAAGCCCAGCGCTAGCACAGAACGTTTGATCAGTTTGCGTGTCATACCAACCTCCGTCATTGCAGCGACCGGAACGACGCGAAAACGGCGTTCAGATCATCCACATAGGCCGGATCAGCCCCATCGCGCAGGATCGCCACCACGACGGCCACCCGGTTTCGCGGCAGGTCGATCAGGGTCGCCGTGAAATTGATCCGGCGACCATCGCGGTTGCCGGTGCCACGGTAGACACGGGCGGGCAACCCCCCGATGCGGGTATCGCTGGTGCTGGTGACGCTTGGATCTTTGACAAGGAACTTGTCGATATCTTCAAGATACCGCTCCCCGTCCTGAATATCTTCAACTCCGGCTGGCGATACGAAGCCCATCCAGACCGTGTCGTCAGTAACCGGTCGAATGGCCATCACGCGCGCAACGGCGCGGGCATCCCCTAACTCGGTATCTTCAATGTCACGCGGCCCGCCGGTGCGCAGGGCCCAGAAATCCGGAACCGAGAACCGGAACAAGGCCCGACCCGCATCGGTATAGGTCACAGGCGTCTCGGCCCGGACAGGCGCAGCCCCTGCCGCCCATAGGGCCGCACAGGCAGCAAGTGTTGACGCTAGAAAAATACGCATATCTCAATAACCTGATGGTTTCGCTGCCATCAGATTGAACCGGGCGCGCTTGCTTTGTCCAGTACTGCCTTGCCCAACAACGGAAAATCCTTGCGGGAGGGGTTGGGTCAGTTCCCCCGCTTAACAAGCACGCCATCTGTTGTGTTGCCGGCGTCATCGACAAAGCGGATTGTCTGACCCTGTTGCAGAACATCATAACACGCCCACAGATCCGATGGCGGCCAGAGCGAGCAATACTGATCCCCCCGCACAGCCCAGCGCCCCTCACTTGGGCCGCCCGCAAAATACTGGGTCAGCATCGAGGGCTCAAAGGTCTGCCAGACGCCATCCCCGTAATCCAGCTTCTGTTCAGTCAGCGTCGCCAGAATTCCTTCGCCGGACAGGGTCTGAAACTCTTCAGCCGCCAGAAAGCCGGGCCAGATCGCTAAAATCAGGGCAAACCGTCTCATATCCGCACTCACACCTTGTTCATTAGATGGTGCGGGTTTAAACCCCGCCGCATCGCCTCCTGCCCAAACACAATAAGGTGCCGCTGCTTATGATTCCACGTTATTCCCGCCCCGATATGGTCGCCATCTGGTCGCCCGAAAGCAAGTTCCGCATCTGGTACGAGATCGAGGCCCATGCCTGCGACGCCATGGCCGATCTGGGCGTGATCCCGCGTGAGAATGCCGAGGCCGTGTGGAAAGCCAAGGACGTGGAATTCGACGTCGCCCGCATCGACGAGATCGAAGCCGTCACCAAGCACGACGTCATCGCCTTCCTGACCCATCTGGCCGAGCATGTTGGCAGTGAAGAAGCCCGCTTTGTGCATCAGGGCATGACCAGTTCCGACGTGCTGGACACCTGCCTGAATGTGCAGCTGACCCGCGCCGCCGATCTGCTGATCGCCGATCTTGAGGGTCTGCTGGCCGCGCTCAAACGCCGCGCGATTGAACACAAGAACACCGTCCGCATCGGCCGCAGCCACGGTATCCACGCCGAGCCGACCACCATGGGCCTGACCTTTGCCCGTTTCTACGCCGAGATGGACCGCAACCTGTCCCGCATGCGCGACGCCCGTGCGGAAATCGCAACCGGCGCAATTAGCGGTGCGGTTGGCACATTCGCCAACATTGACCCGCGCGTCGAGGAACACGTCTGCGACCAACTTGGTCTGGTGCCCGAACCGATCAGCACCCAAGTTATCCCCCGCGACCGCCACGCGGCCTTCTTTGCAACCCTTGGCGTGATCGCCAGCAGCATCGAAAACATCGCCATCGAAATCCGCCACATGCAGCGGACCGAGGTGCTGGAAGGCGCCGAATTCTTCTCGATGGGTCAAAAGGGCTCGTCGGCGATGCCGCATAAGAAAAACCCGGTTCTGACCGAGAACCTGACCGGTCTGGCCCGCATGGTGCGCGCGGCTGTGATCCCGGCGATGGAAAACGTGGCGCTTTGGCATGAACGCGACATCTCGCATTCCTCCGTCGAACGCATGATCGGGCCCGACGCCACAATCACGCTGGACTTTGCCCTGGCCCGTCTGACCGGCGTAATCGACAAGATGCTGATCTTCCCCGAGAACATGCTGGAGAACATGAACAAGTTCCCCGGTCTGGTGATGAGCCAACGCGTTCTGCTGGCCCTGACCCAAGCTGGCGTCAGCCGCGAGGACGCCTATGCCATGGTGCAGCGCAACGCGTTGAAAGTCTGGGAACACCGGACCGATTTCAAGCAAGAGCTGCTGGCAGATGCCGACGTCACCGCCGCGCTGAGCCCCGAAGAGATCGAAGAGAAATTCGACCTTGGCTATCACACCAAGCATGTCGACACGATTTTCGAGCGTGTTTTTGGCGAATAAATCATCGTAAGCCATGAAACAGCCCGGTCTGCCACAGCAGCAGGCCGGGCTTTTTTGCGATTCAGCAAGAATCGGTTACTCTTCACGGAACATCTCTGCAAAAGGAACTGATCATGATCCGAACCGTTCTTTGCTCGATCGCCCTTGTCTGCTTTGCCTCGGCCAGCCTTGCCTGCACCGGCCATTCCAAGCAGACCCAATCCTGCGCCGATGGCGCCGTTTGGGATCAGGAATCGCAAAGCTGCACAAAAATCATAAACAGCTAAGAGTTTTCTTTCCTGTTTGTGAATAAATGCGACCCGTCCGGTGTTAGCTTTTTTGAAGATCGCACTATGATTTCAATTAGCAGACCCGAGAACGGAGTTAAATTATGCGCCTAGTCCTAGCATCCGCGATTGCATTTCAGGCATTTGCCTTTGCCCCCATTGTTCATGCCGCAGGTGGCGACAGCAGCCCGCCGAAACCGACAAACACGACGAAGAAATGCCTGTTTGGCCGTGTGTATGACGAGGCTGCGGGCCGCTGTGTGAAGCCGAACAAAACCAATTTCACCCAAGATCAGTTGTATGACGCGGTGCGCGAGCTGGCCTATGACGGGCAGTATGAACATGCGCAGGACATTCTGCGCGTGATGGATCAAGGCGATGACCGTGTTCTGACCTATTGGGGCTTTACCTACCGCAAGATGGGCGAACTGGCGCTGGCCAATGCGTTCTATCAGGATGCGATCACTGCAAACCCCGACAACATTTTGGCGCGCAGCTATATGGGTCAGGGCTTTGTCTCAGAAGGCCGCACCGATCTGGCCATCGAACAATGGCGCGAGATCAAGGCCCGTGGTGGCGAAGGCACCTGGGCCGAAGCCTCGTTGCGCGACGCAATCCGCACCGGGCTGACATATAGCTACTAGGCTTCAGCCTTTCTTTACCCGATTCCCGCTAATCTGCCTGTGGACTTGATTTTGGCTCGGCAGGCAGATGCAGGATACGAACGCGCTGATACAAATGGCACCGGGGGCGGCCGCCCCCGCCGGTGACGGTAACGACGCCCCAAGGGTTGTTCCCCGATCGCTCAGCTCTCTACAAAAGGCCGCGGTTGTTGTGCGGCTTTTGTTGAATGAAGGCGCGGATATACCGCTGGAAGACCTGCCTGACGATTTGCAGGAAAAGCTGACCCATCAATTGGGTCAGATGGGGTTGGTGGATCGCGTTACACTGGATGCCGTCGCGCGTGAATTTGGCGATGCGCTGGACAATATCGGACTGTCCTTCCCGCATGGGCTAGCCGGTGCTCTGGACGCAATCAACGGCAAGATCGCGCCCGCCACGGCGGCCCGATTGCGCAAAGTCGCGGGCGTGCGCCAGATCGGTGATCCGTGGCAAAGGTTGCGCGAAATTCCAACCGAAGACCTTGCCCAAATGGCGCAAGCCGAAAGCACCGAGATTGCGGCGGTCATGGTCTCCAAGCTCGATACAGCGCAGGCGGCGCAATTGCTGGGTCAACTGCCCGGACCTGTGGCCCGACGGATCACCTATGCCATCTCCAAAACCGCCAATGTCACCCCCGAAGCGGTCGAACGGATTGGCTGGTCGCTGGCCTCGCAACTGGATCAACGTCCGGCCCAGGCCTTCAGCGACGGACCTGGCGCGCGGGTCGGAGCGATTCTCAACCAATCGGCGGCCTCGACCCGCGACGGGTTGCTGACCGCGCTGGACGAAGAGGATGCGGATTTCGCCAGCGTCGTACGCCAGTCCATTTTCACCTTCGCCCATATCACAACCCGTATCGCAGCCCGCGACATTCCGGCCATCCTGCGCGAGGTGGATCAACCCGTCCTGATCACCGCCCTGGCGGGTGCTGCGGCGGATGACGACAAGGCGTCGGTGGAATATGTGCTTTCGAACATCTCATCCCGCATGGCCGATAACCTGCGCGAAGAAATGGGCGAACGCGGCCGCGTCAAACAAGCCGAAGCCGAGGAGGCGATGACACAGATCGTCGGTGCCATTCGCAATCTGGTGGATGCAGGCACGCTCACCCTGGTCGAAGCCGAGGAAGAGGACGCGTAGATTGGGTCGCCAAGGACCCATGAGGGTGCTTGAGGTTGCCAGCCCCGGTCTGTATGTCTGATCGGGAAACGCGCAATATGCGGTGAGACGCCTTCATGCCTGTCGAAAAGTCAGAGCTCAGCCAGACTGAGCTTGCAAAATACTATGTCGCCAATCTGTTCCTGAAGGGGGTCATCGGCACCATGCGCCTGCTGCCGTATGAACGGCGCATCGCGACCATGGGTGCCATCGTGCGCGGCCTTGCCCCGGTGGTTGGATTTCGCAGACGCGTGCGCCGCAACCTGAACCTGACCTGCCCGAACCTGTCCGAGGCCGAGATTCGCAAGATCTCGGGCGATGTGTCGGACAATGCCGGGCGCGCCATCATGGAGCATTTTTCGCCCGAAGGTTTCATGGCGCGTCAGAAGACCGCCAAAATCAGTGGTGCCGGAATCGCAGCGCTTGATGCCGCCATTGCCGAAGGCCGTCCGGTGATGATGATCACCGCTCATTTCGGGCATTATCTGGCGGCGCGCGTCGCGCTTCAGGCCCGGTGCGGCAAGCCCATCGGATGCCTTTATCGTCGAATGGCAAACCCCTATTTCAACGACGATTACGTCAAAGCCTTCTACAAAACCGGCTCACCCATGTTCGAGCAGGGTCGGCGCGGCATGGTGGAAATGGTGCGGTCGCTGAAAAGTGGTGGCATTATCGCGATCGTATCAGACCTGCATGTTCAGGGCGGCGAACAGCTGCAATTCTTCGGCAAACCCGCGATCACCTCAGTTCTGAACGCCGAACTTGCGATGAAATACAAAGCGGTCCTGATCCCGGTTTACGCGGTGCGTCAACCCAACGGAATCGACTTTGAAATCGTTCTACATGAACCAGTTCCGCATACCGATCCCAAGGAAATGACGCAGTTCACCAATAACGACCTGGAAAAGATGGTTCGTCAGCACATGGGCCAATGGTTCTGGATCCATCGCCGGTGGAAGCACTGGAACGGGCTGGGCGTCAGCCCCGAGGAAATGCCCTGATCACCTGACCTTGGTCGCTGCAACGATAGGCCCGTGCCCGGCTTGCTGCACCAGCACGACCGCAGGCAGGTCTGACTCCAGTTCCGCCGTGTAGCTTTGCGGCGCAACACCGTCCCACTGCCCGGCGATCTGCCAGGATTCGACCACATTGGCATAATCCAGTTCATGCCCCGCCAACTCACCCCGGCGGATCGAGGCATGGCGCAGCGGCGAATATTGGACCACTCGGACGTCATAGACCTGCCCCTCGGGCAGTTCGACGGGTGAGACCTCAACAGTCACGGCACCGCCATCCCGCTGCGCCTGAACCGAGGCTTGCGGGGCCGCTGTCAGATGCGCGTCGATCAGTTGATCGAGCTGGCGGGCTTTTGCCCCGACTACGTCCTGCTGTCCGTTTACCACCATCTGTGGCGTGTAGATCATCGTCCGTCCGCCTTGCCGTGCATAGGCGCGCTGCCGGTCAGTGTGGCTGGGGTCGGCATATTCGTCTTTCCAGCCGATATAGTCCCAGTAATCCACATGCAGGGCCAGACCGATCACATCGTCGCGTTTGGCCAGTTCGTGCATGATGTCGTCGGCCGGCGGGCAGGACGAACAGCCTTGCGAGGTAAACAGCTCGATCACCACCGGATCGCTTTTGGCCACAACGGGGACAAGCGCAAAAAGGGAAAATGCAGTGGCAATGGCGGCAGTTCGGATCATGTCTGGCCTCGGGCTAACAGCTTTATTCTCTGGATTCGATAAGGTGTGGTAATGGTTTAAACCCTTTGCTCATCACCCTCCAATCAAGGTTTCTTGAGACCGGTTGCAAGGATTTCCATCAAAATGTGTGCAATGGTATACAAAAAATGCACTTAACGAGCCGATCCTTCTTGAACCGGTGGCCCGAGTGATGCAGATAAAATGCAGCGACCCTGAATTCCAAGTTGTTTGAGAGGGAGGCCAACAGATGCCCATCAAAGTCGGACAGGATACCGCCAAAACGCGCCGCAGCCTGAGCGTGAATGGCAAATCCATCTCGTATTATTCGATCCCCGCGGCGCAAGAGGCCGGGCTGGGTGATTTTTCAAGGCTTCCCGCCGCGCTGAAAGTCGTGTTGGAAAACATGCTGCGGTTCGAGGATGACGGCTTTTCCGTCTCGGTCGAGGACATCAAGGCCTTCGGCGAATGGGGCGCGAATGGCGGCAAGAACCCGCGTGAGATCGCCTACCGCCCTGCCCGCGTGCTGATGCAGGATTTCACCGGCGTTCCGGCGGTGGTCGATCTGGCAGCGATGCGCGATGGCATCAAGGGGCTGGGCGGCGATGCGCAAAAGATCAACCCGCTGAACCCGGTCGATCTTGTCATCGACCACTCGGTCATGATTGACGAGTTCGGCAACCCCCGCGCCTTCCAGATGAATGTGGATCGCGAATATGAGCGCAATATGGAACGCTATCAGTTCCTGAAATGGGGCCAGAACGCGTTCAACAATTTCCGCGTCGTGCCCCCCGGCACCGGCATTTGTCATCAGGTGAACCTGGAATACCTGGCTCAGACCGTCTGGACCGACACCGACCAGAACGGGGATGAGGTCGCCTATCCCGACACGCTGGTCGGCACCGACAGCCACACCACCATGGTCAACGGCATGGCCGTTCTGGGCTGGGGCGTTGGTGGGATCGAGGCCGAGGCCGCCATGCTGGGTCAGCCGATCTCGATGCTGATCCCCGAGGTTGTGGGCTTTGAGCTGACCGGCGCGATGGTCGAAGGCACCACCGGCACCGATCTGGTGCTGAAGGTCGTGGAAATGCTGCGCGAGAAAGGCGTGGTCGGAAAATTTGTCGAGTTCTACGGCAGCGGTCTGGACCGCCTGCCGCTGGCCGACCGCGCCACCATCGCCAATATGGCACCAGAATACGGCGCGACCTGTGGCTTCTTCCCCATCGACGGCGAAACCCTGCGCTACATGCGCAATACGGGCCGCGACGAGGACCGGATCGCGCTGGTCGAAGCCTATGCAAAGGAAAACGGATTCTGGCGCGGGGCGGACTATGCGCCGATCTATACCGATACCTTGTCGTTGGATATGGGCACTATTGTCCCGGCGATTTCCGGCCCGAAACGCCCGCAGGATTATGTCGCGCTGACCGACGCCAAGGCCGCCTTTGCGCGCGAGATGGCCGAGACCTTCAAGCGCCCCATGGGCAAAGACGTCCCCGTCAAAGGCGAAGACTACACCATGGAATCGGGCAAGGTCGTGATCGCCTCGATCACTTCCTGCACCAACACCTCGAACCCTTATGTGATGATCGGCGCGGGTCTGGTGGCGCGAAAAGCCGCCGCGCTGGGTTTGAACCGCAAGCCGTGGGTCAAGACCTCGCTGGCACCGGGATCGCAGGTTGTGTCGGCCTATCTTGAGGCCGCTGGCCTGCAGGATGATCTGGATACCATCGGCTTCAACCTTGTTGGCTATGGCTGCACCACCTGTATCGGCAACTCGGGTCCGATCCAGAAAGAACTGTCCGAAGCGATTGCCGAGGGCGATCTGGTTGCCACCTCGGTTCTGTCGGGCAACCGCAACTTCGAAGGCCGTATCAGCCCGGACGTGCGCGCCAATTATCTGGCCTCACCGCCGCTGGTCGTGGTTTACGCGCTGGCGGGCACACTGGATATCGACCTGACCTCGGAGCCGATCGGTCAGGACAAGGATGGCAACGACGTCTTCATGAAAGACATCTGGCCCAGCCAAAGCGAAATCGCCGAGCTGGTCGAGGCAACCGTGACCCGCGAGGCGTTCCAGACCAAATATGCGGACGTGTTCAAGGGCGACGAGAAATGGCAGAGCGTCGAGGTTCCGCAACAGGAAACCTATGACTGGCCACCGAGCTCGACCTACATCCAGAACCCGCCCTATTTCCAGGGCATGAGTCCCGAGCCGGGCACGATCTCGAACATTGAAGGTGCCAAGGTTCTGCTGATCCTGGGCGACATGATCACCACCGACCACATCTCACCCGCCGGATCATTTGCGACGACCACACCGGCTGGCAAATACCTGACCGACCGCCAGGTTCAGCCGCGCGAGTTCAACTCATACGGGTCCCGCCGTGGCAACCACGAGGTCATGATGCGTGGCACCTTCGCCAATATCCGCGTCAAGAATGAGATGCTGGACGGCGTAGAGGGCGGCTACACCGTCGGGCCGGACGGTCAGCAGACCTCAGTCTACGAGGCGTCGATGGCGCATCAGGCGAACGGAACCCCGTTGGTCGTGTTTGGTGGCGAACAATATGGCGCGGGCTCGTCCCGCGACTGGGCGGCCAAGGGCACGGCGTTGCTGGGCGTCAAGGCGGTGATCGCCGAAAGCTTTGAGCGCATTCACCGCTCGAACCTTGTGGGGATGGGTGTGATCCCGCTGGAATTCACAGGCGGCGACACGCGCAAGTCGCTGGGTCTGAAGGGGGATGAAACCGTCTCGATCCATGGGTTGGACACGGTTGAACCCCTGCAGGAGGTGCCTTGCACTATCGTTTATGGGGATGGAACCGAGAAGACCATCACTCTGAAATGCCGGATCGATACCGCGCCCGAGATTGAATATATCGAAAACGGCGGCGTGCTGCAGTATGTGCTGCGGAATCTGGCGAAGGCGGGATAAAGCCGCGCCTTTGGATTTGATCAGAAAGGACGCCTTCGGGCGTCCTTTGTTTTTTGCGAGGCTCTGCCTCGCGCTCCGAGGTATTTTTGAACAGAAGAAGTTGAATTGGCGCAAGAGACCGGGTTTGCTGCGCCGGGGAGGTCGCGATGAACAGGGTGGCATTGATAACCGGAGGCGCGCGCGGCATTGGGCGCGCGATTGTCGAGGAGTTGAGCCGCGACAATCACATCGCATTCACGTGGTTTTCGACCGATCCGACGCATACGCATTTGAGTGACGGGACTCTGTCCATTCAATCCGATCTGACGCAGGACGGGCAGCCCGAGGCGGTAATCCAGCAGGTCATCGACAGGTTTGGCCGCCTGGATGTGATCGTAAACAACGCGGGGGCGGTGAAATCGACCCCAAAAGAGGTGTTCAATCGCGACGACCACCGCGCCATTCAGGATTTGAACCTGCTTGTGCCCGCAGCCTTGTTGACGGCCGCGTTGCCGCATCTGAAACCGGGTGCGGCGATTGTCAGCATATCTTCGATGAACGCCGTTTTGCCGCCGAAAGACGCGGTAACCTATGGGGCAAGCAAGGCTGCGCTGAACCTGTGGACCCGCGGCATGGCGAAAGAGCTTGGGCCCGAAGGTATCCGGGTGAACGCAGTCGCACCGGGGGCCATCAACATCCCCGAGGCCCCGCGGCCCGATGATCTGACAGCCCTGTTTGTGAAAGACACAGCCATTGGGCGCGTGGGAGGACCGGAAGACATTGCAAAGGCCGTTCGGTTCCTCGCATCGGATGACGCTGCATTCATCACCGGTGAGACCTTGGCGGTTACCGGGGGCTACAGGCTTTAGGCAAAGGGGTTATCCGCCCGCCGCCTTTTCCAAAGCAGGGCGGATTGTGCTTTCGATCACGCGCTGAGTGATCGGCCCGGCAAAGCGCAGAATGACCATACCCTCACCGTCAATCACATAGGTTTCCGGCACGCCGTATAGGCCCCAATCCAGCGCCATGCGTCCCTGCTCGTCGCGGCCGATGGCTTCGTATGGATCACCCAACTCGGTCAGGAAACCCTCAGCATTGTCCAACTTGTCCTTGTAGTTGATGCCATAGACCGGGATGCCTTCGTCCGACAGCGCCTCAAGGTTCGGGTGCTCGGCCCGGCATGGGGCGCACCAGCTGGCCCAATAGTTGACCAGCTTGACCTCACCATCCCTTAGGGTCGTGTCGTCGAACAGGGCCTTGCCGGGAAACTCGGTCAGCACGACCGGGGGCGCAGGCTGCCCCTCGCGCGCAGAGGGCAGCGCGTTTGGATCCTCGCGGAACATGCCGATCCCGGCCAGAACCGCGAAAGCCCCGAAAATCAGGGGCGGCGCGAGCATCAGGGGCGAGATTTTAGCCATTCCGAGTTACCCTTTGTTCGATCTTTTCCATCTCGGCCCGCACCTTGCGTCCGCGCAGAATGCTGAAGACAACCAGTGCGACCAGCAGTGCAATCGAGGCTGCGTAAGACGACAGGACCGCGTCCGCGTATTTTCCAAGATCAGGGATCATCCGCCCACCCTTTCCCGTGCAAGCAATGCCTTGATCCGCCGTGCCCGGATTTCCGTGCCGGTGCGATACAGCACCAGCGCGATGAACAGCAACACAAAGCCGATGATGCACGCCAGCAGCGGATAGAAGAAGATATTGCTGACCTTCTCTTCGGTATCGGTGCCGGTGACAGCACCCGCCCGCATGACGGACGCGCCCTGATGCAGGCCCTGATTCCAGAAGTTCACCGCATAGCGGCTGAGGATCGCAAAGACCGACCCCACCAGACACAGGACCGAGGTCAGGTCGGCAGCGGTATCGGGGTCCTCGATCGCCTCCCATAACGCCACATATCCAAGGTAGAACAGGAACAGGATCAGGAACGATGTCAGGCGCGGATCCCAGGCCCACCATGTCCCCCACATCGGCTGGCCCCAGATCGCCCCGGTTGCCAGCGCGATCAGTGTCATGACGATGCCGATCGGGGCGGCGGCCCGCGCGGCCAGAGCACTGACATGGTGGCGGCGCACCAGCCAGACCAGCGAGGTCACCAGCATCATCAACCAGCAATTGATCGCCATCAGCGCCGACGGGACGTGCAGGTAGATGATCTTGACGGTCGATCCCTGCTTGTAATCGTCCGGCGTGAAGAAAAAGCCCCAGACCAGCCCGACCACGATAAAAACTGCCGATGTGATCCAGAAAAACGGCAGGACACGTTCACTGGTGGCAAGGAACTTGCGCGGGTTGGCATATTCCCAGAGGGCGTTGGCTTTGGCTGCGATTGTCATGGCCGTTATTTAGTCTGAATCGGAGGTTTTCTCAATTGACCTCGGTCAAAGATGTGGCGCTTCACCGCAGATTGATCCGCAGCACCGCTGCGCTGGCAAAGGGCAGCAGGGCGATGGTTGCTGCGGTGATCCCGGCAAGCATCAGAAGCGGTGTCTGTGTTTCCATCCCGATGGCACCACGGCGGGCGACCTCAGCGCCGAAAATCAGGGTTGGGACGTAAAGCGGCAGGACCAGAAGGGACAACAGCAACCCGCCCCGTTTCAGGCCGACGGTTAGCGCTGCGCCGAAGGTGCCAATGACGCTCATGGCCGGGGTGCCCAGCAACAGCGAGATCACCAGCCAGAAAAAGCCCGGAACCGGCAGGTTCAACAGTACACCCAGGAAGGGTGCAGCAAGGACCAGCGGCAGGCCGGTGGTGATCCAATGGGCCAGCGCCTTGATCGAGACAACCGCTTCAAGCGGTAGCGGTGCGGTCGCCAGCAAGTCCAGCGAGCCGTCCTCCCAATCCAGCGCCAACAGGCGGTCGAGCGACAGCAGGCAGGCCAGAAGCGCACCGAGCCACAGGACACCCGGCGCGATCGTGGACAGCAGCGACGATTGCGGGCCGACCGCAAAGGGCACCAGAACCGTCACAATCAGGAAGAAGGCCAGCCCCAGACCGAAGCCGCCGCCCGCCCGGAAGGCCAGTTTCAGATCACGCAGCAACAGGGCGATCACAGGAAACCTCCGTCAAAGTCGTCGATGGGGGCGGGTTTGGCTTTGTTGGGGCCTACGTCCAGGACCTCGCCATCAAGGCCCAGATCGATATGGGTGGCGATCAGGGCCGAGCCACCCTGCCCCAGATGCGCGCGCACAGCATCTGCGAACATCTGCACGGCGTTTTTGTCCAGCGAAACGGTTGGTTCGTCCAGCATCCAGATCGGTCGCCCCGTGACCAGCATCCGCGCCAGCCCCAATCGCCGCTTTTGTCCGGCGGACAGGTTGCCAGCGTGACGGTCCGAAAGCTCATTCAGCGCAAAGGCGTCCAGGGCGGGCTGGATCTGCTGCGTCCCAAAAACCGAGGCCCAGAAGCTGAGGTTTTCAGTCACTGTCAACGTTGGTTTCAACCCGTCGGAATGCGAGGCGTACGCGATCTGATCTTCGGCACCGTCTATCTGACCGGTCAACGGGGGCTGCAACCCGGCCAGCGTGCGCAACAGGGTTGTCTTGCCGATCCCGTTCGGCCCGCGCAGGATCAGGGCCTGACCGGGATGGAGCGTGAAGCTCAGCCCCTCCAGTACTGGAATGCCGCCTCGGGTGATGGTCAGATCGGTTACGGTTAACGTCATGTGACCCGCTTATCCGATTGGGGACGCAGGCAAAAGGCGGGATTTGCCGCAGGGTGGCGATGTCGGCGCATATTGGTGATTGCGGGAGCGAGAGGCCAGCCTCGCCGCCATTGGCGCTCGAACCAATGGCGCACTAATGGCGGCTCTCCGGGATATTTTTGGCCAGATGAAGGGGGATCCGGTTACACGGGGATCAGGGCCAGCGCGATGCGGCGACCTTCTGACAGCAGGACGTTATAGGTGCGGCAAGCAGCTGGGGAGTTCATGATCTCGATCCCGATACCCGCATTTTCCAATGCGTGGCGCAGGTCTGTGGGGATGTGGGTCAGTTCGGCTCCGGTGCCGATCAACAGTACATCTACGGCGTCCGAAAGGTTAAGCAGGGGTTCGGAGTCGGCGTACCCCTCCCACGATTGGGTTCCAGTTGCGCCAGTCAAGACGCCTCCGTTATGGACCTGCCCTCCGATACGAAAAAAGCCCGGTCCGTAGCCGTCGATGGGTTGGGCGTTGGAATAGGTGATCTCATTCAATCGCATGGGTGGTATCTATCCCCAAAGTGGCAGGCCGGACAAGGCCGCCAGCGCAATCGCCAGATAGGCGGCGGCACGGTAGAGGTGCTCGCGGTCGGGTCGGAACAGCCAGCCCCCCAGCCAGTTGCCCAACAGGTTTGGCACGGCCAGCGCAAACCCCAGCCCCGCGGCGGCCAGCGTTACCTGCCCCATGCCGGTGAGATAGCCCAACAGCAGGAAGTCAAAGGCAAACAGGAAAAGCAGGATGGTTGCCCGGATTACTTCCACAGGCAGCGGGCGCGACATGTAGAACAGGATAACGGCTGGTCCGGGCAACCCCGCAACGCCGCCCAGAAATCCAGCGGCACCGCCGATACCTGTGACCATCGCGCGGCCGACACGGCCGTGATAGCGCAGGCCCAGGATCAGAATGGCGAGCATGATCAGGGCAAGGCCGCTGACCGCGTAGCGAAACACTTCGGGGTCGACTTGCGTTAGTACCCACAGGCCGACCGGCAGAATCGCGGCGCAACCGATCACCAAACGTGCCAGATCGCCCTTGTTCACCGCGCCCCAAGCCCGGCGCAGGTTCGGCAAGGGGCCGAAGATATCCATGATGGTCAGACCGATCAGAGCCCCGAAGGGGCCCAGATAAGGCGTGGCGATGGGCAGGAAGACCAAAGCGGTTCCGAATCCCGAAAAGCCGCGCACGACCCCGCCCAGAAACGCTGCAAAAAAGATAACGCCCAGACCCTGCGGGGACTGGCCGAAAACCTCAGGCATCTATGTTGGCAAACTGGTTGCCGGCGGTGTTGGATGGCTTGGACCAGTCACGCTTGACCCCCAGCCACAGCAGGATGGTCGAGGCCACAAAGACCGACGAATAGGTCCCCACGATCACGCCCCAGATCATCGCAAACACAAACCCCCGGATCACGTCGCCGCCCAAAACATAAAGCGAGATCAGCGCCAGCAAGGTTGTGACCGAGGTCATCACTGTCCGACTGAGCGTTTCGTTGATCGAGATGTTCAGAACTTCCTTGAGGTCTTTCTTCTTGTACTTCCGCAGGTTCTCCCTCACCCGGTCGAACACAACCACGGTGTCGTTCAGAGAGTAGCCAACGATGGTCAACAGGGCTGCTATAATGGCCAGGTCGAAGCGGATTTGCAGTTCCGAGAAGATGCCGATGGTCAGGATCACGTCATGCACAAGTGCGGCCACCGCCCCCAACGCAAACTGCCATTCGAACCGCAACCAGATATAGACAAGCACGGCACCGATGGCCAAAGCCACGGCGATGACCGCCGTCTGGATCAGTTCGCCGGACACTTTCGGGCCGACCGATTCAACCGAGACAAATTGGATGTCGGGGATCACAGTTTGCAACGCGCTTTCAACCGCTGTGATTGTCGAAGCTTCAACCGCTTCGGCATCGGCCTGCGCCTGAATGCGGATCATGGCGACGTTTTCGTCCGGCCCGAATGTCGGGTCAAAAATCTCGGTGATCGTGACATCGCCCAATTCCAGCGGCGCGATGGCGTCGCGGTAGGTGCCCACGTCAATCGGCTGAGCGCTTTCGGTGCGGATCGTGGTGCCGCCCCGGAAATCGATGCCGAAATTCAGACCTTGCAACAGGAATGAAACAAAGGCGATCACCATCATCAAGCCCGAGATGCCCAGCCAGACTTTCCACCGGCTGAAGAAATCGAACGAGGTTTCCTGGGGTACGAGTTTCAGTCTCATGTCAAACCTCGATCATTTTCGGACGGCGGCGTTCGAACCACATGACCACCATCAGGCGCGTCACGAAGATCGCAGTGAAGACCGAGGTGATGATACCCAGCCCAAGCGTAATAGCGAAGCCCCGCACCGGACCGCTGCCCATGGCAAACAGGATGGTCGCAGTGATGAATGTGGTGACGTTGGCGTCCAGAATGGCCGACAGCGCCTTTTCATAGCCAAGCTCGATGGCGCGGGCCGGGCCTTTGGCGGATTTCAGTTCCTCGCGGATGCGTTCAAAGATCAGAACGTTGGCATCCACCGCCATACCCACGGTCAACACGATCCCGGCGATGCCCGGCAGCGTCAGAGTGGCCCCGATCAAGGACAGCAAGCCGAACAGCAGACCAACGTTGATGATCAGAGCGATGTTGGCAAAGATACCGAACAGCCCGTAGCTGAGCGCCATGAAGACCAGCACCGCGGCGAAGGCCACGATTGTGGCGACTTTACCGGCGTCGATGCTGTCTTGGCCCAGTTCAGGGCCGATGGTGCGTTCTTCCAGAAAGATCAGCTCGGCGGGCAAGGCCCCTGCCCGCAGCAGGATGGCCAGATTGGTGCTTTCCTCGACCGAGAAGTTGCCGGTGATGATCCCCGACCCGCCCGGAATGTGGCTTTGGATGACCGGGGCCGAGATCACCTCGTCATCCAACACGATGGCAAAGGGCGCGCCGATATTGTCGCGCGTGTAGTCACCAAATTTGCGCGCACCTGATGTGTTGAAACGGAAGCTGACCGCCGGACGACCATTCTGATCGAAGGATGGCTGCGCGTCCACCAGTTCCTCACCCGTCACGACCGGGGCGGATTCGATGATGTAGTAAACACCGCTTTCGTCGATTGAGGGCACGACTTCCTGACCAATACCAGCAACCGCATCCGGGTCGGTGCCGCGATTGACCACAGGGTTGAAGGTCAGCTGCGCCGTCGTTCCGATGATGTCTTTCAACTCTCCGGCGCTGCCGATCCCCGGCACCTGGATCAGGATACGGTCCGCGCCCTGGCGCTGAATGGTGGGTTCGCGGGTTCCGACCTCGTCAATCCGGCGGCGGACAATCTCAAGCGATTGGCGCACGGTGCGGTCGTCTGAGGCCAGTTTTTCAGCCTCGGACAGTTGCACGACAATCGTATCCCCGTCGGCGAAGGCTTCGATGTCGGTCGCGCCGACCCCGGTCAGGGTTTGCACCTGACGGGCAAGACCGCGCACAACCTCTAGCGCGCGGGGCATCCCCTCGGGCTGGCTGATGCGGACGCGAATCTGATCGGGGGCCGAGTCCTGACGGCGGATGGTTCCAACTGTCGCCCGCTCGTCCCGCAGGGCGTCGCGGATTTCCGGCCACATGCCCTCCATCCGGGATTCGTAGACATCCTCGACCTTAACCTCGGCCAGCAGATGGGCACCGCCGCGCAGATCAAGGCCCAGATTGACCAGAGACGAAGGCAGCCAGTTGGGCCATTGTTCGGCTTGCGCCTGATTTTCGGGGGTGTTTGCGCCCAGCTCAATCGCGGCTTTGGCGTCGTTGGATTGTTCGACCCGCGTGTAAAACGCATTTGGCAGGGCAAGGATCAGGCCGGTCACGCAGACCAGCCAGATCAGAACCCGCTTCCAGGTATCAATTTGCAGCATTACCCTGCCTTTTCAAGGAATTGTCAGGCGAAGTTACTTCGCAGGTTCGGTCTTGTTCAGAACCTGGGCGATGGTCGATTTGATCACGCGCACCTTCACACCTTCGGCGATCTCGACCTCGATCTCGTTCTCGCCTTCCTTGACCTTGGACACTTTGCCAATCAGACCACCCTGTGTGACGACCTGATCGCCCCGGCGCACGGCCTCGACCATGGCCTGATGTTCCTTCATCTTCTTTTGCTGCGGACGGATCAGCAGGAAATACATGATCGCGAAGATCAGGATCAGCGGGAGAAACTGGGCGATTGCGCCACCTTCCATGGGATATTCCTTTTGCTTTGTGTTGCGGCACCGTTCCGCAAATTTGGCGGGAACCTATGCGCTGATATGTCTGTTTGCAAGCAAAGGCGGCGGTGTGACCCACCTGAACGCGACCCTGTCACCGCAAGAACAGTCAAAGCGTTGCAGATATGTCCTAGGAACATGGCCCAAACCGGGTATAGTCCGGGGTAAGGGGGACATATGGCACGGCAATTCAAGCCCTTCCTTTTGTTACGTTATTTCCTGGCCGCTTTGGCGGTGATCCTGTGGTTTGACGGTCCTGTCCGGGCACAGGACGCACCTGCGGAAGCGACCGCGCCTGAAACGGCTGAATCAGAGGCCTTTATGGCCCCGGTCATTGTGGACGGGGACATCCTGTTTCAGGTCCGCGGCTCAAGCGCCCTGCCCGCGCCCGAACGGGCCGAGGGTGTTCAGAACAAGATCATCGAAATCGCCGAAGCCTCGGACGCGACCGAGGTCGCAATCAGCTTTGAAGAAACCGACTTTGGCACCTGGATTCTGGCAGATGGTGAAAGGGTCTCAATCGTCACCGAAGCCGATGCCGAATTGGATCAGATGGAGCTGAGCGTTGTCAGCGTTCTGCACGGCAATGCGATCAAGCAATCCATCGAAGCCTACCGCTCGAACAGAACGGATCAGGCGCGCGTGTCGGGCGCGATCGAAGCTGCGGCCTGGACCTTGGGCTTTATTGTCTTTGTCGTCGCCATCCTGTGGCTGCATCGCAGGATCCGACGGCGCACCCTGAAATTCGTCAAACGCCACCTGAAGGACGTTGAAACCGCCACCGCCAAAAGCGTTCAGGCCGAGGCAATTGCTGCCCTGGTACGCTATGGGCTGAATTTTGTCCTGCTGGTGATCTTCTTTCTGGGCTTTTACTACTATCTGTCCTTCGTCCTGCTTGCCTTTGCCGAAACCCGCTATTTCGCGCAGTTGCTTCTGACCTACCTGACGGAACCCGTCCTTCTGATCTTCAAGGGCATCCTCAGCTATATCCCGAATATGATCATGCTTGGCCTGATCACCTGGGTAACGATGTATATTATCAAGGGCATGCGGGTGTTCTTTGACGCGGTCGAAGCGGGCTCGTTCGAGTTGGGGGATTTCGAAAAGCACTGGATCAACCCAACCTTCAACATCGCTCGGGTGGTTGTGATCCTGATCGCGCTGGTCTTTGCTGTGCCCTATATCCCGGGCTCGGATTCCGCGGCGTTTCAGGGGCTGACCATTCTGGTGGGTGCGATGCTGTCGCTTGGCGCAAACTCGGTCGTGTCGAATATGCTGGCGGGGCTGTTTGTGATCTATCGCCGCTCGACCTCGATCGGGGATCGAATTCAGATCGGGGATCACATTGGTGACGTGGTGCAGATCAAGCTGATGGAGACACATCTGAAATCCATCAAGAATGAGCTGATCTCGATCCCCAACGCGCAGCTGATGAATTCGGATGTGGTGAATTTCTCGAAGAAAACCGACGGCAGCGGTCTGTTGCTGCACACCACTGTCGGCATCGGGTACGAGGAACCGCCCGAAAAGGTCGAGGCGATGCTGATCGAAGCCGCCCATCGCACCAAGGGGATCAAGGCCAAGCCTGAACCCTTTGTATTGTGGACCGCGCTGGCCGATTACGCGATCAATTATCAGATCAATGGGTACACCACACGCGGCAGTATTATCCCCAAAATCCGGTCAGACCTGCACCGCAACATCGTGGCTGTGTTTAACGAGAACAATGTGCAGATCATGACCCCGTCCTACATGGCCGACCCGCCCGAGCCGAAGATCCCAGCCGGGGATTGGGATGGTCATCTGGCGCATCACGAAGAGACGCCAGACAGTTAAGCGCAATTTGGTTAACCAGCGCTACACCCTTCCAGCCATATGGTGCATAAGCAGCTTTAGTGATTCACGCATTAAGGATCTGAGACATGCACGACATCCGCGCCATTCGCGAAAACCCTGCCGCCTTCGACGCCGCTCTTGCGCGCCGTGGGGACGCGCCGGTGTCGTCAGACCTGCTGCGCCTGGACGAAAGCCGCCGCGCCAAGATTCTGGCGGCTGAGACGGCGCAGGCCGAACAGAACAAAGCCAGCAAAGAGGTCGGTGCCGCCAAGGGGCGCGGAGATGAGGCGGAATTCGAACGCCTGCGCACTCTGGTCGCCGAAAAAAAGGCCGAGATTGCGCGGATGCAGACCGAAGCCAAGGATCTGGACGCGCTGCTGACCGATCAACTGGCCCGCATCGCCAACCTGCCTGCCGAGGATGTACCCCAAGGCGCGGACGAAAATGATAATGTCGAGGTGAACCGCTGGGGCACGCCGCGTGCGTTCGATTTCGCTCCGAAAGAACATTTCGATATTCCCGCAGTCGCCGCCGCAATGGATTTCGAGACCGCCGCCAAGACCAGCGGCAGCCGGTTTGTGAACCTGTCAAAAGGTGTTGCGCGTATCCACCGCGCCTTGGCCCAGTTCATGCTGGACACCCATATCGACAAGAACGGCCTGACCGAGATGCAGACCCCCGTTCTAGTCCGGGACGAGGCGATGTATGGCACCGACAAACTGCCGAAATTCGGCGATGACAGCTATCAGACCACCAATGGCTGGTGGCTGATTCCGACCTCTGAGGTCACACTGACCTATTCGGTATCCGGGGATATTCTGGACGAGGCCGCCCTGCCCATCCGCATGACCGCCCACACCGTCTGCTTCCGGTCCGAGGCTGGCAGCGCCGGTAAGGACACTGCCGGTATGCTGCGGCAGCACCAGTTTGAAAAGGTCGAGATGGTCTCGATCACTCATCCGGATAAATCGGACGAGGAACAAAAACGGATGCTGCGCTGCGCCGAGGACCTGTTGGAACAGTTGGGCATCCCCTACCGCACCGTTGTCCTGTGCACCGGTGATATGGGATTTGGCGCGCGCCGCACCTTTGACATCGAGGCATGGCTGCCCGGTCAGGATACCTATCGCGAGATCAGCTCGGTCTCGACCACCGGCGATTTTCAGGCGCGTCGCATGAATGCCCGTTTCCGCCCCGAAGCGGGTGGCAAACCGGAATATGTCCACAGCCTGAACGGCTCGGGGCTGGCCGTGGGGCGCTGCCTGATCGCCGTGCTGGAGAACGGGCAGAACGCAGATGGCACTGTGACCCTGCCCGAGGTTCTGGCCCCCTATCTGGGCGGCAAGCGGACCCTGCAAACAGACGGTACGCTGGGATAAGAAAACCGGTGCTTCGACAAGCGCCGGTCTTTCCAAAAGGGCGAGGAAGGCTTACTTCTTCGCCTTTTTCTTATCCTTCTTCTTATCTTTCTTTTTGCTGTCCTTCTTGCCAGCGTCTTTTTTCTTGTCGTCCTTCTTGGACTTCTTGTCCTTCTTCGACTTGGCCTTCACCTTGTCCTTGGCTTTCGAGAACGCGGCCTCCATCTCGGCACGTTTCTTGGCGGCCTTTTCAGCCTTTGCTTTTGCCTTGGCCTTCTTCTTGGCCTTCGCCTCGGCGGCTTCGGCCGCAGCCTTTTCAGCCGCAGCTTTCTTCGCGGCCTCTTCCGCGCGTTTTTCGGCGGCTGCTGCGGCGACTGTCTTGCGGGCCGCGGGGCGTCGCGCCGCAGCTTTGCGCGGCGTCGCCCGACGTGCCGCTGGCGCGCGCTTGGCGGCAGGCTTGGCGGCGGCGGGTTTCGCAGCGACGGCCTCTTTCGCAGCAGCAATCAGCACAGCGGCCCGTGCCAAACCTATTCTGGGGACCTTGACCAGATCTTCGGGCTTGGCTTTCGCCACGGCCTCGGCTGTCTTGAAACCGTTCGCGGACAAGGCTGTGGCAAGCGCTTCTCCCACGCCCTTAACATCGGCCAATGCGGTCATTATGGGTCCTTTCTCTGTCTCCCTGCACATCCGTATATACACAGGATATACAATCCTTCAAGTCGTGATGCTGTCCCGTTGCGATCTCACCTGCCGTGAGCCAGCTTGGCGCCCTGCCGCTGCTTAGGAAACGGCACCAAACGTTTGGCGTCTTCGTCCCATAGCTTAAGGGTCAGCGCGGCCACAGCTTCGGGGAATTTGATCCGACGCGGGGTGAATTCTGGCGGCAGGTTATAGTGACACGCCCGCAGCCGGTAGGACGGGATGCGCGCGTTGAAATGGTGGATGTCGTGCAAAGTGATGCAGGCAACCGCATTGTCGAACCACCACCCGAAATCCAGAGCAGACGATCCTTGCAAGGCCGCCAGCTGAGGGTCCAGATCAGGCCGACGATCCCAGTATGTGTCCTCGAAATTATGCTGCAGGTAGACAAGAAATACGCCCAGCATCCCCCCGAGCAGAGAGAATACCAGCCAGACCAGAATGCCCGTCGTGCCCGCAATCAACCACAGAAGCCCCAGGAATACGACGATGGAAAGGTTGTGCAGCACAACCCCCTTCACTCCGAACCGAACGGTGTTCTTGGGCCAGCGATAGCGGATGAAATAGGTAAACAACGCCCCAACCGGCACGAGGATGAACGGGTTGCGATAAAGTCTGTAGAACAGGCGCTTTTTCCAATCCGCCTCATTCCATTCCCGCAAGGTCATCGTATGGATCTCGCCGGTTTCGCGGTGCTCCAGATTGCCAATTCCGGCGTGGTGCAGGTTGTGGTTCTGCTTCATCACCTCGAACGGAGCGAAGGTGAAAGGCGACAGGCCGTGCCCGGCCCATTCGTTCTGTTGCCGTGTCTCAAACAGCGAATGATGCCCGCAATCATGTTGCAGCACGTAAAGACGCACTGCCGAAAAGGCAAAAACAATCCCCGCCGGAACCATGATGTACCAGCGATCCACGTATGTGATCGCCAGCGCCAGCGATGCGAAATACACCGCGAAGGTCCCAAAATAGCTCAACGCTGCCAGTTTGTTGTCCTGAACCGCGTATTGTCTTGTGTATTCCCTAAGATCCATCCAGCCCGCTCCCCACGATGGCCCGACAAAAATTAACCCAAAAATATGCGCGGAGTGTCCGCGTACAAGCAGCGCACACGAAACAAATGCACGCAACTGAATGCTAGCGCGGGGAAAAGGCGCTGTCACGCCCCGAGGCTAAAAACGCTGAAAATTGGCGCAGTTACGCCTTACCCTTGAGATGTTTGGCCAAAGCACCCGCATTTTTCTTGCGTCGCCCCTTGTAGGGGTTCTTGTCGCCCTGCCCCCTCAGGGTCAGGCGGATCGGTGTGCCGGGCATGTCAAAATCTTCGCGCAGACCATTGACCAGATAGCGGGTGTAGCTGGCGGGCATCTTGTCGGGATGCGAGCACATGACCACGAAACCCGGCGGGCGGGTCTTGGCCTGAGTCATGTAGCGCAGCTTGATCCGGCGGCCCTGCGGGGCTGGCGGTGGGTGCTGTTCCAGCATTGCGGTCAGCCAGCGGTTCAGCGCAGCGGTCGGCACGCGCCGGTTCCAGATGTCGTGGGCGCGCAGGATTGCGGCGCGCAGACGCTCGAGCCCCCGGCCCGTTTTAGCAGAGACGGTGATCAAAGGCGCGCCGCGCAGTTGTGGCAGCAGGCGTTCGAAGGACTCTTTCAGCTCGCGCAGTTTTTCCTGCTTGTCGTCTTCGATGTCCCATTTGTTGACAGCGACAACCACGGCACGGCCTTCGCGTTCGGCCAGATCGGCAATGCGCAGGTCCTGTTGTTCGAACGGAATCGCAGCATCCAATAGAACCACGACAACCTCGGCAAATTTCACGGCGCGCAGCCCGTCAGAGACCGAGAGCTTTTCCAGCTTCTCTTGCACCTTGGCCTTTTTGCGCATGCCCGCGGTGTCGAAGATCCGCATCGGGGTGCTGTCCCCATCAGGGTCGGCCCAGTCGATGCGCAGGCTGATGGCATCGCGGGTAATCCCGGCCTCGGGGCCGGTCAGCAGGCGGTCTTCGCCGATGATCTTGTTGATCAGCGTGGATTTACCGGCATTCGGACGCCCAACCACCGCAACCTGCAGCGGCTTGGCGGCGGTGATCAGAGGCGTTTCACCTTCGCCATCCTCATCCAGCTCGATATCGGTTTCGGGGGTATCGTCCTCGGCCTTGTCCTCAGCCTCATCCGCCAGCGGCATAAGTTGGGCATAAAGGTCCGTCATCCCTTCGCCATGCTCACCCGACAGGCGTACGGGTTCGCCGAGGCCCAGGTTATAGGCCTCCAAAACACCGGCATCCGCTGCGGACCCTTCGGCCTTGTTGGCTGCCAGAATCACGTGTTTCGAGCGTTTGCGCAGAATCTCGGCAAACATCTCATCCGTTGGGGTCAGACCGGTCCGCGCGTCGATCATGAAAAGACAGACATCGGCCATGTCCACCGCACGCTCGGTCAGACGGCGCATCCGGCCCTGCAGGCTGTCATCGGTTGCATCCTCAAGCCCAGCCGTGTCGATCACGGTAAAACGCAAATCGCCCAGACGCCCTTCGCCCTCGCGCAGGTCACGCGTCACGCCGGGCTGGTCGTCGACCAAGGCCAGACGTTTGCCCACAAGGCGGTTGAACAGGGTGGATTTGCCCACATTCGGGCGCCCCACGATGGCGAGGGTCAGCGACATGTTCTCAACTTTCAAGACTCAAGAAGCGCCCTTTAGCGCATCTGAACGTCAACGGAAAGCGTGTAGATCGCCCTTGGTCGAAACGACATACAGCGTCTGCCCCGCCACAACTGGTGAGGTGGTGGCCCCGCCCGGAACCTCGACCTGGTAAATCTGCGATCCGTCGACCGGATTGAAGAAGCGCACATAGCCATCGTTTGAGGACACGACAAGACGTCCACCCGCCAGAATCGGGCCGTAGTGGGCCACAATCGGTCCGCGCCGTCCGGGACGGTCTTTGACAAAACCCGGTAGGTCCTGTGCCCAGATGATCGAACCATCAGCAGCGTTCAGGCGCACCAACTGGCTGCGGTCGCTGATCAGGAAGATGCTGTTGCCCGCAGGCCAGACCGTATCCACCGCGCCTTCATCGGCGGTCCAGCGACGTTCGCCCGAACCCGCGTCGAATGCGACGGTGCGCCCGGAATGGTTGCCGATATAGATCGTGTCGCCCGCCACCATCGGCCCACCGGTCACGTCGATGATCTGCGCTGCGGCCCGTCCCCGGCGCCCGCCGGCAACCGACGCGTTCCAGCGGCGGATACCGCCCCGCCGGAAGGTGGCGGCAATATCACCGGAACCAAAGGCAAAAACAGCAAGGTCCGAGGCCAGAACCGGGGCCGGAGCGCCCAGAACGTTGCCGACGCTCGGCGTGCCTTCGATCTGCCAGGCAATCCGGCCGTCTTTGGTGTCGATGGTCCAGCCGGTTTCGTCCCCTGCGACCAGATACAGCAGCCCGTTCGCAACCAGGGGCGATCCGCTGCCTGTGGCGTTCAGGCGTTTCTGCCACCGGATCGCTCCGGTTCGTGCATCCATCGCGGTCAGGCGGCCAAAGCCAGAGGAGACGTACAGAACACCGTCGGCATAGGCCATGCCGCCGCCGGTCGCGTCCACATCACCGTCATTTCTGGGGATCAGGTTGGTCTCCCACACAACCTGCCCTTGCGGCGAAACCGCTGTCACGGTCGCGACCGCGTCCAGAGTGTAAATCAACCCTCCGGCCACGACAGGTTCGGCGGTGATGCGCTGTTTGCGCGAGTCGCCCTTGCCGATCGGGGCCGACCAGATCCGCTGCGGCGTACCACGCAGGGCCGCGTTGGTGGTGCGGAAAGCCGGGGTTCCGGCACTCTGCGACCAACTGGAGTTGGCCGTTTGCGCTGGCAGGCTGATCGGCTGAGACCCGCGCGTTTCCACAACCTCGGTGTCCGAGGCAGGCCGGATGTCTTCGCGAGCGCCGGGCAGAATGGACTCGGGCTCTTCACAGGCGGCCAGGGCAGTAAGGGCAATTGCCGCAGCCGGCAATCCCATACGGGAAAATAGTCGTGTTACCATGTCAATCCGAACTCGCCTGTCCTTTATTATACCGCCAGCTTAGCCCTGTTGTGCCACCAACGGGTCCGGCTCGCCCCCCAGGGCGACAATCAACTGCGCAGCGCGTTGCTGCAAATCTACGCCCACCTCGGCATCCTGCCGCAATGCCTGCAAACGGGTCAGCGCCGCGTCAACCTCACCCTCGGAAATATCGATCAGGGCCAGTTGCTCTTCGGCCAGCAGGCGCAGCGGTGCGCCCGGCGCGGCCAGAGCCTCGAACTGCAGGCGGCGATCTGCGGCAGGCAACGTATCCGCTTGCAGCAACAGTGCCTTGAAACTTGCAATCGCCCGGTAAATTTCCGGCAAATCGCCCTGCACGGCAATTGCGTTCAGGCTGGCAACGGCGTCCTGTTCGGATCCGGCATCCACCTGCGCGGCGGACAACAGCATGCTCAGAACAGCATCACCGCCCGGCGATTGTGGCTGAACCGCCTGCAATTCGGTCGCCCGCGCAGCAGAATCGTTCTCCTCAAGCGCGGCAAGGATTTCGTCGCCCAGCTTTTGCGCCTGAGCCGTATCGCGGGACTTGCGAACCTCGTTGAAAGCGGCCCCGCCGACGACCAGTATGACGGCAACAACACCGACCCAGCCCCATCGGCGCAACAGCAGATACATGCGGTCACGGCGTACCTCTTCTGTGACCTCATCAATGAAACTGTCGGTGTCGCTCATCCCTGCCCCCGGGCTGTGTCTTCTGCTTTCGTGCGCCATGTCATACCCCGGCACCACGGCCAAGCCAAGGCCCGGATTGTGCACAATACCGTAGCGGCAGTCCGCTCTTGCGCAAAAAAGTGAACCGAACTATTCAGTTTAGCGTAGAAAATATACATGTCCGCCCCCATTTTCAGACATGTATGTCAGGTCCGCCTGACGTGAAATTCTGGGAGAAGTACCTTATGCGGTTGATTTCGTTCATCAACGCCCTTTTGGTCATTGTTGCACTGTATTTTCTTGTGTTCGAGCGTGACGCGCTGTTTGCGTTTGCCGGACGGGGTGACGCCGAGGACTCTTCCACAACCGAGGGCGAAGCAACCCAGGTTGCAGCCGCAGATGAAGCAATTATTCGCGTCGTCGCGGTGCGTTCGCAAGCGCGCGAAATCGACAGCGCCGTGCTGCTGCGTGGACAAACCAAAGCCAACCGGCAGGTTGAGGTTCTGGCCGAAACAACCTCGACCGTTGTCTCGGAACCCAAACGCCGGGGTACGTTTGTAGAGACCGGCGATCTGCTGTGCGAACTTGATCCGGGCACGCGCCCTGCCAGCCTGGCGGAAGCCATGGCCGGAAAACTGGAAGCCGAAAGCCGCATTCCCGAGGCCGAAGCGCGGCTGGAAGAAGCGCACGCGCTTGTAGCCGAGGCGCAGATCAATCTTACTGCCGCCCAGAAACTGTCAGAAACCGGGTTCGGGTCCGAGACCCGGCGCATTTCCAGCGAAGCCGCGATGAGCACTGCCGAAGCCGGCATCAAGTCCGCCGAAGCCGGGCTGGAAGCCACCCGCGCCGGGATCGAAGCTGCCACAGCCGAGGTCGAAGCCGCACGGCGTGAGATCAACCGCTTGACCATCGAAGCCCCGTTTCAGGGCCTGCTGGAAAGCGACACGGCAGAGCTTGGCAGCCTGATGCAGCCCGGTTCGCTATGCGCCACGGTCATCCAGCTTGACCCCATCAAGCTGGTCGGCTTTGTGCCGGAGACCGAGGTCAACCGCGTGCAGGTCGGTGCCGAAGCCTCGGCGCAACTGGTTACCGGGCGGCAGGTTGAAGGGCGCGTGACATTCCTAAGCCGGTCGGCGGATGAAACCACCCGTACCTTCGAGGTTGAGATCACCGTACCGAACCCCGATCTGACCATCCGCGACGGCCAGACCGCAACGATCCGCATTGCAGCCGAAGGGGCCAAGGCACATTTGCTGCCGCAATCGGCGTTGACACTGAACAATGAAGGCCAGTTGGGCGTGCGCACCATTGGCGCGGGCGATGTGGTCGATTTCATGCCGGTCCGCGTATTGCGAGATACCGCCGATGGCGTCTGGATTGGCGGATTGCCGGAAAAAACTGATATAATCGTTGTCGGACAAGAATTCGTGACCCGGGGCGTCACCGTCGCCCCGACCTATCAGGAAGCGTCACAATGACAGGTATTGTTGCTTGGGCCGCTGATCGGGCCCGAATGGTTCTGGCCTTTATCGCCATCTCGCTGGTCATCGGCGGGTTTGCCTATGTCAGCTTGCCAAAAGAAGGCGAGCCGGATATCGAAATCCCGGCGTTGTTTGTGTCGGTCCAGTTTCCGGGCATCTCGGCAGAGGATTCCGAAAACCTGCTTGTCAAACCGATGGAGACCGAGCTTGCGGATCTTGACGGTCTGAAAGAGATGACGGCAACCGCCGCCGAAAGCTATGCCGGTGTGGCGCTCGAATTCGACTTTGGCTGGGACAAGACGGCCATCATGGCCGACGTGCGCGATGCCATGAACAGCGCGCAGGCCGAGTTCCCCGAAGGGGCCGAGCAATATTCGCTGCACGAGATTAACTTTTCCGAATTCCCCATCGTCATCGTCAACCTGACCGGGGCCGTGCCCGAACGCACAATGGCCCGCGTGGCCAAGGACTTGCAGGATGAGCTTGAGGCACTGGATTCGGTGCTGGAGGCCGGTATTGCGGGCAATCGCGACGAATTGCTTGAGGTCGTCATCGACCCCCTGCGGCTTGAAGCCTACAACGTCACAGCAGCCGAACTGATCAATGTCGTGCAAAACAACAACCAGCTGATCGCAGCGGGTGAAGTTGAAACGGCGCAAGGCACATTCTCGGTCAAGATCCCCTCGTCCTTCAAAACCGCGCAGGATGTCTATGGGCTGCCGGTCAAGGTCAACGGTGACCGGGTGATCACGCTGGGTGAACTGGCCGAGATCAATTACACCTTCGAAGACCGCGAAGGCACGGCACGGTTCGATAATGTGCCGACCGTCGCGTTACAGGTGGTCAAGCGGAAAGGGTTCAACCTGATCGACACGGTCGAACAGGTCAAAGCAACCGTTGCCGAGGCGCAAAGCAAATGGCCGCCAGAACTGCAAGCCGCCGTGGATGTCGGCACGTCGAACGACCAAAGCCGCATCGTGGGATCGATGGTCAGCCAGTTGGAAGGCTCGGTCCTGACAGCGATTGCGCTGGTGATGATCGTTGTGCTGGCCTCACTGGGGTCACGCGCCGCGTTGCTGGTGGGTTTCGCCATTCCCACGTCGTTCCTTCTGTGTTTCGCGTTCCTGGCGGTTATGGGCGTCAGTATTTCGAACATTGTGATGTTCGGTCTGATCCTGGCGGTTGGTATGCTGGTGGATGGTGCGATTGTGGTGGTCGAATATGCCGACAAGCGCATCAAGGAAGGCGTCGGCCCGATGCACGCCTATGTCGAGGCGGCGCAGCGGATGTTCTGGCCCATCGTCTCATCCACTGCGACAACGCTGTGTGCTTTCCTTCCAATGCTGTTCTGGCCCGGCGTACCGGGTGAGTTCATGGGGATGCTGCCCGTCACCCTGATCTTCGTTCTGTCCGCCTCGCTGATCGTTGCGCTGATCTACCTGCCGGTCATGGGCGGCGTGTCCGGCCGCCTGAGCCGTGTCTTTGACCGCTGCTCGAATTGGCTGCGGGCCCGCACGCCGTGGTGGCTGCGTGCGGTGTTGGTGGCCCCTTCGTTCTACCTTGTGTTCCTGGGCGCAATGCAGGTGTTGAACCCGAACTACCTTGTGCCGGGTGGTGGTTCCTTCATCGGCGCTGTCATGATGATCTTTGGCGCGTTCGCCGGATCGGTCACGCTGGGTGCGGCCAAGATCGAACGCAAGCCGGACACCAAGATTCATACCGCGAAAGAGCACACGCCATTCGGCTATTTCATCAAGTTCCTCGTCGGCAACCCGATCATGCCGATTGTGTCCATCGCCGCCGTCGGGTTTGCAGTGATGACCGTGATGACGATCTTTGGCGAAAACAACCGCGGCGTTGAGTTCTTCGTCGAAAGCGAGCCCGAGCAGGCCACCGCCTTCGTAAGGGCGCGGGGCAACCTGTCGCTGGCGGAAAAAGACGCCATGGTTCTGGCCGCCGAACAGGTAATCGCGGCCCATCCTGCGGTAATCAACGTCTTTTCCTTCGCCGGTGAAGGCGGGTTGGACCAGAACAACGGCGGTGCACAGGACCCGGCGGATACCGTCGGGCGCGTTCAGTTCGAGATCATCCCATGGGAAGACCGCCCGAACATCTCGGAACCCATTCTGGGTGGGTTGTTTGATCGCCACTTTGTCGCCCCTGAATATGACGGCGACTATGTGCTGGACGAGCTGAATACCCAACTGGCCGAACTGCCCGGCTTCGTGGTCGAGATTCTGCCGCTGGAACAAGGGCCGGCCTCGGCCAAGCCCGTGCATCTGCGGATCAAGGGTGATGGTTGGGACAGTCTGACAAGCGCCACTCTGGCCGCGCGTGAGGCGTTCGATACCATGCCCGGCCTGATCAAGATCGAAGACACTCTGCCCCTGCCCGGCATCGACTGGCAGATCGACGTGGATGTCGCCAAGGCGGGTCGGTTCGGGGCCGATGTGGCAACTGTTGGGGCCATGGTGCAACTGGTCACGCGCGGTATCCTGCTGGGTGAGATGCGCCCCGACTCCACGGATGAAGAGATCGAGATCCGCGTCCGCCTGCCCGAGGAAGACCGCGTTTTGTCCACGCTGGACACCTTGAAAGTCCGCACGCCTGACGGGCTGGTGCCGCTGTCGAACTTCGTGTCGCGTCAACCCGTGGCGAAGCTGGCCGAGATCAACCGCATCGATCAGGAGCGTTACTATGACGTCAAGGCCGATGTCGAACCCGGTCTGAGCAAGGTGGTGACGGATGGCCCCGATGGCACAGACAAACGTCTGGCCGTTCTGCGCGCGCTTGAGGATGGTGCCGCGCCTTCGGCCTCGACCCTGACAACGCCGGACGGCAAGCAGTTCGACCTTGTTCAATTGACCGGTGCAGGCAGCGTCGATGAGCTGCGCGGCGTGATCGACGCAGGTGACGCCCGCATCAGCCTGATCAATCCAAACGAACGTATTGCTGTTCTGACCGAGTGGCTGCAAACCGACCCGTTCGATCCCGCAATCAGCTGGGAATGGACCGGCGATCAGGAAGAACAGGCCGAAAGCCAGGCCTTCCTGTCCAGCGCGTTTCTGGCCGCTTTGGGACTGATGTTCGTGATCCTGTTGGCGCAGTTCAACAGCTTCTACAACTCGGTTCTGGTGCTGTTGGCGGTGGTGTTGTCCACGACCGGCGTCCTGATCGGGATGCTGGTGATGGAGCAGCCCTTCTCGATCATCATGACCGGCACCGGGATCGTTGCGCTGGCAGGCATCGTGGTGAACAACAACATCGTTCTGATCGACACCTATCAGGAATACAGCCGCTATATGCCCCGGATCGATGCCATCGTGCGCACGGCCGAGGCCCGGATCCGTCCGGTTCTGCTGACCACGCTGACCACAATGGCCGGTCTGACACCGATGATGTTTGGCCTGTCGCTGGATTTCGTCAATGGCGGCTACACCATCGACAGCCCCACCGCGCTGTGGTGGAAGCAACTGGCGACCGCCGTGGTGTTTGGTCTGGGTATCGCGACCGTGCTGACCCTGATCGTGACGCCATCCTTCCTGGCGCTACGCGTCTGGGTAACAACCTACGCGGTTTGGCTGGGCAAGCTTCTGGCACGGGTGTCCGCAGGCCGTTCCAGCAGGATCGCGCAGGACATGGCAATTGGCCGGACCGCGCGCGCCATGCAATCGACCGAGATTGTGTGGGACGATCAGCCTCTGCCCAATCGGGTCGAACCCGAGGATCGCCCCGACACCCCGCCCGGCGCACCGCTGAAAGCCGCAGAATAAAGCAAAAGGGCGAACCGCAATGGTTCGCCCTTTTCAATAGTCCGGTCCGTGGTCCCGATTATTCGGTGAACGTGTATTCACCCAGATCACACAAATCCAGGCCGAAATCTTCGTAGGTACCGCCGTCATCGAAGACGCCGCGAATGTCATAAACGCAGGTGCTCAGGCCGTCGGCGATCAGAACCTCGACCTCGTAACCCGATGCCAGATACCCGTCGACCAACAGATCTTCTTCCCATTCATCGGACGAGCTTGTTGAAACGTTGAATTCAACCAGATCCGAGCTGGTTTCGTTAACCAGCAGGAAGTTAAGATCTTCGGCTTTGGCCGCTGTGCTCGACACTAAAAGCACAGCGGTCAGCGCCGCCGTAAACTTATTCATAGATATATCCTTTGTTGAACTTCGCCGCAGCATTTCGCTGCGTCGATCCTGCATTTCATCGCAGGGGAGAAAGGTCAATTCAAAGCTCAACCGATTTGAGCGAAAGCCTCAGGCGGCCTGACTGTCGGATTGCTGGCGGCTCCACAGTTGCGCATAGCGCCCCTCGCGGGCCAGCAATTCGTCATGGGTGCCCTGCTCGATGATCTCACCGGCCTCCAGTACGACGATGCGGTCGGCCTCGGCTATTGTGCTCAGCCGGTGGGCAATGGTGATCACCGTGCGCCCTTCACCCGCGCGGGCCAGTGCATCCTTGATGTCCTGCTCGGTATCCGTATCAAGGGCCGAGGTCGCCTCATCCAGCAACAGGATCGGCGGGTTCTTCAGTAGCGTGCGGGCGATCCCAACGCGCTGCTTTTCTCCGCCGGACAGTTTCAGCCCCCGCTCGCCCACTTTGGTGTCATAGCCTTCGGGCAAGGAGGCAATGAAGTCGTGAATCTGTGCCGCCCGTGCGACCGCTTCGACATCTTCCTGCGTCGCGCCATCCCGGCCATAGGCGATGTTGTAGCGGATGGTGTCGTTAAACAGAACCGTGTCCTGCGGCACAACGCCGATGGAGCCGTGCAAGCTGGTTTGGGTCACGTCCCGCACATCCTGCCCGTCGATTTTCAGAGCCCCTCCGGTGACGTCATAGAAACGGAACAGCAGGCGTCCGATGGTGGATTTCCCGGACCCGGTCGCCCCAACGATTGCCACCGTCTTCCCTGCCGGAACGGTCAGAGACACGCCTTTTAGGATTTCACGATCCGGGTCATAGCCAAAACGGACGTCCTGTAACGTCACCTCACCGCCGTTGACGTTCAGCTTGGGCGCATCGGGCTTGTCTTTGACCTCGGCGGGTTGTTCCAACAAGTCGAACATCTGCCCCATATCGACCAGAGCCTGCCGGATTTCACGATAGACAGTGCCCAAAAAGTTCAGCGGCACGGTAATCTGGATCATGTAGGCGTTCACCATCACGAAATCGCCTACGGTCAGCGACCCGTTCTGCACCCCGACGGCCGCCAGAACCATAACCCCGATCAGACCACAGGTGATCAGAAAGGACTGGCCGAAATTCAGAAAGGCCAGTGAATAGGCCGTCTTCAACGCCGCCCCGGCATAGGCCTTCATCGATACGTCGTAGCGTTCGGTCTCGCGCGTTTCCGCGTTGAAATATTTGACGGTTTCAAAGTTCAGAAGGCTGTCGATGGCGCGTTGGTTGGCTTCGGTGTCCTGATCATTCATCTCGCGCCGCAGCTTTACGCGCCATTCGGTGACGACGAAAGTAAAGCAGATATAAAGCGCGATGGTGACCGCCACGACCACCAGATACCAAATGTCGAACAGCCACATCAGGATGACGGCGATCAAGAGCAGTTCCAGGATCAGGGGCCCGATCGAGAACAGCAGGAACCGCAGAAGAAAATCGACGCCTTTGACCCCACGCTCGATGATGCGGCTCAGGCCGCCGGTGCGGCGGGTGACGTGGTAGCGCATCGATAACTGGTGGATATGCCCGAAGGTCTCAAGCGCAAGGGCACGCAGGGCGCGTTGACCCACCGGGGCAAAGGACGCATCGCGCAATTGCTGAAACCCAACTGTCATCATGCGGGCAACGCCATAAGCGACGGTCAACCCGACCGCGCCCAGCGCAACGGGCGGAACCCCTTCCCCCGCCAACGCATCAACGGCCCCTTTATACAGGATCGGTGTATAGACCGCGATCAGCTTGGCCAGCACCAGCATCGACATCGCAATGACGACCCGGCGCTTCACCCAGGGCTCATCATCCGGCCACAGGTAAGGCGTGACCTTGCGGATCGTGCGCCAGCCCGACTTTCGCTCGTCGATTTCGGCCAATTCCTCAGATGTCATTGGGACCGTCCGTCTCATCACGTACCTTGTCTGCGGTCAGAGATATACTCTGGCCCCAAAAGGGCCAGAGGTTTCTTTATTCAGGGATCGTGAAGACCTGCCCCGGATAGATCAGGTCCGGGTCCCGGATCAGGTCGCGGTTGGCATCAAACAACCGGACATACAGAATGCCATCACCAAAACGCTCGCGCGAAATGGCCCATAGCGTGTCGCCCTTTTGCACAGTGACCGAGCGGATCGGGGCCGCCTGTTCCGCAACCTCTTCCGAAGCCGTCGCCTCGGCTGCTTGCAGAACTTCCACCGGCTCGCGTTTGAAGGGCGTTTCCACCCGGCTGATGACGGTGCCATCGGTGGCAACCTCATCCACCCGCAAGGTGTAGACGCCCGGATCGATACCCTCCAACTCACCCCGCCAATTGCCATCATCGGCAGGTGTCAGGTCCGCAACCAGACGGTTGTTCAGGTAAAGGCGAACGGCAGAGCCTTCGCTGACGCGGCCTGTCAGTTCGACCTCACCGGTGTCGGAATAGCCAATCGTATCCAACTCGACCTGTTGCGGTTCGCTGGCAGATGCGGATGGTGACTGAACCAACTCAACCCCCTCTTCGCCCGAGCGTAGAACGGCAATCTGTTGATCGTCGGCTTCATCCTCGACCGGGGCGGCTTCGGCAACCTGCGTGTCTTCAGCAGGCTGTTCCGGTTGCGCCGGGGCATCGCTGCTGTCCGCTTCGGTTGGTGCCGCTGGCGCTTCCTCCGGCTCTGGCACCGGATCGGCGCTGGCCACCTGTTCGCCTTCAACCGGTTTCGGCAGCGCCGCAATCAGGTAGTCATCCGACTGCGCAGTTTGCTGGCCGTCCGAGGTTTGCAGCACCAGCCCTTGCGCATCATCGCTGAACGGGATCGACACGAACTCGGCAAACTGCCCGCTGCTGTCCACGGTGAAGCTGTGAAGCGGTTCTCCGTCCAGCAGCACCTGAATCTCGCTGCCGGGCGCGGCCTCGCCGGACAGAAGCGCATTGCCGTCTTTTTCAACGAAAATCTGATCTAGGACAGGAGCGGCGATTGCGGGGGCCTCGGCCACCTCTTCGGTGGTTTCCGCCTCGGGCTCTGCTTGGGTTGGCTCGTCGGTCGCGGTATCGGCAACCTCGGGCGCGGGCTGTTCGGCGGGCTCTTCCGTGGCGGCTTCGGCCTCATCCGACGCAATCTCGGCGGTATCCTGCGCGGGGGCTTCGGCTGCTTGCTCAGGCTCTGCTTCTTCAGTCTGTTGCTCGGTCTCGTCCGCCGGCACCGCAGCCGTTTGTTCCTGAGGGACGTCTTCCGGTGCCGGGGCCGAGGTGAAGACCCCGGACAGATACAGCCCGCCGGCCCCCAGAATTGCGATGATACCGGCAACCACCCCCCACACGAAGTTCCCCGAGCTTCCGTTTCCCGACTTGGCGTCCATTCTTTTCCTTTCGCTCCGCAGCGCGAAGGCATTCATTCCTAATGCGTTCCGGCGGACAGTTGAGCCAATTTATCAATCCCGCTATCACGGGTCAAAACCCCTGACACAACCCCGGAGCCCCCATTCGATGTCCCAGAAATCTGTCTGTGTGTATTGCGGGTCACGCAATGGCGCAAAACCGGCCTATTCCGATACGGCCCGAACGTTTGGCACCTTGCTGGCAAAGGAAGGCTGGCGGCTTGTTTACGGTGCCGGAGATGTTGGCCTGATGGGCGAAGTCGCCCGCGCCGCACAGGACGCAGGCGGCGAGACCTTTGGCGTCATCCCGGTACATCTGGTGCAGCGCGAGGTTGGCAAAACCGACCTGACCCATTTCGTGATCACCGAAACGATGCACGAGCGCAAGAAAGTCATGATCATGAATGCCGACGCAGTCGTTGTTCTGCCCGGTGGCCCCGGGTCATTGGATGAGCTGTTCGAGGCGCTGACATGGCGGCAGTTGGGTCTGCATGACAAGCCCATCGTGGTGGTGAATGTCGATGGCTATTGGGATGCCCTGCATACGCTGCTGGATCAGGTCATGGGTCAGGGCTTTGCCGACGCATCGCTGGCCGATTTCATCACATGGGCCGACAGCGCCGGGGCCGCCATGGACGCTTTGCGCGACAAACTGGCTTAGTGTGGGCGGCTGTTGCCGCCCTTGGCGCCCTTACGCCAGCCGCGGCGCGGGCTTCAGGCGTTGCCGCAAAACCCGCTCGACCTTGTGCAGCGGATGGTTGGTCAGCGTCTTATCGACCTCGGCCACGACCTTGGCCAGCACGTCGCTGTGCAAACGCCGCCGCAACAGCCCCAGCACATGGGGGCTGGCGACCAGAACCAGACGTTTATACGCGCCCTTCAACCCCTTGCGGTTCAGCAGGTTTGCCAGATCCTGCACGAAAAGGGACTTGGCATGGGTTTTCCAGGACACCTCCTCCATCGCCGATTTCTGATTGGGACCACCGTCATTTCGACGCCCTGCACGATCTGAAGGCTTTGCAGGCAGCGTATCTGGTTCTTCGACCGAAACAACAACCAGATTGGGGTCTTCGGCATCGGTGATGTTCTCCATGAACAGCGCCTTTTCCCCGTCTGCAATAATAACCCAGGTTCCTTGTGCAAGTGCGACCATCGTGTTCTCCCGTAGCGATGTCAGGTGGCATCCCTCATCCGTCAGTCATAGCGTCTGCCCACAGCCTCGTAGGTGTGGCGGTTGCCGTCCGTTTTGTTGTTGGCGGGCTTCTCCTTCCGCTCACCTTAGGTAAGCATTGGCAGGTGGGGTACAATCCCGTCTCAGGATGAAACTTTGTTCATCGGCGGGATTTTTCTGATCAGGCCGACAGCTCGATCACGGTGATCTCGGGCGTTACGCCAAAGCGCACCGGCAACATGGAACAGCCAATGCCACCCGACACAACCAGATCGCGCCCATCTTCGTGCACATGGCCATACGCATAGCGATTGCCAAACCGCGATGGCACGACCGGAGACCACCCGAACAGCCGCACCTGCCCTCCATGAGTGTGACCGCACAACGTCAATGCAACACGGCTTGGCACCTTGGGAAAAATGTCGGGCTCATGTGCCAACAGAATTGCCGGGGCGTCCGGCGGGATCTGCTCTAGCGTTCCGGGCAGATCATCCACCCCGGTATAAACACCTCGGCTATGGCGAATGGCGATCTGATCCCCAAGGCCCGCCAACCAGACACCGTTTGGCAAGGCTACCGCCTTGTTTTCCAACACCGGAATACCGTTGCGCTCTAGCTCGACAGCGGTTTCGACCGGCCCGCGCCCCCGGTCTTGCGCGGCTTTGTCCTGCCACCAATCGTGATTGCCCAATATCGCGTAAACACCTAGCGGAGCCGACAATGCCCCCAAAACCGTGGCCGTCTCACGCACCGGAACATCCTTGGTCACATAGCTATGCCCGGCCGTCAGATCGCCCAAAACCACGATCAGATCGGCACCCAGCGCATTTGTGCGCGCCACGATCTTCTCTAGCCGAGACAGCGGCGTCGTCGGCTCTGCCATATGAAGGTCGGTCAGGACCGCGACCTTGACTGGGCGATCCTGCGGCCAATCCGAGCGCTTCACCCGCCACCGACGCACACGCAAGCGCAGCGCCGGTTCGATGAAAAACCCGTAAAACGCAGCAAAAAGGCCTGCCAGCGTCACCGCCAGCAGGCCCTTTATGAACCCTCGTCGGGTCAAGGTTTACATCCGCGATGCAACGTTTTCCCAGTTTACCAGATTGTCGAGGAAGTTCGACAGGTAAGCCGGGCGCTTGTTGCGGAAATCGATGTAGTAGCTGTGCTCCCACACATCACATCCCAGCAGCGCGGTCTGACCAAAGCACAGCGGATTCACGCCGTTTTCAGTCTTGGTCACGGCCAGCGAGCCGTCCGCGTTCTTGACCAGCCACGCCCAGCCCGAGCCGAACTGGCCGGCACCTGCGGCGCTGAATTGCGACTTGAACTGGTCAACCGAGCCGAAGCTTTCGGTCAGAGCCTTCTCCAGCTCACCGGGCATGGCATTGCCGCCGGGGCCCATCATCTCCCAGAACTGGTTGTGGTTCCACAGCTGGCTGATGTTGTTGAAGATACCGTTCTGCGCCACGGCGTTTGCGTCGTAGGTGCCAACGATGATCTCTTCCAGCGACTTGCCGTCCCACTCGGTCCCGGCGATCAGCTTGTTGCCATTGTCGACATAGGCCTTGTGGTGCAGGTCGTGGTGATATTCCAGTGTTTCCGCGGACATACCCTTGGCTGCCAGCGCGTCATGTGCATAAGGAAGATCAGGAAGTTCAAAAGCCATGTCGGCCCCCTGTTAAAATGTAAGTTGCGGTTCCCAAGGTTAAATGCTTTGGCAGCAGCCGCAGGTCAAGAGCCGAGACAAGAAAACCCGGAGGTCCGCGATGCTGACACAGGCGCGCAAGATGTTCTACCGCGCCCGCGGATACTATGCGGGCACCCTGAACGGCGAGCCGTTCCGCCTGGACCCCTATCATTCGAAATTCTGGCGCAAAGCCTCTGCGGGCGACTGGGAGCCCGAAACCTTTGCGGTTCTGGACCAATACCTGTCGCCTGATCGTGACTATCTGGATATCGGGGCGTGGATCGGCCCCACCGTGCTGTACGGTGCCCGCAAAGCGCGACATGTGTGGTGTTTCGAACCCGACCCGACCGCGTTCCGGCATTTGGCGTGGAATCTGGACCTGAACGACATCCACAATGTTTCAGCCTTCGGGGTCGCCCTGTCGGATCAGTTCGGCGTGGCCCGTATGGCCTCGGTCCGCGGAGAGCCGGGGGATTCGACCAGTTCCCTGCTGCATGACGGCGCGCATGGAACGGATGCCCTGACGATTGCGTGGGAACAGTTCGAGGCGGCCAATGACCTGTCCGGCGTTTCGTTGGTCAAGATGGATATCGAAGGGGCTGAGTTCTTTGTCCTGCCCGCGCTGATCTCATGGCTCAAACGGCAACGCCCGGCTTTGCTGTTGTCAACACACGCGCCTTTGCTTGGCGATGAAGACAGGGCTGAGAAGATGGGCAACCTGGCTGAACTTTTGTCCTTCTACCATACATGCCAGCGTGAAGGTCCGGCGTCACCGTCCGGTCACCCGATGACCGATGAAGACGCCTTAGCTAGGTTCCAGACGTATTTGCTCACGTCATGACGCAGTCAGAACGCGCTATCCGTGCGGGCTGGGAAGCACATTCTGAATGCCCTTCCCAAATTAACCGCCCGATCAGTAGAGGGCGGGCGTATTGACCGCTTTGCAGCGCCCGACACCGCTGGGCCGATTGCTGACATTGGCCTGCGGGAACCGCGCGATCATCTCAAACTCATTGGTTTGCGGGTTCAGCATCCCAGTGTAAGACACGCGCAATTGACCGCCAGCACTGGCCACCAGGGAAATTCGCCAACTCAACTGATATTCACCGCGTCGATTCACCTTGAACTTCGCGTCCTTGGGCTTCTCGTCGTTCTGGCCGTTCAATCTGTTGTCTTCACGGATCGCGCCATCATAAACGCGGGCCCGCTTGTTTTCGGCGTCGACACTCAGCCAAACGCGCGAGGGAATCCATCCCTGCGCTTCAATACTGTGAAGTTCACAGTCATAGTTTACCACCTCAGCTTGTGCCGCCGAGGCGAAAAAACACAGACCGATGGCAAGAAGTCTTATTTTCATGTTCAGCACCTTATCAGTATCAGTTTGACGGCGTTGGGATTTTTGCACATTTGCCTCGCGCGAAACCGTCTCTCGGCAGATATGCGCTGTATGAGGATGACCGCGCCGTTGCTTTTAGCGTTCGGCGGTCCACAAAGACCGCAAACTCCTGATTAAGCAGGTCAATGGCATCAATTCGCGACTCGTTCGACGCATAGCTTCTGCCTGAATCCGAGTAGACATAGTCTTGTCCGACCCATGCGATTGACAGGTTTCGAATACTATCGCGCTTTACCCTGGCGGGCCCGGGTTGCGTATCGATATTCGGCGTCCGCGCCTCATGGATGAACGCCGAGCGCCCGTACTCATCCACTGAAAAGATCAAGAACTCTGGCGTCGGCTTGTTGGCAATGCCACGGCTAAAGTTGCATTCATACGTCTCTTTAAAGGTCTGAGAAACTGAAACAGTCGGGACGATCGCAAGTCCGACTGCCAATGCAATTGCTTGTAGTTTCATAGTTTGCTCCAACATATCGTTATTTTGGCGTTTGAATTTCAACGCAGGTCCCATTGGCGTTGCCATCATGGGACGCTTGTACGTTTGATTTTGAGCTAGCAATTGCCCGCATCGTTTTACGGTTCAAGAAGATCGAAAAATCCAGACGCCCCAAATCAAGAACCATTCGCCGGGGATCACCTGCCCTTGTACGTCGACCGGTGCGCGAAAACGTATACGCCTCACCAGACCAACTGATGGAGAGCAAACGAAAGCTGTTTCTATTGATTGAAGCCGCGATTTTGGGTGTGTCGATCCCCTGCAATTCAACTTCGTGCAACAGGGCCGAGCGCCCATACTTGTCAACCGAGAATATGACGCGCGCGGGCGTAGGCCGGTTTGCCAGACCTTTTTTAAAAACACACTCGAACGACTCTGAATAGGTTTCGGATCGCGCTGCATCAGGTATAGTTGAAACGGCGATTAAACCGATGGCGATTAGTCTAAAAATGTTCATCCAAATGTCTTTAGTTTAAGTCTTTTTCATATCGATAAAGCAGCCCCTTTCCACCCGCAACAGGGGAACTTACCAATCCTAACTCGCGCGCGCATCTGTCGCGCAACTTGACACTTCAATCACGAAAAAAGTCTTAAAAAGGAAAATGGCCACCTGTCTGAAACGAGGTGGCCATCGAATGATCCCTTAGGTGTGTGGGCGGGTCAATAAACGCCCACTTCACTGCCCGGCTGCGCCGCAACCTTCAGCAGGTTGAACGCATAGTCGGCAGCCGAGCGGAAACAAACCACACGGAACGTTTCGGCGTCGTCCATCCAGAACGCCCCGGCCACCTGCGCCAGACGCGAGCGGCGGATTTGGCCGGGCTGGAAGGCCTCGGGTGACAGATCGACCGGGGACAGTTTGCCCAGAACCTCGCGCGCGGACGCGCCCGAAATGCGGAACACCGCCCGCGCGTCCGAGACGTTGACCGCCAGGGCATGCGTGCCGCCAAGCGCATTGGTCATCGCCGCCAGTTTGGCCTCGACCTCGGCATCTGGCACCAGCACCAGCAACTCGTCGGTGGACATCCAGCAGACGCCGGTGTCGCCATCGACCAGAGCCTCACGCTGGCCGGGCATTTTCTGCCCGGTGGCATCCTTGACGGCCTTGGCCAGCACCTTGTCGGACAGGTCGCCGCGCAGGGTGATCATGCCCTGCAGGCCGGTTTCCTCGACCCTGGCGATGCCGTCATAGCTGGCGTGGTTCAGTGCGCTGATGGGTTCAGACATTCTGCTTCTCCCCGTCCTTGTCGAAGAAGATCGGGTCCACGATCTTGGCTTTGTAGATTTTGTCATCCGTGCCCGGGAACTCGACAATCTCGCCCATCCGGTCAGGGCCGTGCTTGATCAGGCCCATGGCGATGCCTTTGCCCAGATTGGCCGAGTAATAGGTCGAGGTCACGCGCCCGATCATATTGCGTTGACCGTTGGCGTTGACGCCCTCGCCGACTGCGTAAGCGCCGTCCGGCAGAACGGAACCATCCACAGTCTCCAAGCCGACCAGTTTCCAGCGCTCGGGATCGGCCATATGGGTCCGCGAATGGGCGCGTTTGCCGAGGTAGTCCTCTTTCTTCTTGGACAGCGCCCAATGCAGCCCCAGATCCTGCGGGATCACGGTGCCGTCGGTCTCGTCCCCGATCATGATAAAGCCCTTTTCGGCCCGCAGGATGTGCAGACATTCGGTGCCGTAAGGCATGACGCCGAATTCTTTGCCTGCCTCCATCAGTGCGTCCCAGAACGCCTGACCCTGTGACGCGGGCACCGCGATCTCATAGGACAGCTCACCCGAGAACGAGATGCGGTAGGCGCGGCAATCGAAGTCACCGATCTTGCCATCGCGCCATTCCATGAAAGGCAGCGCCTCTTTCGACACATCCATCCCGCCCAGTTTCTCAAGCACCTTGCGGGCGTTGGGGCCGACCACGGCGACCTGCGCGTATTGCTCGGTCACGTTGGCGACATAGACTTTCCAGTCCCACCATTCGGTCTGCAACCACTCTTCCATATGGCCATGGATGCGTTCGGCCCCGCCGGTGGTGGTGTGGCACAGCCATGTATCCTCATCGATGCGGGCGACAACGCCGTCATCGATCAGGAACCCGTTTTCCGAACACATCAGGCCATAGCGACATTTGCCGATCTTCAGCGTGGACATCATGTTGGTATACATCATGTCCAGGAATTTGCCCGCATCCGGGCCTTTGGCGATCAGCTTACCAAGCGTCGAGGCGTCCAGCAGGCCAAGGTTGTCGCGGGTGTTCTTCACCTCACGATTCACCGCGTCATGCACGGATTCGCCGGGACGCACATAGGCGTAGGTCCGGCGCCACTGGCCGACCGGCTCCCAATCAGCGCCGTTCTTGTCATGCCAGTTGTGCATCGGCGTCTGACGGATCGGCTGGAACACCTCTCCACGCGCTTCACCGCCAATCGACGCCAGAGAGATCGGCGTGTAGGGCGGGCGGAAGGTGGTGGTGCCGACCTTCGGAATCTCTGATTCCAGCGCATCAGCAAGGATCGCCAAGCCGTTGATGTTGCTCAGCTTACCCTGATCGGTCGCCATGCCCAGCGTGGTGTAGCGCTTGGTATGTTCAACACTTTCATAGCCTTCGCGCGCGGCCAGCTGAACGTCCGAGACTTTGACGTCGTTCTGAAAATCCAGCCACGACTTGGCGCGCAACTGGATTTCCGCATTTGCAGGCATCAGCCACACGGGTTCCATAGGTGCTTCGTCATCTTCACTGACTTCGGGAACCGACACTTTTGGTTTTTTCAGACCAAGCGCTTTGACCACCTTCAGCCCCGCTTCAGTGGCGGTCCGAAGCGTTTCAAAAAGCGAAAGGCCTTCGAAGTCAGTATCTGTTTGCGAGCCAGCGGCTACGCCTGCCGGGACGACAAAACCATTGCCATCTGCTCCCAATGGTGGGCGCTCTAAATCAGGTTGGAACATCGCGTATTTTTCGTTCCACACCAACTTGCCGCCGCAATGCGACCACATATGCACAACCGGAGACCAGCCACCCGACATGGCAACCGCGTCGCATTCGACCTCTTCCCGCGCGCCGCCGACGCCCTCTTGATTGCAGATGGCAACTTTCTTGACGCGCTTTCCGCCCTTGACCTTGGCGATGGCCTTGCCAGGGTCGACGCGGATGCCAAGCTGGCGCGCCTCTTCCGCAAGCGGCCCGGCGGTGGCGCGGGCGTCGACCACGCGGATCACATCCACTCCGGCCTGTTTCAGGGTAATAGCCGTGCGATAGGCGTCATCGTTGTTGGTGGCGACGATCACCTTCTCGCCCGGGGTCACGCCCCAGTTCACGACGTAGTCGCGCATGGCCGAGGCCAGCATCACGCCCGGCACATCGTTGCCCGCAAAGGACAGCGGACGCTCGATGGCTCCGGTCGCCGTCACAACCTGTTTGGCGCGGATACGCCACAGACGATGACGTGGGCCTTGCGCGCCCGGGTTGTGGTCGGTCAGACGCTCGTATCCCAGCACGTAACCGTGGTCATAGACCCCCGCACCCATGCAGCGAGACCGCATGGTGACGTTGTCCATTGTTTTGAGTTCGGAAACCAATTGCTCCACGAACTTATCCACAGGCTCACCGTCTACCAACCCGCCGTCAACCGGAGCGCGACCGCCCCAATGCGCGGTCTGCTCGATCAGCATGACCTTTGCACCGGACTGCGCCGCCGCCTTGGCGGCCTGAAGACCCGCAACACCGCCGCCGATCACCAGGACATCGGTGAAGGCATAGAAGTGCTCATAAGTGTCCGCATCGCGGCTGTCCTTGTCGGGGGCTTTGCCCAGACCGGCGGACCGACGGATGAACGGTTCATACACATGCTTCCAGAACGGTTTCGGATGGATGAACATCTTGTAGTAGAAACCGGCGGGCAGGAACCGCGACAGGTGGGTGTTGATCGCGCCCACGTCGAATTCCAGATTCGGCCAATGGTTCTGCGACGCTGCGGTCAGCCCGTTGAACAGCTCGGTCGTGGTGGCGCGCTGGTTCGGCTCGAACCGATTACCCTGCCCCAGTCCGACCAGCGCGTTCGGCTCTTCCGCGCCGCTGGCGACCACGCCGCGCGGGCGGTGGTATTTGAACGACCGGCCCATCATCATCTGATCATTGGCCAGCAGGGCAGAGGCAAGCGTGTCGCCCTCATACCCCTGCATCGAGGTGCCGTTGAAGGTGAAGGTAACCTTTTTCGACCGATCAATCAGACGGCCTTGTTTTGCGAGACGGGTGCTCATTGTGCGGACCTTTCGCAGGTGGAGGCGTCAGGGCCTCCGGCGGGAGTATTTTGGAAAAGATGAAGCATCAGGAGAACTCTCTCCACGTCCAGCCGGGCCGTTTGGCGGCGATGGCGTCCTTGATCTCTTGCGGCGGCTCAGAGGTCTGGGCGGTGTAGGTGCCGAACACCTCGAGCGTTTGGGTGCAGCGCGCGGCGTGGAACCACTTGCCGCAGCCATTGGCGTGGCGCCAGCGTTCGAGGTGAACGCCCTTGGGGTTTTCACGCATGAACAGGTAGTCGTGGAACTCGTCATCCGACGAGCCCGGGCCATAGCGCTTCAGATGCGCCTCGCCACCGGCGGCCAGTTCGGTTTCTTCGGCGTCAACGCCACAATAGGGGCAATTCAGGATCAGCATGTGGTCATCCTTTTGGCGGTCAGTCGGCGCGCGGGCCGATCAGAATTCTGTTCTTTGGCACCTTCGGGCAGCCCCTTAGTGCGCCACCCCGGCGGCGACGCTTTCGTCGATGAAGCGGCCCTCTTTGAAGCGGTCCAGCGAGAATGCCTCGGTCAGTGGCGAATGCCCCGTGGCCATCAGCTGTGCCATGCCCCAGCCCGAGCCCGGAATGGCCTTGAAGCCGCCGGTGCCCCATCCGCAGTTGATGAAGCAATTGCCCAGAGGTGTTGACGACAGGATGGGCGAGCGATCCCCGGTCATATCCACGATCCCGCCCCATTGGCGCAGCATCTTCAGGCGCGAGATCATCGGGAAGGTCTCGACCAGTGCCCGTACCGTTTCCTCGATGTGGTGGAAGCTGCCGCGCTGGGTGTAGTTGTTGAACCCGTCGGTGCCACCGCCAATCACCATCTCGCCCTTGTCGGACTGCGACATATAACCGTGCACGGTGTTGGCCATCACGACCACATCCATGCAGGGTTTGATCGGCTCTGACACCAGCGCCTGCAGGGCAATCGCCTCCAAAGGCAGACGGAAGCCCGCCATCTCGGCCAGTTGACCGGAATGGCCTGCCACTACGATCCCCAGCTTGTCACAGTCGATCGAGCCTTTGGTGGTGTCGACGCCGACAACGCGACCATTTTCGGACCGAACGCCTTTGACTTCGCATTGCTGGATGATGTCCATCCCCATCGCCGAACAGGCGCGGGCATAGCCCCAGGCCACCGCATCATGGCGCGCGGTGCCGCCGCGTTCCTGCCACAGCGCCCCCAGTACCGGATAGCGCGGACCGTCGATATTGATGATCGGGACCAGTTCTTTGACGCGCTCGGGGCCGATCCACTCGGTCTTGACGCCTTGCAGCGCGTTTGCGTGGGCGGTGCGCTGATAGCCGCGAATTTCGTGCTGAGTCTGGGCCAGCATCATCACGCCGCGCGGGCTGAACATGACGTTGTAGTTCAGGTCCTGGCTCAGGTCTTCATAGAGGCTGCGCGCCTTTTCGTAGATCGCGGCCGATGGGTCCTGCAGATAGTTCGACCGGATGATGGTCGTATTCCGACCGGTGTTGCCACCACCCAGCCAGCCCTTTTCGATCACGGCGACGTTCTGGATGCCGTAGTTCTTGCCAAGGTAATAGGCCGTCGCCAGACCATGCCCCCCCGCACCGACGATGATCACGTCATAGCGTTTCTTGGGCTGGGGGGACCGCCAAGCGCGTTCCCATCCTGTGTGATAGCGCAACGCTTCGCGCGCCACAGCAAAGGCTGAATAGTGTTTCATAAGCGAATCCATCCGGTTCGGTGATTGTGCGAAGATATGCCGTGTTGGCCGACTCTACCCCTGCCGGGCAACGCCACAATATAGCACTATTGCGACATGTCGCCCTTTCGCGGCCATTTGTCCCTTTTGTCGGGCGTCTGACAGGTCTAAGTCAAAGCAGCTATTTCGGAGGGACCATGACGTTCTGGGTTCTGCTACTGATCATTGCGCTGTTGATCGCGGCGTTCCTGAGCTACAGCCTGCTGCGTGGCCGTCGCGGCGCCGAGCCTGCGGCGGCCTATGATTTGCGGGTCTATCGGGAACAACTGGCCAGCGTTGACCGCGATCTGGCGCGCGGTGTCATTGGTGAAGCGGATGCCGAACGGGTCCGCACCGAAATCTCGCGTCGCATTCTGGCAGCAGATGCGCAGATGGCCAAAGAGGTCGCAGGTGCCGGACCGTCGGGCGTTGTATCCGCGATCACAATTGCGTGTCTGACCGTGGTTCTGGCGGGCGGCGGGTTGTGGATGTATCAGCGGATCGGCGCGGTTGGTCTGCCAGATATGCCCCTGACCGACCGCATCGAACTGGCCGAGGAGGTGCGTGCAAACCGCCCACCGCAAGCCGCTGCCGAGGAGTTGGCGACACCACCGCCACCGCGCGAGTTGGATGAAAGTTACGCCAACCTTCTCAACCAGTTGCGCGAAACAGTTGAAGCACGGCCCGAAGATCTGCAGGGGCATATGCTGTTGGCTCAGCACGAAACCAACGCTGGCAACTTCAAGGCTGGATACCAGGCGCAGCAGCGGGTGATCGAGCTGTCCGGAGACACCGCAACCGCCGATGCCTATGCGGATTTCGCCGAGATGATGATTCTGGCGGCCAACGGATATGTCTCGCCCGAGGCCGAGCAGGCACTGTCGCAAGCGCTGGATCGCGATCCACGGCACGGGCCGGCCCGGTACTATCTGGGCCAGATGTTGGCGCAGGTCGGACGCCCGGACATCGCTTATCGAATGTGGATCGAAACCCTGCGCGACGCCCCCCAGGGCGCGCCCTGGGCCGAGGCGATCAGGGTTCAACTGGATGAGCTTGCCTTCCGAGCAGGTGTTTTCAACGCGCCGGACATTGCACCGGCCCCCGGACCCAGCCAAGAGGATATGGCCGCCGCAGCCGAGCTGACGCCGGAAGAACGGCAGGAGATGATTCAGGGCATGGTCGACCAGCTTTCAGACCGGTTGGCGACCGAAGGCGGCTCGCCCGAGGAATGGGCCCGTCTGATTGCAGCACTTGGGGTTCTGGGCCAAGGCCAGCGGGCCATAGATATCCACAAGGAAGCGAAAGTGGTGTTTGCCGATAACGCGGATGCGTTGCAGATGCTGGACGCGGCCGCCCTGCAAGCCGGTATCGCGCAATGATCCACGACGCGTTCGAAGATTTCGCGGCCGCCCTGCCCCCGATGACCGCGCTGATGGGGCTGGACCTTGGGGAAAAGACCATCGGCGTCGCGGTCTCGGACCGGATGCGCGGCGTAGCCAGCCCGCTGGAAACCGTGCGGCGCAAAAAGTTCACACTGGATTCCGCCCGTTTGCTTGAGATCATCGCAGATCGCGAGATTGGCGGCGTCATTCTGGGCCTGCCGAAAAACATGGACGGGACTGAGGGGCCAAGGTGCCAATCCACCCGCGCCTTTGCCCGCAATCTGTCGCGCCTGACCGACATGTCCATCGGGTTCTGGGACGAACGGCTCAGCACGGTTGCGGCAGAAAAGGCACTGCTCGAGGCGGATACGACACGAAAACGTCGCGGACAGGTTATCGACCACGTCGCAGCCGGTTATATCCTGCAGGGAGCGCTGGACAGGCTGCGCTTTCTCTAACTGGTCGGAGACCGCTGATGACAAATATGGTTTGGAAACGGAACGAGGTTGAAAGCCCGTGTGTCCAGATCTGTGTCGTACACCCGACCGAGCGGATCTGCACCGGCTGCCACCGCACCATCGACGAGATCACCCGGTGGTCCAAGATGGACAGCAGCGAACGCGCCGAGATCATGGAAGACCTGCCCGCCCGCAAGCCGCGCCTGGCAAAACGTCGCGGCGGTCGGGCGGCCCGGTTGAACGGTTCCTGAACCCCTAGTTCGTTTTGACGCGCCGGTCCTCGTCCTTGTCATCGGTCGCGCTGTGAATCGGTTCCCGACCGCGCAATTCTTCTGCAAACAGATTGATGATCTCGGACTGGCTTGTCCGAGGCTGGTCGGAGATCGGGCCTTGTTGATCGTCACGGGCCAAATCACCCGGCAAAGGCAGCACAACTCCGTTTCCGGAAAAGAATTTATTTAAGACAGTCCTGAACGTCATTTCGAGCATCCTGTAGTGAATTAAATAATCGATGTCGCCGCGGGTCGCGTCCGAGCTCCGAGGGTCGGCTCAAGAACGTAGCTGAATGTGAGTGGCAACCCGCGGCAACGAGGCTGAGCTAATCAATGCAAACTTCATTTTTACGGGGAAAACACTCAGATTTTCCTCGTTTTTGAGGTTGAAACCACTAAACCCCACAAATTCCAACAAATTCCCTTACGTCACAAAATGACGATATCTGGGGCCCAAAAGGCCATTTTGCGGGTGTTGGGCCCGCTTTCGAATCAAATGTGGTCAGAAATCAGCCCGCAGACAGCCAGGATTTGGCGTTTTCGATCTCTTCCGAGGGGAAGAATTGCGTGCGCGTGCCAAGGACGTGACTGGCGACGCGTTGCGCCATCTTCTGCCATGCCTTGTTTCCGACAATCGCCGCGCGATCCAGCATCCGGATATGGCCGCTGGCCAGACGAAAATGCGCAGCCAATGCCGACAGCCCCTGCCACCCGTCAAATTCACGCAGGTCAATAAGCAGCCGGAACCCCTCGCGATCCTGCAAAAGCAGGTCCAGATCGCGCCCGGCCTTGGCATATTCCTCGGGGTCCAGCTTTCCCAGAAGGCTCAATTGCACGCAGGATCCACCCAGATCGGTGACATGGATCGATCCCAGCGATTCCCGCATCCAGCGCCGTGCCGCCTCTAGTTCGGCCAATTCGAATACATGCAGCGGACATGGCAGGATCGGGGCGGCCAGCCGGACACTGGTTTGAACCCACCCCTGATCGGCAACCACACCAATCCGGTCAAAGCCGCGCCAATGGCTCAGGCCCAGCTTGGTGTCCGACCACGCGGCCCCCAGGTCATACCCTTTGAATTCGGGCTGCACGATGGCCAGCAGGCCGACCGTATCATGTTCGGCCAATGCGGCCTCGATCGCGGGAACAAGGGTTTCAGAGTAGTCGGTGCTGGTGACCTGACCGGACAGTTCAACTTCGATCAATGCGCCGTCAGAATTTCTGTGAACTGTAATCATGACCCTAATTCTCCACCAAAAATCAATGGGCGGAGACTACGGAGATTCGATCCATTCGGCCACTCCCTCCGTGAACTCGGGGCGGAAATAGGCGATCATTCGACCATCAGGGCCAGCGGTGGCGCTGTCGCCCCATGGTGCAACCCCGTGCAGGCAATGGCGATGCAGCAGATACGCCTCGCCCGGTTTGGCGGGTAAAGCGATCCGGGGACAGGTTTCGAACACCTCTCGCCGCGCGGCCTGATAGGCGTCGGTGATATCGACATTGTGCAGACCGTCCCTTGGATGCCCGGCCAAAGCGTCCCGGAACATGTCGCCCAGCAGCTTATGGCTGCCTTCCCACAGCACCATAGGGGCGGCGTCTTCGCTGGCTTCGGTCAGCGGGATGCCCAAAATCCATGCGTGAGGTTCATCAACCCGGCGGCGGCGGTCCGGACCCATCGGGCGCAACCCATCCACATGCGCAGCATCCCGGTTTCGGCGATAGCGCGCGGCGGCCTCACTCTCCCCACGCCGGGGACGCGGATAGCCCGGATGGATGACCGAGACCTGCCCCCTATGAAGCGGCAGGATTCCGTAGTGATCCTGAATGAATGACATCGCAACCCCGGTCAGAGGACCCGATTGCCCGACCCTGCCCTGCGCATCATTGGCCAAGGCATCCACGCCCACAAACCACGTTCCTTCGCAATCCAGCCATTCGGCATAGGCCGGGTCGTCTATGGACTGTCGGGCCACCGGAAGTGCATGAGCGACCCATGCCGCCAGCAAGGGATCATAGGGGAACTTCACCCAGCCCTTGGACCAGAAGTCATCTACCATCCCAGCGCCTTGCGCAGCATATTCAACGCAACCAGCGTCAGGAACACCGCAAAGACCCGTTTCAGGGGTTTCGGGTCCATCGCGTGGGCCAGCTTCACCCCCCATGGCGCGGTGATCATGGTCATGGCCACGACAATTCCAAAGGCCACAAGGTTCACAGCCCCGATCGTCAGCGGCGGTCGGTGCTCGGCCGCGATGCCAAGGAACAGGAAGCCCAGAACCGATGGGACGGCAATAATCACGCCAAACCCCGCCGCGGTTGCGACGGCGCGGTGAATGGGTGTGTTGTAAAGGCTCATCAACGGGACACCAAAGCTGCCACCGCCGATGCCCATCAGCACGGACAGAAACCCGACCGAGGGTGATAGCGCCGCGCGTTTCACGCCCTGTGGCATCGCATCGCCCAAGCGCCATTCGGATTTGCCAAGGCCCAGATAGGCACCGATCACCATACCCAGAATGCCAAACAGGGCCTGCAGCGCCTCGGTCCGCAGGGCCGACGCCACCAGAACACCGACAATCGCACCGACGGCAATCCCCGGCCCCCAGCCGCGCAGGATGTCCCAATCCACCGCGCCCTTCTTGTTATGGGCCAGAACAGAACGGATGGACGTCACGATGATGGTTGCCAGAGAGGTGGCAAGACACAGCTGCATCAATTGCGGACCGCCATAGCCAAGCGTCTGAAAGGCGTAGAAGAACGCGGGTACCAGAACAATGCCACCCCCGACCCCCAACAGCCCTGCCAGCACCCCGGCAAACGCACCGATCACAAGCAAAAGACCCAGCATTTGGGCCAGCAACATCGTCTCGGGCATCTTTCCCCCAAAATACCGGCGCGGGCCGGTGTTACTTGTTCAGGCCTCGGCCAAGGGCGCGACGCGGTCCAGCGCTTGCAGCATCACCTCGGGCCCGGCGCCTTCATGCACCGCACCTTCGGACAAGGCCCGCCGCCAAGCTCTGGCCCCCGGACGCCCGGCAAACAGGCCAAGCATATGTCGCGTGATCTGGTGCAAACGCCCACCATTGGCAAGGTGGCGCTCGACATAAGGCACCATTTGTTGAACGACTGCAATCGGGTCTGACGGGGTTCCGCTCTGGTAAATCTGAATATCCGCTTCGGCCAGAATATCCGTGGGCTGATGATAGGCAGCCCGACCGATCATGACCCCATCCAAACCGGCATCCAGATGCACACGCGCTTCGTTCAATGAGGTGATGCCCCCATTGATCGAGACATGCATGTCCGGAAATTCACCCTTCATCCGATGCACCAGATCATAGTCAAGAGGCGGGATGTCCCGGTTTTCCTTAGGGCTGAGACCCTGCAACCACGCCTTGCGCGCGTGGATCGTGACCCGATCACAGCCTGCGGCCCGGATTTGGGTCAGAAACTCGGGCAGGACCTCCTGCGGCTCCTGATCATCCACCCCGATCCGGCATTTGACCGTAACGTCAACATCCACAGTCTCGCGCATCGCCGCGACACAGTCGGCAACGCGCGCGGGCTCTCGCATCAACACGGCCCCGAAGGTTCCCGATTGCACACGATCCGAGGGGCAGCCGCAGTTCAGGTTGATCTCATCATAGCCCGCATCCGCCCCAAGCCGCGCCGCCTGCGCGAGCTCTTGCGGGTCCGAGCCGCCAAGTTGCAGGGCAACCGGGTGTTCCTGAGGGTTGTATTCGAGAAGATGCAGCGCCCCACCCCGCACCAGTGCCGGGGCTGTCACCATCTCGGTATACAGCAGCGTTTCACGGCTAAGGAGCCGGTGCAGATACCGGCAATGGCGGTCCGTCCAGTCCATCATCGGTGCCACGCTTAAACGCGCTGCTGTTTTTGCTCTGCCAGTCACAGCAAATCTCCGTCTTGGTCCGGGTACAAGTTGCATCCCCCTGCCGCCGAAACCCGGCTGGCCCGGTCTAGCACTTCTTTGTCTGGAATTACTATCGACCTTTCAGGTCTTCAACGGTGCGCGAACCAGATCTTTCAGCCATAGCGTTGGATGGGTTTCAATTCGGCGCACCCAACTTGCCGCTATTCAAACTGATCACAGAGCTATTGTGATCACCAGGTAGGTAAAAAAGACCAGAAAGCCGACGATTCCCATTGACCGGATAGGCTTCTCTTCGATTGGCAGCGCATATTGCAGCGCGGAAAGGATCGGGCCAGAGCGGGCCAGCAAGCGGATCAGCAGCGTTCCAAGCGCAGCGGCCCAGAGCCAAAAGCTGGTGATGAAAGCTGTAAAAAGAACAGCAAAGCCCAAAGGGCTGTCAATGCCGTCAGCATCGAAGCCAAATGCGCCCAAAAACCCATATAGAAAGACAAAAGCGGTTGTTAGCAGACCAGACGACGTGGCGCCGAAGGCCTGAGTGAACAGCCATATGATTACTAATATGATGACAAAAATGATGAGGGCTGTGAACACCAGATCGAAGAAAATTGCCCAGCTTAGCGACATCGACTTTTTTAAACTTTGCTGCAAGACCTTTCTGGTGACGTAAAGCGCCGGATAGTCTCCGATCCCGTTGAAAAGCAATCCCGCCAATAGGAGCATGAATATGTTTGAGGCAGTTATTTCTTCGTCGCCCAATGGTTGTCGACTGTCCGGAAGGAAAAGTCGCATCAGTAAGACCACCGAGAAAAAGAAAATGGCTGAAAGAACAAACGATCTGCTAAGGCATTTCCAGCTCAAGTGCCGTTCCCCAAAGAACTTTTCGAACATCGCAAGAACGGATTGAACGACAGGGCTGTTTCCGGGGGGTGGCTTAAGCAATATCAGCCAGGCGGCCAGATCATCCCTGAACTCTTTCGATATGCAGTCGTCACCCTTCCAGAACACGGCAAGTACAGCCAGAATGATGGCTGAGCCCCCCAGAAGTTCGACCAAATCACCCCAAGGCACTAGAAATTTCCTTTGAGCAGATGCAATTTCATCTTACCCGGTGGTGGAAATTTTCCAAACCATCAGGTGCCGGACGCATGCGACGGTCGTCAATCCATTGTTTTTAGACTAAATTCTCAAGGCCTATCGCCGGCACAAATGGTGGACGCGCCCGTCGTTCACGGTGTGTGTCAGGTCTCGATGCCGTAGCGGCTGATCATCATATCGACGCTGTTCTCGATCGTTTCGGCCATTTCAGATTGGCTCAGGACCGAACCGCTGAACAGCATCGGCCAAAAGGCGCGGGCCTTGATCAAGCCGATAAACTCTTTCCCGGCCTGATCGGGGTTGTCGATTTTTAACTGACCGTCTTCCGCCGCATTGCGCAGCATGTCCGAGAACACGGCTGTTTTATCCAGCTTGCCCTGCGCCTCGACCGCAAGGGATGGGTTGCGCAGGGTTTCGCTTATCACCATGCGCGACATCGCAATCACATCCGGCAGCATCAGAATGCGGCCTTCGGCCCAGGCAAGCTCGGTCAGTTGCGCGCGTATATCGCGGCCCTTTTCGTACTTCATCTCGACCACTTCCGCGAACCTGTTTGACAGTTCCACCACGATGGAGCGGAAGAGGTTCTCCTTGCTTTCGAAATACTTATACAGCGTGCGCTTGGACACTTCGGCCTTGGCCGAAATGCGATCCATACTGGCCGCGGCGAACCCTTTTTCCAGAAACTCGGCCACGGCAGCATCGATGATCTGTGCGTATTTGGACGCATTCGGGGCGCTGCATTCGTTCATACCCGAGCTATAGACCCATTGACCGGCGCGGGTCAAACCCTACGTAAACTCACCAGTTTACAGGTCGCGAAAATTATGCCACTTGTAAACGCGCTAGTTTACCGACTCAGGTAATTAGCCAACAGGAGAGTCCCCCTATGACCCTTACTTTGAAACTGAACGGCCAGACCCACACGGTCGACGCCGAACCCGGCACGCCCCTTTTGTGGGTGATCCGTGATGAGCTGAAGCTGACAGGAACCAAATTTGGTTGCGGTGTCGCCTCGTGCGGCGCGTGCACCGTGCATCTGGATGGTGAACCCGTTCGGTCCTGCCAAACCTATGTCGAAGATGTCGAAGGTGCCGAGATCACCACAATCGAAGCCATTGGCGATGACAAAATCGGCGCTGCTGTTCAACAGGCCTGGGTTGAACTTGATGTCGTTCAATGCGGGTATTGCCAATCCGGTCAGGTGATGTCTGCGGTTGGGCTGCTGTCTGAAAACCCCAAGCCGTCAGTTGAAGAAATCGACGACTACATGGCTGGCAACGCCTGCCGCTGCGCCACCTATCAACGCATCCGCGCCGGTATCCAGCGCGCATCCGAAATTCTGGAGGCCTGATCATGACCATCAACACCTCTCGCCGTGGATTTCTGAAAGGCGCTGCTGCCGCTGGTGCCGTGCTTCTGGTTGGTGCCCGACCCGATGGTGCGCTGGCGGCGGCCTCGTCCGAGACCGCGACGTTCAACCCGTTTGTGAAAATCGATGCCGATGGCACTGTGACGGCTATCGTAAAGCACTTTGAAAAAGGTCAGGGCCCTGCAACCGGTCTGCCGACGCTGATCGCCGAGGAAATCGGCCTGACCATGGACCAGATCGAATACGAGTTCGCCCCGTCCGATCCGAATGTCTACAACAACCTTCTGTTCGGCCCGTTCCAGGGCACTGGCGGGTCCACCGCGATGGCGAATTCGTGGATGCAATACCGCCAGGCCGGGGCTGCGGCGCGTGAGATGCTGATCAACGCTGCCGCACAAAGCTGGGGCGTGGATGCGTCGGGCATCACCATTGAGGAAGGCATCGTGAAGGCAGGCGACAAGTCGGCGCCCATCGCTGAATTCGTGGCCGCCGCGTCTCAGTTAGAGGCCCCCGCTGAACCCCGCCTGAAAGACCCGTCCGAGTTCCGGTTGATCGGCAATGACTCCGTTCGTCGCAAGGATTCGGCCATCAAGGGCAACGGTCAGGCGATGTATGCCATGGACGTTCACCTGCCCAATCAGATGGTCGCCATGATCAAGCGCCCAGAATCGAAAGGCAGCATCGCCCTTGGCTTTGACGACAGCGCGTCGAAAGAGGTCAAAGGCTATATCAACGCCGCCGTGCTGCCCAATCAGGCGGGTGTTGCCGTGTACGCGGAAAATACCTGGGCCGCGATTCAGGCGCGCGATGCGCTTGAGGTCGAGTGGGATTTGTCCGGCGCTGAAACCCGCGACTCGGACCAGATCAAGGCCGAGATCATGGCGGCGCTGGACGCAGCACCCAAGTATAACGTGAACAAGGCTGACGCCGCCGCTGTGGCAGCCGCCATCGACGGGGCGGACAAGGTTGTCGAAAAGACCTTCTACTTCCCGTTGCTGGCCCATGCACCGATGGAGCCGCTGAACTGCACCATCGAGCAAACGGCAAAGGGTGACATCGTCCTGCATGACGGCGCGCAGATGCCGACCGGGCCGCATATGGCCTATCAGCAGATCTTCCAACTGCCGCCCGAGAAGATCCACATCAAAACCATGCTGGCAGGCGGGTCTTTCGGTCGCCGCGCAACACCGGACGCGGATTATCAGGTCGAAGCTGCGCTGGCCTTTGTCGTCACCGACCGCTCGCGCCCGGTCAAGCTGGTCTGGACGCGCGAGGATGACATTCGCAGCGGGTACTACCGCCCTGCCTTTGGTCACAAGGTTCGTGTGGGTCTGGACGCCGACGGCAACATCGTCGGCTGGCAGCACCAGATCGCAGGTCAATCCGTGATCAAGGGCACTCCGTTCGAGGCGGTTCTGGTGCATGACGGCATCGACCACAGCTCGGTCGAGGGTGTTTCGGACAGTCCTTATTCGATCCCCGGCATGGCGGTGGGTCTGACGGACACGCCGAAGGCAACCACGGTTCTGTGGTGGCGCTCGGTGGGTCATACCCACACAGCTTACACGATGGAAACCATGATGGATCTGGTGGCCGAAGCCGCAGGGCGCGACCCGGTCGAGTTCCGTCTGGCGCATCTGTCCGACACCAGCAACGCCGACCAGCAGCGCAAGGCAGCCGTCTTGAAGCTGGCGACCGAAAAAGCGGGTTGGGGCAACGCGCCAGAGGGTCGGTCCCAAGGGATTGCAGTCCACAAGTCCTTCGGGTCTTACGCGGCCGAAGTGGTCGAGGTTTCGGGCGATCCGGACAGCGGTATCAAGATCGAAAAGGTCACCTGTGCTGTCGATTGCGGTATTGCCGTGAACCCGGATGTTGTCCGCGCCCAGATGGAAGGTGGCATCGGATACGGGATCGGGCACGTCATGCGCGACCAGATCACCTTGACCAGCGGAGCGGTGGATCAGTTCAACTTCCCCGATTACGAGCCGCTGAGGATTGGCGATATTGCCGCGATCGACGTCCATATCGTGCCGTCTGCCGAAGCACCAACTGGCGTGGGTGAACCCGGAACGCCGCCCTCGGCCCCTGCCCTGGCGAACGCTATTCGCGCAATGTCGGGCAATCTGGTGGCCGAGCTTCCGATGGCTGAAAACGGGGTCAGCTTCGCCTGATCCGCAATACGCCGCGCCGGGTCGTTCTGACTCGGCGCGGTCTTGTAATTTTCTAGCCGGAAAAAATTTGATCAAATTTCGTGACAAGGGCACATGCCTTCGATACATCTCGGATAACCCGAGGAACGGAGGCCCCAATGGACCTGAATGCCCTTCACAATTTCCGCGTCGCGGCCTGTGATCTCAACGGGCAGATGCGGGGTAAGCGCGTGCCACCTGCCTATGCGGACAAGCTGCCCAAAGGCGCGGTTCGGATGCCGTTTTCCGCACTGAATGTCGACCTGTGGGGCGCGGATATCGAAGGCAGCCCGCTGGTGTTTGAAACCGGCGACGCCGATGGCGTGTTGCTGCCAACTGAACGCGGCGCGGTTCCGGTCCCGTGGTTGAACGCCGAAACGGCCCTGGTGCCCATGAGCCTTTATGACGATGACGGCGCACCCTTTGCGGGCGACCCGCGCCATGCGCTGGGGGCTATCCTGTCGCGCTATGCGCAGCGCGGCTGGTCCGTGGTCGCCGCGACCGAGTTGGAATTCACGTTGCTGGACGCCTCAGGCCCTCAGCCTCAGCCGCCGATCAACCCGGTGACAGGTCACCGTCTGGCAGATGAGGCGGTGCTGTCCGTCGCCGAAATGGACGCGTTCGAGGCGTTCTTCAATGACCTCTACGACGGTTGCGCGGCAATGGGCATTCCTGCGCAGACCGCCATTTCCGAAAGCGGGATCGGCCAGTTCGAAATCAACCTGAACCATCAGGACGCCATGCGTTGCGCCGATGATACATGGCTTTTCAAGGGTTTGACACGCGGATTGGCGCGCAAACACGGGTTTGCCGCGACCTTCATGTCAAAGCCTTACGCTGATGACGCCGGAAATGGGATGCATGTGCATTTCTCAGTCCTCGATCAGAACGGCCAGAACATCTTTGACGATGGCGGACCCCAAGGCACCGATCTGCTGCGCGCTGCAGTCGCCGGATGCCTTGCCGCCATGCCCGCCAGCACCCTGATTTTTGCGCCGCACGGGAACTCCTACACCCGGCTTGTGCCCAGCGCGCATGCCCCGACGGGGGCAAGCTGGGCCTATGAAAACAGAACCGCAGCCATTCGCATTCCGGGCGGTGCCCCGGCGGCACGGCGGATCGAACACCGTGTGGCCGGGGGCGACATCAACCCTTACCTGATGCTGACCGCTGTCCTTGGCGCGGCGCTGCTGGGGATTGAAGACGGCCTGACGCCCCCCGCCCCGATCACCGGAAACGCATACGAGATTGACGGCTTGCCGCAACTGGCAGACAGTTGGGCGGCAGCCATCGACGCGTTCGAAACGGACCCGCTGATGACGCGCCTGTTCCCGGCCGAACTGATCCGCAACATGGCAATGACCAAGCGGCAGGAAATCGCGCGCTTTGCGGACCGTCCCGAAGATCAGCACTGGCTGAGTTACCTCGAAGCAGTCTGACCCCTTGCCCGCCGAGTGGGACTCGGGTATTTCTGAATTTGATCAAATTTGGTGACCTATGAAAATCGGCATTCTACAGACCGGCCACACCCCTGATGCGCTTCGGGATACATTCGGGGATTACGATTCACTCTTTCCCGACCTGCTGGACGGGCACGGGCTGGATTTTGAAAGCTACCCCGTCGTTGATGGAATCTTCCCGACCGGTGCAGACGACGCCGAAGGCTGGCTGATCACCGGCTCGCGCCATGGCGCGTATGAGGATCTGCCGTGGATCCCCCGGCTTGAGGCGCTGATCCGTGAGATCCATCAAAGTGGTAAGCCGCTGGTCGGCGTGTGTTTCGGCCACCAGATCATCGCGCAGGCCTTGGGTGGAACCGTCCGGAAATTCGATGGCGGCTGGGCCGTGGGGCGCACAGAATATGACTATGACGGCGAAAAAGTGTGGCTGAACGCCTGGCATCAGGATCAGGTTGTCGCGGTTCCGGACGGGGCCGAGGTCGCCGGGCACAATGACTTTTGCCAGAACGCGATGCTGCGTTATGGCGATCAGATCTGGACGGTTCAGGCCCACCCCGAGTTCACTAACGACTTCGTTTCGGGCCTGATGCGCACACGCGGCAAGGGCGTGGTGCCCGATGATCTGATGCAAGCCGCTGCAAACCGGCAAACCGCGCCGGATCACAACGCCCGAATCGCGCAAGTCATGGCGGATTTCCTGAAGAAAGCGAGGGCCTGATGGCCGATTGGACAGACGACTTACCGCAGGCCGCGCAAAACTATATCGACGGGCACCGGCTGGACGAAGTGGAATGCATCATCTCGGACCTGCCCGGTATCGCGCGAGGCAAGGCCGTTCCGGCCTCAAAATTTGCCCGGCAATCCTATTTCCACCTGCCCGATAGCATCTTCTACCAGACCATCACGGGCGGCTGGGGTGAGGCCGCGGGCGAAGACGGGTTCATCGAACGGGACATGATCCTGAAACCGGATTTCACGACCGCATCCGCCGCACCCTGGACCGGTGACTGGACCTTGCAAGTGATCCACGACGCCTATGACAGGGACGGAGAGCCCATCCCTTACAGCCCCCGCAACGTGCTAAAACGCGTTGTGCAGATGTATCACGACAAAGGCTGGAAACCTGTCGTCGCGCCCGAGATGGAATTCTTTCTGGTCGCCCGCAATGTCGACCCCGCCCAATCAATCGAGCCGATGATGGGCCGGTCTGGACGTCCGGCTGCCGCCCGGCAGGCCTATTCCATGACTGCGGTGGATGAATTCGGCCCGGTGATCGACGACATCTATGATTTCGCGGAGCATCAGGGGTTCGAGATCGACGGCATCACTCAGGAAGGCGGCGCGGGACAGTTGGAGATCAACCTGCGCCACGGCAATCCGGTCAAGCTGGCCGATGAGGTGTTCTATTTCAAACGCCTGATCCGCGAGGCCGCCCTGCGCCACAACTGTTTCGCCACCTTCATGGCAAAACCGATTGAGGATGAGCCCGGCTCGGCCATGCACATCCATCACTCGATCACAGATATTGAAACGGGTCAGAACATCTTTTCCGGCCCGCAAGGCGGTGAGACGGATGCGTTTTATCACTTCATCGCAGGGCTGCAGAGCCATTTGCCCGCTGGTCTGGCGGTGATGGCGCCTTACGTGAATTCCTATCGCCGCTACGTCAAAGACCACGCTGCGCCGATCAATCTGGAGTGGGCGCGGGACAACCGCACCACCGGCATTCGCGTGCCCCTGTCGGGCCCCGAGGCGCGGCGCATCGAGAACCGCATCGCCGGGATGGATTGCAACCCGTATCTGGGCATCGCTTTGTCGCTGGCCTGCGGGTATCTGGGGCTAATCCAACAGGAACGCCCCCGCCGTCAGTTCTATGGCGACGCGTATGAAGGCGACGGCGACATCCCTCAGGTCATGGGCAACGCGCTGGATCTGTTCGACGAGGCCACCGAGTTGCATGACATTCTGGGCCCCGAATTCGCCCGCGTCTACGGTATCGTAAAACGGGCCGAGTATGAGGAGTTCCTGCAGGTGATCTCCCCCTGGGAGCGTGAGCATCTTTTGCTGAACGTCTGAGCCTGTTGAGGCGTTCGGGATATCCGTATTTGGAACGAGAAGAAGATGAATCTGCTCTACTCCAATGACCGCAAGGCCGAGTATCCGGCAAGCTGGTACGCCGCGACCGCAAATCCGCTGGAGCCGTTCCCGGCGTTTGAGGGCGAGGCCCGCGCCGATGTATGTATCGTTGGCGGCGGCTATACAGGGTTGTCGGCCGCGCTGCATCTGGCCGAAGCCGGGATGGATGTGGTGCTGCTTGAGGCGCACCGTGTCGGGTTCGGAGCCTCAGGCCGCAATGGCGGGCAGTTGGGCAGCGCGCAGAGGATGGATCAGGAAGATCTGGAACGGCTGGTCGGGCTGGACGATGCCGCCAAGCTGTGGGATCTGGCCGAAGACGCTAAGGATCTGGTCAAGTCCCTGATCGCGAAGCACAAGATTGATTGCGATCTGAAACCCGGCGTTGCGGGGCTTGGGTTGTCAGTTGCGGAACAGAACGACCTGCATGACCACGCTGCCCATTTGTCGGACCGGTATGGCTATGACCAGATCGAGTTGCTGGACGAAGAGGCGGGGCATGCGCTGTGCCCCTCACCTGCTTACAAAGGCGGCTATCTGGACAGGGGCGCGGCGCATCTGCATCCGTTGAACTATGCGCTTGGTCTGGCAAAGGCGGCGCATATGGCAGGCGCGCGCGTTTTTGAAGGCACCGAGGTTCTGGCGATCGACGAAGGCGACCCCGCCTTGGTCCGCACCCAGCATGGCGCGGTTCGCGCCCGGCATGTCATTCTGGCCTGCAACGGCTATCTTGGTGCGCTGAACCAGAAGGTGGCCGCGCGGGTTATGCCGATCAACAACTTCATCGCCGCGACCGAGCCGTTGGGGGATAACGCCGCGCGCGTGCTCACTCAGGACGTTGCCGTTGCGGATACGAAGTTTGTGGTGAATTACTTCCGCCTCAGCGCGGATGGGCGGTTGTTGTTTGGCGGCGGTGAAAGCTATGGGTATCGGTTTCCGTCCGACATCGCCTCGACGGTGCGCAAACCGATGACCGAGATTTTCCCGCATCTCCGGGACGTCAAAATCGATTTTGCCTGGGGCGGAACGCTTGCGATAACGATGCGCCGGATGCCGTATCTTGCGCGGGTTGCACCCAATATTCTGTCAGCCTCCGGCTATTCCGGCCACGGGGTCGGGACTGCGACTCATGCGGGTCAACTGATGGCGCTGGCCATTCAGGGACAGGCCGAAGGGTTCGATACATTGGCCCGCGTGCCCGCCTTGCCCTTCCCCGGTGGCCCCGCCCTGCGAAGCCCGCTGCTGGTGCTGGCAATGACCTGGTATGCGATGCGGGACAGGCTAGGCATCTGACCCCATTTTCCATTGCGACAGTTTGGTGAAATTTTGCCGATCCGGCGATTGGGGGCTTGGCACGGGCTGCGCGCTTGATTTAAATAAACGAAAGTTAGAATTCGGGAAATCCAAATATGACGCTGCCCCCCAACGTCCACGACGCCGAACCCATCCCCGCCGCTGCACGAGATGCCATCGATGCCCTAATGCAATCAGGCGACCTGTTTCGCTATACCGCACCACAGGATGCACCGGTCGCACTGCTGGAGGCGGAATTTGCTGAACTTCTGGGCTCTAAATACGCTTTAGCAGTTTCGTCCTGCTCGGCGGCTTTGTTTCTGTCGCTGAAGGCGCTGAGCCTGCCCCGCGATGCGCGGGTGCTGATTCCGGGCTTCACCTTTGCGGCGGTGCCCTCCTCGGTCGTGCATGCGGATTGCATTCCGGTTCTGTGCGAAGTGGCCGAGAACTATCGCATCGACATGGCTGATTTCGCAGCCAAGCTGGACAATGTGCAGGCCGTCATCATCAGCCATATGCGCGGCCATACTTCGGATATGGACGCGATCATGGAGCTGTGTGACGCGCGCGACATCCCGGTGATCGAAGACGCTGCCCATTCGCTGGGTACCACATGGCACGGTCGCAACATCGGGACCATCGGCAAGATCGGCTGCTTCTCGTTCCAGTCCTATAAGATGATCAATGCAGGTGAAGGCGGCATTCTGATCACCGACGATGCTGATCTGGTGGCCCGTTGCGTGATCATGTCCGGCGCGTATGAGAGCAACTGGAAGAAACACAAAACCCCGCGCGGCGATAACTCGCCCGAGTTGGAGCAGGCCTTTGCCCGCTGGCAGAACCAGTTGCCGCTGTATAACTTGCGGATGAGCAACCTCAGCGCCGCCGTGATCCGTCCGCAACTGCCGGAACTGGCGCGTCGGGTGAAAGATGGGCTGGCAAACCATGACTATGTTGCCGAGCGCCTGAACGGTTCTCCGTATATCAACGTCCCTGCCCCGTTGGCGCCCGAACGTCGCGCGCCGGATTCGATCCAGTTCAATCTGGTCGGGTTGGATGAGGACGAGATCCGCGCCTTTGCCGCCGCCTCGGACGCGCGCGGCGTCAAGGTTCAGGTTTTTGGTCTGAGCGAGAACAACGCCCGCGCCTTCTGGAACTGGCAGTTCCTGCCCGAAACATTCGATCTGCCCCAGACCCGCGACATGCTGATGAAAGCCTGCGATGTGCGCCTTCCCGTCCGCCTGACGCGCGAGGAGTTGGATGTGATCGCCGACATCCTGCTGGCCTCGGTCGGTGAGGTGACGGGCCCGGTTCCGGTGTACGGCACCTGACACGAAAAAGGCCCGCGCGATGCGGGCCTTGCTTTTTCTGATAGTGGTATCAGTTCAACTTGGACAGCTTGTTCTGCAGCTCGGCCAGTTGCTTTTTGATATCGTCCAGATCTTCCTTGGCCTCAGGCTTTTCTTCTTCCTTGTCCGGTCCGGACCAGCCGCCGGACAGACCACCGGTCATGGCTTTCAGAAACGCCTGCTGCTGCGCCTGCAGCGCGTCGAACCCGGGCATCTGCGACATCGGATTCATGGCGTTCATGTTTTCCATCATCTTGCTTTGGCTTTCGCGCAGCATCTCGAACGAGCTTTGCAGGAACTGAGGCATCATACCCCCGCCCGGCACCATATAGCTGCGCACGAGATCGTTCAGCACATTGACCGGCAGCACATTCTCGCCCCGGCTTTCATGTTCTGCGATGATTTGTAGTAGATATTGACGGGTCAGGTCGTCGCCGGTTTTCAGGTCGATGATCTGAACTTCGCGCCCGTCCCGAATGAACCCCGCAATGTCTTCGAGCGTCACGTAATCGCTGGTCTCAGTGTTATACAGCCGACGGCTGGCGTAGCGCTTGATCAATAGCGGTTTTTCTTGGTCCGACACCTTGTACCCTCCCCAAGGATGATGCGTTGCAGCGCAGGTTATGCGACTGCAGCACAAAAAGAAAGGGCAGGTCAATGGACCTGCCCAACGCGATTGCACCTGTAGGGAGGATAAGGTGCCTGTCGCGGCCGTTCTTACTTGGCGGCTGCTGCTTTCTTTGCAGCAGTCGTCACGTCGTTGGTGGCTTTCTTGACAGCTGCGGTTGCTTCTTCAGCAGCGTCTTTGCCAGCGGCCATCAGCAGCTCGACGGTTTCGGTCTGAACTTTTTTCGCGATTTCTGCGAAAGCGGCCAGGTTTTCAGCTGCAACTTCAGCCGACGCGCTTGCGAAGTCGGTTGCCGCTTTGGCGTAGTCAGCAGGCTCTGCCTTTGCTTTGGACATCTCGCTCAGCTTGGCCAGGGTGTCCTTGGTCCATTTGTTCGAGATCTCGGCCGATTTCTCAGCCGCGTCCAGTGCAACGCCCGACAGCTTTTCGTTCAGGGCTGCGGTCGATTTGAAGGCACCTTCCATTGCGGTGGTGTCTACCGGAAATGCGCCCATGACGTCTTTCATGATCGCGGTAAAGTCTTGGGTCTTTGCCATTGTCCTAATCCTTTTTGCCGAACCGGGCCCACCCCGGCTTTCATCAGCTTGAGGACAATATGGTTTCTGCATTGCAGCATTGCAAGTATTTTTTGCTGCAATGCAGAAAATTTTAGTTTCAAAATGAAATCAGGCGTTTGGATTGGCCACAACGTAGGTTCCGGGGGCCGGTGCAAGGGCAGGATGATCCGAATCGCCCGTGTCACGCGCCGGTACCTGCTTGCCGGACCGCTTTTTCAGCCATGCCTCCCACATCGGCCACCAGGACCCTTCGTGGAAATCCGCCTCTTTCAACCAGGTGTCGGAATCCACCTTCATCTCGGGGTTGGTGTAGTGGCCGTATTTCTTCTTGCTGGGCGGATTGACGATGCCCGCAATGTGACCGGATTCCGAAACCACAAATGTCTTCGAGCGTGAGCCCATTTTCTGCACGCCGCGATAGCAATCTTTCCAGGCGGCAATGTGATCGGTCTCGCATGTGATCGCCATCAGCGGAACGTCGACGTCGCTGACCTTCAGCTTATGGCCCAGCAATTCGATCCCGTCGCCCGCAAACTCGTTCCGCTGGCACAGGCCGCGCAAGTAATCGACGGCCATCTTTGCCGGAAGGTTCGCACCGTCCCCGTTCCAATACAGCAAATCGAAGGCCGGGGGCATCTCGCCCATCATGTAGCTGCGAATGGCAGGTCCATAAACCAGATCCCGGGATCGCAGGAAGGACATCGTGCGCGCCATGATCCAGGACCGCAGCACGCCCTCTTTGTTCACTTCTTCCTCGATCCCGTCGATGAAGTCGTTTTGCAGGAACGGGGTGAATTCCCCCTGATCCGAGAAATCGGTCAGGGCCGTGAACAAAGTGGCGGACTTTACCGATTTGTCACCGCGCTGCTTCAATAGGGACAGCGTCAGGCTCAGCGTTGTGCCGGCGATGCAATAGCCGATTGCGTTGACCTGCTTGACCTTGCAGATCTTCTTGGCCTCTTCGATCGCCGTCAGAAAGCCATCCTGAATGTAATCTTCCATGCCGGTTTCGGCATAGCTTTCATCCGGGTTGACCCAGCTGACGACAAACAGTGTATAGCCCTGTTCCGTGATCCACTTGATCAGGCTGTTCTGCGCCTTCAGGTCCAGGATATAGAACTTGTTGATCCAGGGCGGGAACAGCACCACGGGCGTTTCGTAAACCGTCTCAGTCGCAGGCTTGTACTGGATCAGCTCCATCATGCGGTTGCGATAGACCACTTCGCCCGGTGTGGTGGCCAGATTTCCGCCAACCTCAAACGCGTTCTCGTCGGCCAGCTTTACGACCAACTCTCCATCATTGGCCTCCAGATCCGAAACAAGGTTTTCGAGCCCCTGAACCAGCGACTGCCCTTCTGTTTCGACGGCCTTCTGCAAAGCGTCAGGATTTGTCGCCAGAAAATTGGTCGGGGCCATCATGTCGACAATCTGTTGCGAGAAATACTGCAACCGCCGCTTGTCCTTGTCGCCCAGATCGTCGACCGAGGCGACAGCCTGCGCAATAGCCTGCGCGTTTGTCTGATATTGCTGGCGGATCAGGCGGAAATAAGGATTGGTTTCCCACATCGGGTTCGAGAAACGCTTGTCTCCGGGTGCGTTTTGCTCGTCCTCGACCTCCCCCGTGGCCAGCGCCTGCTGCGCCTCGGCGAAGTTCAGAACCGATTTTCCCCAATATTCGATTTGCTGTTCCAGCAGCTTGGCGGGATTTTGCCACGCCTCGGCCCAGTAGGCTGTTGCTGCTCTTGCGAAAAGCACTTGATTCGGACCATCCAAAGCGGGGGTATGGGTCTTCTTTGTCGCCATAATCTCGATCAGGCGCTTGGACAGCGTCTCGACCTTGTCCATATTTTCTTTAAGGCGTTCAATATGTTCTTCAGTCACGTCAGGCATTTGGTCTTCACTTGTTGTCATTTTAACAATATCCCCCTAACCTCGCTGCTATGCAGAATAACGTCGTGGGTGTCGGGGGGCAAAGCGGCGAATGGTCCACAACTCTTAGCCTTACACGCCGGAGGCAGCTTCCATGCGCTATATGATGACCTACGACCTGATGGAGACCATGCGCAACACGAACCAATGGCTTGGTTCTACCGCCAGCGCGATGGCCTCTTACCCCCTGTTTGCGATGGTTCCGAACCCGGGCTTCAGCTGGATGGCCGCCTGGGGCGAAGTGACCGAGCGGACCTTCCAGCGCATGGTCGTGAAACCTGACTGGGGGATCCGTACTTTCACCTGCGAGGACGGCAAAGATCATCTTGTCGACATTACCACTGTTCTGGAACGCCCTTTTGGCGATCTCATCCATTTCAAGGTAAACGGGCGGGAAAAGCAACAGCGGAAGGTCCTTCTGGTTGCGCCGATGTCAGGTCACTATGCAACATTGCTGCGTTCCACGGTCAAAAGTCTGTTGGTCAATTGTGAGGTCTACATCACCGATTGGCATAACGCGCGTGACATTCCCGTGTCTGCAGGCAAGTTCGATGTCGAGGATTACACCCTCTACCTTGTCGATTTTATGAAAGAGCTGGGGCCCGACACCCATGTCGTCGCTGTTTGCCAGCCCGCGCCGCTGACACTGGCCGCAACAGCCTATCTGGCCGAGCTGGAACCGAAGGCGCAGCCGAGCACTCTGACCCTGATTGGCGGTCCGGTCGATCCGGATGCAACGCCCACCGATGTCACGGATTTCGGCCGCAGGGTGACAATGGGTCAGCTGGAAGAAACCATGATCCAGCGGGTCGGGTTCAAGTACAAAGGCGTCGGTCGCATGGTCTATCCGGGCCTGCTGCAACTGGCGTCGTTCATGTCGATGAATGCCGAGCGACACTCCAAAGCCTTTTCGGACCAGATCCAGCGGGTGATCCGGGATGAGGCCTCGGACCACGACGCGCATAACCGCTTCTACGATGAATATCTGGCCGTCATGGACATGACTGCGGAATTCTATCTGTCCACGGTCGAGCGTGTCTTCAAAAACCGCGAGATTGCGCGCAACGAATTTGTTGTGGCCGGTCACAAGGTCGATATGAGCAAGATCACCGATGTTGCCGTGAAAACCGTCGAAGGCGCAAATGATGACATCTCGGCCCCCGGTCAGTGCATCGCGGCGCTGGACCTGTGCACCGGCCTGCCGGACAGCAAAAAGGCCAGCCATGTCGAGCCCGGCGCAGGCCATTATGGCATCTTTGCGGGGCGCAGCTGGCGCGACAACATTCGCCCGCTTGTGATTGATTTTATGAATGAAAACAGCCGCAAACCACAGCGCCGCGCCGCGAACCGAAACAAGGTCGCGTGATTGATATGGGCGAGAGCGACGCAACCGATCTCGCCTTTTCCTGCCAGTGCGGCAAGCTGACGGGCCGCATCACGCGTGACGGTGCGCGCCTCGCCACGCATGCCGAGTGCTTTTGCCATGATTGCCGCGCGGCCCAGTTGTATTTCGGTCAGCCCGACCCAGCCCCCGGTCCAGTTGAGGTTTTCCAGATCGCCCCCGAAGAGTTTGTGATCGAAACCGGCCATGAACATCTGGCGGCAATGAAACTCAGCCCCAACGGCATGTTGCGCTGGTATGCCAAATGCTGCAACGTGCCGCTTGCGACCACACCACGCGGACCAAAATTCCCATTTGCCGGTGTGATCGCCGCCCGGATCGCCGATAACTCGGCCCTTGGTCCGATCACAACGCGCGGGTTCATTCCCCAGCCCAACGGCAAGCAAAAGCACGAGGGGCTTGGCCCGGCCATCATCGGTTTGGTTCGACGTGTTGCCAAATCCCGTCTGTCCGGCAGTTGGAAGAAAACTCCGTTTTTCGACCCGGCGACAGGCGAACCTGTGGTGCCCCCCAAACTGATCGACAAATCCGAACGCGACGCGCTTTACCCGTAGCGGGGTCTGGACGGCACCTGAAGCCAGCTTTGCATCGCATTGGTCACAACGCCCGGTTCCTCTAACGTCGGCAAGTGCCCTGCATTGTCCAACAGGTGCAAATCTGCGTTCGGGATCATGTCTGCCATAAAGCCGAGTTTGCGCGCAGGGGTCAGCGTGTCATGCTTTCCCCCCAAGACCAGACTGGGCGCTTTGATCCGGCACAGGGTGCTTTGCTGGTCCGGTCGCCTTTGCAAGGCACGCATCTGCCGCACAAAAACCTCGGGGCCCAGATCACCCGCCATCGCAAGCAGATCGTTCAGGATCGGGATCCGTTGCGGACCCGGCGCCAGCGCGTCCGAGCCCACGACCTTGCGCATTACCTCATCCAGACGCCCCGCCTGCGCCCCGATGATCAGGTCTTCGCGTGCAGCCGCGATTTGCGGCGTGTCGGCCTGCGCATCGGTCGAGATCAGACACAGCCGCGACACCCGATCCGGCGCGCGCCGCATGATTTCCAACGCAACCACACCGCCCAGGGCAAGCCCGGCCAGCGCAAACCGATGCGGCAACTGATCCAATAGGCTCGATGCAATTTCTTCGACCCGCTCTCCCAGTGAAATGGGGGCAACAGTCACGGCCCGTTCGCGCGACAGCACGTCGATCTGCGGGCGAAACAGTCGAGCGTCACACATAAAACCAGGTAACAACACCAACGGCTCGATCACGCGGGGCCTCCATCAGTTCGGATATCCGAACCCCTTCGTTTTCCCCCAGAATGAGAGTTTTGCCGCGACCGGGCAAGCGAAACTTCACGGGTAGGTGATGCCGCGAAAACTGGGAAAATCAGCATATCGGGCCTGCCGGGCTGCCAGTGTTTCCTCAGGCTCGGCTCCGGGCCGCAGCAGGCATCCGCGGGGCGCGATATAGCTGTCGATCCGACGCATCGGCGTAGGCCGCCAGACAAGGTTGAAAGCGCAGAGTTTGGGAAAGAACCAGATCTCGGAATAGTCCAGATGATCATGCATCCACCACGCCAGATCGCGCCAATCGCGCCCCTGTTCGTATTGGTCGGCAAACCACGGGATCACAATCGAGGCCCCGGCAATCCGCGCCGCGCCCTCGCCGCGATCCCAGATGTGACATTCCAAAGGGTTGTCATTGCGCGCGCAGTTCAGTTTGTTTTCATTGCCGAATTGGTTCAGCGACGGCGACCGATAGCCGGACCGCACTGCTATTCGGCCAAAGGTTTCCTCTAACGGGTCAAGCAGCGTCTGGCAAAAGGCGCGCCCGGTCTCAATCGCCAGATCCGGGTTGTCGGGGATGTTCTGGCGTTCGTGAAAATTGCCAATCTCGGAATACAGAAAGTCCCGCATGAAGAAATGCCGCGACAGGCGCACACGGCCCAGCGTCTCAAGGCTCCACATACTGGCCGGTTTACGCATCATCGGCTCCGATCGGAAACGGCAAGGGCGGCTATTGAACCCCTAACCCTTTCAGCCAATCCAGAATACCGGCAACCGTCGCGTCTGTTTGCCCGGGTGACATCAAGCGACCGGAAATAACATGGGATGACGGATCATCGCCCGGCCCCATCGTGACCAACTCAACCGTTGCCGGAGCGCCCCAAGCTTCAGCCACCTTATGAGTCCGGTCGGGGCGAACGACCTGATCGTCATCCGAGAACCAGAACAGGGCCGGGACCAGAGCGTCCGAGAAATCGAGCGCATAGACCGTTTCAACCAGAACTGTCATGGGCACCACGGCCTCCCAAGGATAGACCGAAGACCAGTATTTGTTCTTTTCCGGATCCGGGCCGGATACATCGCGTTCCTCCCCCATCAGAATCGGCAACCACTCCCGCGCCCAAGGCAGGCCGGGGATAAAGGCCGCAGGGGTGTTAACGCCGAAGTTGGGCGACACAAACACCATGCCAACAACATCCGCACTCAGCTCGGGATCACGCGCGGCAGCCGCAGCCAGTGTGCCCCCGGTCGAGGTCGACATGACGATCACCTTGTCCCCCACGGCCCGCGCGGCGGCCAACCCCTCTGCCATGTCCTGCATCCACCCCGAGGCGGTTGCATCGCCCATCGCAGACCCATCGCGCCCATGGCCTTGCAGGCGGGTATAGACCAGATTGGCCCCCAGCGCGTCGGCGACCCTGTCGGGAACGGGCCGGATTTCCTCGGAACTGGCCGAGAACCCATGCACATACAGCACCGAATAGGGCGTGCGCTGCTCGTTGAAACCATCCTGCCAGATCACACGCTTTTCGACGCCCGGAACAATATCGTCATAGGCCGCTTCGGTGCTTTCGAAATAGACCTGAACGCCCTCGCCAAACTTGCGCGGATCAAAGCTTGGGTGAAGGTTCACCTCTTCCCGCGGCCCGAACCAGTAAATCAGGCCCCCCACGACAACCAGCGCCAACAGCAGGCGCCCGAGAATCCATCCAAAACGCCGCATCAGCCCTCCCCCATCACGTCAAGAACCGCTTGTTCGATCAGCCCCAGACACGGACCGTCCGAGAACCGATGATCCGCATCCTTGACCAACAACAGATGCATATCCGGGCTGGTCGCGTGCTCCAGCAGACGCACAGCCGTTTCCGTGGACACCGCCGTATCCGCCGTTCCCTGCAGGCACCTCACCGGGAATGGCAGGTTCAAGGCCGACCGCAGCACTAATCGCTGCCGCCCATCCTCGATCATCCGCTTGGTGATAATGTAAGGCTCCATATAGTCCGAGGGCAGCTCGACATGGCCAACCTCCTCCAATGCCGCCTTCTGCGCGTCAGTGAACGAGGCCCAATACCCATCCTCGGTAAAGTCTGGCGCAGCCGCGATTGTGACCATGCCTGCAATCCGCTCAGGGTTCGCCCGCGCCAGCAACAGCGCCTGCCACCCGCCCATGGATGAACCGACAACGATCAACGGCCCTTCGGTCAATGCCGCAACAGCGGCCAGTGTATCCTCATGCCAATCCCCGATGCAGCCATCGGTAAACGCCCCGGAACTCTCTCCGTGCCCCGAATAGTCGAACCGCAAAAACGCCTGCCCCCGCGCCTGCGCCCAGGCCTCAAGATGCACCGCCTTGGTGCCTTCCATATCCGATTTCAGCCCGCCCAGAAAAACGATGGTCGGCCCCGCCCCCTCACTCTTGTGATAAGCCAACCGCCGCCCCTGCGCCGTCTCCAGAAAATTCGTCGCTGCCATGAAACCCTCATTCCTTTCTCATCATCATGCACGCCCCACCCCCAAGTGCAATTCCAGGATCCCTCTTCATCTGGCTAAAAATATCTCGGGGAGCGCGAGGGGCTGGCCCCTCGCTCCGCCCCTTGACACACACGCGCCGGCCTGCCAAACGAGCCAGACACACATAACCCGCAACCGGGCGTTCAGTGGGCGCCAAACCGACGAGGAGAGCCAGACCATGGCCCTGGATTCAAAATCCGTCTCACTCACCTTTCCCGATGGCAATGCACGTTCTTATGACGCAGGCGTCACGCCTGCGCAGGTGGCTGCCGATATCTCGACCTCGCTGGCGAAAAAGGCCATCTCGGCCACGGTGAACGGCCAGCATTGGGACCTGCAATGGCCCATCGAGTCTGATTCCGACATCGCCATTCACACCATGAAGGACGAAGTTCAGGCCAACGAACTGATCCGTCACGACCTGGCCCATATCATGGCGCGCGCGGTGCAGGAAATCTGGCCCGACACCAAGGTCACAATCGGCCCGGTGATTGATAACGGCTGGTACTACGACTTCGACCGCGCCGAACCCTTCACCCCCGAAGACCTCGGCCTGATCGAGAAAAAGATGAAGGAAATCATCAATAAGCGCGACACCGTGACCACCGAGGTCTGGGACCGTCAGCGCGCGATCGATTTCTACACGGCGAATAATGAGCCCTATAAGGTCGAACTGATCGAAGCCATCCCGGGCGACGAACCGCTGCGCATGTACTGGCATGGCGACTGGCAGGACCTGTGCCGCGGCCCGCACCTGCAGCACACCGGACAAGTTCCGGGTGACGCGTTCAAACTGATGTCCATCGCCGGTGCCTACTGGCGCGGCGACAGCAGCCGCCAGATGCTGCAACGCATCTACGGCGTGGCCTTCACCGGCAAGGAAAAGCTCAAAGCGCACCTGCATATGCTGGAAGAGGCCGCCAAGCGTGACCACCGCAAGCTGGGCAAGGAGATGGACCTGTTCCACCTGCAACCCGAAGCGCCGGGCCAGATTTTCTGGCACCCGAACGGCTGGACCATCTACACCATGCTGCAGGACTACATGCGCCGTCAGCAGAAACGCGGCGGCTATGTCGAGGTCAATACCCCACAGGTCGTCGACCGCAAATTGTGGGAGGCCTCGGGCCACTGGGACAAGTATCAGGAAAACATGTTCATCGTCGAAGTCGATGAGGAACATGCCCGCGACAAGGCGGTCAATGCGCTCAAGCCGATGAACTGCCCCTGCCACGTGGAAATCTTCAAGCAGGGTCTGAAATCCTATCGCGATCTGCCGCTGCGCATGGCCGAGTTCGGATCGTGCAATCGGTACGAACCCTCGGGCGCGCTGCACGGCATCATGAGGGTGCGCGGGTTCACGCAGGACGACGCGCATATCTTCTGCACCGAAGAGATGATCGCCGATGAGACCAAACTGTTCCTCAACTTCCTGTCCAACGTCTACAAGGACCTCGGGTTCGAGAACTTCAAGGTCAAGTTCTCGGATCGGCCCGAAGTGCGCGCCGGGACGGATGAGCAGTGGGACAAGGCCGATGAACTGCTGAAAGCCGCCTGTGACGCGGCTGGATGTGCCTATGATCTGAACCCGGGCGAAGGTGCGTTCTATGGACCCAAGCTGGAGTTTGTTCTGACCGACGCCATCGGGCGCGACTGGCAGTGCGGCACCCTGCAGGTGGACTTCATTATCCCCGAACGTCTGGGCGCGACCTATATCGCAGCGGATGGTGAACGGCACACGCCGGTCATGCTGCACCGCGCCTGCCTTGGTTCGTTCGAACGTTTCATCGGTATCCTGATCGAGGAACACGCGGGCAAGCTGCCGTTCTGGCTGGCCCCGCGTCAGGTCGTTGTCGCCTCGATTACCTCGGATGCAGATGACTATGTGATGGACGTGGTCGAAACGCTCAAGGCCGCCGGTGTCCGCGCCGAGGCGGATATCCGCAACGAGAAGATCAACTACAAGGTCCGCGAGCATTCGGTCGGCAAAGTGCCGGTCATTCTGGCCGTCGGGCACCGCGAAGTTGAAGACCGCACCGTCAGTGTCCGCCGCCTTGGCGAAAAACAGACGCAGGTTCAATCCCTTGAGGCTGTAACAATTGAGCTGGGCCAGGCCGCAACCCCGCCCGACCTGCTGTAACATTCGGCACCATATCGCCGGAAATCCGACCCCTCGGAAGGGGTCGGATTGTAACATTTCCTCTTTTCTTTCTTAAAAACAGTATATTAACCTGCAAGGGGCCAATCTGTACCCTGACACGGTTGTGAGACACGGGCTCGTGAGTTTAACTGTAGCCAACTACCCACTACCTTAGTCACTGTCACAAGCAGACATACCCAGTCATCAAGAGGATTTCAGAGATGTCGAACACAGCAAAAACCCTTGTCATCGCCAGCGCAGTCGCAGCCGCCGTATCGGGTGCAGCGACCACAGCAACCGCTCAGGCCAAAGAAAAGTGCTATGGCGTTTCGCTGGCTGGTCAGAATGACTGCGCAGCAGGCCCCGGCACCACCTGCGCGGGCACCTCGACCGTTGATTATCAGGGCAACGCATGGACCTTGGTCGATGCAGGCACCTGTGCCGATATCGAACTGCCCGCACAGGCAGACGGCACCCCGCGCCAAGGCTCGCTGGAAGAGCTGGACCGCGACCTGCCGGCATAAGCTTCGGCCAAACGACTCGTAGGGGGCGGGCAATATCGCCCGCCCTTTTCTTCGCGATGAAGGAGCGTGCAAATGCTGGATGATGCCCTCAGGTCGAACCGCCTGCCCGCAGCGCCGGGTGTCGGATACAAACCGCAGCATTTCGCCCAGATTCTGGACCACGCCCAGCCCGTCGCATGGCTTGAGATTCATGCCGAAAACTACATGGGCGACGGTGGTCGCCCGCTGGCGCAACTGCGCCATCTTTCAGAACAATTCCCGATCTCGGTTCATGGCGTCGGCCTTTCCATCGGCGGCGAAGGCCCCTTGGACCCGGATCATCTGGCCCGGCTGAAACATCTGGTCGGCTGGCTGAACCCGGCCAGCTTCTCAGAGCATCTGGCCTGGTCCACCCATGACAGCCATTTCTTCAACGACCTGCTTCCGCTGCCCTACACGGATGCGACGCTGGCACGGGTCTGCGCGCATATCGATCAGGTGCAGGACACTGTCGGTCGGCAGATGCTGCTGGAGAATCCCTCCAGCTATCTGGCGTTCGAGGAAAGCACATGGTCGGAACCCGATTTCCTGCGCGAGATCGCCAAACGCACCGGCTGCGGGCTGTTGCTGGACGTGAACAACGTGTTTGTTTCAGCCACCAATCTGGACTTCTCGCCGCAAGGTTATATCGACGCCTACCCGCTGGATCAGGTGGGGGAAATTCACCTCGGCGGCCATGATGAGGACGAAGACGACCACGGCCACCCCCTGCTGATCGACAGCCACGGGCGCGAAGTTGTGGATCCGGTCTGGGCGTTGCTGGACTATGTTTTGGAGCGCTCTGGTCCCAAACCTCTGCTGGTCGAATGGGACACGGATGTCCCCGACTGGCCGGTTCTGCGGGCCGAGGCCGAACGCGCGCAAGCGGCGCTGGACAGGGTTCCGGCATGACCGTCTCGCAAACGGAGTTTCACGCGGCCTTGCTGGACGCGAAGACCCCGGTTCCGGACGGGCTGACCGATGCCGAGGCGCAACCGGCGGGCCGTCGGTTCAGCGTCTACCGCAACAATGTCGCCGTTTCCCTGACCGAGGCCATGCATCAGGCCTTTCCGGTGATCGCCAAGCTTCTGGGCGCGCAGAACATGGACGGGCTGTCCGGTATCTTTCTGCGGCAACACCCGCCGACCTCGCCCCTGATGATGTTCTATGGCGAGGCGTTTCCCGCGTTTCTGGCCGACATGCCACAACTTGCGCATCTGGCCTATCTGCCAGATGTGGCGCGGCTGGAACTGGCCCTGCGACAATCTTACCACGCGGCCGACAGCCAAGCGGCCCCGGCAGATGCGCTTGCCGTCCCGCCCGAGGATGTGATGCAAGCGCGGCTGACGTTCGCGCCGTCGATGCGGATCATCCGCTCGGACTGGCCCATTCACGCGATCTGGCGGTTCAATTCGGAACCGGATGCCCCGAAACCCACCACCGGAGCCGAGGATGTGCTGATCACCCGCCCCGAATTTGATCCGGCCCCACATCTGCTGCCACCGGGCGGCGCAAACTGGATCGGACATATTCAGTCAGGCAACACCATCGGCGAAGCGTTCGAAAAGACCGCTGCGGAAACACCTGACTTTGATCTTGGAACCACTCTGGCACTGCTTCTGCAAGGCGGTGCAATAACCTCTGTGACTATCGAAAGGCTGGCGACATGACTGCCCTGATTTCAATCCACAACAACGTTCTGGGTAAGGTAGACCACGCGTCCGGCTGGCTCACACCGACGCTTGCGCGGCTGGTCTTCATCGCGGTTCTGCTGGTCTATTACTGGAATTCGGCCATGCTGAAGATCGACGGGTCGATCTTTTCGCCCTCCAGCGGGGCGTTCGGGCAGATCTTTCCCAAAGCGGCCGAGGCGGTCTTGTGGGACGTCACGCAGATGACCTTCTTCCAGCGCATCGTGATCTTCTTTGGCACCGTGGCCGAATTTGTCCTGCCCGCCCTGCTGCTGGTTGGCCTGTTCACACGCTTGGCCGCGCTGGCCATGATCGGCTTTGTCTGGGTCCAAACCATTGTTGATGTCACCGGCCACGGCGTCAAACTGGGCAGCCTGTTCAACGCTGCGCCCGATCTGATGGATCAGCGTGTGATGTGGACCTTCCTGTTCCTGGTGATCGTCATCCATGGCGCAGGTCCGCTGTCCCTGGACCGCTTGCTGCGCCTGAAATGATCTACAGCGTTTTGCGTTTTATCTGAGAAGCATTCATCGGAATGCGCGTTCGACCAAAGGGAGAGGCAGCGCATTCCGATTCAAGTTTAACGCAAAGCGCTTCAGAAATGCGCCTTGGGCTCGTCCGGTTTTCCAGCGGCGAGCCCAAGCACCCCGGCCACACCGGCAAACGCAATCGGGAACATGGTGAAGACACCGAACCCGAACGCGTAATACATCCCCGCCGCCGACACCAACAGCAAGACACCCGCCACCAGCGCGCGGGCATGGGCCATTGCCCCACCGACAAGAGCCAGCAGCGGTGCCACGATGGACGCCGTCTGGATCAAAGCGGGATTGTCCACCTGCTCGGCGATGCCATCGATATCGCCGAAATGCTTGATCGCCTCAACATATCCATATCCAAAGAACCCAACAATCATCCCGACCAAACCGGCGATGACACCCAAAATCATTGCGGCGTTTCGCATAAATTATCCTCGCAGTTGCGCCTGATCAGATAAGTACCCGATCACGCCACGCCAAGCTTTGCGCGCGCCTCGGCGGTCCAACCTAACGTCAATGCTCCGTCATTTTCGATCAGCGGGCGCTTCATCAGCGTCGGATGGTCTTGCAGCAATTCCAAAGCCGGGCGCGTGCGCTGCGCCTCATCCAATCCACGCCAGGTTGTCGAGCGGGTGTTGAGCAAAGCCCCGCCGAACTCGGCAAAAGCCTGCGCCAGTACAGTTTCGGGAACTCCGTCGCTGCGCACGTCTAAAAACTTGGCATCTGGTAGTGATTTCAGCGCCTTACGGCAGGTGTCGCATGTTTTCAGACCATAAAGGCGCATTTGGGGACTGCTCCGGTATTTGTTTCAATTTTAGGCGATTGTGCCAGTTTCCAGCGGTTATTCTTGATTTTTTACTTCACCGTGCAATGTTGAAAAAGGTGAAACGTGCAAATCGGACTGTAACCCGATCAGGAAACAGTCCGTTTTTTGCGGTCTTGCCAACCACCGCCCCACCAATTTGTGGGACAATGCGAAAGTAGAAGGAGACACGGGAGATGCCAACTGGCACCGTGAAATGGTTCAATACCACCAAAGGCTATGGGTTTATTGCCCCTGACGAAGGGGGCAAAGATGTGTTTGTTCATATCTCGGCCGTAGAACGGTCCGGACTGACCGGGCTCGCAGACAATCAGAAAGTCTCGTACGAGTTGCAGGACGGGCGCGATGGCCGTCAGATGGCAGCTGATTTGAAGCCGTTGTAACGACGCCCCCGTGTGACGCGGGGTTCTTCAATTAAGATTGGCGGCCAATTTCCGGCCGTCAATCGCCCCCTTTTCCGGCGAATGCCCTACCCCCGTGCTGGCTTGTCCTCGGCATGCGTGTGCCAGTCTTGTCCCATCGCAACGATGCAGGACGTACCGGCGGCATAGGTCACGACCATGGTCCAGTCGCCCCTTTCGCTGCTCCAGACCTCCATGATCTGTTCAGGGCCACGCATTCCCGTTGCCACACGCTCGGACCGGAATTGTCCCTTGAGCTTGTCATGTAGCCGTTGAGTCGGCTCGCACAACACCTCGGCAATCGGGGATTTGGCCTGCGCGGGCACAGCCAGCGCAAAGGTCAGGCCCAGAACGGAAAGAAACGAAGCATGGGTCATGAAACCAAGGTAACAGTTTCATGACAACCTGTATAGCGGATTGATATGCGCCCAGTTCAGCCTTCGCGGATGATGGCCTCAAACTCACGCCATTCGCGCGCGGTCATTCCCGAGTTGTCTTGCGTGACCGTTTCACCCGCCAACATCCGACGCAGACTGTTGACCATCTGAGCCGACAGATTGACCGCGCCAAGGCGATAATCCTCGAACGCGCGATATGCGAATGGGACCCAATCGGCCACGATCTTGCACATCATCTCGGCATAGACCCGGATCTCGTATTGCGCATGCGGGTCAGCGCGCAGGCGCAGGAAGTGGAACAGGTTGTGCAGGTCGACCTTCCAGTACCACTGCGTATAAACGTTCGCGGGCAGGTTCATCCGCGCCAATTCGCGCGCCAGCCCCTGTTGGCCGTCCTGATTGATCATCGCCTCGTAATTGTCATAGCAACGGGTGCTGTCTGCCTTCAGGATTTCCAGCACGCGCGCGGCCTCTTCTCCTTCCAGCGCCGAACCGCGCCCCTGATTGTTCACCTCGGACTGGGCGGCGACATGTTCGGGCGCGGGGATATAGAACTCACGATCCAGAATCGAATACCGCGCCGAGTATTCGTTCACATTGGCGGTCCGGTGGCGAATCCACTGACGGGCCACAAAGACCGGAAGCTTGACGTGCAGCTTGACCTCGCACATCTCGAACGGGGTCGAGTGCCAGTGCCGCATCAGATAGCGGATCAGCCCCTCATCATTCTGGACGGATTTCGTGCCTTTGCCATAGGACACGCGCGCCGCCTGACAGATCGCGGCATCGTCGCCCATATAGTCGATCACGCGCACAAAGCCGTGGTCCAGCACCTGATGCGCGGTATACAGGTGATTTTCCATTCCCGCTGCAACGACGCGGCGTGTTTGATGCGACTGCGCGCGTTGCGCTTCGATCTCGGCCTGTTGGTCGGCAGACAGCGGCATGAAAACATCCTTTCCGATAATGAGTCGCCGCCTACTATATATCGTCAATTCCGGCGCTGGAACCGCATGATGTGCCGCACATGGACGATTTCCGGAAATGTGTTCGCAGCCCCCCTCGACACGCCCCCGCAGCGCGCTAAGCTGATGGCGAACTCATGCAGAATAAGGATTGCCGTGATGGGGCTGAAATATCTTCACACTATGGTTCGGGTGAAAGATCTGGAAAAATCTCTGGCGTTCTACGAGTTGCTCGGCCTCAAGGAAACACGCCGCTATGACAGTGAAGAGGGCCGGTTCTCGCTGATCTTCATGGCGCCTCCGGGGCAAGAGGATCGACCGATTGAACTGACCTATAACTGGGATGGCGACGACGAGCTGCCAAATGACAGCCGCCATTTCGGCCACCTCGCCTATGGGGTCGACAATATTTACGAGACATGCCAGCACCTTCAGGACAATGACGTGGTGATCAACCGGCCCCCGCGTGACGGGCGCATGGCATTTGTGCGCTCGCCCGACAATATCTCGGTCGAACTGCTGCAGAACGGCGATGCGCTGGAACCGGCGGAACCCTGGGTCAGCATGGGCAACACCGGCCACTGGTGATCCGCACCTTGATAGCCGTGGGTCTGGCCGCGCTGGCCAGCCCTGCCCAGGCCGAGACCTGCCGTCTGGCCCTGGCACTGGCGCTGGATATTTCGGTGTCGGTGGATGAAAGCGAAGACTCGCTGCAACGGCAAGGGCTGGCCGCCGCCCTGATCGCGCCCGAGGTTCAAGAGGCCTTTTTCTCCTCACCCATGCCCGTTGCCCTGGCTGTTTACGAATGGAGCGGGCGGTCCACGCAGCATATCATCATGGATTGGCGGATGATCCGGAACACCGGCGATCTGCTGGCCGCCGCGACACAGATCAGCCAATCCGAACGGTCGGATGCCGGGTCGGCTACGGCGATGGGCTATGCGCTGGCCTTTGGGGCGACCTTGCTGCAACGGGCCCCGCCCTGCCTGTTTCAGACGATCGATCTGTCGGGGGACGGGTCGAACAATGACGGGTATGGCCCGCAGAACGCCTATCGGCACTTTCCGTTCCGCGACGTGGTGGTCAACGGGCTGGTCATCAATGCCGCTGATTTTGAAGGCGAATTGTTCCTGATCCCGTTTTTTGAGAACAACGTTCTGCACGGCCCCGGCGCGTTTCTTGAGGTGGCGCAGGGGTTTGAAGATTTCGAACGCGCAATGCGCCGGAAACTGGAACGGGAATTGCGGGGCCTGCAAATTGGGGCGTTGCAGGACGTGACCGAATGATGCTGCGCATCCTGATGACATCGCTGTGTCTGCTCGCGACTCACGCCACCGCTCAGTGCAGGCAGGCTCTGGCCTTGGGGTTGGACGTGTCGGGCTCGGTCGACGCGCAGGAGTACAGGTTGCAACTGCGCGGGCTTGCGGCAGCTCTGCGTCGTCCGGACGTAGCGCGTTTGATCCTGTCCAATCCTGGCGCGCCTGTACGGATTGCCGTGTTCGAATGGAGCGAACCCGATCATCAGAAACTGCTGTTGGACTGGACCGAGATCCGCACCCAGTTTGATCTGACCCGCATTGGGCAACAGCTAGATGCCGTGAAACGCAGCCCTGCCCCGCAAGGCACCGCCGTGGGTTCGGCCATGGCCTTCGGTGCCAATCTGCTGATCCGGCAAGAGTGTTGGAAGCGGACGCTGGACCTATCCGGCGATGGCAAACACAATCTGGGGCCGCATCCGCGCAAAGTAAAATCTCAACTGCACTCCACCGGCATCACAATCAACGGGCTGGTCATTGGCGCAGACGATCCGAGACAAGGCGATCAACGGCAGGTGCAGGTCGGTGAGCTTTCAGCCTATTACAACACTTGGGTCATCCTCGGCCCGGATGCGTTTGTCGAGGTCGCCCTGGGATTTGATGCCTACGAAGATGCCATGGCGCGCAAACTGATCCGAGAGCTGGAGGGCCTTGTGCTGTCGGACGCGCGCCCCGGATCAGTAGATATAGCGGATTTGGTCCGTCCAGTAACGCTCGACCCGGCGCAATGAGTTTGTAATATCATCGATCCCTTCCAGGCCCAGCACACCGCGATTTTGCAACCCTTCGGCATGGCGGGCAAACAGGTCTGACACAATGTCCCGAATCTCGCGCCCGCGCGGCGTCAGGCGCACCCGGACCGAACGTCGGTCTATCTCGCACCGTTGATGGTGCATATACCCCATCTCAACCAGTTTCTTGAGGTTGTAGCTGACATTGCTGCCCTGATAGTAACCCCGGCTCTTCAACTCACCCGCCGTCACCTCATGATCGCCGATGTTGAACAGCAACAGCGCCTGAACTGCGTTGATTTCCAGCACGCCGACCCGCTCGAACTCGTCCTTGATCACGTCCAGAAGCAAGCGGTGCAACCGTTCCACCAGGGCCAGCGCCTCAAGATAGCTGGTCATGAACCCTTTGGTCCCCGGTGCCGAGACCTGCAATTCCATACTCATCCAACCCTCCGATTCAGTCGTGCCTTTCCGACACGATGAACCGAAATCCCGAAAAATCAGTTAAGTCTGTTTTATCCTTACTTTTGAAAGGTCTGGGCGATATCCGCGATCAGGTCGGCCAGTGCCTCGGGCGGTTGGACCTGCCCTGTCACCCATTGATACAGGTCCTGATCGTTTTCGCTGAGCATCGCATCATAGGTGTCCAGACCGTCGGCATCCATTCCGTCAAGATTGCGGTCAGCATAGGCGGTCAGGATCAGGTCCATCTCTTTGATGCCCCGCCGCATCGACCGCATTTTCATCCGTTTGATCCGAATATCGCGGGGTTCGGTCATTTGCTGGCCTCCAGCATCAGGCGCAGTTTCTTTTCCAGCCGCGCGGCGCGTTCCGAGCAGGCGCGCATCTCGCCCCGGATGGCGCGCAGTTCGGCCACGGCCCCCGCCAGATCCAGATTTGCATGCTCTTCGTCCACAGGCGCATCCATCCCCTCGCCTTCGCCGGTCAGCAGCCACTTGATCGAGACGTTGACCATCCCCGCCATCATCGACAGACGGTTGGCGCGCGGCTCGGACAGGTCGTTTTCCCAATCCCCGATCGTTGACTTCTTGACCCCAAGCCGACGCGCCAGTTCGGCCTGAGTCATCCCCGCCGCCTCGCGCGCGCCTGCCAGCCGATCCCCAAATGTCGCCGCGTCTGGTCCGAACCAATCGTTTTCGTCGCTCATTCAGGTCTCCGATTCCCGGTTTCATATCGCTTGATCGTCATTCGGGCGCACCCTATGACAGTCAGGCTGAACATACAAACCGAGGCCGCCCATGAGTTTCCTGTCTGCGACATTGTCCCGCGTCAAACCTTCGCCGACCGTCGCAATGACGGCTAAAGCGGCCGAATTGAAGGCCGCCGGGCGGGATGTCATTGGCCTCAGCGCCGGTGAGCCCGATTTCGACACGCCGCAGAACATCAAGGACGCCGCCGTTGCCGCGATTGCCGCTGGCAAAACCAAATACACGGCCCCCGACGGCATCCCCGAGCTGAAACAGGCCGCTTGTGCCAAGATGAAGCGCGATCACGGTCTGGATTACACACCCGCACAGATCTCGGTCGGGACCGGCGGCAAGCAGACGCTTTATAACGCGCTGATGGCCACGATGAATGACGGGGATGAGGTTATCATTCCCGCCCCCTATTGGGTCAGCTACCCGGATATGGTGCTGCTGGCCGGTGGCACACCGGTTGTTGTCGAAACCAGCGTCGAGAACAGCTTCAAACTGACACCCGAGCAGCTTGAGGCCGCGATCACCCCCAAGACCAAGTGGTTCATCTTCAACTCGCCGTCGAACCCCACCGGCGCAGGGTACAGCCGGGATGCGTTGAAAGCTCTTACCGATGTGCTGATGCGCCACCCGCAGGTCTGGATCATGTCGGACGACATGTATGAACATCTGGCCTATGACGGGTTCGAGTTTTGCACCCCTGCCGAGGTGGAACCGGGGCTTTATGATCGCACGCTGACCTGCAACGGGGTTTCCAAGGCCTATGCGATGACCGGCTGGCGCATTGGTTACGCGGCCGGGCCGGTCGAGATCATCGCAGCCATGCGCAAGATCCAGTCTCAGTCGACCTCGAACCCCTGCACGGTCAGCCAATGGGCGGCGGTCGAGGCACTGAACGGAACGCAGCATTTTCTGGCCACCAACAACGAGATTTTCAAACGCCGCCGCGATCTGGTGATCGGCATGTTGAACGAGATTGACGGGGTGCAATGCCCCACCCCCGAAGGCGCGTTCTATGTCTATCCGTCCATCGCCGGGCTGATCGGCAAGACCACCCCTGCAGGCACCCTGATCGACAATGATGAAGCCTTTGCCACCGCCTTGCTGGAAGAGGCCGACGTCGCCGTCGTCTTTGGTGCCGCCTTTGGCCTGTCGCCGAACTTCCGCGTCAGCTACGCAACCTCGGACGAGGCACTGACCGAGGCCTGCACCCGCATTCAGACCTTCTGTGCGTCCTTAACCTAGGCGGAGCCTTTCATGTCCACTGAATTGCCAGAATACTACTTTCGTGTCCGCGAGAATGGTGCGGCAGTCTTTCGGATCGACACCGAGAACCGCCAGCGCCGGATCGAGATGGACCAGATCGCGGTCATCAATATCCGCAACGGCGAGGTCAAACCACACGGGCAACGCACGCTGAGCGAGGCCGACAAGACCGAAATCGCGCGCTGGATGGACGAACGTAAGGCCCTGCTGGCCCAGCGCGACATCGACGACATCCATCGCGCGGTCGATTACCTGAACCTGACCACCCAGTGGGCGCAGTCCAAAGCGACGGACGAACAGCTGGAAGACGTCACCGACAGGCTTTTGATGGCAATGCACGATCTGCGCTCGGTCCTGGTGCGCAAAAAAGCGGACCGGATGGGGAAAGAGTAACGGCTATTCCGCCGGAACCCCAACCTCGCGCACGGAACGCATCCAGAACCGGGCCATCAACAGCACCGCCGCGCAGGCCAGTCCAAGCACAAGGCCCAGCCAGACGCCAATTCCGTCCATCCCGCGGATAAAGCCGAAATAGTATGACGACGGAAGCCCCACGACCCAATAGCTGAGCGCCGCCATCAGCATCGGAATTTTCGCATCCTGCAAGCCGCGCAACAGCCCCAGCGCAATGACCTGAGCACCATCCACCAGTTGGAACAACGCGGCCATCGCCAGCAGCCCGGTACCGATCATCAGGATCTGCGCGCGCTGCGGGTCGTCCGCCTCCATGAACAGGGAAATCAGCGGCTCGGCGCAGGTCAGGAACAGGATGATCGTCAGCACGGACATAACCAGCGACATGGCAGTGACCGCGATTGCACCTTTCTCAAGGTGCGGGCGATCCCGACGGCCCAGCGCGTTGCCAGCCCGAATGGTCGCGGCGTTGGACAGGCCCAGATGCACCATGAAGGTGGCCGATGCCAGATTGAGCGCGATCCCGTGCGCGGCCAGAGGTACCTGCCCCAGCCAGCCCATCATGACAGCCGATGTGGCGAACAACGTCACCTCGGCCAAAGTCGTCAATCCGATGGGTACACCAAGGCGCAGAACGCTTCCGAACATCTCCCAATCGGGCCGCCAGAACCGGCGGAACAGGCTGTGTTCCGGCAGCACTTTCACGGCATAAATCACAACCGCCACCAGCGACACGACCTGCGTCACGATCGAGGCGATCGCCGCCCCCATGACCCCAAGCTCGGGCGCGCCCCAATTGCCGAAGATCAGCGCATAATTCGTCAGACCGTTGACGACCGCAGCGACAACGGTGATCCAAAGGACGATCTGTGTGCGCTCCAGCGCCGCAAGGTAGGATTTCAGCACCATCACCAGCAGCGCCGGGAACAGACCCCATCCGGCCACACGCAAGTATTCCGCTGCGGTTTCAGCCACTTGCGGCTCTTGCTTCAAGGCGATCAGGATCGGGTGCGACCACCACAGCAGCGGCATCATCAGCGCCGCATACAGCAAGGACAGCCACAGCCCCATCCGGGTCGAGCGGCGAATGCTGGTCTCATCCTCTTCGGCCGCAGCGGTGGCCACCATGGGCATGACAGCCCAGCCGAACCCGGCCCCAAACAGGAACAATACAAAGTAATAGCTGCTGGCCAGCGTCACCGCCGCCAAAGCCTCGACCCCGTACCAGCCCAGCATGATCGTATCGGTCAAGCCGATGGCAAACTGCGCCAGATGTCCACCGACCAACGGCAGGCCCAGAACAGCAATGGCCTTGAAATGGGCCGGATATGTCATCACCTTGTTCATCCGACCAGCCATATGCCCGGCTTGACGCCGGGACAAGACCAGATCAAGCAAATTTCAAATTGAGACTAATCCGGCCTCTGCCTGCCATCGGTGCAACGCGAAACAGGGGGAACCTTCAGCGCGTCTCGGGGTGCAGGGCAGTACCCAGAATATGCTCGGACCGGTGGATGACGTGATGGGCCTGCCCGACGATCAGGGGATCGGGTTCGCCAACGATCTCATGATCCTTGCCGGGGTAGTCCAGCGTCGATAGGAAATGGCGCATACAGTTCAAACGCGCGCGTTTCTTGTCGTTCGATTTGACAATGGTCCAGGGCGCATCAGCGGTATCGGTGTAGAAAAACATCGCCTCTTTCGCCTCGGTATAGTCGTCCCATTTGTCCAGGCTTGCCTTATCGATGGGCGACAGCTTCCATTGTTTCAATGGATCGGTCTCGCGGCTTTTGAACCGGCGCTGTTGCTCGTCCTGCGTGACCGAGAACCAATATTTGTAAAACTGAATGCCCGAGCGGACCAGCATCCGCTCCAGATCCGGTGTCTGCCGCATGAATTCCAGATACTCGTTGGGCGTGCAGAACCCCATCACACGTTCCACCCCTGCCCGGTTGTACCAGGACCGGTCGTAGAACACCATTTCGCCCACTGTCGGCAGTTCCTGCACGTAGCGTTGGTAATACCACTGGCCCTTCTCTTCCCATGTCGGTTTGTTCAACGCGACCACACGCGCCTGACGCGGGTTCAGATGCTCCATGAACCGTTTGATCGTGCCGCCCTTGCCGGCCGCGTCGCGCCCTTCGAACAGCAGGACAAAGCGCTGCCCTGTCTCCTGTGCCCAAAGCTGCACTTTCAGCAGCTCGGCCTGTAACAGCGCCTTTTGCTTTTCATAGGCCGGACGGGCCATCTTGCGCCCATAAGGGTATTTCCCACTTTCAAACGCCTTGCGGATTTCTTCCGGGCCGGGTGTTGAGTTTTGCGTGTTTTGAGGCGGAACCTGCTGGTTCGGAACGGATTTCAGATCGAGTTGAGCCACTGCGTCCATGCACATTTTCCTTTTTCACTGTCCTGCAGAAGCTCTAGCAGAAACAGGGAAAATGCGCTTTGATTGGTATCAAACTGATGCCCGAAAACGCCGATTGTTCCGAAGTCGTAGGAGAGAGAGTTGGACAGCACCTTCACCGATCTGAACGGCCAGACATTTTTTGTCCGAACATGGGGCGACAAGGCTAATCCTCCGTTGCTGATGCTGCACGGGTTTCCGGAATATGGCGGTGCGTGGGTCGATCTCGCCCCGTATCTTTCACAGCACTTCCTCTGCGTCGCACCGGATCAGCGCGGATACGGACAAAGCTGGGCGCCAGAAGGCGTTCGGCACTATGCGCTTTCAAAGCTGGTCGGGGACATGGCGACGCTGATCGAACAACTGGGGGCACCGCTTGCCGTTCTTGGGCACGACTGGGGTGCATCGGTGGCCTACGGGTTGGCGATGTTCCGGCCTGATCTTGTCAGCCATCTGATCATCGCCAACGGTGTGCATCCGGTTCCGTTTCAGCGGGCCATGGCGGCGGGAGGCGCGCAATCCGAGGCCTCGCAATACATCAACCTACTGCGCGCGTCCGATGCCGTGCAAAAGCTGGCCGATAACCGCTTTGCCAGGCTAGAGCGGTTCTTCCGCCACGGTATGGGCCTTGACTGGCTGTCTGATGACCGGATGGAGGACTACCGGGCCGAGTGGGCGCGCCCCGGACGGCTGGAGGCGATGTTGAACTGGTACCGCGCCTCACCCCTGGTCGTGGCCAAACCGGGTGAACCGCTGACCCACCTGCCTGAATTGCCGCTGGACCGGCTTCATATCACCTGCCCCCATCTTCTGCTTTGGGGCCCAGAGGACAAGGCCCTGTTGCCCGAAACAACAGAAGGGTTAGAGGACTTTGCGCCAGACCTGACGCGGATCGCGATTCCGGGAACCGATCATTGGCTGCACCACCAGAACCCCAAAGCCGTGGCTGAGGCAATTCTGGGCTGGCTCGGACATCCCTCATAAACCTTACCGATGCCCCCAATCGTCAGGATTGTCCGAATTGTTGGGCGACAGGCCCAGCACATCGCCCTTGGTCGAGCAGCCCAGCCCCAGAACCGTGCGGTTCGCGTAAGAGAAATAGGCGCAGACCTGATTGATCTCGAGGATTTCGCCATCGTCCCACCCGGCCTCCCGCAGGGCAATCACATCCGCCTCGACCATTTCCGCCGGAGCTTCGGTCAACTTTCGCGCATACCCCATCGCCGCAATCTGCGCCCTGTTCAGCGGCGCATCATCGGGACGACGCTGCTCAATCGCTGCTCGGATCTTATCGCCACGTGCCGGGTCCTTCAGCAGCCTTTGCAAGCCGTTGAAATGATGCTCGACACAATAGCTGCATTGATTGAGCGAACTGACCCAAACACCAAGCGTCTCAAGAAACCACTTCGGCACCGTGTTGCCCGAATGATGCAGCACGTTTTTGTAGATCGCCATATGGCCTTCCATCGAATGTGGCCGCAGCGAATGCGCCATCATGATGTTGTCCACATTGTTGCCGGGCCCCGTGACCCGCTCATAAAGGGTTCGTAGCTTCCCCGTAGCTTCGGCAAAGGGAATTGTTCTGATCCAGCTCATACGCGGCCTGCCCGTTTTGGAGAGTTTCAGGCAACATATAAACAACAGAACCCATGCCCGAGAAGAGCGTGTATCGCCTGAATATCCCTGCCAGCCCCCGGTAATCACTAAACACGACTGAAATGTGTTTTTTCACACCCATGTCGTGTATTGTAGAATTCTATTTGTTGAAAAAGTTGTACCGCGCGAGTTGGCAGAATGAAATTTGTCACGATTCTAGAAATAGATAACGACCCGCTTGGCTTTACGGATGTCACCGTCCTGAATTCCTTTCAGGTCGCCGTTATTGACGATGACGATACGCTGGAAGACCCTGATGCCGATGGCAGTCAGCAGTTGGATGTATCCAGCGTTCCGGGGTTCATCGGTGATTCAACAAACTTTCAGACCTTTGAAACTTATAGCGGAGACATTGGCGGATCGCCGGTCACATTCACGCTGATTCAGTTTTCCGACCCCCAATACATCATTGTCACATCAGGCAATGTGGATGTTGGCGACACGATCGAAAACACCAACAATTCGATCATCACCGCCCCGCCGGTGGATTATGACACCCTGCCCTCTTTCGTCTGCTTCACTGCCGGGTCGCTGATCCTGACCCCGTCTGGAGACAAGCGGATCGAGACCCTGCGCCCGGGCGACCCCGTAATCGTTGCGGATGGCAGCAGCCGCCCTGTCCGGTGGATCGGACGGCGGCACCTTTCGGTGCGCGACCTGAGAAGACAACCGAAATTTTGCCCCATTCGCATCAGAGCCAACAGTTTTTCGCACGGCTGCCCGGCGCGCGACCTGCTGGTTTCGCCGCAACACCGGATCGTTGTGTCGTCTTACAATACGCAGCTGTTTTTCGGCGACGACCTGATGCTGGCCCCGGCCAAGGGTCTTGTAACCGGCGACGCGATCTCTCAACTGCCGCCGGACCGGGACGTGGATTATGTTCATATCCTGTTCGACCAGCACGAACTTGTCCGTGTCGAAGGCGTCTGGTCCGAGACATTCTTTCCCGGCGACACAAGCCTTGACGCCATGACACGTGCCACCCGGCAAGAGCTTCTGGACCTGTTTCCCGAGCTCATGACGCCCAATGGTCCATTCAGCGAAACCGCCCTACCTGTCCTGAAACCGCATGAGGCGCGTTTGCTGCGATCTGATCTAACCTCTCCTGCCGGAACTGTCTTTCCGCTTTAGCGTTTGAAAGGGACGGCACACCGTCAATCCAAGTTCGACGGTGATCGCAAGCAATTTGTCCACAACACCTCGTGGCCCTCTTCCCCCGAACCACATCCCCTGCCATAATGGGGGAAACTCAAAAGCAAGAGCAGCCCATATGCCCGACGATCTGTTGACGCCTGACGCGACCACTACCTATGACGCCTCGTCCATCGAGGTGCTGGAAGGTCTGGAACCGGTCCGCAAACGCCCCGGCATGTATATCGGCGGCACGGATGAGCGTGCGCTGCACCATATGGTGGCCGAGATCCTCGACAACTCGATGGACGAAGCGGTTGCAGGCCATGCCAACCGGATCGAGGTGGAACTGCACGCAGATTACGCCCTGACCGTTCGCGATAACGGGCGTGGCATCCCGATCGATCCGCACCCCAAGTTCCCCGACAAGTCGGCGCTTGAGGTGATCCTGTGCACCCTGCACGCGGGCGGCAAGTTCTCTGGCAAAGCGTACCAGACCTCGGGCGGTCTGCACGGTGTGGGTGCGTCGGTGGTGAACGCTCTGTCGGATTCGATGGTCGTACAGGTGGCGCGCGACAAGACGCTGTTCGAACAACGGTTCTCTCGCGGTGTCCCTCTGGGCCCCGTGGAAAAGATCGGCGCAGCCCCCAACCGGCGCGGCACCACGGTGACATTCCACGCGGATGCCGACATCTTCGGCCACCACAAGTTCAAACCCGCGCGGCTGTTCAAATCCATCCGCTCCAAGGCCTACCTGTTCTCAGGCGTCGAAATCCGCTGGAAATCCGCCATCGATGACGGTGAAACCCCGACCGAGGCCACCTTCCATTTCCCCGGCGGCTTGTCCGACTATCTGAAGGAAACGATGAACGGCTCGTCCACCTATGCCGAGCAGCCCTTTGCGGGCACCGTGGATTTTCAGGAAAAATTCGGCACCCCCGGTAAGGTCGAATGGGCGATCAACTGGACGCCCTCGCGCGATGGGTTCATTCAGTCTTACTGTAACACCGTCCCCACGCCCGAAGGCGGCACCCATGTGGCCGGGTTCTGGGCTGCGATCCTCAAGGGGATCAAGGCGTATGGCGAGCTGATCAACAACAAGAAGGCCGCGCAGATCACTCGTGATGACCTGATAACCGGCGGCTGCGCGCTGGTGTCGTGCTTTATCCGCGAACCGGAATTTGTCGGCCAGACCAAAGACCGTCTGGCCACGGTCGAAGCGCAGCGGCTGGTCGAAAACTCGGTCCGCGACCATTTCGACAACTGGCTGGCGGCTGACACGAAATCCGCCGGCGCCATTCTCGACTTCCTGATACTGAGAGCCGAAGAACGTCTACGCCGACGGGCCGAGAAGGAAACACAACGCAAGTCCGCCACTAAGAAACTTCGTCTTCCCGGCAAGCTGGTGGACTGTTCTAGTTCAACACGCGACGGCACGGAATTATTCATTGTCGAGGGCGACTCGGCGGGCGGGTCCGCCAAAATGGGCCGCGACCGCAAAACACAGGCCCTGCTGCCCCTGCGCGGTAAAATCCTGAACGTGCTGGGCGCGGCCAGTTCGAAACTTGGTACGAACGCCGAGATCAACGACCTGACCCAAGCGCTGGGTGTGGGGCTTGGCACCAAGTTCAACGTCGACGACCTGCGCTATGACAAGGTCATCATCATGACCGACGCGGATGTGGACGGGGCGCATATCGCCTCGCTGCTGATGACGTTCTTCTTCACCCAGATGCGGCCCATGATCGACGCGGGCCACCTGTATCTGGCCTGCCCGCCCCTGTACCGCCTGACCCAAGGCGCCAAGCGCGTTTACTGTCTGGACGAGGCCGAGCGGGATGAGTGGCTGGAAAAAGGTCTGGGCGGCAAGGGCAAGATCGACGTCTCGCGCTTCAAGGGTCTGGGCGAAATGGACGCCAAAGACCTGAAAGAGACCACGATGGACCCAGGCAGCCGTAAACTGATCCGCGTCACGATTGATGAGGACGAACCCGGCGAGACAGGCGATCTGGTCGAGCGCCTTATGGGTAAGAAGCCCGAACTGCGGTTCCAATACATTCAGGAGAACGCGCGGTTTGTGGAGGAGTTGGATGTTTGAGGGAACTACTCCATGCAAACTGCTGAACAATTGCATCTTCCTGGTACCGACTCGGCCACACGAACCTTAAGCGTCCAATTGAGCCCAGAATTTTCGACATAACAGACGCAAGCTTGGCTCTGGTGGGATTCTCCTGCTGTTGAAAGCGCACAGAATTTTTTTTGCCCCAAATCCAAATCTTGGTTTTTTGGATTGTCTTTCTGCGCAACGAGAGAAAACTGTGAGATTTCCGGCTTCCAAATGGGCCCTACTTCTCCTTGTTCTCCTTGCTCTCCCTGAATACCTTGGACACCTTGGTCCCCTTTAAAACCTCCATCATCTTTCATCTTAGAGAATAAAGCCTCACGAATATCGTCATCGTTGACAACGGCGCGTGCAACGACGGGGATTTGAGTTGTCTGAACGCCGACTTTGACGAGGCCGAATGCAACTTGACCGAAAAAAATGATCAACGCGGTAGCGACTGATGCAACTACTGTAGTAATAACCCTATCTCGATTCATAGAACTTCTCCAATTTGTTGGCCGGTAAATTGATTTTCTAAACTTCCATGATCTTATCAATTTATCTACGAAAATGCACTCTTGACCATCCAGTTGCTAGCTGAGGAACGTTACACTACGCTGGAACTTGTGAGTACCAACCGATTTGACCACCGTTAAATGGGTGCAGACGCCAACCGAGCCAGCCACTAACCTCACGCACGGCTCGGGGGTAGGTACGAAAGCACGCCCAGTCGGGTTGGTCGGGCGCGTACTTGATGCCTTGCACCAAGCATTGTGTATCAGGTGAGGAACACCTCTTCACCCCGTAGGCCGGGCTTCAGCCCGGCACCCGAAACGCCCTTGCCTAACCCGTTGATCCCGTTCACAGTTACCCTCAACCCGTCATCCATGAACGATATTTGAGGCTCCGGGCGTCCAAGACCCAATTTGACCACGAACAGATTTTCGAACGGGAGGACGACATGAAAACACTAACACTTGGGCTGGCCTTTGGCCTGCTTGCGTCGCAGGCCGCCGCGCAGCAGGTGCTCAGCACTGCGTCTCCGATCCCGGATGGGGCCGAGACCCGGTTTTGCTATTACGAAGGCATGGCCTATTCGATGGACTCGTTCATCGTCATCAGCGGCGACAATACCGTCACACCCACGGTCAACACACGTGAGGAACGGTTGCTGCGCTGCGTCCGCAGCGAGGCCGGGCCGATGCATTGGAAGCCGCAAAGCACGTTTCAGGTCAGCAAGTAACGCCTGTCAAACGGCCAGTCCGATCAGGGCGACCCCACCCGCCATCAGGACGGCTGCGCCGAGGCGACGAATCCAGTTGCCCTCGTGCAGGAAGATGAACCCGATCAGGGCGGCGAAGATGACGGATGTTTCGCGCAGGGCCGAGACCGCGCCCAGCGGGGCGAAGTTCTTGGCGTAAAGCACCAGACCATAGGCCGTCATAGAGACCAGCCCGCCAAGGATACCGATCATCCAGACCTTGGCGGGCAGTGCCGCCAGCGTGTCCCGCTTTCGCACCCCTACGAACCCCGCGATGAACAGGTGCAGGAACGCGCCCCAGGTCCAGTAGCTGAGCGTATTGCCCGACAGCCGCACGCCGATCCCGTCGACCACCGAATAGATCGAGATACAGAACCCTGTGCCCAGCGCAAAGCCCAGCGCGCTGCGCCCGACGCCGGAGCGCAGGGCGCTCCAACTGCTGAGTTGGATGCCGAGCGCGATCAGGGCGATCCCAGCCCAGGCTTGCAGGGGCAGAACCTCGCCCACCAGCAGCATGGCCCAGAGCGAGACCAGAGCGGGCACGATGCCGCGGGCGATTGGGTAGACGACGCTGAGGTCGCCGTGCTGATAGGCTTTGCCCAGCATGAAGTAATAGCCGAAATGCACGACGGTCGAGAGGGCGATGTAGATGAAGCTCTCGGCGCTCGGCAGCGGCAGCAGCAGGATCATCACCGAGGCCGGAATGACGTGCCCAAACGCCACAAGGCCCAACGTCGTGGTACGGTCAGCGGCGGTTTTTACGATGGCGTTCCAAACCGCGTGCAGCAAAGCCGCCGTGAGAATGATGAGGATGACAAACAGTGTCACGCTTGTGCCTTCCGCGCTGAGTATTGGCCCTGATTGGGTCAATCGCGGAGTTTGCACAGCGTTTGGGCGATCTCAATACGGGATGTGTGGCCTAACCCAGCTTTTCCTGCAGCCAATTGGCGATTTGTGCGGCTGGACGCTCCCACCCCGGCTCCATAAACAGGAAATGCGCGTGGTTTTCGACCGGCAGGAAAGTCGCGCGGTCTCCATACAGTTTCGCCAGCGCCCGGCAGGTGTTGGGGTTCACAGCCCGATCCTCGGTGCCGGAAACGATCAGTACCGGGCAGTCGACCTTGTCGATATCGACCTTCATGGCGTGGTGGTCATCGAACATCCAAAAGAACATCTCGAACATCACCCGCCCGCTTTCGGGGCCGAGTTGGTCGAACACCGCGTGCTGCTGAGCCTCGGGCATCTTGTTGAGCGCGAAGGGGGCCATCAGGTCGAACTCGACCCGCATGGGCTGTTTCCAAAACGCCCCGCCCTCCATCAATGCGCGCGGGACGGCGCGTTCGTCGTCGGTTTCGGGCAGCGTGCCCCAGGCGGCGTTTGGGTTGATCAGGACAATCGCACTGGCCAAGCCGCGCGCGGCCACCTGCTGCGCCACGACGCCCGCGATCGCGTGGCCCAGAAGGACGGGTTTGCTGTCCAATCCCTGAACGAACTCGGCAATGTCACCGGCATAGTCCGTGACACTGGTATCGGTCAGACCCGGGTCCGGTTCAGCCTTCGGGTCACCGCCGTGATAGCGCAGCGCCGGGGTGTGGACGGTCCAGCCGCGATCACGGAAAAAACCTGCGTAATCTTCCATACACCATGGGCCCGCAAACGCGCCGTGGATCAGAACGATGTCTTTGGTCATGAAAATCTCCCACCTCAGCGCGTCCAGTATGAGCATCCTGTAAAACGAAACAACTGCGCGTGATCGCTGTTGCGTGAGGGGGCGGACCACTTAAACTCAGCCCCATGACATTTGTGACCGAAAACCAGTTGCCACTGCTCATCCTGTTCTTTCTGATCGGATCGGTCGGAACAGGCTTTCTGTTCCGCAAGCCAGCAGGGCACCGGGCTTGGAAACTGGCTGATCTGGTCTGGGTCGTATTGGGCGGCATCGGGGCTTTGGTGGCGGTTCTGGCGGGGCTTTACACGGCCGACAGCTCTCGGCTGGACCGACAGATTGATGTGGCATTTGCGGCCTCATCAGCCTTTGACCGCGACGCTGCGCGGTTCCGGTTGCGGTTCTGCGATCCGGCCTATGACCCGGATACAGGCGTTCTGTGCGAGAAGGTCGAGTTTCTGTCGGCCTCAACCGCCAGCAACGCAGATCTGCCCCTGTTCATCGAAGTCACGAACGAGGTCGCCCCGCTGCAAGGGCTGCATTTCCTGTTCGGCCGGGACGACAAGGACGAGATGGAGCAGATGGCCGCCAAGGCCGATGCGTTCGATATCGACCAGTTTCTGGTCTTCACCTCGATGGATGACGAAACACAAACCGCCATCGACAACATGCGCCGCAAGGTGCCCGCGATTGCCGGAGACTATCTGATCCTGGCCCAAAGCTATGACGACCTGATCCAGCAGGTCAGCAAGCTGAAAGACGAATGGGAATATCTGCAGGCCAACGCGCATATTCTGGTCTTGCAGATCGTCGCCTTGTGTCTGGTCAGTTTCGCAGCACCTTTCCGATTGGGGAAATCCATTGTCGAGCTGCGGACAACCCTTATCGCCGATACGACTGAGCCAGCTGTTCCGGATCGGCCCCAAGAAGATACCGTGTCAGAGTCCACAGATTCCGAGCACCCCGCCGCAGCCAGCCCGCCCGCTCATAGCGTTCCGCACTTGTAACGGCCCGCGGGTCAAGCAACGTGATCCGCGGCAAGGCACGGGCAAGGGCGACATCCTCCATCAACTGCTGATCTTTGTATTCCCCCGCGCGGATATAAAGATCGCGCGGGACAAGCAGACCCTGATCGCCATAGGGCAAACTGAACAGACGGCTGCGCAGATTGGCCCAACCGGCGACCCATCGCGGAGCGATCCCCTTGGCCCGAAACGCCAGCCGAAACGCCGCCGGGGTTTTGGACGCCAAATGATCTGCCACGGGTTTTGCCCATCCCGGTTCCAACACAGTATCGGCATGCAAAACCAACACCCAGTCACCTTTTGTCAGCGCGCATCCTCGCCTGAGCTGCCCCCCGCGCGAGGCGGGTCCTTCGACAACCTCGGCCCCGGCTTCCTCGGCTATATTCAAGGTCTGGTCGGTGGATCCGCCATCGCTGATGATCAGTTCGCGGATCAGACCGGTGTGCAGCCCCTCCATCAGAGCCTGAAGGCAGGCGGGCAACGCGGTTTCAGCGTTCAGCGTGGGGATCACGATGCTGATCGGGGCAGGCACGGCGGATAACCTCTGGTCTTGGCAGCGGAACTTCCTATATCACGAGGCCAAGGCAAATGACGAGGACCCTGCCATGCCCAATCGCCGCATCCTGCGCCTGACCGGCTCGGACACCGAGAGCTTTTTGCAGGACCTCATCACCAACGATATCGGCGGGTTGGACACGGGGCTGGTCTACGCGGCGTTGCTGACCCCTCAGGGCAAGTATCTGGCCGACTTCTTCCTGAAGCGTGACGGCGATGCTGTGCTGCTGGACGTGGCCGAGGACATGGCGGATGGGCTGGCCAAGCGGCTGGGCATGTACAAGCTGCGGGCGGACGTGACGATCGCGCCTTCGGGCCTGAACCTGCAACGCGGCACTGGGCCCGCACCGGACGGTGCCCTGCCCGATCCGCGCCATGACGATATGGGCTGGCGCGCATATTCTGACAGCCCCGAAAGCGATGACGGTACCGATTGGGACGCCATCCGTGTGCGCCACTGTATCCCCGAAAGCGGGGTGGAACTGACACCAGACAGCTACATTCTGGAATCCGGGTTCGAGGCTCTGAACGGCGTGGATTTCAAAAAGGGCTGTTATGTCGGTCAGGAAGTCACCGCCCGCATGAAACACAAAACCGAGCTGCGCAAAGGGCTGCGTCGCGTCCGGATCACCGGCACCGCGCCCGCCGGGACTGAGATCACGGCCAACGGCAAACCGGTCGGAACCCTGTTCACCCAATCCGGCGATCACGCCATTGCCTATCTGCGCTTTGATCGCGCAAGCGGGCCGATGTTAGCAACAGACGCTGCCGTCACTCTGGCGGACTAATCCGGCGCTGTTGCCGATCCGTTACGCTTGGGTTGCTATGCACACCCTGCCGGTTTGACGTAACCATCCCCACTGTCACAGTACGGGCAACGGAACCACCCGGATGCCCGTATGCTACAGCTTTACCTTGCGATTTGGCGCGCCAGTGCCGGACGGCAGATCATCCTGATCGTGCTGTCCTTGGCCGTTGCGGCGCTGGCCGCCGTACCCCTTGAGTTTCAGCGCGACATCATCAACCACCTGACCTCGGACGATGTTGGAACCGAGCGGCTGATCCTGCTGGGTCTGGGTATGATGGGTGTCATCCTGCTGAGTCTCGGGCTGAAATGGGTTCTGGGCTACCGCGCGGGCACTCTGGGCGAAGACCTCATTCGCATGATCCGACAACGGCTGCTTTGGCGTTCGACCGATTTGAACGAATCCGGTGAAACAGTCCGCAAGGGCGCGATGAGCACGGCCATCTCGGCCGAGGCCGAAGAGTTGGGCAAATTCGCAGGTGGCGCGTTCTCGGACCCTGTGGTGCAGATCGGCACATTGATCAGCGTGATCGGCTATATCTCGTCCACCCAGCCGGGGCTTGGGATGATCGCGTTTTCGATGATTGTGCCGCAGATCATCATCGTCTTGCTGTCGCAGCGCAAAGTGAATGTCTTCGTCGCCCGCCGCGTACAAATTCTGCGCAGTGCCACCGACAGCCTGACGGTCGAAGACCTTGAGGCCGTCGAAAATGACATCGATGCAATGTTCGACGATATCTACGAAACCCGGCGAAGGATGTTCCTGTGGAAACTGTCCGCCAAATTCCTGCTGAGCGTCATCAACGGCGCGGGCACGGTCGGGGTGCTGATGCTGGGCGGCTGGCTGGTTCTGCAGGGCAGAACCGATGTGGGCACCGTGGTCGCCGCCGTCAGCGGGCTGGGACGCATCCAGGGGCCGACGGCCTTTCTGATCGCCTTTTACCGGCAGGTCAGCGCCAACCGCATCAAATACGAGTTGATGCTGGAGCTTTTCGGCCCGGACCCGACCCGCTATCGGCGGATGCACAGAAAATAGAAAACCGCGCGGGCGGGTGCCAGCGCGGTCTCTTGGTCCACGAACGCAGCGTTACGCGCGTTCGGAATATTCCATGGATTCGGTGTTCACAATGATCATCTCATCCTGCCCGATGAAAGGCGGCACCATGACCTTGACACCATTGTCCAGAATCGCCGGTTTGAACGAGTTCGCAGCGGTCTGACCTTTGACCACCGGCTCGGTCTCGACGATCTTGCAGGTCACTTTTTGCGGCAGCGTCGCGTTCAGCGCTTCGCTTTCGTAGAATTCGACCACGATGGTCATGCCGTCCTGCAGAAACGGGCGGCGTTCGCCCAGCAGGTCAGCGGGCAGTTCGATCTGCTCATAGGTCTCGGCATCCATGAACACCAGCATGCCGTCGGACTCGTACAGGAACTGCTGATCCTTCTGCTCCAGACGCACACGTTCGACCTTGTCCGCCGAGCGGAACCGTTCGTTCAGCTTCGATCCGTTGCGCAGGTTGCGCAGCTCGACCTGGGCAAAAGCGCCGCCTTTACCGGGCTTTACGTGATCCACTTTTACAGCCGCCCACAGCCCGTCGTTATGCTCAAGCACGTTGCCGGGGCGAATTTCGTTCCCATTTATCTTGGGCATGACATAAATCCTTCACAAACGGTTGATGCGTCAGTTGCGGTCCCTATATCTGGCAGGACCAACCCTGACAAGACAACGAGACCTGATGCTGCACTTGCAGCAAGCCATGCACATGACGCAACGCAACTATGCATTTTAGGTGTATCCGAATCGCACCTAATAGGTCATAAGGACCGTCACGCCGAAAATGCAAGAGCAAGAACAACAAGGAAGACGAGATGAGAGATTTCGTTGACGGCACTGCCTTTAACAACGAGCAAGGCAATCGTGCACGCAAACTTTTCGCGGCCGTCGTGTTGGCTGCACTTGATGACGCTATCGCCGATGACAAGAAATACGGCAATGGCCCCGAACAGATTGCCCGCTGGGCACGCTCGCGCGATGGGCGCGAGGTGCTGTCCTGCGCCGGTATCGACCCGAATGAACGGGTTGTCAGCGGACTGATGGAGTTCGTTGGCCGTGGCGTGCGGACCTCGGTCGCGCTGTCGCGTGAAGAAAGCGAGCGTCGCAATGCCGCTCAGCAGGCCAAAGCTGCCTAGACACCGGGCGACTTCCCTTTGAAAAAGCGCGCTCCGTCAACAGGGGCGCGCTTTTCTGTTGCGGGGTCAGAAAAACAGCAGCCACTGGCGCAGCACCCAGACCTCGGCCATCAGCAGCAGGGCAAAGAACAGCTTTGCCGTGATGGACAAGCCGCGCCTCCACAAGGTCACATAAGCCAACAGGCAGATCATGGCGGATACAGGAGCCACCCACAGCGCATGATGGGCACTGTCCCAATAGCTGACCGGGCTGTGAAAGACCCAATCGCTGATCGGCCAGAACTGAGGCCGCCCGTCGCCCGCGTGCAGGAAAAAATCCATCACCAGATGCAGCAGTCCTGCGGAAGCGGCCACCGTCAGAAACGACCAGTCCCGCCACATCCCCAACGCCAAAGCCAACCCCCACAGAATGAATGAGTTGTCGATGGCAAAGACCGTTTGCCAGGCGGGCGAGAAGTAAAGTTCGTCAAACACGACCTGTGGCGGGATGCCGAGGATATACAGCGACGTCCCCGCCATCAGATACAAGGACAGATCCGGCAGCAGTGATCCCAGCACCGCCGCCCACAGGATGCGTCCCCGTGCGGGCCGCGCAAAGGCGGCAGCACTGATCAAAAGATGCGCTGGCGTGTTCATCCGGGGCTTTCCCTTTGGCCTTAAATCAGGTCATCTGCGCGACAAGGTATAGGAGACGACCATGGTTCGCGCCATCATGATTCAGGGCACCGGCAGCAATGTCGGAAAATCGGTATTGGTAGCCGGACTGGCGCGCGCTTATACGCGACGCGGGTTGCGGGTGGCCCCGTTCAAACCTCAGAACATGTCAAACAATGCCGCCGTGACCGAAAACGGGGGCGAAATCGGGCGCGCTCAGGCCCTGCAAGCGTGGGCTGCGAACCGTCCGACGCATACCGATATGAACCCGATCCTGTTGAAACCTGAAACCGACACCGGCGCGCAGATCATCGTTCAGGGCCAGCGCGCAGGCACGATGAAGGCCGGGGATTACCGCAAGGACAAATCCAAACTGCTGGGGGCCGCGCTGGAAAGCTTCGACAGGCTGTGCAGCGACGCCGATCTGGTGCTGATCGAAGGCGCGGGCAGCCCGGCGGAAACCAACCTGCGCAAAGGCGACATTGCCAATATGGGCTTTGCCTGCGCTGCCGGTGTGCCGGTGGTGCTGGTCGGTGACATTCACCGGGGCGGCGTGATTGCGCAGATCGTTGGTACTCAGGCCGTGCTGGACCCCGGCGATCTTGAGATGATCAAGGGCTTTGCCGTGAACCGGTTCAAGGGCGACGTGTCCCTGTTTGATGAGGGCCGCGACGACATAGCCGCGCGCACAGGTTGGCCCTGTCTGGGCGTGGTGCCGTGGTTTCACGATGCGTGGAAGCTGCCCGCCGAGGATATGATGGACATCCGCTCACACACCGGCGGGGCGTGCAAGGTCGTTGTGCCTCAGCTTGAGCGCATGGCCAATTTCGACGATCTGGACCCGCTTTCCGCCGAACCCGGTGTGAGCGTCGAGGTCATCCCCGCAGGCCGCCCCCTGCCCGGCGATGCCGACCTTGTGCTGCTGCCGGGCAGCAAATCCACCATTGGCGATCTGAACTATTTCCGGGCGCAAGGCTGGGATATTGACCTTCTCGCCCATGTACGCCGCGGCGGGCATGTTCTGGGCTTGTGCGGCGGCTATCAGATGTTGGGCAAAACGATTTCGGACCCCGACGGGGTGGACGGTCGGCCGGGCAAGGTTGAAGGGCTGGGCCTGCTGGATGTGGATACTGTCATGGCCGGTAAAAAGCATGTCACGCTGACCCAAGCGTGCGCCCTGCCCAACCGCGAACCGGTCAGCGGGTATGAGATTCATATGGGCGAAACGGAAGGCCCGGATTGTGCGCGGGCCTGGCTAGAGGTTGAGGGCCGCCCCGAAGGCGCCGCCAGCGCCAATGGGCGCATTCTGGGCAGCTATCTGCACGGCATATTTTCGTCCGACGCGTTTCGGGCGCAGTTTCTGGCAAAACTGGGTGTGAAATCCGAAACATCCTATGAGGATGGTGTCGAGCAAACGCTGGATGATCTGGCCGATCACCTTGAGCAGAACATGAACCTGGATTTACTGTTGGACCTTGCGCAGCCGCCGCAGCGGGGCTGAGCGGCTATTCCAGCTCCTGCGCTGCCAGCGCCCGGTGAATCTCACGCCGGACCATCTTGCGCACATTGCGGGTGATCCGTTCGCCCAGCACGCCCTGAAGCTCTTGCCGGACAACTTCGGCAATCATGTCGCGCAGCGCGTCTTCGTCGATTGCCACGTCGCGCGTGGGCACAGCGTCTTCAGCCACAGGCATGACTTCGGGCGAACGAATGAAGGTGGCTGGTTGCGGTTCTTCCTGCTCGGGCTCGACCGCTGCAGCCGCGTCCTCAACGTCTGTTGCCTGCTCTACAGGCACATCCTCTGGCTCGGGCTCTTCGAACCCTGAATCCGTGGTCCAGGCGAGGCCCTGAGTCGGTGTCCCCGAATAGGCATCGTCACTGTCGCCATCGGGTTCCCACTGATCCTCGGTCCGGGCGATCGCAGCCTCCAGCGCTTCGATCTTCGCGCTCAGGCTGGTTGCGGGGTCTTCGGTGGCCTCAGGCTCTGGCGTGGCCTCTTCCTGACGCGGAGTGTCACTGTTGGCCGCCGCATCGGCCTTCACGATGTCACAGGCGCGCAGCAGCATTGGTTTCGCCGATTCCTCGGCGCTGTATTTCGGTTCCAGCTTTAGCGGGGGCTGTTCAACCTGAGCGGGTTTTGAGATTCGCAACGCCTCGGTCAGCACCAGACGCCCGGGCTTGCGCGCGCCCGAGGACGGGGCTTTGCGCCCCTCTTCGCTGACCAGACGTTTGACCGAAGACAAAACGTCTTCGATCCCGGCTTTTACGACATTGTCCGTCATTTTGCTCTACCGCTCTTTCCTCAGGCCCGAGTGTAGCCAATCCTGTCAGAGCGAACAACAGATAGTATTGCCCGTCAGTCCCGACGCAACGCTTTGAGGACGCGATCCAGGTCTTTGCTCTGTTTGCTGACCTGTGCAGGGGCTTTCTTGACCAGATTATAATACAGCGTCGGGTCATAGATCTGCACCGCCAGACCCAGACGTTCCGCCGTCAACAGGCCCTGAGCCTGCAACAGCTGATAGGCAGCGCGCGAACGCTCGGTGCGCGAGGCGACCTCGTTCAGCTGCGCATCCAGCAAATCCTGCTGCGCGTTCAGAACGTCCAGCGTGGTCCGTGCGCCCAGGGTTGCCTCTTCGCGAATCCCGTCAAAGGCGACCTGCGAGGCGCGTACCTGCTCGGTCGATGCCCGCAGGCTGGCCGAAGCGGCCTGAAAGTTTGCATAGGCTTCGGACACGCCCTGCGTGATGTCCTTTTGCACGTTCAGAAGGTTCGCGCGCGACGCATCGCGGGTGGCCATCGCCCGGCGCACCGATGCCGCCAGACGTCCGCCGGCATAGATCGGCTGGTTGAAGTTCAGCGAGACACTCGCATTTTCGGTGTCATCGTCATTGTCATAGCTTTCCGTAATGCCCGCATCCGCATTCAGCGTGACATTCGGTCCCAGATTCGCCCGCTGCTGCTGGACCTGCAAATCAAGCGCACGCACTTCGTGCTGGGCCGCAAGAATGGCCGGATGGTTGCGGCGCGCGAACGAGATCGCCTCGGACTCGGACCGGGGCAGTGACGGAAGGCTGGGCTGACCAGCGGTCGCCCCCGGTAGTTTGCCGACGGCATTTACATATTCCGCCTGCGCCGTGCTCAGGTTACCACGTGCAACCGCCAGATCGGCCTGGGAACTGGCCAGCTGTGCCTCAGACAGGGCGACGTCGGTACGGGTGACTTCGCCCACTTCGAAACGGTCCCGCGAGGCCCGAAGTTCCTCGGCCGACACATCGACGTCATTCACCTGAATCTGCACGGTTTCCTCCTGCAGAACGACGTTGAGATAAGCGTTTGCTGCGCGGAACAGAATGGCCTGCTCGACATCGATCAGGCTTTGGCGCGTGGACAACACGATTTCCTGCGCGGATTGCTTACCGAGAATCGAGAACCCGCCATCATAGATCAACTGGGCCAGCGTGAGGCCGGTAAAGAATGCCGAAGGCTCGTTCCGGACCACTATACCGCTGGTCGTTGTCCGCGTGTAATCCTGCGAAACGCGCACTGTCCAGTTGATGATCGGACGCAGCGCGGACACCGCAATGGCAACATCTTCATCAGCGGCACGCAACAGCGCGCGGTTCTGTTCAAGAAGACCGCTGGTGTTATACGCCCCGATAAAGGCATCGGTCAGGTTGTCCGCCCATGCCAGGCGTACAGGCATAACGCTAAGGGCAAGACCAGCGGTCACCGCCAAGGCCCTGACCAGCTTACCAGTTGCCGTTCCACGCATCACCAAATCCTCTCAAATCAAAATTACACTGCCCTACGGGAAGTTTGCGTTGCCGTTTTCAACTAATCAAGGTGGCAGAAAAAACCACCGCCCGACTATAGCGAAAATGCACACTCGACTGAAAAACTGTCCAGTGTCGGCGCACTGGCGTTGAACGCGTCGCGCCAACTGACCCGGTCACCCGCCTTGCGCCCGATCCGAACGACGCCCAGACCATCCTGCACAAACAGACAGGCGATGCGCCCGTTGTCTTTCAACTGACCCAGCAGAGCGTCCGGCACCTGCTGCACGCCGCCCTGTATCATGATCACGTCGTAAGGCCCGTGTTCCTCGGCCCCTTGCTCCAGCGGGCCCACATGCACCACGGCATTGTCTGCATCTGCCTCGGTCAGGGCATCCTGCGCTTCTGCGGCCAGCGCCTCATCGCTTTCAACAGCAACCACCAGTTCAGCCATGCGCGCGGCAACGGCGGTGGAATACCCCAGCCCCGGCGCGATATCCAGAACCGCCTCATCTTTGCAAATATTCACAGCGTCCAGCATCTTGGCCAGAGTCCGAGGCTCCAGCATGCTGCGCCCGTCCCCCAGATCGATTATGCCTTCAACATAGGCGGCCTCGCGCTGCGCATCCGGCACAAAATTTTCACGCGGGACGGTCAGCATGGCATCGATGATCGGGAATTTCGTGACATCAGAGGGCCGAATCTGCGTATCGACCATAGTGCGGCGTCGGGTTGCGAAATCTGTCATTTGATCTCTCGTCTGAATTCCCACGTTTTTTTGGCTTTTGCCACATCCCGCAGCAACCGGCAACGGCCCTGTTGCCACAGCCCGGCCCGTGCGACAGGTTTGTGATCCGGCCCAGATCAGCATTTCCCGCCTCAGGCGCCAAAATTACACGCAATCCTCTGGACGCCCCATAAGAAAGCTGCTAAAACGCCTGTCACACCACGGCAAGTATTTGATTTTACTTGAAAAGGCGAGTTGGCGGAGTGGTGACGCAGCGGATTGCAAATCCGTGTACACCGGTTCGATTCCGGTACTCGCCTCCACTACTTTTCAATGGGTTAGAAGCATTGGCAATTTCTGCCGAAGTGCATTTTACAATCCATTTTACAATTCCGTTCACGCTTTGCTCTCCTTGGCCTCACTTAGAAGCGTCAAAACGTCATCAGTTTCACCCGGCGAAACTTGCGCGTAACGCTCAATCATTGCCGCAGCAGTGCGCAGAGACCACCCCATGCATCCGGCGATCTGAGAGAGAGATAGACCCGCCCGCAAAAGCCTCGTGGCTGCCGTACCACGGGCGTCGTAGAGCCGCAGGTCATAGCCTAAGCTTTGTGGTGTTAGCCCTGCCTTGTCGCGCCACTGACGTACGCCCTCAGACGCCCGATGCTCGGTCAACGGCTTGCCGCTCGCGTTGGTCAGGATAAGCAGTCGATCATCAGGTGTTGCGTCAATCACTTGGGCCATAGCTTGACTGACCGGCACAAACGCAGATTTGCCACGCTTGTTGGTTTTGATGCGAATCCGACGACCGCCCGGCGTTGGCTCAACGTGGGCGCGCGACAGCCTTATCAGATCGCCGGGGCGCATGCCTGTTTCACAGGCGGTCACCAAAATACGCACCACCCATTCCGGCGCTAGCTTTTTGACAGCCTCAACGTGTTCTGGAGCCCAAACAACATCGGATCTGTCGGACCGGTACACTTTTTTGAAACTGCAATGGTGCTCGGCGAGCTTTCCAGCATCCCGCGCCCAATTCAGAATTCTGGTTACCACGGTTCCGGCATAGTCATACTGTTTCGGTGAGTGAGCCCATTGCGCGCGCCATTCATTCACCTCGGCACGCGATGCGGCCTCCACAAACATAGCCACCGGGTCTTTCTTGAATTCAGTTGAGAACCGAAGCGCCCATTTCTTGTAATCAGCTTGCGTTCGCGGCTTGAGCGCCTGAAATTCGGCAGACTGCAGGTACGCTTCAACTAAAGCCTCAGTCATGTTCCGATCAACCTTGGGCGCAGCGGCGGCCATCGCAGCGGTGTAAGCTGCAAAGAACTCGGCATTTTTCGGAAAAGGCCGGGGGTCTTTCCAAAAACCAGTTCCCTTGCGACCACGAAGCGAGAAATAGTAACAGACAGAGCCATCGGCGAGCTTGGCTCGCACGCGATGGACCTCCGGGGGCAAGTTACCGCGCGGCACGGCGAGCCCTCCTTGCTGCGACCAAGCTATCGTTCTCGCTGCTATCAGAAGAATGAAGCCCTTGAGCTTCATCAAGACGGCGGCGAACCAAAGCAGGATCAAAATAGCCTCGCCGCCCCGGAACAGGCGTTATGCGCATCGAAGCGCACCAGTCACGAAAGGCAGCGTTCGTGCCCGAGTACCCCAGGCGGTGTGCAAGGTCATCCGATGTGACCAGTTCAATACCGAAGCTGCCGAGGTTATCCATTGTCGGCCTCAGTGAAAAAAACGGCGGCGAAGCTGAGACCGAGAGACGCTGCAATCTGACCGCAAATATCGGAAAGGTTTAGCACGATCCGAGGCACGGCCCCGCGCCCCTCAACTGCCCCGATCACGGCGCCGGGAACACTATCTCCCTTATTCAGATCAAACATTGAGTCAGCGCCTGATACAATCGCCAACCGGCTTTGCTGGCGTTCTGCCCCCTCATTCGCAAAGATCAAATATGTCTCACCAACGGCGAACAACTTACCCGGCGCCCGAATGTGCGCTGATCTGGGTTGGATTTGATTGGGGTTAGGTTGCTGGCCATAGTAGGCGAACTGCGCTCCCGCCCAATACGCTTCGCGAACGTCGACTCCGCAGTCGATCAGTGCGAACGCTATGGCCCCTTGCACGACTGTCTCGAGCGAAAGCTGCCGTAGCCTCCCGCGCCCCGGTCCTCTTGATGCAACGGATTTCACCCCTTCCGGCACGAACACTTTGTTCATGTCGAAGTGGTTTTGCCAGCGACGAGACGTATTCCCCATCGCAATCAGTGCCTTATCGGCAGGAAAATATAGCCCCTCGGACGACATGGGAAACGCTACCTCCACGCAAATTAAATTACAACAGGCATGGTGAATTTATTACCATAGGTAGAGTCATGTTGCGCGAAATGGCGGTTTTGTACGGTGAGGAGCACGGACGCAACAAGAGGAGATAGATGGAAACGATAGAAGCTTAAGGCACGAAACATAAATGCAAGATACTATTTTATTACATCTTTTCAGCAGCCATTCATATGAGCGCACTGCGATTTTGGCTAAACGTTGATCTTTCCTATGGAGCCCCACTGCGCTACCCATAAGCTGTTTCCAGCTACCAAACTCGGTGACGCGAACACAGTTTCGCTCGATGGTTTGAACTAAGGTCATGACAAAAAAAATTTGAAGGCAACGAATGTACCTAAAAAACGCATTGATACTCGAAAGTGGACCATTAAAGGACCTTGAACTCGAATTTGAGTTCACAAACGATGGGTTACCCAAGCCAACCCTAATCGTAGGGAAAAATGGGTCGGGCAAGTCAAATTTTCTATCTTACATAACAGATGCGCTTGTTGAGACTGCAGCCAAAAAGTTCTCAGACGTAGCTCCCAATCGTCTTGCTGGTGGACATGTTTGGCATCGACTTGTTGGCGGCCTCACCATTCGCTCTGGCAGCGAATATGAAGCGGCTTTCCTAAACTTTTCCGACAACAACTACTCATTTGTGTATGCAAGTAAGGGCGGAAAACTTGACAAAGGGCAGATACAAAATCGCCTTAATGCCTTCCCCGGAGTTCCTGACTGGCCAGTTGAAGGCTCGCACAAGTCGGTGACAGGCCCAGATTACCGCATTGAACCTATGTTTCGGAACGACTGCTACGTCAGCTTCCAGTCGAACCGAGGTGAAAAACCTTACTGGTCAACAGTTGAGGATACCCCAGAAGAAGCGATTTTCGAGAACCGCCTCCAGAACTTATTGAGAAAACCAATCACCGTTCATTCTTGGAATAGCGACATTAAGCCGTGGCTAGTTGATCTGCTTCTTGATTACTTGATTGACGTAGGCTCGCTTGTCCAAAACCCACAGGGGTTACAACAAGCCGTTGTTGCAGCAGCCCAAAACATCACGCCGTTGCACAACGTAAACACCCTACTACAGCATATCTTGGATGTGCCGGCTGCCCGACTAATCCGATCAGGTAGAGGCGGCGGAACTAGGAAATTGAGCGTACTGGACGGTCAACAACCCTTGCTCCCAAGCTTGGATTCGTTTTCGTCGGGACAGTCAATGCTGTTCGGAATATTCTGCACTATACTTCGCTACGGCGACGCCGCAGGCGTGCCGAAACACACCCAACAAATTGAAGGTATCGTTGTTGTCGACGAAATCGACGCGCATCTGCACGCGGATCTGCTGCACGACAAGCTGCCGAAGCTGATGCAACTGTTTCCCAAAGTGCAGTTCATAGTTACCACGCACGCGCCACTGCTGCCTCTTGGCATGGAAGAAGTTTTTGGCGTCGATGGATTTTCACTCGTAGAGTTACCGACCGGAAATAAAATCTCACCCGAACGCTTTAGCGAATTTCAAGCTTCGTTTCAGTATATGAAAGACACGAAGTCCTTTGACGAGGAAGTCACGAGAAAGGCGTCTGAGCTAGAGCGACCATTGGTACTTTGCGAAGGTCATACAGACCCCAAGTATTTCCGAACAGCCGCCCAGCTCTTGGGTTTCGAAAGGATCGCAGAAAACGTCGACTTCGACTGGATAGGTGTAATGTCTGGCGGCCAAGCTAAGGACGGCGGCGAAGGGCAGTTGAAGCAGGCCCGCAAAACGCTGCAAAACAATCCGCAATTTCTAAAGGCCCACACCATCTTACTGTTTGATTGCGATGTACAGAACGTTCCTCAATTGGACGATGGGTTGCTTCATGTGCGGGTGCTTGACCAGAACGAAGAAAACCAACGTTGCAACAAAGGCATCGAAAACTTGCTGCCAGCGGATGCTCTAGAAGATGAGTTTTTTGCGACAACCACTCATCAAAATGGTGCAACTGTAGTTCAGACAACGACTCTCGATAAGAACAGCCTCTGTGACCATCTTTGCGATCAAAAACGCGACCCAGCCGATTTTGAGAGTTTTCGAACGGCTCTGGAAGTCATTGAAGCTACCTTGTTTCCAACGTCCGACGAAGACGCAGAAGCCGTCGAAGACTAAGGTAGAAAGCACTGGCGTAACGGGAACCGATCAAAGGGGCCGATAGTGGACGCAGACGCGATTGGTTAGGTTGTCCTCTGGGCGCGCGTTCGCGCACGATCACGCGCGCGCTGTGCGTCCTTTATCTTCTCCAACTCCTCTTCGATGCAGATATAGGCTGGCAAAAATTCGTCACCGTGAAGTGCAACGAGTTGAGCTGCTCCCGCCAACGCACGGCTGAATAGCTGAAAGTCCGAATCGATATTTTGTGAAATCAAAGCTTCATTCCTATTTTCGTGAACATGACTGCTGGCGATGTACACAACTTGAAGCGCCGAAAAACTCAATCAACATCAAATGTAATACGGAAATTGATCCCATTGAGCTTACGAACGAATGTCGGATAGGTCATTCCAGCCAAACGTGCCGCCTCAGCTTTGTTGCCATTGGCCTTATTTAACGCTGCGCAGATGTACTCGGTTTCAAGCTGTCTGATCGCTACACTGAGCGGCACCCCATCGTTGATTGCTTGTATGCCCATATTGCCCATTTTTTCTGTTGCCAGTGCTTCGCAACTCATTCCCTTGCCCCATCTTGAATTCAGGTGATGCGCGCCAACATCCGGCGCGCATCTGGTTAATTTTGCGTTAAGGTGTCACGATATCTGTGATGGCGGCGAACGCCTCAGCGTGTCGAACCGAGATATCCCATTCGGAATGAGCCACAATTCGGACGTTACCCTTTGCTGCCTCGGTCATCTCGTCAGTGATGATGTCAATACCACCCCACTGCCCGATCAAAAGTTCCTTCCAAGAACCATAGATGAGCGCGGACAAGCCGGTCCCTGACCCTTTCGAAATGCTCGCGGGCACATTGTTGGTAAATGCCGCCGTGGTGCCCGCAATGTTGAGGCCATTTTCCCCAGCTGTGAGGATGGCAGTATCGCCACCGGCGAACTTTGGCGTGCTCAACATCGCCGACTTGACCTTGTGGTTCGACAAGAACCCCGGAAAATCCATTGGCACATTGGTGGTATCGACAGCGGCCATGAGTTCCGTAACCTTGGCCCAAGAGATTTCTTCGCCGTCAGCGCCCATGGCAACAGCGCCGATTCCCGGCGTTTGTAGAATGCCTTGCGGCTGAACAGCCGAGCCCGGCCCGTCAATCGCGGTAGCATCGACCGCGACGGCAATTTGCTGCAAAAGATCATTTCGCAGTATCGCATCAAGCCCGGGCACAGATTGCTTCAATTGGCGCCGGGAAATTCGCACATTTGCACTCAGTTGGCGCAATGACAACGTTACATCACCAAACCCCGGAGTGCTTTCATTTGCTTCCGCATCTTCGGCAATCCACTGTGCGGTCGTTCCCGCATTCATCTTTGGAATTGACAAGTCTTGATTGAGCATCGGCAGTACGGTTGCGCCCAATGCAATCACTTGGGTTTGAGGGCGCAATGCGTCGATAAAGGCTTCACCAGCATGTTCTGTGCCGATCATGGATGCGGCGTTGGAAGTTGTCAGCAAATCACGCTTGGCCAAAGCGACCGGTGGCACATACAGGCCGTTTGGTGCTTTACCGGTGATGTGGCGCATTTCTTGTGAGCACTCACGCTCAAAACCAGCATCGGACCAGTCCTTGGTCATCTGGGCATTGATCGCTCGGGTCAAAGAGTAGCTTTGTTCACCAGACCGATGAACTGCGGCGTAGGTCACATTGGAGGTGTTGCGTTCTTGATCGTGACTTTGCCTGTCGCCGATATAGGTGAGTGCGATCTGCCGGAACATCTCACGCGAGGTACCTTTTTGGATCGCATCCGATACCATTGAGGGCTCAAGATCGAGTTGCACACCAATCGCATTGATTTCGGTTACGCGCTTGCGTTCTTCTGCGACCGCTTTTTGTGCCTCACCAGACCGCGTTTCCATTTCCGTATTCATTCGGGTGTCCTTTTTTAAGGGGAGCGCCACCTCCGTGTCTGCGCGACCGTATCCAACGGAAGGATCAGCAGGGATGGCGACAAACGAGATTTCCTTGGGCGTCCATTTGGTCACACGCATGACGCGGTAACCGTCTTTCTCGCCTTCTTCTTTTGCTTCGGCGATGGCGTAGCCAACGCTGACGCAGGTTACGTCTCCGGCCTGCACAAGGCCGAGAACGGTGTTGGCTTCTGGGGTGTCGGAAAAGCGCACCAAAGCATGCCCTTTGCCCGCGCCCAGCCATGCCCGTTCAATCACACCAATCTTGGAGTCCAGAACGGGCATGTGGTCTTTCAAAAGGGGAGCGGCGCCCGAATTCAGGCGGGTCAAATCCACCTCATTAGTGCCGTGCCCCAAAACTTCCCAAAATCCCTCGCCTGTGTCTGGGTTATGGCGCAGGTATGGGGTTTCGGAAGAGAACGAGATTTTCAATCTGCGTTCGTCTTTCCCATTTGGTTGGATTTCTATGTCAAAAGATGAACGTTTCAGCGTCTTATCCTCAACTCTGTAGAGCATTAAAAATACTCCACTTTTTTGATTGTTGCGCCGATTTGAGCGAGCGTTCGGTCCGAAACTGAGAATTTTTGGTGCGGTACTCTTCCCGCGCCCGAGAACTGGTCAAGGTTACGTGCAGCCACCACAAACGTCTCTGGTTGCGCGTCTGCATGACCGACCCAGAATTCGGGCCGGATGCAAGCCGACTGAACTTGATGCCAACTACCAATCGCGGAAAACAACAACCACAACCCAAAGTGCTGGCCACCAGAAAATGAAAAAATTCACGAGGCACATGCGCTCGAATTACCCATGAAAGATCACTCGCCAAAGAACCTATGCGGGCTTGGGCTTGGGCTGGTGAGCGTGGTGGTGGAGGTGAGTGCGTCTCAATGTTTTTAGTTTTTTTGGTATATATAAATTTTCTCACGCATAATAGGGCTATCACCACCCTCACCCCCTCCACCACATCCTTTATTTTCAAATAGTTAGAGGGGTATATAGTGGTGAGTTTGTGGTGACTGTGGTGACTTTTGAATACCGAAATGGTGTTTTTTGCCCCATTCCTTCTCTGCCGGACTACGGCAGAGGCCGCATTAGTCTCCTGTCCTCGAGTAATCGGGGTGATTTTTTTGCACCCCACATCACCCGGGGCGCGGGACAGCAAGCGCAGGAATGGATGAACCGATGGCCCCCGGCGATGAGGTGAATGAACAAGGCTTGATAGTGGACTGACGCCATGAAAAGCATTTCGGCGCTTTCTATAGAGACCCCCGCGCAATGACTGCCCGCTGCGCCCTATTGAGGCTGGCCAGAGACTGGCCATGTGCTGATGGCCAATCATGCGAATTTGTTTTGAAGCGCCGCAGCTTGGCGGCTCGAGAAAACCAATAAAACCCTTTTACGCGCTGCTGCTAAACCATTGATCTTTCGTGGGCGGAAAGAGGCGTATTTTACAAATTTATGTAATAAAAACAGTATCCTAATGTGGATTGCAAATCCGTGTACACCGGTTCGATTCCGGTACTCGCCTCCAATAAAATCAATGACTTGCGTCATTCCCCTTCTCCTTCACTGCCATTTTTGAAACAAGCGTTGAAACTTTCACGTTTCGGTCTTGCTTCGTTCCATTTGATTTCTTGCCTCTTGGGCGCGCTTCGCCAGCTCTCTTTGCCGGATCGGCCCGCCATATTTTTTCAGCATCTCAACGCCTGAATGACCGGTGACAGCTTTGACCATCTCGTCATCGCATCCAGCCAGATAAAGCTCGATCGTTGCGTTTTTTCTGAGCCCGTGCGTTTTGTAGTAGCTCGCCTTCTCGTGCTTCATCTTCTTTTTGATGGCACGCATTTCCTCGGCGACTATACGGTAGCTCACTGGTCGACCCTTCGCGTCGGTCACAACAGTGCCGTCTGTTCGCGCAATTCCGTCGAGATGGGCCTTCAGCCGGTCGGTAAGCGGGATCCACAGCGGCTTGTCGGTTTTACCCTGAGTGAAATCGAACCCTGCGTCGGAAAAGTGTGCCCACTTCATTTTCACTACATCGCCGATACGCTGGCCTGTACCAACGCAAAGCTCATAGACCAGCCGCGCCCGCTTTGAAGCCAGCACTTCGAACTCTTCACGAACATCATCTGGCCAAGGTTCCCAGCCATCACTCTGCTGTTTGAAGAGCGGAATGCCCTTCGCCGGATTGCCGTGCTCTTTCTTGATGAAGCCGATCAACCGGGCGTGATTCATCAAGACGACCATGACCTGGACAAGATAGTTGGCTTGCCGCCAGTGATCCGCATTTGCCCGGTGCAGTTCATAAATGTGGTGGGTTTCGATCCTAGCCGGGTCTTTGTCGGCCCAGATCTCACGAATGTGGCTGATATAGCGCCGATAGTCGGATCTCGTACGGGGCTTCAGCTTCTTGTAGGCGTCGCTCTCGTAGTAGCTAAGAATCAACGCCTCAAAATTGCGTTTCACCGGCGCTGGCGCTGGTTTTCCCTTCAGCAGGCGATTGTAATGATCCCAAAATTCCGGCGTGCCCGCTTCCTCGTGCATCATGACCGAGATACCGCGTGAACGCCGCATGAACCGTAGGTAGCCCCTGTCATTATAGACGTATTTTGGCAGGCTCTTTCGGGTCATTCGCCCATTCTCAAGTCACTATTGAGAAAGTCGTCGGCTGCCTCTGGCGCGACCATGTTGGCATCGACGATGACGCTGCCGTCAGGCTTAATCTCGAACTTCGCGCGCTGCCAGCCTGCCTCCCGCGCCTCACGGATGAAGGCCGAGGCTGCCTGCTTCGCCTTTGTCTGTGCACTAGCTTTGGTCATCTTATCGACACCTCTCTCACCTCGTTAACAACGCGCATTATCACCCTGATCCATATTGATATTTCCGATTGCTCCGCGCGTAGAACGTCTGTCTTTCGCCGCGCGAATGGCGCGGATCACTTCTGAATTTTGGGAGTTTCCATTGCGATCGGACTCCGCTTTGATCCACTCCTTGAGCTCTTGCGGAAGCCGAAGCTGCATTGGTTTACGACTGTTCATGAAACGCCTCCAGGTTGAAACCATATTCAACTAGTGGCATTTAGCCACTATTGCGTCAATCGCTTTTTATGGCACAGTGCCACCATGCCAGAACAAAGCTCTCAAAATCAGGATAAATTCATCGTGCGGCTGCCAGACGGCCTGCGCGATCGAATACGCCTCGCAGCCGAGGCCAACCATCGCAGTATGAATGCTGAGGTCGTTGCCCTACTCGAAGAAAACTATCCGGCCCCAGTGCCGGAAAAACTGGACGACCCCGCCGCGCGACTGTTGTTTTGGCTCGCCAAACGCATCCGCAGAAGGAACCCGAAGCCCGGAACTCCCAGAGATAAGCAAGCCGCCCTGTATGAGCGCATTGCGGGCGATATCGCGGAACGTATGAAGGACATCGGCGAATAGCCTTAGTAGGCCACCCACTCATATCCATGGTTGCCTTCGTGATCTTCCCATTCGACACCGACCCCGCGACGCCAGCTTGACGACGAACAGCGCCGTGACGGCAGAACCCATTGCGGGGCGGCCGTTGGTGTCGTGCGTTGCCAGCCAAATTCGCCTTGTGTGCCGTAGGTCCCGAGGCGCATGTTATAACTCTCAGAACAATCATCGTCGCGGCCACGTTCGCGATGGCTGTAGTGCCGAACATCCCAAACACGGATCGAGCGCACAAAATCGAATTCCAGACCACTGATGTCGATATCGGCACCGTCTTCGACCACCTGAGCCAGGATGACTTGGCCAAGCGTCTGACTTGATTGGTTGCTGGCCTCCCAGACTTTAGGGGCAATACTTTGCAACGGCGCGCGCTCAGAAACCCCCATCGGGCAGCGCCAGATTTGCAACGGCGGCTCAATCGGCCAGGGCGTGATCCGGCGGATAAACACTGCTCGGGCGTGGGCACATTCTGCTGACGCGGGCCAACCACCGGCCAGGCAAAGCAGAATGGCGCAATCGACCTGATAGGCCTTTGCCGCCTGCGGGGCCACGGTTGAAAGAAGAGCCACGACAGCTCCGGCGCTCAAATTTCTGATAAGTCTGCACCACATATCAATAAATGCCTTCTGACTACATTACTGCATTATTGATACACTAGCTCCAACCTCAACCTTCACACCATATGCGAGCATAGGGTTTATGATGTTCGCGCGCGTTTTGTGGAATATATTCCGTAGAGCGGTTCTTGTGATCTGGCCGAATACAGGCCATGAAATTACGGGAACAAGTAGGGTTAAATATCCGGAATCTAAGAAATTCCAGAGGGTTGAGCCAAGAACAATTAGCATTAGCTGCCGACCTGGATCGTAGCTACATCAGCGAGATCGAACTCGCGAAATTCTCAGCATCGATCGATGTTCTGGAGCGGATTGCCCATGCTCTCGACATCGCTCCCAAGGAACTGTTTAACGAGAGGGGCTAGTTTTGCCCGAACTTGAGAGTGTTCGCACGACGGCCGAAGCCATCGGTCGCATTACGTGTATCAAGACTGGCGAAGAAATCGGTCTGCTGTATCAGTGGGATAACGGCGAGACGCAGGCAGCGTTATACGATGGCGGCCATCCTAAAACACCACACCGCTCAGATCACCCCGCTGAACCGGACCTTGGTGCAAAACGCAGCTAACGCCCGGAAAGAGCCATCCTGTGAATTCGGTTCTCTCGCTGTGCGCGCTCGCAGAACTTTCGTCATAAAATTACAGCGAAGATCCTTGCTGTGCTGCAGCAGGAATAACGGTCACTCGCACCTCTGACGGTGAATTCGTCAACGGAAATGGCTGAATTGCCTTTCAGGCCACCCTAAATCGGGGCTTGTTCAAGCCAGGGCTTGGCCCAAGGCTCTCGCAGTCGACACAACGGCGGCACGTGCCTTGGTAAGTGCTTCATAGTCAAACCTTTCGCGCGGCCCAGACACCGCGAGAGCCCCGTAAAACTGTCCGGTCGCGTCTATGACCGGAGCAGCGACAGCCGAGACATGGGGATTCCGCTCGCCTTGCGAAATACAGCTTCCGTCCGCCGCGAGACGCGCTTTTGCGGCACTGTTGCCCAGATAGTAGGCAGCCAAAATATGAGCTGACGCTCCTGAACGCATGGTCAGGCGCGTGCCCTCTTCAAGGTGGTGCCGTACCGGATCGGGTGAATTCTCACGATACAGGCATACCCGCTCATCTTGATCGGGAACATGGAACGAAGCCGTCTCGCCGGTTTCGCCAACAAGTTTGCGCAAGGCGGGGCGCACGGATTCGCCGAGTTCGAAATTCAGGCGGTACAATCCGCCAAGCCGCCACAATGCTGGCCCAAGACGAAAACGCCTGTCTGGACCGCGTTTCAGATAGCCATATCGTTCCAGAGACGCCGCAAGGCGGCTGATGTTACTTTTGTGAAGCCCTGTTTCCGAAGCGATTTCCGTCAACGTCAACATTTGTCGTTCTGTCGAGAAAGCTTCGAGAATTGACAACGCCTTTTCGACGGACTCGACGCGGGCCTGCTTCATTTGTTCCACTCTGCGCAACTACGTTTATATAATGTTGCCAGCATCGCAACAACTTGTCTACCCTCCGGCTCATCTTTTAGGGAGGAACTGAAGTGAAATTAAGCAAACTATTCGCAGCAAAGGCTGCACTGGCGACCGCGGCCGTGATGACTTTCGCGGTTCCGGCGCAGGCCACGGAATGCGTCGCAGGGGCCAACCCCGGCGGCGGCTGGGATTTCACCTGCCGTCAGATCGGCAAGATCCTGTACGACATCGGCGCGGTCGATAAACCTGTACAGGTTACCAACATGCCCGGTGGCGGCGGCGGCCTGGCCTTTACCCATGTGGTCACCGACCGCAACGATGATGCCGACCTGATCGTGGCAGCGTCGTCGGCGACCAGCACCCGTCTGGCGCAGAACGCCTATGCTGGCATGACTGCCGATCAGGTGCGATTTGTCGGCGCTATCGGGATTGATCCGGGCATACTGGCCGTGGCCGCCGACAGCCCGTACCAATCGCTGGGTGATCTGGTCGAGGCGGTCAAAGCCGATCCAGGCTCGGTCGCGTTTGCCGGCGGTTCATCCACAGGCGGGTTCGACCACATGAAACCGCTGATGGTCCTGAAGGAGGGCGGCTTTACCGACATCACCAAGGTGAAATATATCGGGATGGACGGCGGCGCCGATGCCATCACACAGACCGTGGGCGGATTTACGCAGGTGATGACCGGCGATTTGTCCGAAGTTGTGGGTTTCCTGGCCAATGGCGATCTCCGCGTGATCGCGGTGCTGACCGAAGAGCGCGTGCCGGGGTTTGAGGACATCCTGACCGCCAAGGAACAGGGCTACGACGTCGTTGCTGGTAACTGGCGTGGGCTTTACATTCCGCGCGGTGTTTCTGACGACACGTTCCAGATGTGGGCTGGCAAGCTGCAGCAGGTTGCTGACAGTCCTGATTGGGCCGAAGCCATGGCTGCTAACGGCCTGGCACCGTTTACCATGGTTGGAGATGATTTCCAGGGCTATGTCGATAACCTGATCGTCGACATTCGCCAGATGTCGAAAGAACTGGGGGTTATCCAGTAATGGCCTCTGATCGGATTTTTGGTCTGATCGCTCTGATCACGGCGGTCGCGTATATCGCGGCTGCCACTCAGATCCAGACCAACCCATTCTCGGGCGAGTTTTTACCCAAGCTGTTCCCGCTCTTGATTGGCGGTGTCGCAGCAATTGCCTCTTTGGTTTTGGTCTTCAAACCCGATCCAGACCCCGAATGGCCCGACGGCCGAACATGGGGCAACCTGTTGGTCGCAGTGATTGTGTTGGCTTTCTATTCGGTGCTGATGTCACCACTTGGTTTCATCCTGCCCACAGCAGTAGCGGCCACAATCCTAAGTTACCAAATTTCACCGAACCGCAAGAAAGCCATCCTTGCTGGGATCGGTCTGTCGCTCGGTCTGTTCGTTGTCTTCAAGTTCATTCTGATGCTGGGAAACATCGTCGCATACCGCATCCCAACGCCTGCAAAGCTATGGGAAGCAATCTCAATTCTTATTCCATTCGTGGGGCACTGATCCATGGAAACCCTCGCAAATCTCGCCCTTGGCTTTTCGGTGGCACTGTCGCCTTACACTTTGATGCTGGCCGTGATCGGTTGCTTTATTGGTACCATCATCGGCGCCCTGCCTGGTCTGGGCCCATCGAATGGCGTCGCCATTCTGATCCCGATTTCCTTTGCACTTGGTCTTGATGCGACCGCAGCTTTGGTCTTAATGACCGCCGTTTACTACGGCGCAATGTATGGCGGGCGGATCAGTTCCATTCTGCTGAATATTCCAGGTGATGAACCTGCTTTGATGACAACGCTGGACGGCTACCCGATGGCCAAGCGAGGCGAAGCTGGCAACGCGCTGGTTCTGTCTGGTGCGGCCTCTTTCGTTGGTGCATTTCTGGCCACTGTCGGCCTGATACTCCTGGCCCCCGTGCTGGCGCGAGTAGCGTTTCTGTTCGGACCGGCCGAATATTTTGCTCTTTATATGCTGGCCTTCTGCACGCTGGGTGGTATGGCCTCGAACAACCAAGCAAAGTCAGCCATCGCCGCTTGCATTGGCCTTGGTATCGCGGTGATCGGGGTAGATTCCTCGTCTGGCCTGCCGCGCCTGACAGGCGGCAACTTGCACCTTTATGACGGCGTTGATTTCTTGGTGGCCATCGTCGGACTTTTTGCCATTGCCGAGTTGTTTTTCTTTGTCGAAAGCCATGGCAAAGGATCATCCATCGGTGTGGTTTTGGACAAAGTCTCGATCCCTTGGAAATACATCCGAGACACGAAATGGACGATGCTGCGCTCATCTGGCGTCGGTTTCATCGCAGGTGTTTTGCCCGGTGCCGGTGCTTCATTGGGATCGTTCCTGGCCTACATGACAGAAAAATCCATCGCCGGCGAAAAGGGCGGCTTTGGCACCGGGGCGCCCAAGGGCATTGCCGCCCCCGAGGCAGGCAACAACTCGGCCGCGGGCGGAGCGCTGGTGCCTATGTTGACGCTTGGCGTACCAGGCTCTGGCACAACGGCCGTTCTGCTGGCGTTGCTCATGACATTGAACATCACACCGGGACCGACGTTGTTTCGTGACAACCCAGATGTTGTCTGGGGCCTGATCGCATCGCTGTTGATCGCAAACGTTGTGTTGCTGATCATGAACGTGCCGATGGTGAAAATCTTCGTAAAGGTCCTCTCAGTGCCTGCGTGGATCCTGCTGCCGGGTGTCACAATGATCTCGACCACAGGGATCTTCGCACTCACTGGCAGCTACTTTGATCTGCTGATGCTGGTCGGCTTCGGGATGCTGGGCTACATCCTGCGAAAACTGGATATCCCAACGGTGCCCGTGATCCTTGGCATCCTGCTGGGCGGCCATATGGAGGACGCCTTGCGCCGCGCTATGACCCTGTCAGACGGCGACGTGGCCTATCTGTTCTCGTCCCCGATTGCGATCGGGCTGTGGGCGGCGGCGGTTGCTGGCTTCATCGCGCCAATGTTCCTGCGCAACATTCTGCGAAAGCCGCAGGCGATCACCGACTGAGGATCACATCACCGGGCATCGTCAGGTTGTTGGGAACCTGACGATCCCTCGCAGTCAAAAGCGAACGGCCGGTTTGAAACAGCGGCCACAGAGCTATCTGCTTTGGCTTTGAAACAAGGATACGATAATGCGAGCAGCTGTTGTTCGAGATTTCAATGAAGATCTCTCTATCGAAAAGGTTGACGACCCGGCCTGCCCAGACAACGGGGTCATTCTGAAAGTTGCGGCTTGCGGGGTTTGTCGATCAGATTACCGCGGTTGGTCAGGCGGACATCCCAAGGTGCAGAACGGATCTATCTTGGGACACGAATACTGCGGAACCGTTGTAGAGGCTGGCCCGCAGGCACAATACAAAGTTGGCGACCGGCTAATCGCACCGTTCATTCTTGGGTGTGGCAAATGCCTGGCCTGCAACACCGGCGTTTCCAACACATGCGCAAATCAGATCGTACCCGGATTTGGGACGCCGGGAGCCTATGCCGAATATGTCGCTGTGCCGCTTGACCACAATTTGGTTTACCTGCCGGACAGTTTACCCCCCGCGTTGGCCGCAGGATTGGGATGCCGCATCACGACCGCGTGGCATGCGTTGACCGATCGCGCCGGTGTTCAGGCGGGTGACTGGGTCGCGGTCCACGGAGCGGGCGGGATCGGCCTCTCGGCTTTGCTTCTGGCAAAAATGCTGGGTGCGCAGGTTGTCGTCGTTGATATCGTTGAAGAAAAACTAAAATTTGCCAAGCAACACGGTGCCGACGCGGTGGTGAACGCAGCCAAAAACGACGCCGCAGAGGCAATTCGGGAAATCACGGGCGGCGGCGCGCAGGTCTCAATCGAAGCCCTCGGAATTGAAGCCACAACAAACGCATCTTTGGAATGCCTTGCGATGTTAGGCCGGCACGTTCAAATCGGCGCGCCATCAGGCGATGGCCTAATGCAAATTAGTGTTCGGTCGATCTACTCTAAGCAGCTGTCCCTTTTTGGGACACGCGGCATGCCATCATGGAAGTATCCAAACCTCCTTAGCATGATCGAACGCGGGAGCGTCGATCTCAGCCCAATGGTCGCAAGAGAAATCGCGCTCTCAGAGGCAAGCACGGAATTGCGCGCAATGAAGGGGCCTACGCCTCCGGGAACGGCAGTTATCACCAATTTTCTGAAATAAACTAAAATGTTAAAAGCCAAGGCTGAATACTCTTAGCAAGGAAAATGGAATACAGTAATGAGCTCTTTCTCAGCATTCGCCGCTGCTTGCCGGGATGCCTGGCGCCAGATCGCGAACGTCCCACGATCATCATGACTATTCGGGAAACCCGTGCATTTGCCGATGTTTCGCCGGAAAACGCCGAGACCTGGCGAAAGGCCGGTCTCAGCATGCGACGGCATCGCGGATCGCTGCGGGATTTCATGGCGGCTCAGAGCCCAAAGCGCCGAATGCTGCGGCAAGGTTCAAGTGGCGCTAACTGTTATAGAAGCTGCCATTCACATTTGCGGATCAACGGTATGCAAGTGAGAGATTGCGTTCCGCTCAATCCCCCAAAGCTTCACTCGGCGGCAATGAACTTGGGGGCAGGTAAAGATCGTTTCCGATGCCATCTTCGCAAGATCGAAACGAGATAAACACAGCTCATAAGCGCGAAATATGACGTTTTGTTCGGCTCTGAGGCTCCGGAAACGAGAGGGGTAATCCTACGGAGTCAAAAGAATCCTTGACCAATTCCAACATCAGCTCTAGTAAAAATGAAATAGCGTTTTGAAGAGTGAAACGCTGAGGGATAAAATGCGGAGTCGCTCATATCGCGGACCCGCAAGCCAACCAACAGTTAGGGAGGAGCCTGACATGATTAAAGATAACCGAAAATTGACGCTTACTGCGGGTCTCGTGGTTAGCAGTCTGGCAATGGCTGCGCCTGCCTTCGCCGAAGGCGAGGTGGTGTTTTCATCCTGGGGAGGCTCCTTTCAGGATGCCTTGCGTTCCGCCATGCTGGAACCCGCAGCCAGCGCATTGAATGTCACGGTCAAGGAAGATACGACAAACGGCATCCAGGACGTGCGCGCACAGATCACAGCGGGTGCCGTCGCCTGGGATGTGACCGAGCAGGACTTGCCCTCGTGCGAGACGCTCAGCCGTGAAGGTGCTCTTGAGCCGATTGATTATTCGGTTGTCGACACGACGGGTATCCCGGAGGAGCTGATCCACGAAAACTACATCGGCTTCATCAACTTCACCAAGGTGATTGCCTATCGCAAGGATGCCTTTGGCGACAATGGTCCGTCCAACTGGGCAGAGTTCTGGGATCTGGAAAACTTCCCCGGCAAGCGCGGCATGCACGGCAAGGTGAACTACAATCTTGAGGCCGCCCTTATGGCCGATGGTGTGCCTATGGCAGAAATCTACGACATTTTGGCCACGGACGAGGGCATGGAGCGCGCCTGGGCCAAGTTGGGTGAGATCGCACCCGAAGTTACCGTTTGGTATCGTGGCGGATCACAATCCGCACAATTGCTGCGTGATGGTGAAGTAGACGTGATTCACATGGGCCATAACCGCGTGGAAAGTGTGATCGCATCAGGCATTGACGTTGCATATGCATTCGATGGTGGCACGATGGATGTCGATTGCTTGCTGGTGCCCAAAGGCGCGCCGAACGTCGAAAATGCGATGCGCCTGATCAATGAATTGCTGAGTGCCGAAGCGCAGGCGCGGCTGGCCGTGACAATGCCGCTGGGCCCGGTCAACACGGGTGCATTCGATGCCGGGATTATCTCGGAAGAGATGGCGGTCAAGGTCAACACCCATCCCGACAACTACGGCAAGCAACTTCTGGTCGATCCGAACTTCTATATCGGCCAGTTGGGTGAGTTGACCGAAGAGTTCGACACGCTGATCCAGCAATAATCCAATTTGGCGCAGTGCATCTCGTGCTGCGCCTTTTTCGTCAGGTTAGGAGCCCCTATGTCACCTGCTGCCCAATCCCTTCCCATCGACATTTCCAACCTTTGCAAGGCCTACGGTGCGGTCAAAGCGCTCGATGACGTATCGCTGAATATTTCTGCAGGTGAATTCCTGACACTGCTTGGGCCATCGGGCTCGGGCAAAACGACGCTTTTGATGGCACTGGCCGGTTTTGTACGCCCAGATGGCGGATCGCTCCGTTTTGGCGGTCAGGAAATGATTGCGACGCCGCCCCATAAGCGCGGCCTCGGCATGGTTTTCCAAAGCTATGCGTTGTTCCCATTCATGACGGTGGCTGAAAACGTGGCCTATCCGCTGAAAATCCGCGGGGTTTCCAAAAGCGATCAAAAGACCCAAGCCGAACGTGCGCTGGATACGGTACAGCTTGGCGGCTATGGAGATCGGCGTATCACTCAATTGTCTGGCGGCCAGCGACAGCGTGTGGCTCTTGCCCGCGCCATGGTTTTCGAGCCGCAGATCATCCTCATGGATGAACCCCTGTCCGCGCTCGACAAAAAGCTGCGCGAACATATGCAGATTGAACTGAAGGCGCTCCATGAAAAATTGGATGCGACCGTTGTCTACGTAACCCATGACCAGCGCGAAGCGCTGACGATGTCAGACAGGATTGCGGTGGTCAATCACGGTCGGATCGAGCAGATCGATACACCCGAGCGGCTGTATCGCCAGCCACACAGTTTCTTTGTGGCGGATTTTATCGGCGAATCCATTTCGGCGCCGGTGAAGGTAGCCAATGATGCGGCGCAGCTTGGTGGGCGTTTGCTGAAATCCAATTCACCCATCGCCCAGGGACGGGGTGGCCACCGCCTGGTGATCCGGCCCGAATTGCTGGAGGTCACCGCGGGTGCAGTACCTGAAACTGCCAATGATCTGTCCGGCCGGGTCAAAGACATCATTTATCAAGGCGACAGTGTGCTGGTTATCGTTCAGCACGACAGCGCAGGCGAGATCAACTTGCGTGTCCCTGCCAATCGCGCTGGCCAAACCGGGCTGCCTTCCAAAGGAGAGCAAATTGGCCTTGCCCTGCATCCCGAAGACACGATCATCGTACCGGAGCATGTGGCATGAGTATCGCCGAGGTCTATGAAGGTGCAGGGACGCTTCAGAACGCCAGCACGCTCAAAACTGAAGAACGCCGCGAAAGATTGACGTTTTTTGGGCTTTCGATGCCCGCGGTTGTGACGATTCTTGTTGTCGTGTTTCTGCCAATTTTCTGGTTGTCTTCGCTCTCGTTTTACAATGCGGCGGGCGAGTTGAGCATGGAAAACTACGCGCGCATCTTTGAAAGCGCTTTGTACCGTCGGACCTTTGTTGTCACCTTTCAGATCAGCATCGCTGTGACGGTGATTTGTGTCCTTCTGGGATATCCGCTGTGTTACTGGCTGACCAGGATGCCGAACAGAACGGCTGCCATTTTGATGGTTTTCGTGCTGGTCCCGTTCTGGACGTCGGTTCTGGTGCGGACATATGCCTGGCTGGTGCTGTTGCAGCGGAATGGCATCATCAATTCGTCGCTGATGTCGCTTGGCATCGTCGAGGAACCGCTGCAACTGGCGCACAACCTCACGGGATCAATCATTGGCATGGTACATATCATGCTGCCGTTTCTGGTTTTGCCGCTCTACGCCACCATGCGCAACATTGACACCGACCTGGTTCGGGCCGCTGTGGGGCTTGGCTCCAGCCCGCGCGGGGCATTCTGGCGGGTGTTTTTCCCGATGTCCCTGCCGGGCCTTTTTGCCGGCATCGTGCTGGTCTTCATCCTGTCACTTGGGTTCTTCGTCACACCTGCTTTGCTGGGCGGTGGCCGCGTGCAGATGCTGGCGCAACGCATCGAAAGCACAATCACGGTCTATTCCAATTGGGGTGCAGCATCCGCATTGGGCGTTGTCCTGCTGCTGCTGGCTCTGGCGATGATCTGGCTGATGAACCGTGTCTTCGGGCTCGACAAACTCTTTATGCGCTGAGGAACTGAAAATGGAACAAGTCGGACAACGTAAAATCGACGGTCTGTGGCTGACTGTGGTCGGCATCGCGGTACTGTTCTTTCTGATCCTGCCAACGCTAATTGTGATCCCGATGTCGTTTTCGGGGGCCTCATATCTGGAGTTCCCACCAACGTCATTTTCGTTTCGCTGGTACACGGCCTATTTCACCTCCGCAGAATGGATGAGCGCCACAAAGACCTCACTGATCGCGGCTGTATTGACCACGGCGATCGCAACACCTTTGGGCTCACTTTGTGCATATGGCCTGCATTGCTCTGCCCCACGGATCAGGAGCGCTGCGCAGATCCTCGTGATCATGCCCATCGTCGTACCGGTGATCCTGATCGCCGTCGGCGTGTTCAGTCTTTATGCCAAGCTGGGCCTCAACTACACGCTGACCGGAATCGTGATCGCCCATACCGCGCTGGCGCTTCCCTTTGTGATCGTGACCGTGATGTCGGGTTTGCAGAACTACGATTTCAATCAGGAACTGGCGGCGCGCAGCCTGGGTGCATCCCGAGCCTACGCGTTGTGGACGGTGACTGTGCCGCAGGTCAAATTCTCGATCCAGACCGGGGCCTTTCTGGCCTTCATCACATCGCTGGACGAGGTGGTGATTTCGATGCTGGTCTCGGGTGGCGAAAAGGCCACAATCACTCGTCGCATGTTCAATTCGCTGCGCGATCAGCTAGATCCGACCATTGCAGCGATCTCGACCTGCCTGATTATCGTGTCAATCTCGGCGCTCATCGGCGTGCAGTTGATTGGCCGCAGCAAGAATGCTGACAAATGATGGGCTCTTTATATCTGACCAATCTCGGCCCGGATCTGGCGGGCGGCATCGAGCACCGCGGCGCGATAGCCTTCGACAGTGGTTTCGTCGAAGCGAACGCGCAGGCCCGACAGGCTGACTGCACCCAGCAGCTCGCCCTCAAGCCCAAGAACCGGAACCGACAATCCAGCAACGTCCGGATCACGTTCACCAAGGCTGAGATAATAGCCGGCCTTCCGAATGTTGGCGGCCTGTTTGCCTTGCCTGATAGAATAGGCATCCAGCACTCGGCCCGACGAGCCAATGCCCAGCGGAATGACCTCGCCCTCCTGAATATGATCCCGCGCAAGCCTAGGCGAGTTGACTCTGTAGAGGCAAACGCCGGAGTTGCCGCGTTGCACATAAAACGACGCGCTTTCCCCCGTTGCATTCACCAGGTTCGCCAGCACAGGGCGCACAATAGGCCCCATGCGGAGGTTCTGGCGAAATACGGATCCAAGACGCCACAAAGACGGGCCGAGGTGAAACAGGCCTTCGCCGTCTCGCGTGATATGGCCAAACTTTTCAAGAGAGACGCTCAGCCGCAAGATTGTTGCTTTATTGACGCCACTACGGTCCGCAACTTCTTTCAGAGACAGCCCCGCATCGCCGGGCTCAAAGCTGTCCAGCACACGCAATGCGCGTTCGACCGCTTCGACACCACCATTCGTGTCGGGGGTTCGGGGCTTGTCGGGCATGGGCAGACCTTTCGACGCAAATCCGTCACTTTTTATAGCTGGTTTGAACGCAATTGGAAATCGCAAATAATGAAGGCATCTGGCAATGAATAGCGCGCAGAAACAAATGATAACAACTGGTTATGCTGGCCTGCCATTTGGCGAGATTTCGCAATGCGATGCAGGATCTGTCGGGCTTTTGGGTGTTCCAAGCGAAGTCGATAGCGGGCCACGTTCCGGCGCCTCCTTGGCACCGGATGCGCTGCGCAAGATGACCGGACAGCTTGGAACTAGCCTGCCTGTAAACGGCCGGGATCTGGGTAATCTGGACCTGTCGGGCGATTGGTCCGGCGTATTGAAACAGCTTGTGGCGCAAATGGTGGATCGCGGCATTGTGCCCGTCGTTCTGGGTGGCGCGTCTGATGTCGCCTCTGCTGTACTGGGGGCCTTGCCTGATCTGCCGGTTGTCGCGGCCATGCCACTGGCTCGGCGTGATCTTACAGAACGACCAGCAAACACGATTTGGGTGGGTTTGAATGGCGGGCAACCTGCCGATGTTTGGGATCAGATCGCTCAGCGCACGATGGATTGGCGTACCGCCCGGCGGTTGGATGAAGGGCACGCAGACTTTTCTGACACGCCCGAGCGCACTGTTCTCTGGATCGACATATCGGTCGTTGATCTGGGGCATGCAGCCGGTGCTATCGGCCTTAACCCCGGCGGAATGAAACCCGAAACCTTGGTTTCCGTCATTGGGGCAATGTCCTGCCGCTGGCAGGCGATTGTGATCACTGGCCTTGCGCCTGCCCGCGACACGCGTGGCATGTCGGAATTGGCGGCCATTGAAACCCTGAACGCGGCTTTGCGTCATGGGTGATGCGGCGCAAATACAGTTTGACGGGATCCCCAGTTTTCTGGGCATGCCTGTTGGCGATCTGGAAGACCTCGTGCCTGGGCAAGTCGCGGTAGCAGGATATTTTTGTGACAATCTCGACCGACCAGCGGCAGAGCAACGCTACCTCGCGAGGCAATTACGATACGCCTCCCGGCCCGGAAAGGCCCCCGCGAATGCCATTGACCTGGGGGACGTGAATGTATTTCCGCTTGAGCCGGATAAGCATTTTTCCGCAATTGTCTCGCAATGCGAGGCGGTTCTGGAAACCGGTGCGCGGATGGTGCTGGTTGGCGGAGATTCCAGCGGACTGAAGGCGCTTAGCATCGCGACACAAAAAGTCACAGGTGCGGATGTTCCTGTTATTCCGGTCACAGGGGGCGTTGCGGGGCAATTGTCTCACGCTCAACCGGTCATCCTTTCTGTGGATTTACAAGAGCTTGCGGGCAAATGGGTGTCGCACCCACGTCGCCTGACCGGGATGTCACCTGCACAGATGATCGCGCAAATTGACACTACCCCAGGCAATGTCACCGCCGCAGCAGTTTTCGGACTTGCCCCGGCGTTGGACGATCGTGGCAGAACTGAAACCTGCGCCGCGCTGGCGATCTTACAGGCGGTGACAGAGCGTCTTGAGAAAGGAGCTGGCTGATGCCTTTACGATCGGCCCCATTGCCGCGCATGGCAGGGCAACTGTCGTTCATGCGCGCACAAACCAAAGCAATCGGAGAAGTCAGGCCCGGCGATCTGGCAGTGCTGGGCGTCCCGTTTGAAGACACCAGCGCGCCGCATGCCGGGCAGTCCCTGGCGCCGCGTGCGTTGCGCGAAACCTCGGTCTATTTCGGTTGGCATGCAAACCCACAATTCAGTCACCCGGTAGATGTCGATGCACGTCAGGACATCAGTACCGACGGTCTGCACGAGCGGCTCTGTGACCTCGGAGATATAGCAGCAGGGTCTGAGGACGCGATCCACGCGGCATTGAGAGCAGCAACGCGTCAGATCAGCCGCAATGGTGCCTGCGCCATAATACTGGGTGGGTCGGATCGCATGTCCGAGACAGTGCAGAGCGCGCTGCCTCATTGTCAGACAGCGCAGCTTGGCGGTACGCCAGATAATGCGCGCGACTTTCATGTGGCACCCTTGCCAAATGGGGCGGGTATGACCTGCAGCTTGGATACTGCTGCGGAGCTTGCAGCGTATTCAAGGTGGCGGGATATATCAAAGCCGCTGTTTGTGCGGTTTGATCTCTCGGTGTTTGAAACGTCGATCAGCGCGCTGTGTGATCGGCCCCGTTTGGGGGGGCTTGATCTGGATACGGTGGTGCAATGGCTCAGCGCTCTGGGTCAGCACGAGGTCAGTGCCATCATGTTGACCGGTCTGAACCCGAACAGGCCCGGAATGGGTGTGGTGAAGGTTGGCCAACGACTGATGGTTACGGCTCTTCTGGCATTTATCTATGCGCGCCTCGGATTTGGGATTGAGCATCCGGGTCGCCTAACTTCCAAGGAAAATGTACTGACATGACTGCAGCTAATACAACATTCCACCCGCCCCTGGCTCAACCGGGATATCGGCTGTTTGATGGGCCTTTGCGTGACGTGACCGACGTCAATGCGGATCAGATCGGCGTGGTGGGCATGCCGAGCGACTGGACACATTCCAGCCGCCTTGGCACAAGGTTCGGCCCCGAAGCATTGCGCAGGGCGACAAGTCTTCTGCAATCTTTGCGTCCGCAGGGAGCCAGCTTTGATCCAGACACAAGCCGCCGCACCGTGCCTGCGACCGACTGGCTGATCGATTGCGGCGACGCAGAGATCACAGCGCAAGACGTTGATGCAACGACCGAAGCCATCGCCACAATGACTGAAACGCTGACCGTTGCAGGGGCGATCCCTCTGGCATTGGGTGGTGATCACTACAATAGCTTCCCGGCCTGTCTGGGCTATTCCCGCGGGCTGGCTAAACGTGCACCAAACGCGCGTTTTGGCTATATCCAGATCGACGGTCATCTGGATTTCTCCGACCGGCTGGGCGCGTGGGGCAGCCACAACCACGCAACCAATGCACGCCGGATTTCTGAACTGCCCAACATTGATGTGTCCAATATGGTCTGGATCGGCATCACGGGCTGGGTCGATGGCGGTGATCTCGCGCTCATCGAAGAACAGGGCGGTCGGGTGTTTTCAGCTGGCGATGTGCAAAAACTCGGAGCGCCCGAGGTGATGCGCCAGGCCTTTGCGCATGCCATGCAGGGCTGTGACGAGCTTTATCTGTCCATCGACATCGACGCGATGGACGCGGGCTACCTTCCCGGCACAGGCTCCATCGTGCATAGCGGCATTACACCGCGTCAGTATTACGATCTGCTGGATGGACTGGCCGAGGCCCCCTTGGGCGGGTTGGACATTGTCGAGGTCTCACCCCCGCTTGATCCCTCACAGCGCACGGAATTCCTTTCGGCGGAAATGCTGTTCCGGGTTCTGCGCCGCTTCCGCACTCGACCTTTGAAAGGGCTGGTGACAGAGCAATGATGGACTATATCGGAACCCGTCAACTGGGTGGGCTATCACATGTAGGGCAAATCCTTGCCCCGGCAACCCGACCCTGGATCACGGATCTTGCAGCGCTTTGCCCCTACGAGGGTCTGCAACCCGGTAACCTCCCGGAATTTGAACATGACCCGGATTGGGACAACTGGGCGCTCACTGACAGTCCAAAAGACCCGACCAAACGCCTGAACTGGCATGTGTTTCAACAGGGAGGCACCCGGTATCTGGTGGCCGACCGGATGCTAATGAGCCGCGTTAGCTGGCAGGATCTGGACGATGCCGGGTATGTCTATGGCACAGAGGTGTCCATCGATGGCACTACGTTTCGATGCCGGTTGCTGACCGGTGGTGATACGCCCCGAAATGACCCCTATCAGGGTGCGACTGGGCCCAATGAATGGGATGCGTTGGTGGGCGGTGCCGCCGTGTCAAACGCGCCCCAACCGGACCCAGCCAATGGTGCAGCCCCGCTTCGCCCGGATCACCTGACCTCACCTCATAACCGTTTGTGGAATTGGTTCGGGGCGGTCAGCTGGACCGCCGAACCTGTCGCCAACCGTGCCGATGGGCGGGTATGCCGGGGCTATCACGGCCCGACCTATTTTTATGTGAACACTGTAGACCACCGGCATGAAGATATCGGTTGGCGACCAGTTCTTGAGGAAGTGCAATGACTGTAGACCCCTTTCCCAACTATATCGCCGGAACATGGGCCGCTGGCAGCGATGCTGTTCCAAACATCAACCCATCTGACCTGAATGACACGATTGGCAATTACGCGCAGGCAAGTGCCAACCAGACGGTTGAAGCGATCGAAGCCGCGGCTGCCGCCTTTCCGAAATGGCGCGCGACATCGCCTCTGGTCCGGTTCGAAGCACTGGACCGGATTGGGTCGGAAATCCTTGCCCGTGTGGACGAACTGGGCGACATGCTGGCCCGCGAAGAGGGCAAAACCCTGTCCGAGGCCAAGGCCGAAGCGCATCGTGCCGGGCATTTGTTCAAATATTTCGCGTCTGAGGCGTATCGTGCTACGGGCGACGCTTACCAATCTCTGCGCGAAGGTGTGTCGCTTAAGGTTGTACGCGAGCCGATCGGCGTCGTCGGCGTGATTACGCCCTGGAATTTCCCACTGGCGATCCCGGCATGGAAAATTGCGCCCGCTCTGGCCTATGGCAATACGGTCGTGTTCAAACCTGCCGAACTGGTGCCCGGTTCTGCGTGGATGTTGTCCGACATCATTGCCCGTGCGGGCCTGCCCGAGGGTGTGTTCAACCTTGTAATGGGCAAAGGCCGTGAGGTCGGGGAGGCGATCGTTTCACACCCCAAAGTTTCTGGGGTCACGTTCACCGGCTCCACACCTGTCGGTCGCAATATGGGGGCTGCGCTGTTCGCCCGCGGGGCCAAAATGCAGCTTGAAATGGGGGGCAAGAACCCGCTGGTTGTCCTCAATGATGCGGATCTGGACCTGGCGGTTCACTGCGCTTTACAGGGTAGCTTTTTCTCGACCGGGCAACGATGCACGGCGTCGTCCCGCCTGATCGTCACTGAGGGAATTCACGACGCATTTGTCGACCGTCTTTGTGCGGCCATGAAAGATCTCAGGATCGGTGATGCGCGCGGGCCAGAAACCCAGATTGGCCCGGTGGCCAGCGAGGCGCAGCTGGCTATCGACAAACGATACGTTTCTCAAGCCATGGATGAAGGCGCAACGCTTGCCGCAGGTGGCGGCGAAGTCAGATCCAAAACCCCCGGACATTACTTTGCTCCGGCCTTGTTTACGGGTGTGTCACCACAGGCAGCCGTGGCGCGGGACGAAATCTTTGGACCCATCGCCGCTGTATTGCGCGTGTCGGACTATGATGCTGCCCTTGCTACCTCCAACGACTGCGAATTTGGTTTGTCAGCGGGCATCGTCACGCGGGATGCGGCCAAGATCGAACATTTCACACAGAACGCCGAGGCAGGCATGATACAAGTTAATCTGCCCACAGCAGGCATGGATTTTCACGCGCCATTTACCGGCCGAAAAGGATCATCCTATGGCGCGCCGGAAAAAGGCAGCTATTGCCGCGAGTTTTTCACGGCAGCCAAAGTTGTACACGAAGGGCGCGGATAATGACGCAGGCACCTTTGAAGGGCATTCGCATTCTTGATCTGACCAATGTGCTGGCCGGTCCGTTCTGCTGCCACCACTTGGCGCACTTGGGGGCCGAAGTTATCAAGGTTGAGGCCGCTGGGCGGGGCGATCTCGCCCGCCAACTGGGGGCTGACCCAGAGCTGAACAAGGCCAACATGGGTGTGTCTTTTCTGGCCCAGAACGCGGGTAAGAAATCGGTCACAGTCAACCTGAAGAACGCACGGGGCCGAGAGATTTTTCTAAAACTCGTCGAAACGGCAGATGTTGTGGTGGAAAACTTCCGGCCCGGTGTCATGAAGCGCCTTGGCGTGGGCTACGAGACCCTAAAAGAGGTCAATCCGACGCTGGTCTACTGTGCCATCTCGGGCTTTGGCCAGGAGGGCCCGTGGATCCGCCGCCCGGCCTATGATCAGATCATCCAGGGCACCTCGGGTGTGATGTCGATCACCGGCGGTGGCGAAAGCGCGCCATTGCGCGTTGGGTATCCGGTGGCAGACACGGTGGGCGGTATCACCGCAGCATTCGCGATTTCATCTGCTCTAAACGCCAATCCGCGCGGTACGTTCATTGATGTTTCGATGCTGGAATCGGTGCTGGCGACAATGGGCTGGGTGGTGTCGAACTATCTGATCGCAGGCGTCAATCCGACCGCCAACGGCAATGAGAATCCCACTTCGGCGCCTTCCGGCGCGTTTGAGGCAAAGGGCGGGTTGATCAACATCGCCGCCAACAAGGACCAGCAATGGGAGCTTCTGACTGACCACCTGGGTTTGGCCGCGTTGCGCGAACGTCCTGAATATGCCACGCGTGAGGATCGCAAACGCCACAGGCTGGCTCTGAAAACGGAGCTTGAGGCCGTGCTAAAGACCCGACCACCGCGCGACTGGGCCAAGGAGCTCAATAGTATCGGCGTGCCCTCGGGAGCGGTTTTGACAGTGCCGGAGGTACTGGAAATGCCGCAGGTTGCAGACCGCGGATTTCTTGGCCAGTTTGAAAATGTACCCGGCGTCGGACGAGACATTCAGGTCGCCACGACCGGCATCAAACTGGACGGCAGCGCGCCCACCGTCGATGCGCCACCGCCCACGTTGGGGCAGCACAACACTGAAATCTGGAGTGAGTTAGGGCTTTCACCGGAAGACATTGAAAAACTGGCAAAGGAAGGCGCGATATGACGGACACCGCAGGACGCAAAGATGCCGATGACATGCGCCACTGGTGGCGCACCGCAATTATCGACATGGCGCCAGGGCGGATCGCCTTTCGCGGCCACCCGATCCAGGACCTTATAGGAAATGTCAGCTTTGCTCAGATGATCTGGCTCATGGTGCGGGGCGATATGCCCACGTCAGAACAGGCGGCACTTTTTGAATGTGCGCTGGTGGCGGGCGTGGATCACGGTCCGCAAGCGCCTTCGATAGCTGCCGCCCGCATGGCAGCGACCTGCGGGCTTGGGCTCAACAACGTCATGGCCACCGGGGTCAACATGTTGGGTGACGTGCATGGCGGCGCTGGTGAACAATGCGCCGAACTTTATCTCGACGTCGCCAAACGGATCGATGACGGCGCCGAACAGGACGCTGCCGTCCGCGACGGTATCGCCGTCTGGCGTGAGGAAAATGGCAAAATTGTCTCGGGCTTTGGCCACCGGTTCCACAAACCCGTCGATCCCCGCGCACCAAGGTTGATGGAGCTGGTACGCGAGGCCGCGAAGTCTGGTACGGTGGATGGGCGGTTTGCCGACATCGGTGAGGCGGTTCAGGCGGAAATCGGACGCAAGCGCGGTACTGAGATCGCAATGAATATAGATGGGGCCACGGCTGTTATCTTTTGCGAGCTGGGCTTTCCACCCCCGCTCTCCCGCGGTCTGTTCTGTCTCTCCCGCTCGGTAGGCGTCTTGTCTCATGGCTGGGAACAAATGCAGCAGGGCGGCCGGAACAAAGGGCCAATGCCCCCGCGGTATCTGCCGGAATACATTGGTGTCAAATCGGAGAGCTAAACCGATGAAACCTCTGAAGACCGCAGTTATCGTTTGCGGTCGGATCAGCGACATCTATTTTAAAACACTGGCAAAATATGACGCGGTTGAAGTTGTGGCCTGTGCCAGGCTGCGCACCGCAGATCGAGGGGCACCTGTCAGGTATCAAAGGTCGCGTAATCGCTATGAACATCGATGGCGCGACCGCCGCAATTTACGCCGAGCTTGGCTTTAAAGCCCAACTCGCGCGTGGGCTGTTCTGCCAGTCTCGGTCAGTGGGCATCCTGGTACACGCCTGGGAGAAGACCCAGCAAGGCAGTCGGAACAAAGGCCCGTTGCCCACGGGGACCCTTGGACCTACTTCAAACCCGACATGCGCCGACGCAGCTGGCAGGCTTTCCACTTTCCAAAAGAAGTGGAAAAATAGATAGGGACACGCCATGCTAACACTGCCAACATTGCCAGCCCTCGGGCTCTCGGTTCTATCGCTTGCGGTTGGTGCTGCCGGAGCTTTGGTTGGCTACTTGGTTAATCTCCCGCTCTATATGCTGACGGGACCAGCGGTGCTGGTCTCGGTCCTGTCGCTGTTCGGGATGCGCCTTGGTATTGCGCCGCTGCTGCGCGACATCGCATTCCTGTTTATAGGAATTGGTATTGGGGCCGGCGTGAATGCAGAGGCGGCAGCTGCGATGCTGAGTTGGCCGCTTGCCTTTGTGGCATTGGCAATCATGCTGGTTCTGGCCATGATCTTGTGCCGCACCTTGTTGGTGAATGGATTCGGATTTGATCAGCGCAGTGCGGTTTTGGCGTCTGCACCGGGCCACCTAAGTTTCGTGATAGCCTTGGGCGAGACTCACGGCGTAAATCTGACGCAGGTAACTGTTGTACAATCAGTACGGGTACTGCTGCTAACACTAGCAGTTCCGGCGCTCGCAGCGCTGATGGGGTTGGACCTGTCTCAGGGCATGACCCCGGATGGGGATACTCTGAGCGCAGGCTATATCGCGGCGTTGGTCGTTCTGTCTCTAATCGCAGGTTGGGTGCTGGAGCGATTCCGCGTCCCTGCGCCGCTCCTCATCGGCGCAATGCTAGTTTCCTCTGTGGGGCATTTGTCAGATCTCTCTCCCGGTATTCTTGAGCCAAGAATTACTATGGCTTGTTTGGTGCTGATGGGCACACTAATTGGCTGCCGCTTTGGCGGCACAAGACCTGTGATGCTGTTTCGATATGCGGGCGGCGGGGTGGCGATCACGGTGTTGACCACGGCGCTTTCTGTCGGGTTCGCGGTCCCAGTGTCGATGTTTTTGAATATGCCCTTGCCCCATGTTTTGGTCGCTTTTGCACCCGGGGGGCTCGAGACCATGATAGTCATGGGGGCGGTGCTTGGCGCCAACCCGGGCTTTGTCGCAGCCTGCCATGTGGGCCGACTGCTGGTTCTGAGCGTGCTCATCCCGTTCATGGCCGCGCGGGTGCGGGATGAGCCTGCCCCCGTTTCACCGAACACCTAAGCGGTTTCGGTTTTGGCCCTGAAGAACTCGTGAGGCGATTTCCATTTCAGGCCGCTGTGTGGATGGTTTTCGTTATAGTCTTCGATCCAGTCTCCTATCAATTTCTAAGTGGTTTCTGCATCAGGCAAGGGTTCACACGGACGTAGTCGCGCTTGAGCGTCTTCACAAGCCGTTGGACTGCGGACTGGCCACCGGCGTGAAGCAGGGCTTCAACCCTAGCTGGCGGGCAAAGATGCGGGTGTCCTTGGCCGTGAACCCGATCTAGATGGCCTTCTCAAAGCTCAAAGCACACCTGCGTAGGATCGGGGCGCGGACCTTCACCGTGATGTTCGACGCAGTCGCTGAAATTTGCGACCTCTACGGCACACATTCGATGCGCCGTACAAAAAGCTGCGGAGATCTACCGCAAAACGGGGAACCTCCGCGCAGTCCAGCTTTTGCTTGGTCATACGAGGGTCGACAGCACAGTTCTATACTTGGGCGTCGAGCACGAAGATGCCCTTAGCATCGCGGAGAAGATTGACATCAAACCAATCGGCGAACGGCCTTTGCCGTTCGCCTCGGGGCGGAGACGACAACCAGGAAAATGCGATCCGGTTCGGGTTGGCAATCTTCTCCATCGTCCATGTCGGTCTGAATGAACTTCTTCGGCGTCATCCAGCCTATGGGTTTAATAATCAGAGCCCATGGGGTTTGATCTTGCTGACAGGTGTCCTCTGCGTGGCAAATCTTCTCGCCTTTACGGACTTATGAAATGGGCGATTGTTTGCAACATTTCATCCTAATCCCATGCACCAGATATCGGAACTAACCACCAAAGAAGCCCTCGATTGGATTCCGCAAAAACAGCCATCGCAAAGACAGCAACGAAAATCTAGTTTGTCCACGCCTCGCTGATTCCGGCTCCGTGCTGCGAAGGGGTTTTTCTTGATTTGGCGTCTCAAGACGAGATTGAGCGGCTGCTTTGGTGAAACGGGCTGCATCGCAGCGACGTGTACGTCGCATGCGCGAAGCAATGCTGCAACAGCGAAGGCCGAAAACGGAATGTCGGCAAAGTCCGCGTTGGCGACCTTCGCGGCAGCCTTATTGAACGGCAGCTTTCTCTACGTGAGGACGGGTATCATTTCCTCAGGTCGTCCAGGAACTCCAGAACGCGCGCATAGTCTCCACTGACCTCGCGCGCTTGTTCGAAGACCTCACGCCGCTGCTGATCTAGGCATCGGAAGTACTGCTCAACATCGGTGAAATACGTCTCCGCATCCCGCCTCAAAAGGTCCGCAAAGGCCCTAACATGATCGGCATTGGTCGGCATCCAGGGCGGCGCAGGCGGCAGGCAACTGCCCGCGATCGCGGCAGACCCCCAGCTCAGAACGGCCATAACCGCCCATGTTTGTTTCAAAAGCCCCATATTATCTTGGCTAAGCCACTCCGTTGCAGTAAATTTGTTTCAACGCATGAAGGGCGCAATAACTCAAATTGCACCTATTGATTGCAAGATTATAATATTGTATCGGTTCGGTAGTCCATGAGGGACTGCCGGGCTAATGCACAATTCTGCAAGGCTCGATCCTATGAATTTGATGCAAGACGCCCCTAATGTTGTCAGTGAAGACGGGCTGCGCACACTACTTGCCGAGGGTCATTCGGCGGATGTTGTGTGCCGGGTTACGCCCAAACGTACAGGTGCTCAGTGGTCCGGAGTTTGGACCGTGCATTGCGTCTCGCCAGATGGCGAGACGCGTCGCCTGCTCGTCACCGCGCGTAACAACATGGCGGCCCGAGAGTTTAAGACAATCAACGGCTTATCCAGCTTCCTCGCCGGGCTTGGTGTTTCGATCGTCTCGATCCCCATGTTCGAAGGCAAGATCGCCTCTCACAAGTTGGACGACGCGGGCTAAGCCACTTGCCGTCTTCGCAGCATTCCTAGCTGCCCCGGCCTATTCCGAAGGCTTCGTGCTTTCCATGCGAGCCGATGGCCAGCTGGAGACCAAATCCCCCCAATCAGGTTTTGCGCAAAGCTATGTCGACGGGATTGGAGCAAACCCATCAGAGCTGATCGTGTTCGCAGCGCCTCAGCCTGAAGATCCGCCTCCTGCATCCACCCGCGCGGTTCCCCGCCCCGAGATCCTCACAGCCCTTGAAAGCACCGCGCAACGCTATGGCGGACACCCCGCACTACGCCGCGCTGGCCTGTCCGTGACGGAGTGGCAGGTGCTCTTCCAAGCCAATATTGAGATTGAAAGCGCCTATCGCCCGAATGCGCGCAGCTCCGCAGGTGCTATCGGCCTCGGACAGCTGATGCCAGCGACGGCCGCGCAGCTCGGCGTCGATCCGCATGACTGGCAGGCCAATCTGGATGGCTCCGCCCGTTACCTTCTGATGATGCTGGCGCAGTTCGGCACGCCCGAACTCGCGCTCGCTGCCTATAACGCCGGACCAGACGCGGTCGCGCGCTATGGCGGCATCCCTCCTTACCGAGAAACCCAAAACCACGTGCGCCGGGTCATGGCTGTGCGTGACCGACTGACTGGAGCCTCCTGATGCACATTCAATTCCGCACGATCCTGTCGCTGGCTCTGGTCAGCTTGATGTTTGCCAACCCCGCCTTTGCGCAAAGCATCGACCTCTCCCCGGTGCAAAACCTGCTGCAAGGCATTGTCGACACGATCACCGGCCCCTTGGGCATAGTCATCGGCACCTTGGCCCTGATCGGTGTGTTCCTCTCCTGGCTCTTCGGCATTCTGGATTTCCGCCAGGCTCTTTGGGTGCTGGTCGCCATTGCGGGGATCGCGGCTGCACCGACCATCGTGACCGCGATCTGGGGCGCGTAAATCTGACATGGCAACGCAAACCCGCCTCTTCCTGGGCCTGATCCGGCCGCCAAAGCTCATCGGCTTGCCGATCATGTATGCCATGGTTTGGCTCTTCGGGTTTGTGTTGCTGTTTCTTTGGGTTCAGAGCTGGCCGGTGATCATCATCGCCGCTCTGGCCTATCCCGCGCTTTGGAAAGCGGCGGATTGGGATCCGGCCTTTCTTGAGGTGATGGTCACTGCCCTGCAAGAAACGCCCCCGACGCCAAATCGAAAGATCCATTCGGGGGACAGCTATGCTCCGTGATCCTTCGGATGATCTTGCAACGCTGCCAGACTGGGCGCGCAAAGAGCGCCCGATGGCCAGCATGCTGCCCTATGTCAGCCTGGTGAATGACGTGACGATCCGCACGCGCGGCAATGCTTTGTTCCAATGCCTCCGCCTCGATGGGGTCAACAGCATGACCAGCGATGACGCGCATCTGGAGAAGATCCGCGCGCTTTTCGCGGCGATCATCGCGCAGATCGGACCAGAGTACAGTTTCTACATTCACAAGGTCTCAAAAGCGATCGAGACCGCCTTGCCACCGGTTCGCGAGGAAGGGTTTGCGCAAGCGCTGGATACCCGCTGGCAAACGGCGATGGCGCGGGCGGGTCTGCGGGACAAGACCCTCACGCTCACGGTGCTGAAACGTCCTCCCCTCGGTGCACGGCTGCGCCTGAAGCGATCAGACTCAATCACACAAATTAAAGACCGGACAGCCAAGCAGATGCGTAAGCTCGAGGAGGTCGTCGGGTTTCTGCTGTCGTCTTTTGCAGAAATGAACCCGCATCTGCTTGGGGCCGAAAGCGGCGAGCTACTCGGGTTCCTTGGGGCGCTCAATATTGGCCAGGAACGACCGCTCTTCGCAAAATCCCGCTTTGGCATCATCGCTGAGGATGTGGCCAACACCCGCGTCACGTTTCAGGGGCGAGGCTTCACGTTGGACGATGGGACGGCAGGTAAGCGGTTCGGCACCAGCTTTGCCATCAAGACCTACCCGGCCAAAACCAGCTGCACGATGTTCGATGAGCTGAACCTGCCTGTCGACATGGTGGTTTCGCATTCTTTCACACCTATCAACAGCAACATCATGGCCAGCCGGATCAAGCGCCAACAGCGCCTAATGAAGGCCAGCGATGACGGCGCGATTTCCCTCGCCGAAGAACTGGTCGACGCGCTGGACGACTTGGAATCCAGGCGCCTCAGCTTTGGCGATCATCACATGACAGTGACGGTTTTCGCCGAGACCGAGGAAAAACTGGAAGCCATTGCAGCCGAGGTGCGCAACATCGCGGCCAGTGAAGGCGTCAATCTGGTGAATGAGAGCTTTGCGGCTCGGACGCATTATTTCGCGCAGCATCCGGGCAATGGGCAGATGCGAAGCCGTAAGGCCGCCATCACCAACACGAACTTTGCCGACCTCGCGGCACTACATCGCGGTCAACTGGGCAAGCCGGGTGATAGAGTGCCTTGGGGTAAGCCGATTACCCTGTTTCCAACACCTGAACGCTCGGGCTTCCTGTTCAACTACCATGAGATGGGTCAGCCAGACAAAGAGCCGACGGGCGGGCACACCTTGATCCTCGGCCGTCCTGGCTCAGGCAAGTCAGTGCTGTCGGCCTTCCTCATGACCCAAGCCCGTCGCTGCGACGCACGCGTCTTTGTCTTTGACTATCGCGCGGGCATGGAAATGGCCGTGCGGGCCAATGGCGGGCGCTACAGCGCCATCAAGGCGGGTGAAGCGACCGGCCTCAACCCACTGCGCACTGAAATCGACGGGCGCGGGCAAGCCTGGCTGTCCGATTGGCTCGCCACGCTGATGCATCGCGCCGACAAGCCCTTGAGCCCGGTTCAGATCAACCGCGTCCAAGAGGTAGTGCGCCAGAACGCCGGGGCGAGCGATGCCGCCCTTCGTAACTGGCAGGATTTGGCGTCGCTATTTGTAGCGGGAGCTGACGAAGGGGATCTGTTCGAGCGGATACAGGAATGGACCGCAGATGGTCGCTATGGCTGGATCTTCGGTCAAAGCGCTGAGGATACCTTCTCGCTCGACGGAGATGTCGTGGGGTTCGACCTGACCGGCATTCTCGACAGCGAAAGCGAGAAGGAACGCATGGCGGTCCTCTCTTACCTGTTTCGGCGGGTCGAACGAGTGATCGAGGACCGCAAGCCGACACTGATCATCATTGATGAAGCCTGGAAAGCGCTCGACAACCCGTATTTTGCCGACCGGCTGAGCAACTGGCTGGTCACGGCACGGAAACAGAATGCCGTCGTCGTGATGATGACCCAATACGCAAGCCAGCTTGAGAAAACCCGCACCGGCAAAACGATCGTCGAGGCTGTGCCGACGCAGCTTCTGCTACCCAACATTCGGGCCTCGGCCAGCGATTACACCATGCTGGGACTTTCTGAGAAAGAGCTCAGCGTTTTGCTTGGCACGGGCAGCAACTCACGCTTGGCTCTGGTGCGCGATGACCTGGGCTCGGTGGTGATCGACGCTGATCTCAGCGCCCTTGGCCCCTACCTCACGATCCTTGGCGGCATGGAAAAAGGCGAAGCGCTGGTCGGCGCGGATTACCGCCAAAACCCCGATTTTTGGAGACAGATTGATGCGTAGACTGTGCGTTCTAACCCTCACCCTTTTGACCCTGACAGCCTGCGCGGAATACCGGCCGTCAGAAGCTGAATGCTTCAACTCCTTTGCCGAGGTCAGCCGCAGTAACTGCAATTTCGAGTTGCTCGGGCCGATTGGTTCGCTGCATGAATAGCCTCCGCCCGCATATCCTTGCGGGTTTGGTGTGGCTCAACGCGCCAATGGCCTGTGCCCAAGGTGTGCCCACCTTTGATGCAGGCATGTTCTTTCAGCGCGAGCGCGTGTTGCAGCAGGGCGAACAAGATCTGGCACTGCAGCGGGATCGTTTGACCAAAGAGGAAGAGCTTGAAGAGCTCGAGCAGGAACAACTCCAGGTGCTGGAAGACATCCTTGATGCCACGACGTTGGCCAGCGGGAACTCAGGCGCACTGGTCGCAAGCCTAGAAGCTGGTTCAACACCTGAAAGCGCCGCAGGCACGCTCTATGGTTCGGTCGATCCGAACCCCGGCGCAGCCCAGATGTTCGGCGATGCCTCCGGTTCGATTGAGCAGCTGATCATTCGTGCCGCCCAAGAAACGCACCATATGTCCGGCGTGCGCGCTGCCGGTCTGTCGCCCAAGCAATGGCGCTGTCTGTTGCAGGCGCTGATCTGGCAAGAAAGCCGCTTCACCATCGGCGCGCGCTCGCCTGTTGGTGCATTTGGCCTGACCCAGATCATGCCCGGTACGGCGCAGGATCTCGGGATTTACCCGGCCTACTACGAAAACCCGTACATCCAGGTCACCGGCGGCGCGCGCTATCTGGCGCAGATGCTGGCCATGTTTGATGGCAACATCATTCACGGGCTGGCCGCCTACAATGCCGGTCCCGGCAATGTGCAGCGCTACGGCGGTGTTCCGCCCTTCGCTGAAACCCAACACTACGTTCAGGTGATCCCCGAGCGTTTTAATCTCTACCTTGCCCGCGTGGGCGGCGTCGACGCGCTTGGCACCATTGATCCAGTTTTGCTCGCCAACTCCACAATGAACCTGACCTCATTCGGCGCAGGGGTCTATGGCGATTACTCCTTGGTCTCCGTGCAAGCGGCCGCGTTGCGCGTGCAGGACATCATCAGGCGCATTGGCGAGACAGATGACATTCACGCGGCGATGTCGCTCAACACCTACGCGCGGGCCGAACTCGCCCGCCTGATCGCCATCCGCACGCGCCTCAAGGCCGCCCACACCCGCCCGCTCAGCGCAGCAGGGCTGGCCATGGCGGCCGCGCAGGCCCGCGAACAAGACTTCATGCAATTCGATCTGGAGGTACTCCGATGATCCGCTTTCTTTCTGCCGTAGCCACCTGCGCGTTGCTGGTTGCCTCACCCCTATTTGCCCAAGGTGTCCCCACGGTCGACACGCGCAACATCGCGCAGGAAATTCGTCAACTGCAGCAGATGCTGGAGGATTTCGGGATCCAGACCGACCAGCTCGACACGCTTCTCGAGCAGCTCGATCTGGTGCAGCAGCAACTCGACACGCTTAACGAGACCTACGCAGCCCTGACCGGCGCGACGGATATCATCGAGATGGCCATGGGCGGTGATCTGGATGGTCTCTTAGACCAAGAATTCGGCGATCTTCTTGGCACCATACGGCAAATCCAGAGCGGCGATTTCAGCGGCCTCATCGGCAACGCGGCCCCTCAGATGGAAGGCCGCATGACGCAAGCCCTGGAAGACGCAGGCTTTGACCAAGACAGCCTGTCTGACATGGCCAGCAGCGGCAATCCGGGCGCGGAACGCATTGCCAGCCAGGCGGGCACCGGGGCAGTGATGTCCGCAGCCGCTGAGAACAGCTATGACGAGGCCGCGCAATCCCTTGAACGGGTCGAGCAACTGGTCTCACTGATCCCCGACATGGAAACGCTCAAGGAAGCGGTCGACCACAACACCCGCGTCACCGCTGAGCTGGCCATCGCCATGACCCGCATGTGGGAACTTGAAGCCATACAGACCGTTGGCGCGGGACAATCCGGGGTGGTGGATGCCGCCACCCTGGCCGAAGAGCGGCGCTATATGGACTTCACCCTGCCAGATCTGCGCGCGGACTGATCCATGAGCAGCGAGGCAGAAATCATCGAAGAAGAGCTCGTCTACGGCGCCCGAAGACGCGAGCTCTTGTGGCAGAAGCTGGGGCTGACAGGCATGGCGTTTGGCATGGCAGGTTGCCTCTCCGCTGCTCTTGTCGCCCTGCTCGACGTGGACCCGCCGCCCATGATCGTGCCCTTTGATAGCGAAACCGGCATGGCCCTCCCCAATGCCGTGGTTGAAGCGGTCTCACTCACGGAACGCCCCGCTATCATCGAGGCGCAGGTCTACCGCTATGTCATCGATCGAGAGACATACAATCAGCTCGACAATGACGTACGCGTGCGGCGGGTCCTGGACCAGTCGGACGGCGCGGCCGTTGCAGGGCTGCGCGCTCTTTGGACCAGCGGCCATGAGGCCTATCCACCGGACAGCTACGGCACAGATGCGCGGCTTGATGTTGAGGTTCTGTCGATCACTCATATCAGCGCCAACCGTGCCCAGGTGCGTCTGCGTAAGCGGCTAAATTCACCGCGCGGCAGTCAAAACGGGCTCTTCACCGCAACCCTGATGTTTGAGTTTCGGCCTGAGAACAGCCGGTCGATCGACGATGTCTGGCAGAATCCTTTCGGCTTCACTGTCACTGAATATGCGATCCGCTCGGATCGATTGGAGTAGCCAATGCGCCGCCTGTTCCTGACCCTCGCCTTCCTAATTTCACTTGCTGGCACCGCCTATGCAGAAATCCAGCCTCGCCAAGGCCCCTATGATGCCCGCGTCAGGCTGGCTACCTATCAGGATGGGCAGGTCTATCGCATCCGCACCAGCCTGACCCATGTCACCAGCATCGAATTTGGCCAAGGCGAAACAATCCGCTCAATCATTGCAGGTGACACAGAAGGGTTCCTTCTCGACGGCGTGCCCGGAGGCCAGGCCTTTGCAATCAAGCCCGTTACACGCGGCGCACATACCAACATCACCGTCTATACCAACCGACGCAGCTACTACTTCAATGTCACTGAGGCGAGTTCACCGACGTTCTATGTCATCCGCTTCACCTATCCCGAAGCGGCTCCTCGGCAAACGCGTGTGGCTGCCACTGCGCCAGCAAACCATGCCTACGGCGTCAGCGCACGATCCGAGATCACCCCGCGCGAAATCTGGGACGACGGAACCTTCACCTACTTCCGCTTTGCTGCGAACGCGCCGTTGCCCGCAATCTTTCGCTGGTCCGGCGGCAATGAGCGCAGCGTGAATGCGCTCGCGCGGCCGGACGGCGTGATCCGCGTGTCAGGTGTCAGCGATCGATGGGTTTTAAGACTTGGTGAGATCGAGATCTGCGTCCAAGAGATGAGCGAGGCAGATCACAATGAGTGAAACAGCTGAGCTTAAGAAACGCCTCGAAGCGCTTGAAGGAAAACCACAAAACCGAAAATCGTGGCCGTCCGCTGTCACTATTGCCCTTGGCATTGGGGCGATCGTGGCCCTTGGCGGCCTCTTGATTTTGTTCTCTGGCGGCGCTGAACCCGACAGCCTCGAGACCGCCTCACCAGATGAATTTCAGGCGGCTGGACCGGGTTTTGGCGCGCTAGATCCCACGCCAGCACCGAACGACACATCCCCACCCCCGGAGCCGGAACCAGACAGCGAAACAGTAGAGTTGCGCGCGCAAATGGACGCCATGCGGTCCGAGCTTGAAGCCCTACGCAACGCACCAGCACCTGAAGCCCCAACCATCGACACTGAAGCGCTGAATAACTTGGGCGCAGAGATTGACGCTCTGCGCAGCGAGGCAGCCGCAACGCAAGCCGCGTTGCGCGAGGAGTTGGAGGAACGCGCACGGCAAATCCAGCGGCTACAGAACGATCTAGAGCTTGCACGCCTGGAAACCCCGCGCACGCCCGCACCAACCGGCCCCACGGCCGATAAACTGCGTCTTCAGGAGCTCGAGCGGCGGCGGCAAGCCGAACTTGAGGAACTGCAAGCCCGTATTGCTAGCCCAATTATCGCCTTTGGCGGTTCGGGCACCGGCAATGCAGAGACCGCCGCCCAGCAGCGGCGGCTTGATGGCGACACAGACTTTGTCCGCAATGGCGCTGAACCCGCTGAGGTGACGCAGGCCCAGTTGATCGTGAACCCGTCAAACACAGTTGTTCAGGGCACGATGATCCAGGCCGTGCTTGAGACCGCAATCGACAGCTCGCTCGCCGGTCAGGTCCGTGCGATGGTATCGGAAGATGTCCACGCTTATGACGGCTCAAGGATCCTTATCCCACGCGGCGCGCGTCTGATCGGGAGGTATCATTCTGGCCTCGATATTGCGCAGCAACGCGTGACCATCGCTTGGGACCGGATCATTCTGCCCAGCAACCAGACCGTTGAAATCAGCGCTTTCGGTGGTGATGAACTGGGGCGGTCTGGCACGACCGGCTTTGTCGACAGCCGCTTTGGCACGCGGTTTGGGTCAGCCGCCCTGATATCTCTGATCGGAGCATTGCCCGCCGTGGCAGCCCAGAACACCGAAGATGAGATCACTTCTGATGTTCTGGAAGGCATTGGCGAAGACCTTCAGGACAGCGCGCAAAGCGTGATTGGCGAATACCTCTCCGTCTCGCCTGTGATCTATGTCGACCAAGGAGCCCGCGTCACAGTGATGGTCGACCGCGATCTGGAGATCTTCTGATCATGGCGGCCAGCTATCTACAAAGTTCAATGGACAAGATTGCCGAGGCGCGTGATGCAAAGCTGATCGAGCTTTGCATCAACCCCGACGGCTCGCTGTGGGCTGAGTTTCAAGGGGATCACTTCATGCGGCGCGTCAATCGACGACTCTCGCCCAATGAGATCAAAGACTTGGGCAATCAGATTGCCTCCGCCGCGAACACCACGCTCAGCCGAACGAAGCCCATCGTCTCGGTCAGCATTACCTACCGAGACCGCCCAATCCGGGCGCAAGTCATCCAGCCCCCCGCCGTTGATGGCGGTTACGCGATTTCCCTGCGGTTCTTCGCCGACCTGCCATTGGAGCGGATCAAGCTGTCCTTTCTCTTCGGCAAAGAGCGCAGCAACGAAGGTGCAAGACGCAAGCGCAATGCCGAGCTGCGGGATGTCGTGACCACCGGTGACATCGATGCCGCAATCAAGTTTTGCGTCACGCACAAGCTCAACATGATCGTGTCTGGCGGGACTTCGACCGGCAAGACCGTTACGGCGCGCAAGATTCTCTCCTTCGTGCCCGCCGACGAGCGCATCATTACCATCGAAGAGGCCGCCGAGTTGCGTCCGATGCAGCCCAATGTCGTCACGTTGATGTCTGACCGCGATGAGGCCACGCGCAGCGCTGATGTCTTGCTAACCTCTACGCTCCGCATGCGACCGGACCGTATCGTCCTGGGCGAAGTGCGCGGCAAAGAGGCCATGACCTTCCTTGAGGCTATCAACACCGGCCATGGTGGCTCACTCACCACCCTGCACGCCGAAACACCTCAGCTGGCGGTTCAGCGTCTCGCCATCGCCGCCCTAAAAACCGATGTGCCCATGACTTACCAGGACATTAACGATTACATCACCCGCTCGATCGATGTGATCATCCAGGCCGGTCGTCATGAAGGCGCGCGCGGCATCACCGAATTCTACCTGCCGGTTAATCCGGCCCATTCAAAGGAAACAACCCATGTTTGAATACAAAATTGAACAGATCAACACCGCCAAGACAAAGCCACCGAAGATCGAAGCGCAGCTGACCGCTCTTGGCCAAGACGGCTGGGAGCTGGTCTCAGTCGTGCCGGATTTCGACGGCGAGCACATCTTGAAGGCATTCCTGAAACGTCGCACTGGTGACAGCGCCTAAATCCAACCGAGGAGGAACTGATGGGCGTTGTCACCTGGATGGTTGAGACAACCGACAACTTTTTGGACGACGCGGCCCAAACCACTTTTGGCAACGTCGCCGGGCAGCTCGGGGGTGTCATCGCTGTGGCCTCGACGCTCGCGGTGATCGGCATCTTCCTCAACATAGTGTTTCAGTACAAATCCATGGATGGGCGGACCGCCTTCTGGTTCGCCCTCAAGCTCATGCTGATCTCCCTCTTTGCAATGAATTGGGTCCAATTCAACGCAGTAGCCAGCGCTCTCATAGACGGGCTCGACCAACTCGCGGGCGGCATGGTGGCGGGGCTTGGCGGTGGCGGTGCAGGCGCATCTTACTTTGCTGAGGCCTTCGACGATCTCATCGAGGAATTTGGCGACTACCTGAACGCGGCCGGTGACAACATGCATTGGATGGCCGGAGCCCTGATCGGCGCGATTGGTGCATTCCTTCTGGGTGTCATCGGCGCGCTCTGCGGCCTTGTCTTGATCTTCGCGAAGATCATGCTGGCCTTCATGATTGGCATCGCCCCAATCATGATCGCGCTTTCCCTGTTTGATGTCAGCAAGGACTATTTCCACCGCTGGCTGTCCAGCACGGTATCCTATGCGCTCTATCCCCTCGTGATCGCCGGGGTGTTTTCCACCGTCGTCGGGATGTCGCGCTCGCTGATGACCGAACTCGGAGATCCGTCCGGAGCAAGCAACATCGGTGCACTTGTGCCCTTCTTTATGATGATGTTCCTCGCAGGCGGCATGATCATCGCCACCCCGCTGATCGTGCGCTCCATCTCGGGCAATTTCATGATGGCCGGACCGCCAAGCATTCCGGGTCCCGGCGGTTTCGCCAAAGGCTTAATCGGCACCAAGGGGTCACGAGCGCGGGCGCGGTTTGGGACCAGGTCAAATGCTGAGATCGCAGGTGCTGGAATACGGCAGGCAGGCGGTGCGACTGTTTCTATGGTTCAGCGGGTGGCAGAACGAGCGAAGCGGTTGGAGTAAAAAATTGGCCCAAAACCACTTTGCGTCGAGAAGGTCGGAGACCTCAACACGGCCTTTCGAAGCAGACAACCTTTGCAACTGCAGCCCATGAAAGCAGCCTCGAAATCCGTGGAGGTGATATCTGGTCTTAGCTTCAACTCGGGGTTGCTTGAAAAGTTGTGCTATCCGCAAAGGACAGGTTAGGATAATCGAGATTTAAGAAAGAACTATGAGGCCAGATAATTTCATGGCGGACGCCCATTTCAGAGTGCAGGTCGAAAAGGACCACCTTAAAAAGCTGGCAAGCGCAGACGCCGTCAAGGCTTTGTCGGAATTGATATGGAACTCAGTCGATGCTGACGCCTCTCGCGTGGACATTGAAATTGAGAATGATGATATCAGCATGCGCTCAATCACTGTCCGGGACAACGGCCACGGCATTCCACACGAGGAAATCAAACAACTCTTCGGTAGCATCGGCGGGTCTTGGAAGCGCCACGGAAGCCGCTCTAGGGGTAAGAAGCGAATCCTGCATGGCAAGGAAGGTAAAGGTCGCTTGAAGGCTTTGGCGCTCGGGCGATCGGCTGAGTGGATTGTGCGCTACAGGGACGAAGGCGGCAAAGGCAAACTGCTCGGATACAAGGTTTCCCTTCTAAGGGATGATCTTGTCGATGTTCGTGTGACTGAACCGGAGGAAGCCGATCCTGCCCTTGGCACCGGTGTGGAAGTCAAAGTGGCAGAGCTCGATAAGAACTATCGGTCCCTCGAACCGGAAAGATCGGTACAGTCGCTGTCCGAGGTCTTTGCACTTTATTTGACGGACTATAAGGATGTGTCGATCTATGTCGAGACAGACAAGCTGGACCCGAACAAGGCCATCAAAGAGAAGGTCAACATCGACCTAGATCCTATCATCGACGGTGAAGGCGACAACGCCAAGGCCTACCCAGTTTCCCTTGATCTTATTGAGTGGAAGGCAGCGACCGAACGCTGGTTCTTCCTTTGTGGGCAGCACGGTTTTCCGTTTCAACGTGTCAAGCCACGCTTCCACGCGCCAGGACACCAGTTTTCAGCTTACTTAAAATCCAGCTTTATCGATGAGCTTCAGGAACGCGGTGAACTGGAACTAGCCGAGATGATCGCACCGGCACTATCAGAAGCGCAGGATGCCGCCGCCGAAGTTATTAAAAGGCACTTTGAAAACAAGGACGCGGAGGCGGCGCAAACAGAGATTCAGCAGTGGAAAGAAGAAGAGGTCTACCCCTATAGGCTCGAGCCGCAATCCCCCGTCGAAGTGGCTGAGCGCAAGGTCTTCGATATTGTGGCGCTGAACGTCAACAAACACCTTCCGGATTTCAAGGTTCAAAGTTCCAAGAGTAGGGCGTTCCAGATGCGTATGCTCAGACAGGCCATCGAGAAAGGCCCCGACGAGCTACAGCATATTTTGACTGAAGTCCTGGAGCTTCCGCCAAAAACCCAGAAGGAAATGTCCAAGCTGCTTGAAGAAGCTGATCTAGCCAACGTTATCAGCGCCGCGAGGTTGGTATCTGATCGGCTCAGGTTCGCTACTGGGTTGGAAGCACTGATATTTCACCCTGATACGAAAAAACACCTTAAAGAGCGCAGCCAACTGCACCGCTTAATCGCCGAAAACAACACATGGATATTCGGAGAAGAGTTCAACCTGACTGTCGATGACCAGTCGCTGACTGAGGTGCTACGGAAGCACCAAAAGATAATCGGAAAGGATACCGTCATCGATCGCCCCGTTACTCGGGTGGATGGAAAGGTGGGCATCGTCGACTTGATGTTATCCAGAGCGCTTCCACAGCGTCGGGAAGGCGAATGTGAGCATCTCATTGTGGAACTAAAAAGACCTAGTTGCAAAATTGGTTCAGCAGAGATCAACCAGATCGAAGACTATGCGTTCGCTGTGATCGAGGATGAGCGTTTTCGGCATTTGAATACGCGATGGAGCTTCTGGGTAGTTTCCAATGAACTGGACGCCAGCGCCAAGAGGAAGACCCGTCAGCTAAACTGTCCACCCGGTCGCATCTATGCATCGGATGATGGCATGGTGGAAGTGTGGGTGAAAAGCTGGGCGGAGGTTCTGGATGCATGCAAATCGCGAATGAAGTTTGTGCAGGATAAACTGAACGCCAACGTCGATACGGACAGTGCCTTAAAATACCTCAAGAAGACTTACGAGAAGCATCTTGTTGGAGTCGCAGAAGAGCACGCGGAAGCGCTGGAGCCGGAAGTGGCTGAAAATTGAAGGGCGGCCTATCGAATTGAAGCCGTTATTCCCGGTTTCCTTTCTCACGCCCTTCTTTTTTCGTGCGGCCGCGGGAGAGTGTTTGCTCGCCCCATCTCATCCCCGAGCTGCCTCCTCCAAAAATCTCTCCACCCGATCTGTTCCGGCCTGATATTCGCCCCAACTAGGCTTGTTTTCTGACGTCAATTCTCGCTCTTCGCTGGCCAAGTCATCAATCTCTTCACGTCGCTTCCCGCTACTTTCAGATCCCTCAAAGGGCACCACCTTCGGCATCTCAAGCGCCCCGATCTTCGCCTCCAACGCCTTGATTTGCCCTTGCAGGCCACGCATCTGGTCACCGGCTGAGGGATATGGCAGATTGCCGGTCTGCTTGTCGAAGATCTGTTTAAAAAACCGATCCTCATAGTATTTGATCCGCTTGGCTCGCACAGGCATTTGCGCGTCGACCACCAGTACGATGTCATCAAGATCCATGCGCCGCGCCTCGTCCTCAGGTAACAACGCGGTTTCTTCGGTTCGTTCAGACATGCTGCGCCCGGCAAATGGGTTGCGGCCGATCGGCCGCGAACGGGTCACGACGCGCTTGGTTGTTTTGCCGACGGCTTTGCTAAGCTCTTCGATGGTCTTCTCATCCGAGGGCGTCAGATAGAGCTTGATACCCGCGTTGCCCTGCAAGGCGCGGCGGGCGTTTTCACCGTAGATTTCGTCCAGCGCCGGGATCGTCTGTGTGACGATCGCGAGGTTCGCCCGGTAAGATCGCAGTGTTTCAATGCTGTCCAGAACGATGGGCATTTTGCCCAAGCGGTTAAACTCATCGAGCATAATCATCACCGGCCAAGGCTCGTCCTTGCCGGGTTCATGGTCTTGCAGAGATGCCAGCAAATCCGAGAAGAACAGACGGATCAAGGGCGCGAGAGGTTTCACCATGAGCGGTTCAACCACAAGATAGACCGAAAACGGAGTCTTGCGGATATCGCGGAAATCGAAGTCTGAGGTCGCGGTTGCGCGATCGATGGCAGGGTTCGACCATTGTTTGAGGCCAGATGTCATCAACAGTGACAGGTAGGAGGTCAGCGTGTCGTTGTTGGTCGAGGCCATGCGCATGAAAATCAGCTTGGCGGCTGGATTGAACACTTCATCGGCGCGGCGGCGATATTCCTTCTGCTTGTCCCCGCCAGACGCAGTGATGCGGTAGATCTCGCCCAGGGTCGGCCGCTTGCGCTCGAACGCCAAAAGTCCTGCCGCCACGAATAAGTCAATGCCGCCATCAAGAAGCCCCTGAACCCGATCATTATCAGCTTGCAGGAACAGCGAAGCCAGGAGTTGCAGCTCCATCTGCTGGCGGTCGACGTTTTCCAGCGCCGAGATGCGCAGCAATGGATTGTATCGGTGCGATCGGCCGTCCTTCCAATCGGTGGGCGCGAACCGGAACACCTTGTCGCCCTGCGCCGCCCGGTGGCGCGCCGTCGCCTCAAAATTCTCGCCCTTCACGTCAAGCACCACCGCACTGCCCTGATAGGTCAGAAGGTTCGGGATGACGAAGCCCGTGGTCTTGCCACGTCCAGTCGGGGCGACGATCAGGGCATGGGGGAATACCTTAGACATCACGAATGGTTTGCGGCTCCTGGGCTTACCCATTTTGCCGAGGACAAAGCCGTGGCCAGGCTTGCCGAAGAAACCGTTGCGCTTCATCTCGGACATTTGCTGCCAATGGGTTTCCCCAAATTTGGTCAGCGCATCGTTCATCAAGACCGCACTGAGCAAAACACCGGCACCAGTGCTGATCCCCACGATCAAGTGAACAATCTGCACATCGGCCGGATGGGTCGTGCGGAGCCCCCCATAGCTACGTGCCAGCATCAAGAAATCGATATCCGCCCCGACCCCGAACCAGCGGAACGTCAGAAAGGCCGACACCAGAACATACCCCAGCACCGCGCCGAGAAGAGCAAAACTCATGACGCCAAGTGCGATCCGCGCCTTACCCATGCGTCACGCCCTTTTCGCCGTCGGCATCGACATGCCGCTCGCGTTGGAGGTCTATTTCCTCATTGGCGATCTCGTCGAGGACATGCTCCATCGCCACGCTGTTCGCCTGAGCGGCATCGCTCTGCAGATAGGCCTTGGCCGCATGGAGCCGGTCCAGCCGATCGCTCACGTGTTCCTCGAGCGCGGTTTCATCGCCGATTGCCAAGTCGGGGGCCTGCTCCTCACCGACCAGTTCCTCCAGCTCGGCACGCAAGGTCTCGCGTTCCAGATCGCTGCGGAAAGGATCTGCGGTTGGGTCGTCCCGCATACGGCTCAGGATATCAGAAGTGGTCGGCGGCAGCCTGTCGACCAAGGCTTCCTGCCGGTCGGTTTCCACCGCCCCACTGTCTTTGAGCACCTCAGCATCTGCCAACACACGGCCCAGATCACCATGCACCTGGTCAAGGCGGTCAATCGCTTTCTCAAGCTCATCGGCGCGTGACAGGTCAAAACCGTCCTTCTCGGCAATCGCCTTCAAATCCTGTCCAAGCCACTGCCGCTCGAGCGCGGCATTGCCCGCACCGATTTCAACGCGGCGCGTCACCTCTTGCGCGTCAATTCCTGTACCTTTCAAAGCATGCTGAAGACGTTCTGCCAGAGCTGGATCCTGTAACGCTTCTTGAGCTTCGGCCTGGATATTTGCGGCAGAATAAATCCCACTCTTGGACGCATCCTCGAGCAATGTGTGGGACTGCGTTCCCATTGGGCTGAGATGCGACAGAGAGCGATAGATGTCGTTCAGCTCATGCTCGAGCGCCGCCCGCCGTTCAACCGGAGCGCCTGCCACAATGCGTTCGGCTTGGTTGATCTTGTCGTGAAAGGCATCCACGACCTCATCAAACGAATGCTGTTCTTCGGCCACACCATATACCTTTCCATCTGCTTCAATTGGTTTGCCCTGCCGCAAAAGCGTCGCCGCCTTGTCCAAGGCCGCCGCGATGTCATGCTGGTTCTCGCGCGAGGCTTCGGCCGCAAGGCCGCGATAGAGCCGCGCGTTCAGGGCGACTTCAGCCAATGCGCGTTCGAGCTCTGGCCCTGCGCGCTCACGCTCGGTCAGCTTCTGGCCCGTGGCTTCCGCGCGGCGCTCATCTACATCGTTTGGCGTCTTTGTCGTCACACCACGTTCGAGCTTTCGCGTCGCCTCAAGCCGCAGCCCATAGTGGTCCGACACCTCCACCATCGCCTCGCGAAAACTGTCGTAGTTAAAGTGGTGCCCTTCTTTCAGAAAGAAGAACTCACCATCCTTGCTGCGTCGGTTCAAAACGATATGCGCGTGCGGGTGATCCCGGTCCTCATGCACGGCTGCGATGTAATCAAAATGGCTGCCTTCGCCCTGAAAGAACCTCTCGCAAATCTCGCGCGTGATCTCGGCAACATCCTCGCCGCGCGTGCCAATTGGGAAGGCCATCAAGAGGTGCGAAGTATGCCCCAGCTTGGGATGGAACCCTTCATTCCACTGCGCTGAAAACCGGCGTGCGACCTGCTCGATCTCTTTAGCTGACAGAACGCTTTGGCCGTCATAGGTGCCACGGCTGTCGATAATGAAGCTCGACTTGGTGGTCAGGTATTCCAACTGGTTGCGCAGCTGCGCTTTGTTGTGAGTGCCGCCGTCGCGAATGGCTTTGAAGATCGCTGGGGAATGCCCCATGGCGGCGCGGGCCATTTGCTTGGCACGGGTACGCGGCACGCTTCCGCGAATGCGGCTCCAGTCGCGATCGAAGAAGGCCTCTTGCGCGGCGGCAACGGCACTATTCCGGGCCATCGGCAAAGCCTCCCAGTACGCGAGCAACCTCGCCGGACAGCGCGCTTCGGCGGCGCTGCGCCATGTCCTGAACCTGGTCCGCGATGTCGAAAATCAGCCCTGCCAAAGCACGAACCTGGCCATGGGCAGAGTTGCCATAGGGCGGCATTTTTCCCTGGCGCTTTGCCTCGTTCAGGCGCTGCGCGATCTGGTTGATATTGTTGCCGGTGCGATTGAGCGAAGCCGATAACCCCTGCATCTGGTTGGCCAGCTCATCTTCAGGAACGAAGAGATCGTTCGACGCATAGATCAGCCGCCGCAACCCGTCGGCGCGGCTGTTGATATCATGCCGCGTCAGCACCGCATCAAAGCTCGCAAGCTCTCTTGGCGTGAGACGGACATTCACCAGTTCTGAACGCACGCGTGCATCCAACTTGCGGCTTTGATCGGCCTTCAACGTGTAGAAGATGCTGCGGGTCGTGACGCCGAATTCATGGGCCAGATCCTCGATTGGCACACCTTCGGCACGCTTGCGCACGATGGCAAAACGCTGGTTCTGCGTCAGTCGCTTGTGCCGTGGTGCGCGCGGTCGGCCCATGTGAAGTAATCACCCCTATTTCTTGCCAGCATCATACAGGCAGCCCTGTTATGGTACTTCGCCATAATTGATGCAATATTATAATATTGCATCAACTGCCTGTATTCCGTTTGGAGCAGCCATAGGCTGCGACCGCCGGGCAAAGCCCCGGCCACATGCGCAAGGCATGGCACCACTAATCGTGGTTCCATGCCTCAGCATCGCCAAGCAATTGCAGCGCTATTGCGCGGGCCGCGCCTTGGGCGCTGGTATAGGTTTGATGATCGGGCAGCTCGTGCAAATCAAAGGGCTGTTGCGGGTCGTCCGGGGTCTCAACTCGGACATAGATCGCCCAGCCATCGATCAGTGCTGGATCATCACAATACTCCTGCCCGCCATCGGGCAGATTGCAGAACCCATGCAGATGCACGCTGGCGCGGCCCTCTCGGGCCGCCTGCCTGATGTCAGAATACTTCATGGCGAACCTCTGCACTTTCCTCGATGAAAAATTCGTCAGGCTCGCCGTTCAGACGGGTGCCATCCCAACTGGTCAAACCGATAGCCGAACCGTTCCGCGTGAATGTGATGAGGTATTGCCCGAGGTCATCACGCGTAACGACATACCCCCTGTTGACCCAATGAACGCGGTTACCCGCGGCCACTGCTGCTTTGATGTCTTCCACGGTCATCGCAACGCCTCCTCAAGGATTGCGAGAGCCCCAAGACAATCGTCGATGTAGGGCTGTTCTTCGCCTTCCAGATCGTTCAGCTCCAGCCGGTTCAACACCGCGTAAAGCGTGGCGCGCGCCTCACGGGCGGCGCTTCGCAAACTGACGGTATCTTCCAGACGTGCCGTCGAAAAATCATCGCTGTGATAGTCGGGGATCATGCTGCCACCTCCTTGCTCTGACCTGCCGCTGCAAGGACAAAATCGGCTGCCTTCTGCGCCTCGGACGCCGCGCGGAAAATCGCACGTTTGTCCTCCTTGAGCGCTTTTAACCACTCTTCAACATAGGCGGCGCTTTGGTCGAATTCCGGCGTGACCCCAATCTGAGCACCGAGGAAACAAGCACCGATTTCCGCCACCAACTCTTCAAAGGCATAGGCTTCACGGTTCGCAAATTTCTTGATCCGCTCAAGCCGCTTTTCGCTACCGGTCCAGTGAATTGATTCATGAGCAAGGGTCGCAAAATACCCTTTCGCACTAAGGAAGGTCGCCACGGGCGGCATATGGATGTGATCCTTGGACGGGCTGTAGTAGGCTCGCGGCTCATCGGTGGTCACGATCTCCGCACCCGTGCGAGCAAAAAACGCCTCAAGCTCGGGATCAGCTTCAGTGCCAAGATCGCGCGGGGCCTCGGGACGGATGTAGTACTCCTCCGGCAAACCTTCGATCTGATCCGCGTTGAAGACGCGGTATGCGCGCGCATAGGGCAGCTCTTCCTCAACGCCCAATTCGTTCTCTCGGGTGAACGTCCCGTATTTGACCACGGTCGACGACGTTTCGCCTTTGCGGACTTGGCCGCCCAGTTCCTGCGCCTGCTTGTAGGTCATCCAGCGGCTCGAAACATAGCCATGCTTGGCCGCCATGACCCAGAGCATCAGGACATTAATCCCGCGATACTCCTCGCCGCTGTGTCGGTTCGGCAGGGCAATGCCGGACGCACTCCCGGTCCATGGCTTGCGCCATGGCGGCGTGCCTGCCTCGATCTCGGCAATAATGGTGTCGGTGACATGGGCATAAACATCAAACTTCGGTGCCATTTGTGGCCTCCTCGATCAAAGTGACGCGGGTGAGGCCTCGTGCCCCCTTCCGCCGATGGGCTGCGCCTCGGCCACCTGATCTGACCGAATACGCATGTATTCGGCGGAACAGAGTGGGAGAGGGCAAAGCCCGACCCACGGCCCTGAGCGGGGCTGTCAATCGGCCACATTTGCGAAGAAAATGTCTGCGCCAAAATCAGACACCAATTTGCCGCGCGAGGAATGGCTCGCCCGCGAGACAGGGGAAATTGGTGGCTGATTTTGGGGATGGACTAAGGTTGACCGCCACGGTCAGGGATGTTGGGCGGACCAAACAAATAGAAAGATGCCTGGATTGGGGTGAGCGGGCCCTAGCCCGTTGAGCCGCAATCTAGTCTATGGGATTATTTCGCCCGCGCACCAAAGCGCAGGCTCGTTTCCAAACTCGGGTAGATGATTTTTTCAGACCGTCGGAAAGAATGAAACTCGGCAGGTGGGAGCCTTTCATGCTGAACCACCTGAAGCCGACATTGAAACTTCTTCGAAATCGAATATTTCGTTGCGCTGCCGCATGTCCGCTTGGAGCCCATCTTGTGAATTTGAAATTCTCGCTGCGAGCGCACGCGGCACGATTTTTGCTGCAACTGCGTGATTAACCGTGCTGCGCCGCGATGTGAAAAGGCGTCGTTCATGCAAGTTGCAGCAAGCCGAGGGGGATCAATTCACAGATCGCGGACTTTCTGGACGCTTGCAAGTGCGGCCAGTGCGACCGCGAGAAACTTGCCACCGACCTTCGCGATTGCAGCAATGCGAGTTCGCCGGCATGGCGAACTTCCCCAGACCGGTCATTGGCCGGCACCACCGACCTGCCGAATCCTTTACCGTTATTCGTTGCGCCGAGATTGCACTGGCAAGAAGCGGACTTGCAGGACCGTTTCTTACGTAACTGATGCTCCCGCAGAACGCATTTGCTCATGTGGTGTGGAACTTTCGCTGGCGTAGCAGGTTATACCGATCCGAGCAGGTCGACCAGTCCGGCGAAGACCTCGACGCGAGACGGCGAGCTGCCTTGGCAGGCTCGTGGGGCGCCCGGAATTGCGCTGGAGCATGGTCGCCCTTGCATCGCGCCCCGTGTCGGCCGACGGTCTGCCATGCGTTGGGCTGCCGGGCCCGAAGGGCTCTACCTGGCGGTCATGCATTCCGGTGTAACGCTTGCCGCAGGCATTGCAGAGGCGCTGGCCGCCGAGATACTGGAGGGCAAGGCGGCAGAGTTGCTGGACCCCTTCCGCCCTGCGCGTTTTCAAACCGTGGGCTGATCAGCCGCGCAGGACAGAGCGACCGGCGAACTCAGCCGATGCGCCCAGCATTTCCTCGATGCGGATCAGCTGGTTGTATTTTGCTAGCCGGTCCGAGCGTGCCAGCGATCCGGTTTTGATCTGGCCGCAGTTGGTGGCCACAGCCAGGTCGGCGATGGTGGCGTCTTCGGTCTCGCCCGAGCGGTGCGACATCACGTTCGTGTAGCGCGCGCGGTGGGCCATATCGACGGCTTTCAGGGTCTCGGTGAGCGAGCCGATCTGGTTCACTTTGACCAGCATCGAGTTGGCAACGCCCTGGGCGATGCCATCGGCCAGACGGGCGGGGTTGGTCACGAAGAGGTCGTCACCGACCAGCTGAACCTTGTCGCCGATCTTGTCGGTCAGGAGCTTCCAGCCTTCCCAGTCGTCTTCGTCCATGCCGTCTTCGATCGAGATGATCGGATAGTCGGCGCAAAGGTCGGCCAGATACTGAGCATTCTCTTCCGAGGTCAGCGATTTGCCTTCGCCTTTCAGCTCGTATTTGCCGTCCTTGTAGTATTCCGACGAGGCGCAATCGAGGGCGAGGTAGATATCGTCACCCAGCTTGTAGCCGGCTTTCTCGACGGCGTTCTTGATGAAGTCCAGTGCGTCGCGGGTCGAGCCGATGTTGGGGGCAAAGCCGCCTTCGTCACCGATGCCGGTCGAGAGGCCCGCTGCGGAAAGCTCCTTTTTCAGGGTGTGGAAGACTTCGGCGCCCATGCGCACGGCTTCGCGGATGTTCGCGGCTGACACCGGCATGATCATGAATTCCTGGATGTCGATCGGGTTGTCTGAGTGTTCACCGCCGTTGATGATGTTCATCATCGGCACCGGCAACACGCGGGCCGAGGTGCCGCCCACGTAGCGAAACAGGGGCTGAGCGGTGAAGTCGGCTGCAGCCTTGGCAACGGCGAGCGACACGCCAAGGATGGCGTTGGCGCCGAGGCGGCCTTTGTTCGGGGTGCCGTCAAGTTCGATCATAGCAGCGTCAATCGCTACCTGCTCGGTCACGTCCATGCCGACCAGCGCTTCGGCAATCTCGCCGTTGACGGCGGCACAGGCTTCCAGAACGCCTTTGCCCAGGTAACGGTCCTTGTCACCGTCGCGCTTTTCCACCGCCTCGTGGGCACCGGTCGACGCGCCCGAAGGTACGGCAGCGCGGCCCATGGTGCCGTCTTCAAGGATCACGTCGACTTCGACGGTCGGGTTGCCGCGGCTGTCGAGAATTTCGCGGGCGTGGATGTCGATAATGGTGCTCATTGGTGTATCCTTATCTGCCGAGATAGGCGATCTTTAGCGAGTCTGTGCCGCCAGCTTGGCCATGCACCGATCCGGATGTCACAATAACCGGGCGACCAGGCCGAACCAGGTATTCGGGGGCAAGATGCGACGGGATACGGCCTTCGCGGCTGGAAGAGAACTCTTCCACGCTGGTACTGACGATAGGCGTTACCCCCCAGACAAGGCAAAGGCTTCGCGCGACTTTCTCCGAGTGACAGATTGCAAGAATTGGGATGGCGCTACGATTCTTCGACACCCGCAGCGTCGTGGCCCCGGTTGTCGTAAACGTGGCAATGCAGCTCGCATTCCTCAAATCTGCAAGGGTGCTGGCCGCACTTGCGATTGAGCTTGAATCGTCCGGGGCATCAATCAGAGCGGTGTTGACGTTCGAATTCAATGAACGAGAGGCAGATTCGGTCGCTTGGGCAATTTCGGCCATCGCCGTAACGGCTTCAACCGGATATTCCCCCGCTGCGCTTTCTGCTGACAACATGACCGCGTCTGCGGACTGGGACACCGCATTGGCAACATCCGATGTTTCCGCCCGAGTGGGCAGAGGTGCTGAGATCATGCTTTCAAGCATCTGGGTGGCCACAATAACTGGTTTGCCGTGTGACCGGGCCGTTGCCACCAGTGATGCCTGGATGGCCGGCAAAACGTGCCAATCGCACTCAACGCCTAAGTCTCCACGCGCAACCATTATAGCGTCAGTGGCGTGGAGAATTGCGTCGATATCTTGAACAGCAACGGGTTTCTCGATCTTGGCAACGATCTTTGCCAAGCCTCCGGTCAACCGGCGAAGCCCCTTAATGTCCTCTGCGGTCTGCACAAAGGACATTGCCACCCAATCAACCCCCAGTTCGAGCGCAAACCGCAAGTCGTTCCGGTCTTTTGGCGTGATCGGGTCCAGCTTCAGCGTGGTGTCCGGAAAGTTGATCCCCTTTCGGTCTCGCAAGGTCGCTTTGTTGAGAACTTCGGCAGTGATAGCGTCGTCATGGCTCTCAACAACGCGCAACCTGATGCGGCCATCGTCGATGAGAATCATATGGCCAACCCCAACAGTGCCGAAAATCTCAGGATGAGGCAGAGGTACGTCGTTTTCCCGGGCGGGATCACAGACCAACCGGATACGGTCGCCGATGGCTAGCGGTCTTTCCCCGCCTGGCACCACACCGATGCGAAGCTTCGGCCCCTGCAGATCCGCGAGAATGGCGATGGATCGACCGAGGTCACTCTCTGTTTTGCGAATGGCTGCATGAACCCTAGCATGGTCTTCGTGGGTTCCGTGGCTGAAATTCATTCGAAAGACGTTCGCGCCCGCCTCGGCGAGTGCCTTGATCTTGTCGTATGAATTGGACGCGGGGCCCAACGTGGCTACGATCTTCGTTTGCCGGGGCAGTTGATTATGAGTGGTCATGATGTGCGCCTTCTGCTTTGTTTGAGAAAAATCGCGAGGTCCATCACATTCGTGCCGGTTGGCCCGGTGATAATCTGATTGCCCGTGCGGGCCAGAAAAGAGGCAGAATCAGCGCTGCGTAGCGCATCTTCTGCACCAGGTTCCGAAGAAAAGGCATCGCCATCCAAGAACGCACCCGCTGCATTCGTCGGACCATCGGTGCCGTCCGTCCCTGCGACGAGGCCGGTTATTTCGGATCGGTTTTGAACGTGCCTTGCAATTTCCAGTGCAAGGGCTTGGTTGCGACCGCCTTTGCCGGGGTTTTCGGGAAGAACAACCGTTGGCTCTCCGCCATAGACATATAAGCCGTCGGGGCCTTCCGTGATCTCATGCGCGATCTGAGCGGCAATCTCATTCACATCCGCATACATGCTCTCTTGGTTGGTGATGGTCTTGATCCCAATCGATTTTGCGCTTCGCACGACGGCTTCCCGCGCAACAGCGTTTGAGGCGACAACGCTGCAGTTGTAGCCAAGACCGGCACTCTCGGGCGCCGCGCCAATCCCGGAACCGATGACCGAGATGCTGTCTCCCGCTACGTCCGAAATGGCAAGGACATCGACTTGTTGGCCTTTGAACGACGCCAACAGCCCGCCTCCCTTGACTGCGGAGACGGCTTGTCGACGCTTGTTAATTTCTCCGATATCCGCACCTTCGGCCAGAGCGGCTTTCGTCAGAGCCACAAGATCAGCGCTGCTGACACCTGGTTTCAGATGCTCGACAAGCGACGATGCGCCTCCTGAAACAAGCATCATCAAACGACTGCCAGTCGGGCATCCGGCCACAAAGTCTAGCAGGCCTTTACCCGCCTTCAACGAAGACTGATCCGGTATCGGGTGGCTGGTTTCGAATGCCTCGACGTTGCTGCCGAACTCCCCGTTGCCCAGATGGTCAGTCTTTGTGACAAGATAGGTGGGTATCGTGTTGCGCCAGTCGTCTGGCAGGCCCTCGAACATGGCGGTGGCGGCTTTTCCGACGGCAACAATATGCGTTGGAGGTTTGACATCGTGGTGCGACACCCAATTGCGCACGCTGATGTCACCCTTCACTGAAGAAACCGCTGCGCGGAAAAGGTTCAAAAGTGTATTTCTGTGGGCAATGGTCATGTCGAATTCCAACGTGGACAATCTAGCTGGAAAGCTCTTGGGCAAACCGCTTTGAATTAGCTTGATATTGCAGTGCGCTTTGGTGAAGACCCTCGATCTGCTCCTTGCCTAATTCCCGTTTGACACGCGCAGGAGACCCAACAACCAGAGAATTATCGGGAATATTCGTATTCTCAGTGACCAGCGCGCCGGCTCCGATCAGGCAGTTTTGGCCAATAACTGCTCCGTTCAATACAGTGGCGCCCATGCCAATCAGCGACCCGTCTCCGATCGTACACCCATGAACAATCGCGCTGTGCCCGATTGTGCAATTGCGCCCGATCGACAGTGGAAACCCGGGATCGGAATGGAGAACGCAATTGTCCTGAATATTGCTGCCCTCTCCGATAATCATTGGTTCATTGTCTCCGCGAATTACGACCCCGAACCAGACACTTGCACCGGATGCGATCTCAACATTCCCGACAACAAATGATCCTGGGGCGATGAACACGTCTTTGGCGATTTTCGGCGTGATCGATCCCAAACTGTAAATCACTGGATTTCCTTCTCAATTTTCTGGTGGTTCTGTTCGCGCCCGGTTTTCCGCCCGGGCGCTGCTGTGAATTCCTAGTCTACATCTGAGCGTAGGTCTGCCAGGGCGCGAACTCCGCGTCGCCGATATCCAGCTCTTCGGACAGCGTTTTATGCCCCGAGGCTGACTTCAGGATTGCGTTGAATATCCGCTCCCCGGCTTCGGCCACAGTTTCGCTGCCGTCTGCAATCGTGCCGCAGTTGATATCCATGTCGCCCTGCATCCGATCGAACATCGCGCTGTTCGAGGCGATTTTGATCGACGGAACCGGTTTGTTGCCATAGCAGGAGCCGCGCCCGGTGGTGAAGCAGATCATGTTGCAACCCGAGGCGACCTCTCCGGTGAGAGAAACCGGATCGTAACCGGGGCTGTCAACGAAGACCAAGCCCTTCTCGGTGATCTTCTCGCCATACCTATAGACCCCGTTCAAATTCGTGCTGCCCGCCTTGGCCACCGCGCCGAGGGATTTTTCGAGGATCGTAGTCAGGCCGCCTGCCTTGTTGCCCGGCGTCGGATTGTTGTTCATTTCCGAGCCATGCTTGGCGGCGTAGTCTTCCCACCACTCCAGCAAATCCACCAGCTTCTGACCGACTTCGGGTGACGCCGCGCGATCTGTCAAAAGGTGCTCTGCGCCATAGATCTCGGGGGTTTCCGCCAGCGCCGCCGTCCCGCCGTTTTTGACCAGAAGATCCACGGCATAGCCGAGCGCGGGATTGGCCGTGATCCCGGAATATCCGTCCGAGCCGCCGCACTGCAACGCGACACTCAGATGAGACGCATCCACAGTTTCCCGCTTCGCTTTTGAAGCCGCTTCCAGTGCCGTTTCAAGCCACTGCAAGCCTTTTTCAATCGATTTGCGCGTCCCGCCCGCATCTTGCAGCGTGTAGTATTGGAAGCTTTCGTCTTGAGGACGGCCATAGGCTTCCAGCATCAGCGGGATCTGGTTGGCTTCGCAGCCCAGACCAAGCATCAACACCGACGCGAAATTCGGATGCGTGGCATAGCCCCAGATCGCCCGCTGAAGCTTGCGGAAGGCTTCATCATCGGTCCCGATGCAGCACCCCGCGCCGTGAACAATTGGCACAATCCCGTCAACGCCGGGGTATTTTTCCAACAAACCCGCGCGCTCGGCTTCTCGCGCTAGTAGCTTTGCCGCCGAAGCCGAGCAATTCACAGAGGTAACAATACCCACATAGTTGCGAGTTCCGATTTCGCCGTTTGCCCGACGGTATCCCTGAAATGTCGCCCGTTCAGACAGGGCCAAAATGTTGGTATCCTGGGCGCTCTGCCCGTAGTTCTCATCACGTCGAAAACTCGTCATTGCGACATTGTGGACGTGAACATGCTCACCGCGCCCAATGTCTTGCGTGGCGACACCGATGACGCGGCCGTATTTGATGACTTTCTGACCGGAAGCGATGGGGCTCACGGCGATCTTGTGGCCTGACGGGGTCAGGTCCCGGGCAATCAGGTCGGATTGAGACAGCTCTGCGCCCGGTTCGATCCGCTGCAGCGCCACTGCTATGTTGTCATCGTCACTGAGCGAGAGAATTTTTCGAGAAGTCATTATGTTACCGTCCTTTTTGGCCGATTGTTGAGGCAGGCCTGCGTGTCAGATCTAACAGCTTCAATTCGTCTAGGTGCCTGATTGGGACTGAGCTTTGTGACGTAACAGAGCCATCAGTTTTCTGTCCCGCTCGATCTGCGCTTCAGGAATTTTGGCGACGGGCATTCTTTCGGCCATTTCGGGTGCGATTTTTTCCTTTGCAACACTGGCCCAGTCGATGCCCTCGTAAGAGCCAAGACCAAAATCCCGATACATTTTTCCGTATCGCGCAACGTAGTCAGTCACGCCTCCGGGAGCGTTCAGATGAATGGTTTGCATCGGGCCCATAATGGACCAGCGCAACCCGAGGCCATCACAAATAGCCTTGTCCAGATCTTCGGCCGACACGATGCCGCTGCCCACAAGCTTGAATGCCTCTTCCAGAAGCGCGCCTTGCAGACGGTTCACAACAAACCCGTCGATCTCTTCGCTCAACACGATGGTTTCGCGCCCGCATTTGATCATCACCTCATTCACCTTTGAGACAATGCTATGATCCGTCCATGGCGATGGAACGATTTCGACCGCGGGATGAAGATGGGGCGGGTTTATGGGATGCACCACAAGGCACCGATGGCGTCCCTCAATATCCTTGCAGTAGCGCGATGCAGAAATGCCTGATGTAGAGCTTCCGATAGGCACGTCGCTGGCCGCGATTGCATCCAGCGTTTCAGTGATTTGTTTCTTTATTTCAACGTCTTCCGGACCGTTTTCCTGAACATATATGGCTGTGTCCAGCGCCTCTTCGAGGCTGGCCGCTAACTTGATGCGCTGCAGGATCTGGGGTGCATCGGACGGAGCGACCAGATTGAACTCGGTGAGATCGGAAATCCGTTTCTCCATGGCTTTCAACCCGCGCTGTGCGGCCTCTGCCGAGATGTCGTACATCGCAACCTCAAAACCGGCCTGGGCGAATACCGCCACCCAGCCCTGTCCAATTAGTCCGCAGCCAATTACGGCAATCTTTTCCATGTTTTTCATCTCTCTTTGTCCGGAAATCGGCTCAGTAAATCCGGCGGCCAAAATAAAACTCGTCGACTCTGGATGGATTTATCGACGCAACATTCACGGCATGTTGCTTCATCGGGCCCTTGCCTTGGCGGGTCGGGTTTCGTCCATGCGCTTAAGGTCACCGCAAATCTCAAACCGTGCCTCGGTCGAGGCCTGGACCTCCTCAACGGTTACCTCAGGCGCAATTTCCGTCAACATCAGGCCGGACCCGGCAACTTTGAAAACCGCAAGGTCCGTAACCAGCAGGTCAATCGCACGCGAGGATGTCAGCGGCAGATCGCATGTGCGGACGATCTTGCTTTTTCCGCCCGCCATGTGCTGCATCGCCACGATGACCCTGCGGGCTCCGGTGGCGAGGTCCATCGCCCCGCCCATGCCCGGCACCATGGCGCCGGGGATCATCCAATTTGCCAGAAACCCGCGTTCGTCGACCTGCAGGCCACCCAGCACCGTCACATCAATATGTCCGCCCCGGATCAGGCCAAAACTCATCGAACTATCGATGGCTGCCGCGCCGGGAACGGCGGTCACGAAACCGCCGCCGGCATCGGTCAAGTCGGGCTCTTCCATGCCTTCGGGTGGACGCGCACCGAGACCGATCACACCGTTTTCAGATTGAAAGAAAACGCCCGCATCCGAAGGGACGAAACCCGCCACGAGACTGGGCAACCCGATCCCAAGATTGACCAGCGTTCCGGGCGCGATCTCGCGGGCGACGCGGCGGGCGATGCGTTCTTTGCGCTGCATTTATGTCGACCTTTCGATCAGGTGGTCGACCAGACTGGCTGGGGTGCGCACTGCGTCCGGGGGGATCACGCCCACGGGCACGATATGCTCCGGTTCCGCGACGACAGTGTCGGCGGCCATCGCCATGGTCGGGTTGAAGTTCTGCGCGGTCAGCGAATATTCCAGGTTGCCGAGGTAGTCGGACTGCCGCGCCGCGATGAAGGCAAAATCGGCGCGGATGGGTTCCTCAACAAGGAATTTTTTCCCCTTGATTTCCAGAACTTGCTTTCCCTCCTCAACAGGAGTTCCAAGACCGGTCGGTGTGACAACCGCGCCAAGCCCCACGCCTCCGGCACGAATGCACTCAATCAGCGTGCCCTGCGGAACAAGCTCCACTTCAAGGATGCCAGCATTCATTTGGCGCTGGGTTTCCGGGTTCAGGCCGATGTGAGACACGACAACGCGCCTGAGGGCGCCGGCCGCGACAAGCTTTCCGATGCCACGCCCCGGAAGTGCCGTATCATTGGCGATCAGCGTCAGGTCCTTTTTCCCGGCGGCAACAAGCGCATCAATGATCTTGGCAGGAGTGCCAACCCCCATGAACCCACCGATCATGATGCGCGCGCCATCCGGCACGAGATCAGCGACGGCCTTGGGTGAGAGCGCTTTTTTCATGCGGCGGCCTCATAGGTGCAGGCCCGACCGTCCGCACATGCCGAAACTAGCCCATTATGATCGATGTCGCAGCGCATTCTCAGAAAGCCACCTGATCGCCGCCCTTGAGGCCGAGAATGTCGCGGGCATCATCCGGGGTCGCGATCTGCATGCCCAGGTTTTCGACAATAGCGCGCACCTTCTTGACTTGAACGGCGCTGGATTTTGCCAGTTCACCGCGACCGGCCCAAAGGCTGTCTTCCAGCCCGACCCGCACGTTTCCACCGAGCGCCGCCGCCTGCGCCGCAATCCGAAACTGGTTGGATCCCGCACCAAGGACGGACCAACGGAAATCGTCACCGAACAGCCGGTCCGCCGTGCGCTTCATGTGCAACACGTCTTCGGGGTGCGGTCCAATGCCGCCGAGCAGGCCGAAAACCGATTGTACGAAGAATGGGGCCTTTACCAAGCCGCGATCGGCAAAATGCGCCAGATTGTAGAGATGTGATGTGTCGTAGCACTCAAACTCAAACCGCGTCCCGTTGCCGTAACACGTCTCCAGCACATACTCGATGTCTTTAAACGAATTGCGGAAGACAAGATCTTTGGACCCTTCGAGGTGCTCCCGCTCCCAGTCATGCTTGAATTCCTTGAACCGGTTGAGCATCGGGTAGAGTCCGAAATTCATTGACCCCATGTTGAGCGAGGCAAGTTCCGGCTGATAGGTCGCCGCTGGCGCCGCGCGTTCTTCAACACTCATGTAAGGGCTACCGCCCGTGGTAATGTTGACCACGGCATTTGTGCTCTGCTTGATCTGCGGCAAAAACGCAGCAAACCCTTCAGGACTTTGGTCCGGCCGGCCGTCAGGATGGCGGGCGTGCAGGTGAAGGATCGCTGCACCCGCCTCGGCGGCTGCAAGGGAATCGCTGATGATCTCTTCCGGTGTTACCGGTAGGTGTGGCGACATCGAAGGCGTGTGAATGGCGCCGGTTACCGCGCAGGTGATGATCACCTTGCCTGCATTGTTGTTGTCTTTACTCATCTTAATTTTCCAATTGAGTTCAAAGCGTTTCCACGTTTCCATCGACGGCAAGGGATTGCCCCGACAAATTGGCGCCAGCATCCGAGATCAGGAATGCAACGGTCGCAGCGACGTCTTCAGGGGTCACCATCCGACGCATGGAAATATTCTTGAGGTAGTCGTTCTTCATTTCGGCGTAGCTAGTACCGGCGGTGTCTGCACGATCGCGGATCACCTTTTCCATTCTGGGTCCTTCAACAATTCCGGGCAGAACGGCATTGACCCGGATATTGTTAGGACCCAGCTCCTTGGCGAGGCTTTGTGTCAGTCCGATTACGCCGAATTTGGCCGCCGAGTAGGGAGTGCGATAGGCGTATCCATGTTTGCCAGCTGACGAGGACATATTAACCACAGCGCCGCCGCCGCCCGCCTTAATCATCGGTATGGCCCGACGTGCCGACAGAAACTGCCCTGTCAGGCAAATGTCGATACACCGCCGCCAGTCATCGGGAGATAGGTCTTCGAGATTGCCGGTTGGCCCAGCAATCCCTGCGTTGTTTACCAGAGCATCCAACCCTCCAAAGGTGTCCTGCACCGTGTCAAAGAATGTATCCACCGCTGTTTCGTCAGACACATCAGCCTCGACGGCGACACAGCCTTCAAGCTCAACGCAGGCCCTGCGCAAGGCGTCTGCATCGACGTCGCAGATCGCGATCTGAACACCTTGTGCGTGCAGCAAGCGGGCAATACTTAATCCAATCCCGCTTGCGCCGGCAGTAATCACAACTTTTTTGCCTTTAAGACCTGGCAAATTAAATCCAGCCAGCGGTGAGGGCATTTTGGGAGATAGGTCCGTCATATTTCCCCCACTAGTTTCCGAACACGGCGGACGGAGCCCAAAGCACGAGGCTCGGCCAGACGATCAGCAATGCAAGACCAAGCAGTTGCAGCGCGACAAACGGAATGATCCCGCGATAAATGGTTCGGATCGATATTTCGGGTGGAGCCACACCTTTGACGTAGAACAGGGAATATCCAAAAGGTGGCGTTAGAAAACTGGTCTGCAAGTTAACCGCCACAAGCATGGCAAACCACAGCAGTTGCTGTTCACGCGAAATCCCAAGTCCGAAGTCCAATCCTGCAACGATAGGTGCAAAGAGTGGCAAAACGATAAAGCTGATCTCGACCCACTCCAGGAAGAAGCCCATGATGAAAATCAGCAGTAGCAAGATGCCCAGCGTACCGTAAGCGCCCAGATCGAAGAACAGGATGGCGTTCTCGATCATCTTGTCGCCCTTGAGACCCTTGAACACCATTCCAAAGACCGTAGCACCAACCAAAACACCCAAGATCATAGCGGAGGTATAGCCAGTTTCACGAACACAGCTGGACATAGTCTTCATGGTCAATTTGCGGTTGATCGCCGCCAAGATCATGGCGCAGATCGCACCTAGTCCTGCCGCCTCAGTTGGTGTTGCCGTGCCTGTCGCAATGGAACCAAGTACAGTCAGAATAAGAACAAGCGGAGCAAAGAGATCACGCACGAGCGCCAGTGCCAGCGACCCTTCTGCCGGCACTTGGGTCGAAACAGGGGCATCACCTGGTTTCGTTAGCGCGACGAAGACGATGTAGGCAATATATAGACCACCCAGAAGCAGGCCGGGGATCATCGCCCCAACAAACAATTCGCCAACAGAGATCTGCAGAATGTCGCCAACGAGCACGAGCATAATCGAAGGCGGGATCAAAATACCTAGTGTACCCGAAGCAGCGATTGTACCAACTGCCAGCTCTGGTTTGTATTTTTCGCGCAGCATGATGGGCAGAGCCAAAGTACTCAGCATAACCACCGATGCGCCAACGATACCTGTGCTGGCCGCCATGACGATGCCCAGCAATGCAACGGAAATGGCCAGTCCACCGCGCCTGCGTCCTAAGGCGCGCTCAAGCGAATAAAGCAAATTCTGCGCCAAACCGGATTTATCAAGCATGGCGCCCATAAAGACGAACAAGGGCACCGCGAGCAGAAGCCAGTTCTCGATAACGCCAGCGTAAATCCGCGAGACGCCGATTTTGAGGAATGCAAAAGGCAATCCACCGATGAAGGCAAACGCAATGCCGATGCCGCCAAGAACAAAAGCAACCGGGTAGCCGCTGAAAATACCTAAGAGCAGGCAAACGACCATCGATAGGGGAATGATGTGTTCAATCATGGGTTTTCTGCTTCCCGAACAAAATACGAAGTTTTTGGATTGTCAGACCGAGGCCAGCGATCAGCATCAGACCAAACCCAATTGGAACGAATGCTTTCAGGACAAACCGGTCATACATTCCGTCGTAGTCCGACCCTTCGCCCATAGTGAATGATCGCATGGTGAAGTCGTAACCATGGAGAACGACAATGTAGCAAAGGGGCGCCAGCAGAACAAAAAAACCAATGATTTCAATGATATTTTTTGTCTTTTCACGAAAGCGCTGTCGCAGAAAATCGACACGCACATGCCTGTCTTTAACGATCGCTGCGGGCATTGTGAGCATTAGCATGATCCCAAACAGATGCCATTGCAGATCGCCAATGCTTGCAAGAGTCAGCTTCGATCCAAATAAGAAAACGTCGTTTTCCCACCGAACGATCGTGCCAATCTTGGCGGCTGACAACGTGACACCGATCATTACAAGAACGAGGATGGGAACGATGAGCCAAGCCGCGGCCTGGCCTATCCATACGATCCCGCGAAGAACCGTATGGACAGGGCCGGTGCCACGATTTGGATCACTCGGCGGAGTGTCCATATCGTGTACCATGTTGGCTTACTCGGCAGGGAGAGTTTGAAGATTGGTCCAACGTCCTGACGATGCCACGAAAGCCTTCATCGAGTGGTACGCTTCCCCATAAAGCGCATCTTTCTCGGCTTCAGCATTCAGAACACGTTCCGTCGCAACCCGCAATTCTGCCAGAACTTCATCTGGGAAAGATTTGACGATTGTGCCGCCCTCTTCGAATACTTCGATCTGTGGTGTTTGAGCTGCCGGAGCGTATTGCAGTGTCCAGGCCAGGCTGGTCTGACACGCCGCCTCATACATGGCCTGTTCGCCTGTATCCATGCCATTCCAAACGTCCATATTGATCATCAATACATCGACGCTGCCAGGCTGGTGCCAACCCGGATAGTACTGGAATTTTGCGATCTGGTTGAAACCAAAGTCTTTGTCGATGATTGGCAACGAAAACTCAGTTGCATCGATACGGCCTCGTTCCAGGGCGAGGTAGATTTCGCTTGCAGGCAAGTACTGCGCCGAGGCGCCGAATTCGTTCAGCACGCGCGCGCCGACACCGGCCATGCGCATCTTGAGACCGTTGAAATCTTCAATCGAAGTGATTTCCTTGTTGAACCAACCACCAGGTTCTGGCGCAGTAATGTGGCAAGCAAGAACTTTGACATTCAAGTCGTCAAAACCACGCTGAACAATTTCAAGTCCGCCACCGACGTGCAACCAAGCTGCCAGGGCTTCAGGTCCCGCACCGAATGGCGTTGCACCGATCTGGGCAACGGGTACTTTGCCGCCCCACTGTCCAAGAAAACTCCACCCAGCCGGAATGGCACCAGAGCTTACATTTTCCAGGATTTCACCTGCAGGGACCAACTCTCCGGAACCATAGAGTTGAAGGCCAATGTCGCCGCCGCTCATGTTCCGCAGGGACTCATCCATCAATTTTGCACTGTCCGCCAAAAAAGTCAGATCCTTGGGGATGCTCATGTGGACATCCAGGATATCGGCCGAAGCAGAAGACGCACCAAAGGCTAGAGAACCAGCAACCAAGGTCGCGGCAATTTTCGAATATTTCACTGTATTCCTCCCGTGACTGTGCCCGTCACGAACGACCATAGCGGTCGGTTTGTGGGGCAAGTTCAATAAGAGTTGATAATTGATCAAAAATCAATAGGCTTTTTTGTTCTCCATTTTTCGATAAATTTCAGTTGGTTGCGTGAGTTTTGATAGCTTGGGAGAATCCGAATCAGCCAAGAAATCTCAGATTTCACGGCGTTGAGGGACGTTCAAAGGACTGGAATACAGCCAGCCCGGTATTCGGACATATTAGAATACGGTCTCGGCCGGGTATTCGCTTGCTGTTACTTTCAGCGAGAAGGGTTGTTCGAAAACAAGGTTCTAACAAGAACGCTGTAGGCCTCGGAAATATCCAGAACAAGCTCCTGTTTGGCAGTTGCTTCGTCGCCTTCCCGGACAGCTCGTACTATTTTCCGGTGATGAATGTTGGAAACCTTGTACTGATTTTCCCGTTCCAGCTGATACAGGTGCGGACTGACACGCAGCCATAGCGTGTTGATGATATCGATCAGAACCGGAGAGTTCGACTGCTGGTAGATCCGCAGATGAAACTCATAGTTGGCTTTGATATAGCCCTGCACATCGCCGGATAGCTCGGTCGTTTCCAGACGCTTCAGCAGCTTCTCGAGGTCCGCGACAAAAGCGTCATCCCGATTCACCACAGCCCATTTGACAGCCAGCGCCTCTACTTCCAGACGCACATTGCGCAGGTCCGTCAGTTCTTCGTATCCTAGGCTCGGCACCCCGAGTGAGCGGCCCGAAACATTCGCCACGACCCCTATCGCTTGGAGCCGCGTCAGCGCTTCACGCACAGGCATAGCGCTCACGCCGAAGGCTTCGGCAACACGCGCAACATGAACCGCCTGGCCTGGTGTGAACTCACCTTCGCGTAGAAGCGTGCACAGCTGGTCATACACCTGGTCGTGTAACTTATCTTTCTGAATCGGTTTGGCGTTCTTAAGCATGTTTCACCTAATCGCATAAACTCGGCGTGGAAATCTACCTAACTTTTGCAGTTGCCAGTTGCTATCAGGCGGGCAATCACCTCGCACAAGGGCATTGGGTAAACACCGAAGGTCTGGGTGATAGTGGCGGCTGTGATCTCTTCACCTTTTGCCAGCTTGACCCCAAAGTTAGTTGGCAAAGCTATTGTTCCACTTCCTTCTGAAGCGTCTTGCATTGCACGGGTTTGACGGCGTTCAAAGATGTTTTCATTTTTGTTTCCCTAAGATGCTTTCCATTATTACGCAAAGTCTTCCATCATTCAAAGATAATTGACCTTTGATTAAAAATCAGTGATCTATATTTCACAAGAAACCTGATACCGTAGCGGACCTTTGGCCACCCGACCCTCAGAGTGGCTTTCAATGACTGCTTTTGCGAGATCGGCTGCAACGCAGCGATGAGCGCGCCGCGCCTGCGATTATATGCTGCGTCAGCAAACACCCGGAAGGGCAACGGCGGAAAAGTCCCGCTTAGCACCAGTTCCCCCAACTGCCGGTTCTGCACTTGCAGCGAAAGTCCGGTCCGAAGAGTTGCACTGAAGCGACATCGGGTGCTTGTGGAAGTCCAATTGACAGCGATCCACACCTAACTTCGGGGTCACCCGGGGCGGGCTACCCGCCCCGGCACCGCAGTCATTCGGTGACTGGGTCGTCATCGCGGCGCGGGAAGGCGACCATTTCGACGTCGGGGAACATGCTGTGTTTGACGTTGATCGACGTGATGTTGCCGCGGTCGTCGGTGTTGACGAAGAGGATGCCGCAGCGGGCCCAGAAGTTCTTGCCGTCTTTTTCGCCGGATTTGACGTTCAGTTTCAGAGTTTGAGTAGCCATTTTTTGATCCTCACTTTGAGTGTTTCGATGAACATGACCAAGGCTGGCACCAAGGGGCTGTCAGCGAGAAACTTGCTTCGCGAGGAATGCGCTGGCGCAGGGGAATTTTCTTGTTGAAGTGGGGTTTGTCCCGCGTCTGACACGGCTGCCCGCTTATGTTCAGCAATCAGAAACACGGCGTTGAGGATCTGAGTTTGGCCATCATTCTCTGGGCTGGCCCGTCAAAGCTGGCCTGAAACGCTGCAACTACTGTGCTGGGCCTGCAGATTGCGCGCAGTAAATATGATCTACCGACCATAAAACGGAAATATGATCTGCGGATCATACGGCATGAAAGGCTGCCGCCCGACGCCGTATGCCAGCAGCGATGGCTTCCGCCAAAGGCTGTGGAAACCCATCCGGCAGGTCTGCTAGTGTCTTGTCCAAGGCGGGTTCAAGCTCAGACGCGACGCCCGACAAGATCTCTTCCGCTAGCGCCACACCAAAACCTGCCGCCTTCGCAGCCTGCAGGAAATGACGCGGCACCACCTCGTTGATCCGGTAGTGTCCGTCGACGGCCATCGCGAGGCGCATCCGGTTCTGGCGGATTTGACTGTCATCCACGGCTTTCTGAGCGCTCAGCACATCGTAGAGCGGGGTCATGCGGAACCCGCCAGGGCGCAATGCGATGCTGAAATTCTTAGCGTGCCCGTCTGTCGCGCCCAAGAGCCAAAACAGCACCTGCGCACGGAAGAACGCGCGCTGATCTGTTTCAGGGTCATCACTACCATTCAGCAACCCGATCCCTTCGGTGATACCTGGCCCGCCATCCATTTGGTATTTTTGACTTGGGGGCACTGAGAGCACCTGACAAAAGTCTTCCTGGGGGAGTCGGATCAACCGACCATCCTTGGTCCAGCGCCGATCAAACCGTGTCACAACAAGGCTCCGCACATCTTCGAAGTCGGCAATTTCGACCTCCGCCACGTCCATGCCCATGGCGCGGCAAAAGCTCATGCAGAAAAATTCGTTCTCGACGCTGTCCGACAAATCTATCCCTGCGGGCAGAACACCAAGCTGGGTCTTGAGGATATGGGTTGTAGGGGTGAGCCCCGATGGACGGATCCACGAGCCCTCGTGGCGTAGCAGAGCCGTTTTCTCCTGCGCCCCGGCGATGGAAATGCGGAAGTAGTCTTCCTCATCCAAGCCTAGCGGAGCGCTTGTGAGGTTGCGTAACATATCCGCAATCTGTGCCTCAGATACGGGCTCTCCCTCGAGCGCGGCAAACTCTGGAATCTCACCTGAGACGAATTGCAGGGCCCCCACGCAATCGCGCCCGATTTTCTCCAGCATGTGCCACGCGTCCGTGCCGCCCGCACGCACCCGTGCAGCAACGCGCTCTCGTATCGCCTGATTGTCCGGCAGCAGGTTTTCCAAGTAGGCGATAACAGGGCCGCCCTGGTGTGCCTCTTCACGCAAAGGCAGCGAAAGCGAGATGGGCATGGCATGTTCCCATGCCAACCATTCCGGGTCATAGGTAAAGCTGATCGCGCCTGAACCAGCGAGACGCAAAGCCCCCACCGACCGCCCGTTCAGAAGCACTTGCATCGTTCCGCTACGCCCGTGTTTGGCCATCAGAAGATATCCTCAATCTCAAGCGAGCCACCGCGCTCCACCAATCGGAACTCAAGCCCAAGTGCCGCCATGACAGCGAGCACTGTGGCGAGCTTCGCTCCCGTGTCGCCATTCTCGAGCGACGAAATTGTCGCGACGCGCAAATTCGTACGCGCGCTGATATCGCTTTGGGTCCAGCCGCGCGCTTTGCGCGTCCGGCGGAGTGCCTCGCCGATCTGCTCGGCCGTTCGTGCTGTGAGGTCCATGACGTGGCTCCTTTTACGGCACAGCGTAAATCAAAATAAATTACGCTGCAACGTAAATATTCAATTTTTACGCCATAGCGTAACAATCGAGCCGCACTCATGCCTGCAGCCCCGCAGCTCGAACCTGCTCAGGCGTCACCAGCTTCGTTGCAACCAAATCCTCGATCTGCCGGTTTGTGATGTGGCGGCACAGGGGATGGCGCTCGTGGATCCACTCGGCGAGGCTGGCGCGACCTTTGGCTTCGGCCTCTCGCGCCTTCTCGCGGTCGGCTTGCAACTGGGCAAGCCCCTTCTCCCATCGGCGCATCTTGAACCAATTGTCCGAAAAACAGACCTTGCTGCGCGTGTATCCCTCGCTTTCCTTGGCATAGGCTTTGATCGCTTGCTTCAGATCATCGGGCTCTACCCCGGCTTTCACAGCCGCTGCGATCAGGCGCAGACTGGTTCGCCGGTCTCGGATCCTGTCTTCGGGATAGGCCGCCAAGATCTTCTCAGCTTCAAGATCTTCAACCTCCTCCGCCGCCTCGCGCCTGCGCGTAGGTGGTTTATGGATGGTTTTAGGATGGTTTGGGGTCCACCGTGAACCCCGTACCCCGTTCACGGTGGACCCCGTACCGGGTTCAGGCTGGACGGGGTTCACAGTGACCCCCGTCTCAATATCGGGTTCAGCCGTGGGTTCGAGCGCGGCCACGCGCTCCAGAACGATGCGGTAAATGACGGTGTAGCCATTCTTGCAGTGCCGCCGCCCCGTCTCAATCAGAATGCCTTCTCGCAGGAAATCGATAATGGTGCGCTTGACCGTGCTCTCGCTAAGCTCTGTGTGGCGCTGGATCGTCCCCTTGGAACACCAGATGCCGGAGCCGTCATCGCTCGCTTTGTCGGCCAGGAACATGATAATCTGCTTGCGGGCGGCGCTGCCAAAGCGGCGCTCGGCGCATTCATTCGCTATGCGCCAGCTCATTGGATCACCTCACCGGTCAGAGGCCAGGAAAAAGCCGACTGAGCGTTTGCGGAGCGGTAGTGGCCCGTGCTAATGTCTTTCGAAAGCTGACAGGCTTTTTCTATTTGGCCCCGGTTCACAGTTGCCGCTGTGACGGGGCCTTTTTCGTTTTGAACCGGCGAACTTGGCTTTGAAACTTTCGCTTTTTGTTCACTTTTTGTCAGGGGGCATTTTGCACCCCTAAGTCGTTGTTTTTGCTTTATCTCTTTCTGGATTGCAAATCCGTGTACACCGGTTCGATTCCGGTACTCGCCTCCACTTCCTTCAATACCTTCACCTCGCGACGCAAAGACGAAAGCGCGCCCCTCTTAGGAATCGCGCCCCGCCGGGATAACCTCATAACCCGGTTCTTCAGGTTCATCGTCCTGCATTTCAGGTGGAAAGCCGGGCGCGCGGATGTCGAGGCCGGTGGCGTCTTCCAGGCGTTTGATGATGTTGGGCGACAGTTCGCGTTCGCCGTAGCGTGCGATGCCGTCCTCGAAGATCTTGATCATGATCGGGTTGATCTCAAGCGGGACACCCGCGCGGTCGGCGACGTCCTGAAACAGGCCGATATCCTTTTTGACAAGGTCCATTGTGAAGGAAATATCGCGCGAGCCGTTCAGGATGACCTGGCTTTCGGTCTCATGCACAAACGACGTACCGGACGAGATCTTGATCGCCTCATAGGTCGTGTTCAGGTCCATCCCGGCGGCTTTGGCGGTCACCAGCGCTTCGGCGCAGGTGATCAGGTTGGCGGTTGCCAGATAGTTGGTTAGAACTTTCAGAACCGAGGCCGAGCCCAGATCGCCCGTATGCAGCACCCGACGGCCCATCGTTGTCAGGAAAGGCAGGATTCGCTCAAAGGTATCGCGGTCACAGCCCGCGAAGATCGAGATATTACCGGTTGCCGCCCGGTGGCATCCGCCGGAAACCGGGCAATCAACTGCCGCCCCGCCCCGCTCGATGACCATGGCACCCAGCCGCTTGGCCTCGGCCTCGTCGGTGGTGGACATCTCCATCCAGATTTTGCCGGGGCCGACCTCGGGCAACATCTCTTGCATCACCGCGTCCGAGGCGGCAGGCGATGGCAGGCAGGTGATCACCGCGTCGCAATCGCGCATCAGCTGGGCCGGGCTTTCGGCGGCCTTTGCGCCTTTTTCGACGAACTCTGCCACCAGGTCTGCATTCAGGTCATGGACCGTCAGGTCGATCCCGTTGCGCAGCAACGAGCCCGAGAGTTTTCCGCCCACATTTCCAAGTCCGATGAACCCAACTTTCATTATTCGCGTCTCCCTGCGTGTTTTCCGGTATGCGACCATGTCGCGTGCACCGCGTCATGCCGCCCAGCGACGCTGGCAGGTCGCTTTTCATCCTAGCCACGCGATGGTGGTCGCATCGCGCTTGACAACCTGCCCGCACGTACCGCATGTCCCTGTCGTTGGTGTCGGCGACAGCCGATGAAAAGGGAATGCGTCAACGGATTATCCGCCAAACGCAGCCGCCCCCGCGACCGTGACCGGAGAGGGTGCCCAATGCCACTGGCTGCAAAGCCGGGAAGGCGGGACATCCGACAGAGGAGCCAGACGAACCGGGCCTCTGACATCCGCAAGCCGGGAGACCTGCCAGCACCCGAAGTTGAAACCGGGCGGGGTGTTCCGGTGTCGGGTCCATGTGCATCGCGTGGCCCGCATGAAACCCCGTCCCCCGCGAAGAGGATTTGGGGGGATGAGAGACATGACCGAGACTGCGCCGGTCGAGCTGCTGGTCTGCACCACGTGCCGCCGTGGTCTGCCCATCGAGGATGATGACCAGCGCCCCGGCACATTGCTGCACAAAGCGCTGGAACAGGCGGATCTGCCCGAGGGCGTCACGCTGAAAGCCGTCGAATGCCTGTCGAACTGCGATCAGGGCTGCTCCATCGTGCTGCGCGGCGGGCCGGATCGCTGGACTTTTGTCTATGAGAACCTCAACGAAACCGATCACGTTGACGTCATCGTCGACGGTGCGACTAAGTATCTGGCCACCGAGGACGGCTTGGTCAAATGGCGCGAGCGCCCCGAACATTTTCGCAAAAACTGCGCCTCGCGCATTCCCCCGATTGGAGCCCTGAAATGAGCAACCTCGAAAAACTCCCCGTCACCGTCATCACCGGCTTTCTGGGCTCGGGCAAAACGACGCTGGTCAAGCATCTGATGCAGAACCCGCAAGGCAAACGTCTGGCCGTGGTGGTCAACGAGTTCGGCGATGTGGGCGTTGATGGCGACATCCTGAAATCCTGCGCGATCCCGGATTGCCCGGCGGAAAACATCATGGAACTGGCCAATGGCTGCATCTGCTGCACCGTGGCCGATGACTTCATCCCCACCATCGAGGCGCTGATGGCGCTGGAGCCGCGCCCGGATCATATCCTGATCGAAACTTCAGGCCTCGCCCTGCCGAAACCGCTGCTGAAGGCGTTCGACTGGCCCGATATCCGGTCGAAGATCACCGTGGACGGCGTGATCGCCTTGGCAGATGCCGAGGCTGTCGCCGCCGGTCGCTTCGCCCCGAATGTCGAGGCGGTGGATGCCCAGCGCTTGGCCGATGACTCGATCGACCACGAAACACCTTTGTCGGAGGTGTTCGAGGACCAGATCTCCTGCGCCGACATCATCCTGCTGACCAAACCCGATCTGGCCGGTCCCGAAGGTGTGGCGAAAGCCAAAGAAATCATCGCGGCCGAAGCCCCGCGCCCTCTGCCCGTGGTTGAAGTGGCCGAAGGTGCCGTGGACGTGCGCGTCGTGCTGGGCCTTGAGGCCGCCGCCGAGGATGACATGGACGCTCGACCGTCGCATCACGACGGCCACCACGACCACGAGCATGACGATTTCGAAAGCATCATCGTCGAACTGCCGGAACAGACCGAACCCGCCGATCTGGTCGCCAAGATCGAACGTCTGGCGAATGAGCTGAACATCCTGCGCGTCAAGGGCTATGCCGCCGTTCAGGGCAAACCCATGCGTCTGCTGGTGCAGGCCGTCGGTGCCCGCGTCCGGCACCAATATGACCGCCCCTGGGAGCCCGGTGAGGAGCGCCGCTCGCGCCTTGTGGTCATTGCCGAGCATGACGACATCAAAGAAGCCGCGATCCGCAATATCCTCGTAGGTGTGACCGAGGCTGCCGAGTAAGCCATGCACGTCGTCTTCCGCGAAAGCCACGGGTTAGAGGAAACCGAGACCCCGACCGATCTGGGCCAGAGCCCGGCGGATCTGGTGGTGCTGTCGTTCTCGGACAGTGACCTTGGCGCTTTTGCGGCGGGCTGGCATCGCGGTGGGGGCCCCGAGGGGCGGATGCCGACGATGCGGCTGGCGAACCTAACGGCGCTCAAGCACCCTCTGTCGGTCGATACCTATGTGGAACAGACGCTGGAGGGCGCAAAGGGTATACTGATCCGCCTGATCGGCGGTGTGCCCTACTGGTCCTACGGGTTGCAACAGGTTCTGGCACTGGCGCAGGCCAAGGGCATCGCGCTGGCGGTCCTGCCTGCGGACGGGCGCGAGGATACGCGGCTGGATGACTATTCCACCCTGCCCATCTCGACCCTGCGGCGATTGGCGCATCTGTGCGACACCGGCGGAGAGGTCGCGGCGCAGGCCGCCCTGGCGCAAATGGCGCTGGCGGCGGGGCTTTATGCCGGGCCGGTGATGGGGGCCAAGACGTTGCCCGAATGCGGCGCGTGGTGCCCGGATCGCGGCGTGATCCCGGTGGATGCCGCCTTCACGGGCGATGCAAAACGCATCCTTGTGACCTTCTACCGGGCCTATCTGACCTCAGCCGACACCGCTCCTGTCGCGGCTCTGATCCGCAGCCTCCGCGCGCGGGGTTTTGAGGCGGTGGGCCTGTTCGCTCCGTCTCTGAAAGCGCCCGCAGCAGCCGATTGGCTGCGTGAGCAGGTCGTGGCGCTGGCCCCGTCGGCCATCATCAACGCCACCTCATTCTCGGGCAAAGGCGCGTCGGGCACCTCGCCTCTGGACGCCGCCAACGTGCCGGTATTTCAGGTCGCGCTGGCCACCTCGCGCCGCAAGGCATGGGCCGAGGCGGAACGCGGGCTATCCCCCGCCGACCTCGCCATGCATGTGGTACTGCCCGAAGTGGACGGGCGGATTTCAGCGGGCATCGCCTCGTTCAAGGAACCGGGCAAGCGCGACCCGCATCTGGAATATTCCCGTTTCGCCCACCGGGCCGAGCCCGAGCGGATCGAAGCGATCATCGACCGCGTGTCAGGCTGGCTTAACCTGCACGACAAACCCAAAGCCGATCAGACGCCTGCGCTGGTGCTGTCCACCTATCCCGGCAAGGACTGGCAGATGGCCCATGCGGTAGGCCTCGACGCGCTGACCTCGGCCGAGGCGATGCTGTCCGATCTGCAAGGCGCAGGCTATGACACCACCCCTGCCGAGCCGATTGCCGATGCGCTGCCGGATGCCCGGATTTCATGGCCGCTGCAGGACTACCTGACCGCATTGGCCGAATTGCCCGAAACCCTGCGCAGTGATCTGCAATCCGTCTGGGGCAAGCCCGAAGATGACCCGGCCTGCGCCGATGGAGCCTTCCATTTCACCGCCCTGCGACGCGGCAAGGCCCTGATCGCACTGCAACCCGAACGCGGCACGCCCGAATTGCGCGATGACGATTACCACGACCTCTCGCGCACCCCGCGCCACGGCTATGTTGCGTTTTACCTGTGGCTGCGCCAAGGGCTGGGCGCGGATGCGCTGATCCATATCGGCGCGCATGGCACGCTGGAATGGCTGCCCGGCAAATCGGTCGCCCTGTCCGCCGCCTGCTGGCCCGAGGCGCTGATCCGCGATCTGCCGGTGATCTACCCGTTCATCGTCAACGACCCCGGCGAGGCCGCACAGGCCAAGCGCCGGATCGGAGCCGTCACGCTGGGCCATATCCCGCCCGCGCTCAAGGAAAGCGGCACGCCGGATCGGATGGTGCGGCTGGAATCGCTGCTGGACGAGTTCTCGAACGCTGACGGTCTGGACCCCAAGCGCCGCGACCGACTGCAAGAGGATATCCGGGACGAGGCGCAGGCGATTGGGCTCGAAAGCGACCTCGGCCTGGATCAGGCCACCTGCACCGCCGAGGCGATCACCCGCATCGACCGCTTTGTCTGCGACATCAAGGAAAGCCAGTTCGGCGACGGGTTGCATATCTTTGGCCGGGTGCCCGACGTGAGCGGCAATTTCGACCCGGCACCCTCGGCCCATGCCGAACGTGCGGCCCTGCTGGACGCGCTGGCGGGCAAACGGATCGAGGCTGGCCCTTCGGGTTCCCCTTATCGCGGTCGGTCGGATGTGCTGCCAACGGGGCGGAACCTCTACACCACCGATCCACGGTCTGTGCCCACCCGCGCCGCCTATACCCAAGGGGTCAAACTGGCCGAGGAACTGGTGCGGAGGCATTTGCAGGAAGAGGGCGATTATCCCAAGGGGCTGATCGTCGACCTCTGGGGCTCGGCCACCATGCGCACCGCCGGGGAAGAATTCGCCATGGCGCTGCACCTGCTGGGCGTCAAGCCGGTCTGGGACAAGGGGTCCGAGCGCGTCTCAGGCATCGAAGTTCTGCCGATCACCGACCTCAGCCGCCCGCGTCTGGATGTCACCCTGCGCGTCTCGGGACTTTTCCGCGACGTGTTCCCGACGCTCTCTGCGCTTTACGGTCAAGCGGTGCGGGCCTTATCCGAACGGGATGAGGCACCGGACTGGAACCCCTATGCCGGGCAGGCCCCGGCTGCGCGCGTGTTCGGCCCCGCGCCGGGCAGCTATGGCGTGAACATGACGCAACTGTCTGAAATTTATACGGATGAGGCCCGCACGCAGGCGGGTGAAGCATGGTTGCAGGCCAGTTCCTATGCGCTGGAAGGCGAGCATATCGCGCAGGACGTCGATGGGATCACGCAGCGCGTCGCCAATGCCGACAGCTTTGTCCACCTGCAGGACCTGACCGAGACCGACCTGCTGCTGGCCAACGATTACGCCACGCACGAGGCCGGGTTTGCAGCGGCCAAAAAGGTGACCGGCGGCGAGGCGCAGCTGTACCATCTGGACAATACCAACCCGGACAATCCCCGCGCGCGCACCCTGCCCGAAGAGATCAGCCGCGTTGTCCATGCCCGCGCCGCCAACCCTGCTTGGATCGCCGGAATGCAGCGGCACGGGTTCCGGGGCGCTGCCGAGATCGCGGCGACATTGGATCACATGGCGTCCTTCGCGCATCTGTCGGGCACGGTCGCGCCGCATCTGTTCGATCTGTATCACGACGCAACGCTGGGCGATCCGCAGGTCGATGCCTTTCTGGCCGAGGCCAACCCGCAGGCCCATGAGGCCATGCAGGACCGGTTCCGCGCGCTGTTGGAGACCGGGCTGTGGAACACCCGCCGGAACTCGATCCGCGCCGATCTGGAGGGGCTGGGATGAGCGCCCCCGTCATACAGGGCTGGTGCCCCGGCGCACACCGCCCGATGATGTCGGGCGACGGTCTGGTGGTGCGGGTACGACCCCGACTGGCGCGTCTGACGGTCGATCAGGCGCTGGGTCTGTGCGACCTTGCAGATCGGTTTGGAAATGGCACCATCGACCTGACCAACCGCGCCAATCTGCAACTGCGGGGGGTGGAGGATTATGACCACCAGCCGCTGCTCAAGGAACTTGCGGCGCTGGACCTGCTGGATGCCGAACCTGGCATCGAGGTGCGGCGCAACATTCTGGTCACGCCGCTGTACCAGGCGGGCGATTTGACCGCGCGCCTGACGCAGGAACTGATTGACCGGCTGGCGGAACTGCCTGCCCTGCCCGCAAAGTTCGGCTTTGCCATCGACACCGGGCCCGCGCGCCTGCTGAGCGCGGATTCAGCGGATATTCGTCTGGAAACCGGCGTTGACGATCTGATCCTGCGCGCCGACGGCTGCGAGACCGGGCGGCCTGTGGCCGAGGCCGACGCCATTGACCATGTCATCGCTTTGGCACGGTGGTTTGCAGGAACATATACGCCCGAGACGCGCCGCATGGCACGGGTCACCGACGCTTTGCCGCAGGAATGGCAGGGACATGCACCCGGCCCGGTCGGTAAAAAACTGCACCCCGGCCCTTGTGAACTTGGTGCGTTGTATGGTGCCGCTTTTGGGTCGCTGCCTGCCCGCAAGCTTTATGATCTGATTGACGACAGCGGCGCAACCGCCCTGCGTGTCACCCCGTGGCGGCTGATCCTGCTGGAAGGCGGGGCGGCGATACCTGCCCCGGACTTTGTCACGGATGGCGCCGACCCGCTGATGAGCACCGACGCCTGCCCCGGCGCGCCATTCTGCCCGCAGGCGCAAGTGGAAACCCGCGACATCGCCCGCGCCCTGGCCGCGCGCGTTCCCGGCAGCCTGCATGTCTCGGGCTGCGCCAAGGGATGTGCCCGCATGGGCCCCGCCGACGTCACTTTGGTCGGCAACAACGGACGATTTGATCTTGTCAAACGGGGCCGCGCAGGGGATGAGCCCTGTCAGCGCGGGCTCAGCCCCGAAACACTTTTGACCATGGACCTGACCTGATGCCCTATGAATACGAAACCGACGGCGCAGCGATCTACAAAGAGAGCTTTGCCACCATCCGGTCCGAGGCCGATCTGGCCCGGTTCGACGCCGACGAGGAGCAGGTCGCCGTCCGCATGATCCACGCCGCAGGCATGGTCGGACTGGAAGAGTTCGTGCATTTCTCACCCGGTTTCGTGACCGCCGCCCGCACCGCGCTGGAAAATGGCGCGCCGATCCTGTGCGACGCGCGGATGGTCAGCGAAGGTGTGACCCGCTTTCGCCTGCCCGCCGACAATGAGGTGATCTGCACCCTGCATGACGACCGCGTGCGCCCGCTGGCGGCTGAGATGAGCAACACACGCTCCGCCGCCGCGCTGGAACTGTGGCGGCCGCATCTGGAGGGTTCTCTGGTCGCCATCGGCAACGCGCCCACGGCGCTGTTCCACCTGCTGAACATGCTGGAAGACCCCGACTGCCCGCGCCCCGCCGCCATCATCGGCTGCCCGGTGGGTTTTGTCGGCGCAATGGAATCCAAGGACGCGCTGTGGGAGGCGCAGCCGGTGCCGTCCTGCATAGTAAAGGGCCGTCTGGGCGGCAGCGCGATCACTGTGGCCGCTATCAACGCCATCGCGAGCCGCGCCGAATGAGCGCGGGTAAAATCTATGGCGTGGGCCTCGGCCCTGGCGACCCGGATCTGATGAGCGTCCGGGCCGACCGGCTGCTGCGCAATGCCCGCCACGTGGCGTTTTTCCGCAAGCCGGGCCGCAGCGGTCAGGCGCGCAAGATCGTCAACGGCATGATCCCCGGAGACGCGGTGGAATTCCCGATGGAATACCCCGTCACCACGGAAATTCCCGTGACAGACCCGCGCTACAACGAATTGCTCGCCGCTTTCTACGAAGACTGCGCACGACATCTGAAAACGCTGGCCGACAAAGGCGAGGACGTTGTTGTTCTGTGTGAGGGTGATCCGTTCTTCTACGGGTCATTCATGCATCTTTACAGCCGCTTACGCGATGAAGCTGATGTAGATGTGGTGCCTGCAATTACTGGCATGTCCGGCGCGTGGACGGCAACGGGCGACCCGATCACATGGGGCGATGATGTGCTGACCGTGCTGGTCGGAACCCTGCCCGAGGATGATCTGGCGCGACGTATGGCGCAAACCGATGCGTTGGTTGTGATGAAGATCGGGCGCAATATCGACAAGGTCAAACGGGCGCTGAAGACTGCCGGTCTTTTTGACCGGGCCTGGATCGTCGAGTTTGCGCAGATGCCCAATCAACGCGTGCGGAAACTGTCCGAGGACGGGGACGGCATTACCCCTTATTTCTCGATTATCATCGTGCATGGCCAAGGACGCAGACCATGAGCGGGTGGGTCAAGATCGCCGGCCTGGGCCCCGGTGATGAACAACTGGTGACGCCCGAAGTATCCGCAGCGCTGGCCGAGGCTACTGATGTTGTCGGCTACATTCCGTATGTTGCCCGTGTGGCTGACCGTGAGGGATTAACCCTGCATGCCAGCGACAACCGGGTCGAAATCGACCGGTCCCAACATGCGTTGCAAATGGCGGCTGAGGGGAAGCGCGTGGTCGTGGTGTCGTCGGGTGATCCGGGCGTGTTTGCCATGGCGGCGGCAGTGTTCGAGGCGATGGAAAACGGGCCGCGTGAATGGCGTGATATTCCGGTGGACGTACTGCCGGGCATCACCGCGATGCTGGCCGCCTCGGCCCGTGTCGGTGCGCCTTTGGGCCATGACTTTTGCGCCATTAACCTGAGCGACAACCTCAAGCCATGGTCCCTGATCGAAAAGCGCCTGCGCCTTGCGGCACAGGGCGATTTCGCCATGGCGTTCTATAATCCGCGCTCAAAGTCCCGCCCGGAAGGTTTTGTAAAAACGCTGGAAATCCTGCGGGAAGAATGTGAGCCAGAACGCTTGATCCTGTTCGCACGGGCCGTGACTCGGGTGGATGAAGCGATCCGAATCTCAACGCTGGCCGAGGCGACACCGGATATGGCCGACATGCAGACGGTTGTGATTGTCGGATCCTCTCTGACGCGCGTGATCGAACGCGACGGCGCGCCGATTGTCTACACGCCAAGGTTCACTCTGGCCGAGGGTCAGGGATGAGCCAGCCAGTCCAGAACTTGCGCGACCGAGGACAGTTCCTGCCGGGGCGGCAGGCTGGGCCGGTCGATCATCAGGACTGGCACGCCCAGCGCCCGCGCGGCGTCCAGCTTGGCGCGCGCGCCGGTGCCGCCGGCGTTTTTCGAAATCACCAGTTCGGTGGCGTGGCGTTTCATCAGCGCAAGATCGCCCTCAACCGTGAACGGCCCGCGCGAGACGACAATATCGGCGTTTGGCAGCGGCACATTGTCAGGTTCGTCAACCAGCCGCAGCAAATAGTCATGCTGGGGTTGCGCGGCAAAATCCTGCAGGTGCATCCGGCCCACAGCCAGAAAGACGCGCCGAGCGGGGCCTGCCAGTGCTGCAACGGCCGCCGGAATGTCCGGAACATGCTGCCAGCGGTCGTCGTGCTGCGGAATCCAGGCCGGTCGGGTCAACGCAACCAGCGGAACACCTGCGGCTTCGCAGGCGGCGATGGCATTCCGGCTCATCTGCGCGGCAAAGGGATGCGTTGCGTCCACGACATGCGTGATCGCGTTGTCGCGGATATAGCTGTGCAGTCCGTCGGCCCCTCCGAACCCGCCGACGCGCACCGGCAAAGGTTGCGGGCGAGGATTGTCCACACGCCCGGCGTAAGAGTAGATTGCGCGCACCCCCCTTTCGGCAAGGCTGCGGGCCAGTGCATTGGCTTCGGTCGTGCCGCCAAGAAGCAGGAGGTTGGGCATGATTAAGGCTCCGTGGCTGACCATTCTGGGGCTGGGCGAAGATGGACTGGATGGCCTGCCGCCCGCAAGTCGTCAAGTGCTGGATCGGGTCGAGGTCGTCATGGGCCCGCCCCGTCATCTGTCGCTGATCCCCGAAACACAGGCTGAACGGATCGAATGGCCCGTGCCGTTTGCCGATGGCATCCCGATACTGACGGGTCTGCGCGGGCGGCCAACGGTTGTGCTGGCCTCGGGCGATCCGTTCTGGTTCGGTGCGGGATCGGTCATTGCCAGAACCTTTGACGCGGGTGAATGGACTGCCCTGCCCGGTCAATCCACCTTTTCGCTGGCCGCTGCCCGGTTGGGTTGGCCGCTGGAAAGTACGCTGACCTTTGGGCTGCACGCCGCGCCGCTGACCCGGCTGAGACCGCATCTGGCGGCGGGGTTGCGTGCCATTTTGCTGCTGCGCGATGGCAAGGCGGTGGCTGAATTGGCCACCTATCTGACCGAGACCGGTTTCGCCGACAGCGCGCTGCATGTGATGCAAGCCCTGGGCGGGCCACGCGAAAACACGCAGACCGTGACACTGACCGAAGCCTTGCTGGGCACGTTCGATCACCCGGTCTGTGTTGGGCTTGAGGTCACCGGCCCCGGACTGGCTTTCCCCAAAGCAAGCGGAAAACCGGACGACATCTTTGAAACGGATGGTCAGATCACCAAGCGGCCCATCCGGGCGCTGACCCTGTCCGCGATGGCACCGCAACGGGGCGAGCATCTGTGGGACATCGGTGGCGGTACCGGTTCGATCAGCATCGAGTGGCTGATGTGCGACCCGACCCTGACCGCAACCTCGATCGAGCCGCTGGCCGAGCGTGCAGACCGAATTAGGCGCAACGCGGACACGTTGGGGCAGGATCGGCTGGAGGTCGTTCATGGCACCGCGCCCGATGCTCTGCCGGGCTTGGCCATGCCTGATGTGGTTTTTATTGGCGGCGGGCTGTCCGAGGCTTTGCTGGTCTGGCTGCGCGACAACCTGAAACCGGGCACGCGGCTGGTCGCCAATGCCGTGACGCTGGAAAGCGAGGCTTTGCTCGCCCAATGGCACGAGGCCCTTGGCGGCGACTTGCTGCGGATTGAATTGGCGCAGGCGGGCGCTCTGGGCCCCCGCCGCGGATGGAAATCCGCCTATCCGGTGGTGCAGTGGAGCGTGACCCTATGATCGTCGCCGGTCTTGGTTTTTCCAGCTCCGCCACGGTGGACAGCCTGAAGGCGGCCTATGATCAGGCGTCCTCGGGCCATGCCGTGGATGCGCTGGCGACGGTCGCGGACAAGGACGGCCACGCCGCGTTGGACGCCTTTGCGGCAATCGTCGACCTGCCCTTGCACCTTGTTGCACCCGCTGACCTGGCCGGACAGCGCACCCTGACATGCTCAGCCCGCAGCGGCGCCAGCTATGGCACCGGCAGCGTGGCCGAAGCATCCGCTTTGGCTGCCGCCGGGTTCGGCGCGCGGCTGCTTACACCCAGACACATCTCAGACGACCGGCTGGCCACGTGTGCCATTGCCATCGGAGGACAGACATGACCGTTCATTTCATTGGTGCCGGGCCGGGTGCCGCCGACCTGCTGACCCTGCGCGGGCGCGATATCATCGCCTCTTGCCCGGTGTGCCTTTATGCGGGCTCGCTGGTGCCGGAGGAGATCCTGAGCCATTGCCCCGAAGGCGCGAAGATCGTGAACACCGCGCCGATGGATCTGGACCAGATCATGGCCGAGATTGAAGCGGCCCATAAAGCGGGGCAAGACGTGGCCCGGCTGCATTCAGGCGATCTGTCGGTCTGGTCGGCAATGGGGGAACAGATCCGTCGTTTGAAAGAGATGGGCATTCCGGTCAGCGTCACGCCCGGTGTGCCGTCTTTTGCCGCGGCGGCGGCGGCTCTGGGCACTGAACTGACCTTGCCCGGACTCGCGCAATCGGTGGTGCTGACCCGCACGCCGGGACGTGCATCTTCCATGCCCGAAGGTGAGACGTTGGAGAACTTCGCCCGCACCGGGGCCACGCTGGCCATTCACCTTTCGATTGGCAATCTGGACAAGGTTATCGCTGACCTGACCCCGGCCTACGGCGCGGATTGCCCGGTGGCCGTTGTCTATCGCGCCAGTTGGCCGGATGAGCGGATCATCCGCGCGACCTTGGAAACGTTGAAAGATGCACTGGATGAGGGCATCTCGCGCACTGCACTGATCATGGTCGGACCAGCGCTGGCGGGCGAAGGGTTCGACGAAAGCTGCCTGTATTCCAAGTCCTATGACCGCCGGTATCGCCCGCAAAGCGCGGACAGCCCGTGGTCAAGCTGGAGCCACGGTGATGACTAATCCTCCGGGCATTCTGATCTCGGCCCCGTCTTCGGGAACCGGGAAGACCACCGTAATGCTGGGTCTGCTGCGTGCACTGACCGAGGACGGCCTGACCGTGCAACCGTTCAAAAGTGGCCCCGACTATATCGACCCGGCCTTTCACCGGGCGGCGGCAGGACGGGCCTCGTTCAACCTCGACAGTTGGGCGATGGGCGATCCGCTGTTGAACGCGATCTCTGCGCAGGCGGACGGGGCGGATATTGTGGTCGCCGAAGGCTCGATGGGGTTGTTTGATGGCGTCGCGAAGCCCGGAGAACTGGGGCATGGCTCCAGCGCCGAGACAGCGCAGCGGATGGGCTGGCCGGTGGTGCTGGTGCTGGATGTGGGCGGACAGGCGCAATCGGCGGCGGCGACGGCGCTGGGGTTCAAGATGTACAACCCCGATCTGCCCTTTGCCGGCGTGATCCTGAACCGCTGTGCCAGCCCGCGCCACGAGCGTCTGACCCGCCTGGGCATGGAGCGCGCAGGCCTGCCGGTTCTGGGCGTGCTACCAAGACGCGGTGATCTGACCCTGCCCGAGCGGCATCTGGGCCTGATCCAGGCCGTTGAGCACCCCGATCTGGAAAGCGCCATCGCCGGATATGCGGCCTTCCTGCGTGAGCATGTAGATCTGGAAGCGATCAAGCGGGCGGCCTCCTCAGGCCCGGCTGGGCCATCGTCAGCCGCGCTGCCGCGCCCCCCGGCCCAGCGAATTGCATTGGCGCGGGATGCGGCATTTTCCTTTACCTACCCACATTTGCTGGAAGGCTGGCGCAGGGCTGGGGCCGAGGTGTTGCCCTTCTCGCCTTTGGCGGATGAAGCTCCGGCGACGGATGCCGATCTGGTCTGGTTGCCGGGTGGATACCCTGAGTTACATGCGGGCACTCTGGCCGCTGCTGATACCTTCCTGACCGGAGTGCGTCGCCACGCCGAAACCAAACCGGTTCACGGCGAATGCGGCGGGTACATGGCGTTGGGCGAAGGGTTGATCGACAAGGACGGCACGCGGCATAAGATGGCTGGACTGCTTGGGCTGGTCACATCCTACGAAAAGCGCAAATTCAATCTGGGCTATCGCCGGGCTGAACTGCTCACCCCGATGCCGGGACTTGCGGCAGGGACAGCCCTGCGGGGGCATGAGTTCCACTATTCCTCGATTATCGAACAGCCCGATGCCCCCTTGGCGCGGGTGTTTGATGCCGAGGGAACCGAAGGTCCCCAAACTGGATCAGTGCGCGGCAACGTCACCGGCACGTTCTTTCACCTGATTGCCGAGGCCTCGGCATGAGCGGTTTTGTCTCTTTCGTAGGCTCAGGCCCCGGCGACCCGGAGCTGTTGACGCTCAAGGCCGTGGACCGGATGCAAAAGGCCGACGCGGTGCTGTTCGATGACCTGAGCAGTGGGCCGATTCTGACGCATGCGCGCGAGGATGCGGATCTGGTCGGCGTCGGTAAACGTGCCGGACGCCCCTCGCCCAAGCAAGACCATGTGAGCCGCCTGCTGGTCGAATATGCGCAGACCGGTCAGCGCGTCGTGCGGTTGAAATCCGGCGATGGCGGGCTGTTCGGGCGGCTGGAGGAGGAAATGGTGGCATTGCGCGAGGCCGGGATCGAGTACGAGGTCATTCCGGGCATCCCCTCGGCTGTCGCAGCAGCCGCCGCTGCTGGTATCCCGCTGACACGTCGCCTGACGGCGCGGCGGGTGCAATTTGTCACCGGCCATGATGTCAGCGGGCAGTTACCGGACGATCTGAACCTGCCCGCTTTGGCCGATGGAATGGCCACGACGGTTGTGTTCATGGGCAAGCGCACCTTTCCCCTGTTGGTCGAGGCGCTGCATGCACATGGCCTGCCGTTGGACACGCCCGCGCTTATGGCGGAATCCGTGTCGACCCCCGAACAGGTGCTGCATCGATCCACCATCGGTGCGCTTGCGGACACGCTGAAATCCGAAATCGGCACGGCCCCTGCCCTGATCCTTTATGGTCCATTGGCGGAGTTGGATGATGTATGACCTGACCCTGATCGGGATCGGTACCGGCAACCCCGATCATGTGACCCGGCAAGGCGTTCAGGCAATCCGCGAGGCCGATCTGATCCTGATCCCGCGCAAGGGTGAGAACAAGGCCGATCTGGCCGGGCTGCGCGAAGAGATCATCGCCACGGTCACTGACAGCCCGCCGCAGATCGCCTATTTCGACATTCCCAAACGGCGGTCCGAGGACGGTTATCTGCAAGGCGTGGATGAGTGGCACGACGCAATTGCGCTGCGCTGGCAAAAGGCGATCTCGGCCCATCCGACAGCCAGCAAGGTTGCCCTGCTGATCTGGGGCGACCCGTCGCTTTATGACAGTTCCTTGCGCATCGCGGCCCGGCTGAATCCGCAGCCGAACAAGCGGGTGATCCCGGGCATCACCGCGTTGCAAGCGCTGACGGCGGCCCATGCGATCCCTATCAACGAGATCGGCGCGCCTTATGTCGTCACGACAGGGCGGCGCTTGCGGGACGAGGGCTGGCCCCTTGGCGCGTCGAATGTCGCCGTCATGCTGGATGGAGAGTGTTCGTTCCAGTCACTGGACATGGCCGAGTATGACATCTGGTGGGGCGCCTATGTCGGAATGAAGGAAGAGATCCTGATCCACGGACCGCTGGCCGACGTTGCAGAAGAGATTCTGGCCAATCGCGCCAGACATCGGGCCGCACATGGATGGATCATGGATATCTATCTGTTGAAGCGACGCGCTGACTAACAGGTAACGGCACAAGAATGTGAGTGCGCCGACACGCGAATTCTGGCATCAAGCAGGCAGCCAAGTTGACGGAGGGCCTGCGATGAAACCTGTCGTTGCGTTTGCGTGTTTGCTGGCTCTGCCCGCCTTTGCGGATGAGCCTTTGCCCGGATGGGCCGTGTTTGACAGCAAAAAATCCTATGAGGCGCTGGTCGCTGACACGAAAGCGGCAGTGAAAGCCAATGGGCTGATCGTGGTCACGCAGGCCGGTCCGACCAAGGCCGCTGCGGCGCGTGGGATTACCATCCCCGGCAACCGCGTGATCGGCGTGTTCAACAACGATTTTGCCGTGCGCGTTCTGGAAACCTCGACCGCTGCGATGATCGAAGCGCCGATCCGGTTTTACGTCACCGAAAATGACGATGGCACGGCGACCTTGTCCTACAAAACACCCAGCTTTGTCTTCCAGCCTTACGCTGACGAAGGCGGCACGGCGCTGTCTGCGATTGCCGAAGAATTGGACGCAAAGTTTCAATCCATCGCGGATTCCGCAGTCAAATAGTCACACTGGCGTGATCCGGCTTGCCTCTGTTAGGGATGTCAGACATTTGCTTCCCATTGGCTAATTCGGAGCATGACTGATGCAGGACCTGTCCCCCCGCGCTGCGGATCTTCTGGCCCAACGGCTGTACGAGGCGGGGTGCCGCCACGCATTCGGGATGCCGGGCGGCGAGGTTCTGACGCTGGTTGATGCGCTGGAAAAGGCGGGTATCACCTTCCATCTGACCAAACACGAAAACGCCGCGGGCTTCATGGCCGAGGCCGTGCATCACCGCGACGGCGCGCCCGCCATTCTGGTTGCGACCATCGGGCCGGGTGCGATGAACGGGATCAACGTGGTGGCCAATGCGTTTCAGGACCGGGTGCCGATGATCGTGCTGACCGGCTGTGTGGATGCAGACGAGGCGCTGACCTATACCCATCAGGTCATGGACCATTCACAGGTCTACCGCTCGATCACCAAGGCCACCTATGTGATGACCGCCGAAGGCGCGGATATCATTGCGGATAAGGCAGTCTCTCTGGCCAATCAGCCCCGCCCCGGCCCGGTCCATATCGACGTGCCAATCTCGGTTGCGGATGCGCGTATGTCTTCGCCCAAACGCCGCCGCCTGGCCAAGGTGGCGGCTGTAGCCCCGGAAGGCGACTGCCTGTCCAAGGCCCGCCGCTGGGTGGCCGAGGCCGAACGTCCCGTCGCGATCATCGGGCTGGATGTGCTGTATGACGACTCGCGCAGTGTGGTTCAGGCGTTTCTAGAACATTTCAGCATTCCTTTTGTCACCACTTACAAGGCAAAGGGCGTGATCCCCGAGGATCACCCTTTGTGTCTGGGCGGCGCGGGGCTGTCGCCTCTGGCCGACAAACATCTGGTGCCGCTGATCGAACAGTCCGATCTGGTTCTGTGCCTTGGCTATGACCCCATCGAAATGCGCCCCGGCTGGCGCGAGATCTGGGATCCGGACGAAAAGCGCGTCATCGACATCTCGGCCGTGGTGAACGATCACTACATGCATCAGGCCGGCCTGAATCTGGTGGCCGATACCGGCCAGACGCTGGAGGCGATTGCCAAAGGCAACCCGGCCCGCGCCACGTGGCCCGGTGGAGAGCCCGCTCAGGTCAAGGCCGCGCTGGCGCAAGCCTTCCCGCAGGACGACGATTGGGGGCCTGCGGGTGTGATCGCCGAAACCCGCGCCGTGCTGCCCGGCAACACGCTGGCCTCGGCCGATAGCGGCGCACACCGCATCCTGCTGAGCCAGATGTGGGAGTGCCAAGAGCCGCGCGGGCTGATCCAATCTTCTGCTTTGTGCACAATGGGTTGCGCCCTTCCGATGGCGATGGGCCTGAGCTTGGCCGAACCCGACCGCCCGGTGATCAGCTTTTCGGGCGATGCAGGGTTCTTGATGATCGCCGGAGAGCTGTCGACCGCTGCCGAAATGGGCGGAAATCCGATCTTTCTCGTGTTCGTCGACGCCTCGCTGGCGCTGATCGAATTGAAGCAACGCCAGCGCCAGATGGGCAACCGGGGCGTCGATTTCGACCGTCACGACTTTGCCGCCATGGGCCGCGCCTTTGGCGGCTATGGACATACCGTGCGCAACCGCGCAGAACTGCGCGCAGCATTGAACGAGGCGATGAAGGCCGACCGCTTTACTGTGATCGCCGCCGAGATTGATCGTGGAGGGTATGATGGCCGCATCTGAAGGACCGCTGAAGGGCGTCAAGGTTCTGGACCTGTCGCGCATTCTGGCCGGACCGACCTGCACGCAATTGCTGGGCGATCTGGGCGCAACCGTCATCAAGATCGAAAACCCCGCAACCGGCGGGGACGATACGCGGCAATGGGGCCCTCCTTACGTTGCGGATGGGGATGGCAACCGCTCGGACCTGAGCGCCTATTTCATGTCCGCCAACCGCAACAAGAAATCCGTCGCCATCGACATTGCAACGCCCGAGGGACAGGCTGAAATCAAACGCCTTGCCTCGCATGCGGATATTCTGATCGAGAACTTCAAGCCCGGCGGGTTGGCGAAATACGGGCTGGATTACAACAGCTTGTCTCAGGATCTTCCAGGGCTTGTCTATTGCTCGATCTCCGGATACGGGCAGACCGGACCCAATTCCAGCAAGCCCGGTTATGACCTGATGGCGCAAGGCTATGGTGGGATCATGTCGCTGACCGGCGATACCGACGGCGCGCCGATGAAAGTGGGCGTTGGCATCGCCGATGTCATGTGCGGCATGTACGCGACGGTCGGCATTCTGGCGGCGCTGCGTCACCGCGATCTGACCGGCGAAGGCCAGCAGATCGATCTGGCGCTGGTGGATTCGCAGGTGGCCTGGCTGATCAATGAAGGCGTGAACTATCTGACCTCGGGCGATGTGCCCCAGCGGCGTGGTAACGGGCATCCCAATATCGTGCCCTACGAGGTTTATGAAACCTCCGATGGCCACGTGATTCTGGCAGTTGGCAATGACAGCCAGTTCCGCCGCTTCTGCGATTTCATCGGGCATCCCGAACTGGCCGACGATCCGCGTTTTGCAACCAACCCCGCGCGGCTTGAACATCGCGATGCCCTGAACGCGGTGCTGCGTCCGGCAATGAAATCCCAGGCAACGGCCACGGTGATTTCCGAGCTTGAAACCCGCAAAGTGCCGGTTGGCCCGGTGCGGACACTGGATCAGGTTTTTGCCTCGGATCAGGTGGCAGCCCGTGGCATGCAGATCGCCATGCAGGCCGATCCGGCCGAGGTGAAACTGATCGGGAATCCCCTGAACCTGTCACGCACGCCTGTAACATATCGGCATGCCCCGCCGGTGTTCGGTGCGGATACTGATGCAGTTTTAGGCGCTGAAAACCCCTTCGAAGACTGAAACACTTGCCCATTTCGGCGGCAAGTTGCTGAAACATGCCCTTGAATCGGCGGTTTTTTTCAATTTTTGCACACACGGCTTTTCACCAATTCGAGAGCAGGGTCGATACTGTTACGACGCGCCCGCACACTCTGATAAATCGAACAGTGTCAAATATCGCAATCAGATTGGACCCAAGTATGAAACAAGACGTTTTTGGACAAATGAACACCCTCAGCCACCCGGCAGCCGTCGAAGCGTGGGATGGTGTTCTGCTTGGGTTCATGGCGCACGCGGCAATCACCCCTCAGCATCTGGGCAAAGTGCTCGAGCTTGAGCCGGATTTCGCATTGGGTCATGCGATCAAGGGTCTGTTCATGGTTCTGCTGGGTCGGCGCGAGATGTTGCCCGTCGCGACCGAGGCTTTGGCCGCAGCCAACACGGCAATGACACGCCAGACCGTGTCGGCGCGTGAGAAGCTGTATGTCGACGCTTTGTCGCTCTATCTGGCCGACCTGCCCTCGCAAGCTGTGCAGAAATTCGAAGAGGTTCTGTGCGCCCATCCTACCGACACGCTGGCGATGAAACTCAGCCATGCAACGCGGTTTGTATTGGGCGACTCGGCGGGAATGCGCCGGTCGATTGAACGGGTTCTGCCCGCTTATGAGCCGGATCATGCCGGACGCGGCTATCTGCTGGGCTGCCATTCCTTCGCGCTGGAAGAAACTGGCGCCTATGAAAAGGCCGAGATTGCCGGTCGTCAGGCACTGTGGATGGTGTCAGACGATGCCTGGGGTCTGCATGCTGTCGCTCACGTCCACGAGATGACGGGCAACGCGCAACTGGGTCTGGATTGGCTTGCCGGGCGCGAGGACGCCTGGGCGCATTGCAACAACTTCCGCTATCACGTCTGGTGGCACAAGGCGTTGATGCATCTGGATCTGGGTCAGGTCGATCAGGTGATGGCGCTGTATGATCAGCATATCCGCAAGGACAAGACGGACGATTACCGAGATATCTCGAACGCGACCTCTTTGCTGTCCCGGCTGGAGCTTGAGGGCATCGATGTTGGCAACCGCTGGGAAGAACTCGCCGATCTCAGCGCCGCGCGGACCGAGGATGGCTGCCTGATCTTCGCCGACCTGCACTACCTGCTGGCGTTGACCGGTGACAACCGCGCGGACGCGACGGGCAAAATGTTGCAGCGCATTCAGAAGGATGCGCAGCGCAATCAGGGGGACACCCCGATCCGCATGTCCGATCCGGGCATTGCTGCCGCCAAGGGCCTTGAGGCCTTCGGCGACGGGCTTTATGGCGCGGCCTTCGATTTCCTGTCGACCGCGCGCGCTGGCATGCAAATGGCAGGTGGCAGCCACGCACAACGTGATGTATTCGAGCGCATCACAATCGATTCCGGCCTGCGCGCCGGGCGTCTGGACGCGGTGGAGCGCATCCTGGACGACCGGCGCGCCAAACGTGCCGGGGGCGAGGACAATTACGCACTTGCGCGCCGCGCCCTGATCGACGCGGCCCGCGACAGCGGAGACGCTCAAAGCGTCCCGGCCGAATAACAAAAAGACCAAGAAGGACAGAAAACGTATGGCGACTGCATCGCCCGCTTCTGATTTTGCGCCTGTGGCGGCCCCGGTGGCCGCTCAGGCAACCGTGCGCGACCCGCGACTGGATTTCTATCGCGGCATCGCGATGTTCATCATTCTGGTTGCCCATATCCCCGGCAACCCCTGGACAAGCTGGATTCCTGCGCGCTTCGGGTTTTCCGACGCTACCGAGATCTTTGTGTTCTGTTCCGGCATGGCCTCGGCCATCGCCTTTGGCGGCGCGTTTCTGCGCAAGGGCTGGTGGATGGGCACCGCCCGCGTGGCGTTCCGCATCTGGCAGGTCTATTGGGCGCATATCTGTCTGTTCTTCTTTGTCGCCATGACAATGGCCGCGCTTGATAATTCCGGCCTGTTTACAAAGAATTACGTCTCGTCCCTGAACCTGCAGCATTTCTTCAACGATCCGCTGCCGCAGATGGTCGGGATTTTCACCCTGACCTATGTGCCGAACTACTTCGACATACTGCCGATGTATCTGGTTGTGCTGGCGATGATGCCGCTGTTCATGGCGTTGTCGCGCATCGGGTTCTGGGCCGTCGCGCTGGCTTCGGTGTCGATCTGGCTGGTGGCTCAGACCGGCGCGCTTGCCCTTCCGGCCGAGCCTTGGTCTGACCGGCAATGGTTCTTCAACCCGTTCGGCTGGCAGCTGCTGTTCTTCACCGGCTTTGCTTTCATGCGCGGCTGGATCCCTGCCCCGCGGGTGTCAAAAACACTGATCTGGGCGGCGATTGCGTTTCTGGTTCTGTCCGCGCCTATTGGGTCGTGGAAAGTGTTCCTGTGGGTGCAATCCGCAGCCCCCGGCCTGGCCGAAGAAATCCGCGAGATCTGGCCCCTGACCAAGGAACTGCGCGGCAAGACCGAGTTCGGCCTGTTCCGCTATATCCACTTCCTGTCGCTGGCCTATCTGGGCTGGGTCGTCGCGGGTGAACATGGCCACCGCCTGATCGCCTCGGGCCACAGTGTCGGCGCACGGGTTTGGCAAGTGGTGCTTAAGCTGGTGACCAAAGTCGGCCAGCAATCCCTTGCCGTATTCGTCTTCTCGATGGCGGCAGCCCGTCTGATCGGCGTTGCGCTGGATCAGGCCGGGCGGGATGCCGCCACCGTTTTCGCCGCCAACATGATTGGCTTTGCCATGATCATCGCAGTGGCCTATCTGGCCGGCTGGTTCAAATCTCATCCGTGGAAATCTAAGAAATGACTTTGACGCGCCGCGCATTTCTGGCCTCAACCTCCGCGCTGTTTCTGGCGCCCGCCACCTTTGCCTCGGGCGGAGACGTGCCATTTGACCGCGATCATGTGATCGAGTTGGCCCGTGAACTGGCCAGCCGCCCCTTTGCCGAGCGTGAGATGGTGCCGCAGGAATGGCAGGACCTGACGTACCAGCAATACCGCTCGATCCGGTTCCGTCTGGATCGCGCCCTTTGGTACGAGACCGAGACCCCCTTCAACGTCGATTTCTTCACGCCGGGCCTGTACTTCCCGCGCACGGTCAAAGTGTCGACGGTGGAGAATGGCATGACCAAACCGGTGGCCTTCGATCTTGCGATGTTCGACAAGTCGGATGAGGTTCCGACCCTGCCTATCGACGACACGCTGGGCTTCTCGGGCCTGCGCCTGCGCACCGAAATGCACCGCCCCGGCAAAACAGATGAGTTCTGCGTCTGGCAGGGGGCCAGCTATTTCCGCGCCATCGGCCTGCACGAGGTTTACGGTCTGTCCGCCCGCGGTCTGGCGCTGAAAACCGGCGATCCGGATGGTGAGGAATTCCCGGAATTTATCCGCTTCTGGCTGGAACGCCCGGAACCGGGCCAGCGCAACATGGTGGTCCACGCGTTGATGGACAGCCCCAGCGTGACCGGGGCCTATCGTTTCAACGTTACCGCCGGTGCCGACTGCATCATGGATGTCGAAGCCACCCTGTTCCCGCGCACCGAGCTGGATCACGTCGGCATCGCGCCTGGAACCTCGATGTTCCTGTTTGATCAGACCAACCACAGCCGGTTCGACGATTTCCGCCCCGCCGTGCACGACAGCGACGGGCTGCTGATCCGCAATGGCGCGGGTGAGGTTATCTGGCGGCCTCTGGCCAACCCGACGCGCCTGCAAATCTCATCTTTCGTGGACACCAACCCCAAAGGGTTTGGTCTTATGCAGCGCAAGCGCGAATTCTCGGACTATGCGGATCTTGAGGCGAATTATCACAAGCGCCCCAGCCTGTGGGTCGAACCGGGGGATGACTGGGGCAAGGGCACCGTCACACTGGTCGAGATTCCGGCCGATCAGGAAATCTATGACAACATCGTTGCCTATTGGCGTCCGGCGGAACCCTATGCTGCAGGCAGTCAGGTGGACCACAGCTATCGCCTGATCTGGGGTGAAGAGCCGCAGCGCACCTCGATGCCGCGTGTCATCAACACGGCGATGGGTGAGAATACCTTTGGCGAAGGCCGTCTGGCCGTGATCGATTTCGAACCCAGCGAGTTGTTCGACGATCTGGACGCCATTCGCATTTTTGCCAATTCGCCCCATGCCGAAACCTCGGACGGCGTGTTGCAACGCAACCCGGACACAGGCGGTGTGCGTCTGGCCTTCTCGTTCCAGCCCGGCGACCGCGATTATGTTGAACTGCGCGCGCAGCTGCTGGTGGGCAAGCAACCGGCCTCCGAAGTCTGGCTGTACCGTTGGACCACATGAGCCGCGATCTGCATATCATGCCGCCCGAGGCGCCCTTGGCCATGCCCGCGCAGGATTTCCGCGCGGGGTTCCGCGATGCCGGGGTGCCGTCGGGCAAACGCCGATCCGCCGGGTTCTGGCGCGCGCTGGCCTTTTCGCCCGCCATGGCGGCAACGCTGGGCCTGCTCTGGGTCATGAGCGACTGGTTCGGGGCCGAGGGGATCAATCTGGTCGAAGGCATTCTGCTGGCACTGATCTCGTTCAACTTCTTCTGGATTTCCTTCACCGTCTGCACGGTGCTTCTGGGCATGATTTCCCTGTCCCGGCAGGACCGTCCGGTCAGACGCGAACGCGCGCAACCGTTGCGCGTGGCCCTGTTGATGCCGACCTATAATGAGGTCCCGTGGTTCGTACTGGGCAATGCCCGCACCATGCTGGAAGAACTGCGCGCGCGCGGTGGTCAGCATGAATACGCGATGTTCATCCTGTCGGACACGCGCGACCCGGATATCGCCGCGCAAGAGCAAGCCAGTATCGAAGCGCTGCGCACGACCTTGGCCCCGGACCTGAAGCTCTACTACCGCCGCCGTCCGCAAAACACGGACCGCAAGGTTGGCAATATCGCCGATTGGGTCAGCCGCTGGGGCGCGGATTGGGACGCGATGCTGGTTCTGGACGCCGACAGCCTGATGACCGGCCGCGCCATTGCCCGCCTGACGGATTCGCTGGCGCGCGACCCCGGCGCGGGGCTGATCCAAAGTTACCCGCAACTGATCGGCGCGCAGTCCGTTTTTGCCCGGATGCAGCAGTTTGCCAATGGCGTTTACGGCATCGCCTTTGCCGAAGGTCTGGCCCGCTGGTGCGGGCAAGAGGGCAATTATTGGGGCCACAACGCCATCATTCGCACCAAGGCCTTCGCCACTTGTGCCGGTCTGCCCAAGCTGCGGTCCTTGACCGGGCAGGAAAAGCTGATCATGAGCCACGATTTCGTCGAGGCCGGTCTTCTGCGCCGCGCCGGATGGGCTGTGCGGCTCCTGCCGCGCATCCGGGGGTCTTACGAAGAAACCCCGCCCACCCTCATCGACCACGCCATGCGGGATCGCCGCTGGTGTCAGGGCAACCTGCAGCATCTGAAACTTCTGGGCTCGCGCGGGTTCCGCTCGGTCTCGCGGTTTCACATGTTCCATGGGGCGGTTGGATATCTGATGTCGCCACTGTGGTTTGCGCTGCTGCTGATGTGGGCGCTGATCGGTCAGGGCGAAGAGGCCTCGGTTCTGCATTACTTCAGCCCCGATAATCCGCTGTTCCCGCAATGGCCCGAAATGACCGAGACGCGCCACGTGCTGATCATTCTGGTCATGTACGCCATGCTGCTGGCCCCCAAGGTTCTGGGCGTCGCCGCCCTGCCCCTCAGCGGTGTGCGCTATTCGGATTTCGGCGGCTGGCGGCGGTTCTTCACCTCGTTCCTGTTCGAGGTCATCTTGTCGATCCTCTACGCACCGATCCTGATGGTGCAGCAGATGATCGCCGTGTTCCGCACCGCCTTGGGCATTCAAAGGGGCTGGTCGCCACAGGCACGCGATGGCGGCAGCTATTCCTTGCGCACCCTGATCCTGTGCCACACGCTGGAAACCATCAGCGGCATCGCGCTGAGCGTTGGTATTCTGGCCGGTCTGGTCTCGGTCTGGCTGGCCCCGATTGCGATCAGCCTAGCACTGGCGATCCCGCTGTCTGCGCTCAGCGGCGTGTCCGCCGGTACCGCCCGCCGCATGGTTGGCATGCGCGAGGATTTTGCCGAACCGGCCATCACCCGCTCGGCCCGTCGTCACCGGGATGAATTGAAGCGGCTGATCGAAGGCAAAGGCACAATGACCCCGGCGGAGTAATCAGCCGCCGGGCAACCCCTCGTACCAGTCCAGCATCATGTCAGCCCAGCCACTTGGCACGTTGTGACCGCCGGGAAACAGCGCAAATTCCAGCGCACTGCCTTCGGCGCATCCCATCCAGTTGCGCCGCATGAATTGCCCGGTGGTCGAAAACCCGCTGGGCTTCGTATCCTCGCATTCGTTGGCGATGCGCCAGATTTCGAGGCCCGCAAAGATATCGCCCTGATGAAAGCGCCCGCCGCCCAGCAGACGCCCTTCTAACGGGACCACATTGTCGGTCCAACCATGGGTGTGGAACATCCGAACCGGCCCTTCGCAGGCTTCGGGATGCGGACGCCAGAACCCGCCCGAGACGGGCACATAGGCCGAGAATGTATCGGGTGCCGCGCAGGCCAGGTAATTCACCATGAAGCCACCAGCCGAGAACCCGCCAAGTATCGCGCGTTCACTGTCGATGCCAAAGCGCGCGGCCGCATCTTCGACCGTTTCGCTAAGAAACACGGTTTCATCGCGATCCCCGAAACCCGGATAGAAGTTCCAGCTTTTGGTGCCGCCCCTGTCCGGTCGTTCAAGCGCTTCGGGGGCCATGACGGCATAGCCACGCTCTAGCAATGGGTCCACCATAGCGCGGTTTCTCATGGTTCCGGCACCGCTGCCCCCATAGCCATGCAGGAAAACCACCAATGGCGGATTTTCGGCGTTTGGCAATTCGATATGATACTCGCCCGACGGCGTCTGGCAGGTCCCTTGATCCGGACCACAATCGGCAAGGGCCGAGCTTCCTGCAAAAGCCAAACAAAAAGACAGCCAGTATTTCGTTTCCATTACGTCCCCTCGGTATAAGCTTCGACCGGCAATCCGGCGCGCACCCAGCCGGGCCCAGCAGCAGACCCAAGCATGCCTTCGGGCACATCGATGATATTGGTGAACCCCGCCTCGGTCAGTCGGTTGCTCAGCCGGGCCGAGCGGACGCCGCGGGCGCAGATCAGGGCAACGGGGGCAGATTGATCTCCGCCCGTCAACGTCGTCAAAGCCTGAACAAAATCGTCCCGCCGCATATCCAGCGGCTGCGCCCCCTGCCCGATGCCCGTGGAACGCCACTCGCGCGGTGTACGAATATCCACCAGCAGAACATCGCCGGACACGGCCTGCCTATGTGCCTGAGATACGTCCAGCTGTCCACCAGAATAGTCCTGCGGGATCAGACGATATTCCCGTATCGCAAACCCGGCTGCGATGGCAGCCCCACCACCCAGCAAAACCCACCTTCGGGTCCGGTTTGTCCTGTCTGCCATGCGGGGCCCTCCTGCGTTGACGGGAGTTTTCTAACACAGCAGCGGGGCCGGTGCTGCGCGGAAAACCGGCTACCCGTTCAAGTTCGCGTCATTATTACGCAGGTTAATCACATCCAGAATACATCTTTTGAGGCCGTTCGAAACCTTGCAATTTTTGGACAGTCAATAAATTATCCTTACCAATTCAATCATATTGACCGCTCAGACCGGAGTATCGCACTTGTCCCTATTCCTCATCGCGGCCCTTCCCTTTATCGGAGCTGTGTTTCCAGCCCTCCTGATCCGGGCGGGACGAAACGCAGCCGCCTCGGCCGCTGGGTTGACCACCTTCCTGGCCCTGATGGGGTTGTTGATCCACATCCCCTCGGTCATGCGAGGTGAGGTCGTAACCGCCCGGTTCGACTGGATACCGGGCCTGGGGCTGAACGCGAACTTCATGCTGGACGGGCTTGGCTTTCTGTTTGCCCTGCTGATTCTGGGCATCGGTCTGCTGATCATTCTATATGCACGGTTCTACCTGTCGCGCGAAGATCCGATGGGGCAGTTCTATACCTATCTGCTGCTGTTTCAGGGCGCGATGGTCGGGATCGTTCTGTCCGACAACATCCTGCTTTTGTTGATCTTCTGGGAGTTGACCTCGTTAAGTTCCTTCCTGCTGATCGGCTATTGGAAACACCTGCCCGAAGGCCGCCAGGGCGCGCGAATGGCACTGGCCGTCACCGGTGGCGGCGGGTTGGCGATGATCGCCGGGATGCTGATCCTGGGCAATATCGTGGGGTCCTACGATCTGAGTGTGATTCTGCAGAACAAGGAACTGATACAGGCCTCGCCCTACTACATGCCCGCGCTGATCCTGATCCTGCTGGGCTGTTTCACCAAGTCGGCGCAGTTCCCGTTCCATTTCTGGCTGCCGCACGCAATGGCCGCACCGACGCCGGTTTCGGCCTATCTGCACTCGGCCACGATGGTAAAAGCGGGCCTGTTTCTGATGGCGCGGATGTGGCCGGTTTTGTCGGGCACCGATGCGTGGTTCTATATCGTTGCGACCACCGGTTTGGTGACCATGCTGCTGGGGGCGGTGATCGCGCTGTTCAAGGATGATCTGAAGGCGCTGCTGGCGTTTTCAACTGTCTCGCATCTGGGTTTGATCACCATGCTGCTGGGCTTTGGCACCAAGTTTGCCGCCGTGGCCGCCGTGTTCCACATCATCAACCACGCGACGTTCAAAGCCGCCTTGTTCATGACCGCCGGGATCGTCGATCACGAGACGGGAACGCGCGACGTCAAACGGCTGGGCGGTCTGCGCCACCTGATGCCGATCACCTTCACAATCGGCACCATCGCTGCACTTTCGATGGCAGGCCTGCCGCCGCTGAACGGGTTCCTTTCGAAAGAGATGATGTTGGAGGAAACCGTACACACCACGTGGCTGAACTCGCATTATCTGGTGCCGGGTCTGGCCCTGCTGGCGGCGTTGTTCTCTGCCGCCTATTCCTTCCGCTTTGTCAGCCATGTGTTCCTTGGACCGCAGCGCGACGACTACCCCGCGCATCCGCATGATCCGCCCGTCGGGCTGTGGATTGCGCCGGCGTTCCTTGTGGTTCTGGTTGTGCTGATCGGCTTCTATTCCGCCGCTATCGTCGGCCCATTGGTGGCCGTTGTGTCCAGCGCTGTGATCGGGGGCGAGAAACTGCCCTATTACTCACTGAAACTGTGGCACGGCTTTACTCCGGCGCTGTTTATGTCGGTCGTGGCCACGCTGGGCGGTCTGTTCCTGTTGGCGCTGCACAAACGGGGCGAGTATGTGTGGAACGCTCTGCCCCGCCCCGAGGCCAAGGTGATTTTCGAGGCCGTCGTCAACGCCTTCACGCGGCTCAGCCAGTGGATCACGGATGAGCTGCACAATGGGGTCCTGAGCCGTTACGCCATCATTTTCGTCGCCTTCACCGTGGGGCTTGGCTATTACGCCTATTCGACGGGAACCATTGGTGTCGAAACCCGTGTTCCGATTCCCGCGCAGATCATTCCCATCATTGGCTGGATCTGTCTGGTCGGCGCGACGCTGGGCATCATGTGGTTCCACCGCAACCGTCTGCTCTCGCTGGTGTTGATCGGCGTTGTTGGCCTGATCGTTTCGGTTGCCTTCAACTATCTGTCGGCACCGGATCTGGCACTGACCCAGATCTCGGTCGAAGTGGTGACGATGATCCTGCTGCTTTTGTCGCTGAACTTCCTGCCGACAGAGACGCCATGGGACAGTTCTGCCGCGCGGCGCTGGCGGGATGCGGCGATTTCCGTGGTTGCTGGCGTGGGAACCGGGGCGCTGATCTATGCGATCATGCTGCGCGACTTCGCCTTCCCGACGATTTCCGAGTTCCATCTGGAGAACTCGTACAAAGGCGGTGGCGGCACCAATGTGGTGAACGTCATTCTGGTCGACTTCCGGGGCTTTGATACCTTTGGTGAGATCATTGTTCTGGGCATTGCCGCGCTGATCATCTTTGCCTTGACCGAGGCGGTTCTGGGCACCAATGTGCGCGGCTACCTGCTGAATCGCAAACCGCACTGGCCGCAATCGGGGGATTCACACCCGCTGATGATGGTGGTCGTCACCCGCGTGATGATGCCCATCGCGCTTATGGTCGGGGCCTATATCTTCTTCCGGGGGCACAACCAGCCCGGCGGCGGCTTCATCGCCGGTCTGATCGTCGCGATTGCGTTCCTGATGCAATACATGGCCAGCGGCTATACCTGGGCGATTGAACGACAAAGGTTCTACTATCACGGCACCATCGGCTGGGGCGTGCTGATCGCCGCCGCCACAGGTCTGGGGGCGTGGTTCAACGAGCGTCCCTTCCTGACCAGCGACTTCGGCTACATCAACTGGCCCCCGCTGGAAGAGTTCGAATGGGCCACCGCCATGCTGTTTGACGTAGGCGTGTTCCTCGCCGTTCTGGGGGCGGTGATGCTGGCGCTCGACAGCCTGTCGCGCTTTGCGTGGCGACCGGGCATGGCGCAGGAATTCCCGATGGATATCAACCCGCTGCGGGATGCCCCACAGGACGAAGTAGAAGAGAAGGAGCAGGCCTGATGGAAGCGCTGGTTGCCTCTGCCGTAGGCATTCTGACCGCCGCCGGGATCTTCCTGATCCTGCGCCGACGGACATTCCCGGTCATTCTTGGCCTGTCGCTGATCACCTATGCGGTGAACGTGTTTCTGTTTGCCACCGGACGTCTGGCCCTGAATGCGCCTGCGGTTCTGAACAAATACGAAGACGTCCCCTATACCGACCCGCTGCCGCAGGCGCTGGTGCTGACGGCCATCGTGATCTCGTTCGGAATGACGGCGGTGATCGTGATGATCGCCCTGTCCGCCTATCTGTCCTCGAAAGACGACCATATCGACATGAGCGCAAGCGACAGCGTGGACGCGCCGGAGGAAGACGCATGAACCACTGGATCGTTGCGCCGATCGTCCTTCCCGCGATCCTGGCCCCGTTCATTATCATGGTCCTGCGCTATCATCTGGACCTGCAACGCATCTTCTCGGTCTCGGGCGTCGTTGCCTTGCTGGGCATTGCCCTGACCGTCACCGCCCAGGCAGCGGGAGGGGAGATTCAGGTCTATGAGCTTGGCAACTGGCCCGCGCCGTTCGGCATCGTCATGGTGCTGGACCGGCTTTCGGCGATGATGGTTCTGCTGACCGCTTTGCTGGCGTTGCCCATTGTGCTCTACGCTATCGCCTCGGGCTGGGATGAACGGGGGAAACACTTCCACGCCTTGTTCCATTTCCAGCTTATGGGCGTTTGCGGCGCCTTCCTGACCGGTGACGCCTTCAACCTGTTTGTGTTCTTCGAGGTTCTGCTGATCGCCTCATACGGTCTGATGACCCATGGCGGCGGGTCCGTGCGGCTGAAATCCGGCGTTCAATATGTGGCCTACAACTTGCTGGGCTCGACCCTGTTCCTGTTTGCTCTGGGCACGCTTTACGGTGTGACCGGCACACTAAACATGGCCGATATCGCCCTGCGCGTGGCCGAGATCCCGCCCGAAGACACCGCTCTGCTGCGCGTCGGTGCGGTGCTGCTGCTGCTGGTCTTCTGCATCAAGGCTGCCGTTCTGCCGCTGCATTTCTGGCTTCCAGCCAGCTATGCCAACGCGCCGCTGCCGGTGGCCGCGCTGTTTGCGATCATGACCAAGGTCGGCGCGTACTCGATCATCCGGATGTATACGCTGGCCTTTGGACCCGAGGTCGAGGCGACCCAAGGGCTGGTCGGCGACTGGCTGCAACCCGCCGCACTGGTGACGCTTGCGGTCGGGGCCATTGGCATTCTGGGGTCGCAGCATATCGCGCGGATGGTGGCCTTCTGCGCCATCGCCTCGATGGGGACGCTGCTGATCGCGATCTCGCTGTTCACACCTCAGGCCAGCGCCGCCGCACTGTATTACGTGTTCCATTCGACGCTCGCCACGGCGCTGTTGTTCCTTGTCGCCGATCTGGTGATGGAACGACGGGGCGGAGCGATTATGCCCAAAGCGCCGATGGCGCAAACCGGGCTGATCTCGGCCCTGTTCTTTGTCGGAGCCATCGCCATGGCCGGTATGCCGCCGCTGTCGGGCTTTGTCGGCAAGCTGCTGGTGCTGGATGCCTCGCGCGGGGCGCCGGATGCGAGATGGGTCTGGGCCGTGATCCTGATCGGGTCCTTTGTCACCATCGTCGGACTGGCGCGCGCAGGATCGTTGATCTTCTGGAAGAGCCACGATGCATCGACACCGGAAGATGAGGACACCCCCAAAACCGCGCCCGAGCCGCAACCCGGCTTGGCCTTTACATCCGTCTGCGGTCTGGTCGCCGGCCTGATCCTGCTGACTATATTTGCCGGGCCTGCACTGACCTACACCAGTAAAACCGCTGAACAACTGTTCACGCCCGAGCACTACATCTCGGCCGTGTTGGGAGGGGAAGAATGATCAAGCTGCTGCGCCGCGTATTCCCGCACCCGCACCTGACCTTCCTGCTGACGGTGGTCTGGATGCTGCTGGCCAACAAACCGTCGCTGAACTCGTTGGTCTTCGGGCTGATCCTGGGGATCATCATCCCCTTCATCACTCAACCCTACTGGCCCGACCGCCCCAAGCTGCGCAACTGGCCGATGGTCGTTGAGTACATGCTGGTCGTTCTGTGGGACATCGTGATGGCCAACATCACCGTTGCCCGGATTATTTTGTTCAAGCGCGACTCGGACCGTCAGCCCAACTGGGTCTGCATCCCGCTGGAGCTGCGCACGCCCGAGGCGATCACCGTTCTGGCAGGCACCATCACCATGACCCCCGGCACCGTCAGTTGTGACCTGTCGGCGCAGGGGCATAACCTGCTGGTGCACTGCCTCGACGCCCCCGACCCCGATGCGGTCCGCGACCAGATCAAGCAGCGGTATGAACGCCGACTGAAGGAGATTTTCGAATGATTGACTATGCGATCTGGTTTGCCTTCGCCTGTTTCGGAGCCGCAATAATGATGTGCCTGTGGCGGATCATCACTGCGGACGGCGTTGGCACTCGCGTTCTGGCGCTGGATACGATGGTGATCAACACCATCGCCCTGATGATCCTTTACGGTCTGGATCAGGGCACCGAGATCTTTTTCGAGGCCGCCATGATCATCGCCATGCTGGGCTTTGTTTCAACCGTGGCCTACGCGCGCTTTATGCTGCGCGGCAATATTATCGAGTGAGGGCGGCATGACTTTTTTCGTCGAACTTCTGATTGCAGCCTTCCTGATTATGTCTGGCATCTTCGGCTTTGTGGGCTCTTTCGGGATGATCAAACTGAAGGACCCGATGTCGCGTCTACACGCACCCACCAAGGCAACGACGCTGGGGGTTGGCGGCGTGCTGCTGGCCTCGATCGCGCATTCTGTCTTGTTGGAAGGCAAACTTTCCCTGCACGAGTTGCTGATCACCCTGTTTCTGTTCCTGACCGCCCCGATCACGGCCCTGTTCATTGCCAAATGGCACATACATCGCCATGAAAAGCCCGAGGATCTGCCCGACGCGGGCGAGGATGAGCTTTGGGCCACCCACGCGGTAGAGCAGGTCGAAGACGTCCCTGACCACAGTACGAACTGATCCTGATGAATAGACCTCCGCTGCCCCTGACCCGTGATCTGGTTCTGATTGGCGGAGGACACACCCACGCGCTGTTGCTGCGCAAATGGGGGATGAACCCGCTGCCCGGTGCACGGGTGACGGTGATCAATCCCGGCCCGACCGCGCCTTATTCCGGGATGCTGCCCGGCTATGTCGCGGGGCATTATGCCCGGTGGGAACTGGATATCGACTTGGTAAAGCTGGCCAGATTTGCCGGTGCGCGGGTCATTCTGGGGGCGGTCGATGGCATCGATACCGATCAGCGCTGCGTTCATGTACCGGGGCGTCCGCCGGTGGCGTTCGACGTGGCCTCGGTCAATGTCGGGATCACCTCGGACATGCCCGCCCTGCCCGGCTTTGCCGAACACGCGGTGCCTGCCAAACCCTTGGGCCCTTTCGCCGCCCGTTGGGCTGCATATCTGGATGGCAGCGGCCCCGCATCGGTTGCCGTGATTGGCGGAGGTGTCGCGGGTGTCGAACTGGCCATGGCCATGGCCCATGCCTTGAAATCCCGCCAACGCACGGCGCAGGTGACGCTGATCGACAATGCCTCGGCCCTGACAGCGACCGGGCTCAAAGCCGCCGCGACGATCCGCCGGGCAATGGCCGGGCTGGGCGTCGAGGTGCTGGAACAGACCGCGATCAAGGAAATCGCCGCCGATCATGTGGCGTTGCAGGATGGTCGCCAGATCGAGACCCAGTTCGTAACCGGAGCGGCAGGGGCCCGCCCCTATGACTGGATCACCCGCACCGGGCTGGACCTGCAGGACGGGTTCATACGGGTGAACGGCCACCTTCAATCCAGCGATCCGGCCGTTTTCGCCGCCGGGGACTGCGCCCATCTGACGGAAAACCCACGCCCCAAGGCGGGCGTTTATGCGGTGCGCGAAGCTCCGGTTCTGTTCCATAACCTGCGGGCGGCGTTGGGCGCGGGTCGGATGCGGCGCTATGTGCCGCAGAAGGATTACCTGAAGCTGATCTCGCTAGGCGGCAAATCCGCGCTGGGGGAGCGGCTGGGCACCTCGTTCAGCGGCGCATTGATGTGGCGGTGGAAAAACCACATCGACCAGACCTTCATGAGCAAATTCCGCGACCTTCCAACGATGCCAACCCCGGCGCTGCCGCGCGATCACGCGGCGGGCCTAACCGAGGTGCTGGGCGACAAACCCATGTGCGGCGGCTGCGGGGCCAAGGTTGGGCGCGGTGCCCTGCAACAGGCGCTGGCGGCTTTGCCTGAGCCAACCCGGACCGACGTGACGCCCCTGCCCGGAGACGACGCTGCGCTTTTGACAACGGGTGGGGTACGGCAGGTCATGACCTCGGACCATTTGCGCAGCGTGACCAATGACCCGGTTTTGATGACGCGTATCGCGGCGGTGCATGCTTTGGGCGACATTTGGGCCATGGGGGCCGAACCGCAGGCTGCAACGGCGACTCTGATCCTGCCCCGCATGTCCGCAGCACTACAGGAACGCACCCTGAGCGAGATCATGACCACCGCCAACGAGGTCATGCGAGAGGCCGGGGCCGAGATCGTCGGCGGTCACTCTTCGATGGGCGATGAGATGACGATTGGGTTCACCCTGACGGGTTTGTGCCGGGATACGCCGATCACTCTGGCCGGTGGCCGACCAGGGGATGCGCTGATCCTGACCAAGCCTATTGGCAGCGGCGTCGTGATGGCTGCGGAAATGGCCGGGCGCGGAGATGGTGCAAGCGTGGCAAGAGCTTATGAAATCATGACCCAACCGCAGGGTGCTGCGTCGCGTATTCTGGTCGATGCGCATGCCATGACCGACGTCACCGGCTTCGGTCTGGCGGGTCACCTGAAGGGCATGTGCGACGCCTCGGGCGGTGGCGCGGTTCTGGATCTGGAGGCTGTTCCCGCAATGCCCGGGGCCTTGGACCTGAACGACAGCGGCATGCATTCCACCTTGTTCGCGGATAACAGATCAATCGCGCCCGAACTTCCCTCGGACGGCAAGGCGGCGCTGTTGTTCGACCCTCAAACCGCAGGCGGGTTGCTAGCAGCCATTGCGCCCGACGATGCCGACGCGGTGTTGGAAGACCTGCAAAACGCCGGGTATCCGGCGGTGCGCATCGGTTCCCTGACCGAAGCACCGGGCCTGCGGCTTCAATGCTGATCCAGAGCCCGTTCGATCCGGGCGGCTGCCTCATTCAAGCCCGGCTCATCCAAGCGCACGACTTCGATCTGCGCCAGTGTGTCGGTCGCAAAAGACCGTCGGGATTTGGTGTAGGCGGGATCGTAATGCTGCTCCATCAGGGCGCGGGTCAAGGCCGGTTTGTCACCGGCATCGATCAGTTGCAACCACCCATCAACAACCTCGTGCCCACGATGGAGGCGCAGCGGTGACAGCCGGTCGCGCAGACGTTCGGTGTCCGACAGGATGTCGTCATATGCGCGAGCGAGATAGGCGGCGCGAGCTTCAATCGGTGCGCTGATGTGAATGCGCGGCGCGTTGCACATCGCGGTCCAGACGCTGGGCGGCAATATGCGCTCTCCGATTTTGGACGACTCCGCCTCGACCACAACCGGGCGTGCCGGGTCCAGAGCGCATAAGGCGGCAGAGAGAGCGGATTCAAAAGCCTTCTGGCTGGGCTGCCCGCCCGGCCTTTCCCCCAGCAAAGACCCGCGATGATTGGCCAGACCTTCCAGATCGACGACCTGAACGCCTCGTTGGTTCAGATAATGCAACAGGTCGGTTTTGGCGGTCCCGGTATACCCATCCAACGCCACCAGCCGGAACGGTAACGGTTGGTCATACAGGTAGGCATTCACCAAACGGCGATAGGTGCGATACCCGCCCTCAACCACTTCGGCCCGCCACCCGATCTGTTGCAATGTCCAGGTGAATGAGCCCGAGCGCTGACCGCCGCGCCAGCAATAGACCAGTGGACGCCAGTTGCCCTCATGATGGCTGAGCCTGTGTTCGATGTGGTTGGCCGCGTTCCGAAACACCAACGCGGCCCCAAGCTTGCGGGCCAGAAACGGGCTTTGCTGTTTGTAGATCGTTCCCACCCGCGCGCGTTCTTCATTGTCCAAAACAGGCAGGTTGATCGCACCAGGCAGGTGATCTTCGGCAAACTCTGCCGGGCTGCGCACGTCGATCACGGTGTCGAACCCATGCGAATAAAGCTGTGTGAGATCAGAGAATTTCAGAGCCATGGCAACGATCTAGCTGTCCGCGCGACCTATGGAAAGCCTGTCAGCGATCATTCTTCGATTGCCTCGATCAATTCGGGGCCCGACGCGCGGTTGGAATTGACCGTCGGGTCGACCCGGTGAAACTCCAACACATCCTCGGCCCCGGGTTTCATCAGCCGCGCGGCACCTTTGCCTGCCTCACCCAACCACAAGGACCAGTCGTCCGGCTCAAGGATCAAGGGCATCCGGTGGTGAATGGCAGACAGGTTTTGGTTCGCTTGCGTGGTGACGATGGCGCAGGTGGATTGCCGGGCGTCATCAGGGCCCCAATCCTGCCAGACCCCTGCAAACGCGATGTGAGCCCCATCTTTGCGATGAATATACCAGGGCAGACGGGTGCCCTGTTCCGTCTTGGTCCATTCGTAGAAACCGGTGGCTACGATCAGGCACCGTCGCGCGCGGCAGGCATCGCGAAAAGCGGGTTTTTCAGCCAGTGTTTCAGCCCGGGCGTTGATCAACAAGGGCCCTGCGGTTTCGGTCTTGTACCAACGGGGCAGAAATCCCCACCGCAGCGCGTCCAACTGCCGACCGCCCTCACCCAACCGCACGGCGTGGACCTGATTTGTCGGGCAAATGTTGTAGTTCGGGACGGCGGGCAAGGCGTTGGCAGGCCTGGCGGCAAAAAGCTGCGCCATGGCATCATTGGGAAGAGTTATTGCAAACCGTCCGCACATGGGTAATGAACCCTCGAAAGTGTTTCATTCAGGCACAAGGTCTCATGGGGTGACATGAAAAATCAAACGGCGAAATCCCTGAAAGACAAGGCAATCGAGCTTTTGGAGGCAGGAAAACTGCCACAGGCGTTGAAAAAGGCCGAGCTGGGGATCAAGAAATTCCCGAAGGACTGCGATTATCGCGCCATAGCCGGGTTCGTCCTGACCGAGATGAAGCAATACAAACGCTCGATCCCGCATTTCGTCGAAGCCTCGCGTATGAAGCCGGAAGACCCGCAATTTGTCGAGAACCTTGCAAATGCGTTGATGCAGACCGGCCAGATCGAGCGCGCGCTGACCTATGCGGAACAAAAATCCGAGAAGTTTCCGAACAACAGGGAACTTGCGCGGGTCATCGAAGAGATTTCGCTGAAGGGCAGCAACTGGCGGTCGATCATCGACTATGCGACGCAGAAACTGGCCAATGATCCCGATAATGCTGATCTGCTGATCAAAAGGGCGCGTGCTTTCGCAAGGATCGGCTTTGTGGAGGAAAATACGCGCGATGTCTCACGCGCATTCGAGTTGGACGCCGAGAATCCGGCAGTCGCCTTTGCCAAAGCAGTTACCTTGCACCAAAGCGGCGACAAAGAGAGCTCTGGCACGCTTTATCGTGCGATTGTGGACAAGGACCCGAACCACAAGAACGCGTTGCTGCAATTGTCGACCATTGCCGACAAGGGTAATGCCTCTGCCCTTTTGAACAAGGTTGAAGCGGCGATAGATGCCAGTGATCACGACTTGCAAGAGCTTCAATTCGCAAAGGCCCACCTGACCTCGAAGATTGAAGGGCTGGGTGCGGCGATGCCGCATTTCGCGCAAGCCAACGCGACGCAGCACGGCACCAATCCCTACCATTTTGCGGCGGAAGATAAGAAGTTTAACGCGATTACGAACCTGTTTCCGGTTGGCGGGCCTGCAGTCAGTTCTGATCTGGTCGAGACCCCAGCCCCGATTTTCGTGATCGGGCAGCCCCGCTCTGGCACAACGTTGATGGAAATGATGCTCAGCGCCGCGCCCGGTATCGCGGGTTGTGGCGAACTGACTTTGGCGGCGGATTTGTCTGTCGAGTTCCAATCGGGCGAACAGGCGTTCGACGCGGATGCAGCACGCGAGTTCGCGCAGCAGTTTCGCGAGCTAATGCCGCCGATCCCCGAGGATTCGACAGCCTTTGTCGATAAGATGCCCCATAACTTCCAGCGCGTCGGCTTCGTCCTTGGGGCGTTCCCGAACGCGAAAGTCATCAACATGTTGCGCGATCCTCGGGATGTTGGCCTGTCAAAATGGATTCGGCGTTTCCCGGCGGGCGGTATGAACTATGCCTCGAACCTGGAATCGATTGCGCATACGGCCAACCTGTACCGTCGGTACATGGCGCATTGGGATGCCGCGTTTGCCGGTCGCATCCTGACCGTGCCTTATGAAAAACTGGTTGCCGACCCGGAAACCTACAGCAGAGACATCGCTGCGTTCTGCGAGATTGAATGGCACCCCGCGATGGTGCGCCCCGAGGACAATACGAAACAAGTGCGAACAGCCAGTATCGATCAGGTGCGCAACAAGATCTCGACCAAGTCGATCGGTGGCTGGCGCGCCGTCGCCGAGCATATTCAGCCCATGCTGGACGGGTTCGATCCCGATCTATGGCCTGAGTACGATTTCAGCTGATCCAAACGAAAAAAGCCGCATCGAAATGATGCGGCTTTCTTTGATATACCAGCGCCTTACTTCTGCTTGATACGCCCATCGACATAAGGCGTATACGGCGCGTTTGCGGCCAGATATTCCGCTGTCACATCCGCCAGATCAGGACCAAAATCATAAGCGTTCTTGTCGTCGCCTTCGAACATGCTGTACCCGTCTCCGCCATTGCGCACATAGTTGTTGGTCACGACCAGATAGGTCGCTGCCGGATCGATCGGCACAAAGCCGTCACCCTCGGCAACCATGACTTCAGTGATACGGCCCTTGTTCGGCGCGACCGAAGGATCCCAGGTGAAGGTCATACCGGCAACCTGCGGGAAACGGCCTTTGACTTCTTCCACCTGGCTGACACCGTTTTCCAGCGCGTCAATGACGCCCTGACCGCTGATCTCAAAGGTCGACAGCGTGTTCTGGAACGGCAGAACCGTCAGGACCTCGCCCATGGTCACTTCGCCTTCGTCAATCGAGGCGCGCAGCCCGCCCGAGTTTGCGATGGCGATCCGGGCCCCCTGATCCGCAACCCGCGCCAGCATCGCATCGGCGACAAGGTTGCCCATCTCGCATTCCTGCACCCGGCAAATATCGCGCGACCCTTCGACCGCGGCACCGGTTTCAGCAACCACGCGCTGCTTCATCTCTTCAATCGGTGCGCCCATTTCGGCGACACGCGCTGCGACGTCCGGGTCAGGGGCGACCGAGGCGTCCAGCAGGATCGGCTCACCTTCTGCGGAAATCAGATTGCCGTCATCGTCGAAGGTCAGAACCACTTCGCCCAGATATTTCGAATAGGCATAGGCCTGCACCACCGGCACATCGCCCACCATCGTCGGATAGGCACCCGCAGCACCTTCGTCCGTGTTCGACAACAGCGTGTGCGAATGGCCGCCAACGACAAGATCCAAGCCGGGAACCTGTTCGGCGATCTCCAGATCTTTGGCCAGACCCACATGGTTCAGCGCGATGATGATGTTCACCCCGTCTTCCTGCAGCGCCGCGACGTCGGCCTTCAGGCTTTCGATTTCGTCCTTAAACACCACGTCCTTGCCGGGGCTTGAGGTATCGACCGTATCCGTTGCCAGCGCCGAGATGATGCCGATCTTCTGGCCACCAACCTCAAGAACCACGTGGTTTTGCACCTTGTCCTTCAACTCGGCCGAATTCGACAGATCCAGATTGCCCGAGATCACCGGGAAGCTGACCGCGTCGATGAAGGCTGCAAGACCTTCGGGGCCATCGTCGAACTCGTGGTTGCCGACGGCCATGACATCATAGCCGATACCTTCCATGAACTCGGCCTCGGCCGCGCCCTTGTAGGTGGTGTAGAACAGCGAGCCCTGGAACGGGTCACCCGCATCCAGAAGCAGCACGTTTTCATCCGCCAGCTCGGCCCGCTTGGCGTCCACGGCTGTTTTCAGCCGGGCCACGCCGCCGAAACACTTGCCCTCGGCCTCGTCTTCGGCGTCGCAGGTGGAATCGTATTTGTTGATCGACTCGATGCGGCTGTGAATGTCGTTTGTGTGCAAAATCGTCAGCTTATACTCAGCCGCCGCAACACCTGCGGTCAGGGCCAACACGGCTGCGGAGGTCAGGAAACGGGTCAACATTTGAATACTCCCTATCTTTGATTGCGCAGATCGTGCGCTGTGGACGGGAAAGAGTCAAAGGGGCAAATCCGACTTGATTCCCCTCGCAGCGCGAGGCATCACCCAAGACATGCTGATCTACAAAATTTTCCGGGCCGATGAATGGGCCGAGTTGCAGGCCAATGGGGCATCGGACGGGGCTCCGATCGATCTGTCCGACGGGTTCGTGCATTTTTCCACCGCTGAACAGGCGGCTGAAACCGCAGCCAAGCATTTCGCCGGTATCGAGGGGCTGACCCTGTTGGCCTGCGACGCGGATGCCATGGGCGATGACCTGAAATGGGAGGTGTCGCGCGGCGGGGCCCTGTTCCCACATCTCTACCGCCAGATCCGTATATCTGACGTGGTCTGGTCGCGCGCGCTGCCCTTTGATGGCCAAACCCACCACTTCCCGAAGGAGATGGCATGACCGCCTATATCGATCCCGAACGCGAGCAATTCGAAACCTTCAAGACGCTGGATCGCGATCACCCCATCGAGATGTTGAATCTGGTCAAGTTTCGCGCCAAGGCCGCCTATCCGGCGGGTCACGAACTGGCCGGGGCCGACCTGACCGGGGCGGATGCCTATGGCAAATACGGGGCAGAGACGGCCCCTATCATTGCCCGGTTGGGCGCGTCGATCCTGTGGCGCGGCGTGTTTCAGGCAACTTTGATCGGACCGACGGATGAAGCGTGGGATGCAGTGTTCATCGCCCGTTATCCCAGCGCTCATGTGTTTTTGGAAATGGTCACCGATCCTGACTATCAGAAAGCCGTTGTGCATCGTCAGGCGGCGGTCGAAACCTCGCGCCTGATCCGCTGCGGTTCGACCGAGGGCGGGGCGTCCTTCGGATGAAATTGACTGAAAAACTTGGGCTGGCCGCCCTGCACCGGATGGATCCGGAAATCGCCCATGGGCTGTCGATCAAGGCGCTGAAGGCTGGGCTGGCCCCTGCGCCCGGGCCGATCACCTCGGCCCGGCTGAGCACCGAACTTGCGGGGCTGCGCCTGCCCAACCCGGTGGGGCTGGCCGCTGGATTTGACAAGAACGGAGAGGTCCTGACCCCTCTGTCCCGCGCAGGCTTTGGGTTTATCGAGGTCGGGGCCGTGACCCCGCGCCCACAGCCCGGCAATCCCAAGCCCCGCCTGTTCCGCCTGACCGAGGACAAGGCCGCCATCAACCGTTTTGGGTTCAACAATGACGGAATGGAGGTCATGGCCGAACGGTTGGCGAACCGTCCCAAGGATGCTGTGATCGGCCTGAACCTTGGCGCAAACAAAGACAGCGACGACCGGCCCGGAGACTTCGCCAAAGTGCTGGCCCATTGCGCCTCGCATCTGGATTTTGCCACCGTCAACGTCTCATCCCCCAACACCGAAAAACTGCGCGATCTTCAGGGCAAAGCCGCGCTCGCCGCACTGCTGAGCGGCGTCATCGAGACGCGCAACGCCCTGCCCCGCCCCCTGCCCATCTTCCTGAAAATCGCGCCCGATCTGACCGAGGCCGAATTGCAGGACATCGCCGAGGTCGCCGCCGAGACCGGCGTGGATGCGGTGATCGCAACCAACACCACCCTGTCCCGAGACGGTCTGCGCAGTGCGCACAAGGACGAAAAAGGCGGCCTGTCGGGTGCGCCCTTGTTCGAGAAATCGACACGCGTGCTGGCCCGGTTGAGTCACCTCACCGGCGGCAACATCCCTCTGATCGGCGTCGGCGGCGTCAGCACGGCGGAACAAGCTTATGCCAAGATTTGCGCCGGGGCGTCTGCGGTGCAGTTCTATACCGCAATGGTCTATGGCGGTCTGTCACTGGCAGCGGAGATCGCGCAGGGGCTGGATGCCCTGCTGGCGCGTGACGGGTTCGACTCGGTGGCGCAGGCCGTGGGTAGCAAACGAGAGGATTGGCTGTGATCGAATATTGGCACAACCCGCGCTGTTCAAAATCCCGCACGGGTCTCGCCCTGCTGGAAGAGCGCGGTGCGGAGGTTCAGGTTCGTAAATATCTTGAAGATGCACCCTCGGACGAGGAGTTGCGCGCAGCTCAGGCCCTTCTGGGCGTATCCGCCGTTCAGATGATGCGCACGGGCGAGAAGCGGTTCAAGGAATTGGGCCTGTCAAAAGATGCACCAGACGCGGAACTGATCAAAGCCATGGCCGAGAACCCGATCCTGATCGAACGCCCCCTTGCCATCGCGGGCGATAAGGCTGCCATCGGGCGCCCTCCGGAAAACCTGCTGGACCTGCTTTAAGCGACCTGAGCCTCAAGCCGGGGATAGCGCCAGCCCATGGTCACACCGCGCGCAAGGTTCAGGACCATAAGCGCGGCCCACAGCCCGTGGTTGCCGAAGCTGGGCACCAGCAGGAACAGGGCCACGATATAGACCGCCACCGATTGCAGCATCGCATCGCGCATCTCGCGGGTCCAGGTGGCGCCGATATAGATGCCGTCAAACATCCAGCTTGCCACGCCAATGACCGGGGCAATCGCCGCCCAGAACAGGAACGCGCGCCCGGCCTCGCGTACCTCGGGCGAGGTGGACATCAGATCGATCAGCGCAGGTCCGGCGAAATAGAAAACCGCGCCCAGCAGAAAGGCCCCGCCGACACCCCATTGCGACGACAAGACAGAGGCGCGCCGGACCTGAAACCGGTCCCGCGCGCCAACTGCGCCACCGACCAGCGCCTCGGCAGAAAACGCAAACCCGTCCAGCGCAAAGGCGGTGATTTCCAGAAATTGCAGCAACACCTGATTGGCTGCCAGATTGACGTCTCCCAGATCGGCCCCAACAAACAGGAACGTTGTGAAGGAACCGGTCAACAGGACCGAACGGATCATGATATCGCTGTTAACCTGCAGCATCCGCCGTAGACGGGCCGCATCGAAGATACGCGACCAATCGCGCCAGATCCGGTTCTGAAACCCGTCGCGGCACAACCACAGCCCCAGCGCCAGCCCCGTCCACTCGGCGATCAGGGTTGCAATGGCGACGCCTTCAACGCCCCAACCGAGGCCCAGAACAAACCACAGGTCCAGAGCGATATTCAGCCCGTTCATCCAGATTTGCAGCAGGAACACGCCCCGCGTCCGCTCGACCGCGATCAGCCATCCGGTCACCGCGTAAAGCGCGATGGTGGCTGGCGCGCCCCAGATCCGAATTTCAAGATAGGCCCGGGACAGCGCCTCGACCTCTGGGCTGGCCGGAGACAGCAGAAACGCGCCGCTGAAAATCGCGACCTGCGTGACGATAAAGACCAGCCCGGCCGCCGCACCCAGCATCAGCCCCCGGATCAGCAGGGCGCGCATCTCGGCCAAATCCCCTGCCCCGCGCGCCTGCGCGGCAAGACCGGTGGTGCCCATGCGCAGAAAACCGAAAATCCAGTAGACCGCAGACAGGATCACAGCGCCGATCCCCACTGCCCCTATCGGCGCGGCCTGACCCATCTGCCCGACAACGCCCGTGTCCACCGCACCCAGAATCGGCACCGTCACGTTGGACAGCACAATCGGAACCGCGATCTTCAGCACCCGCCCGTGCGTTATGGGTGCCGGGGCATCGTGCATTCCTTAGCTCTTGTCAGAGCGGCTTTGGGGGATCAGGAAATGCCCTGTGCCCTGCGCGAACAACTTGTCGTGATTGTCCTGCCAGGCCTCGACCCGAACCGAGGCATAACGCCGACCGGATCGGTTGATAAAGGCGCGGGCATAGGCGTCGCGCGGCAGGCCTGAGCGCAGGAAATCCACCGTGAAATCGATCGTCTTGGGAAAGCGCGTCTCTTCTGATTTCAGAATATCCGCAACATCCAGTTCACCGCTTTCGATCCGGGGGAACAAACGTTCCCAGCTTAGGGTGATAAGGGCTGTGACCTCAAGAAACGCCGCCGTCACGCCACCGTGCAGGGCGGGCAATAGCGGGTTTCCGATCAACTTTTCGTCAAAATTCAGAACGCCGGTCAGCTCATCTCCGCGCCGGTCGAAGCTGATATTGAGAAAGCGGATATACGGAACACCTTCGACCAAAGCGGTCAGCGCGGCATCCCGGCGCTGTTTGACAACCTGCATGGGTTCGGGACGTGCACGCGCCATTTACTTGACCTCCACGGTGAAGGCACCCGATGCGGTGGCGACCGGATTGTCCTGATCTTCATCGGTTGCCGTGGCCCGTACAAAGGCCACGTTCCGCGTGATATGATAGCATTTGGCGCGTGTCGTGATGGTCTGGCCCGGCTTTGCGGCGCGCATGTAATCTATCCTCAGATCGATGGTTGCGGTGCTTGTCGGCTTCACCGGATTGCTCATCACAGCTGCGCCGCAGCACGTGTCCAGCATTGTCGATACGGCACCACCGTGAATGACACCGGTCCGGGGATCGCCAACCAGCGCCTCGTTGTAAGGCATGGTGATTTCCGCTTCACCATTGTTAATATGCGTCAGCTCTAACCCAAGTGCCTGTGCGTGAGGAATGGCCTGGATGAACTGGCGCGCAAATTTTGAGATATCCGCCATACATTTGGCTCCTGTCGTCAAGTTGCCCCTTTATGAGCCGCGGACGATGCAAAGGGCAAGCCCGCCTGTTGCGCTCGTCCTCATGACACCCTACGGTGCTGCCAAGGAGACCAGGAATGTCCGACAACCGTTTGTCATTCAAAGAGATGTGCGCTGAGTACGATGTGACTCCGCGTACCCTGCGTTACTACGAGTATATCGAGTTGTTGCAGCCCGATCGGGAAGGCCGGTCGCGGTTTTACGGCCCCCGCGAATGCGCGCGCATGACGCTGATCATGCGCGGGCGCAAATTCGGCTTTCCGCTGGAAGAGATTCGTCAGTGGCTGCTGATCTATGAAGATCAGGGCAACGAGGCGCAAATGGCTGCCTTTGTCGAAATGGCCGACCGCCAGATGGACGAACTGAACCAGCAGCGCCAGCAACTGGACGAGGCGATGGGCGAGCTCAAGCGCCTGCGCGACCAGACAGCAAAATCTCTGAACTGACAGGCTCAATGCCTGCCGGGTGCCGCAAGCGCCCATAAATCTGCCAGTCGTTTTGGCGGCGTCCGTCCCGATTCCCGGTTGACGCAGGGGAAACAAAATTGCCCCTGAGTCTGTTTACGCGTTCGGAAGTTACGTCAACTTGGAAATGACGCAGCGTTTGGATTACGTAAACGTCACTCTCATGTTGTAAAGCGACCAGCAACTGCGCAAGTCATGTCCAGTGACGCCAGTGACGAGAGTATGACGAATGACCGAAGATCTGATGACCATCCGTGAGATGTGCGAGACCTATGATGTCACGCCCCGTACCTTGCGGTTCTACGAGGCGAAGGAACTGCTGTTTCCGATCCGCGAGGGTCAGAAACGCCTGTTCACCAAACGCGACCGCGCGCGGCTGAAGCTGATTCTGCGCGGCAAGCGGTTCGGGTTCAGCCTGGAGGAAATTCGCCAGCTTCTGGATCTGTACCATGTGGGCGATCAGCAACTGACCCAGATGACCCGCACCTATGAGATCGCGTGCGACCGTCTGGCAGACATGGAATCGCGCCGCGAAGAACTGACGCAGGCAATCGACGATCTGAAAGAACAGTTGCGTTGGGGCGAAAAAGTCATCGCCTCGATGAAACAGGAAAAAAAGGCAGCCGAGTAACCTCGGCCTGCCGGCTGGAAATATGAATTAAGGGAGCTTTCCATGCCCGTGTATAACGCGCCTACCAAAGACACGCAGTTCATCCTGCATGACGTTCTGAAAGTCTCGCAGTCGGATATTCCCGGCTATGATGAACTGGAAGCCGAATTTACCGGCGCAGTTCTGGAAGAAGCAGGCAAAGTTGCCGCGAATGTGCTGCATCCGCTGAACACCGTGGGCGACACCGAAGGGTGTCGGCTGGAAAACGGCATCGTTTACACGCCGACCGGGTTCAAGGACGCTTTCGAGCAGGTGAAAGAAGGTGGCTGGACTGGCCTCGACATGCCGGAAGAGTATGGCGGCCAGAACATGCCCTATGTCATCGGGACTGCTGTGGGCGAGATGTTCTCGGCCGCGAACCAGGCCTTCACCATGTATCAGGGCCTGACCCACGGCGCGGCCTCGGCCATTCTGGCGCACGGCTCGGACGAGCAGAAGAACAAATACCTGCCCAACATGGTCAGCTGCGAATGGACCGGCACCATGAACCTGACCGAACCGCATTGCGGCACCGATCTGGGCCTGATGCGCACCAAGGCGGAACCGCAGGAAGACGGCAGCTATAAGGTCTCGGGTCAGAAGATCTTTATCTCGGCTGGCGATCACGACATGTCCAACAACATCATCCATCTGGTGCTGGCCAAGATCCCCGGCGGCCCCGAAGGCATCAAAGGCGTGTCGCTGTTCATCGTGCCCAAATTCATCGTGAACGAAGACGGCACCCCGGGCGAGCGCAACGGTGTTTCGGTCGGCAAGATCGAAGAGAAAATGGGCATCCACGGCAACTCGACCTGTGTGATGAACTATGACGAGGCGACCGGCTGGCTGCTGGGCGACCAACACAAAGGCATGCGCGCCATGTTCACCATGATGAACGAAGCGCGTCTGGGTGTGGGCATGCAGGGTCTGGCGCAGGCCGAGGCCGCCTATCAGAACGCCGTCGAATACGCCAAGGACCGCCTACAGGGCCGCGACGTGACCGGCGTGAAAAACCCGGACGGCCCCGCCGATCCGCTGATCGTGCACCCCGACATCCGCCGCAACCTGATGGATCAGAAAAGCTTTACCGAAGGCGCGCGCGCGTTCATCCTGTGGGGCGCGACGATGATCGACAAGGCGCATCGCTCGGGTGACAAGGACGCGGACGGTCTGATTTCGCTGCTGACACCGGTGATCAAGGGCTTCCTGACCGATCAGGGTTACGACATGACGGTTCAGGCGCAGCAGGTCTATGGCGGCCACGGCTACATCGAGGAATGGGGCATGTCGCAATACACCCGCGACGCCCGTATCGCCCAGATCTACGAAGGCGCCAACGGCGTTCAGGCGCTGGATCTGGTGGGCCGCAAACTGGCACAGGATGGCGGCAAGCACGTGATGGCCTTCTTCGAAATGGTCAAGGGGTTCTGCAAAGAGAACACGGGCCAGGACGAAGCTTATGACAAGGCGTTCATCGAACCGCTGAAGGCTGCGTCGAAGGATCTGCAGGCCGCTGGCATGTATTTCATGCAGCAGGGCATGAAGAACCCCAACAACGCGCTGTCGGGATCCTATGACTTCATGCATATGTTCGGCCATGTCTGCCTGGGCCTGATGTGGGCGCAGATGGCCAAGGCCGCGCAGGGTGCGCTGGACAATGGTGCGTCGGACAAAGAGTTCTACGAGACCAAGATCAATACCGGTCGCTTCTACATGGCCCGCCGCCTGCCCGCCACGACGCTGCATCTGGCCCGTATCCAGACCGGTGCGGACACTGTGATGGCTCTGGACGCGGCGAGCTTCTGATCTCAGTCTGGGTCCGGGCGCTCATGCCCGGGCCCAGCTATTGAGAGGATACAAGATGCCAAAACGTTTTCGCCTGACCCGCCGTTTTCCGGTCGCCATGACTGAAGACGGGTATCGCAAACTCAAGGGTTTCGCCCGTGAGGCCGGTCTGGATGAAGGTGAGGCGCTGTCCTTTCTGTTCGAGAACTTCAACAGCGTGATTGACGAGGAGAATCTGACCCACCGTCTGCGCATCTTCAACTCTGAGCTGGAAGCGCGAAAACGGTGAGGGCACGCACCAACCAACTGCCTGCTACGGCCTTAGGGCCGGACGCCTCCGGCGGGAGTATTTCTGAAAAGATGAAGACGTGATGCGCCCCTGCCACCGGGCGCACTCGCCATCAGGACAGGGACGACTTCACCTTTTGCGGTCATCGGCTCTCCAGCCTGTACCGCAAGCCGAGTGAAACAGATCCGGTTTGATAAATGGTAAACGTCCTCACTTCATCTTTTTACAAATACTCAATTCCAACCTGACCACATGCGCCTTGGGAGGGGCAATCGCATGACGATCAAACTGCACTGCTTCGGAGAAAGCGGAAACAGCTACAAGGCGGCGCTGGCGTTGGAGATGTCCGGGCTGCAGTGGGAGCCGGTCTTTGTCGACTTCTTCAACGGTGAGACCCGCACGCCAGAGTTCCGCAAGGACGCCAACGAGATGGGCGAAGCCCCGTTTCTTGTCGATGGCGATTTTCGCACCAGCCAGTCCGGCGCCATTCAGGCTTACGTGACCGAAAAATCCGGCAAGTTCGGCGGCAAGGACCGGGACGAGAACTACGAGATCCTTCGCTGGGTGCTGTGGGACAACCACAAGCTCAGCTCGATGGCCGGGTTGACGCGGTTTCTGGTCAATTTCCTGCCGGAAAAACACCGTAACCCGGATGTGATTGCGTTTAATCAGGGGCGATTGAAAGCGGCTTACGAAGTCCTTAATGCCCATTTGGAAGGCCGTGACTGGATTGTTGGTGATGGCGTCACCAACGCGGATCTCAGTTGCTGCGGCTATCTGTATTACCCCGAACCATTCGGCTTTGACCGTGCCGACTGGCCCCATATCGATGCCTGGCTGACCCGTCTCAGCGCACAGCCCGGCTGGAAACACCCCTATGACCTGATGCCCGGCAACCCGTCGGATCGAGCTTAAGGAGAAGTCTCATGACCGAAGCTTACATATATGATGCCCTGCGCACCCCGCGCGGCAAGGGCCGCAAGGATGGCAGCCTGCACGAGGTGACCTCGGTGCGCCTGTCCGCCCTGACCCTGAACGCGATGAAAGAGCGTAACAATCTGGAAGGCCACGCTGTCGAGGACGTGATCTGGGGCAACGTCACGCAGGTGATGGAGCAAGGCGGCTGTCTGGCGCGCTCGGCTGTTCTGGCCTCGGATCTGGATGAATCGATCCCCGGTCTGGCCATCAACCGTTTCTGCGCCTCGGGCATGGAAGCGGTGAACCTGGCGGCGAACCAGGTCAAAGGCGGCGCAGGCGAGGCCTATATCGCCGGCGGTGTCGAGATGATGGGCCGCGTAGCCATGGGCAGCGACGGTGCGGCGATTGCCGTGGACCCGTCGCTGGCGATGGGCACCTATTTCGTGCCGCAGGGCATTTCGGCTGACATTATTGCCACCGAATATGGTTTTACTCGCGATGACGCGGACGCGCTGGCGGTTGAATCGCAGCGCCGTGCCGCAGAGGCCTGGGCGGACAACCGGTTCGAGAAATCGGTCATCACCGTCAAGGATCAGAACGGGCTGACCATTCTGGACCGCGACGAGTACATGCGCCCCGGCACCGACATGCAAAGCCTTGGTTCGCTGAACCCGTCCTTCCAGATGATGGGCGAGCAGATGCCGGGCTTTGACAAGGTTGCGATGCTGAAATACCCGCATCTGGAAAAGATCAACCACGTCCACCACGCGGGCAACAGCTCGGGCATCGTGGATGGGGCCGCTGCTGTGCTGATCGGCAACAAGGAGTTTGGCGAGAAATACGGCCTGAAACCGCGCGCGCGTATCAAGGCGACCGCCAAGATCGGCACCGATCCGACCATCATGCTGACCGGCCCGGTTCCGGTGACCGAGAAGATTCTGGCCGACAACGGCATGAAGATCAGCGATCTGGACCTGTTCGAAGTAAACGAAGCCTTCGCCTCGGTCGTGCTGCGGTTCCAGCAGGCGTTTGACGTCGATCCGGCGCTGGTCAACCCCAATGGCGGCTCGATCGCGATGGGCCACCCGCTGGGCGCGACCGGCGCGATGATCATCGGCACGCTGCTGGACGAGCTTGAGCGTCAGGACAAGGAAATGGGTCTGGCAACGCTTTGCATCGCGTCCGGCATGGGTGCGGCAACCATCATCGAGCGGGTCTGATGCCCAAGCTGGATCTCTCTCAGATCCCGTTCAGGGGCGGCTCGGGCTATCCCGGCAAGCTGGCAAAGGCAGGCGATGGCCGCTTTGTTCAGCCTGTGGGTGATGCCGGCGGGCTGACCCAGTACGGGGTCAACATCGTGCGGCTGGAACCGCAGGGGCTGTCCTCGCTGCGCCATTATCACATGGAACAGGACGAGTTCGCCATTGTCCTCAGCGGCACCTGCACCCTGATCGACGATGATGGTGAGCATGAGATGCAGCCCGGTGATTGCGCCGCCTTTCCCGCAGGTGAGGCCAACGGCCACCACCTTGTGAACAAAACCGATGCGCCCGCGACCTTTCTGGTGGTGGGCACACGGACCCCGACCGAGACCGGCTATTACAGCGACTTAGACATGATGGTGAAGTTCGATGCCGACGGCTTTCGCTTTACCCGCAAAGACGGCAGCCCGCTGACGGCTGACCAGATTGGAGATGACAATGACTGAATTCACTCTGACAAAAGACTCTGATGGCGTGGGCGTCATCACCTGGGATGTGCCCGGGAAAACCATGAACGTGATGTCCTTTGACGGGCTGGCGCAACTGAGCAGCTGCATCGATGATGCGCTGGCAGATGACGCGGTCAAAGGCATCGTCATCACCTCGGGCAAGGAAGGGTCGTTTGCCGGTGGCATGGACCTGAACCTGCTGGCGGTGATGAAGGAACAGGCGGGCGACGATCCGGCCAAGGGTCTGTTCGAGGGCACGATGCAGATGCATGCCCTGCTGCGCAAGATCGAGCTTGCGGGCATGGACCCCAAGACCAAGAAGGGCGGCAAGCCGATTGCCACCGTTCTGCCCGGCACCGCCGCGGGCATCGGTATGGAACTGCCGCTGTCCACGCACCGCATCTTTGCCGCCGAAAACCCCAAGGCAAAGTTCGGCCTGCCCGAGATTATGGTCGGCATCTTCCCCGGCGCGGGCGGCACCACGCGGATGGTGCGCAAGGTTGGCGCGATTGCGGCGGCTCCGCTGTTGCTGGAAGGCAAGATGCTGGACGTCAAGAAAGCCAAGGGCGCAGGCTATATCGATGAGATCGCCGAAGACCCGATGGCTGCGGCCAAGGAATGGGTGCTGAACGCCAAGGACGGCGACATCGTCAAGCCTTGGGATGCCAAAGGCTACAAGATGCCCGGCGGCGCGCCCTACCATCCTGCGGGCTTCATGAACTTCGTCGGAGCCTCGGCGATGGTGCATGGCAAGACCCAAGGCGCCTTCCCGGCTGCCAAGGCGCTGCTGAGCGCGGTTTACGAAGGTGCTCTGGTCGATTTCGACACCGCGCTGAAGATCGAGGCGCGCTGGTTTACCTCCGTGCTGATGAACCCGTCCTCGGGTGCCATGATCCGCTCGCTGTTCCTGAACAAGGAAGCGCTGGAAAAAGGCGCTGTGCGTCCCGCTGGTGTTCCCGATCAGTCGGTCAAGAAGATCGGCGTTCTGGGCGCGGGCATGATGGGTGCGGGCATCGCGCTGGTGTCGGCGCAGGCCGGTATGGAAGTGGTTCTGGTCGACCGTGATCAAGCAGCCGCCGACAAGGGCAAGGCCTATACCGAGACCTATCTGGACAAGGGCATGAAGCGCGGCAAGGTCACCGCTGAAAAGAAAGAGGCCATGCTGGGCCGCATCACCGCGACCCCGGATCTGGACAACCTGAAAGGCTGTGACCTGATCATCGAAGCTGTCTTCGAAGATATGGGCGTCAAGGCCGAGATGACCAAGAAGGTCGAGGCGATCATCCCCGAGGATTGCATCTTTGCCTCGAACACCTCGACCCTGCCGATCACCGATCTGGCCAAAGCCTCGGCGCGTCCGGATCAGTTCATCGGCATCCACTTCTTCTCGCCGGTCGAGAAGATGTTCCTGGTCGAGATCATCAAGGGCAAGGAAACCGGGGATCGCGCGGTCGCCAAGGCGCTGGACTATGTGCGCCAGATCAAGAAGACGCCCATCGTGGTCAACGATGCACGCTTCTTCTACTGCAACCGCTGCATCATCCCCTACATCAACGAAGGTGCGCGCATGATCACCGAGGGCGTCAGCCCCGTGCTGATCGACAACGCCGCGCGTCAGTTGGGTTTCCCTGTCGGTCCGGTTCAGCTGACCGATGAGACCTCGATCGATCTAGGGGCCAAGATTGCCCGTGCCACCAAGGCGGCAATGGGCGATGCCTATCCCGAAAGCCCCTCGGACGATCTGATCTTCTGGATGGAAGAACAGGGCCGTCTGGGCCGCAAATCGAACGCGGGCTTCTTTGACTATGACGAAAAGGGCAAGCGCGTCGGGTACTGGAATGGTCTGCAGGACAAGTATCCGCTGGTCGAGGATCAACCCGACCTGATCGAAGTGCAGGAACGTCTGATGTTCGCGCAGGTTCTGGAAGCGGTGCGCGCGCTGGAAGAGGGTGTACTGGAAGACATCCGCGAAGGCGATGTGGGCGCCATTCTGGCCTGGGGCTTTGCGCCGTGGTCCGGTGGTCCGCTGAGCTGGCTTGACATCATCGGCGCGCCTTACGCCGCCGAGCGTTGCGACCAACTGGCCGCAGCCTATGGCGAGCGTTTTGCCTGCCCGCCGCTGCTGCGTGAGATGGCCGAGAAAGGTCAGACCTTCTATGGCCGCTTCGACCCCGAAGCCAAAGCCGCTTAATCAATTGATGCAGGCGCGTGACACCACGCGCCTGCATCGTTCTTTTCGTGTTTGGTTAGGTCTGCCATTCAGGCCGCAGAAACAGGACAGGCGCATTTGGCCTGCCCGGACGCCCCGGTCTGCGCATGCCGGATGGCGGGCGGATCGGAAAAATCGGTTCCTGCGGGATGGGTGCAGGCAGTGCACCCAACGGGTTTGCAAGGGCTGAAACGTCGCCCCTGATTGCAATCGAATTGACCAAAGCCGTCGCGGTCTGTTCATCCGCCACCCTATAGGGCGCGTGATCCTGTGCCGAACGGGCACTGAACCGACCAGCCGGGCAAAAGGCCTGCAGCCCACCCTCGACAAAGATCACCTCATCGGTGTCAAAAAACAAAGTCGTCACCTGGAACGATGACCCCGGCACCTGCGCCGACATCCGGCACGCGCCGTTCAACATCCGGGCCGGAATAACCGAGACACCCGCCGCGTCGGGATCGAGTTTCCCAAGATCCAGCGCCATGCCCTGCTCGGGCATCAACCAGACAGGCCGCCCGTTATAGGTCGCCCGTGCGGGTACAAATATCGGCATGTAATCGGCGCGGGTTTCATCGGCCGGAATAACGACGCAACAGGTCGAAATCCGGCGCACCTCGCGAAACCCGTTATCCAAAGTTCGCACCAGATCGCCCACGGCAACCCGTTCGATCAACTTCCAGCCACTTGTGGTAGCAACTTTGGTGCCGTGCAACAAACCACCACGGCGTGCGTTTACCGCTTTATTCGGGTCGGCGAAATCAACGTCACCAGATTGATCCGAAAACCCCGAAACACTCACTACTTCAAACACGTGCCTCACCCCCTTGTGGCACAAACTAACGATGCAAAACGGATAGCATGAATTTTAAGAGGTGACTTATTTCTGACATATTTGCGCCCAATTTGGGCCTTTTGAGACCCCTTTTGCGCACATTTTACAGACAAATGCGGGGTAAATACTTCTTTTGATCCGCGTTCGGAAACGATTACTGGGCCGATCCGTCGAACTGATATCCGAATCTCCGAATATCTTCCGCGCAGGCTTGGGCAACCGCATCCACTGTTTGCGTCGTATAGTACCGACGGTAATCGCGATCCCGCTTCGACCGGTTCAGATGCGGCAGCTCCACGTCAAACCCGAGATGTTCGATCAGAGGCCGCGCGTCCTGTGCGAAATGCTCAAGGCGAATATATGCGTCACATCTTTCGGCCCCGTTGGCCATGGTCACATAGGCGCGCGCGGGGTGGTGCCGAAAGGATCGCAGCGTGGACGGATGCAGGACAAACGACCCAAAATCCAGATCTTTGGCGCGCCCGACATCCGGGTGATCAAAGCTCTGTACCCGCAGCCAATGATAATAGCTCACCATCCGGTCCCACGGATTGCGCACCATCGTAAACACGAACATCGACGTCAAAGCCTTGGCAGACAGAACCCCGTCGATATCGGACAGCGTTGAATGCTTCCACAAGCGCCCGCGCGCGTTCAGGGATTTGGCGCGGCGTCGACGTTTCAGCGCCTTGGGCGTATCCCCCAACAGAATGTCATCCTTCATCGCCCGCTGTTCCAGCGCCAACACCAGCGACGTGCCCCCGGTCTTGGGGATATGCACGAACACATAACGGCGTCCGGTCGAGATGATCACGCCACGCCCTGCTCTGCCGTTGCGCGACTGGCGCGCCATCCCAGCACGGCCCCCGCCGTTGCAATCAGTCCGATGCCAAAGACCTGCATCACGCCGATGGACTGCCCCAACGCCACCCAGGCAAAAAGCGGGCCGAAGATCATCACCGAATATTCGAACACGGCAACAAAGGACGGCTCGCCCACTTGATACGCCTTGATCAGCATGAAGACCGCGATGGTCGACCCCACGGCTTGCACGACGATCCACGGGATGGCCGGTTGGAAGTCCCAGACCAGCCCTCGGGTCACAAACCCATCCGGCCCCTCGGGCGTATCCACCGGAAAGGCGGTGAAAAAGGCCAACCCGATTGCGCCTGCCAGTCCCAGGGTCATCACCATATTCGCCAGCAGAGCCACCGTGCTTTCGTCCGAGCAATGACTGCGGGTGACAATGGCGCTGAGCGCATAGAAAAACCCGCCCGCCACCGGCAACAGGGTTCGGGCGTCGAAATCGGTTGGGTTGGGTTGCAAAACGCACAGGATGCCGATGAACCCGATCATCACTGCCCCGATACGCCACGGACCGATAGGTTGTTTCAGCCCCAGTGCCGAGATCAGAAGCACAAAGATCGGTGAGGTAAACAGCCCGGCCAGCGCCTGCGCAATCGGCATCAAAGCCAGCGAGGCGAAATAGAACAGCATGGCCGTGGTGATCAGCAGGCTGCGCACCACGACAGGCCCTAACCGTTTGGGGCGCAGCGTGCCAAAGCCCAGCAGCGACAGCCCTGCGATCAAGGGCAACATCAAAGCGGCCCGACTCAGGTGGAATTGCCACAGCCCTATTGTCTCGGCCAGCAGAATCACGACATTGTCCACAACCCCGATGATGGCCATGGAACTGACCATCAGGGCCGCGGCCAAAATCGGTGAGGTCGGTTTAGCTGCCTGCATCTGCCATTGTTCCTGTTCTGCGTCCCGCCATCCAGCACAATTGCCAATCCCGACGCAACAAGTTTGCGCCACGCGATTTGGGCGTGCTAAGCTGCGGCAAAAGAAATACGAGCAGAACCCATCCAGATGACCGCCCTGAAACAGTACCAGCGGATCGAAGCCACCGGTCTGTGGCGCCCCTCGCCCGATGAACAACGGCGCGAGGTTGTCGTCTCGATTGGTGAGGCCACGCTCACCATCTCGGATTTCAATGACCGGGCGTTGACGCATTGGTCACTGGCGGCGCTGGAACGGCAAAATCCGGGCGTCTTCCCGGCGATCTTCAACCCCGATGGCGACCCGGATGAGACGCTGGAGCTGGCCGAAAGCGAAAAGACCATGCTAGAAGCCATCGACCGGCTGCAACGCGCCATCGACAAGGCACGTCCGCATCCCGGGCGTCTGCGGTGGCTCAGCGTTGGGGGCGTTGTTGCCGCTGTTCTGGCGGTCATGCTGTTGTGGCTGCCCGGAGCGCTGCAAAGCCATGTGGTGTCCGTCGTGCCCGAGGTGAAGCGGCAGGAAATCGGCGGCGCGATTCTGAAACGGATCGAGCGTGTGTCGGGGCGTGCCTGTACCTCACGCGATGCGCAGGCGTCATTGGATCGGTTGGCGAAACGGACCGGCGTGCGGCAGATCATCATCCTGCCTGCAGGGGTGCAGGACAGCCTCAGCCTGCCGGGCGGTACCGTGCTACTCAGCCGGTCATTGGTCGAGGATCATGAGGATCCAGCCGTCGCCGCCGGATATGTTATTGCAGAACGGGCGCGGTCCGAACAGCAGGACCCGCTGGATGATTTGCTGGACCGGACGGGCGCGTCCTCGGCGTTTCGATTGCTGACAACCGGAGGGCTGACGCCTCAGATCGTCGACAGCTATACCGAACAGGTCTTGTCCGAACCCCGCCCCTCGGTCACGGATGAGGCGTTGCTGGCGATGTTCGCGCAGGCCGCCCTGCCCTCGACCCCTTATGCCTATGCACGTGACATCACCGGGGAAACCGTGCTGGGCCTGATCGAGGCCGACCCGATGGCCGGGCGCACGTTGGAACAGGTGTTGCCGGACCGCGATTGGGTCCGGCTACAGAATATCTGCGGCGAGTGATCCGCCTTACTTGGTGCCGAACATCCGGTCCCCGGCATCACCGAGACCGGGCATGATATAGCCTTTCGAGTTCAACTCGCGATCCAGCGCGGCGGTGACGATATGCACATCTGGATGCGCCTCTTTCATGCGTTCGACACCTTCGGGTGCGGCCAGCAGGCAGAGAAAGCGAATATCGGTCGCGCCCTGCTCTTTCAGCAGATCAATCGCGGCGGCAGAGCTGTTGCCGGTGGCCAGCATCGGGTCCACGGCGATGACCAGACGGTCTTTCAGCCCCTCGGGGGCCTTGAAGTAGTACTGAACGGGTTTCAGCGTTTCTTCATCGCGATATAGGCCGACAAATCCCACCCGTGCCGAGGGGATCAATTCCAGAACCCCATCCAGCATCCCGTTGCCCGCCCGCAGGATCGAGACTAGCGCCAGCTTCTTGCCGGCCAGAATGGGGGCGTCCATCTCCTCCATCGGGGTTTCGATATGCCGCGTCGTCAGCGGCATTTCCCGCGTGATCTCATAAGCCAACAGCAGCGTGATCTCGCGCAGCAACTGCCGGAACACGGCGGTCGAGGTGCCCTTGCCCCGCATGAGCGTCAGCTTGTGTTGCACCAGCGGGTGGTCGACGACGGTCAGGTGATCGCTCATGAGTTCTCCAGTCTTTTCTTGACCCGCGCGCGGGTGTCTTCGTCACAAAAAGCCGCGTTCAGGGCTGTTTCATTCAGCGCAGCAAAGTCTTCGGCGTCCCAGCCGAAGGCTGCGTGCAGCATCTCATATTCGCGCCGCATGGTGGTATGAAAAAAGGGCGGATCGTCGGTGGAAACGGTTACGTTGACGCCTGCATCGCGCAGCCTTGCAATCGGGTGGTCTGCGAAATCGGGAAACAGGCCAAGGACCACGTTTGATCCCGGACAGACCTCTAGCGTGATACCACGGTCGGTAATTTCGTGCACAAGGTCAGGATCTTCAATCGCGCGCACCCCGTGGCCGACGCGTTCCACACCAAGGTCGCGGATCGCATTGCGGACACTTTCCGGGCCGCCAAACTCGCCCGCATGGGTGGTGAGACGCAAACCCGCCTCGCGGGCGCAGTCGAAGGCCCATTTGAAATCCCCCTGGGTGCCCACGGATTCGTTGCCGCCCATGCCAAACCCGGTGATCCAGTCGCCTGCGGTTTCCGCCGCGCAATGGGCGCTGCGTTTGGCCTGTTCTGGTCCGAAATGACGGACACAGGTGACGACGCCGCGCAGGGTGATGCCAAACTTGCGCTCAGCCTCGTCAGCGGCGTCCTGAATGGCCGTCAGATAGTCACGCCAGGCATGAAGATCCCCGCCGCCGCAGAAATCCGGGCTGAGAAAGGTTTCTGAATAAACAATACCATTTGCGGCGCTTTCTTCAAGTATCGCCAGCGTCAGACGGCGGAAATCCTCGGGCGTTTTGAGAACCTCACAAGCGGCCTCATACACGCTGAGGAAATGGGCGAAATCACGAAAGTAATAGCTGCCGTCAGGTTTGAAAATCCCGCTCAGGTCAACGCGCTTTTCATGGGCGAGTTGGCGGATAAAGGCGGGCGGGGCCGCGCCTTCGTGGTGCAGGTGCAATTCGATTTTGGGCAGATCCGCAACGGTCATAGAAAGCTTCTCCCCGGCCCTTGCGCCGGTACGTTCAGGTGATGGGCAATGCTGGTGGCGACGTCGGCGAATGCGATTTGCCCGATCTGGCCGCTGCCTTTTCCAGCGACCATAACAGGCACCTGTTCGCGCGTGTGGTCGGTTCCGGTCCAGCTGGGATCGTTGCCGTGATCGGCGGTCAGCAGCAGCAGGTCGTCCGGGCGCAGCTTTTGCAGGATCACGCCGATTTCCCGGTCGAACCATTCCAGAGCCCGCGCATAGCCGCTAATGTCGCGGCGGTGACCATAGAGGCTGTCGAATTCGACGAAATTGGCGAAGGTCAGGCTGCCCTCTTCGGCGTGGTCCACCAGATCGGACAGGTGCCTCATCAACTCGGCGTCCGAACCTTTGCGCAGCGTGTCGATCCCTTGCATCGAAAAGATGTCGCCGATCTTGCCTACCGCATGCACCTTGCGCCCGGCATCCTGCACCCAATTGGTCAGCACCGGAGCAGGCGGCAGGATCGCGAAATCCTTCCGGTTAGTGGTGCGGGTGAAACCGTCCTCAGGCGATCCGACAAAGGGCCGTGCAATCACCCGACCCACTTTCATCTGGTGCAAACGCGGCGCGAGCGTCCGGCACATCTCAAGCAGACGGTCGAGGCCAAAGCTGCCTTCATGCGCGGCGATCTGGAACACGCTGTCGGCAGAGGTGTAGCAAATCGGCCAGCCGGTGCGCATATGTTCGGCCCCCAGTTCCGCGATGATCGCGGTACCCGAGGCGTGGCAGTCGCCCAAAATGCCATCGGCGCCCGCCGCCTCGGCTGCGGCGCGGCTCAGATCAGCGGGAAAGGCCGGGGTGGTGTCGGGGAAATAGTGCCAATCCCACGGTACGGGCAGCCCGGCCAGTTCCCAATGGCCCGAGGGCGTGTCCTTGCCCGGCGAACGTTCGCGCGCGCATCCCCAGAGGCCCGAAGGATCAGCATCAAGCCCCGGCGTATCCTCCCCCGACGCCAGACGCGCCGCAGCACCAAGGCCCAACGCGTCCAGATTGGGCAGGTCTAGCGGGCCAGAGCGCCCGTCCTCGGCGCGACCCTCGGCACAGGCCTGCGCGATATGTGCGACCGTGTTGGCCCCAGTGTCCGGCACGTCGCCATTGAAATACTGGCCCGCATCCGGCGCGCCGCCGATGCCGACCGAGTCCATGACGACCAGAAAAGCCCGGCTCATGCGGTGATCCTTTCATGAACCAGCGTCGGGGTCATCGGTGCATCATCGCCGATCGAGATGGCTTGCAGGATCGTTTCTGCGGCCTGCCGCGCGGCGTCTTCACGCGCTGCATACACCACGGCCAAGGGCGCGCCTTTGTCGACTTTGTCGCCCAGCCGGACAATGCCGGACATACCGACCGCCGGGTCGATCACGTCACTTTCGACCTGCCGACCACCGCCCAAGGCAACCACGGCAAGGCCCAATGCCTCGCCATTTATCGCGTTGATATACCCACCGCGCGGGGCTTGAACCTCGAGGATCACGCTGGCTTCGGGCAGGAAGCGTGACCAGTTTTCGACGAACTGCAGCGGCCCGCCGACAGCGGCCATCATGCGGCCAAACCGCTCAGCTGCCCGCCCGTCGCGGATGACGTCGGTGATCTTGTCGCGCCCCTCATCAGCCGTGGCGACCATGCCCGCATCGGCCAGCAATACGCCACCCAACTCGGCCGAAATTTCGGCCAGCGGCGCGTAATGCGCATTTGTCAGAACATTCATCACCTCGGCCACTTCCAGCGCATTGCCCAGCGCCGGGGCCAAGGGTTGATGCATATCGGTGATCACGGCCGAAGTCCGGCACCCAGCCGCATTCGCGGTCTCGGTCAGGGCCTGTGCCAGCTTGCGCGCCTCGTCCAGCGTTTTCATGAACGCGCCGCTGCCGACTTTGACATCGAGCACCAATGCCTCGGGGCTGGCCGCCAGTTTCTTGGACAGGATTGACGCGGTGATCAGATCGAGGCTTTCGACCGTCGCCGTGACATCCCGGATCGCATACAGCCGCTTGTCGGCCGGTGCGATCTGACCGGTTGCGCCAACAATCGCGGCCCCGGTTTCGCTTAGTATCTGGGCCAGGCGGTCCTGCCCGATCTGCGTGGTGACACCGGGAATTGCTTCAAGCTTGTCCAGCGTGCCACCTGTATGACCAAGGCCCCGCCCGGAAATCATCGGAACATAGGCCCCGCATTCCGCCAGCGCCGGGGCCAGTATCAGGCTGACGCAATCCCCCACCCCGCCAGTCGAGTGTTTGTCGATCACCGGCCCATCCACATCCCAACTCAGGACATCGCCGCTGTCGCGCATGGCTAGGGTCAGGTCGGCACGTCCCTGCGCGCCCAGCCCGCCCATGCAAACCGCCATCGCAAAGGCCCCGGCCTGCGCGTCGCTGACCCCGCCATCGGCCAGACCTTGCGCGAACCATGTCAATTCTTCGCCGGTCGGCACCTCATGCCGGCGCAGTTTTGCGATGATCGAGCGGGCATCCATTGGCTCAGGCGTCCTGCATATGGGACGCGTCGAACGCGCCCGGCAGAAGATCACCAATGGTGGTTTCCAGTTCCATCCCCCCGGTCGTCGCCAGCGTGACCTTCACGTCGCGCGCGCCAAACTCGGCCAGTTTCTGGCGGCACCCCCCGCAGGGCGGCACCGGTTGCGGGCTTTGGGCCACGACGTAGACCTCGGCCAGTTCGGTCTCACCTGCGGCAACCATGGCGGCTATCGCCCCTGCTTCGGCACAGGTGCCTTCGGGATAAGCCACGTTTTCGACGTTGCAGCCGACGTAAAGCGTACCGGACCCCGACAGGATCGCCGCGCCCACCTTGAAGTTCGAATAAGGCGCATGGGCGTTTTCGCGAACCTTCAGGGCAGCATCTTTGAGCGACATGGCGATTCCCCAATTTTTGATCAGTTGGTCAGAAAAACGTACCCTAATAGCAAGCGCCGGGGAAGTTGAAGCCCCCAGCATGTGTTTTTCGCCTATTCCAGCATTGTGTTGAAGGTTCCCGGTAATGTCACTTCCAGCAATTCGATATCCTCGGACGGGTCCGCCAGCCGCGTGCGCATTCCCGGCGGAATAACAAAGGCATCCCCCTGTTCCAGCCGGTATGGCTCGCGCCCTTCGCCTTCCAACGTAACCTCTCCGGTCATGACGAAGGTAAAGTGAATGTCGGTATCATGGCTGGCCCAAACCGGGTCCCCCTGCCCACGGCGGATGACCTGTACCCCGGCCACGCCTTTGGTGTTTTCGGCAATCGTCGTGTCGCGGCAAACATAGCCCGGCAGCCGGAAGGGTATCCACTCGGCATCCTTGGCCTGATTGTAGACAAAGCGTTGGCCCTGCCATTCCCGGTCCGGACGCAAATGAGGCGTCGGCAACTCCATCTCATGATCAATCTCGGTGACATGCTCGGCCGGAACGCCGATCTCGATCACCTGCACGTTGTCCGAGGCTTCCAGCACACGGTGGCGGATTTCCGGGGGCTGGATAAAGCAATCCCCGGCGGTCAGGCGCATCTTGTCACCCTGATCTTCGTAGACAACATCGACCCAGCCATGGATGCAGAAGATCAGCTGAAAACCCACCTTGTGGAAATGCACCATATCCGGCACCGGCCCGCCATCGGGGATGCGGATATGGCTGGCGATGATCGAGCCGCCCAAACGATCCGGAACGAGGTCGCGATAGTGCATCCCGGCTCGCCCGATGATCCAAGGGGCCTGATCTTTAAGGCGACGGACGACAAAGGAATGGACCGTTTCGGGCATGACCAGCGGCGGGTCGCGGTCTTCAATCTCGATTCGGGTTCCGTTTGGCGCGATCAAAACCCTTTCGCCGCCGGCAAATGCATCGGGGTCTTCGGTCAGGATGCGAAGCGTTCCGGCACCTTCAGGCGCATCTTTTTCGATGCGCAGACGCAACCCATGACCTGAGAACACGGCAGTCCGCGGATCGTCTGCGGGATAGATCATATCCATCCGCATCCCCAGAACCTTGGTGTAAAATGGGATGTCGTCCCTTAGCTCATTCGTTGGTAAGCGGAACTCGGCTATCGTCTGGTTCGAACGCAAAGGGCGCATCGGGCAGTGTCTCGTGCTGTTGGTGTTTACGCCATCCGATCAGAACCGAAGCGAAAATGCCAATCGAAAACAATAGCTCGAGCGTTTCTTCCACAACAAAAAGCCGCATCAGCGTCAGTTGGGAAAAGTCCGTATATTTGGGCCGTGCGACCTGATCCACAACTTGCGCCACGACGACAGCCAACACTGCCAAAGCAAAAACGGTAAGGAATGGCGCACGGGCCTTGCGGGCTTTCCAGATCGTTGGGATCCCGTGCCAGACCACTCCGAACAGCAAGACCAGACCCAGAACCACCCGCACCCAAGTGGGATCGAGCATGTTGTCAATCGCGTTGAATACAGCCGCAAGCGAGCTGTCTGCGGCGAAGATCTCGGTGTCGATCTCTCGCTCTGCCAGAAGGAAACAGCCCAGCGAAATATACACTCGCGGCAACCCCTTCAAAGTTACCAACGCCGCCACAGCCGCGCCGAACAGCATCACAGCCGATGCAATCTCGACAATCCCGCCTTCATTAACATGCGTGATCGCCCAGGTTGGCCACAGTATCCCAACCACGCAAAACAGCAGCGTCGCCAACATGACACAATGGGTCACCGCAACGCCGGTTGCGGGTGCAAATCGAACGGGCAGAGTCAAACGCTCTGCTTTGGTTTCAGTGCTGAAAGTCATGCCTATCTTGGTTCTGCTGGTTCGGCAGTTTGAGTGAGTGGATTTGGCCGAATGTAAATATTTTACAACGGAAATCAACCAAGCCCGGATTAAGAGACATCAAGCTGTGATAGGTGACGCAACGTAGCCAAGCCGCAAAAACTCGGTTACCACACGGTTAGATACCAGAAGGGAGCCGTATCGCTGATGTCTGACTCACGCAGCCAAAGACAAGCCGCGCTTGACTATCACGCCCATCCAAAACCCGGAAAGCTTGAGATCAAGGCCACAAAGCCAATGGCCAATGGTCGCGATCTGGCCCGCGCCTATTCGCCCGGCGTGGCCGAGGCGAGCCTTGAGATCAAGGCCGATGCGTCGAACGCGGAGCTTTATACCTCGCGCGGGAATCTGGTGGCTGTGGTGTCGAACGGAACGGCTGTTCTGGGGTTGGGCAATATCGGCGCGCTGGCCTCGAAGCCGGTGATGGAGGGCAAGGCGGTCCTGTTCAAGAAATTCGCCGGAATCGACTGTTTCGACATCGAAGTCGATCAGCCCGACCCGGAAAAGCTGGCCGATATCGTCTGCGCGCTTGAACCCACGTTCGGCGCAATCAATCTGGAAGACATCAAGGCCCCGGATTGCTTTGTCGTCGAAAAGCTGTGCCGCGAGCGCATGAACATCCCCGTCTTTCACGACGACCAGCATGGCACGGCCATTGTGGTCGGAGCAGCCGCCAAAAACGCGCTGCACGTCGCCGGCAAGTCCTTCGAGGACATCAAGATCGTCTCGACCGGCGGTGGCGCGGCGGGCATCGCGTGTCTGAGCATGTTGGTCAAGCTTGGCGTGAAGCGCGAAAACATCTGGCTGTGCGACATTCACGGGCTGGTCTATGAGGGCCGCGAAGAGGATATGAACCCGCACAAGGATCAGTTCGCGCAGAAATCCGACCTGCGCACGCTGGACGACGTGATCGATGGGGCCGATCTGTTTCTGGGTCTCAGCGGCCCGAACGTTCTGAAGCCCGAAATGGTCAGCCGAATGGCCGATCAGCCGATCATCTTCGCGTTGGCCAACCCGACCCCGGAAATTCTGCCCCAAGCCGCGCGCGAGGTCGCGCCGGATGCGATCATCGCCACAGGGCGCAGCGATTTTCCCAATCAGGTGAACAACGTCCTGTGCTTTCCGTTCATCTTCCGCGGCGCGCTGGACGTTGGCGCGACCGAGATCAATGACGAGATGCAAATCGCCTGCGTCGATGGTATCGCCGAAATGGCCCGCGCCACCACCAGCGCCGAGGCTGCCGCTGCTTATAAGGGCGAGCAGCTGAATTTCGGCCCGGACTATCTGATCCCCAAACCCTTTGATCCGCGTCTGGTGGGCGTTGTGTCCTCGGCTGTGGCGCGCGCAGCGATGGACAGCGGCGTTGCCAAACGTCCGATCAAGGATCTGGATGCCTACAGGGAAAAGCTGAACCAGACCGTCTTCAAATCCGCCCTGCTGATGCGGCCTGTGTTCGAAGCCGCCGCTGCAGCCTCGCGCCGGATCGTGTTTGCCGAAGGCGAGGATGAACGGGTCCTGCGTGCCGCGCAGGCCGTTCTGGAAGAAACCACCGAAACACCGATCCTGATCGGACGGCCCGAGGTGATCGATGCCCGCTGCGACCGGCTGGGCCTGACCATCCGCCCCGGCAAGGACTGTCAGATCGTGAACCCGGAGAACGACCCGCGCTATTACGACTATTGGAGCTCGTACCACAAGATCATGCAACGCCGGGGCGTGACGCCGGATCTGGCCAAGGCCATCATGCGCACCAATACAACCGCCATTGGGGCGATCATGGTGCACCGGGGGGAAGCGGACAGCATGATCTGCGGCACGTTCGGCGAATATCGCTGGCACCTGAACTATGTCGAGCAGGTGCTGAACAAGGGCGACCTGCGTCCGCATGGCGCGCTGTCGCTGATGATTCTGGAAGACGGCCCCCTGTTCATTGCCGACACCCATGTCCGGCAATTGCCAACGCCCGAGGAACTGGCCGAATCCACCATAGGCGCGGCCCGCCATGTGCGGCGTTTCGGGCTGGAGCCCAAAATCGCCTTCTGTTCGCAATCTCAGTTCGGCAATCAGGCCGAAGGCTCGGGCAAACGCCTGCGTGCTGCCATCGAAATACTCGATCAGCGACCAAGAGATTTCATCTACGAAGGCGAGATGAACCTTGATGCCGCGCTGGACCCGGAGCTCAGGGCCCGGATCTTCCCGGCCTCGCGTTTGGAAGGGGCGGCAAATGTGTTGGTCTTTGCCCATGCCGATGCGGCAAGCGGAGTGCGGAACATTCTGAAGATGAAAGCCGACGGGATCGAGGTTGGTCCGATTCTGATGGGTATGGGAAACAAAGCCCATATCGTGACACCGTCGATCACAGCGCGCGGGTTGCTGAACATGGCGGCCATCGCCGGCACCCCAGTCGCACATTACGGCTGATGCGATGCGCGATTATGAAGCCGAACGCCTGCTTTGGCGTTCGGCGAGTCGTCGCCTTTGCACAGAAAAGTTAACAAATTTGCAATTTCCGCAAGGTTATTCAACTAAGCCCAAAAAACCAAACGGGTTTGCAATAATTTGCAGATCATTCCGAACCGAACTGCAAAGATTTTGCGATAAACTGACGCGGCGTCACAAGCGCCGCTTGTTTGATACGCGGCGGATACCTAACAACGTGCTCAGTGCTTTGGGAGGAAGACAAAATGGCATATCAGGACGTTTACGATAGCTGGAAAAACGACCCCGAGGCGTTCTGGATGGACGCTGCAAAAGGGATCGATTGGGACAAACCTCCGAGCAAAGCGCTGTTTGACGATAACGCCCCGCTTTATGAATGGTTCAGTGACGCGCAGGTCAATACCTGCTGGAACGCCGTCGACCGCCACGTCGAAAACGGGCGCGGCGAGCAGACCGCCATTATCTATGACAGCCCGATCACCCATACCAAGCGCGAGATCTCATATGTCGAGCTGCGCAACCGCGTCGCCACCCTGGCCGGGGCGTTGCGGGCCAAGGGCATCGAAAAGGGCGACCGGGTCATCATCTATATGCCGATGATCCCCGAAGCGCTTGAGGCGATGCTGGCCTGCGCCCGACTGGGTGCCGTGCATTCGGTGGTGTTCGGCGGTTTTGCCAGCAACGAACTGGCCGTCCGCATCGATGACGCACAGCCCAAGGCGATCATCGCCGCCTCATGCGGGATGGAGCCGGGCCGCGTGGTGCACTACAAACCCCTGCTGGACGGCGCCATCGACATGGCAAAGCACAAGCCCGAGTTCTGCGTGATTTTCCAGCGTGAACAAGAGGTTGCGCAACTGATTGAAGGACGCGACTTCAATTGGCACGGCTTCCAATACGGCGTTGAACCGGCGGAATGCGTGCCGGTTGCGGGCAATGATCCGGCCTATATCCTCTATACCTCGGGTACCACGGGTGCGCCGAAAGGGGTTGTGCGACCAACCGCCGGGCATCTGGTTGCGCTGAACTGGTCGATGAAGAACATCTACAATGTCGATCCGGGCGATGTGTTCTGGGCGGCCTCGGATGTGGGCTGGGTCGTGGGGCATTCCTACATCTGCTATGCCCCGCTGATCCACGGCAACACCACCATCGTGTTCGAAGGCAAACCTGTCGGCACCCCCGACGCGGGCACCTTCTGGCGGGTGATCTCGGAACACAATGTCCGTAGCTTTTTCACCGCCCCCACCGCCATCCGCGCCGTCAAGCGCGAGGACCCCAAAGGCGAGATGCTGGCCAAATATGACCTGTCCGGCTTGCGCGCGCTGTATCTGGCGGGCGAACGCGCTGACCCCGATACGATCATCTGGGCCCAGGACGCGCTGAAGGTTCCGGTGATCGACCACTGGTGGCAGACCGAAACCGGATGGACCATTGCTGGCAACCCATTGGGGATCGAGGAATTGCCGACCAAACTTGGCTCGCCCGCCAAACCGATGCCCGGCTATGATGTGCAAATCCTGGACGAGGGCGGCCACCCGATGAAACCGGGTGAGTTGGGCGCGATTGCCGTGAAACTCCCCCTCCCCCCCGGCACGTTGCCAACGCTGTGGAATGCCGAGGACCGTTTCCGGAAATCCTATCTGGAACACTTCCCCGGATACTACGAAACCGGCGACGCAGGCATGATCGACGAGGATGGATACCTCTATATCATGGCGCGCACCGACGATGTGATCAACGTGGCGGGCCACCGCTTGTCGACCGGCGGGATGGAGGAGGTACTGGCCGCCCATCCCGACGTCGCAGAATGCGCAGTGATTGGCGTCTCGGATCAGCTGAAAGGCCAGATGCCGGTCGGCTTCCTGTGTCTGAACGCGGGTGCCGCACGCGATCATGGCGACGTGGTTCAGGAGGTCGTCAAGATGGTCCGCGACAAGATCGGGCCGGTCGCGGCCTTCAAGCTGGCTGTCGTGGTGGATCGTTTGCCCAAAACCCGCTCGGGCAAGATCCTGCGCGGCACCATGGTGTCGATTGCCGACGGGCAGGACTACAAGATGCCTGCAACCATTGATGATCCGGCCATTCTGGACGAGATCAAAGCGGCCCTGCAAACCATCGGATACGCGCAATAAGTCCGGGGCGGCCTGCACCGCCCCCCTTGCAACCGGATACAGGCCCCCTACTGTCACGATCAGACAGTGAGGGCCCATGACACAAAGCGATATCTGGCGTCTCAGCGCCACCGAGTTGACACAGCTGATCCGCAGCGGCGACTTGAGCGCCAAAACCGCAACACAAGCCGCGATTGATCGGATGCATGCGGTCAATCCCAGCCTCAATGCAGTGGTCGAAGACCTGAGCGATCAGGCGCTTGACCGTGCCCGAGATCTGGATCAGGCGCGTGCAAAGGGCGAAGATCCCGGCCCGTTGTTCGGCGTCCCGGTCACGATCAAAGTGAATGTCGATCAAAAGGGCCACGCCACCACAAACGGCGTGGTCGCGTTGAAAGACGTGATCGCGCCGGATGACGCCCCGGTTGTGTCGAACCTGCAAAAGGCCGGGGCCATTGTGATCGGCCGCACGAACACGCCAGAGTTTTCCTTCCGCGCCGATACGGACAACCCGCTATACGGGCGCACCCATAACCCCTGGGGTCAGCATATCTCGCCCGGGGGATCGTCTGGTGGGGCCGGTGCTGCCGTGATGGCGGGTATCGGCGCGCTGGCTCACGGCAATGACATCGGTGGCAGCCTCAGGTTTCCCGCCGCCGCCAATGGCGCGGTTACGGTCAAGCCCGGCCTGGGTCGCGTGCCCGCCTGGAACCCCAGCCAAAAGGCCGAGCGCGGATCGCTGGCCCAATCCATGTCGGTGCAAGGGCTGTTGACCCGGTCCGCTGCGGATCTGCACCTGTCGATGCCCAGCCTGATCGCGCCCGACGCACGGGACCCTTTCCACGTGCCGATGCCTTGGCGCGGGGACGATCTGGAAGGGCCGATCAAAGTTGCCTTTACCAAAAACACCTTTGGCTACGCCCTTCTCCCCGAGGTCGAAAAGGCGCTGGACACCGCGCGCGATGCGCTGGCGGATGCCGGGTATCTGGTGGAAGAAATCGATCCGCCCGATGTCTTTGAATGCGGGCGGATCGGCTATCGCTCGTTGATGGGCGAAGTGCTGACGCTGATGAAGTCGGATGTCGAGGCTGCGGGCTCTCAGACCATTCAGGACATCTTCGACGTCTATTTTCAGGAATTCCCGCCTATCGTCGAAACCGAGTTGCTTAGGATGCTGGCCAAACGCAGCCATTATGCGCGCGAATGGTCGCTGTTTCTACAGGATTACCCGCTGGTCCTGTCGCCCTTCCTGCCGCAACCCTTCTTCAAGCCGGACCGCGACACCGAAGGGGCCGAAGGCGTGCATGAGGTTCTGGGCTGCGCCGTTTATTCCTACGCGATGAACTTTCTGGGCCTGCCCGCCGCCTGCGTCCCTGCCCGTCTGGCTCAGTTGCCGAAAGGTCCGCAGCCCATCAATGTCCAGATTGCCGCGCGGCGCTGGCGCGAAGATCTGGCCGTGGACGCTGCCGCCGCCATCGAAGAACGTGTCGGGCAGATGTGTCTGCCACTATGGGACAGGCTTTCAGACGGGTAACCGCCCCAAACAAAATAGACCCCGGGTTATTGGGCCCGGGGTCCAGCTGCTTAAATATGCCCGGATTTCTGATGACGAGCGTAGCACCACCCACCCTCGCCAGCGCGAAATTTACGCAACCATTCGAAAACGCCGTACAGGTGGCCACTCACTCCCACCATAGCGTGATCTCCGAGCACGGTCAGATTAGCCAATCCGTAACGAATGCCGTGTGAACTTCTTCACACAAGAGAAAATAAATCTAAAAAAATCGCAGTTTAGGTGAATTGCTCAGAGATTAAGCGCTCTTCCAGACCATGGCCCGGGTCAAACAGGATGCGATGGGTGATTGCAGGCTCTGACCGAATCTCAACCCAGTCGATATCCGGGATTGAAATGGAATCAGCGTCGGCCATGACGGGGCGTTTGTCTGCGTCCAGAACGTCGAATCGAACCTTGGCAATCTTCGGCAGCAAAGCCCCCCGCCAGCGGCGCGGCCGGAATGCGGCAATTGCGGTCAAGGCAAGGACGTCCGCCCCGATTGGCAGAATCGGACCATGGGCCGAGTAGTTATACGCCGTCGAACCGGCAGGCGTGGACAGAAGCGCACCGTCGCAGACCAGTTCCGCCATCCGCTCGCGCCCATCGACGCTGATTTTCAACCGTGCGGCTTGCGGGCCTGCGCGCAGCAGTGAGACCTCGTTGATCGCCAATGCCTCGTGCAGCTTTCCCGATTGGTCCATGGCCCGCATGGCCAGCGGGTTGATGACCTCTTCCTGCGCATCGGCAAGACGGGCCATCAGGTCCTCTTCGTGGAAATTGTTCATCAGGAACCCGATTGTGCCACGATTCATACCGTATACCGGCGCGTCGAGATGCTGCATGTTCTTCAATGTGCGCAACATGAAACCGTCACCGCCCAGGGCAACCACAACCTCGGCGTCGCGCGGGGCGGCATTGCCATATTGTTCAATCAGGCGATCGCGGGCGTCCTGCGCCATCTCGGCCTCACTGGCGAGGAAGGCGATTCTTTTTTTCATTGGGTCTGGTTTCCGGTGCTACACATTTGGTTCCGAAACAAACATACCTTTCCTCAATAGGCCAGACTTGACGCCGCAGCGGGCCAAATCGTCGCTTTATGCCTTTTGCCGATGGTGGGTTTCCGATAGGAAATCCGCAAGTTTTTACCCCAGTCTATGGAGCGCAAATGAACGCCAACCTTCGTGATACGGGCTTTTTCACCCAATCCCTGTCCGACCGCGACCCGGAACTTTTCGGCTCGATCACATCCGAGCTGGGCCGCCAGCGCGATGAGATCGAGCTGATCGCGTCCGAGAACATCGTCTCTGCCGCCGTGATGGAGGCGCAGGGCTCGGTGATGACCAACAAATACGCCGAGGGCTATCCCGGTCGCCGCTATTATGGCGGCTGCCAGTTCGTCGATATCGCCGAGAATCTGGCCATTGACCGCGCCAAGGAACTGTTTGGCTGCGGCTTTGCCAATGTGCAGCCGAACTCTGGCTCTCAGGCCAACCAGGGCGTGTTTCAGGCCCTGATCCAGCCCGGCGACACCATTCTGGGCATGAGCCTGGATGCCGGTGGTCACCTGACCCACGGCGCCCGCCCGAACCAGTCGGGCAAGTGGTTCAACGCGGTGCAATATGGCGTCCGCAAAGAAGACAACATGCTGGACTATGATCAGGTCGAGGCGCTGGCGAAGGAACACCAGCCCAAGCTGATCATCGCCGGAGGCTCGGCCATCCCGCGTCAGATCGACTTTGCCCGCATGCGGGAAATCGCCGACATGGTCGGCGCGTATCTGCACGTGGACATGGCGCACTTTGCCGGTCTGGTGGCAGCGGGCGAACACCCCTCTCCTTTCCCGCATGCGCATGTGGCGACCACGACGACTCACAAAACCCTGCGTGGTCCGCGTGGGGGTATGATCCTGACCAATGATGAAGATATCGCTAAGAAAGTGAACTCGGCGATTTTCCCCGGCATTCAGGGCGGCCCGCTGATGCATGTGATCGCGGCCAAGGCCGTGGCCTTTGGCGAGGCGCTGCGGCCCGAGTTCAAAAGCTACATCCAGCAGGTCGTGACCAACGCGCAGGCGCTGTCGGACCAGCTGATCAAGGGCGGTCTGGACACGGTGACCCACGGCACCGACACCCATGTGGTGCTGGTCGATCTGCGGCCCAAGGGCGTCAAGGGCAACGCCACCGAAAAGGCTCTGGGCCGGGCGCATATCACCTGCAACAAGAACGGCGTGCCGTTTGACCCCGAAAAGCCGACCATCACGTCGGGC